>CAVROS010000022.1:0-13859 GCA_963722885.1 uncultured delta proteobacterium
CAGTGACCGGTACCCGCCAGGGGGATCCGGTGAAGGACTGCTTCAAGAGGTTCACCGCCCATCTCCAGGAGAAGCACGGGCTCCTGATCAACAAGAGGGTGGAACGGTTCGGGTGCTCCATACACGACATGTCGGCGACGAACAACTACTGCCTCGGAGAAGAAAATCTGCTTCTCGCCGGCGAGGCCGGCGGATTCAACCGCTGCGGAGAAGGCATCACCTCGGCTCTGATCAGCGGTAGAGCCGCTGGCGAGTCCATCCTTCGAGCCGTCGAATCGGGAGGCTCCGCATTCGAGTCCTACCCGGATGCCGTCTCCGGAGAGATCGAGTCCTGCACCAAGGTGAACCGGCTGATCGAACAGGTCGTCGGGCTGAACCCGTTCACACGCGAGTGAGAGAGCGAGAGGTCGGAGGATGAGCGCGCAGCCGATGACCTTCATGCGCGAGAAGATCGAGACGCAGTACAAGCCCGCGCTGGAGATGCTTCGGGCGGACCTGATACCGCACGGACGTCTGATCGCGGGCGGTCTGGAGCTGGCGATCGCTCACTACGAGGAAACCTTCCGGGCCATGGACGAGCGGCACAGGAAGCTCGCCTGGTACAGCTTCTGCCTGACCCCGGAGCTCTTCCTCGCCATGGACATTCTCCCCTTTCTCGGCGAGAGCCATCCGGTCACGGTGACGCGCGCCGCGCCGGAGGTGTGCTGGGAGTACGTCGATACCGCGGAGGCGGCCGGCGTGCCCTCGGAGCTCTGCGCGCTCGACAAGTTCATCTACGGGGCGATGCTGAAGAACGAGATGCCGAAGGCGGACTTCATCGTGACGGGGAGCGCCCCCTGCGACAGCTCCCGCATCGGATACCAGATGTTCGAGCAGATCGCCGACTGTCCCATCTTCCGCCTCGACGCTCCGGTGGAGGACTCGCGCGAGGCACACCTGTACTACGCGGGCGAGATCCGCAAGCTGATCGGCTTTCTGGAGGAGCAGACCGGGACCCGGCTCGATCCGGACCGCCTGCGCGAGGTGTGCGAGGAATCGAACCGCGCCACGGAGGCCTTCCTGGAGCTGTTCGAGCTGAGACGCGCCCGGCCCTGCCCCCAGGCGGGTACCGTGACAGCCGGCGCCTATATCGCGATGGTCACCCAGCTCGGTACGCCGGAGCTCACTAGCTATCTCGAGTTCCTGCGTGACGATGCGGCGCAGGCCGTCGCGGACGGCCGAGGCGCCGTTGCGCAGGAGAGGCACCGCGTCTTCTGGTACTGCGTGCCGGTCACCTTCGACCTCGGCTTGCACGAGTGGCTCGAAGAGAACTTCAGCGTCGTCGTGCTGATGGACCAACTGGGCAGCTTCTGCCGAGAGGACCCGATAGACACCACCAGCCTGGACACGATGCTGGTGGACCTGGCCCGGCGCGGCCTCGAGACCACCATGAGCCGCCTGCGGGTGACGGCGGACAGGATGAAAGAGCAGTTTCTCCGTGACTACGAGGATCTCAGAGCGGACTGCGTCGTCTTCCCGGCCCCCGCGGGCTGCAAGCACGCCTGGGCCTGGCTGAGTCTGCTGAAGGATACGTGTCGCGAGCGGGAGATCCCGATCTGCTCCTTCGATCTCGACTGGATGGACTCGCGCGCACGCTCTGTCGAGTCGATCCGCGCGACGATCGAGGAGTTCTTCACGACGGTGATGGAGTAGCGGAAGTCCCGTGGGAGAGGCGATCGACTTCAACCGGCTCGCCGGTCCGATCGAGAACGAGTACGTCAGGGAGTGGAAGGCTTCCGGACGTCCTGTCGTGGGGTTCTTCTGTGCGCACACGCCGGAGGAGCTGCTTTGGGCGGCGGGGGTCCTGCCGTTGCGGCTGCGGGGCACGGGAAGTGAGAACACCTCGTACGCCGACCAGTACCTCGGCCCGTTCAACTGCCGCTTCGTGCGGCACACGCTGAACCGGCTGATGAAGGGTGATCTCGCTTTTCTGGACGGCCTTCTGGTCACCAACAGCTGCGATCACATCCGGCGTCTCTTCGACATCTTCGCCGCCAAGGAGGTGGCGCCCTTCAACCACTACCTCGACGTCCCGCACCTGAATAGCGAGGAGTCGTTCGCGCGTCTGGTGGGGCAGCTGCGGCACCTGCAGGCGAGGCTCGAGAGCTTCTTCGGCGTAAGCATCTCGCGCGAGGCGCTCACCGAGGCGATCCAACTCCACAACCGGACGCGAGTTCTGCTCGGTCGCGCCTCCGCGCTGCGTGCCGAGGATCCGCCTCGGTCCACGGGCAGCGAGGCGCTGGCTCTCTCGATCGCCAGCGCCAGCATGCCCAAGGATCGATTCAACCAGCTGGCCGAGCAGCGTCTCGCTGAGTTCGAGCGCTGCGACCCCACTCCCGCCAGCTCCGGCCCGCGCCTGCTGATACTCGGCGGGGCCCTCGATGAGCCCGGCTACCTCGAGCAGATCGAGTCGATGGGCGCCTCCATCGTCGCCGATCAGCTCTGCTGGGGATCCAAGAGCTTTGCCGACCTGACGAACCAGGAGATCGATCCGATCGACGCGATCGCCCGGCGGATTCTCGAGCACATGCCATGCCCGCGAATGCTGGGCCAGTACCCGCAGCGGCTCGCGAATCTGCTCCAGGCAGTAGAGCAGTACCGGGTAGACGGGATCATCTGCGAGCGGCTCAAGTTCTGCGACCTCTGGGGCGGCGAGATCGAGATGCTGCGACGCTCGTTGAAGCAGGAAGCGGGGATCCCCGTGCTCGTGCTCGAGCGCGACTACGCCGCGGCCGGCGGCGTCGGGCCAGATGCGCACGCGGGTCCAGGCGTTTCTCGAGACGCTCGCCCGAGAAGAACGGCGCACCAGTTGACCCAGGACCAAGGAGGACTCTGATGAGCGACACGACCTTCGAGCAGGACGACTATTTCAAGATCGACCCGGAACTCCACCTGGTGGGCGACATCACGCCGCTCAACCACTTCCCAGGTGTGCAGATGTGGTGGCGCGCCATCGACAACATCAAGCGTCCCCTGCTGCAGGGGACGCCAGAGGGCGCGCTGGATGGAGTCGACCCGGCCCATCTCAGCAAGACTCCGGATCCGGAAGATCTGCTCGGCGCCATGGACCGCTACGGCGTGGACATCGGCTGTCTGCTCCCCGAGTCGATGATGGACACCACTGGATACTCGAGCCGCTGGGTCTCCAACGGTGACATGGCCGCCGCCGTCGACAAGCACCCCGATCGCTTCATGTACCAGCCGAACATCTCGCCCATCAAGCACCGGGGCGTCGACAACACCATCTGGGAGCTCGAGTACTGGGTCAAGGAGAGGGACGCCCGGATCTTCAAGTTCTACCCACCCGAGGACACCTACATCAACGACCCCGATCTCTGGCCCTTCTACCGGAAGGCCGAGGAGTTGGGGATCGTTCTCGACATCCACACCGGCTTCAGCTGGGTGCCGCCGGGCAAGAGCAAGTACGCCCTGCCCATCCTCCTGGACGACGTGGCCCGAGACTTCCCCGAGCTCAAGCTGGTGGCCTTCCACATGGGCTATCCCCACTGCGACGATCTCAACATGGTGGCCCTGGGGCATCCCAACGTCTATCCCAGTCTCTCTCTCCTGATCCCCTGGTCGATCTCGGCTCCGCGCAAGTTCGCCAAGATCATCGGTGAGGCGCTCCGCTTCGTGCCCTCCGAGAGAATCATCTGGGGAACCGACTGCGCGGGCTTCGGCGTCCAGATCGCGGCGGCGGTCAAGGGCTTTCGGGAGTTCCAGATTCCCGAGGACATGCAAGAGGCCTACGGCTACCCCGCCATCACCGACGACGACCGGCGCAAGATCTTCGGCGAGAACCTGGCCAAGCTGGTGGGAATCGAGCCCAAGCGAAGGGTGGGAACTGCCTGAAGGCAGCGCGCAAGATCTGAGCGATAATCAAAGGGTGGGCGGCATCCGCTGCGCAACCCGCTCGCATCACGAGGACGACCCATGGAAACACCGGCATACACCCGAATCGCCCAGAAGATCGACGAGCAGGAGCCGCACACCGCTCCCAAGGCCGCAGATGGGAGTATTCACGACGCCTTCATCGGCCACTTGAAGCTGGTCTATTCGCCCGAGGAGGCTGAAATCGTTCAGCACCTCGACGTGCTTCCGACTTTCACCTCCACCGATGACGTGGCCGAGGCTTCCGCGAGGAGCACCGCGCACGCGACTCAGATCCTCTCGGATGCGCACGCAAAGAGCAGCGTCATTGGCCTGGGTAACATGTACTGTCTTCCCCCCATTCCAATGCTGATCAACATGCATCACTTCTACCCCGAAATCCGAAAAGGCGACGTCGAAGCGGCCAAGCTCCACGAGGAGTACTTCGTCAAGAGCGGGTTCTACAGGAAGTACGAAACCGTCAAGAAGGGCACGCCTGCCGGCCGCGTGATCCCGATCGACCGGGCCATCGAAGCCGACCAGAAGGTCCTCGCGGGCGAAGAAGCTCACGATTTCATCCTGAACCATTCGTCGGAACAGCTGGCGCTGGTTCCCTGCCCATGCCGCACCCGCACCGAGAAGCTGGGAACTCGCGAGTGCAAGGACGAATTTCCCATCGCGGCCTGCATCATGATGGGTGCCGCTGCCACGCATTTCGAGATGCTCGGCCTCGGCAAGCCAGTCAGCAAGGAGCAGGCGATCGAGTACTTCGACGAGATGGTGGAGCTCGGTCTGGTCGGACATACATTGAATGCGGAGGTCGGCGACCGGCTCATCTGCCTCTGCTGTGGCTGCTGCTGCTCCCAGACGCGGGGAAGGCTGGTGTGGGACAATCCGGATGCCCTCGCTCCCTCCAACTTCGCTCCCCAGCCCGGTGAGGACTGCATCGGCTGTGAGACCTGCGCCGACCGATGTCTCTTCGGAGCTTTGTCCCTGGACGAGGAGACCGATCAGATACGAGTCGACCTCGAGAAATGCGTCGGCTGTGGCATCTGCACCCTGGTATGTACTCAGGAGTCATTGAAGCTGCACCGCCACGAACGCTCCTCGATCGCCTTCGAGACACCGGCGAAGCTGGACGAAGCCATGGCCCGCGAGAATCGCGAGTGATCCCGGGGACGTTCCTTGCGTTCTAGCGTTCTGGATCCCGAGAAGCAGAACATGCACAACGTCCCCGCTTCGGGAAGGCCATGCCTGAAAGACGAACCGTTCGCTCCTCGTGCCGGATGTGCCACGGCGTCTGTCAGGTTCTCGTCCACCTGGAAGACGATCGCGTCGTCAAGGTGACGGGCGATCCGGAGAGCCCCATCAGCCGGGGCTATCTCTGTCCCAAGGGCAAGGCTTCTCCGGCGCTCCTCTACCATCCGGATCGTCTGACCCATCCGCTCCGGCGCGTGGGTGCACGCGGCGAGAACCAGTGGCAGCGTGTCTCGTGGTCCGAGGCCATCGATGAAGTGGTGGATCGCTTCGACACCATCCGGAAGGAGAGCGGCTCCGAGTACCTGGCCATGGTGACCGGCACCGGGCGGCCCTACATCCAGATGAGTCTGCGTTTCGCCAACGCCCTGGGCACGCCCAACTTCGTCGCCCCCGGCCAGATCTGCTACCTGCCCCGGCAGATCGCCAGCCGCGCCACCCTGGGACAGCTACCCGTCTGCGACATCTACGGCCACGGTGGCACGTTACCGGCCTGTGTCGTGGTATGGGGCTGCGACATCGTCACCAACGCTGCGGCGGACGGCATGTGCGGGGGGGCCCTCCTCCAGGCGGTTCGACAGGCGGAGAAGGTGATCGTGGTGGACCCGCGAAGGACGAGCCTGGCCAGGCGGGCCGACCACTGGCTGCAGCTCCGACCGGGCACCGACGGAGCCCTGGCCCTCGCCATGATCCATACGATCATCGACGAAGACCTGGTGGATCACGACTTCGTCGATCATTGCACCCTGGGCTTCGACGAGCTGACACGACACGTGCGAGAGTTCACGCCGGAGTGGGCCGCCTCCATCACCCGGATCCCGGCCGAGGAGATTCGCGAAACGGCGCGCACCTATGCCACCACCAGACCGGCCTGTATCCAGTGGGGTCAGGGCATCGACGCCAGCGCCTGCAACATCCAGACCGCCCGCTCGCTCCTGATCCTACGAGCCTTGACCGGGAACGTGGACGTGCCTGGGGGCGACGCCCAGTGGGTTCCGCCGGAAGGCGTGAAGAACGTGGCGGTCTTCAACAGCCCGGAGCATCGAGGCGAGATTTTCCTGGCGCCGGAGAAGCGGAAGCGGATGCTCTCCGCCGGACGCTTCTCCGCGGACCTGATCCTACACTCGCCCACCTTCTGGGAGACCGTGATCAGCGGCCAGCCCTATCGCGTCCGCGGCCTCTGGCTGCTGGGATCCAACCCCCTGATGACCGCCACACAGGGGCGGAAGATCGCCGATGCCTTGAAGCAGCATCTGGAGTTCACCGTGGCATCGGATTTCTTCATGACCCCCACCACCCAGCTGGCGGACCTGGTGCTGCCCGCCGCGACCTGGCTCGAGCAGGACGACGTGGCCTTCGTACACAAGGTCTGGTGCGTGCTGGCCCGGCGCAAGGTCGCCCAGATCGGAGAGGCGCGGGACGACCGCGACGTGCTGATCGAGGTGGCGCGGCGGCTGGGGCTGGAGGCGGCGTTCCCCTGGAGGAACCTGCGGGAGTATCAAGACTGGGTGCTCGAAGACACCGGTCTCGACTTCGAGGCATTCTGCGAGCGCGGGATGCTGATCGGAAGGCAGGAGTACCGCAAGTACCGGACCAGGGGCTTCGAGACGCCTTCTGGGAAGCTGGAGCTGAAGAGCGGACTGTGTGACTTGATGGGCTTGTCCCCCTTGCCCGAGTACCGGGAGCCTCCGCTCTCTCCGGTATCGACGCCAGAAGTCGCGGAGCAATATCCCCTGATCCTGATGACCGGCGTCAAGATCAAGCACTTCTTCCAGTCGGAGCTGCGGCAGATTCCCGCGCTCCGGCGCGCGAACCCGGACCCACTGGTGGAAATCCATCCCGATACGGCCCGGTCGTTGGGCATTGGCGACGGCGACTGGGTCTGGATCGAGACGCCCGTCGCCCGGGTCCAGATGAAGGCCAAGCTCTGGGATGGAGTGGCGCCCGACGTGGTCAACGCCCAGCACGCCTGGTGGTTCCCGGAAGAAGGCCCGCCGGGCTACGGCTGGGAACGGTCCAACGTCAACCTGCTCTTCGGAGACGACGGCTTCGATCCCGAAACCGGCTCCGAGCCGCTCAAGTCCCATCTCTGCAAGGTCTACCCAAGGGGGAATCCAGGCTAGACTCCGGAATCCGAATCGCAGCACGGGAGAGCCGCGCGATGAGTGAACCGAGTGTCGCCTCCGAGGGCCAGGTCGCGCTGGTCTTCGATCTCAACAAGTGCATGGGCTGCCAAGCCTGTAGCGTCGCCTGCAAGATGCTCTGGACCCGCGACGAAGGCGAAGAGCACCAGTGGTGGTGCACCACCAACACCATGCCCGGCCGCGGCACGCCCCGTGACTGGGAGCAGATGGGCGGGGGCTACCCCGACGGAAGACTCGAGCTCGGACACGAGCCCACGCTCGAGGAGTTCGGCGGCGGCTGGAAGTTCAACAAGGAGGAGGTCTTCTTCGGCGGCAAGGGGCAGTCCGTGCACCTCACGCCCACCACCGCCGAGGGCACCCCGCCCACCTGGGGGCCCAACTGGGACGAGGACCAGGGCGCCGGCGAGTTTCCCAACGCCTACTTCTTCTACCTGCCCCGCATCTGCAATCACTGTACGCGTCCCGCCTGCGTCGAGGCCTGCCCCTCCGGAGCCATGTACAAGCGCGCAGAAGATGGGATCGTGCTGCGCGACGAGGACCTCTGCAAAGGCTCGCGCAAGTGCATGCAGGCGTGTCCCTACAAGAAGATCTACTTCAACCACGCGCGCAGGGTGGCGCAGCACTGCAACCTCTGCTTCCCGCGGCTGGAGCAGGGGATAGCACCCGCGTGCGCGCGGAACTGTCCCGGACGTCTGATCTTCGTGGGGATGCTGGAAGACGAGAAGGGGCCGATCCACCGGCTGGTGAACGAGTGGAAGGTGGCGCTTCCACTTCACGCAGAGTTCGGGACCGAGCCGAACGTCTTCTATGTGCCGCCGCTCTCGCCCTACCGGCTTCGGGAGGACAGCTCGATCGACACCGAGACCATGCGGATCCCGCCGGAGTACCTGGAGTCGCTGTTCGGACCAGCGGTGCACGAGGCCCTGGCGACGCTGCGGAGTGAGATCGAGCGGGTGCGAGGGGGAGGCAGCTCGGAGCTGCTGGACACGCTGATCGTCTACGAGTGGAAGACACTGTTCGGACCCTTCGGCAAGGAGCCCGCCGTGGTGGACGCCGCCCGCGAAAGCGCGCGATGAGCCGACCCCGCGAGACCAACGCGACCGAGAAGCGCTACCGGGACCGCATCCACCAGGACTGGGACCGCGTCAGCTTCGGGACCCACTGCGTCAACTGCGCGCCGGCCGACTGCCTGTTCTACGTCTTCGTGAAGGACGGCAAGGTCGTACGTGAGGAGGCGGCGGGTGTGATCGAGCCGGTGGAGGACGGCGTCCCCGACATGAATCCTCTTCTCTGCCAGAGAGGGCTCGCCTGGAGCAGGGAGCTCTACGCCCCGGACCGGATCCGCTTCCCATTGCGCCGCACCGGCGAACGCGGCGAGGCGTGCTGGGAGCGGATCTCCTGGGACGAGGCGCTGGGCGAGCTCTCCGACGCCATTCTCGACGCCATCGAGGAGATCGGACCGCAGGCCGTGGTGATGGAAATGAGCCCGGAGCTGGCGGCCAGCACACCGGGCTCGCGTTTCATGGGGGTGCTGGGCGGAACGAGCTTGGACGTCGATGCCACCATCAACGACTTCATCACCGGACTGCAGCAGACCTTCGGCAAGTTCTCCTTCTCCCCCTCGATCGACGACGGCTTCCACAGCGAGTTCAGCCTGGTCTTTCACTCCAACCCCGCCCACACGATGATTCCGATGTTCCACTACATGACCGAAGCGCGTTACCGGGGAAAGGAGCTCGCGCTGGTCTCACCCGACGTCAGTCCCTCCCACAGTCACGTGGACTACCACGTCCCGATCCGCCACGGGACCGACGCAGCGCTTGCCTTGGCGATGTGCCAGGTCATCGTCTCCGAGGGCCTGATGGACCGGGACTTCGCGGCGTCCCAGACCGACCTCTCGCTGCTGGTCCGCACCGATACCGGCGAGTTCCTGCGACCCCTCCACCTCGAGGAGGGCGGCCGCGACGACCGCTTCTTCCAGGCCCACCCCGAGAAGGGGCCGCAGCCCGCCGATCCCGCCAGCCTCTTTCTCGACTTCGAGCCTCTCCTGGAGGGCAAGCTCGAGGTGGAGACCCTCGACGCCGGCCGGGTCGAGGTCGAGCCGCTCTTCGCTCGCCTCGCGCGCATGCTGGATGCCGAGTACACGCCCGAGCAGGCCAGCGCCATCTGCGAGGTCCATCCCGACACGATCCGCCTGCTGGCGCGAAAGGTCGCCACCCGGCGAACCCGGATCACCGTGGGCATGTCGGCCGCGAAGTACTACCACGGCGACCTGATGTCGCGCTCGATCCTGCTGGTCCTGGCGCTCACCGGGAACTGGGGAAAGAAGGGCGCCGGCACCGCCAGCTGGAACTCCTTCATGTTCGACGGCATCTCGACGGTCATGACGAAGACCAAGCCCGGAGTCGAGGGCGGCCTGGAGGTGCTGGACGCGGCCCGCATGATGCGCGAGCTGCTGATCCAGCAGGATCCGACGCTGACGGGAGAGCTGGCCGATCGCGCCCTCTGGCGGATGCTCGGCCGCAGCAACATGGTTCCCCCCGCCTTCTTCTGGTACCACCAGGCCGGCTATCGCGAGCGCTGGAACCGGCCCGAGTGGAACGATCCCGCCATGAAGCGGAGCTTCGACGAGTACTTTCAGGAGGCCTCCCAGCAGGAGACCTGGAAGGAGGCCGCCGAGGCCGCCGCGAGCAAGCCGGCGCGGGTGCTTCTCGAGATCGGGGGCAATACGCTCCGGCGGACGCGCGGCGGCAAGAAGGCGGTCTTCGAGAACCTCTGGCCCCAGCTGACCAAGGTCGTGTGCGCCGACTACCGGATGTCGCAGACGGCACTCCACGCGGACCTGGTGCTGCCCGCCGCCCAGCACTACGAGAAGACGGGGTTCGGCATGCCGTCCCCCTACACCATGTTCCTCTCGCTGGGAGAGGCGGCCGTCGCACCGCTCGCCGAAGCGCGCGGGGAGTGGGAGATGCTCGGGGCGCTCTGCAAGAGCATTGCCGAGCGGGCGAAGGCACGGGGGCTCGAGAGCTTCATGCACACCAGTGGCGTTCCCCGACGCTACGACGAGCTTTGGGATCTCTTCACCCTGAACGGCACGCTGGTGGACGGCGAAAGCTTCGCGAAGGAGGCGCTGGCCGACGCCGTGACGTCGGGGAACATGCCCGAAGGCACCACCCTCGAGACCTTCCGCAAGAAGGGCCACAGCCACTACAATGACTGGGCCTTCATCGCAATGGCAAAGGCCAACGCCTCTCCCTTCCCCAGGAACGAGACACACGCACCGCTGCGCAATCACGTCGAGCTGGGGCACCCCTTTCCCACGCTCACCCGCCGCGCGCAGTTCCTGCTCGACCACCCGTGGTATCGCGAGGCCGGCGAAGACCTCCCGGTGCACAAGGAGCCGCCGGCGATGGGCGGCGATCACCCGTTCCGGCTCTCCAGCGGACACGGCCGCTGGAGCAACCACGCCATGAACATGACCAACGCCGTCATGCTCGAGACGCATCGCGGCAAGCCCTTCGTGCTGATCAACGACGCGGTGGCCCGCGAGAAGGGGATCGAGGACGACGCCCTGGTACGGATCTGGAACGACGTCGGCGATTTCCTGGTCCCGGCCCGCACCAGTCCCGCGCAGCGTCCCGACGGCCTCACCGTCTACAACGGCTTCGAGGGCTTCATGTTCCCGGGCGGCAAGGGCTCCAATGAAGTCGAGCCAGGCATGGTCAAGTGGCTGCACCTGGTCGGCGACTACGGACACCTCCTCTACTCACCCACCGAGTGGCAACCGGTCCCCTTCGACCGCTGCATCCGCGTCGACTGCGAGCCGTTTCGGGACGACGGCTAGTCCCGCACCGGACGCACAGCGCTCTTCGCGGCGTTCCGGGCGGGTGTGCCCTGCTACTTCACCTCCGACGTACTGAAGAACACCTTCGATGAACTGATCTCGGTTGCCTTCCCTGTGATTGCGAATTTGCCTTCCAGTCGTATGTCATCCGACGCCGATCCCATCATGACCTCGATCGTTCCAGGCTCGACAACAAATTGCATCTCTGCGTCATAGAAGCCGAGTTGGTTCACGAAGAGTGTGAATCTCACAGTTCTCGCCTCACCGGGCGCAAGGGCAATTCTCTTGAATCCTCTCAGCTCCTTGACGGGACGCGTCACATTCGATTCCGCATCGTGCACGTACAGTTGGACGACCTCTTCGCCTTCGCGTTCACCGATATTCTTCACACCAAGACTTATCTCCACCTCGGCGTTGATATCCACTCTTTCAGGCTCTATCCGAAGCTCGCTGTATTCGAATTGCGTATAACTGAGGCCGTGGCCAAACGCAAAAAGCGGCGTACAGCTCATATCGACGTAATCCGAAAAGCAGAAAGAGCGTGCGCCCGATGGCTTGTGATTGTAGTAGATGGGGATCTGCCCTGTTGCGCGCGGGATGGTGATGGGCAGTTTTCCACCAGGGTTGTAGTCGCCGAAAAGCACCTCGGAGACAGCTTCGCCGCCCTCTTCACCGGGCAGCCACGCCTCCACGACCGCAGACACATTCCCTGTGATCCACGGAATCGACAATGGCCTTCCGCCTATGAGCACGACGACCACCGGCGTTCCGGTCTCGCAGACCGCCTTCACCAGTTCCTTCTGAACGCCGGGCAGGCCGACGTCAGCTCGGTCACGAAATTCGCCGCTCGTAGCGCTCAGAACGTCGTGCCGGATCGCTCTCCCACAACGACAATGGCGACATCCGACTTCTTTGCGGCCTCAACAGCTTCGGCAAAGCCCTCCTTTGAATCGCTGAGCACCTCGCAACCCTTTGCGTAGTGGACACTCGTTCCCGATGCAGCCTTCTCCTTGATGGCACCAAGCAAGGTCTTCATGAACACGCCGATAAGGTCCGTCCCAAGCCCGTCCCTCTTCGAAGCATCGAGATCTCCGCCTAGCTCTTCAAGGCTGCTGGGATGCGAATAGTCGCCGAGCATCTGCCGAGCATTGTGCGCATTAGGGCCGATGACTGCGATGGATGAAATGTCCTTTTTCAGCGGGAGTAGATTTTCACTGTTCTTCAACAACACGATCGATTTCCGCGCCAGCGTGCGCGCCAGCCAACGCTGCTCAAGCGTGTCGAAGACTTCATCCACTCTCTCGATATCCACATAGGGATTCTCGAAAAGGCCCATCTTGAATTTCATGGTCAGAATTCTTGCGACGGCCTGGTCGATCACTTCCATGCTGACCAGGCCCTTGGCTACCGCTTGGCGAAGCGGCTGTCCGTAGCAAACGGTCTGTGGCAACTCGACGTCCAGACCCGCCTCGAGCGCCATCGCCGCGGCCTCGGCCCTGTCCTTTGCAACGTGATGATATCCGGTGAGCATCGGGACAGTGAAGAAATCGGAGACGACAACGCCGTCGAAGCCCCACTCGTCTCGCAGTATCTCGGTGAGCAATCCCTTCGATGCGCCGCAAGGGATCCCGTCAAGTTCATGATACGCATTCATGACGGAGGCTAGCTTGGCCTCCTTGACTGCTGCTTCGAAAGGCATCATGAATACTTCGCGCAATTCCCTCGGCATGATCTTGGCCGGAGCCCAGTTGAGACCGCCCTCGGAAACGCTATAGCCGACGAAATGCTTCGCAGTGGCTGCGACGCCATGTTTCAGGTCCGGTCCCTGTAATCCCTTTACGTAGGAGACGGCCATTGTCGATGCAAGATACGGGTCTTCGCCGAATGTCTCTTCTGTCCGGCCCCATCTCGGGTCTCTTGCGATGTCAAGCACGGGCGAGAGTCCCTGATGGGCTCCGACAGCTCTCATCTGTGTCCTGATGGCAGTGGTCATTTCCTCGATGAGTTCGGGCTCCCATGTAGAGGCGGCGCCTATCATCTGAGGAAAGATCGTCGCCCCGCGAGCCAAGAACCCGCTCAGGCATTCTTCGTGCATGATTGCGGGAATGCCAAGGCGTGTCTCCTCCAGGAGGAACTTCTGGATTCTGTTCGCGATCTCCGCAACAGCTCTTGGGCGAGTAACGCTTCTGCCGGCGATCATTGAGATATGTCCCACCCCATCTTTCATTTGAGACTTGATGTCGTCTTCGATCAGGATGCCGTTCTCGAATGGTGTAACCCCGCCCAATTGAGCGAGCTTTTCATCCAACGTCATCTCTGCAATGAGATCAGTAGTCCGTTCCTCAATGGAGCTATCAGGATTCTTGTATGCAGAGATGTGTGTCTCGTTACCCATTCATGGTCCTCCTTGCAGCGCGCCGGCGCAACGACGCGCTTCGGATTCGCAGGCATTCTGCAGTGTTCCCCCCCATGGGGGAGAATCCCAGGACCGACTCCTTCCTTTCATCTTTTCCGACCGCCATCTCGACGTCTACCCCGCCTTCCGGACAGGGTCAGGAGGAAGCGGTTCCGATCGAGATGGATGTCACATGGGGTGAGTAGTGAATCATCTGCGGGGACGTTGTTGAATGATCAATTTCCGGGCCTGGCCCGGAAATTGATTATTCAACAACGTCCCCGAACTCGCGGGCTATCCCTTCGGCGGG
>CAVROS010000023.1:0-120009 GCA_963722885.1 uncultured delta proteobacterium
CGACGTCTCCCTGTACCACGACCTCGGATACCAGCCCTTCCTCGACGAGCCTCTGGAACTCGCTGTAGGGGATGCGTTGCACCTGCTGCATCGAGACCCAGGCGTCATGGATCAAGAAGACGCCGAGCAGTGCGAAGAGGAGGTAGGTGAAATGGAAGCGGGGGCGTTGCTGGAGAATCTCTCGTCCCTTTGCGAGCGGATCTTCGTCGCGGAGGCGGGGCTTCTGATCGGAGCGAGCCTTTTCGGGCGGGTGGTTCGAGTCAGTCATGCGAAGCCTTCCAGGCGCCCCCCGAGTCCACCGACTCCACCCAGCGTGAGTCTGGCCATCGACGGGGTTTGTGGACAATCTTACCGCAATCACGTCCTTCAACCTCACCAGCTCGAGCAGGCCCGGTGGCAGCCGGAGGGCGAGTCTAGCTCGCGCGGCGCGTATTCAGCGCGGCTCGCAGGCCGTCGAGGCCGCGGCGGCCGATCCACTGGAAGGCGAGGTGAAGCGCGAAGTCGCCCACGTAGCGGATGCCCTTGAGCGTGAGGTTCGCATCGTAGGTAAGGCGGGTGCCGCGGGCGATCTTCTCGAAGGTGATCGTATCGACGGAGCGCAGGTTGTCATTCTCTGCCTCGAGTACCACGCGACTCGGCGGGTCGTACTGTACGATCTGGTAGTCGAGCAGCAGCGCCTGGCCGAGGAACTTCGACACGACCTCGAACTGGGTGCCCATTGTGACAGGGCCGTCGCCGCGCTTCTTCGCGGAGACGACGCCCGGGTCCCACTTCTCGGTGTTGGAGAAGTCCGCGAGGTAGGCGAAGACTTCTTCGATTGGGCGACGGACGTCGATCAGGGCTCGGTAGTAGGCCATTGTGCGTCCCTTTTCACCCGGAAGTGTAGCGCGGTCCCCGGCCGCAGCTATTCCGCTCTTGGGAAGCCCAACGTCTCCAGGGTCCGCGCGATGTCCTGGCCAGCGGTCGCGACCTCCACATTCTTGTCGATCTGGCGAATCCGGCCACTTTCGTCGATGTAGAAGGTCCAGCGCCGCGCGTAGAGTCCAGCCAGCGCCACGACGCCGTAGGAGTCGGCCGCCCTCTTCAGAGGGTCCGATAGCACTACGTGCTTTGCGTTCAGCCCTTCCGCGAAGGCGCGATTCTTCTCCGCGTCGTCCAGGCTCACCATGTAGACCGCAACATCGAAGGCCGCGATTGCTTCGGCGCTGTCCCGCAGCGCCTTCAACTCCTCGGTTCAGCCGGGGGTGAAGGCCTTGGGAAACCAGGCGAGCACGACGCCCCGCTTGCCCGCGTGCTCGGCGAGGGTGTGGGTTCTTCCATCGGAGCCTGCGAGCGAGAAAGGCGGTGCCTTCGAGCCCACGACGAGATCTTCGGCGCCTGCGACCACCGCCGTGAGCAACAGCGAGATTGCGAAGGCGATTCTCATCATGCCGGAAGGATAGCGGAGAAATCCTCCCCGGTGCTCTAGCATCGTCGCACCCTGCCCCCGATATCCGTTCCAGAGGAACGTCCCCGCCGAGCGTCTCTTCGACGCAAAGCGTGGCGGTACGGAAGTCCGGGCGGGTGCACGAACCCTGTTGCACTTCGCGGGTGGCCGGCGCTACAGCAAGACTCGATGCCGTTGAAGGGCGACAACCTTGACCAGACGCAGCTTCAGCAGTTCCGGCAACCGGTCTTCCTGCACGCGCCCTGCGGCCAATGCTCGCCGGGCGACCAGGCCTGCTGTGGTCTCATCGCAATCGACGCACTTTTGTTTTCCGGATAGTACAACTTCTGCCTGCTAATCTTTCCATTAATCGCCATTTGTCCGGAGCATGATCGCGCGGGGGCTTTCGAAATGGAAGTAGAACGAGTTCTGCTGGTCGGAATCGTAGCCACCGCATGCATGAGCCTTTGCCTCTACCTGATACACTGGTCCGGCTTTGCCAATGGGGACATGGTCCGGGCGTTGGGGAGTTTGGTCACCAGACGCGATGAGAACTCACTTCCGATCGGCTGGCTGATCCACTTTTCGGCAGGTGCCTTCTTCTCCGTGATCTATGCCCAGGCCCTGGTGATGACCGGCTTTTCGGGCTGCGACGCTGGGAGTGCTCATCTGTGTTGTCTTCGCTCTGTTCCACGGCAGTGTGGTCAGCCTTCTCCTCGTAGTCATCATCGCGGAGCATCATCCTCTGGAGCGCTTCCGAGAAGCCGGATTACCTGTCGCCATTACCCACATCGCCGCTCACGTCGTCTATGGCCTCGTCTTTGGCCTCGGATTCTCGATCTGGGATGTCGGCCTCTGATCGAGGCGCGGCGGGTCCTCCTCGCCGCGATCGCCTGGTTTTCTCGACACGATACAATATTTGTATATATAAAATATTGACATATTCTCCAAATCGTCTAGAATCAAGTGATGGACTGCTCGAGAGAGAGGCAGCAGGAAAGGCTCGCTTGGCGCGGTGAAACCGGCGAGCACACGGTGGGGATCAGATGGGGCGACGGGAGAACTCGGGTGAACGGGCCGTGGCGAATCAGACTCCTCTACGATGGCGACTGCCCCCTCTGCAGTCGCGAGATCCGATTCCTCGAGAGGCGTGATCGCGGACGGGGCCGCATCCAGTTCGAAGACATCGCCGAGCCCGCGTTCGATCCCGGTGCCTACGGACTCGAGGCCCGGGAGGTGATGGCGCGAATCCACGGCGTGCTCCCGGACGGAACCGTCGTCGCGGGCATGGAAGTCTTTCGGCGGGCCTACGCGGCGGTCGGACTCGGCTGGCTGATGGCTCCGACGCGATGGCCCGGTCTCCGCCAACTGTCAGACCTGGCCTATCGGATCTTCGCCAGAAACCGCCTTCGATTGACGGGGCGTGCGTGTACCTGCGAAGCGAGACCGCCTCAAGGCATCGGGACTCACGCTCGAGCGCAGCCAGCCCTCGAGAGCGTGAGTCCGGACATGGGCAGATGACGCTTTTCGCGCGAAACTTGAAGTAGGGGTACGATCTCGAGCGCCTGAACGGAGCGCCCGAATCGTCTGGCCCGTGGACCATTCGGAGCCTGGAGTGGTTCCGGTGAAGCGTCCGATCGAGAAGCGCAAGCGTGTGCTCATCCTGGGCGGGGGATTCGCGGGCCTCGCCGCCGCGCTCGAGCTGCGCCCCGATCGGCACGACGTCACTCTGATCGATCGCAGACGCTGGTTCGAGTTCCTTCCCAACATCCACGAGCTGCTCTCCGGTGTGAAGACGCCCGAGCTGCTGCGCCTGCCCCTCGACCAGAACCTCCGATGCGCGGGTCACAGCTACCTACGCGACACGGTAACGCAGATCGACCCGGTCGAGCGCACGGTCGCGACCCGGCGTCGGACCGCCATCGGCTACGACGCACTGATCGTGGCGCTGGGAGGGGTGGACGCGACCCGGGGCGTTCAGGGTGTCGTCGAGCACGCGTTCCCCTTCAAGTCCGTCGAGCAGTGCGACCGCATCGGCAGGCGCCTCGAGCGGCTCGCCGAACGTCGAAAGCCCGCGCGGGTGGTGATCGTCGGGGGCGGGCTCGAGGGCGTGGAGGCGCTCGGCGAGATCCTGCGGCGCCACCGGAGCAGCGGCATGCACGTGACGATTGTCGAGGCGCGCGAACGTCTGCTCCCGGAAGCGCCGGCGGTGCTCGACCTCCACGTGCGCGAGCTGTGCGCGCCCTACGAGGTCGACTTCGCGATGGGGTCACCGGTGCGGACGATCGAGCCCCGGTGCTGTCGTCCTCGACGACGGCCGCTCGCTACGGTCGGATCTCACGATCTGGACCGGCGGGCCGGCGCCGCCTGCGCTGCTCGCGGAATCTGGCCTGGCACCACCCGGTGCCTGGGCACCTGTCGACAGCACGCTCCAGAGCAAGGGCCAACCCGGGATCTTCTTCGCAGGCGATGCGGCCGATCTCCCAACGCCCCTCTCCAAGCAGGGCTACCACGCCCACGACATGGGCGTGTGCGCCGCGCGCAACGCCGAGCGGCTGCTGGCAGGTCAGGGGCTTGCGCGCTTCCGACCCTCCGGCAAGCCGATGCTGATCTCCTTCGGCGACCTCAGCTGCTTCTTCGTGGCCGGAAAGCACGTGCTCGCGGGGCCGTCGCTCGGAGCCGCAAAGGAGGCCGTCTTCGAGCTCTTGATGGCGCGGCTCGATGCGCAGCCGGCCTGGAGCCGAGTGCCTCCGGTGCTGCGGCGCGCCGACCGGGCCGCGCGCATGCTCCTCTGGCCAACGCTCTCTTCGTTGCGCTCGCTTTCCCGGCAGGGTCGCATCGCGTGGCTCTCGGACGGCTGAGCCGGACCGAAGCGGTCCACCGCCGCGTGCGGATCACGAACCGTCATAGCTGGCGACGGCAGCGCTGCTCGCGAGCTCCTCGAGGAGCGCCAGGGCGCTTTGGCCACTCATCGAGAACGGATCGATCTCGATCTTTTCGGAGTAGCGCAGAATGCTGCTCCGGTTGACCTTCTTCAGGTCCACGTTTCCCATGCGCCAGCTCGCAAAGCGGCGCTCCTCGATCTCGGCGAAGTCGAGAATCGTCACGTCGGAGTGCCGGCGGTCTCGGACGATGTTCCCGTAGAGACGGTTCACCGTCTCCCGCCCGCCTTCGAGCAACTGGATGAACACACCGCCCTCGGGATAGGTGCAAAGAATGCCGGTGATCCCGTGCTCCAGGTTGTTCGCCCGCGCCTGCTCCAGGATGGATCTGAGGAAGGCCTCGTCGATGCCGTCGACCGCCCGGCTCGCGTAAAGAAGGCGCACCAGCATGGGTTCTAACCCCTCTTGTTGGTCAAGAGCGCCAGGAACTCCCGGCGCAGGTTGGAGTCTCTGAGGAAGGAGCCGCGCATGATGGAGTTGGTCATCTTCGAGTCCATGTCCTTCACCCCGCGCCATTGCATGCAGTAATGGTCGGCCTCCATCACGATGGCCAGGCCGTCGGGCTGCATCTTCTCCTGGAGCAGCTCGGCGAGCTGGTTGATGGCCTCCTCCTGGATCTGGGGTCGCGTCATCACCCACTCCACCAGGCGCGCGTACTTCGAGAGCCCGATCAGCGCGGAGTGCTCGTTCGGCATGACACCCACCCAGATCCGTCCGATGATCGGGCAAAGGTGGTGGGAGCAGGCGCTGCGGACAGTGACAGGCCCCACGATCATCAGCTCGTTCAGCCGGGAGACGTTCGGGAACTCCGTCACCGGCGGCTCGGGGACGTACCGTCCTCCAAACACCTCCCGGAGGTACATCTTCGCCACGCGCCGGGCCGTCTCCTGGGTGTTGTGATCGTTCTCAGTATCGATCACCAGGGCGCGCAGCACCTCCACCATCTTCGCCTCGACCTCGCTCTGAAGAGCATCGAGGTCGCCCTCCTGGAGGTGGGCGCAGATGTTGTCGTTGGCGTGGAAGCCGTCGCCGGCCTCGAGGATCCGCTCTCGGATCCGGTCCGCGACCGGAGTCCCTCCGTCCGCGATCTGCGGTCTCCGACCCGACCGGGACAGGTTTGGTACTCCGAAGTTCGATTGGCCATGGATTCTTCCCGCGCGCGTCGTCTTCGACGCCTGCATAGGCTAACCGCCGGCGGCGGGGAATCCCACATCCGAAGTCTTATACGCCGCCACCTACAGAATTTCGGGCGGTCTCGGGTTCGCAGATCGACAGAATAATTGTCAAAATAATATCTTGACATAGTATCATTTTTTCGTATTTTTCGTCCATGGACGGGTCAAAAGCTGAAGCCCTCGAGCTCACATATCCCCTCAAGGCTGCAGCCCGCCTGACCGGGCTTACGCCCGAGGTGATTCGCGCCTGGGAGCGGCGATACGGCGTGGTCGCGCCCCTTCGCACGCCGGGAGGGACGCGCCGATACCGCGCCTCAGACCTGGAGCGGCTGCGGCTGGTGAAGGCGGTCGTGGACGAGGGACACCGCATCGGCCAGGTCGCGCGGCTGGACCCGGCCGAGCTCGAGCGAGCATGCCGCCGCGTCGCCGCTGCCCTCGGCCGATCGTCTCTGACGAGGTCCTCTCGGCGCTCGAGCGGCTCGACGGCGCAGAGGCACAGCGCCTGCTCTCGCTCCAGCTCTCCGCGCTTGGAGCGGCCCGCTTCGCTCGGGAGTTCGTGGCGCCGCTCCTACGGGAAATCGGCGAGCGTTGGGCCGCCGATCGCTTCTCGATCGCGTCGGAGCACCTTGCGACCGGAGTGCTGCGCTCCCTGCTGGGATCGGTTCTGCAGCCGACTGCGGCGTCCCTTCTGGGCCCGCGCATCGTCTTCGCCACCCCATCTTGCGAGCCACACGAGCTCGGGCTTCAGATGGCCGCGCTCACCGCGCTGGGCGCGGGAGCGAACCCGATCTATCTGGGTGCCGAGCTGCCCGCCCAGGAGCTGGTGAACTCGGTTGAGCAGGCGAGGGCGGCGGGGATCGCCCTGAGCCTCGTGACGATCCCGCCCGATCGAGCGGCGCGGGCCGTCGCCGCGATCCGCTCTGGCCTGCCCGACGAAGTTCATCTCTGGATCGGCGGTGCCGCGGCGAGCGCGCTCGAGCCGCGCGAGGGAGTCGAGCTCATCGATCGCCTGGAGGCGTTCGAGCAGCGGGTTGCGCTCCTCGGCTTCGAGAGACGCGAAGGGACGCTGACTCATGGACCCCGTGCGCCGCAAGCCAGTGGATGATCGGCGTGGCCTCTGGCGACACGCTGCCGGCCTCGCCGTGATCGCACTTGGGCTCGCACTCGCACTGGCTCTAGAAGGCTGCGCATCTGCCCAGCCCCCGCTCGACGTCGTGGAGGAAGTCGATCTCGATCGCTACCTCGGGACGCTGGTACGAGATCGCGAGCTTCCCGCAGTGGTTCCAACGCGGCTGCGTCGCCTCGATGGCGACCTATTCCCGAAGACCCGATGGTCGGATCGGCGTGGTGAACGAGTGCCGAGACGGATCCTTCGACGGCGAGCTGCGCCGAGCCGAAGGGGTCGCGTGGGTGACGGACGAGAACAAGAGCCTCGCCAAGCTGAAGGTTCAGTTCTTCTGGCCCTTCCGCGGCGACTACTGGATCATCGAGCTCGACCCCGAGTACCGCTACGCCGCCGTCGGCCACCCCTCGCGCGACTACCTCTGGATTCTCGCTCGAACCCCGACGCTGGATCCGATGCTCTACCGGGCGATCTCGGCCCGGCTCGAGGCCCAGGGATACGATCTCACCCGCCTGCGCCGGACGCCCCAGCCCGCCCGCGTACCGTAGGACGGCTCGCGAGAGCGCGATCAGAGCTTCTCCCACACCGTCATCTCCGCAGACGCTGTGCTGGTTCTTGCGTCTCGTCTCACGGATCACGAAGGGAATGTCCATCGGCTCTCCCAGACGCCGGAAGTGGGAACCGAGGACATCCTGCAGGGCTTCCAGAGTCGTGTACGGCTCCCCATCCTTGCGAAAGCCACCGATCCACTCGCTGCGCTCGGTGAACTCGGTCAGCCACGTATAGGGAGAGGTGATCACCAGCAATCCCCCGGGATTGATTCGCTCGTGAATGGAGGAGAGGAACTTCCTCGGGCTGTAGAGCCGATCGATCAAGTTCGCAGCCAGCACGAGATCGTATCCGGTGTAGATGTCCTTGAGGTTGCACGCATCCGCCTGGAAGAACTCCACCCGGTCGCGTTCCTCATCCAGTCCGAGCTCCGACGACCGTTTCTCCAGGAACGTCACCAGCTCCCCTTCTTCGAGCCGGGTGTACTGGATGTAGCCCTTCTCCTTCATCTGCACGCCAACGCGGATGATGTTGGCGGAGAAATCCAGGCCCGTGACGAGGTCGAAGCCGCGAGCCAGCTCGAAGGTGGCGCGCCCCACGGCGCATCCCAGATCCAGCGCCTTCTTCCGCGGGCGATCCTTCATCAGGTCCAGGCACAGATCCGCGCATCGCTTGGGGTAGTTCTCGATGCCGAACAGCTCCTCTCCGTAGTGGAACTCACAGTACTGGCAGATCATCGAGTCCGTCTCGTAGACATCGAAGGACACCGTGACGGGCTTTGTCGGACTCGATGTAGCGGAATCCCGCGTGCTGAAAGAAATGACGACGGAAGGCGTAGCGAGAGTCGCGGGTGGCCTCGTTCCCAGTCGAGATCCAGGAGCCTCCCTTGATCAGATTGTGCTTCGTGTCGAAGGTCGGCGTGGAGAAATCGTCGTAGTACGGATGGATCTCGAAGCCGTGAAATCCCGTGATGGGCGTTTCGGTCCACTGCCAGACGTTGCCCACGACGTCATGGAAGTCGCCGAAGCCGAACTCCGTCACCGGACACGACGAGGCGTAGTGCTCGAGGTTGATGTTGCCCGGGGCCCGCTCCCAGTACGGCTGGTCCTGTATCGACCAGCCGGTCCCGGAGCAGGTACCACTCGTCCTCGGTGGGCAGCCGGATCGGCTTGCCTGTCCGGGCGCTCTTCCAGTTGCAGAACGCCTTGGCCTCGAGGTAATTGGTCTCGACGGGCCAGTCCCAGGGCATCTCGACGACCTGGAGCATGTTCCGCAGCCTGAACTTGCCGTTCTCGCGGATCCAGAACAGGGGATGCTCGGCCTGGCGATATTCCTTCCAGGCCAGGCCTTCCTCGTCCCACCATCGCTCGTCGGAGTAGCCCTGGTCCTCTACGAATTCGCAGGAATTCCCTGTTTGTCACCAGATAACGCGAAGCCCGGTAGGCATCGATCTCCACCTCGTGCTCGCCGAACTCGTTGTCCCAGCCGTAGAGGGGGTGATCCTTCTTCTTGCCGAGCAGAACCTTCCCGGCCGCGACGTCGATGAGCTCGTTCTCGGGAGCCTCGTGGGAGGTGCGGCAGATCTCCCATAGCGGATGCAGGCGAAGCTGATCCACCGGTAGCTGCCGGATCAATACCGATGAGGTCTCCAGGTGTATTCGGGCATGCTCGATTCCCATCATGATCACCCAGAAGGGATTCTCCCAGTCGATCGGCATGCTGAGTGGCATGGTTCGGATCCGTTCGTCCACCAGCTCCCGCACCGTGTTGCGATAGGCCTGGACTTCCTCCACTTCGGGCCAGTCGTAGTGGGACATGTCGATGTCGTCCCAGGACATCTCGTCCACGCCGATGGCGAACATCGACTCGAATCTGGCGTTGACCCGCTTTTCGATCAGCTTGGCGATGATCAGCTTGTTGACGTAGAAGACTGCGGTGTGGCCGAAGTAGAAGATGAGGGGATGCCGCAACGGGTCCGCGCGACGGTAGAAAGTCTCGCAATACTTGAGCGTCTCGAACAGCGCCTCCTCGATCTCGCAGGTCTGGTGGAAGTACCTGCGGATCTCCTCGCGCTTCTCCTCGGGATCGCCTTTGTCCAGTACGATCGTACGTGTGTTGCGAAGGTCGGCGTTGGTGTTCAGCCTCGCGGAACGCTCTTGCATGTCTTCACTCCGTGGCCCGTTACATCTGCCCCTTCCATCCAAACCAGATGATTCGAGGCGCGGTCCAACAGCGACCAGGATGATCGTGTTCTGCTCTCAGTCGTCCCGCCATCGTTGGGGAACGCGCTGCACGTCGTCGACGTCGTAGCCGATTCTCGCAGCGTGGTCCAGCATCTCCTGATAGTCTGCGTCGCTCAGGTCCGGATCTCGCGACATGATCCAGACATATTTCCGGTCAGGCACTCCAATGATGGTCTTCTGATAGTCCTGATCCAGGTACACGATGAGGTAGGCAGACTTGAACGGCCACAGAAACTGCATGCGCCATTCGGCATTGGTTTCCTCGTCATGCACCCATCCTTTGGGCGTGAAGCGTCTCTCCGGCCCGTCGAAATTCCCATCTCGGAAAGTATAGGTCGTCTCGATGACACCCTCGTCGGTAAGTCGGTAGGATTCGACTCCGTTGTGCGCACCTTCCTCGCTGAAGAACGGGATCGTGATGGGGATGAACCCGATGACGTACCAGTCGCCCATGAAACGCTCCAGCTCCACCTTGCGATCCAGGGCCTCGCAACGGCGGCATCTGATTGGTCGCGCAGCCGCTCAGGGCCGCCAAGGACAGCAACACGACCAATCGATTCAACCCTGAGAGGCGCAGTCCAACATGGCTTTCCCTGCTCGAAGACATCTCTCTGACCTCCCTCCACAAGTTGTCCTCGAGGTTGGCTTGATTCGTCTTTGGACGCAAATCAGTCTTGACCCACGAGGATACGCTCATTGTTCTCTTCGCCTCAAGAGATCGCTCGGTCGAATGGGAATTCTTCGGGCATCGGCTAGATTGCTCGCCAGGTGATTGCAGCCCCACGATCCCGGAATCCCGGAGGTTCCCATGAATACGACCCACTTCCGGTTGAGGAAGATTACCCTCTACGCAAACGTCCGAGGCCTGTCATGAGCGAGAGAAGCATCTCCAATGACGAGGTGCTGGGGATGGAGCGTCTGGTTCGCATGCGCCTCATCAACAGCATCTCCGGGCTGAAGAGCGCGAACCTGGTGGGAACCGTGGACGAGAACGGCCAGGCCAATCTCGCTCTATTCAACTCTGCGGTGCACATCGGCGCCAATCCTCCCCTCCTCGGCATGATCTTCCGCCCGCTCACGGTGCGGCGCGACACCTACCACAACATCAAGACCACAGGCGTCTACACGATCAACCACGTCCACGCCGAAATCCGCGAGAGGGCTCACCAGACCTCCGCGAACTTCCCAGCCGGGGTTTCGGAGTTCGAGGCTTGCGGCCTGACGCCGGAGACCACGCCGGGGCTGCAGGCACCTTACGTTGCCGAGAGCCGGGTGAAGATCGGCCTCGCCTACGAAGAGGAGCACACCGTCCGGGCGAACGGAACCATTCTGCTGATCGGCCGCGTGCTCGAGATTCGCCTGCCCGAGGATGTCCTGGGCGATGACGGCTATGTCGACCTGGCGGCGGCGGGCTCACTCGCCTTGACGGGACTGGAGGGCTACCACGAGGTGGGCCCGCCGGTTCGCCTGCCGTACGCCAAAGCACCCGCCTAGCCACCCGTTTCCGCGGTTCCACCCATACAGGCCCCGCACGCTTGGAACCCGTGCCATTCGCGGCTCCACGGGTCGGCGGTAGCGCCTTGCGTCAGCCAGATCTTCCCCAGGGGATTTTGATAATTGTATATATTTTATATGGACATATGTCTAGATCCGAGCTAGATCTCGAAGAAATGGAAAGCCGGCCCGCGAACGAGCAGGGCCTGCGAGTGCGGCGAAAGGAGCATCAAATGGCCAGGTCATTGGCAAGAGAAGCAGGGATCGTCTTCCAGGGTCACCGCGAGGTCGCGGAGAAACCGAGGATGAACCCTCAGAAGCGAACCCTGATCTGGATCAACGCGCTCGGCGGCATAGCTGTCCTCGGCAGCTACGCTTGGAGCGTGCTAGCGCATCCCGGATCGGGTGGAGACTTCTGGGGTGGCGTACCCGCGGCAATGCAGTCGGGCTACACCGTCACAATGCTGCTGGCGGTGGCGGGTTACTTCGCATTTACCCGATTCGTCTTCCGGCTTCGCCCGGCCCAGGTGAAGATCGCAGACCGATTCGACTACCGAAGCTTTCAGCTGATCTACGCACTGATCCTCGTGCCTTCGGCGCTCTGGATGCCCGCTCACGTTCGCGATGATCCAGGACCCCAGCGCTGGCCTCTGGTTCGCGATCCGTGCAACGCTGGCAGTGGTCGGCATAGGCTCACTGCTGTTGGTGGCGGCGCTGCTCCGGCTGGAGCCCAGCGCTCCCAAGGTCGCGCACCGTCTCGCCGTGTTGGGGAGCGTTGCCTTCGCCTTCCAGACGGCGGTTCTGGACGCACTGGTGTGGCCGGCCTATTTCCCCGTCTAGGTCATGCCGAGGAGTTCGGGCCCCCCGAGTCTCGGCCTTTGAGGAAATCGAGGAGGATTGGCGGTGAGAGTGTCCACCAGGCTCGCGGGCATCGAGCTCTCCGACTGGCGGGGAGAGAAGGTGCGGCTCGGCTCGCTCTGGCAGGAGCGGCCGGTCGTTCTCGTCTTCATCCGCCACTTCGGATGACTGTTCTGCCGTGAGCAGGTCGCGCAGTTGCGCGATCGGGTCGACGAGATTCGAGGTCTCGGAGCCGAGCTGGTCGTGGTGGGGAACGGGACGATGAACTTCGCCGAGGCATTTCGAGAGGACTACAGCCTCGACTCGCCCCTGCTGATCGACCCGGAGCTGCGCGCGTATCGCGCTGCGGGACTGCGGCGAGGGCGCGTGGAGGCCCTCTCGCCTCGCATGCCGCTCAACGCACTGCGCGCGCTGAGTAGCGGTTCCCGCCAGGGGAGCGTTCAGGGCGATGTCTGGCAGCTGGGTGGAGTCTTCGTGATCCGGCCCGGGGGCGATCTCGCCTACCGCTACGTGAGCCGCGAGGCGGGCGACCATGCGCCGCCGGAGGCGATCCTCGAGTCGCTCTCGAAGGACGTCCTCGCAGTCACCGAACAGCCCGAGCCAGGGCTTCCTATCCTCCGTGCTCGGCCGGGTCCTCAGCCGCGTCGTCGATCCAACCATCGCGCTCTCCTTCGATCGCACCGGCTTCCGGATCCACTCGCTGACCTTCCGCCCCGACGACCTGGACGTCGATCTCTCCGGGCGACGCTGTCTGGTGACGGGGGCCAACTCGGGGATCGGCTACGAGTCGGCGCTGGCACTGGCGGATCTCGGCGCAGACGTCGTGTTGCTCTGCCGGAGCCGGGAGCGGGGCGAAGCCGCCGCGGAACGAATCCGCGAGCAGACCGGCAACGCGCGGGTCTCGGTGGAGGAAATCGATGTCTCGCGGCTCGCATCGGTGCGGTCCGCGGCCGCCAGACTGCAGGAAGGGCCCGTGGACGTGCTCATCCACAACGCCGGCGCGCTTCCGGACGAGCGGATCGAAACCGAGGATGGACTGGAGCTCACCCTCGCCACCCACGTAGTGGGTCCCCTTCTCTTGACTCGCCTCCTGCGCGCCGCTCTCGAGAAGTCCTCCGACGCGAGGGTGATCTGGGTGTCCTCCGGTGGCATGTACACGCGCAGGCTCAACGTCCGCGATCCGAACTGGCAGGAACGCGAGTACGACGGCGTCGTCGCCTACGCCGAGACCAAGCGCGCCCAGGTCGTCCTCGCCGAGCTCTGGGCGGAAGAGCTCCGCGGAACTTCGGTGGTGGTGAACTCGATGCACCCGGGCTGGGCCGATACGCCGTCGGTAAAGACATCCCTTCCCAACTTCTACCGCGTCACGCGGCCCCTTCTGCGCACTCCGGCGGAGGGAGCCGACAGCGTGGTGTGGCTCGCGGCCTCCCCGCGGGCGAACCAGTGGACCCGCTGCTTCTTCTTCGATCGCGCGATCCGCCGGACCCACCTCCTGCCCTTTACGAGAGAGTCCGGCGAGGATCGCTCGCAGCTCTGGAAGATGTGCGAAGAGGCTTGCGCTGTCTCGAGCAGATCGGATACCGAACCCTAGGCGCGTGGGAATCGAGAAATGAGAGACCATATCGGCAGGATCGGACGGGCGACGCACCTGGCCATGGCCATTCTCTTCGCCGCTGCCGCATCCGGGGCGGCGGAGATCGAGGGTGTCGAGTTCGACGAGCGAGTCACGGCGGGCGACCGGGTGCTCGTGCTGAAATCGGTCGGTCTGCTCCGCTACCGCGTCTTCTTCAAGGGTTACGTCGCGGCGCTCTACCTGGAACCGGGGGCGACCGCGGCGAGCGCGCTCGAGGCCGTCCCGAAGCGGCTCGAGCTCGAGTACTTCTGGAACATCGGCGGAGAGAAATTCGGTCCCGTGGCCGAGTCGGCGCTGGCTCGCAACGTCAACGAAAAGAGTCTCGAACGGCTGCGTCCACAGATCGAAGCTCTCCACCAGGCGTACGTAGACGTAGAGCCCGGAGATCGCTACGCGCTCACCTACCTTCCGGGAGAAGGCACGGAGCTCGCCAAGAACGGAACTCGGCTGGCTCTGGTGCCGGGGGAGGAGTTCGCCCGAGCCTACTTCCGCATCTGGCTGGGCGAGGCTCCACTCGATCGCGACCTACGAGATCAGCTGCTGAAGGAGCAGTAGCCCGACCTCTCGTCAGGTCCATGAGCGCGGACGCGGAGAACGTCCTCGTCAGTCCTGGCCAAAGGGGATCTCGACGGAGGCGCTCCCCGGCTCGTCGCCGCCCAGCAGGATCAGGCCTTCCTTGTCGACGCTGAAGAGGAGCGGGTAGACCTGCTTCGTCATCGGCTCCAGGATCCAGAGATTGCTGATGGCGATGTCGTTGCTGACCGTTCCGGAGGGGATCCTCCCGGGCCAGCGGGCCATCATCGGAGTCCGGATCGGGCCTCCGAAGGCGCTGCCGAGATAACCGGGTAGGGGCCCGAGAACGAAACCTGGGGGTAGTAGGCCGAGTCCGGTCCGTTGTCACTCGCGTAGACGACCAGCGTCTCGTCGGCAATCCCGGCCTCCTCGATGGCGTCGAGGATCTGCCCCACGCGGTGGGGTAGCGGACCGGCATGCGGCCGGTGACCAGTGCCGAGCGGGAAGGCGTGCACTCGGTTCTGACGGATCGGAGTGAAGCGGGTACCATCCGGCGGTCAAGAGCGATCATCGAGACCGCCATCACTGAGATGACCCGAAGATACAAGACTGCGATTTTTCGACACACTCTCCTGCCACTGTCGGAAACGTTCATTGCGGAGCAGGTCAGGCACCTCCGCGGTGTCGATGTCGTGGTCCTGGGGATTCGATTTCAGAACAGCGATCGATTCGAGCTTCCGGCTGGACACGTCATCAATCCCGATTCGACGCCGGGCGGGTTGATCCGAGCAATCCTCTATATCAGCACCGGACGCTCAGCGACCCTGGACACGGCGATTGCCGAGGAAAAGGTCGATCTGATCCACGCGCACTTCGGAGTCGAAGGTCTCTACGCACTCCCCTTTGCGCTCCGGCACGAGTTGCCGCTGATCACCACTTTCTGGGGATTCGACGCCACCCTGAGCCGCAGAAACCTCCTCTTGTCGGGGAAGCCGGCGTGGATTCGCTACGGCCTGTTTGCAGACCGCCTCCGGCGACGAGGTACCTTGTTCATCGCAGTGTCCGAGTTCCTCCGCGGTCGACTCCTGCAGAGCGGATATCCTCCCGATCGAACCATCGTCCACTACAACGGAGTCGATCTGACCGCCTTCGCACCGGCAGAGCGCGACTCCGAGGATCTGACGATCTTGTCCGTCGGACGATTGGTCGAAAAGAAGGGCATGGAGTATCTGCTCGAGGCCTTCGCCCTGGTCGCCGCGAAGCTGCCGGAGGTGCGATTGGAGATCGCGGGAGACGGTCCGCTGCGGCCGTCACTGGAGCGATCGGCTTCCGAGTCCGGGCTTTCTGCCAGGGTGACCTTCCACGGATCGCTGCCTCACGGAGAGGTCGCCAGCCTGATGCAGAACGCCTCGATCGTCTGTCAGCCGAGTGTGACGGCCTCCGACGGCGATTCCGAAGGCCTGCCGACCGTGGTTCTCGAGGCCGCAGCCACAGCCAAGCCACTCGTCGGCACCCATCACAGTGGAATCCCGGAGATCGTCGCAGATGGGAAGACGGGCTTTCTGGTAGCGGAGCGCGACGCCGGCGCTCTGGCAGATCGGCTTCTCTCGCTGCTCGGAAATGCGGAGCTCCGCAGGAAGATGGGCGAAGCGGGTCGAAGGCGGATCGAAGAGAAGTTCGACATGAGAAAGCAGGCGAAGCGTCTGGAAGAGATCTACAGCGAGACCATCTCCAGCTTCAGACGCTGACCCGGACTCGCTCCCTCACCGATCGGGCCCGGACCGGATCAGATCCCGCCGTCTTCTCGGCGGCTGGAAGGGATCGGGCACCTTCGAGCTCTGGATCGCCTCCCAGAGGGCATCGTCTCGCTGCCGCACCCTGGCCGGAAACGCATCGATGCTCCGCTGCAGCATGGCCTTCACCTTCGAGCGCAGCCCGAGGGGAAGATGGCCCTTGATCCTCCAGTAACCCTGATACCACCACGGATCGGGCCGCTCCGACTCCAGGCTGCGCTCGACGAAGCGATGCTCCAGCACTTCCGAGAGCGAGTAGGTTCCGTCCGAGATGATCTCGCTCTCCGACTCCCGCAGCATCGCCGGTATCGGAGCGGCAGTCCGGACGCTCTCGAGAGCGCTCCCGTCCCTGGGGAATCGCCTGCAGAGCTCGCGATACATCTCGAGGTATCGCTGCGCCTGCTGCTCGAGAGAGAACTCACGTACGATCCGCTCGCGACCGGCGGCACCCAGCTGCAGCCGCCTCTCCTTCGAGGCCAGTAATTGCCGAAGAGCGTCGCTGAGGGCAGCGGTCTCGTATTCTCCACCAGGAGACCGGTCTCACCGTCGACGACCAGCTCCGGAATGCCTCCATGCCTGGTGCTGACGACAGGCAGCCCGGTGGCCTGCCCTTCCATCACCGCATTCGGTATCCCCTCCCGGTCACCGTCCTCGGGAGTCAGCGAAGGGTGGAGGAGGATGTCCGAGTCGGCCATCAGCTGACGGACCTCTTCGATCGGCAGATTGCCCTTGAAGCGGACCTTCTCCGCCAGCCCCTTCTCGCTCAGATGCGTCCGGATGGCAGCTTCTTCCGGACCCGAACCGACGATGGAGAGACGCCAATCGGGGACATCTTCCGGCAGCCTGGCCAGAGCGGCCACCGCCTCGAGATGGCCCTTCTTCTTGCTGAGCCGCGACACCATCAGGATCTCCAGAGCCTTCTCGCCACGCGACTCGCGGTCCTCGAATCGAAATGCTCCGGTATCGACACCCCGGTGGACGGTCACGATCTTCTCGGGTGGGCAACCGAGCCGGATCGCGGACTGTCGCAGGTCTTCACTCACCGCCACCAGTTGCTCGACGACATCGAACAGGACCCGGTAGAGTGCACCCGTCTTCGGACGGGCCGCGTGCACCGCCAGATCCGTCCCGCCGAAGGTCGCGACCATCGGTATCCGCATGAAGAGCTTGAGCAGAATCAGCTTGTAGGCGGTGAATCCGAAATGAGCGTGAATCAGGTCGCCCTGATACCGCTGCTGCAGCTCGCAGGCCCCGACATGGGCGTGGTAGGGGCTGTAGAAGATCCTGGAATTGAGTCTCTTGATGACGGGCATCGGGAACAGATCGGCGTTCTCCACCCTCTGGGTGAGAACGATCTGCTTCGTCTTCGACTGGAGGGATTCGAGCAACCGATACAGAAACGGCTGGGACCACAGCAGGTATGTCTGGAACTTCGCCTGATAGACGGTGAGCTGGTCGTCGGGTCGGCGCTGCATCGTCTTCGGTATGGTAGGCTCCACAGGAGGACCTGGCGATGCCGATGCCCCTCGACGGAATCCGGGTGATCGACTGGACCATCTGGCAGCAAGGCCCGATCGCCTCGGCGATGCTCGGCGATCTCGGGGCCGAGGTCATCAAGGTCGAGCAGCGCGGGAGCGGCGATCCGGGGCGTGCCTTGGTTCAGGTTTTTGGCAAGTCCCTCGAGGAACTCCCCAACGTCTACTTCGAGGCGAACAACCGCAACAAGAAGGGCATCACTCTCGACCTCAAGACCGACGAGGGCAGACAGGTCATCTACGACCTGGTGGCCCGATCGGACGTGTTCGTCCAGAACTTCCGCAAGGGTGTGGCGCAGCGGCTGGGTCTCGGCTACCCGACGCTGCGCGAGCACAATCCCCTCCTCATCTATGCCAGCGCCTCGGGCTACGGACCGGAGGGGCCGGACAGCGCCGAGCCTTCCTTCGACCACCTGGGGCTGGCGCGCTCGGGCATCATGTTCGCCGCGGGCGAGCCGGAGATGCCGCCGCTCGGGTGGTGGGGGGCATCGCGGACCAGATGGGTGGGGGGATGCTCGCCTACGGGGTGCTCGCAGCGCTGGTCGCACGGGAGCGGCACGGGGTGGGCCAGGAGGTCGACGCCTCGCACCTCGGCAGCATGACCTGGCTCCAGGGACTCTCCGTCTCCTGCAAGGCAATGGTCGGCTTCGCCTTGCCGCGCGGCTTTCGCTCGCAGGCGGGAAACCCACTCTGGAACCACTACGAGTGCAAGGACGGCAGATGGATCGCGCTGGCGATGCTGCAGTCCCAACGCTACTGGCCCGACTTCTGCCGCGCCATCGGCCGTCCGGAGCTGGCGACCGACGAGCGCTTCAAGGACGGCGCCCAGCGCCTCCAGAACCGGGAGGCCGCCATCGCGATCCTGGACCAGACCTTCGCGACCAGGACCCGCGACGAGTGGATCGCCCACTTGAGCGAGTCGGAGGGCGACTTCATCTTCACCATCGTGAACAGCGTCGACGATCTTCCCGAAGATCCACAGATCCAGGCGAACGACTACGTGGTGGACTTCGAGCATCCGCAGCACGGCAAGACCCGGGTGCTCGGCATTCCCGTGAAGCTCGGCGAGACGCCCGGGAGCGTGCGCCTGGCCGCACCGGAGCTCGGGCAACACACGGAGGAGACCCTGCTCGAAGTCCTCGGCTACGACTGGGACCGGATCACCGAGCTGCGCGAGCGAAAGGTGATCTAGAAGGGCAGCCCCGACTCACCCGTGGAGCTCGACGACGTCCCCGTCCAGCACGGGGTGGTCTGCTCCCACCTGCTGTCCATCGAACTGACCGCTTCCCCACACCCGCGCGAACTTGAGGGACTCTGCGATCTCCTTGTGCACGAGGTGCGCGACGTCCAGGATCGTGTCTCCGCGGCGCACGGTGTAGGGGCGCTGGGTGTCCGCGGCCCGCCCCGGAACCTTGGTGTAGACCCGCACGACGCCGAGTCCGTCGAAGAGCTGTGGACCGATCTGATCCAACCCCACGCCGGCCTCGGCGGAGACCGCGACGGCGGGGAAGCGAACGCCCACCAGCTCCTCCAGCACGCGCACCTCGTCGGGATCGGGATCGAGATCACTCTTGTTGGCGACGAGCAGGGTGGGCAGGTGGATCCGGAAGGGGTCGGGCACATCGTCGGCGCCCTCCTCCGGCCGCTCGGCCTCTTCCCCGCGAGCGGCGCCCGAGGCCTCGTCGGCGACGGCGGCTCCGGGCCATTGCTCGTCCAATGTCACCTTTCTCTGATCGAGCCGGTCGCGGATGGCCATCACGTGATCCACGCATTCGGGATCGCTCAGGTCCACCACCAACATGGCCGCATCGGCGGGCCGAAGCGCATTCACGTACCAGGACTCCATGAAATCCGCCGATATGGGAGGAAGGTCGACGAGCTGAAAGTGGACGTCCCGGTAGGGAAGCATGCCGGGAAGAGGCGCCTTGGTGGTGTACGGATAGGGCGCCACCTCGGCGTGAGATCCGGTGAGACGGGCGTGCAACCTCGACTTGCCGGCGTTGGGGGGACCGATCAGGGCCACCTGTGCGGCCCCCTCCGGACGGATCGAGTGGCTCGGACCGGTGCGGGCGCCGCCCTTCCTGGGACCCGCGATCTCCTCGGTCAGCTGCTTGATACGCGTCTTGATGTCGGCCTGGAGGTGCTCGGTCCCCTTGTGCTTGGGGACGGTCCGAAGCATCTCCCGAAGCCAGCGCAGCCGCTCGCGTGGCTCGCGAGCTCGCTTGAACTCGGCCTCGGCCTTCTTGTACTCGGGAGAGAGATTGGCCGGCATGGCTGCAGTCTTCCCCTCCGATTGGCTCCTGGGCCGATCCCTCGGGTGCGCTTCTGCTGCGAACGCCGATAGGGTAGCGAGGGGCGGGGTTGCCGCGAGTCGATGGCGACCGGCTCTGGCTTCCTCCCGAGTAGCTATACTCGGGCTCGCTCGGAGCCACAGGAGTCCGATGACCACGACCCAAGAGCACCTGTCGCTGCGCGAGTTCCTGGCCCGGGTGGAACGCGTGGCGCGTCTCTTCGGAAGGGTGGTCCGCGACGGCACGTCCGAAGGCCGGCTCCGCGTCGTATTCGTCACCGCCATGAGCTTCATGGGCGCGTCGGCCCAGGCGGGAACGATCGCGGCCCTCAACTTCTTCGTGAAGGGGATCGAGTCGGAGACGCCTACGGTGGCCCCCTTCTTCGGCTTCCCCATCCAGAACGACATGCGAACGCTGATGCTGCTCGCCGGTGTCGTTCTGAGCCTCCAGCTCGCCAACGCGCTGGCCATCTACTACGTGGCGATCACCTCACGCGCCATTGGACGGGCCTTTCACCTCACAGCTGCGGAGAAGATCTTCGAGGCTTTCTCGCGATCTCCCTACCTCCGACCAGGGCTCGCGGACGCGAACGCAGAGCTCCGCAATTCAGTCACCAGGTGCCCCCGGATCCTGGGAGTCGTGATAGAGCAGATGATCAGCACTCTGCAGGGGGCCTGCTACGTGCTCGGCTTCCTCGTGGTCCTGTTCACGATCAGCGCCGAGATCAGCCTCTTCACGCTTCCGGTCTTCCTTGTGGTGCTTCCATTTCTCTACCGATTGAGTACGCAGACCCAGAAGGCGGCCAAATCGTTCTACGGGTCGGTGCGGCAGGACGCCAGCCGGTACGCCTGGAGACAGCTCCAGGCGAGCGATCCGACCAACGTCCACCCGGATCTCTACGGGGCGACCCGGAGGCGGCAATACCGCGAATTCCCGGCGGTGCGGGAGTACCTGGATGTCTACGACCAGATCCGCCTGTCGCAACGGCGCTCGGTTCTGATCACGTCACTCTTCCGCGGCTTTCTGCTCTGCCTGATGCTCGGGGTACTGGGATCCTTCTCGGTTCGCGGGACCTACTCCTGGGGAGAGCTCCTGGTGTACGTGCTGGCGCTCTGGCAGCTCGCCAACCAGGTCCAGGGCATGACTTCCAACCTGGTAAGGTTCAATCGGTTCCAGCCGCCGCTGGTCAGCTACTACGCGGTCCAGGACGCGCTGATGGAAAGGGCCGACGACCCAGGGGCGACGAGGCTCGACGAACCGCTCGTCATCCACAGCCGGGGGCGCCTCGAGGGGGACGCGGGGCGGTTGGAGGTAACGCGGGGAGACCAAGTCGTCTATCTGGCCGACCCGCTCCCGATCCGCACGGAGTTCGCCGCGGTCCTGGCGCCCCTGCTCGCCGCCTGTCCGAAGCAGAGACGGGTCCTGCGGGCTGCGAGCTTCTGCTCCGGAACGGATACCGCCCCGAGGCTCAGCCTGTCGGCAATGGTGCTGGGGAGCGAAGCTCCGGGCCCCGACGAACGGGCCCGTCTCGAGGTTCGGATCGCCGAGCTCGGGCTCGCGCAAGAGCTCGGCGGTCTCCCAGAGGAGAGCGCAACCTTTCTCTCCGACGAAACCTGGGCCAGGATGAGTCGGAAGCTCCGCGTCGCCCTGCGGATCCTCTCGCTCGCCGAGTCCTCTTCGGACGTCCTCTTCCTCGACTGGGGACTGATCGCGAGCGTGGAGAAGAGTTTCGCGACACGGCTCCTGGGGTTCTTGGACGATCGGATCGTCCTCCTCGTGTCTCCCGACGGCAGCATCGAGTGCGAGTGGGCCCAGGGCTTCGTGGTCTCCGAGAACGAGGAGGTCGTTGGGGTCGGGGACGCACGCTGGTGGGAATCGATCCTTCCGTACCGCCAGGAGCGGGTCGCCAGCCGGGAAGCCCAGGTGGGTTCGGAAGACGAGCGCGACGACGAAGAAGAGGACATGTAGTTCCGGTTAAATCCCAGGTGGGGGGCGCCTTTACAGACGTGAAGCGTCGGACTAGGTTGGCGCTTCGAGCCTCCCCCACGCTCCCCGCCAGAGGCCCGGAGATGCCGAGAGGCCGGGAGTGTCGGCCACTCCGCGGACCTGTGCGAATCGGTGATGAAGGGGACCCATGCTCTACCGCTACAGCGAGATCTTCCGCACCACGCTGATGATCTCGGATCTGTCGCTGGTGGCCGCTTCCTGGGCCCTCGCCTACTGGATTCGCTTCTTCACCGGCTGGAGCGCGCCCCGCGGAATCCCCGAGTTCGAGCCGTACGCCTACGCCCTGATCGGGATTCTGCCGCTCGCCTTCTTCACGTTCCGCTCGCGTGGGCTCTACCTACCGCAGCGTACGGGTTCCCTGATCCGCGAGGTCGGGGGCGTGATCAGCGCGGTGGGAGTCACCGTCGTGATTCTGCTCGCGGCGGATGCGGCCCTCCGCACCTGGCTCTCCCGCGCCGTCGTCGCGGTCTTCGCCGTGCTCGCGGTGGGCTCCATCAGCGCCTTTCGCATCGCCGGGCGCGGCTTCCTCGGGCGCCTGCGCCGCAAGGGGTACAACCTGCGCTACCTGATGGTGGTGGGGACCGGTGAGCTGGCCGCTCAGACCATCGACTCGATCCACGGGCATCCGGAGGCCGGCCTGCGGGTGCTCGGAGTGCTCTCGAACAGTCCAGCCGCCACCGGTCAGACGATCCAGGGCGTCCGCGTCGTCGGCGACTACACGTCGGTAAAGCAGCAGCTGCAGCGCCAGCGGGTGGACCAGGTGATCATCGCCTTGCCGAGGGAGGACTCGGGATACCTGGAGAAGATCCTCGCAGATCTGGACGACGAGACCGTCACGGTGCGCTTGCTTCCGGACCTGCTCCACGTGATGACCTTGCGCAGCTCCGTGGAGGACCTCGACGGACTCCCGGTGATCAACCTTCGCGAGAGCCCGATGGTGGGCTGGGCAGGCCTCCAGAAGCGCAGCTTCGACGTGGCGGCGACCTCGGCGGCCCTGCTGGTGGCCGCGCCGATGATGGGCCTGATCTCCGTGGCGCTCTGGATCACCTCGGGGCGACCGATCCTCTTCGCCCAGGAGCGAATGGGGCTCGACGGACGCGTGTTCCGGATGCTCAAGTTCCGCAGCATGCCGACGGACGCCGAATCGGAGACGGGTCCGGTCTGGAACACGGCGGATGACGCGCGTGCCACTCGCCTCGGTTCGCTGCTCCGCAAGACGAGTCTGGACGAGCTCCCGCAGCTCTGGAATGTCCTGCGCGGAGACATGAGCCTGGTGGGACCGAGGCCGGAACGGCCGGTCTTCATCGAAGAGTTCCGACGCGAGATCCCGGGCTACATGCTCCGGCACAAGGTGAAGGCCGGGTGCACGGGCTGGGCCCAAGTGCACGGCTGGCGCGGCAACACCTCACTCAATGAGCGCGTCGAGCACGACATCTACTACATCCAGAACTGGACGCTGGGGCTCGACATCCGGATCCTGCTGTTGACCCTGTGGCGGGGCTGGTTCAGCCGCAACGCCTACTGACAGAGCTGGCCTGGCCTACGCTAGACGACCGGCCCCCGGCTCATGGCCTCGGCGATCGCTGCCCGCAGCTCGCGGTGGTAGCGCGGCACGGCGAAGCGCTCGGCGTGTGCGCGGATCGCCGTGGGCTCGAACTCGGAAGCCGCATCCTCGAAGCGGCGCACTGCCTCGGCGAGGGCCGCGGGGGTCTGGGGCGAGAACCAGAGACCCGTAGGGGCGCGGTCTCGGGACTGGTCGAGTGACAGGACGGTCTCGGTGGCGCCCCCGCGTCCGAAGGCGATCACGGGCCGCCCGGCGGCCTGCGCCTCGACGGGGACGATTCCGAAATCCTCCTCTTGCGGGTAGATGAGCGCGCGGCAGCGCGCGTAGAGATTCTCGAGCTCCGCGTCGGAGACCCGCCCCAGGAAGCGCACGTTCGCCGGGGCGCGCGCCTGGAGAGCGCCGCGCGACGGCCCGTCGCCGGCGACCAGGAGGCGGGCGTCGAGGTGGCGGAAGGCCTCGAGTGCCAGCTCCTCGCGCTTGTAGGGCACGAAGCCCCCCACCAACAGGTACCAGTCTTCGACCGCTTCCGGGCGAACCCGAAAGCGGTCGACGTCCACGGGCGGATAGATCACCTGGGCGGAGCGCCCGTAGTGGTCATGGATGCGCCGCGCGACGGTCTCGGAGATGGCCACGAAGCGCCCCACCCGGTCGGTGCTGCTGCTGCGCACGTCCCAGGCGCGGAGACGACGAACCAGCGGGGTGCCGAGGGCGCGCCGGAGACCCCGACCGAGATAGGCGTCGGCCTGATCCCAGATGTACCGCATCGGCGTGAAGCAGCAGCAGAGGTGCGTCGCGTCCTGCGGGGCTCGGATGCCCTTGGCGACGGCGTGGCTCGACGAGAGCACGAGGTCGTAGCCCTCGAGGCGAAAGCGCTGGATCGCCCATGGGTAGAGCGGAAGCAGTTTTCGGTAGTGCTTGCGCATCCCGGGCAGACCGGAGAGCGCGCTCGCGTGGATCTGCAGGCTCTCGATCCGCGCGGTGGTGGACCCCGGTACGTGGAAGAGGGTGTAGAGGTCGGCATCGGGAAACAGCGCGGCGTGCTCGTGGAGGACCCGTTCCCCGCCGCGCAGACCCGTCAGCCAATCGTGGACCAGAGCGACCCTCACGGAGACCCAGGCTAGCTGATCGTCCCCCGGGATCCGGCGTTTGCGGCGATGCTGGATGAAACGGAGATGAAGCGGGGGGGTCGCCCTTCTCACGCTTCGGCGCAGGCCGGCCGCTACGACCTTGCAGCCCCGCAGAGAACCGGGCACCGTACCGCCGGGGGATGACGGACCCCACAAACTGCATGAACTCCACCTGGACCGACATTTTCCCGCGCAGGGACGCGCCGCGCGAGCTCACTCCGAGCGAGGCGTGACGTTCGGTCCCGAGGTGCCGGTCGTGGTGGGGGCAAGTGCGAGCTGGGAAACCCCTGCGCCGGTGAACAGCCATCAGGTGGCGCTTCGACTCGCCGACCGGGGTCACCGGGTGCTGTACGTCGAATCGACGGGATTGCGCTCCCCCTCCCCACTGCGGTCCTCCCACGACCTCTCCCGCATCTTCCGGCGAATCCGGGGCTTTCTCGGCGGCGTGCGCCAGGTGGCGCCCAATCTCCAGGTGCTCTCACCGGTCGCCCTCCCGGGCGTCGGGACCCGCAGCCTGCGCGAGCTCTCGATGCGGGTGATCGGACGTTCCGCCGCCGGCGCGGCGCGGCGCCTCGGCCTGGAGCGCCCGGTTCTCTGGGCCTTTCTGCCCACTTACGTGCGGACGGCGGAAGCCCTCGACCCGCGCCTGGTCGTCTACCACTGCGTGGATCGGTATTCCGGAAATCCAGGGGTCGATGCAGCCTGGGTGGACGAGGTGGAGGGCCGTATGCTGCGGCGCGCCGACCTCGTCTTCGCAACCAGCCCGATTCTCGCCGAACGGCTGGCCGTGGAGCGACCGGATGTCGAGCTGGCCGCCAACGTGGCGGACGTCGACCTCTTCGGGCGCGCGGTGACGGAGGAGCTTCCCGAGCCCGACGAGCTGCGGGGCCTTTCCCCGCAGCGCGCCGTCTTCGTGGGAAACCTCGCCAGCTACCGGATCGACTTCGACCTGCTGCTGGCGGTGGTCCGCTCCCACCCGGAGCTCCAGCTCGTCCTGATCGGGGTGGCGGGCCTGGGAGACGTGGGCGCGGCTTCAGAATCCGGCGCAGAGCTGCTGGCGATGCCCAATGTCACGGCGCTCGGCCCCCGGCCGCAGCGCGACCTCCCCGCCTATCTGCGGCATTGCCAGGTGGCGCTGATTCCTTTTCTCGACAACAGCCACACCCGCGCGAGCCTTCCGCTCAAGCTCTGGGAGTACCTGGCCGCCGGCCTGGCCGTGGTGGCGACGGACCTGCCCAACTTTCGTTCACTGGCCGAGGAGGGGCTGGTCCGAACCGCGCGAGATCCCCAGGGCTATGCCGACGCGGTCGGCGAAGCCCTCGGAGATCCCCCGGAGCAGAGGGCGCATCGCCTCGCTCGCGCACGCCATCACGACTGGCGGGCCCAGATGGAGAGACTCTGCGGCTCCGTTGGGCGTGGCCTCGATTCGCGGTCGGAGGGACAGCGGTGAGCGCCGAGACGCGAGGAGAGAGGCTCACCGTCCTCCAGTGCAAGTTCAGCGCCTACCTGTCCTGGAGCCAGCCCTTCATCCACAAGCTGCTCGCAGGTGTCGGAGACGAGGTCCGCAACGTCGTCCTCTGCTACCGGACCGAGAACCTCGACCGCTTCCCGGCGGAAGATCTGGTGCGGCTGCGAGCCCGCCACCTCACCGAGCCGCGCCTGGCGCCGCAGGCGGCGGACTACCTCCGGGATCGGTACCGGCCCGATCTGATTCACGCCCACTTCGGCTGGTCCGGAACCGCGATGTTGCTGCTGAAACATTGCCTCGGCATTCCCCTGGTGGTCAGCTTCGGGGGACGCGACGCGGGTCTGCAGATGAACCTCCCGCACTACGACCGCCTCTACCGGATCCTGCTCGACGCGACGGATCAGGTGATCTGCGTGTCGAGGGACCTCGAGCGGAGGCTGGTGGACGCCGGCGTGGATCCAGGGCGCATTCGGGTCATCTACCGCGGCGCCGATCTGCGGCAGTTCGCCTTCGTGGATCGCTCCGGGCGACCCTCGGATGAGCCGGTGACGATCCTGATGGTCGGTCGCATGGTCGAGAAGAAGGGCCACCGCCACGCCTTCGCATCGCTGGCGCCCCTGGTTCGGGAGGGCCACGACCTGCGCCTGGTGATCGTGGGCGAAGGCGAGACCTACAAGGCGCTCCGACGCCTGCGGCGGGAGCTGGGTCTGAAGCGCCAGATCGAGTTCCTGGGCACGACCAACCACGCCGGCGTTCGCGAGCAGATGGCGAACGCGGACCTGCTCCTGCAATCGTCGATCACGCCGGAGAGCGGGGACACGGAAGGCATCCCGAACGTCGTGGTGGAGGCTCAGGCCACCGGTCTCCCGGTGGTGGCCACCCGGCACGGCGGGATCGTCGAAGCGGTGCGGGACGGCGAGACGGGTATTCTGGTTCCGGAGCGGGACGATTCCGCCATGACCGCGGCTCTCCTCGCCCTCGCCAGGAGCCGCGAGCGGCGGCTCTCGATGGGACGCGCCGCCCGGCACTTCGTCGAGTCGCAGTTCAACTTCGACAGCCAGGTTGCGGAGCACCTGTCGATCTACCGAAGACTGGCCTCCGAGTGCGCGAGCGATCCCGAGCGGGTGCGGCGGGTGTCGATCCCGGAAGACTACGTGGCGCTGATGGAGAAGACGCTGCGCATCGGCGAGGCGGAGTTCTCGTTGGCGGAGATGGCGGCGCGGGCACTCTCGACCCGCCGCGCCGACGAGGAGTTCTCGGAGGCGCCGAGCGGCCAGAGCGCGCTGGAGAAGGTCTACGCGCTCAAGAACCACATTCCCGACCGGATCAAGCAGCCGACCAAGCTCGTACTCGCGAAGCTGCTCAACAGGGCGATCGCGCTTCGAGATCGCACCTCTCGGTAGGACCGAGAAGGGAGGTTCGAGCCAGCGATGAGTTCCGGCGGGACGCTACGACAGCCGCTCGAGGAATTGCAGCGCGGCGCGATCGTCGAGTTCACCGGCGTTCCCGGGAGCGGGAAGAGCACCCTCGCCTCCCACACTCTCGCGCGGGCCAGGGAGCTGGGAATCGACGTCGTCGAGGGTCGCGCGATTCTCCCGGTCTACCTGAAAACGGGTCCCATGGCGTGGCTGGTGCGCAACCTGCTCCCCTTTGCTGCGTTCGACCACAGGCGCATGCGCTTCCATCAGCAGATCGAGCACCCGCTGCTGCTTCCGCGCTTCGCCGGGCGCCATCCTCTAGGATGGAGGCGCTTTCGGGCTGAGCTGGAGCGAATCCGCGCCGAGACACCCGGGGAGCACGCCCGCATCGAGCGCTGGGTGGAGCGGGGGATTCGCCAATTCGTGATGGCGCGGGCCCGGTCCTCGCAGCTGGATCTGGTGGTGTGCGACGAGGGCATCACCCACCGCAGCATCACTCTCTTCGTGAGCCCGCGGCCGCAGCTGGACCTGGCGCGGCTGCGCAGCTTCCTCGGCTCGTGGGCGTTTCCCGACGTGGTCGTGCTCGTGCGCGCCAATCTGGAGCGCTGCGCCGAGCGCGCCTGGTCGCGGGGGGTTCCGAAGCGACTCGAGGGAGAGGGCGATGCCGAGCTTCGCGGATTCCTCGAGGCGTGCGCGACGGTCAGCACCGAGATCGCCCAGGAGGCAAGGCGGAGGGGGCTCCCGGTTCTCGAGATCGACAACGAGCATCCGAGCGCGGAGGCCCTCCTCGAATCTCCCCAGTGCGCGGCGCTCGTCGACACCCTGCTCCCAAAGCGGGGACGTTGTTGAATGTTCAACTTTTCGGCTTTGCCGAAAAGTTGAACATTCAACAACGTCCCCGCCGATACCGGCTAGAGGAGGGGCCAGAGGCGGCGTTTGAGATCGAGCAGGACTTCCTCGTAGCCGCGCTCTCCGTCGACGACAGCGAAGAGATCGGTCGATTCGATGGCGTTCACGGCGGAGACCTTGCGCTCGTGGACCACGGGATCGAGGCCGGGCTTGCGCGCGCGGAGGGTCTTCAGACCCGTGCGCAGCACCCACACCCGCGAGGGTGCGCCGACCCGGGCGTAGAGCGCCTCTTCTCGGGCGGCTGCTCGCGCCGCGGCATCACCGAACTCGCGGCGGATCCGGGGGCCGTCCATCGGCTCTTCCATGGAGTGGAAGACGGCCAACGGGTAACGATCGGCGACGACCACCGCGCCGCGCTCCGCAAGGCGCTGCACGCGGTGGTACTCGGAGAGGCGACGCCGGGCCACGAAGAGCCACTGCGCGGTGCGAAGACGCTGCCCGAGCCGAGCGGCGAGAGAGCGAAAGGGCCTTCCCTCCGCCGAGAGCCTCGGAGAGCGGAGGCGCGCCGTGGCCCAGCGCAAGGCGCGATAGGTCCGCGCCTGCTTCGGTATGCCGAAGTAGACAGGAGGGGCGAGCAGCTTCCAGGAGAGCCAGGCGCGAAGATCCCCGGAGAGCGTGGTCTTCCCCGCACCGTCAGCGCCCACCAGTGCGACCAAGGGGCCCTGTCCGGGCAGCGTCTTCTTTCTGGGCGCCAGCCCCCTGGCGAGCCGGGAGCGGAAGAACTGGCCGCGCAATCCGCGCACTGCGGCCAGTGCCGGGTGGGAACGCCGGAAGCCCCGCAGTGACCGAAACACCGCCGCCCGGTTCCGGTAGAGATCCCGTGTGGTGAGGCTTCGATCGAGGACGCCGGAGACGAAGGCGCGCAGCTGCGGCTCCGGCAGCGGGAGGCCAGAATCCCTGACCAGCGAGGAGAATCGCTCCTCGTCCCAGTCGCGGGCCAGGAAATGGAACTCGCGGACGATGGCCTTGGGGAGGAGGGAGATTCCGGGGCGGCGCCAGCGCCGAAGCAGGCGGAAGAGGGAGAGCTTCATGTTGGCGCGGATCACCAGCAGCAGTATCTCCATCTCGGCGCTCGGCACCCGAACCATGCCCAGCGTCCGTACGCCGTCGAGGACCGCGGATTCGATGGGAAGGTGGTGGTTCTTCTGGTGCTGTCGCCCGAGGATCAGGGCGTAGTGGACGTGGAGGTGAACCAGGGCACCGGACTCCTCGTCGAAGCCAAGGTAGTCCTCCATTCCCGGGTAGCGCTTCTCCGCGGGAGAGCAGATTCGCTTGAAATCGAGGGCAGCGAGGACCCGAGGCAGGCGAGTGCGCTCGTCGGACGCGAACAGCAGATCGAGATCCGTCTCGCCCGCCAAAGCCTCGGGGAGGTGCTCGTTGCTCTTCCAGTGGCAGTAGCGGAGGTTCTCCCGCTTCAGGCTTTCGAAAAACCGCTCGCATAGGCCGAGCGGGCTCTTCTCCGCGGCCGTCATCCTCCCTTTCCTCGCTCTATCTCGGTAGAGACGCTCCGATCTTCGCCGGTTTCTCCCCGGGGGGACGAGACGAAGAGGCTGCGGAAGCGGTGGGCCACCAGCGAGACTGCGTAGCGAGACGCCTGGACCGGGCGGCGCTGGCTCGCCGCGGCGAGAGCCGCCTCCCGGAGAAGCTGGCCGCGCTTGGCAGCGGCGAGAGGAGCGATCTGGCGGTAGCCGCGCTTCATCTTCTCCAAGGCCTGCAGCTTGCCGGCGCTCCGCTCCAGGGCGTGGACCCTGCTGACGTTTTCCGCGTGGACCCGCCGTTGGACCAGCACTTCCGGCAGGTGCGCGATCCGGAAGCGGTCGGCGAGCCTCACCCAGAACTCCCAGTCCTCGCCGCCGAAGAGCGAGGTATCGAATCCGCCGATCGCCTCGAAGGCGGTGCGGCGGACCACGCTCGACGCGAGGCGAATGGAATTCTTCTGGAACAGCACCGCGGAGAGGCCGGAGCCCGTTCCCCAGGCGATGCGGGCGCGGCCCGCGTTCTCTCGGTCTGCGGCGCCAACGCGCGGCGCGCCGTCCGCATCGATGATCTCGACGTCTGTGTGGACGGCAGCCAGGGCGGGATCGGCGGCGAAGCACGCCACCTGACGGGCCAGCTTTTCCGGCAGCCAGCGGTCGTCCTGGTCGAGGAAGGCGATCAGATCCCCGCTGGTGTGGGCGATCCCCACCATGCGGGCCCCCGCCGCGCGGTGCGGGCGATCCAGGCGAAGGAGAGAGATGCGATCGGGGTCGCCCTGAAGCAGCGATTCGACCCGCTCGGCGGTGGCATCGGGCGAACAGTCGTCGATCACCATCAGTCGCCAGAGGGGATGAGACTGGCGGACAACGCTCTCGATCGCCTCCTCCACCCAGCGCTCGCCCGCGTGAGTCGGGAGGATGACGTCGACCGTCAGCTCGCCGGCAGGCACGAAAGGTCACCGTATTCGAGCCGCTGCATCAGCGGGTGGTGGGCCGTCTCGCGGTAGAGGCGAACCAGCTGCGGATCCCCGCGGAAGGCGAGGGCGCGCTCCGGCTCCACCTCGGCTGCGAGGGCTCCGAGCTCGGCATCGGAGAGATCGAGTCCCAGGAAGGCTGCGAGATTGCGGAGACCGGATTCGGGTGCCTCGAGGAAGCTCTCGTAACGAATCTGGTGGACGCGATCGGGCGAGAGCGCCTCCGTGACCCGAAAGCTCGCGGCCACGTACTCCGTCCAAAGCTCGAAGGCCCGCTCGTGGATCAGGCAGCGGCAGGAGCGGACTGCGTTGTGGATGCGCGCCACGCGTCGGCGTTCGCGGACGACGAGGCTTTCGGCGACGTCCACACCGTTGCGGTAGACGTTCAGCACGCGCGCGTTCGGGAACACCTCCAGCCACAGAGGCAGAGTAAAGGTGTTGCGGGGGTCCTTCCAGCCCCAGGGGCCCGGCTGGGCCTCGAGGCGCGAGCTGCGGAGGAAGCACCGCCACCCCAGATAGGCCCGGGTCGCCCTCGAGGCGCACTGCGAGCGGAGGTGCCCCACCAGCGCCTGGCGGAGCTCCGGCACCTCGTGCAGGAGAAGCATCGGCTCCGGGTAGTCCCAGTCGGCGTGCGCTGCGCGAAACAGGAACTTGTTGAGCTCGAGAAAGAACGCGGATTCGTCGTGGATGTTCCTGTCGATCCCCATGGGGACACCGGCCCGGTGCAGGAGCTCGGTGAGGAGGCTCGTGCCCGAGCGATGCATCCCGATGACGATCAGCGGGTAGCCCGAGCTGGGTGAGCCCGTGGGTCGCTCGTCCATCGGCGCACAGCATAGCGCGGTGACCGTCAGCGGAGAGGCGCTCCAGGAAGGGAATTAAGGGCCCCTTAAACCCGGGGGCTCGAAGCTTGAATACGCCGGGCTATGCTTGCGTCCCAGAAACCGCAGCAGTCTAGCGCGGCCATCAAACGCTCCCGTCCCTGGCGCGTAACGCGCCCGCGACCGTAGGGGGCGGGAGAGCCAAGAGGGAGATCGGCCGATCTCTCGACGAGGAGAATCAATCGATGATGAGAGCATTTGCAGTGAGCGTGTTGGGCATGATGCTGTGCTTCGTCGCGCCGACCCCGGCAGCGTCGCAGGAGGACTCGGCGGCGCCGCCCGAGCAACCCGGGGTGTCTTTCGAGAACTCCCTCTCCGGGGAGGAGGTGCGAAGGCTTTTCGAGGGCAACACCGAGTCTGGCGAGGGAAGGAAGGACGAGATCGATACGGGCCGCCGCTGGCTCGCCTTCTACGCCAAGGACGGCACGGCTCGGAAGCGCGAAGCCACCAGCAGCGTGGTGAAGGGGGGCACCTGGTTCGTCGATTCGGAGGGTCGAGCCTGCTTCCGTTGGGAAGGATGGGACGCGGCGAAAGAGACCAAGTGCGACCTGATCGTCCGCGAGGATGACCACTATCTCCGAGTTCGGGAGGGCCAGGTCCGCGGCCTCATCCGGATCCAGGAGGGCAACCCCGCCAACCTCTAGCACCTGGACATGCGGCTGCTCGATGGCGAGGATCAGGAAGTCGAGGTCCGCATTCTGTAGAATCCCGGCGGAATGGATCCCCGTTCCTGGCTCGAAGCCATCACCCGGACGCCGGAGACCGCAGCGGTGGATGCGGAGGCGTCGCGGGCCGTGACGGAAGCCCTGGCGGGCCGCGCGACCTTTCCAGAGCCGGCTGGCCTGCTGGCTGCGCCCTCCTCAGGGGACGCGGCGCGGGTTCACCTCGCCGGCCTCGAGACGGCGCTTGCGGGATCGGGGAATGTCACCCGCGAGCGGGCGCAGTTCCACGCCACCTGGCTGCGCCACCTGCTCGATCCGGAGGACACCGGGTGCCTTCCCCTGGTGACCGTGGTGATCCCTGTCTACAACGCGGCGCACCTCGTCGGCGAGGCGGTGGCGAGCGCTCTGGCCCAAACGTGGCCGGCACTCGAGGTCGTGGTCGTCGACGACGGTTCGCAAGACGATCCGGCCGGTGCGCTGGCCGAAGCCGTCCGCGGTGGTCGGGTCCGGGTCGTGCGTCAGGAGAACCGAGGAGCGGCCGCCGCCCGCAACGCGGGCGTAGCAGAGGCTCGCGGGGCCTTCGTTCACTTCCTCGACGCCGACGACACCCTGGACACGGATTCCGTGGAGTGCAAGCTCGCTGCCTTCCGCGCGGTGCCGGAAGCGGAGGTCTGCGTCAGCCGCTACCGGTCCCGTGGCGGTGACGGGCCCGACGCGAGCGCACCGCGTGGAACTCGGCTCGGTGATGCTTTCTGCCCGACCCGGGACCTCCTGGCCACGTGGGTGCGTCGTTATCCGTTCCAGACCAGCACGGTCCTCGTCCCACGCTGGGTCCTGCTCGAGGTGGGTCCCTGGAACGAAGACTTCTCGATCCCGCACTCCGATGCATCGGACTCGCTGTACTGGTTCCGCCTGGGCCTGCGCGCAACATCCGTCGTAGCGCTGGACGCGGAACTCGGCACCCGCCGCTTCCGCGAGGGGAGCCTCATCACTCACGAGACGCCGCTTGGGCCCATCCTCTTCCTGACCGCCTTGATCGAGCTGCTCGATCGTCCCTCGCTCTGGCCCTACCTGGGACCGCTTCTCGTGCGCATGCAGGGACGCGACCGCTGGTCCTGGATCGAAACCTCCGAGCATCCGCGGCTCCTCTCGCTGCGCGACGCGTTCCTCGAGCGGGTGCGCGTCCTGGGACGGGCCCCGCGTGAGCGTCTCTCGGGGAAGCCGCCCCTGCTCCTGCTTCGCCTTCATGTTCCCGCCGCAACCAGAGGGAGAGTCGGGCGCCTTTCGGGAACGGCTCGCGGCAGAGGTGAACGCGGCGCTGGAGACGGCGGCTCCGCCAGGAGAGGCAGACCTCCGCCTATGGCTGGGTGCTCCCGACGCGCCGCTTCCGCCTGAGGAGAACGCGCCCGCGTTGGCCGCGGTGGCCTGCTGGCTCGAGTCCTGCGCCGGGCGCGGTGTGCTTCCGGTGCCCCGCGCCGAGCTGCCCGCCTTGGCCGTCCGCCTCGGTCGGGATCCGCGCCGAAGGGGCCTCGTGCTGCTGGGCCGGGCGCCGACGGCACTAGCCGGGCGACTGGCCTGGCGGGCGGAGCGGGCCACGCGGCGCTTCCTCAAGGCGATTCGATGAGCATCCCTGCCTTCGACGTGGTCGTCGTGCCGGATTTCGCGGGTCCGGGCGCCGCATTTTCGAGGTCCGCACACTTCTTTTCCTTGGGTCATGGCTCGAGCATCGGGGGAGTTCGCGGGATTGGCCCCTTCACGTGGCGACAATCGGCGAGCTTCCGGAGGGCGTCCGGGCACTCGCCGAACGTTGTCAGGCGCAGGTCAGCCATCACGCTCCGATCGAGACCGGTTCAGAACGCTTCCTCAACAAGCTCCGCGGTCTCGAGGTGGAAAGCCGCACGGGTCGCATCCTTCTGCTCGACGCGGATACCCTCGTGCTTGGGGACCTCAGCCCGGCTCTCGAGCTGGGGGACTGCTTCTCGGCCCTCACCTGCCCGGGGAATCGGATTCCCCTCGAGGTCTTCCAAGAGATCTTCGATCTGCTGGGTGTGAAGATGCCCTCCGAGCGCGTGCTGCCCCTGATCGGGCAGCTCGCCCACGCGCTGCCGCGAAGCGCCATGCGGGAGCCCTTCGCCCTGCCCATCCCCCCCTACTTCAACAGCGGCGTCGTTCTGGTACCCGCCGCGAGCCGACTGCGCGAGGACTGGGAGCGGATCCAGCACCTTTTCTTCGACCGCTTCGGGGGACGGACCGACGTCTACCGCCACCTGGGCCGGGGCGAACAGTACAGCCTGGCCGTGGCCGCTGCGATTCTCCGCGAAGAGGGTGTCCTCTACCGGCCGCTACCCTATGCGCTTCACGGCCTCGACATCCTCTACGCCGCCGGTGTCCTCACCTACGAGGAAACTGCGGTCTACCACGCGAAGTCCCTGTTCAGCGGGGGGAACGAAGGCGCATTGGATCCCTTGGCGGAGATCGACCATTACGAACGGGTGCACATCGAGAGGCTGTTCGCCGAGAGCTGGGGAGAGAAGCTCGTGCGCCGCCTGCGCGGGGAGGCCACGCCGCGAAAGGCCCTCCCCCTTGTACAGCTCTGCGAACGGCTGCGGGAACTCACCCAGCGCTACGTGCTGCCTTCGAGTTCCGCTGCTTGACCCCCGCAGTGGCAGTGGGTAGCGTGGCCCCGCGATGGCGATCCTTCTCCACAAGCACGGCGCCTTCTTCGATGAGGTCTTCAGCCTCCCGGGCTTCTTCTCGGAGCCGATACTCTGCTTCGGCCTTCAGGAAACCAAGCTCAAGATCAAGAAGGACAAGGTCCGCGGGCCGCGGAAGCCGCGCTCGTTGCCCGAGCGGATCTGGCGCGGTGGAGTGCGCCGCACGCGCCGCGCTCTGGGCCTTCCAGCGGACCGCATCGTCGTGATCGAGCCGGCGCCGCCGTTGCCTCGCTTCGCGGAAGATCTGAACGTCGAGAACCTGGAGGTCTATCTTCGCAACCGGGGATTCCACGACGTCGTCTGTCTCGACCATTTCGACCCCCGGGCCGGACTCCGATACGACATGAACCAGCCGGTCCCCGAGTCCGAGCACGAGCGCTACGGAACCTTGCTAGACATCGGCTGCCTCGAGCACCTGTTCGATACTCGGCAGTGCCTCGAGAACTGCCTGCGCATGGTGCGGACAGGAGGGGTCTACTTCCTCCACACTCCCGTTAACGGATTCCTGGGTAACGGGCTCCACACCTTCAATCCCGAAGCATTGCTTGCCGCGGTGGAGATCAACGGGTTCGAGGTGCTCTACCACCGGTATTGCGCCAAGGACGGCACCCCACTGGAGGACGCGAGTGGCGCGGCCGATTCGCTGATCTGGCTGGTCGCGCGAAAGGCGCGGCCGTTGGAGCGCTTCGAGATTCCCCAGCAGGGCAGATGGACCGGACGCTAAGCAGCTCTCGAAGCGGGCGGCGGTCGCTGATCCTACTTACGGACCGATACGCTCCAGCGTGATTTCCTCCAGGCGAGCGCCCCCGCCCGACAGAGATCTGCTGCGCAAGCGCTACCGGGTCATTGTGCGAATCGTGCGAGCGACCCCGTCGCCCGCGCAGCGGTGGCCGAGTTCGTTGGGGTGGAGTCGATCCCGCGCTACGGGTCCGTCGGCGGCGCAGGTTAGGAGGTCAGGAGTGAGGTCGTGGAGCCGAAAGCCATGCGACTCCGAGAGCAAGCCGACCTCCCGGCGTAGATCCGGTTTCTTGTCGTCCCCTTCCAGGCGGGGAAACCAGACGACGAGGACATCAAAACCGTGCTGGAGGGACAACTCCCCCAGGACGTCGAAGTACTTCCTGAGCGTGTTCTGGGAGATGCGATCCTGGTGGTGGGGCTGGTCTACGAAGAAGGCCTGGATGCGTGGGAAGGAAGCCGAGACGAGGCGAATCAGGGCGGACTTGACCAAGATCGGAGACATGCTCCAAAAGGCGCTCCGCTGAGCGTCCTCATGATGCAACTCCCGGAGGATTTTGCGGGAGGCCGGTGCGGTGTCGTTCACGCAGACGCGAGCACCACCAGGTCCGGACCGAACCGAAGCCCCTTCTCGCGCAGGGTCTCCACTTCCTGCTGAGTGTTGTAGCCACTCACCCCAAAGTTGAGGACCTCCGCGTTCATTCCCTCGGCGCGCAGCTTGGTCTCGAGGACCGAGGTGAATACGTCCTCGTCCGCCTCGATCCGAAACCCCTGGGTGATGCTGTCTCCCAGCACCAGGATGCGGTACACCCCCGGCGGTTTGTCGAGGGAGTGGTCACGGTCCCGGAACCCGAGGCTGTTGGCCTTGCCCCGGAAATCGATCATGGGCCCCCCGGTGTCGGACTCGAAGTGGGGGACCAGCTCGTAGCGGATAAGTGGATTGCGCGAGAACTGGAAGCGGCCTCGCTGCACGGGGTAGACCTCCGGGGCCACGCCCAGACTGCGCACAATCAGCTCCGCGGCCAGCAGAGATCCGATGAGCGAGACGAGGAGGAGAAGAATCCTGCCTGAGATGTGCCGTCCCGATCGCCTCAAAACGCCTGCCCCCGAGAATCCCCTCCACCCCCTCTGAGCCGCTGCGGACGAGCCCCGCGGTGCGAGACCACGACAGACAGCAGACTACCGAAGGCCGTTGGGCAGCGCCCCCATTCACATGGGCGCGTCAACGCTCCCAGCGTGGGCCGGCCGGGAAACTCAGGGAGCGCGTGGTCCCGGGCGGGAGCTGCGGTGGTGAAGGCGACCGTCGCGGGCCCCTCCTGGCAACGAGGCTCTCCCAGCCTCTCGAGCCACGCCCTCGGTAAGGGCCTCGCCAGCGTCAGGATTGCTCGATTTCGTCGCGGAACTGCTTCGCCCAGAGATCGCGCTCCGGTCCCGAGAGCGGTCTCCAGACCGGCTCCGGCACCGGGACGGTGTCCGCCTCTTCGACACCGATGTGTCGGAGGACCCTGCGCACAGTGGGCTCGAACTCGGCCATCAGTTGCTCGTGGCGAATCCGAAGCGGCTCGATCCCACTCTTGGCGAACCAAGCCTCCCATCCGGCTTCGCCGCTCCGAATCACCTCGAGCCGCTTTCGGATGGCCTCGAAGTCGTAGCTCGGCGGCGCAAGCTCGACCCGGGGCGAGCGCTGGTCCCATACGCCCGACTGACGCGCGCGGACCCAGGAGACCGCCTGGCGGATCTGGTCCTCGCGCGTGATGTAGACGTAGCGGGCTCCAGGAAAGAATGCCGCCAGGTCGAGACCCTTGCCGAAGAAGGCCCTTCGAGCCTGCGAGAAGTGGATCTTGACGCCGAAGAAACCGTTGCTTCCCGTCCGCGCGCGCTCGACCAGGCAGACGTAACGGCGGACCTTGCGCTCGCTCCAGCTGCTCTCGCCGATGTAGACCGGCGCGCGTTCGCGGCGGCGCCGCCAGCGTTGCAGGCGTTCCCACGGACCCGCGTCGTGGAGACGCTGGAACAGATCCACGAGCGAGCCGGGGTTGAAGTACTCCATCGGGGCACCGGCGACGCCCGTATCCCAGAGTGTGTCGGTGAGCAGTGTGCTGCCCGTTCGCTGCAGGGTCGCCAGGACGTAACGACTCCGGGGACCGTCGTACGGGAGAAGATCGCGATCCGCATCCGAGCGGCCGGTCGGATCGAGCCGTCGCACGACTAGCGGAGCTCCGAGCAGTGAACAGGTCCAATTGGCGAGAGAAGAGCGATTTGCATGCCCAGCTCCAAGGTAGCCAACGCTGAGGCGACTGGAATGGGAGTTTCTACGGATTCTGATCGGTCATCACAGGCGAAAGCCCGCAGTTGCCGGTCCCTGCAGCCGCTGCCGGAGATCCCCGAAGAGTTCCGCGTGAACAATCTGGTGGAGTTCATGCGAAACCGCGGCGTCAAGGAAAACATGGAGAGCTGTCTTCGGATGGTGCGACCCGGCGGGCTCTACTTCCTCCATACGCCCGTGAACGGCTACTACCCTACACCATCCTAGAAAGAAACCGACAGGGCCCCGGCTTCTACTTCGCGCCCTCCGGCGGGAGCCGTTAAGATCGCCGTGTGGCCATCACCCCCGGAGCCGAGCACGACCTTCCGGAATACCTTGGGAAACCTCGCACCTACATCATCGCCTCGACCCCGCGAACGGGCAGCAACCTGCTCTGCGGCCTCCTGGGAGGTACGGGGCTGGCGGGCGCGCCGCTCGAGTACTTCAACCCGGGACACATGCGCAGTCTGCTCGAGCGGCTGGACTCCCCGACTCCCAGGGAGCGTCTGCGGCGCTGGCGCCACCGCAACGCCAAGGCCTGGACCTGGCTGGGTATCGGGAGCTGGGGCGAGCGGGAGATCCGGCACTACCTCCGGCTGGTGCAACGGAAGCGAACGACTCCGAACGGCGTCTTCGGGATCAAGGCCCATCACCGTCAAGTGGAACGCGTATTTCTCGAGAACGGCTTCGCCCCGGAGGACTTCCTGGAGGCGCCTCCCTACCTGTACCTGACGCGGCGCGACCAGCTGGCCCAGGCCATCTCATGGCTGAAGGCACGCCAGACCTGGAGCTGGCAGCAAGCCGGCGACGCGAGCCAAACGCGCTTCGACTTCGACCTGCTGCGGAAGCGCCTTGAGCGGATCCACCGGCAGGAGGACGGCTGGAAGAGGTACTTTATCGAGCGCGAGATCGAGCCCCTGCGGCTGGTGTACGAGGACATGGTGAAGTACCTCGACGGCAGCATCCGCCGGGTGCTCGCTTGGATCGGCGTCGACGCACCCCCCGATCTGGCGGTCCCAGCTCCCACCACCAGGAAGCTGGCCGACGACGAGTCACGGCGCTGGGCCGATCGGTACCGCGAGGAGGAGGCTCGGCGGTCGCTCGGGCGGGCTGGCTGATCACTCTGCCCTCGCCAGTACACCAGGAGCGATGCGCCCTCGCTGCCAGCCACCGGTTGCCCAGCAGTGCAAGGTGTTACACTCGGCACGCGATGACCAAGCGCCTCCTCGTCACGCTGGCCGACGCCGGGTTCCTGGATCCCGTGCGCCAGCTCTTCGCGTGCGTCCACTTCAACGCCGGCTGGAGCGGAGACCTGATGCTCCTGGCTCACGACGTGCCGGATGCAGACCTCGCACCGTTTCGCGAGCGCGGCATCCTTGTGCGTGAGGCCGAGTGCTGGATGGCGGGACCACGGGGCGAGAACTTCCACCCACCCACCTGCCTGGCGAAGTTCGAGGTCTTCCACCGGGACTTCCGGGACTGGGACCGCGTGGTCTACCTGGACGGGGACATGATGTTCTGGGCATCGCTCGACGTCGTCTGCCAGGGGCGCGGGCTTCGCGCGGTGAGCGAGCGAAGGCCCCTCTCCGGCCAGTACTCGCGCCGGGACGCGGACCCGGCGCTGGCCGGGGAGTTAGCGGCGCACGCGGACCTGGGGCGCGCCGCCTTCAACTCGGGGCTCATGGCCTTCTCCACGGACCTGATCGCCGACGACACGTTGCAGCGCCTGCGCGACCTGTGGGAGCGTTACCAATCGGTGCAGTTCCATTTCTTTAGCGATCAGCCGGCCTTGAACTTGATATTCCAGTCGCAGTGGCGTCCGTTGCCGGACTTCGTCGCCGCGATCCGCAACCACTCGGCGCGGTACTTCCACCTTCCCGAGGACGGCCTGCGTATGATCGGCAAGCACTTCGCCGGCACACCCCGGCCCTGGGACGACACGCACCCGCTCCACGCGGAGTGGCGCGCCAATTTGGCCCGCTTCGAGGATCTCGACGCCCGGCGGCCCCGCGCGGCCGCCGCGACCTGGAGTCCGGCCCAGGTGCAGGGCTACTGGACGTGGTTGCACCTGCGCCGGGCGGCCTTCCAGCTCGGCGAGACGCTGGACAGCCTGCGCAAGCGCCTGCTTCGGACAGCGCCAGCGCAGCGTGCGCGCGGGTTGCTGCGGCGAGTCGTCCGCAGACGCTAGTAGAAGCTGCGCGACGAGCGGCGCGCAACCAATATCTCCGAACGCTGACGCTTTGTCCTATCCTTCCTGACGTGACCGATCTCGACGGCATCCGACGGCGCCGAGCGCGAGACGCTGGAGGAGGCGAGCCTCTCGCGAACCGCTGGGACTCGTCGCTGCGGGAAGAGGCCTCTTCGCGATGAGCCGCAGCGCCCGGGGCCTGCAGCTCGCGCTGGCGGGGCTCGTCGCGCTCGGCTGCGGACGGGGCGATCCACCGTCCGTGGAGGCGCGCGAGCCCCGCGACGTCCTGATGCTGGTGGTCGACACCCTGCGAGCCGACGAGCTCTCCTGCTACGGAGGCCCGACGCGAACGGCGGCGATCTGCTCCCTGGCCAGGCGCGGCACCCGCTTCGAGCGCGCTTACGCCGCGTCGTCGTGGACGCTGCCCTCGGCGGTCGCCATGCTGACCGGGAACCATCCCAGCGAGTACGCGCGCGCCGAGGACGCGGCGCGTGGAGTGCCGCTGTTCCGCGTCCCCGACGAGAAGAGGCTCCTCACCGAGGCGCTCGCGGAGCGGGGCTTCGAGCTGACCGCCTTCGTGGAGAACGCGTTGGCCACCGTCTCGAACGCCTTCCAGGGCTTCACGATCCACGCCTTCGCCCCGGACTCCGCCGACCCGCCCGACGGCGACGAGCTGCGACGCGCCGAAGCGCTGGGCATCCCGTTGCGCGATTCCCGCTACCGGATGCTCGTGCCTGCGCTCGAGCACGTGGACCGAGCGGACGGCCCGCGCCGCTTTACGGTGATCTGGCTCTTCGATCCCCACCTCCTCTACGAGCCGCCCCAGGGCTTCGCCGTCGAGCCGTCGGCGGAGGGGCTTCCGCATCCCGCACGCTGGTACCGGCGGCTCGGGAGCAAGACCAACGCCGAGCGCGGAATCCTCGGGATCAAGGACGAAGGCAGGAAGTTGACCCCCCCGGAGGTGGCGCACCTGCGCGGCCTCTACCGAGCCGAGCTCGAGTCGGTGGACGAACGCGTGGGGTGGATCCTGGAAGCGCTCGACCGTTCGGGACGCGTCGAGGACACCCTGGTGATCTTCACCTCCGACCACGGCGAGGGCTTTGGCGAGCACCGGCTCTTCGACCACGGAAACTCCTACTATGACGAGGTCGTCCGCGTTCCGTGGATCCTGTCCGGCCCGGGGATCCGCGAGGGCCTGGTCGTCGAGGAGCCGGTGTCGCACCTGGACCTGGTGCCAACTCTGTCCGAGCTCCTGGGCGTGGAGGGGCTGCGCGCCGACGTTCGCGGCACGAGCCGCGTGGCACTCCTACGGGGCGGGGCGACCGGCGGTGGCAGCCACTACATGGTCAAGTCGACCTGGGGCGACGACTTCGAGGACGCCCTGGTGATGGGGGACTACAAGCTCATCGCCAATGCCGGGAAGGACCTCGAGCTCTACAACCTGATCGAGGACCCCGGAGAGAAGCGCTCCCTGGCCCGGCGCGAAGCCGAGCGCGCCCGCGAGATGTACGAGACCATCGAGCGCTACCGGCGCGAGAATCTCGAACGGCGCGACCGCAACTATGCGAATGCCGACGAGGCGGCTCAGGCGAAGACGGCTGCGGAGATCGAGTCCAAGCTCCGCGCCCTCGGCTACATCGCGGACTGAGGACCAGGCCCCTGTCGCGCTTCGGCGATCGGCGCCTTCGGGTGGTCGAGGTGCACAAGGAGGACCTGCCGAGCGTTCACAGCTAGCCTATCGCGAGGCTACACTTGTGCAAGAATCGGAGGGCGTTTGCCTGTTTCAGGACCAGCGGGGCCCGTAGGATCTGCCATGATCTGGGTGGTGCCCGACGCCGATCTCCGCTCGAGGCTTCCGTCCGAGGATCGATCCGGGGCCGCTCCGTGATCCGCGACCGCTGGCGCGTCCTCTTCGTCCTGCTCCTCGTGGTGCACCTGGCGCCCGTCTGGATCTTCCGCTTCTTCCCCAGCCAGGACGGCCCCAGCCACCTCTACAACGCCCGGCTACTCACGGAGATGTTGGACCCGGCGAACTTCCAGGTCCGCCTCTTCTTCGAGTACAGCGCCGCACTCCATCCGAACCTGCTGGCACACGTCCTGCTGGCGGCCTTGCAGCTCGTCGTGTCGCCCCTCGTCGCGGAGAAGCTGCTGCTCTCGCTCATCGTCGCGCTCTTTCCGCTGTCCCTGGCCTACCTGCTCGACGGCATTCGGCGTGGGCACGTGGTCTTCGCCCTGCTCGGCTTCCTCTATGTCTACAACGGCCTCCTGCACAAGGGATTCTACGGGTTCAACCTGGGAATCGCGCTGGGATTCTTCACAGTGGGCTTCTGGTGGCGCCACCGGACCTCGATGACCCTGGCGGACGTCGGGGTCCTCAACGTATTGCTGGGAATCACGTACGTCGCGCACTACGCGACGTTCGGAATGGCGCTCTTCGTGATCTCGTCCGCCGCCGGCTGTTCCTTCCTGCTGGGGATCCCGCGCGACACCCGGAAGGCCCTCGCCACCCTCGCCGTCCAGGTCGGCTACCTGCTGCCCGCCTTCATCATCGCCACCGACTACTACCTGCGCGGCAGCGGAAGCCCGTTGGTGAATTACCCGAAGCCGGGCCTGCTCCACGAGATCTTCTGGGAACACGCGATGCTGACCTCCTACACCCGCTGGCACCATCACCTGGCTCCGCTCGTGACGGGTGTGCTCGCGTTCTCCGTGCTGGCGACAGCCGTGCACCGTATCCGCCGGCGCCAGTGGATCCTCGAGCGCGACGTCTTCCTGCTGGTGGCCGTGGTCTTTGCGGTCCTCTTCTCGCTGCTTCCGAAGACGGCCAACGGCGCCGGCAGGATCAACGAACGGATGTACCTGTTCTTCGTACTCTACGGGTCCGCCTGGTTCGCTCCCTTCGCGCGCCCGCTGCGGCTGGGCGTTGGGGCCGTGATCATCGTCCTGTCTCTGCTCCATCTGGGCCGGCTCACCTACGAGTACGGGAAGCTCCAGCCGGAGCTCGAGAACTTCGCGTCCGGGGTGGAGCTCGTCGAGCCTCACTCCACGGTGGCCTTCGAGATCACGGGCGACGGCGGGGATGCGGAGGCCTTTGGGAAGCGCGTTCGCTACGTGAAGCCGTTCAAGCACGCCGACTCCTATTACGGACTGAAGCGAGACGTCGCACTCTTCGCCAACTACGAGATCAACTACCCCTACTTCGCGATCCGGGGGGGCGCCGCGCCGCGGGAGGAGCCGGACTACGTCATCCTCTGGCCTCACCCCCCAGGAGAGCCGGAGCGGACCCGGTACCCCGGCGACTACGAGACGATACATCGAGCCGGCGCGCTGGCCCTGCTGAAACGCCACAGCGCTGCGCTCCAGGAGCTCCGCTGGGAGACCACGGCGCGGGGACGCCGGAGCCTCCGGCTCGACGCGAGCCAGAAGCTATGGGCGGGGGGCGCCCCCGGCTGGGTCCGCCTCGCTCCCGCGAAGACGTGGAGCACGGCGCGCGGCCCGGCCGTCGGGGACTCGAACGACCGCGCCCTCCGCGTGGACCTCCCGGACGGCCGCTACCGCGTCACCTGCACCTTCCCCGCGCCGGAGCGCGATCGCTACGCGGTGGACGTCTACGCGAACGACCGCCGGGTCGTCCGGAGCCCGGAGGTGCGAGCGGACTCGGACGACGTTACCGCGGACTTCGAAGTGGAAGTCACGGGCGCTCGCCTGGTCCTGGTCTTCCACTCTCCAGCGCGACGCATCTTCGAGCGCGGTCGCAGGCCGGTGTGGGCGTTCGGCGGCCTCGAGATCGAGGCCCTCGAGCCGGGCTCTGGAGGTGACGCGGCCGACACGCGCTAGCCCTCTTCAGGGTCTCGCGCTTCCGAATATCGCCGACGGCGGGTAGCGTTCGACCCGGATGCCCGCCGGTTTGTTCTCCTCGTTGCGGTGGGGGGTCCGGTACTCCCAGACGATCTCACCCTCCGGGGTCACCTCGAAGGCGCGGCCGCGATTCGACTCGCCGATCAGTGTGTTGCCGTTGGGGAAGCGTTGGACCGTGCCCCAGTTGCGCGAGTAGAATTCGGGCGTGGCAGCGCGGGGGTACTTCCAGACGATCTCGCGGGCGATTGGATCGAGCTCGATGATGCGTGAGGCACCCTCCCCCATCCGGTTGTCGAAGACCAACATGTTCCCGTTCGCGAGCACCTTCGCCTCGTGGGGGCGCAGGAGGTCATCCTGACCCCACGCCCAGACCAATGCGCCCTTCTCGAAGTCGAAGATGGCGACGGTGTTCTGGTCGCGGATGGTGATCAACGCGTTGGAGGGCGCGTAGAGGGAGTCGCGGCGCGCCAGCGTTGGTCGACGCATCCAGTGGACGAAGTTCGCGTGCAGAAAGTCCGGCCTTGGACCGTCCTCGCCCAGCTCCATCGGGAGAAAAGCGAAGAGGTCCGGGCGTGAGGCGAGCATGTCGTAGAGGGAACGCTCCTTGAGGAGCTCGCCGTCCGCGGAAAGGACCGCGACCCCGTTGTCCACGAGGCGCGTTTTCGACGAGAGGCGGGGTAGCCAGCGCTGGCGGCGCGTGAGAACCGCGAGGCTCCCGTCGGGTCGCTCCAAGACGTAGTGGTGAACCGGAATCCTCTTGGCGCCATCGGAGCGCGCCATTCCAGGCCAGTCGCAGCAGCGCACGGAACCGATTCTCGCCACCTTCCTTCATCCTGACCATCACCAGGAGGTCCCGGTTTCGGGCCAGGACCGCGCGCTCCCAGTGTTCGCCTTCGTCCCCCGTCCAGCTCTGGACCACCTCGCCCGCCATGTCGAGGAGGTCGGCACGCTGCAGGCCCGGAGTTGTCACGAGGGTGTGGCCGGAGTAGGCGCGCTCGCGGTCCCAGGACACCACGCCCGCGGCGGCGTCCTCCGCCGGCTCCTCGGCCCAGTCCAGGTACCCGAGGGTCTCCAGGCGCTGGAGCTCAGCCTCTGAGAAGGCCGGCGGTGCATCCTCCTCTCCGCGTCCGCAGGCGAGAACGCTCGCGAGCGCGACGGCGACCACAGCGATCTGCGCTCGTCGCAAAGGGTTCTCCACGGTGGCCGCGATCCTCAGCGAAACAGGTTGTACTTGACGATGCAGCGAAGGGCGCTCACGCCGTCCTTCCAGCCGATCTTCTTGCCGTCTTCGTAGGTGCGCCCCGCATAGGAGACCCCGACCTCGTAGATCGTGCAGCCGAGCTTCGCAACCTTCGCAGTGATCTCGACCTCGAATCCGAAGCGGTCTTCTTCGATCTCGATCCCTTGAATCACCTCGCGCCGAAACAGCTTGTAACACGATTCCATGTCAGTAAGGTTCAGATTGGTGAACATGTTCGAGAGCTGCGTGAGACACTTGTTGCCAAGAGAGTGCCAGTAGTAGAGGACGCGGTGGGCGGCGCCCCCCGCGAAGCGCGAACTGAAGACGACGTCGGCGCCGTTCTCCAGGGCCGGCCGCAACAGCACGGGATACTCATGGGGGTCGTACTCGAGGTCGGCGTCCTGCACGATCACGTAGTCGCCCGTGGCCACCGCAAAACCCGAGCGCAGGGCTGCACCCTTGCCGCGGTTGCGGCGGTGGAAGACCACGTGATCGACCTGCTGGGCTAGGCGCTCTCGGATCAGCTCGGCGGTGCCGTCTGTAGAGGCGTCGTCGACCAGGACGATCTCGACGCGGGGGACAGGACTCGAACGGACCGCCGCGAGCAGCCGCTCGAGGGTGGCGACCTCGTTGAAGCAGGGAATCACGACCGAGAGTGTTATCGATTCGAGCTTGCCCACGAACCGAATCCGACGAGCATGCGCAACTCTCTCACTTCGCTCCGACGATAGCTCGCGGGGCCCGGGCGCGCTATCGCGAGCCGGTCACCAGAGCTGGTCCACCTGGTCCAGGATCTCGAGGAAGTCCTTCCGCTCCCGCATCAGGTCGTGCCTGGCAAACGTCTCCCTTGCGTTGGCCAGGTAGGTCGCGACCTCCGAGGGCGCCAGGCGCCGCGCGGCCTCGGCAGCGCTACGGATGGCTCCGGAAGAGAGCTCGGGGCGGAAGCAGTTGTGCTCGGGCAGACAGAAGGAGCGATTGCCCACGCAGTCGGGGCACACCACGAGGGTGTCGAGCGCCATTCCCTCGAGAGCCGGGATGTAGAACCCCTCGGTCTGGTGCGGGAGAAAGACCGACACCCTCGCCCGGTTCATCAGATCCAGGAAGTCTCGCCGCAGGACCGGATCCACCAGGAGATGGTTTCGCCGCCCCGGCCGCCAGAGCCGCCGCTTGAGCCGGCGGCCCAGCTTCGGCTGCTTGATGGCGACGATCAGGAAGTCCAGGTCCTTCTCGGCGACTGGGATCGGCTTGGGAAAGAGCTCCGTCTCGAGCCCGTAGGGGATGGTGAAGATCGGACCGTTCACCCGACCGGTGGAGCGGATCGATTCGGCGGTCTCCTCACTGTTGCAGATCCGGATCGCGCGGTGCCTGAGAAAGGCATAGCGCGGGTTGTCCTCGAACCCGTGACGCACGTGCTGGATCAGGTTGAGAATCGGGATCCGGGATGACTCCCGCTCCTCTTGCGAGAGCTTCTCCCAGTCCCGCCCGTCGAGGAGCAGCATGTCGGGGTTCGCGGGCGTGTCGGGGTCGATGGTGTGACCGCGCATGTCGCGCCACGGATTGCGCTCGTCCCAGACCGAATCTCTGGAAAAACGGACCTTGGCGGTGTGGTTCGGCGAGCTCAGGACGTGGAGGAAGTAGTCCCAGACCTTGAGATGCCCACCCTGGTACTTCTTGAAGGTTCTGTAGAACAACACCTCCTTCATGAGCGCTACCCATAGAGCCCCTCATCTCTCGTGGCAAGCCCCCCGCGCACTTTGCGTGGTTTCGGGCGCCCGCGTAAGATGGGTCGGCGAAGCCGGAGTGGATGGTGATGCGGGGCGTCGACGTCGTCACTGTACCCGATTTTCAGGGGTCGAACCCCGCGCTGTTCGAGGCGCGAACCCTGCTCTTCCTGGGTTCCTGGCTGGAGAACGCGGGCTCCTCGCGCGACTGGCCACTGCACCTGGCGTGCATCGGGGAGCCGCCGGAGAGCGTTCGCCGGCTGGCCGAGCGCTGCAACGCGATCGTCTCGGTTCACCCGCCTACGGCGGACGGCAAGGCACCGACCCGCAACAAGCTTCGGGGCTTCGAAGTGGAGCCGCGCACCGACCGGCTGCTGCTCCTCGACGTAGACGTCCTGTTCCTGGGCGATCCGGCTCCGATCCTCGAGCTGGGAGAGTGTCTGGCGATCGCTCCGGCGGGAAACCACCGCGTGCCTGAGGAAATGTGGCGGCAGATCTACGACGCGCTGGAGATGCCCCTGCCCGAGGAGCGGATGCTCTCTGTCCGGGCCGAGCTGGCGGACCGGCTCCCGGAGCGGGCGTGGCACGGCCGCCGCCACCTGGAGCCGATGATCCACTACTACAATTCCGGCGTCTTTCTGGTGCCCTGGGCCCATGGGCCGGAGCTGCTCAGACACTGGGAGGGCTACCTCGATCGGCTGGCCGAGCTGTTTCCCCTCGCCGACCCCGCCCACCGCAAGATCGCCGTCGAGGATCAGGTCAGCCTGGCTCTGGCGCTCGAACGCATCAAGGAGATGCGCCTCCCGATCCAGCGCCTCCCGGACCCGCTTCACACCACCTGGATGCACTTGATGGCCGGGGCGGTCCGGTTCGAGGACGCCCGCATGTACCACGCCGTTCATCTGCTCCGCCTCGGCGATCTCGGGCCCGCCACGGACTGGCTGCGCGAGGTGGATCTCTACGAGGACTTCATCCTCGGGCACGTCTACCCGCCGTCACTCGGGGGACGGGCACTCCGGGGCTGGCGCCGCCTGGCCGGCGAGCCGCCGGGGATCACCGGGATCCGGGCGCTCTGCTCACAGGTCCGCGAGCTCACGGAGCGCTACGTGTTGCCGGCCATCTAGCCTCTTTCACCGGTTCGCCCAGGCTCTCAGCTCCAGCCGAAGTCTCGCCCGAGGTACTCGTAGAGCCGCTCGTTGTGCGGAGCGAAGTGCTCCGCCAGCTTGCGCCGGGTCTCGGGACGGATGGGCTGATACGGCTTCTGGTTGTAGGCCTTGAACTCGGTGAGCTTCCATGAGGGAAGTCCCAGGAAGTCGATCACCTGATCCAGCACCGCCGGTGGATCCTCGTAGAGGTCCTCACTGCGCAGGACCAGGAGACGCTCGGGGGGAAAGTGCTCGTGCCAGTGCTTGAGTCGGTCCACGTAGATGCCGCGAAACTGGTAGCCGAACTTGTAGTGGTTCTCGCTGAATTCGATCTCCCCTTGCTCGAGCCGCAGGTACTCGCCGCGGAGGCGTTCCTCCTCGCACTCGATCGCTTCCTCGAAGGAGAGGCTTTCCTTCTCCTGCCGGCAGTTCATGTTGTAGTGGGAGTAGGCGCGCTCTACCGGGTTTCGGAGCAGAGCGATGAGCTTCACGTCGGGGAGGGTCTGGACGATGCGCTCGGGAACCAGCGGATGGTACAAGTAGTAGGGGGTGGCCTCGCCGGTGACGAGCGGGTGTCCCCTCCGCGCTCGGGTCCAGGCCGCTTGCCACCGCGTCGGAAAGTGCGCGCGATACCAGCGGAGACCCCGAGACCAGTTGAAGTCGAAATAGTCGATCTCCTTGCGGAAGGACTCCGCAACACACGGATGTCGGTTGAGGTAGCGGTAGAGGGATGTGGTGCCGCCCCTCTCGACGCTGATGACGATGAAATGCGGGAGCAGCCGGTAGGCGGCGGTCAGCTTTCGCCCGCTGGTGAGCAGCGTCTTCTTCTCGCGATACATCGGTGTCTCTACGGTAGCGGGGAAGAGGCCTCGCGGGAGCCCGCGAGGCGCCTCGATTTCCCCACGGGGAGCGACGCGTCGAGGAGACGCTCGCCAACCGGGCAGATCAGCCGACGCGAGTCCCGCACCTTCGCGACCTGGCAAAAGATGAGGGCTAGCATGGTTCGTCCAACCATCGCCAGACCGGGGGGTGAAATGGAAGGCAAGCTACTGAGAGCGGCCGTGATGCTCACGGTGCTCGGGGCGGTGTCCTGCGCGTACGGTCCGCTCGCGCCGGAGCCGGTGGCCGAGCCGGTGATCGCCCTGTGCCGCGATCGCACCATCCGCACCCAGCCTCTCGCGCATTCCACGGTGAGCATCAGGGACACCGAGACCATCGTCTACGTGCCCGAGGACGACAATCTCTGGATCGGCGACGACCACTCGCAGGCGGTGTTCGAGCTCGACCGGCGGACCGGGCACTACCGCTCGCGGGTGACCGCGGGCCAGATCGTCGAAGCCTTCCCGCAGGTGGGACGCTGCGACGACGGGGATCTGGACCCCCGCACCCAATGCTCCTACACGGGCGAGATAGAGGGCGTCGCCTACGATCCCGTCAGTCGCACTCTCTTCGTCTTCAACACGGTCAACATGCCGCAACGCGACCCGCCGGTGGACAAGCCGGCGCTCTTCCGGCTGCGAAAGAAGCACGGGCGCGGGCGGTTCCTGCTCGTCGACTGGCGGGAGCTCCCCGCCGGCTGGAAGTTCGGCCCGGCCGTGGCGATCGAAGGGAAGCTCTACCTCGCGATCGGCCGCGAGGTCGTCGAGTACGACGTCGAGCGAAACCGATTCGTCGATATCGACGACCAGGGCAATCTCCTCCCCCTGGTGACCAGCACCGAGGGGCAGATCGTCGGGATGGCCTTCGACAGCCGCTCGCTCTGGCTCCTGACCGGTCGCGAGAAGCTGGTGCGCGTCGACTGGGAAGCGAAGGCAGTGATGGAGAGCTACGACGTCGCGGTGTTCGGGATCTCCAAGGCGAAGGGCCTGGGCTTCGGCGCGGGTGAGCTCTTCGTCGTGGATGGAAACGCTCCGAATTTCATCCACGTGCTCCGGTTCGGAACCCGAGGGAGGAAGGCGTGGTGGCGCGGGGGTGGACCGTCCCTCTCCTGCAGCTGAGGCCTGGCCTGCATTTCTCGCCAGGTCGTGCCGCGTCGAAGTGGGAGGGGATTCAGGGAGCGACGACCTCCCAGTCCTTGCTCCCCATACCGGCGCCCGGCGTCGAGGCGACGCTGAAGCTGGTGCGCTGGCTGTTCCACTGGAGCTGCCAGACCTCGATGGCCCCGCTCTTCGTGTCGCGGACGAGGATTTCATTGGCGAGCCCCTGGCCGTCGAAATCGCCCGAGGCCTCCATGATCCAGCCGGCTTCGAGCGCCGGAAGCTCCAAGGACAGATCTACGCCGACGCTGCCGTCCATCAGCCAGAGGATTCCCCCCGGCTTCTTGTGGAACCAGAGCACGTCGCCGAAGCCATCCCCGTCCGCGTCGCCGCAACCGATCGCCCGACTCTTCTTCATCGGCGGTCCGGCCGGACCCGACCGCCAGGGCGACGCTCCCGCCATCAGCCAGGCAACGGTCTCCTTGCTGCCTCTCCAGACCAGGTCGGACCTTCCGTCACCGTCCAGGTCCGGGGTGCAAACGGCTGGCGAGAGCTTCGTTGATCTCGGGCCCGGCGACCGCCTCGTCCACGGTCCATCCGCGCATGAACCAGACCAGGCTGCTCTTCCCCTTGCGCCACAGCAGGTCCGCGTAACCGTCCCCGTCGAAGTCACCGATCGCCTCGGTCTTGTAACCGCTGCCGGGGCCTTCCAGCGGGACGGTGCTACCGATCCGACCGCCATTCATGAACCAGATCTCGTAGCTTCCGCGGCTTCCTCGCAGCAGCAGGTCCGCGAAGCCGTCGCCGTCGAAGTCTCCCGAACCGACGAAGTCCCAGCTCTTTTCCAGCATGCCGAGATCGACGATGCTGGACGGCGAGGTTCCATTCATCAGCCAGATGGCCACGGCATGGGTCCGGCGATTGCGCCAGAGCAGGTCAGTACTGCCATCGCCGTTGAAGTCGTAGGGCATCGCGCCCTGCACCAGAGGCACCGCCGGCGGCGGCGGCGGCAGGTCCACCCAGTCGTCACCCTTCGCCTGCTTCGCGGCCTTCGCCTCCAACTTGGCAGCCTTTGCCTCGGCCCTGGCCTCCAACTTGGCAGCCTTCGCTTCGGCCTTGGCGGCCTGCGCGGCAGCCTTCGCCGCGGCCTTGGCAGCGCTTCCGTTGGGATCGTTCGGATCCTCGAACTTCACCTTGGTCGAGGCCTTGGAGGGCTTGCCGCAGCTCCCGGTCGCTGTACACGCTGCGACGCGTAGTTGGAGCTTTTCACCGAAGCTGCCAGTGACGGTCACCTGCGGCGCCGCGACCGTTCGCTCCTGGTGGTACTTTCCGCCGTTCCTGCATACCTCGACCCGGTAGGAGTCCACCGGCTCCGGCGGGCGGCGCCCAGGCGAAGGTGGCGCTAGTTCCGGGCACCGTGACCGCGGCGAGCGCGGAAGAGCTCGCCAGGGCGAGCACCGCGCCGACGACGACTGCCAGGCTTGCGAAGCTGCGCATTTTCGATGGACCCTCTCTCACACCACTGGGCGGCAGCCCCCATCCAAGCCACCGCCTGCGCAGTCCGAGAGCAGGAGCTCTCTCTTGATCTGCGCGACGATGTACTTTTCGCTGAATCCCCGTCGGTGTGAGGTGACGGTCATCACAAGGGGACGTCTTTTCCTTGGAACCCCGTGCTCGAATCGATTTCGATACAGGGTTTGACCCGAGGCGAGGCGCGCTCTATCTCGGGTGTGTGGCCCCGGAATGGTGAAATCTGAAGATTCGAAATTTCTAGAAATATCGTTGACCGGAGCGGATCCCGCCGCTAGCGTCCGGGTATGCAGTTGGAGACCGCCGCAACAGGGCTGGCGGAGCTCGGCAACGTCACGCGGCTACGGATCTTCCGCCTGCTGGTGCGATCGGGCGAGAATCCGCTCTCCGTGGGCGAAATCCAGGCGGAGCTCGGGATTCCCGCCTCGACGCTCTCCCACCACATCTCGCGCCTGGTCTGGGCGGGCCTGGTGGAGCAGCAGCGCGAGGGACGGGTGCTGCGCTGCCGGCCCCGCTTCGCCGCGCTCAACGCTCTCGTCGATTTTCTTTACGAGGAGTGCTGTCAGGCGGGCGCGGGCGAGGCCGCCTCGCGGCAGAGCCGCGGAAGACGACATGGGAGGACTTCGTAGCTAGCCCTGCCTGTCGTCCCAGGTCTCGCTACTGCGGCCGCCACCACCTCGGCCGCTCCGGGGGTCGCCCCGCGTCGGGGAGCGTCCAGTCGCAGACTCCGGTCGGGAAGATCTCCTCGAGGCGCGCCTGCTCCGCGGCTGTCGGCGTCCACGACCCGTAGATCCCCTTGGAGATCGCATCCGCCACCGTCTGGAGCTGGCACTTGAAGATGCCACCCTGGATCGGGCCACCCGCGACGATGCGCGAGCTCTTGTAGATCGGGAACTGCTCGGTGCAGGGGCCGGGCGGCGCGATCGTTCAAGATGCCGTCCCATACCTGATCCCCCGCGGCGATCTCCTCGCCCGCGGTGGTGAAGCAGCGGTCGACCGCCCGCGGCGGCTTGTTCTCGGCCACGCTGCGCTTGGGGTTGGCGCGGATGTTCGCCATCCACTCGTCGATCACCTCGAAGGCCTCCGGCGTCTGGTCGAAGGCAACGGCGGGCCGGGCATCGGTGAACCAGATCACCTGGTTGTCGGCATCTCCCTTTCCCTCGATCAACCGCTGCCGGGTGGCGAAGGATTGATGGGTGTGGTGCATGTTGAGCTCGTGCTCCCGATAGTGTCGCCAGTCGATGATGGGGATTTCCAGCTTCCCTTTGAAGACCATGCCGGAGTCGTAGGCGGCCGCGATGGCATCGAGATCGCCCTCGCGCCGTGGAGCCGGCGTCGCGCCACCGTCCGGACTCAGGCTCATGTTCCGTGAGCTCCAGGGGTCGAAGTTCGCCAGGTCGATGTCTCCCACGAACGGGAAGCCTTCGATGACGAGATCGCGGGACTCCTTCCAGGAACCCACGTTGGCGTTCAAGTGCAGGAACTCCTCCGCCGTGATGACGCCGGCGTGGAGCGCCTGGAGACCGTATTGAACGCCGACGTTGTCCCAGGGCACCCGCGCAAAGCCGAACTCGTCGAGACCGTAGACGTTCACCATGTCGGCCCAATGGGTCCACTCGACCCCCTCCACTCCCTGGGCGAGCTTGTCGAGATCCGAGACGTTGGTGAAGGTCGGGTTCAGGACCAGCGGGGAGAGACCGAACCAGGCCGCCCGGCACTCGGTCAGCGCCGGCACCGGCGACTCGGGCGCACGCACCGGGATGGGAAGCCCCAGGGCGGAGTAGAAGAACTCGTAGATCAGATTCCACTGCATGGCGTCACCGCCGCTCAGGTTCTCGGGGTGCCAGGACGCGTTGAGACCCTGGATCGCCTGCCGGTTCTCGATGTCGAGCCACTTGGGATTGCCGGCGTCGGCGATGTCGAAGTAGTGCTCGAGCAACTCGCAGTCCCCGACGTGGATGGTCTGGGTCACCATGTCCGAGTAGGAATATTGCGGGATCGCTGCGTCGATGAGGCCGGGATGGTTCTGTCCGTAGATGTGCTGCTGGTTGGCTCCGCCCGATCCGCCGACGCCGACGGTGTAGAGCGGAACACCGTGGGACTCGACGAAGTGCTCCTTCAGCATCAGCGCCGTCTCACCGCCGACCTGGAGATTGTAGGTGTTGTTGGTGCGGAGAGCGCTCGAGGTCACGACTGCGTAGCCCAGGGAGAGGAGATCATCGGGCAGCATGGTGCCGGTGCCGATCGTCCCTTGGGTGTGACCGATCGCAACGCCGCCGTCGAAGCTGAATACCAGCCGGCCGTTCCAGATCGCGTCGTCGGGTTCCAGGGGGTCCGCCTCGGTGGCGGGGGCGAGCATCGCGACGCTGTACACGAACCGGTTGATGGTTCCCCTCTCCCAGCGGACGATGTAAGGAACGGTGAGTCCGTCGAGCGTTGTGGTCATCGCGATGTCGGCCGGCAGTGGCGCCGTCGGGTCGGCCAGGGGGGCGAAGCTCCCCGCGGTCGTCCGGTAGCGATACTCGACCTGGATCTCGGCCGCGCAGTCCTTGCTCCAGCCGACGATCTCGGCATCTCCGGTGGGGTAGCCCCTCCCGTCCCTCGGGTAGTTCCCGTCCGCATCCTCCATCGCCACCGGAATCCCGATCGCGTCCATGTTGTCGGCGAGGGGCTGCCCGAGTCCAAGCCGCGCCGTGGTGCAGACGAAGGGCTGCTGTTGCGGTCCGGAGAAGATCGGCCCGCTGATGGGGTGGTTCTTCAGAAGACGCAGGGCCACCCGGCCCCGGCCACGGGGGTTGGGAGAGACGCTGAGGAAGTTCCAGCCGAGTACCAGCCCATCCACCAGCCCGACGAGGGCGTGTCGACCCTCTTCGGGCTCGAAGAGATCGGTGACGTCCTCGCCGATTGCGGAAGACGCGCACACGCTCCAGCGAGCGGTTTCCGGGCACGCGGATCCGAACCAGGACGTCGCCGCCACTCACCTGATCCGAGGCGCTCGAGAGTGTCTCGATGGCGAACCCGTGCCGGGAATGCTTCCACGAGCCACCGCCCCAGGCGGCGGCCCGCTGGATCGGCATCGCGAGCATGACCAGGGCGGCGCCGACGAGGGCGAAGATCGCCGTTCGCAAGAACCGGGATCGAGAGGGAGTCGAGGGGAGCAAGGCGTTCATGAATTCTCTCCTCCGCTTCGCCGCGGGCGCGGCGCAGGCAAAAGGGGGAAGGGAGCGTGAGTCGAAAGCACGCAACCTACACTGCGCTACCCGGTCACCCTACGCCCGCCGATCCAATCCTGTCAATCGCAATCCCGGACCGCTGGGGCGGAGGCGGACAGATCAAACGGGCATCTGGTAGCTTGTTCCCCCTCGCGGCGGCGAGTCGAGGCGCCGCGTCCAGGAGATCCCGTGGAACGCACCGTCTACCGGACCTGCACCCTGTGCGAGGCCTGCTGCGGAATCGAAGTGCAGGTGAAAGACGAACGGATTGCCGCGATTCGCGGCGACGAGCGCGACCCGCTCAGCCGGGGTCAGATCTGCGCGAAGGCCGCGGCGCTCCAGGACCTGCAGGAAGATCCCGACCGCCTGCGCCATCCGATCCGGCGCACCGGGAACGGATGGGAGCGCATCGGGTGGCGGGAGGCCCTGGACCTCGCCGCGGAGGGGATCCTGGCGGTGCAACGCGAGCACGGTGACGATGCGGCCGCCATCTACCTGGGAGAGCCCGTCGTCCACAACCTGGGCGCGATTCTCTTCTCCGACGCGCTGGTCGCGGCGCTGGGGACGAGCCGACGCTTCAGCTCCAACTCCCTCGACCAGTTTCCAAAGCAGCTCGCCTGCCACTGGATGTACGGAAGCGGCTTTCTGATGCCGGTGCCGGACGTCGACCGGACCGATCACCTGCTGATGATCGGCGCGAATCCGGTGGTCTCGGGCGGCAGCTTGATGACGGCTCCGGGCATGCGCGTGCGTCTGGCCGGAATTCGGGAGCGCGGCGGACGCGTCGTGGTGATCGATCCGCGGCGCAGCGAGACGGCGGAGCTCGCCGACGAGCACCACTTCATCCGTCCGGGCACCGATCCTCTGCTGCTTGCAGCGCTGATCCACTGTCTCTTCGCAGACGGCCGCGTCCAGATGCGCGATCTCGAGCCTCACGTTCGAGGACTGGATCTGCTGGAGGAGGCGGTGGCCGATTTCGCGCCCGAGGCCGTGGCAGAACGGGTGGGGATCCCGGCGGAGACGATCCAAGGCATGGCGCGCGCCTTTGCAGAGGCTCCGAGCGCCGTCTGCTACGGGCGCATGGGGACGAGCACGGTTCCCTTCGGGACGACCACGAGCTGGCTGATCGAGGCCCTCAACATCGTAAGTGGCAACCTCGATCGCCCCGGTGGTGCGATGTTCGCGAATCCGCCGGTGGACGTGCTGAAGCTCCAGCCGCCGACCCAGCGAGGGCGCTGGCGCTCGCGCACCCGCGGAACCCCCGAGTTCATGGGAGAGCTTCCCACGGCGACCCTCGCCGAGGAGATCGAGACGCCCGGCGACCAGCAGGTTCGCGCGCTCGTCACCCTCGCCGGGAACCCGGTGCTCTCGTCACCGGCGGGCCATCGGCTGAGCGACGCGCTCGGCAAGCTCGACTTCATGGTCTCCATCGACTTCTACCTGAACGAGACCACCCGGCACGCCGATCTGATCCTCCCGCCGGTGAGTCCTCTGGAGCGAGATCATTTCGACCTGGCCTTCCAGCTCCTCTCGGTCCGCAACACCACCCGCTGGTCTCCAGCGGTGTTCGAACCGCCGGACGGCGCCAGAAACGACGCCGAGATCATTCTCGCCCTGGCGAGTCGTCTATTCCGAGGGCGCGGGCTCTCGGGGCGGGCGAAGGCCCTGGGCCTTCGCGCCCTCTCCGCTCTGGGCGGAGAGCGGGCTTCGCGGATCGTGTTGGATCTCGCGCTTCGCACCGGTCCCCACGGAAACGGAATGCGCCCGTGGAGAGAGGGCATCACCGTAAAGCGCCTGCGCGACTCGGCACACGGCATCGACCTGGGGCCGCTTTCACCCTGCCTGCCCGATCGGCTCCCGAAGCGAGTCGACGGCAGCCGGGCCAGGGATCGACATCGCGCCAGAGGAGATCGTCGCCGACCTGGTGCGCCTGCGCGCGAGTCTCGCCGAGACTCCGCCTCCGTTGGTGCTGATCGGGAGAAGGGAGATGCGCTCGGTCAACAGCTGGTCCCACAACCTGCCCAGCCTGGTCAAGGGGCGGGTCCGCTGCGTCCTCTACATCCACCCGACGGACGCCGAGGCGCACCAGATCCAGGGCGGCGATCGGGTGAAGCTGACCAGCCGCGTCGGCGCGGTGGAGGTTCCGGCGGAGCTCACCGACGCGGTGATGCCGGGAGTGGTCTCCCTTCCGCACGGCTACGGTCATGGCGCCCCGGGGATCCAGCTGAAGGTCGCCGCCGAACACGCGGGCGCCAGCTTCAACGATCTGACCGATCCGGCCGAGATCGATCCCCTCTCGGGAACCGCCGTGCTGAGCGGCGTTCCGGTTGCGGTGGAGCGCTGCGAGCAGGAGTGGGATTCGTGGCTGCGGGTGTGGGCTTGTCCCGTGGAGGGGATGGCCAGCCCGCGACGATCTCCATCAACGTACCGGGTACGGTCCAGCAGGCGCTGCTCTACTGGGAGGGAGCCAACCAGGATACTGCCGATCTCACACCCACCATGGACATCACGGTGAACGGAATTGACGTCACGGGGGACTCCATCGGGGGTAACACCCAGTATGCGAGCGGCTACGTAACCGTTTCTTACCGGGCCGAGATCACGTTACTGGTTGTTTCGGGAGACAACCTCCTCGTCATCGATGAGCTCGACTTCACCGAAGTGAATGACGGCGCCGGCGTCCTGGTGATCTTCGACGACGGATCCGCTTCGGAAATCGAGATTCGGGATGGCAACGACTACGCCTTCCGGAGCGATCTACCCGGAGACTCTCTTCGAACCACGGTAGCTCAGACCTTCGATTTCGCCCCCAGTACCGTCGATCGAACGGCTGCGCTCTCGCTCTCTTCGGGGCGTATCCTCACCGGGACGCCGGCGCCTCGGCCGACGCTTCGGAGCGTCGCAGCAGGCGGCGCAGGCGGCGCTTCGCACCCTCCACGAGGTCGTCGAGCACCAGGTAGAAGACCGGAACCACGAGGAGGGTGAGAAGCGTCGACGAGATCATCCCGCAGCCCGTGGCCACGGCCATGGGCGCCCGCGTCTCGGATCCCGGCCCGATTCCCAGCGCGGCCGGGGTCACGCCGAAGATCATCGAGAGGGCCGTCATCAGAACCGGGCGCATCCGAATCGGCGCGGCCGTGCGCATGGCCTCCAGCTTGCCCATCCCCTGCGAGCGAAGCTGATTGGCGTAGTCCACCAGCAGGATCGAGTTCTTGGTGACCAGCCCGAAGAGCAGGATGATCCCGATCATGCTGAACAGGTTGATCGTCATGCCCCACAGGTAGAGCCCGCCCAGGGCACCCACCATGGCCAGAGGGAGGGCCAGCATCACGGTGAGGGGGTGGACCAGACTCTCGAACTGGGCGGCGAGCACCATGTAGATCACCAGAATCGCCAGACCGATGGTCAGCGTGAGCTGCTCCGAGCCCTCCGCGAAGGCCTCGGCCTGTCCGGCCAGTGCCAGGTTCACTCCTTCGGGGAGGATCTCCGCACCGATCGACCGGGCCTCCGCGATGGCCTCGTCGAGCTTCTTTCCCTCCAGGTTGCCGCCGATCGTCACGCTCCGGTGGCGATCCACACGCGTGATGGCCGCCGGCGCGGCTCCCTTCTCGATCGCGGACCAGGTTTCGCAGCTCGACGACGCCCCCGTCCCGGGTGCGCGCGTAGAGCCGCTCGATGGCGGCGGGATCCCGCCTGTCCTTCTCGTCGAGGCGCACGCGAATGTCGTAGCGGCTGCCCGCCTCCTTGAAGGTGGCCACGTCCAGTCCGCCGATCATGGCCTGGATGGTGCGGGCCAGTGTGGTGGCATCGACGCCAAGGGCCGCGGCCTTCTCGCGGTCGGGGATCACCCGGATCTCCGGACGGCCGAGCTTCAGACTCTTGTTGAGGTCGACGTAGCCGCCCCGCGCCTCGAGCTCGGCGATCATCCGGTCGGAGAGAGCGTCGAGTGTCTCGAGGTCCAGGTCGCCCTGGACGTGGAAGGAGAAGGCCCCGCTGCTCGTCGACATCATTCCGGACAGGTCGAAGATGCGAACCTGCTGGCCGGGGATCGCGCCCATCACCCTGCGCGCCTCCGTGATCAGCTCGTGGGCACCGCGCTCGCGATCGCTCTTGTGCCGGAGGACGATGAACATGACTCCCTCGGTGGGCTGGCCTCCGCCTCTGCGCCCTCCCAGGCCGATCGCCGAGAAGGCTCCCGCCACCTCGGGCTGGGCGAGAACCCAGCGCTCGTTCATCTTCAGGATCTCCAGAGTCGCCTCGACGCTGGTGCCGGGAGGCGTCTCCATGCGCACGAAGATGCGCCCCGTGTCGGCGGGCGGGAAGAACTCGCTGCCGAGCTGGGAGCCGAAGCCGAACGCAGCCACCAGGGAGAGCACCGCGATGCCCAGCGTCGCCGCGCGGTGCGAGAGCGCCCAGAAGAGCACGGTCTTGTAGCGCGACTCCAGCCAGCCGAATCCCTGCTCCAGGCGGTGGTAGATGCTGCCGTGCTCGCGCTCCTTCGCGGTGGGGATGCGCGCCGCGAGCATCGGCGTGAGGGTGAGCGCGATGACCAGCGAGAGCAGCACGGCGCTGGCCACGGTGGCGCCGAACTCGCTGAGGAAGCTCCCGACGATGCCCCGGGCGAACACCACCGGGACGAAGACGGCCGCGATCGAGACCGTCGCCGCGGTGGCGGCGAAGGCGACCTGCTTGGCGCCCTTGGAGGCGGCCTCTCTCGGACTCTCGCCCTGCTCCCGATGTCGCTCGATGTTCTCGAGGACGACGATCGCGTCGTCGATCACCACGCCCACCGCGAGGGTCATCGCCAGCAGCGTCATGGTGTTGAGCGTGTAGTCGAAGATCCACATCACGCCGAAGGTGGTGATCAGCGAGAAGGGAATCGAGATCCCGACGATCAGCGTGGGCCGCCAGCGGCGCAGGAAGCCGAAGACGGTGAAGGTCGCCAGCACCGCACCGAGCTGGAGCGCGAAGAGCGTCTCCTGGATGGATTCGCGGATGGCGAGGGAGAAGTCCGCGAGCCCCTCACCCTCCTTGAAGCGCATTCCCCCGGGAAGAAGCGCCTGCATCTTGGAGATCCGCGCGCGCACCTCGTCGGTGACGGCCACCGTATTGCCGCCGGACTGCTTGCGGATGCCGACGCCCAGTGCCATCCGGCCGTCGTAACGCGCGTGGGTGCGAACGTCCTCGCTGCCGTCCTCCACCCGCGCGACGTCGCGGAGCAGGACCGGGGCGCCGTCGACCTCGGCGATGATCAGGCCGCCGAGCTCCTCGATGCTGCGGAACTCCGCGTCGGTCTTGACGGAGTACTCGATGGCGTCGCTCTCCACCAGACCGCCCGGAATCTCGACGTGCTCCCGTCGCATCGCCGCCAGCACGTCGGTCGCCGCGAGCCCGCGCGCCCGCAGCGCCTCTCCGTCCAGCCAGATGCGGATGTTGCGATCCCGCCGGCCGAAGATGACGATGGAAGCCACGCCGTCGATGGTCTCGAGCCGCGGCTTCACCTGCTTGCGCAGGTACTCGCTCACCTCGACGGCAGGCCGATCACTGTGGAGCGGCACCCAGAGGATGGGGTGATCGGTCGGATTCACCTTGTCGACGACCGGGGGCTCGAGATCGCGAGGAAGCTCGTAGCGGGCGCGGGCGACCTTGTCGCGCACGTCCTGGGCGGCGACCTCGATGTCCCGGCCGAGCTCGAACTCGACGACGACCCTGGCCATCCCCTGGGTCGTGGTGGAGCGCAGCGAACGCACGCCGGCGATGGCGTTCAAGTACTCCTCGAGGACGTCGGTGACGTCCTCCTCCATCACCTCGGGGCTCGCTCCCTCGAGCTGGGCGTTCACCGTGACCACCGGGTATTCCATCTTGGGGAACTGGTCGACGCCGAGGCGCGTGTACCCGAGCAGCCCGAAGACGACGAGGGAGAGGATCAGCATCCAGGTGAGGATGGGACGCCGGATGAAGAGGTCGATGGGACTCACGGGATGGTCTCTGCGGTGTCGCCGGCCGCGCTGACGGCGGTCGAGACCGAGCTTCCGTCGGCGTTGCGCGGTGAGACCAGGGCACCGTCGACGAGACCGGCCTGACCGCGGGTGACGACCTGGTCGCCGGGCGAGAGTCCGCGGACGATCTCGACCTGGGTGCCGCGGTGCTCGCCGGTCTCGACGATCACTCGCTCCACCCGGTTCTCCTCTGCGCGGCGAAAGACCACCGAGCCGTCGGAGCGCAACAGGATCGCCTCCTCGGGCACCAGCAGGACGGCCTCGCGGACGGCGATGCCGAGGTCGGCCCTGGCAAAGAGACCGGGACGCAGGCGTCCCGCCGGATTGCCGATCTGCGCCTTCACGCGCAGGGTCCTGGTGCGCACATCGATGATGGGCGAAACCACGGTGACGACGCCGTGAAAGGTCTCGCCGGGGAAGGGCGCGACGGTGACGAGCACCTCCTGTCCGACCACCACGCGCGAGGAGTCGCGCTCCGCCAGGTGGAACTCCACCTCGACGGGATCGAGGGCCACCAGCTCGAAGAGGGACTGGCCCACGTTCACGAACTCGCCGCGGCTGACATCGCGCCGCGCGATCAGACCCGCGAAGGGAGCCCGGACGGTCGCGTCCCGAACCGCGCGCTCGGCCACGCCGACCCGGGCGCGGGCTGCCTCGGCGCGAGAGCGGGCCAGGGCGAGCGCCGTCTCGGCCTGATCGAGGTCCGCATCCGAGGCGATCCCCCGCTCGTGGAGCGTCTTCGCGCGACTGTAGTCGCGCTCCTGCTCGCCCAGGGCCGCCCCGGCCTCGGTGAGGCCCGCGCGCGCGTCGGCGAGCTCCAGGTTGCGCCGCTCCGGGTCGATCTCCAGCAGCACCTGCCCGGCTTCGACCGCCTCACCCTCGTCGACCAGGATCTCGGTGATCCGGCCGGAGACCTCGGAGGCGATCTGCGCGTCCTCCTTGGCCACCAGCTCGCCAGTCGCATCGATGCGCTCCTCGAGATCGCGCACCTCCACGTTGGCGATCACCACCGGAGGGGCTCCCAGCTCTTCGGGGTCGTCGCCGACACTGCACGCCATCAGCAGGGCCAGCAGCAGGAGGCCGCAGAAGGGTGCTTCGAATCGTCATCTTCCGCCTCGCCTGCGACGCGCTCGTTGTCTGGAGTGTCGCGCAGGCTCGATCAGCCCGCGCAGCAGCGCTGCTCGGCGGAGAGGGTTCGCATGGAACACCGTGAAAGATAGCTGACGGCGTTGTCGCCAGAAAGGTCCTCCTCGCCGGGGTGGAACCGGCGGGAGCTGCCAGAGGCCCCGGCACCCTCAGAACTCGGCGAACCCCGGCACCCGCGGAAAGGGAACCACGTCGCGGATGTTGGCCATGCCGGTGATGAACTGGACCAGCCGCTCGAAGCCCAGGCCGAAGCCGGCGTGGGGCACCGAGCCGTAGCGGCGCAGGTCCAGGTACCACCAGTAGGCATCGCGGTCGAGACCGGCTTCGTCCATGCAGCGGGCCAGCACGTCGTGGCGGTGCTCGCGCTGGGAGCCGCCGACGATCTCGCCGATCCGCGGCACCAGCACGTCCATGGCGCGAACGGTGCGCTCGTCATCGTTCTGGTACATGTAGAAGGCCTTGATCTGCTTGGGGTAGTCGGTCACCACGACGGGCTTCTTCACGTGCTCCTCGGTGATGTAGCGCTCGTGCTCACTCTGGAGATCCGCTCCCCACTGCACCGGGAACTCGAAGCTGCGGCCGCTCTTCTCGAGGATCGAAATCGCCTCGGTGTAGGTCATCCGCTCGAAGGGCGAGCGGATCACGTGCTCGAGGGTCTCGAGCACGCTGTCGTCGATGCGGTCGTTGAAGAACCGGAGGTCCTCGGGGCACCGGTCGAGGACGCGCTGGAAGACCTCCTTCAAGAAGTCCTCGGTCAGCGCCACCTCTCCGTCCAGATCGCAGAAGGCCATCTCCGGCTCGACCATCCAGAACTCGGCCAGGTGTCGGCTGGTGTTCGAGTCCTCGGCGCGGAAGGTGGGTCCGAAGGTGTAGACGTCGGTGAGCGCCAGGGCGGCGATCTCCGCCTCGAGCTGGCCCGACACGGTGAGGTGGGCCTCGCGGCCGAAGAAGTCCTGGCTCCAATCCACCTCTCCGTCCTTTCTGGGCGGCTCCAGGGGATCGAGGGAGGTGACGCGAAACATCTCGCCCGCGCCCTCGGCGTCCGCCAGGGTGATCACCGGGGAGTGCAGCAGCAGGAAGCCGCGCTCCTGGAAGAAGTCGTGGATGGCGCGAGAGGCCGCGTTTCGCACCCGCATCACCGCGGCGATGGTATTGGTGCGGGGACGCAGGTGGGCGATGCTGCGAAGGAACTCGAAGCTGTGGCGCTTCTTCTGAAGGGGATAGTCCGAATCCGCATCCCCGATCAGCTCGACCTCTTCGGCGCGGATCTCGAAGCGCTGGCCCTTGCCCGGCGACTCCACCAGCTCGCCGGTCACGCGCACGGCGCAGCCGGTCCCGAGGGAGCTCACGGTGGACTCGCGCTCCGAGAGCTCTGCATCCACCACGGCCTGGATTCCCGACAGGCAGGACCCATCCGTCAGATCCAGGAAGGAGACCCCCTTGGAGCGGCGGACCGATCGCAGCCATCCGTTTGCCGTCACCCTGCCGCCAGCCGACGGACGGCGCAGCAGATCCGCGATGCGTTCCCGATTCATGGCGTCTGCTCGCTGGTGAGAAGCCGATCCAGGCGCTCGGCCTCCGCCAGCAGGCGGTCCGAGGCATCCGGCACCAGGGTCGACTGGAGAATCTCGTACTTCTGATGCGCCAGGGGCTCTTCGAAGTTGCGGGAGTGAGGGAGGTAGCGAATCCAGCCATTCGCGATTCCCACCACCGCGGCGTGCCTTCGGCCGAGACGCTGCTTCCAGTCGAGACCCACGTCCACCGTCGGCTCCAGGGGAAAGCCGACCAGGTGTGCGTCGCCGATGCGAAGGACCTGGACTTCGACCTCCGGCTCGTCGCCGAAGGCGAAACGGCTGGCGGTGCGATCGCGGAGATAGAGCCGCACCTTGGCGACCCGCTCGCGGCGCTCCTCCTCGGGCAGACCGGCGGTTCGCTCGGCTTCCAGCCGATACAGCTCGCCGGTGCCCGCCTTCGAGTCGGGCGGGAGCCCCAGAGCCGCCAGCGCCTCGCGACGGCGCCGCTCCGGATCGGCCGAGTGGACGGGAATCCGGACTCGCGCGGAGCCGGCGGCCACCGCCACCTCGGACCGCGTCTCGATGGCCGAAGCCGCCTCGACCACGGCCTCACCGATCTCGCGACCCAGGATCTCCACCTGGTCGAAGCCCACGCCCACGCTCTGGCCCGGGATCGCCAGGTCCAGGAGACCGCGGGTTCGCGGATCCACGTCGGCGTGGGCGCCGAGGACGAAGATGGGATTGCAGCCGGGGAGCCCCTCCTGGATGGCGCGACCCGCTGCCCAGGGCCAGTCCGCCGAGTAGGCCAGGTTGTCGTGACCCAGGGCCGTGGGATGGCAGCCGTGGACGTAGAGTACGGAGAGCGGCGAGCCATCGGCCCGGTCGACGCGGATCACCAGGACATCGGTGTCGAGGGGGCCGTCGGCGCGGCGTCGGTTTCGCCCGATGCGGGCCTCCGCGCAAGCCGACGCCCAGGCGCGCAGGCGCAGCGTTCGCGTGCGCCTGCACGCCGGCCTCGATCGAGGCTTCCAGGAGCGGTGCCACGTGATCGGGTGGCTCGGAGCCCCGGAGCAGGGCACCGAGGCCGGTATCCGGGCCGGAGTGGGTGTGGATGCAGCCCACCAGGATCCGCTCCCGGGCGACGCCGGTCTTCGCCGCGATGCGCTCGCGGACTCCCTCGGCCTGGGAGGGGGCCAGCAGGCAGAGCTCGCACTCGATCAGCAGCAGATCCGACTCGGCGGCGAGGTAGAGCGCCCGGGCGTGAAGGGGATCGTGAAGCGACGCCGCGGTTCCGGTGCGCGCTCCGTACCCCATCATCTCCGCACCGACCGGCGTTTCGAGCACCACCGCGCTGGTGCCGGCGATCAGCTCCGACAAACCGGGACCTCCCACATCAACAGTATACCGACGGTGGCCTCCTTGCGGATCAGCGGGACCGGGGCTACCGCTGCGTTCGGAGCCACGGATCGACGGCCCGCTCGATGCCCTCGGGGCGATGGGGCAGTGCGACGGTGCGGCCCGTGGCGGCGGACTCGTAGGCGGCGAGCAGGATCTCGAGCACGACGAGTCCGTCGGCACCCGATTCGCGGGGGGCGGTGCCCTCCCGAAAGCACTGCAGGAAGTGGGAGAGCTCCTGGGGGTAGCCGTTCTCGACCACCCAGTTGGTGAGCGTCATGGTCCACCCGGGCGGCGCCATGTGCTGGGGACTCCCCCGGTGGGTGTAGAGCTCGAGGCCACTTCCGTGAAGCAGATCGACGTCCAGGTAGCCCTCGGTTCCCCAGAGCTCGAGGCGCGACTGCATGCCGCCCTGGAGGACCCAGGAGGCTTCACAGGTGGCGGTGATTCCGTCGGCGAACTCGAGGTGGATCACCGAGTGATCCTCGAGCTCGGTCTTGTCGCGATGCAGCAGCGTTGGCGACATGCGCGGTCACCTTCGCCACCGACGGCTTCCCGAGCACCCAGCGCACCAGCTCGATGGCGTGGCAGGCCATGTCCATCAGGACACCGCCCCCCGCCTCGTCGCGAGTGAAGAACCACGGGGAGTAGGGTCCGCCGTGCGCCTCGCGCTGGGTCAGGTAGAGGACCTCGCCGAGAGCGCCGGATTCGAGGATCTCTCGCGCGCGCTCGAACTTCGGAACGAAGGGGAGCTCCTCGGCGTAGGCCAGCCCGACACCGGCGGCGGCGCAGGCGTCGATGATCGCCCGGCCCTCCTCCAGGGAGACCGCCAGGGGCTTCTCGACGATCACGTGCTTGCCCGCGGAAGCGGCTGCGATGGCGTGCGGCGCGTGGCAGGCGTTGGGAGAGTTCACGCACACCACGTCCACCTGGGGCAGGAGATCCTCCACGCGATCGGTGGCGAAACCGATCGCGAACTCCCGGGCGAAGCGCTCGGCGTTCTCGCGCTGCCGCGACCAGACCGCGACGACCTCGCCCTCGGGAACCTGCGGGAATGCCGCCATGTAGGTGCGGGAGATCCCACCGGAACCGATCAGGCCAACTCGGAAGGGTGTCATTGCACTCTCCTCGCCGCGCGCACTCTTGCGCAGGGCGGCGGCGCCGGCCTGCACCTTGGCGAATGCCGCGACCAGCTCGTCCACATCCTCGTCTCCGCCGAGAAAGAGAAAGTGGGGTAGCCAGATCGACTCCTGGTAGGCCGCGCGGCTCGTGACTGGAAAGGCGCCGCCCGAGTAGTCGGCGCCGACTCGGGCGACCGGATTCGTCTTCGGATCCATCGCGAAGAGGGGATCCTCGGGGATCGGCACGTAGAAGCGCCCGTAGCAGGGAACGCCCTCGGCGCCCAGAGCGAGAAGCACCTCGTCCCTCGGAACTCCTGCGAAGCAGGCGGAGTCGTAGCGCAGGATGAACTGATAGGCGGTGCGCTCGGTGACCCGTTCGTCCCTGGCCAGGGGACGCAGCCCGGGGACGGCGGCGATCTGCTTCTCGAAGCGCTCGATCCCTGCCGCCCGCCGCTGGTGTTGCTCGGGCAGGCGCCGCAGCTGCTCTCGCAGCACGGCCGCCTGCCACTCGGTGATCCGCGCGTTCATTCCCAACATCCGCTCCGGAAACCCGTCGTAGCCCGCCTCCTTGCGACCGCAGTTCACCAGGGACTGGAGGCGCTGCTCGTAGGTGCTCGTCGCTCGTGGTGACGATCCCTCCCTCCCCCGCGGTCAAGAGCTTCGTGCTCTGCATCGAGAAGGAGCCGAAATCCCCGATCGAGCCCGCGCCCTGTCCCCTCCAGCGGGCCCCGTGGGCGTGCGCGCAATCCTCGACGAGGAGAAGCCCGCGACGCTGCGCCAGCTCGCCGAGGCGATCCATGTCCGCCATCGAGCAGGCCAGGTGAACCGGAATGATGGCCTCGGTACGGGCGCCAACCGCCGCCGTGACCTGATCCGGATCCATACAGTAGGTATCGGGAAGGACATCCACGAAGACGGGGACACAGCCCGCTGCCACGATGGCGCTGGCCGTCGCGACGAAGGTGTAGGCGCTGGTGATGACCTCGGCGCCGGGCGAGACGCGGGCCGCCTGCAGCGCCAGCGTCAGTGAGATGGTGCCGTTCAGTGTCGGCACCGCGTAGCTGGATCCCACGTAGGCGGCGAACTCCCGGGAGAGCTCCCTTGCCTCGACGTTCGGGGAGGGGTGTCCTCCCCAGTTGTGCGATTCGAGCACGCGCTGGAGAGCGACCCGCTCGGCTTCGCCGAACTCCGGCCAGTGCGGCCAGGGCCGCGACCGCACCGGCTTGCCACCGTGAACCGCCAGTTTCTCCGCCAACGCCCTGCCTCCCTGCCCACCATGCTACTGTGGAGCCGAGAGGTCTGCTCAAGATCGGAGAGGAAAAGATGGGGGTAGCCCGGGTTGCAGCCCTGGTGGTGTCGCTGTCGCTCTTGACCCTCGCCGCGGCGCTGGCCGAGGGATCCACCATCGAGGTCTACAGGGCCGCGAACCGAACCGCCGAGGAGCTCCTCCCGCTCGCCGAGGCAGCCATGGCTGGAGAGGGTTCCGTCGCCCTCGACTCCGGCACCAACTCGCTCGTCTTGATGGGCCCGCCCGCGGCCGTCGAGCAGGCCCTGGCCCTGCTCCGCCAACAGGATCAGAAGCGGCAGACGGTGGTGCTGCGATACCAGACGAAGCGAGTCGACGAGCTGGTGGCAGAGAAGATCCGCGTGGAGTGGAGCGCCGGGAGCGAGGGAATCCGGGTGGGGAACGCGATCTTTCCCGGAGATCAGACGGGAGTCCGAGCCGGTGGCCGGGCGGTCCAGAGCCACGGCGAAGAGCGATCTCGCGGGAACTCTACGGCTGCTGGACGGAGAGGTGGGCCACATCGGAACCGGACGATCGGTACCGGTTCACTCGCGCGGAGTCTACACTTCGTCCACGACCTTCGTCGCTGCAGAGCGCGGCTTCACCGCCCGCCCGCGCATCCTGGCTCCGGACCGGGTGCAGGTGGAGATCGCGCCGACCGACGACAGCGTCGACGATCGCGGCCGGGTGGAGTTCACGGGGGCAACCACGACGGTGATCGTGAAGCCGGGTGAGACCGTGGTGCTCGGGGGAATCTCGCGCACCAGCGACGACCACAGCGCGGGGTCACCGGTGATCACCGACTCCAGACAGGCCAGGGAGGAACGCGTCCTGTTCCTCACCGTCGACGTCGAGTAAGGGGAACGCTCGTCTGGCCGAGATCCGAATCACCATGGGGCTCGGGCGATTGCCGCTTCTACCTGCGCCTCGGCTGCCGGTGCCACCTCGCAACATCATCCAGCGGCAGCGGGGATCGGCCGATAGGAGGGTCCGACTCGGAGGAATGGAGCTGTGGCGTCACCGGAGGAATCCGGAGGAGCATCGATCCAGGTGCTCGTGGTCGAGGCGAACGACCATCTGGGCAAGCAGCTGGAGCGCGAGCTGCGTGCTCGGGGCATCGAGGTCGTGCGTGCGGCGAACATCGTCGACGCCGTCCACTCGCTCCTGAGCCGCGGAACCGACGTCACCGTGCTGGGAGTTCCCCTGCCGGGCCTCGACTCGGTCGCCTGCTGCGCCGCTCTCAAGGAAGGTGCGGCACCGCCTCCCCTGGTCCTCCTCGACGCAACGGGTCAGGCGCGGGAGCTCGAGGTCAGTCTGCCGCGGGGCATGCGTCCGGACGCGGTGCTGCCGAGGCCCGTCGACGCCACCAAGCTCCTCCTCGAAATCAACGAGATCCTCGAGCGTGTCCCGATCGGCGACTCCGAAGCACCGGAGGGCGGACTCCACCTCTCCCTGCCCGAGATCCTCGTCGACCTCGGAGAACGGGCCGAAACCGGCGTTCTCGAAATCCGCGCCGAGGGCGTCTGCACCAGCATTCACCTGAACCGGGGGAACCCGGTCTTCGCGGAGGGCGGATCGCTCCACCACACCCTCGGCCGACTCCTGCTTCGAGGCGGCGAGATCAGTGAGAGCGAGTACGTGCGGGTCATCGAACGGATGACCGAGACGCTGGTGGACAACGAGCCCCTGCGCATGGGCGAGGTCCTGGTCGAGCTCGGCATGCTGACTCCGAACGATGTCTACGACGCCCTGGTGCAGCAGGTGAGCGAGAAGATCGTCGGCTGCTTCCGCTGGCCGCGCTTCAGCCATTCCTTCCACCCCCTGGAAGCGGTCTCGGAGGAGATGCTGGCCTACGAGGTGCCGTCGCTGGAAGCCCTGCTCCTCGCGGGCCTGAAGGCGCACTTCGGCCCCGGACGCGTGGAGCTCCTGCTCCGGCCCCATTCGGGCCGCTATCCGGCGCTCCGGATGAGCGCCGCGGAAACCAGCCAGCGTTTCCAGATGAACTCCGCGGAGCAGAAGTTCCTGCTGGAGGTTCGCGGAGACCGGACCGTGGCCCAGATGCAGCGCGATTCCTGTCTGGATGCGGCGCACGCGGGCCAGGTGCTGGCGGCCCTGGTCGTGGCGCGGGAAGTCGTGCTGAATGATGCTTCGAGCGCTGCCGAGCCGGATCCCAGCCCGAGCAGACTGCCGACACCCAGCGCGCCAGCTCGAGCCGCCCCGGAGGAGCGCGTCGGTCGACGCTACGAGCCGCGGCCCAAGGGGGGCGACTCCCTCGGGCGGCTCTCCGGCCGACTCCAGAAGATGCCGGGCCCGAAGACGCCGACCCGTCCCCTCGACGAGAGGCAGGCGAAACTCGAGGCCGAGCGCGCCTTCCGCAGCGGCATGGTCTTGTTGCTCCAGAACATGATGCCGGGCGCACATCGGGAGTTCGCTCGCGCCGCCGAGCTGGAGCCCAGCGAGCCCGAGTACCGGATGTACGAAGCCTGGGGCAGCTATCTGACCGCACGGGGAGAGGAGGAGCAGACCCTCGCCCGCGCCAAAGCCCAGGCCTGTGCGAGCCGCGTGCTCCAGGATCGCAAGGACTCCAACAGAGCCCACAGCATCCTCGGTCAACTCGCCCACTCCAGGGGCGAGCTCGACGCCGCCGAACGTCACTTCCGGATGGCGCTCCGTTACGATCCCAACGACCGCGATGCACAGCGCGGCCTGCGCCTGCTCGAGCAGCGCAAGCCGTAGCGGGGACGTTGTTGAACGTTCAATTTCCCGCTTAGGCGGGAAATTGAACGTTCAACAACGTCCCCGCCCCGTCGGAGCTACGCGTTGGCGTAGATGTCCATCACCTCGTGGAGCAGCTCGACGGCCTCGCTCTTGGGACGCTGGAAGGAGTTGCGGCCGATGATCGACCCGAAGCCTCCACCATCGGCGATGCCGCGAATCTCCTCGATGAGTCCGTCGTGGCCCTTGGCCGCCCCGCCGGAGAAGATGACGATGCGCCGGCCGTTGAAGGCGCTCTGCACGATGTGGCGGATCCGGTCGGCGAGAGTTCCGACGGGGATGCCCTCGGATTCGTAGACCTTGCGAGCCGCCTCCTGCTCGATGTGGTCGGTCGGCGGCTTCACCTTGATCAGGTGAGCACCGAGCTGGGCCGCGATCTGTGCGGCATAGGCCACCACGTCGACCGCGGTCTCCCCTTCCGGGGAGAGGCCCGCACCGCGCGGGTAGGACCAGACCACCACCGCCAGGCCCACGGACTTGGCTTCGAGGGCGAGCTCGCGAATCTGCTGGTACATCTCGTTGCGGGCCGAAGACCCCGGATAGATCGTGAAGCCGATGGCCGCGCAGCCGAGGCGCAGGGCGTCATCGACGCTCCCGGTCACCGCCGGACAGGGATCGGAGCCGCTGAAGAGGGAATCGGAGCTGTTCAGCTTGAGGATGAGCGGCACCTCACCGGCGAATTCGGCGGCGCCCGCCTCGAGAAAACCGAGGGGAGCGGCGTAGCCGTTGCATCCGGCCTCGATGGCCAGCTCGAAGTGGTAGCGAGGGTCGTAGCCCACCGGGTTCTTGGCGAAGCTGCGGGCCGGCCCGTGCTCGAAACCCTGGTCCACGGGAAGAATCACGAGCTTTCCGGTTCCTGCGAGGCGCCCGTGGTTGAGCAGACGGGCGAGGTTGGCGAGGGTGCCGGGAGTCTCGCCGTGGTACCAGGAGAGAATCTCTCTTACGCGCTTGCTCATCGGATCGAACCTCCGTCGGGAATGGGAATATGATGACGAGATGAAGGGGGCGAGGAGAAACCGAGGCGCCGAGCCGGCAGGTCGATCGCGTCGGTGTCCCGCCCCAGCTAGGATACCAGAGGTCCAGCTTACCGGGGCCACCTACACAGAAGGAATTCGATGATGAGGGCGACAGCTCGCCTTGGGTTCTGGGCGGCAATGTATACAGTGTGCGCATTCGGACTGGCCTGTATCGATGGGGCCCAGGCAGCGCCCGACGCTGCAGAGAAAGGAGGCGGAAAGCCGGTGGTGATTCTCTCCACGTCACAGGGAGACATCAAGGTCGAGCTCGATTCCGAGAAGGCACCGATCTCGGTGGAGAACTTTCTCGGCTACGTGGACGATGGATTCTTCGAAGGCACGATCTTTCACCGGGTGATCCCCGGCTTCATGGTCCAGTGTGGAGGGTTCGATCAGGAGATGGCGCGAAAGGAGACCCGGGCGCCGATCAAGAACGAGGCGGACAACGGTCTCTCGAACCAGCGGGGCACGCTGGCGATGGCGCGCACCAACGAGGTCAATAGCGCAACCTCCCAGTTCTTCATCAACCTGAAGGACAACGACTTCCTGAACCATGGCGGGCGGGATTTCGGATACGCGGTGTTCGGCAAGGTGGTGGATGGGATGGATGTGGTGGACAAGATCGCCGCGACCCCGACCACCAATCGGAAGGGACACAGCGACGTCCCCGTGGAGCCGATCGTCATCAACTCCGCGCGGCGCGAGTAGCCGCGGCCCGAAACAGCAACGGCCCCGGAGAGGCAGTGCCTCCCCGGGGCCGCAGTTGATTCGGGCGCCGCCTACATTCCCATGCCGCCCATGTCGGGCATGCCGCCGCCGGGCATCGCCACCGGGCATGCCGCCGCCGCGCGTCCTTCTCCGGCTTCTCGGCCACCGTCGCCTCGGTGGTCAGCAGCAGAGCGGCCACGCTGGCCGCGTTCTGCAGGGCGTAACGCACCACCTTGGTGGGATCGATCACGCCCGCCTTGACCAGGTCCTCGTACTCCTCGGTCGCCGCGTTGAAGCCATGGGCGCCCTTGGAGGACTTCACCTTGTCCACCACGATCGAGCCCTCGACCCCCGCGTTCTCGGCGATCCGACGCATCGGCTCCTCCACCGCGCGACGTATGATCGAGACCCCCGCGGCCTGCTCCGGGCTCAGACTCTCCTCCAGCCCGTCGAGTGCAGACTGGGCGCGAAGCAGCGCTACGCCGCCTCCCGCCACGATGCCCTCTTCCACCGCTGCGCGGGTCGCGTGCAGCGCATCCTCGACCCGGGCCTTCTTCTCCTTCATCTCCGTCTCGGTCGCCGCGCCGACCTTCACCACCGCGACGCCGCCCACCAGCTTGGCCAGACGCTCCTGAAGCTTCTCGCGGTCGTAATCGGAGGTGGTGTCCTCGATCTGGGCGCGAATCTCGCCCACCCGACCCTCGATGTCCTTCTTCGAGCCCGCGCCATCGATGATCGTGGTGTTGTCCTTGTCGATCACCACACGCTTGGCCTTGCCGAGATCCTTCAGCGTCACGTTCTCCAGCTTGAGACCCAGCTCCTCGGCGATCACCTGACCACCGGTCAGAACCGCCATGTCCTGCAGCATCGCCTTGCGGCGATCGCCAAAGCCCGGAGCCTTCACACACGCCGCGCTCAGCGTGCCGCGGATCTTGTTCACCACCAGCGTGGCCAGCGCCTCGCCTTCGATGTCCTCGGCCACGATCAACAGCGGCTTGCCCTGACGCGCCACCTGCTCCAGCAGCGGCAGCAGGTCCTTCATGTTCGCGATCTTCTTCTCGTTGAAGAAGAATCATCGCGTCCTCGAGCACCGTCTCCATCCGATCCGGGTCCGTCACGAAGTAGGGCGAGAGATAACCGCGATCGAACTGCATGCCCTCGACCACCTCGAGAACCGAGTCCATCGACTTGGCTTCCTCGACGGTGATCACGCCCTCCTTGCCGACCTTCTCCATCGCCTCCGAGAGCATCTTGCCGATGGTCTCGTCGCTGTTCGCGGAGATGGCGCCGACCTGGGCGATCTCCTCGGAGTCCCGCGTGGGCTTCGACTGCTTCTTCAGGTCCGCGGTGATCGCCTCCACGGCCTTCTCGATGCCGCGCTTCAGCTCCATCGGGCTCATCCCGGCCACCACCAGCTTGCTGCCCTCGCGGAAGATCGCCTGGGCCAGCACCGTCGCCGTGGTCGTACCGTCACCCGCGACGTCCGAGGTCTTGCTCGCGACCTCCTTCACCATCTGGGCGCCCATGTTCTCGAACTTGTCCTCGAGCTCGATCTCCTTGGCGACGGTGACGCCGTCCTTGGTGACCGTGGGCGAGCCCCAGCTCTTCTCGAGGATCACGTTGCGGCCCTTCGGCCCGAGCGTGACGCGCACCGCATCGGCGAGCGCGTTCACACCATTCAGGAGCTTGACTCGCGCCTCCTGATCGAACTTGATTTCCTTGGCCATCGACTACTCCAGGATCCCGAGGACGTCGTCCTCGCGAATGATCAGATGTTCTTCACCATCCAGGTTGACTTCGGTGCCCGAGTACTTGCCCAGCAAGATCCGGTCACCGACCTTCACATCCAGGGGCGTGACGGTTCCGTCGTCGGCCACCTTGCCCGTGCCGACGGCCACCACCTGGGCCTCCTGGGGCTTTTCCTTTGCCGTGTCCGGGATGATGATCCCGCCCTTGGTCTTCTCCTCTTCGTCGAGACGCTTGGCCAAAACCCGGTCTCGAAGCGGACGAAACTTCATGGTTCCGCATTCCTCCACACGCTCCCCGCGGACGGCGAGGCAGCGCTGCCGTGAAAAGTTCAGGTCGGCAAGCTATGCACCGGCGAGGGTGCGTCAACCCCGCCCGAGTCTTTTCGCAAGCAATCGGGCCGCCTCGACGGTCCGGTCGGGTAGCGCCGCGGTGAAGCAGATCCGGACCCAGTCGGGGTAGTCCTCCCCCGATGAAGATCCGGGTGAGAGCACCACCCCGTCCTCGAGGCAATCCTCCAGGAATCCCAGTAGCTTACGCTCGTCCAGATGGGCGCGAACATCGAGAAAGAAGAAGCAGGAGCCCTCTGGCGGCGGCACCCCCAGGATCCGCGCCACCCTCTCGCCCACCTCCCGGTAGGCCTCGCGGGCCTCGCGCAGCCAGGCCTCCCCGCCCTCGAGCACCCGCAGAGCGGCGATCTGGCCAGCGGTGGGCGCGTGGTAGCAGGTATGGGTCGCCACCTTCAGCGCCTCGGCCACCGCTGCCGGGGGACCCACCAGGTACCCCACGCGGTTACCCGCCATCCCGTAGGCCTTGGAGAAGGAATACACGCTCAGGGTCCGCTCTGGCGCGAACTGGCCGATCGAGCAGTGCTCCCCCCGGTAGACGAAATCCTCGTAGACCTCGTCGGAGATCAGCCAGAGGTCACGACGCCGGGCCAGCTCGGCCAGGGCCTCGAGCCAGGCTCGGGGGATCAGACGGGCGGTCGGGTTGGAGGGAGTGGAGAGATACAGGGCAACGGTCCTCTCCCCGATGCGCTCTTCCACCGCCTCCACTGCGGCGGAGGGGGAGTCGACCCGGTCGTAGAAGGGGACCTCGACGGGCTTGGCTCGCTGTGCCTGAACGATGCCGCGGATCAATGGCCAGAAGGGAGCCAGGATCAGGACCTCCTCGCCGGGCTCGACCAGCTGGCTGATGCCGCTTGCCAGGGCTCCCGTCGCACCGGCGGCGATCAGGACCGATTCCCGCTGGCAGGGTAGGCGGTTGCGCGATCTCACCTTCTCGACGATGGCATCCACCAGGGGCGGTATTCCGCGGGTCTCACAGTAACGGTGCATTCCCGGATGCTCTGCGACAGTCAGGTCTTCCATCCGGCCGCCCTCGAAGGGCTCCATCCAGGTGTCCCCCACGTGGAGAGGAAAGACGGGGCCTTCGAGCTGGGCGATGCGGTGGGCCAGGGGAGAGAACACGGAGCTACCGATCGCCGCGATATGGCTTGCGACGCTGGGAGGTCGAGGCATGGGGACGGAACTTAGCTGGCTTCGCGGCGATCGGGATCCTCTTCGAGGATCTGGCAGACCTTGGCGCGCAGCGCTGCCAGGGTGAAGGGTTTGCCGAGAAAGCCCGGAGGCGCGAATCCCCGTGGGAAATGGCTCCGCCCCGCCACCGGGAGAGTCCGACATCAGGATCACTCGGGTCTCCGGGTGGGAGGCGGCGACGCGCTCCGCGAGGTCCCGGCCATCGAGCCCCGGCAGCAACGCGTCGCTCAGCAGCAGATGGATGGAGCCCGAGTGGCGCGCTGCCCGCTCGATTGCCTCCTCGCCACTGGCGGCCGGTAGCACCAGGTATCCCTCCGCCTCGAGTGTCTCGCCGATCACCGACCGCAAGGGGTCGTCGCCCAGCACCAGCAGAATCGTCCCTGGACCCGTGTCCTCGGGAGCCTCCTTCGGCGGGTCGATCGAGACCGGATCCGCGGACGGCATCGCGCGCTCGACGCTCACGTCGAGACGGTCCGCCGGCTGCGGATTCGAGAAGCGTTCGGTGACCTCCCTCGAGATGGCGACGATGCGTCGTTCGCCGCCCGGACTGCGGTAGGGATTCCCGGTGGATTCGAGCCAACACCAGGAGCCGTCGCAGCGTCGCACCCGGTGGACACCCCGGCCCGCGGACCCCGTCTCGATTGCACTCCGCAGGAACTCGAGGATCCCGGGGAGCTCGTCGGGATGGAGGAGCTCGAAGGCCCGCCGCCCTGTGAGCTCGTCGGCAGCGTACCCCAGGCTCGTCTCGACGCTGGGGTTGACGTAGAGGAGACGACCGTCGGAGGCGAGCTCGACGATCAGATCACAGGCGTTCTCGGCGAAGCTGCGGGCATCGACCAGGCCGCTGATGCTCGGCGCCGCGCGGTGCGGGCTCCGGGCCTCCATCAGAATCCGCACCAGATCCCCGATCTCGTCGAGCTGGAACTTGTGCAGGAAGGCGCTGGCGCCCCTGCGCAGACACTCTCTCGCGACTTCCGGGTCGTCGTCGGTGGAGAGGCTGACCACCGGCGGCGGGTCGGGGAGCTCCCGCACCAGCGCCATCAAGGCGGGGAGATCGACCTCGACCTCGTCGCAATCGGCGACCACGACATCGATACCGCCCTCGATGGCGGAACGACACGCGGCGAGGTCGGACGCGATCGACCAGGCCAGGGCGAATCCGGCATTGGTGAGCACATGGGCAACGATCTCGGCCTGCTCCGGAAGGTCCTCGACGATCAGTACGCGGAGCGGTGTCCGCAAGACGCTCTCCTCCCTCCCCAGCATCTCGCACCGGGTCGCGCAGCGAAAGGGCCGCGGCATGCCCACCGGCCTCGTCCGCTCGTAACCCAGCTAGACTCAGAGTAGATAGAGGATCGTTTCCCCCAGGGGGATCCGGTTCAATGATGGGGAACGTCTCGCCGATCAGAGGCGGACGCGGGTGGATTCTCCACCCGGCCATGGAGGACCTCGGGTGAGAGCCCTCTTGTTGGTGGTGCTCGTCGCGCTGATCGGCGCGGGCGCTCTGTACATCCTCTCCGGCGGTCACCGGGATGCTTCGGAGGGATCGAGCATCGCCTCGACCCTGAAGGAGATGACCTCCCGTGTGGTCTCCCCCTCCGACGAGGAGGGGGCAACGGAAGCCAGCGGAGGCGACGGGGACGGCAGCCTGGGCCTGGGACGCTGGTTCGGCGGGGGCGACCCGGAGGTGGCCCCGAGCAACAAGGACGTCTACTACCAGTACGTCGATGACTCGGGAACCGTCCACTTCGTCCAGAACCTGGGTGACGTCCCCGCCAAGTGGCAGAGCAGAGCGGGAAGGATCGAGGTAGAGAAGACGGCTCCGGCGCCCCGCAGAGGTGATTCCCGGCCGGCGGCCACTGGCCGCGCAGCAGCGAAGAAATCCACCCAGAGGCCCGCCGCCTACAGGACGGACCCGGAGGTGGTGGTCTACACCACCGCGTGGTGTGGATGGTGCCGCAAGACCCTCGCGTTCCTGGACGAGAGGGGTGTGCGTTACGTCAACAAGGACATCGAGGCCAACGACTGGAATCGGGACGAGCTGATCGAAAAGACCGGGCGGACCTCGATTCCCGTGGTCGAGATCAACGGCGAGATCATCAGGGGATACAACGCCGAGCGGATGGAGCAGCTCCTGGCCGGCTCCGGGTGAGTTGAACAGGAGGAGGGGAGCCGGCAACTCCGCTAGGCTCTACCGCGCATTCCGGGGGGGGTCGCTCGGTGAGCGATGGTCAGCGCGGGGGGGATTGCTTCGTCGTCGAAGGCGGACGGCCGATCAGCGGAACGGTCGCGCCCGCCGGAAACAAGAACGAGGCTCTGCCCGTCCTCACCGCCACCCTGCTGAGCCCGGGAGAGACTCTTCTCTCCAACGTCCCCTGCATCCGCGACGTGTTCACGCTGCTGGAAATCCTCGCGGAGCTGGGTGTCCGCGCATCGCCTCTCGAGAGCGGGGTTCCGCTCCGGATCGACTCCTCCGAGCTGGCGCCGCGTCGGCCGAATAGCGAGCTGGGCCGCACCATCCGCGGCTCCCTTCTCGTCGCTCCCGGGCTGCTTCACCGCCACGGTGAGGCGATCCTCCCTCGCCCGGGGGGCGATCGCATCGGCCGCCGGCGCATCGACACCCATCTCCACGCCCTCCGCCTTCTGGGCGCCGAGGTCGAGACTCGGGAACGCCACTATCACATCACCCTCCGGAGCCGCTTCCGGGGTACGGACATCTTCTTCGACGAGGCGAGCGTGATGGCCACGGAGAACGCCTTGATGGCCGCGGTGGTGGCCGAGGGGCACACCCGCATCGCCAACGCCGCGTCCGAGCCTCACGTTCAGGGCCTGTGCCGTTTTCTGCGCGCGATGGGAGGGCAGATCTCCGGAATCGGCACCAATATGCTCGAGGTCGACGGCGTTCCGGAGCTTCATCCCGCCGACCACTGCATCGGCCCGGATCACATCGAGATCGGCTCCCTCCTCGCCATCGCGGCGATGAGCGGCGGCGAGCTGCGGATCACCGGAGTGAATCCCGACGATCTGCGCATGATCCTGATGGTCTTCTCGCGTCTGGGCGTCGAGGCGCGGATCGATGAAGGGGATCTCTGGATCCCCGGCAAGCAGGAGCTCGTGATCCAGGACGATATGGACGGGGCGATTCCCAAGGTCGACGACGCGCCCTGGCCGGGTTTCCCGACGGACCTCTCCTCCATCGCCCTCGTCCTGGCGACCCAGGCCCGGGGAACGGTGCTGATCCACGAGAAGATGTTCGAGAATCGACTCTTCTTCGTGGACCGGCTGATTGCCATGGGCGCCCGCGCGATCCTCTGCGATCCCCACCGGGCGGTGGTCACGGGACCCACCCGGTTGCAGGGAGAGACCCTCACTTCCCCGGACATCCGCGCCGGTATGGCGCTTCTGGCGGCTGCCCTGTGCGCCGAGGGACGTTCGGTGATCATGAACGCCCATCAGGTGGACCGCGGCTACGAACGCATCGACGCGCGGCTGCGGGACCTCGGGGCATCCATCACCCGCACCTGAGAGGCGGCGTCCTCAAGCCGAGCTCCCGAGCGGTCGATTTCTCTCCTACGCTCCATGAGATGGATGGAGGGAGGAAATCGATGATTCTCAGCAACACCGAGGAGGTGCCGGGCCGCACCATCCGCGAGTTCTACGGAGTGGTGAGCGGCAGCACGGTGCGCGCCAAGCACATCGGGCGCGATTTCATGGCCAGTCTCAAGAATCTCGTCGGCGGCGAGCTCAAGGGCTACACGGAGCTGCTTCAGGAGGCGCGGCAGGAGGCGCTCGATCGAATGGCCGCGCAGGCCCAGTCCATGGGAGCCAATGCGGTGGTCAACGTGCGCTTCTCGACCAGCTCCGTCGCCCAGGGCGCCGCGGAGCTGTTCGCCTACGGCACCGCCGTGCGGGTGGACTGAGCCTTGGACCCGATGATCGAGACCGCCTTCCGGCTGGGCTTCCCGGTACTGCTGTTGATCGTCACCTACCTGATCGGCAGCGCCGTCGAGAAGCTCCACTACCGGGAGATTCGCATCCGCGAGTCGCGCTCGCGCCGGTTTCCCACCGTGAACTTCCGCACTCCGCCGAAGAGCTGGCATATCGTGGGCGCGGAGATGGTGGCGGGAAACGTCGTCATCTCCATCGACTACTTCAAGCGTTTCCTCGCCGGCCTGCGGATGCTGTTCGGCGGACGCGTGGCCGCCTACGAGAGCCTTCTCGACCGCGCCCGCCGCGAGGCGATCCTGCGGATGAAGGAGGATGCCTTCAAGCGCGGCTACAACGCGGTGATCAACGTGCGGATCGAGACCTCGCGGATGGCGAGCTCGAATCGCAAGGGCGAGGGGACCGCAGGGGTCGAGATCCTCGCCTTTGGAACCGCCGTCAAGCTCGCGAAGTAGCCGTGGAGTACCGGCCCCGCACACCGCGCGAGGGCATCAACGTCAGCGCGACGCATCCCCTCTCCGAGCTGGTCACCCTGGTCGCGGGGATTGGGCTCGCCGTCGTCGCTGTTCGTCGGTGGCCGTCTTCGTCTTCATCGAGGTGGTGATCCGCTGGGTCCCTCCCAGCTTCGAGAGCCGTGTCTTCGGGAGTCTGTGGTCCGCCGACACGAGCAGCGAGCGGGACGATCCGCGCCTCGACGCCGCGACCGCCCTGCTCGGGCGACTGGGATCCCACTGGGAGGAGAACCCCTACGCGCTGCGCCTGGCGGTCATGGAGGAGCAGAGTCCCAACGCCTTCGCGGTTCCCGGCGGGACCATCTACGTCACCCGCGGTCTCCTCGACTCGGTCGAATCCGAGAACGAGCTCGCCTTCGTACTGGGTCACGAGATCGGGCACTTCCGCAATCGCGATCATCTGCGCGGTCTCGGCCGGGGACTGATCGTGAGCCTGACCCTCTCTGCGCTGGTCGGCGGAAGCGCAGCGGAATCGATACCCCAGCTGGTGACCGCGATCACCGAGACCGGATTCGCCCGCGAGCAGGAGCGCGACGCCGACGCCTTCGGCATCGCGCTGGTGGAGGCGGAGTACGGACACGTGGCCGGCGCCGACGGATTCTTCAAGCGCCTTCCCGACGCGAAGGCCGACCTCGGCGACGAATTCGCCTCCTACCTCGCCACCCATCCCGTGAGCGAGGCGCGCATCGAGAACCTCTGGGACCTGGCAGCCGAGAACCGCTGGGCCGTCACCGGAGACCTCACCCCCCTCCCGCGCTAGAACGCCAGCCGAGAAGCGGGTTACGACGAAATTCCCGGCACCGGGAAGTTGCGGCAGAACGCCTCGACCTCCGTGCAGAGCGCGGAGAGCGCTCCCTCGTCCTCTCTCTCCGCCAGCGCTCTGGCGATCCAGCCGCCGAGCTTCACCATCTCCTCTTCCTTCATCCCCCTCGACGTCGCCGCGGGTGTGCCGATGCGAATGCCGCTCGGGCGCAAGGGCGGATTGGGATCGTCGGGAGTGATCTGCTTGTTGGTGGTGATGGCGATCCGGTCCAGTGTCTCCTCGGCCACCCTTCCGTCGATCCCGTGGCTCGCCACGGTGTCGAGCACCATCATGTGGTTGTCGGTCCCCCCGGTCACCAGGGAGGCGCCGCTCTCCATCAGGGCGGCGGCGAGGGTCTTGGCGTTGCGCAGCACCTGGGCTCCGTACTCGCGAAACTCCGGCTGGAGCGCCTTGCCCAGGGTGATCGCGACCCCCGCGATGGTGTTCATGTGGGGCCCGCCCTGAAGCCCGGGGAAGACCGACTTGTCGATCTCGCGAGCGAACTTCTTCTTGCACAGCACCATCCCGCCGCGCGGACCCCGCAAGCTCTTGTGGGTGGTGGTGGTGACGATGTCGAAGCCGTAATCGAAGGGATTCCGCATCACCCCGGCGGCGATCAGTCCGCCGATGTGGGCGACGTCCGCCATGGTGATCGCGTCCACCTCGTCGGCGATCCGCTTGAAATCGCCGTAGTCGTAGTCGCGGGGATAGGAGGTGTAACCGCAGAGGACCATCTTCGGGCGGGTCTCCAGCGCCACGCGGCGAAGCTCGTCGAAGTCGATGCGCCCCTGCTCTTCGGGGTGCGTCTTGTAGCGAACGAAGTTGAAGATCTTGCCCATGTGGGAGACCGGGGCGCCGTGGGTCAGGTGCCCGCCGTGGGAGAGATCCATACCGAGAATCGTGTCCCCCGGCTTCATGAAGGCCAGGTAGACCGCCTGGTTCATGGGCGATCCCGAAAGCGGTTGCACGTTGGCGTGCTCGCAGCGAAACACCCGCTTCGCCCGCTCCCGGGCGAGCTCCTCGATGACATCGGTGAACTCCTGGCCGCCGTAGTAGCGCCGGCCCGGATAGCCTTCCGAGTACTTGTTGGTGAAGACCGAACCCAGTGCGGCGAGCACCTCCGGGAAGGTGTAGTTCTCGGAGGGGATCAGCTCGATTCCCCGTCTCTGTCGGTTCTCCTCACCGACCAGGGCCTCGAAAAGCTCCGGGTCGTTCTGGGAGAGAAGCTCGCGGTTTCGCTCCATGGGGGCTCCTGAAACGGTGAGTGGGTGAGGAATCCTGGGCGAGGATAGAGAAGATCACGCCTGGCCCGCATTTCCCGCCCACGTTGTAAGATGGTGCGGGCCGATCCGGACGGGTCTCGACTGGCCCCGCGGGGCCGAGGCAAGGGGGATTTCTGTCATGGCGATATCGCAGGAGAGCGCCCAGCAGCGGCGCGAGCTTCTGGCGAAGGGGAGTCTCTTCTCGAAGCTCAGCGACCGTGAGCTCGATGACCTGGTCCAGGTATCTCGCCTCGATGAAGCTCAGCGCCCGCGAGGAGCTTTGCCACAAGGGCGACCCGGGAAGCCAGGTCTACCTGATCTCGAAGGGCCGCTTGAAGGCGATGACGACCTCGGCAGAAGGCGACGACGTCGTCTTCAACATCATGGCGCCCGGGGAGGTCTGCGGAGAGCTCGCCCTCCTCTGTGGAGGACAGCGGACGGCGACCATCACCGCCATCGACGAGTCCGAGCTGATCGTACTCGACCGCCGGGAGTTTCTGCCCTTCCTGAGAAGCCATCCGGAGGCCGCCATCAAGCTCCTGGAAGTGCTCGCGGAGCGTCAGCTTCGACTCAGCGAGCTGGTCGAGGACACCACCTTCCTCAATCTTCCCGCGCGGCTCGCCAAGAAGCTGGTGAGTCTGAGCCGCGCATACGGGAGCGAAACGTCGGAGGGCATTCGCATCGATCTCAAGCTCTCCCAGGGCGAGCTCGGCGACCTGGTCGCGACCACCCGCGAGAGCATCAACAAGCAGATCAAGTCCTGGTCCGAGGAGGGCCTGGTGAGCATGAAGAACCGCGTCGTCACCATCCACCGAATCGATGATCTCGAGGCCCTGGCCGGCCTCGCCGGGGATTGAGGTCGACCCGAGCCGGAGGAAGCATGGCATCCATCATCGAGCTCGCGGACCGTCTCTGGACCGGGAAGGACTCCACCGAGTCACCCGAGCACCACCCCTTCGCGCCTCTCGACACGATCGAGGAGATCACCGCCGGCGTGGGCTTCTACAAGGAGTTCGTCAACTTGACGGTGCTGCGGACCGGGGAGGGCGCGGTGCTGATCGACACGGGCTCGTTCCTGCCCGCGCAGCACGAACGGAGCTTCGCCGGGGTGCGCCGCTACGCGGCGGAGCCGGTCCACTCGGCGATCTACACCCACGGCCACGTGGATCACGCCTACGGCCTGCCCCCCTTCCTCCGCGAGGCCGAGTCGAAGGGCTGGCAGCGTCCCCGCGTGATCGGCCACGAGGCCGTCGCCCCGCGAATGCAGCGATACGTGGAGACCGACGGATACAACGGCATCATCAACAGCCGTCAGTTCGGGGGGCGCATCCGCTGGCCGACGGATCCCCTCCCCCCCACGCTGGCCTACAGCGAGCGGCTCGACCTCCGCGTCGGCGAGTGCGAGGTCCGCCTGGTGCACGCCCGCGGCGAGACCGACGATCACACCTGGGTCTTCCTTCCGGAGAGCCGGGTCCTCTGCACCGGGGATCTCTTCATCTGGGCGGCACCGAACGCGGGAAATCCGCAGAAGGTGCAGCGCTTCGCCATCGAGTGGGCAACCGCCCTGCGTCAGATGGCGGCCCTCGAGCCCGAGTTCCTGCTGCCGGGACACGGGCTTCCGGTGATCGGAGCAGCCAGGGTGCGCGAGGCCCTCCTCGACACCGCGCTCTACCTGGAGTCGCTCTACCAGCAGACGGTGGCCGCCATGAACGAAGGGGCGACGATCTACGAGGTCCTCGAGCACGTCCGCCCACCCGCCGAGCTGGCCGCGAAGCCCTACCTGAAGCCCGTCTACGACGAGCCGGACTTCATCGTGCGCAACGTCTACCGCTGCCTGGGAGGCTGGTACAGCGGCGTGCCCAGCGAGCTCAAGCCCTCCCCGCGCCGACAGCAGGCCCAGGAGATCGCCAGCCTGGCGGGAGGCGTGAGCCGGCTTCTGGCTCGAGCGCAGGAGTGCGCCGAGGTCGGCGATCTCGCGATGGCCTGCCACCTGGTCGACTGGGCCGCAGACGCCGAGCCCGAGAGCCGAGAGGTGCACAAGCTACGAGCAGAGGTCTATGCACGTCGGGTCTTCGCCGAGCCATCGACGATGTCGCGGGGAATCTTCGGCGCCGCGGCCCGAGACTCGCAGCAGCGGCAAGGTGAAGAGGAAACACGGGGCGGGTAGAGGTGCTCGACGAGAGAGCCACCAGCGACCACATCGAGATCACCCAGCTGCTCCAACGCTACTTCCACGCCCTCGACTGGAAGGACTACGCGCTCCTGGATCGCGTCTTCACCGCCGACGCCGAGCTCCACTACGACATGGGAGCGATGGGGGAAGGAGCCAAGGCGGATCTTCCCACCATGGTGAAGCAGTTCGATGCGTTCAATCGGATCTTCGCATTCACACAGCACATCATGGGCCAGCCACTGATCGACTGCGACGGGGACGGGGACAGAGCCACCTCGACGACTGCACTTCGGGCAATCCACGTCCAGGTCGCGCTCGACGGGAGCGAGAACACCTGGCTGGTCTACGGCTTCTACGAAGACCTGCACCGCCGCACCGAGGCGGGCTGGCGCATCCAGAAGCGCTACTTCAGGGCCACCCACTTCGACGGAAAGCTCCTACCCCCCGAGAAAGTCGAGAGCTTTCCCTTCCCCCCGTGGCGCGCTGGGGGCCAGTCCGAAGTCAAAGTCGAAGTACCCTGACCACTCTCTGGCGAACCTAACCCGCTAGTCGGTCGGGAAATCCTTCGCGACCTCTCGCCATCGCCTCCGACACGATGCCAACGATCTCGTCGACATCCGAGCGGGTGGTGCAGAGCGGCGGAGCCAGCGCGACGTTCTCCCACAGGGCGCGGGCGATCAGACCCTTCTCCCAGCAGCGGGTCGAGACGGCGGCCGTGAAGACCATGGGACTTCCGCCGACCGGATCCACCGTCCCCGGGGCGGTGCACTCCACGGCGGCGAGCATGCCGATGCCGCGGATCTCCGCGACCAGAGGATGGTCGGCCAGCGCCTGGCGCAGGCTCTCCAGCAGGTAGGCCCCGACCTCCCGGCTGTTCTCGACCAGTCCGTCGCGCTCGATGATCTCCAGGTTCGCCAGGGCGGCCGCACAGGAACTCGGGTGGTTGTTGTAGGTGAGCCCGCCCATGAAGGGGAGGCCCTTGGGCGACTGGTCCCGGATCGTCTCGTAGACCCCGCGCCGAAGCGCGACGCCTCCCAGCGGGAGGTAGCCGCTGGTGATCCCCTTGGCGAAGGAGACCAGGTCCGGCTGGATGTTCCATTGCTCCATCCCGAACCAGCGTCCGGTGCGTCCGAAGCCGGTGATCACCTCGTCCAGGATCAGCAGCACGCCGTGGCGATCGCAGATCTCCCGCAAGCCTTCGAAGTAATCCGGCGGAGGCACCAGGATTCCCCCGGTGCCCTGGACCGGCTCGGCGATCACGGCGGCGACCGTCTCGGGGCCTTCCCGCTTGATCACCTCCTCGACGTCATTCGCGCACAGCAGCTCACAGTCCGGGGGGGTCTTCTTGAACTCGCAGCGGAAGCAGTAGGGCATCGAGGTCGGCACGAAGTTCGGCTCGGGCTCGTAGAAGGCGTGATAGGCCGGAAGGGTGGTGGCGCTCCCGGCGGCTCGGGTGATGCCGTGATAGGACCAGCGGCGCGACAACACCTTCTTGCGCTCGTGATCGCCGCGAACGGCGTGATACAGGCGCGCGGTCCGGAAGTTGGTCTCGTTGGCGTCGGAGCCGCCGGTGGTGAAGAGAAAGTGATCGAGCTCGCGATCGGCGGGGAACAGCGCCTGCGAGCCGCTCACCGAGCCGGATGGCCGGCTCGTTGGAGAAGTCCCAGAACGACGGGTAGTAGGGCATCTTCCGCATCTGCTCGGCCACCGCGTCGGCGATCTCGGTTCGCCCGTGTCCGACGTTGATGTTGAAGAGGCCGGAGAACCCGTCGATGATGCTGCGTCCATCGGCGGTTTCGAGGCGAATTCCCTTCCCACCCACGATGACGCGTGGTCCCTTCACCTCGTGGATGCGGAGCTCGGTGATGGGATGGATCAGGTGGTCGCGGTCGAGCTGCTCGAGCGTGGGCTGGGGAGCGGTAGCCATGGGATCTCCTCCTTCTGGATCAGAAGGAGCCCATGATACCCGGGTGCGAAAGGGCGCGCACAACCGGAGCTAGAAGCTCCGACGCCCCCGCCGGATGGCGGCGGGGGCGCCCAGCCCGATGCGAATCAGGAGCCGCGTACGATGGTGCAGTACTCGCCCATCACGAGCATCCAGGTCGAGTGGTGGTCCACACTGTCGATCCTGGTGATCCCTCCGGCCGCGGCCGCCGCCTTGATGCTGGCATCACCCATCGCCACAAACCCCAGATAGGACTTTGCACAGGCCCGGCCTTCCTTGTTGCCGACCTTGTCACCGGCATCGACCGGCCCCTGGACATCCATCCAGACCATGCCGGCGGCAGGCGAATAAACCGAGGCACACCCCATCGCCATGAACCCGAACACAACCACGACCGCCAGCAGTGAGTACCGAAGAGCCCTCATGATCTTTCTCCCTCCCAAGGAACGTTTGCGGGTCCAGGTCAAGAGGCCCCGTCCTGGGTGGAGTCTAGCCCCGGAGCCCGCACCTACGCGATCTGATTCTTCGCGTAACTCAGCTTTATCTCTGCAGAGCCGCGTACGACCTGGGACGAGCCTCGCGCCAGTCGTCGGCCCCGACGGCGACTCGGGCTTCGAAGTCGCGGGCGCCGCTTTCGAGTCCGTCCAGGAACCCTAGAACGTCGTTTGCCAGATGACGCATCTGGCGGTGCACGATCGACCCCGGCGCACCGTGAAGAATCGAGTGGGCGCAGCCATCGGGGTTGGTGTAGAGGGACTCGATCTTCGGGCTCCGGGAGATGAAGGTCGGGAAGTGTGGATAGCCGCGCCTTCGGATTTCGGAGAGGAGCAGGGCGAGTATGTCGCGACGCTCTTCGTCCACGAATTTGACGCGCAGGTCCATCAGGGAGAGCAGGACGCGACCGCGATCCGAACCCTCTTCCGATCGATTCAGGAACTCGAAGACCTTCCCGGCCTCGTGAAGCGAGGCCTGGTCCTTGACGACGACGATGCTCAGGTCACTGGCCGCGATGGCGTTGTGGGTGAGAATCTCGAAGTCGCTCTTGGTGTCGATGATGACGAGTCCCTGCCAGCGGGTCTGCAGCAGCGCGTTCTGCAGATGAAAAACGTCCGTGATCTCCAGCTTGAGCTCGGAGATGCCGGGACTCGACGGCACGTAGTGCACCCCGTACTGGCCGAGTCGCACTGCGGAGGCGAAGCTCCCCTTGCGCAGAGCACCCGCGATGGTGGGCGCGACGACAGGAGGCCCGATCGCGAACATGCGATCGATCAGCGACTGCTCGTCGAGCCCCAGCAGCAGGATCGGCAGGTCTTCGCGGAGCGCGCGCAGGTAGACGGCCAGGTTGGCCGCGACGGTCGTCTTGCCGACCCCCCCCTTGTTGCTGGTCACGGTCACGACCCGGAAGGGCCGGGCTTCGGAACAGATCTCCTGCGGCGTCTCCAACTGGAGGGGCGGCCGTACGCGCTTGGCCTCGCGCAGGGCGTCGAGGATTCGACTCAAGATAAGCTCCCGCTCAGCCAGCCCCTCGACCCACCCCGACAACCTCTGTTCTATTCTTAACACGGCTGACCTCCCGGCACCCGCCTCCACACACCCACGTCACCAAATTCCCACGTATTTAAATACCCACATCTCGTATCTGGCGGCGGTTCGCCGCCTGGAGAAATCCCCTTGGAAATCAATATATTGAGGAAAATCAGAGAGTAAGCGCGAGAGTTGCAGGCTAGACTCAGTGGCCATGATCACCTTGCACCAGTTCCAGATCTCTCCCTTCTGCGACAAGGTCCGACGCATCCTCCACTGGAAGCGACTCGACTACCGAATCCAGGAGGTGCCCCTGGCCCGCGCCCTGTCGGTCCGAAGGATCAACCCGATTGGAAAGCTCCCCTGTCTCGAGCACGACGGAAGGTTCGTCGCCGACTCCACCGACATCGCCTACTACCTGGAGGAGAAGTTCCCGGAGCCGCCGATCCTGCCGAAGGATCCGCTCCAGCGCGCCCTCTGCCACGTCCTCGACGACTGGGCGGACGAGAGCCTCTACTTCTACGAGATGCGGCTCCGCTTCACCCTGCCCCAGAACGCCAGAAGGTGGATTCCCGAGCTGGTCCACGCCGATCCGGGCGTGATGAAATCGCTGGCACCTCGCCTGATTCCGGGCATGATGCGGCGGCTCACCCGGAAGCAGGGGGTGGGACGCAAGTCGGTGCAACAGGTCCTCGACGACGTGGAACGCCACGTGGACGCGCTGGCGGGCCTGCTCGGCGATCGCGAGTGGCTGGTCGGGGACGCCCTCTCTCTGGCCGACCTGAGCGTCTGCGCGCAGATCCGGTGCATTCGTGGCGCCGAGGAAGGCGCCCGCATCATCGAGGACCGCCCGGTGGTGGTCGCCTGGATCGGAGCGGGTCGAGGCAGCCACCTCGAAGCCCGTCTGAGCCGGCTCGGACGCCAACTCGCCCCGACTCGGGGACCCTGTCCCCGCAGGTCAGAAGCTGTACTTCGCCTGGAGATAGACGCGATCGTTCCGACCGTAGGCGCTCAGGGGAGGCAGATCCCCGGCCTGGTAGAGGAGGACGCCACCGCCGATGCTGAGGCCGTCGCGCAGGTCGTAGTCCACTCCGAGCCGAACCGCGCTGCCGTCCTCGAGAGTCCTCCCGAAGCCGACCGCCAGCAGGGTCACGTGAAGCGTGTCCTGGAGAAAGTCCCGTTGGATGCGGAGGGCGACCTCGAGCGAGTTGCGGCGGGTGAAGTCGGGGGCGTCCAGAAGCGAGCTCTCCCAGCCGTCGATCCAGCGGTTGACCAGGTCGAAGGCAATGAAGGTGTCGGTGAACCCCGAGTAGTCGACACCCACCAGCACGTCGACCCGCTGCGTCTTGCGATCCGGGCGGTGGAAATACTCCAGGCCGTCGATCCAGGCCACCTCGCCCCGAAGCAACCAGTTTCCGAGCGCGACGTTGGCCGTCGACCCGAGAAGCGTGAGGCGGCTGTGTTGGGTGGGGAACGGGACCAGGGCGCCCCTCACCAGGTCGAAGCCCGGGAACTCGACGCGGGGCAGGTCTTCGTAGTAGTAGGCCGCAAAGAAGCCCAGATCCCAGCCCTCGAAGACGCCGCGAAGTGCGGCGGCCCACTCGGTATTGGCGAGCGTCTGCGCCGGCTCCTCGATCCGGCAGCCCGAGGCCCATCGCGGGGGGAAAGAAGTCGCTCCCGAAGACCGGATCGTCGTTGAAGCGCCTCTCGTGAACGGCGACCAGGCTCAGGTCCCAGTCACCGAAGTAGTAGTCGAGCTTCGTCATCACCACCGGCAAACGCAGATCGTCGATGTCCACCAGTCCGGGCTCGCGGTTGTCGAGGGGATTCAGCACGTCGACGACGCGAAAGGTCTCCCCCGTGCCCCAGTTGACCACCTGGCGGCCGACCTTCAGGTCGAGGTCCCGAAACAGGGAGCCCTGCAGATAGACCTCGGTGAACTCAGCCACCCACTCGTAGAGATCGAGCACTTCTTCGGTGTAGTTGCCCCTCCCGCGGATCCGGTAGGCGAAGTCGTAGAACCCGCGCCCCGCGATGCGCGCCCGCCACGACCGGGGAAGCTCCAGGTCGAGCTGCAGATTGAGGTCGGCGCGCAGGCGGGAGAGGCCCCCGTACTGAGCCGTCCCCGGCGGCGGCCGGTGCGAGAGCAGATTGTAGGAGCTCCCCAGGGAGAGCTCGCCGGAGATGCGCCAGAACCTCGAGACCGGCCCATCCTCGGGCCTCGGCGGGCTCGAGATCCTCCTCATCGAAGCCCTCCAGGATCTCCTCGAGCTCCGGGTCCTCCTCGTCGTCGAAGCCGGCGAGCACCTCGTCGAGCTCGGCATCCTCGGCGGCCACGGCGGGCACCGCCAAGGCCCCGATGAGAAGAGCGACCAGGAGCCCCGCACACAGGGTTCCCCAGAGGCGATGGATCGGCGTCGGGACGATTTGATCCATCCTCGGGTGGGGCTCCTACAGCCCCTTCTCCATCTGCCGGACCGTGAAGAAGTCTTCGTCGAGCTCCTGGCGGAAGCCGGATGTTGCTGTTGCGGAGAATGGTCTTGTGAAGGGTCTTCTTGCCCTTCTTGGTGGTCATGTGGATCTCCGTGCCGATCCAGATGCCGTCGATCTGCTCGAGGGTCTCGACCTCCATGTACTTGAGTCGTCCGGCCCTCTTGAGCCAGCCCACCGAACGGACCACCACGTAGTTGTCCTGGCGCACGAAGAGGATGGATTTGGTGTACCCGGTCTCCTTGATCTCCTGCTTGGTCCTGGGGATCGATTCGATCTGCCAGACCTTGAATCCGCCGACCTCGGTCTCTTTCATCAGCGTGTAGTCGTATTGATCCAGATCCCGGGACGTCAGGTCCGCGTAGGAGAAGTCCGATCCCATGAAGCTTCCGCTCCTATCGCTGGACGCGATCCGCTTGGTCTTCTTGAGGGCCGGCAGGTAGAGCCACTGGTCGTCGTCCTTCCCGGACTCGTCGTAGTCGTAGGTCAGGAACCCCGTATCCTCGAGGTCGGCCGGAGACAGGAAGAAGAGCAGCTGGAGCTCGTCCTCACCGCGGTCGATCCCGAAGGCGCGGATCTCCCGCAGCCGCTTCTTCCCGGACTTGTCGATCAGGGTCATCTCGACGTCGACGATCGAGGGGTTTCCCTCGTCGCGGTCTTCGACCCGCTGCATGATCTCCCGGGCGGTGAGGTTCTCGGCGGCGACGATCGTGGCCGGGAGAGCCAGAGTCGCAGCGAGTGCAATACCCACCCACAGAATTCGCACCGCGCCACCCCTCACCAAGGCGATCCTCCCGCCTGCATCCGCTCTCGAAGCTCTCGCTAGCGGCGGAATCCTAGCCCGCATTCTTCACCAGGTCGCGTAGCGAGGATGCCGGCTACGAACCAGGCTCGTCGGCCGACGCGAATCTCCTACGCAGCTCGAACCTCTTCCAGAGCAGGTAGATCGCAGGCAGCACGATCAGGGTGAGCAGCGTCGAAGAGACCAGCCCTCCCACCATCGGCGCGGCGATCCGCTTCATGACCCGCGTCCCGGTCTCGGTGCCGAACATGATCGGGAGAAGCCCGATCATCGTGGTGCTCGCCGTCATCAGCATGGGTCGCACGCGCTCGGCGGCACCCCGCCATGATGGCGGCCTTCAGATCCGCGATGCCCGCTCATCCGTCCCTCGCTGCGTGAAGCGCTCGTAGGCGCCATCCAGGTAGACGAGCATCACCACGCCCGTCTCGGCGGCGAGGCCCAGCAGCGCGATGAAGCCCACGCCCACCGCGACCGACAGGTTGAAGCCGGAGAGGTAGAGCAGCCAGATCCCACCGATCGGTGCGAAGAGGATCGTCCCGACCATGACGATCAGCGTCTCCGCCGCGCGCCGGAAGTGCGCGTAGAGGAGCAGCATGATCACCGCGAGCGTGAGCGGGACCACCACCATCGAGCCTTCGGTTCGCCCGCTCCATGTACTCGTACTGCCCCGACCAGACCATGGAGACACCCGCGGGAAGCCTCACCTCCTGCTCCACCGCGCGTCGCGCGCGCCGCACGTAGCCGCCGATGTCGCTGGTGGTGAGATCCACGTAGATCCAGGCGGTGCGGCGTGCGTTCTCACTCTTGATCGAGGGCGGACCCTTGGCGATGCCGATGTCCGCAACCTGCGCGAGCGGCACGGTGTGACCCATGGGGGTCGGTACCGCGACGGCGCGAAGCGTGGCGAGATCGTTGCGCAGCTCGCGGGGGAAGCGCACGTTGATCGGATAGCGCTCCAGCCCCTCGACGGTCTCGGTGACGTTCATTCCACCGATCGCCGACTGCACCACCGCCTGGATGTCGGCCACGTTGAGCCCGTAGCGGGCCGCGTCCGCTCGCCGCACCCGGATGTTCACGTAGTTGCCGCCGACCACCCGCTCGGAGTAGACCGAGGCCGTGCCGGGAAGCGTCGCTCAGCACGCCCTCGATCTGCACGCCGACTTCCGAGAGTATCTCCAGGTCGTCGCCCAGGAGCTTCACGCCCACCGGCGTCTTGATGCCCGGTGGCGAGCATGTCGATCCGGGTCTTGATGGGCATCGTCCAGGCGTTGGTCAGGCCGGGAAACTGGACCATGGCGTCGAGCTCGCGGATGATGTCTTCGATCTGCTTGCCATCGGGCCACTCCTCCTGGCGGCGTCAGGATGATCGTGGTCTCGATCATGCTGAGGGGAGCCGGATCGGTCGCCGTCTCCGCCCGCCCGATCTTTCCCAGCACGTGCCGCACCTGCGGGTGCTTCGCGATGATCCGGTCGGTCTGCTGGAGCAGCTCGCGGGCCTTGGTGATGGAGATGCCCGGTGGCGTGGTCGGCATGTAGAGGAGATCGCCCTCGTTGAGCGGCGGCATGAACTCGCTCCCCAGCCTGCTGAGCGGCCAGGCGGTGAGAAGCACCAGAGCGAGCGCACACGCCAGCGTGAGCCGCGGGAAGCGGAGGACCAGACGGATGATGGGCCGGTAGCCCGCGATGAAGAAGCGGGAGACCGGGTTGTCTCGATTCCTTCCGGATCCGCCCGCTGACCAGGTAGAACATCAGCACCGGAATCACCGTGATCGCCAGCAGCGCGGAGGCCGCCATGGCGAAGGTCTTGGTGTAGGCGAGGGGCGAGAAGAGCCGCCCCTCCTGCTGCTCCAGCGCGAACACCGGAAGGAAGGAAACGGTGATGATCAACAGCGAGAAGAAGAGCGCCGGGCCGACCTCGCGGGCGGACTCCACCACCAGGTCGCGCTGGCTCCTGTCCGGGATCGCGCTCGCGGTGCTTGTGCAGGTTCTCCACCATCACCACCGAGGCGTCGACCATCACGCCGATGGCGATGGCGATGCCCCCCAGGCTCATGATGTTGGCGTTGATGCCCATCCACCGCATGCCGATGAACGCGATCAGCACGCCGACGGGAATGGTGAAGATGGCGACGAAGGCGGAGCGAAGGTGGAGCAGGAAGAGCACGCAGACCGCGGCGACCACCAGCATCTCCTGGGTGAGCTTCTCGCGCAGCGTCGCGATCGCCCGCTCGATCAGCTGCGAGCGGTCGTAGGAGACGTGGATCTCGACGCCCTCCGGCAAGCTCTTCTTGAGCTCGGCGAGGCGCTCCTCCACCCGCTCGATCACGTTCCTGGCGTTCTCGCCGAAGCGCAGCAGCACGATGCCGGTGACCACCTCGCCCTCGCCGTTCATGTCGACGAGACCGCGTCTCGCCTCGGGCCCCAGCTGGATGCGGGCCACCTGGCGCAGCAGGACCGGCGTGTGTCGCTTCGGGTCGACGGAGACCGGGATGGTCTCGAGATCGTCCAGCGACTCGATGTAGCCCTCGCTCCGCACCATGAACTCGGTCTCGGCCATCTCGATCAGCCGCCCGCTGGTCTCGAGATTGGCGCCGCGGATCGCGCTCTGGACCTGCGAGAGAGTGACGCCGAAGGCGCGCAGCTTCTCGGGATCGACCTCCACCTGGTACTGGCGGACGAAGCCGCCCACCGAGGCCACCTCGGAGACGCCCTCCAGGCTCATCAGGTCGTAGCGGAGGTACCAGTCCTGGATCGTCCGCAGCTGGGCGAGATCCAGCCCGCGGAAGTTGGCGGCGCGCTGGAGCTCGCGCCGCGAGATGCGCCGATCCCCGTCGCGATCGAAGGCCTCGACGATGTAGCGCAGCGAGCTCTCCCGAAACTCCTCGGGACTCTCCGAGGTCGGACTCTTCTCGACGGTGAAGAGATCGGCGAGCTGCACCTCGGTGTAGAGAAACTCCTCCTCGGGCTCCGGAAGCTCGTCCTCCTCGACCTCGCCGGAGCCGTCGGCGTCGAGCGCGTTGCGTAGCACCCGGGAACGCGGGCTCAAGTCGGTGAGCGTGTACTGGTAGACCCAGCCCACCCCCGTGGCATCGGGGCCCAGCTGGGGCGTCAGACCGGCGGGCAGGCGCCCCTGCACCTAGTTCAGGTACTCGAGCGTTCGCGAGCGCGCCCAGTAGAGGTCGGTCCCGTCCTCGAAGATGACGTAGACCATCGAGAAGCCGAAGAACGAGTAGCCGCGCACCACCTGCGCGTAGGGCACCGAGAGCATCGCCGTGGAGAGCGGATAGGTGACCTGGTCCTCCACCACCTGCGGCGCCTGACCGGGGTACTCGGTGAAGACGATCACCTGGACGTCGGAGAGATCCGGGATCGCGTCCACCGGCATGCTCGCCATCGACCACCAGCCGATGGCCCCGACCAGGAGACCGATCAGGACGACGAAGAAGCGATTGTCGACGCAGGCCTCGATGATTCGCGCGATCAACGCTCTTCTCCACCGTGCGCAGCCATCTTGCCGATCGCCTCTTGAAGCTGGCTCTCCGAGTCGAGCAGGAACTGGCCACTCACCACCACCTGGTCTCCCTCCTCGAGCCCCGACAGCACCTCCGTCATGTGGCGGTCCCCGGTGAGACCGGTGGACGATCTCCCGGGGCTCGAAGCGCCCCTCGCCAATCGAGACGAAGACGATCTTGCGCCTCCCCGAGTCGAGGATCGCCTCGGTGGGAACGGCCAGCATGTCGTTCCTGCGGCGGTATTGGATGTACACGGTGGCGAACATCCCCGGCTTGAGACGCATCTCCGGGTTCTCGAACTCGAGACGAACGGTGAGCGTGCGGCTCACCGGGTTGAGCGTCGGGTAGATGTAGGCGACCTTGCCCTCGAGAACCTTGCCCTCCTCGTAGGAGAGCTCCATCTGGGCGGGCTGACCGACCTCCACCCAGGGTGCGTCGAACTCGTAGACCTCGGCAGTGACCCAGATGCGGCTCAGATCCGCGATGCGGTAGAGGTCGTCGCCGGCCTTGGTGCGCGCCCCTTCGACGATGTTCTTGTCCAGCACGAAGCCCGTGCGGGGCGACCGGATCGCAAGCGCCCGGCGCACCTCTCCGGCTCTTGCAATCGCCTGGACGTCCGTCTCCGCGACATCCCAGAGCTCGAGCTTTCGGCCCGCCGACCGGGCGAGCGCGCTCCCGGCTCCCCGGGTCCGCAGCGCCAGCAGGTACTCCTGCTGGGCGGCAACGAGCTCCGGCGAGTAAATCTCGAAGAGCGGTTGACCCTTCTCCACCGGGTCGCCGGTCCTGTCGACGTGGATCCGCTCCACCCAGCCAGAGAAGCGCAGGTTGACGGCCGAGACCTGATCCTCACCCACCTCGATCTCGCCGATGCTTCTCACGTGGCGGAAGACGGTCTCGCGCCGAGCCGGCTCGACCCGTACGCCCATGTTCTGAACCACCCTCGGGTCGATGGAGATGCCACCCGGCGCCGACGGCCCCGGCGCCCCATCTTCGTAGACGGGCACCAGATCCATCCCCATCGGTGACTTCCCCGGCTCGTCCGAGATGTAGGTCGGGTCCATCGGCGCCACCCAGTAGGCGACCTTTGGCTCCACGGGTGCGGCCTCCCGGGCGAAAGACTCAGTTGCTTCCGGCGGGCGCGACTCCTCCCGCCCGCAGGCGACGAGAGAGGCGCAAGCTGCCATCCAGACCAAGAAGATGAATCGCATCACGGTCGACCTCCGCGGAGCGCGATGCCGATGCTGGCATCCGCAGCCGCCGCTTGGATGTGGGTCTGCACCGTCGCCGAGACCAGGATTCGCTCCAGGTCGAGAAGGGCGACCTCGGCCTCGAACAGCGTCGCGAAGTCGGCCCGACCGACGGTGTAATCGGTGAAGGAGCTCTCCAGCGCGGCCCGTGCCGCGGGCGTCAGGTTCTCGCGGTACTCGACGACCTGCTCGAAGGCCCGCGTCCAGCGCGCGTAAATGGCAGTCAGGTCGGACTCGATCCGGTCCATCTCCGCCGCCAGCCGGGCTCGCTCTGCGCGGGCCACCTGGAGCTGCGCGGCCCGCTCGGCACGGCTGCGCTTCGCACTCCCCCATGGAATCGGAACCGAGAACCCCACCGAGACCTGGTCGGTGCCGTCGTCCAGCGGTGTATCGATGCTTCGAGCCCGGTACTTCATCCACACGGTGACATCGGGACGGCCATCGACGCGCGCCAGCTCCGCCGCCGTCTCCGCGGTGCGGATCGACTCCTCGAGACGCTTGAGCTCGGGTCTCTCCTGGCGGGCCAGGGCGAGCCACTCGGAGACGGTTCCGCTGACGGGCTTCGGCTCCAGCTGGTGCGGCGTGGCGAACGACCTCTCCGCATCCCGGGAGAGCGCCCGGGAGAGGGCGGCACTGAGCACCTGAGTCCGGTCCGGGCGAAGTCTCCGAGATCGTCGCGCAAGCCGGTCCCTCAGCACCCCGAGCCGGAGGAGCTGGTGCTGGCCTGCCCCGCCCGTCTCGTAGCGAGCCCGGACCGCCTCCAGCAGCTCCCCGCTCCGAGCGATGTGCTGGCGCGTCACCTCCTCCAGCATCCGCGAGAGGGTGAGCTCCCAGAACAGCTCGAAGACCTGGCGGCGCAGCTGGGACTGCGCCTCTTCCAGGGCGTGCTCGCTGGCCTGCGTGCGCGACGCCGCCACCTTCTCGCGCAGCCCGCTCCAGCCCCAGGCTGGAATGGTCTGCTGCGCCTGGAGCTGCAGGGCGCTCATGGGGTGATCGCCGCAGCGAGAAGGAGTCCACCGGCGCATTCGAGTACTCGATCCCGACCACCGGATCCGACCAGGTGCCGGCGGCGCCCGCGAGCGCATCGAGCTCCGCGGATGCGGGCGCGCAACGCCTCGAGACCCGGATTCGCATCGATGGCCTCTTCGGCGAGCACGCTCGGGTCGTCGGCCGCCGAAGGTGGAGGTCGCGAATGACGCGAGAAATGGAAGGAGTAGCAAGAGTGGAGAGGCTCCGGATCACGGGCCTTCGCCACCCCTCCGGAGTGGTTGTCTTCGTCACGATGGGCTCCCGACCAGGTCAGACGTCTCGTCTGCTGTGTGTTTCTCGCCGCGCCCGTGGGCGCGGGACCAGCGCGAGGCCGCCCGCGACAAACGCTGCCGGGCGGGCGGTGTCCGCCCTGCAGACGAACCTCCCCGTGCGGTGCGAACCGGTCGGAAATCAGATCAGGAGCGGTGGGTTCCGGAAGTGGAAGGGGGATTGGAGAGGCGCCGCCGTGGGCGCGTGGCGGAATCGATCCGGCCTGCTGCGGACCTGATCGAGATCGACGCCTGCCAGCATCAGAGAGGCAGCGGAAGTCGGCCCGGGACTGGAGATCGGAGCCGCTGTCGCTCGAGTCAGGACGGTGCAGCAGCCGTCTCGACAGGAGTCGGCGGAACTGCTGGATAGCGGGGATGGAGGCTCGGGGGAGGCGACGCCACCGCCGTGGCAGCCGGCGTGCTCGGGCGCGGTGGTCTCGGCGGAGCGGGCCAGGGCGGTCGCCTGGGAATCCGAGGGCTGGGCGCAGAGCGCCTGGCAGCGGGCCGACCCCGTCGACCCGACCAGAAGCAGCGCGATCAAGAATGCCCTGACTCCGAGAATCATCCCGACTCCACTGGGTTTCTCACCCGCGGGTCCTCCGCCGACCCGCTATGTGCGCCCGGCGCAGTCACGGCTCGATCCCGGCCTCCCGCCGGCGCCGGGCCCGAATCGGCCGACCGTCCCTCCTAACTAAGGTAAGTCCAGTCCCGGCGAAGATCCAGCCGGCGGCCCTGCCCCGCCTGCCCTGGCCGGGAGCGTCCGGTGAGCCGCGGTCACGCGAGGCTCGCAGAGCGGCGCAGCGCAGATGAAAGCGGGGTGACGAATCCGGGGTAGGGGGGTGAAATCTGGCGCGATTTCTGCGATACACTCCCCTCTGAGTCGGACCGAAAGCAGCGAAGTTGCCAACCTGGCTGGGGTCAGCCGAGCCGGTCGGGAGACGGCCCTTCTCCTGCCCTGCCGCGGGATGGCGTCGCGCGAGACTCCGATCCGGCCAGGAGAGCCGCCGAGCGCGCCAGGCGGACAGGGTTTTTGTGGTGAGAACCGCGGGCATGCGGACCCCCGGCGACCTGAAGTCGGCGGGGGGTCGAAGTGCGACCGGCGCCGGCGATCCTTGGCCGGAATCGGTTGACGAGGGCTCGGGCGTCCCATCGAGGAGATCCAGGCGGGCACGGAAGCTGCATCGAGGTGCGGCAACTCATCCGGATGGGCCAGATTGCCCGTTTTCTGGCCGGGCGTGACGAGGGAACTGGAGGACTGAGCGAAATGGTGCCTGAGGGTACGAATTCCCAGGACCCGCCCAGCGACTCAGACGAGCCGATCCTGGCGCGCATCGAACGCGCCCACCGCCAGATCGTCAACTCCATCCTGAAGGAGCTCGCCGCAGCCGAGGAGCCCAGCCGGATCCGCGAGCTGCTCGACCCGCTCCCCGAGCTGCTTTCCAAGCACTTCGCCGATGAAGAAGGACCAGACGGACTCTACGACGGCCTGCGAACCATCCGACCCTCCCTGGACTCAGAGATCAAGTCCCTGCGAGGTGAGCACCGAAGAGTGTTGGAGGCGGTGGAAGCACTCCGGCAGCAGTTGCAGGAGCTGGACCAGCAGGAACGGACCGAGGATCGACAGGAACGCCTCGACCGGATCCGGGAAGAGATGTCCGTCTTCATGGAGCTGGTTCGAAGTCACGAGCGAACCGAGACCCGTCTGGTCGCTGACACCTACTACCTCGAAGAAGGGGGCTCGGGATGAGAACGCTCGACGCCCTGCAGATCAACGGCTGGGGCATTGTGCACAGCGAACGGTACCGTTTCGCCTCACGAGATCCGTGAGCGCCCGACAGCGGCGCGCGGTGTGCCCCGCCCGACCCTGACCCACCAACCCCAGATTTCTCGTGATCCAAGGAGCGAAGAAATTCGATCATGTCTGCTGAATCGACGACCAAGAGCAGTGATGCTGATGCCCCCGGCGGCGGGGTGAATCCGTCCCCGAACGGAAACGAGGTGCGTGTCCGGACCATTCCGGAGCAAATCGTCGAGATCGTGAGCGACTCGGGGGAGGGCGCGCAGACCGCCGGCCAGCTCTTCGGCACCGTCTGCGCCAAGATGGGCAACGGGGTCTGGACCGTCGAGATCATCCCGGCGGAGATCGAGCCGCCCGCGCGCTCGCGGGAGGGCGCCAGCGGAATCCGCATCCGCTTCGGCACCGAGCCGATGACCAACATGGGCGACCAGGCCGACCTGGTGGTCGCCTTCAACGAGCAGGTGCTCTACAGCCGCATCGACCAGGACGCGCTGCGCACCGGCACCGTGCTGCTGATCGACGACAAGTGGGCCGACGACGAGGACCCGGGGATCCAGGAGGCCTACCAGAAGGCGCTGGATGACTTCCGTCGAGCGCGGCTACGACGTGCGGGGGATCCCCATGGACACCGAGACCAGCAAGGTCACCGACAACCCCATGCGCGGCAAGAACATGTGGGTGGTGGGGCTGCTCTGCGCCCTCTACAACCGCGACCTGGACGTCGCCAAGGATGAAGTCCAGCAGATCTTCGAGCGGAAGCGCAAGGGCCAGGCGGTGGTCGACATGAACCACAAGCTGCTCGACGCCGGCTACGCCTGGGCAATCGAGCACCTCGACGAGCGCTTCCAGATTCCCAGCGCAGAGCAGGAGCAGGAGATGGTGGTGATGAACGGCAATGCCGCCGTCGCCATGGGCGCCATGGCCGCCGGCATCGAGGTGTGCAGCATGTACCCGATCACGCCGGCCACCTCGGCCACCCACTACCTCTCCTCCGTCTTCCACGAAGCCGGCGGCTTCATCCACCAGGCCGAGGACGAGATCGCGGCGGTGGGCTTCGCCATCGGGGCGTCCTACGCGGGCAAGACGGCCGATCACCATCACCTCCGGGCCCGGGATGGCGCTCAAGACCGAGATCATCGGCCTGGCGGTGATGGCCGAGATGCCGCTGGTGGTGGTGGACGTGCAGCGGGGCGGCCCCTCGACCGGGCTGCCGACCAAGGTGGAGCAGGGCGACCTGCTCTCCTCCATCTTCGGAATGCCGGGAGACTCTCCCAAGGTGGTGATGGCCGCCTCCAGCATCGAGGAGTGCTTCCACTTCATCATCACGGCGCGGAAGCTCGCCGAGGCCTTCTGCACCCCGGTGATCGTCCTCACCGACGCCAACCTGGCCACCGGCCAGACCTCCTTCCCCATGCCGGAGCCCAACGAGGACTGGCTCTCGCCGCCGGTGGACCAGTCGCCGTGGCAGGAGGGGGTGGCGCCCTACGCATGGGACCCGAAGACGGGCCTCTCGCGACGCCCGATTCCCGGCCAGGCGGGCGGCGACTACGTGCTCACCGGCCTGGCTCACGACGAGAACAGCCACATCGCCTACGAGTCGGCCATCAATCAGCACGCCATGATCATGCGCAGCCGCAAGATCGCCGCTCTGCAGAAGACCCTCAAGCCGCCGGAGGTCTACGGCGATCAGGAGGGCGACATGCTGGTGGTGGGCTGGGGCTCGACGCGCGGCGCCATCGAGGAGGCGGTCGATCGCATCCGCAAGGACGGGCGCAAGGTCGGCTCCGTGTGTCTGCGCTTCCTCTCGCCGCTCGAGCCGGGACTCAAGGAGATCTTCTCCCGCTTCAAGCGCGTGATGACGGTCGAGATCAACTACAGCGACGATCCCGCCGACCCGCATCATCGACGAAGACAACCGACGCTACTCCCAGCTGGCGCTGCTGCTCCGGGCCCACACTCTGGTCGACGTGGACTGCTGGTCCCGCGTGCCGGGCCAGCCGCTTCCCCCTTGGATGATCGAAGAGGCCGTCCGCGGCCGTCTTGAAGGAATCAAATAATGTACGGACTGAAGACCGACTGGATCGAAGACACCACCCCCCGCTACTACACCCTCGACGACTACGAGGGAAAGGTCGCCCGCTGGTGCACCGGCTGCGGAGACCACGCCGTGCTGACGGCGGTGCAGCGGGTCTGCAAGGACGAGCAGCTGGATCCCGAGAAGACCGTCTTCGTCTCGGGCATCGGCTGCTCCAGCCGCTTCCCCCACTACATGAAGACCTACGGCTTCCACGGGCTGCACGGGCGGGCGCTGCCGGTCGCCTGCGGGGTCCGCTCCCGCCGGCCCGACCTGAACATCTTCGTCGCCACCGGCGACGGCGACTGCTGCTCGATCGGCACGGCTCACTGGATCCACGCCATCCACTACAACATGAACATGGTGGTGATGCTGTTCGACAACAACTTCTACGGCCTCACCAAGAACCAGACCTCTCCCACCTCGCCGAAGGGCGCGAAGTCCAACACCCACCCCCGCGGTGCTGCGCTGGAGCCGCTCAACCCGTTGCAGACCACGCTGGGGATCACCAACGTCTCCTTCGTGGCGCGGACGGTGGACTGGAACCCGCCCCACCTGTTCGCGACGCTTCAGGCCGCCCACCGGCACCAGGGGCTCTCGTTCGTGCGGATCATCCAGCGCTGCCCCCACTACAAGGTGGGCGTTCACGATCCGCTCCAGAGCGATCCGTCTCAGCTGCTGCTGATGACGCACGAGAACGGGATCCAGCTGGACGACTCCATCCAGAAGATCTTCAAGAACCAGCAGGAGCACGACCCCTCGAACATGGACGAAGCCCGGGAGCTGGCGGGCGATCCCGAGGGCGTTTCGATCGGCCTCTTCTATCAGAACAAGTCGGCGGATCGCTACGACGAGTACACGGCCCAGGGGCTCGCCACGTCGCGAGACGAGAAGATCGCCGCGCTCAAGGCCGAACTCAGCCGTTACCAGATTTGAATCGAGCGGAGGTGACCCGTCGTGGAGGCGAGGCTCGCGGAGCAGTCGCAAGCGGTACTTACTGGCACGGAGGCAGTCGCTCGGGTCGAGCGGACCATCGCAGCTGACGCGGTGGCCCGAGATCCCGCGGTCGCCGAGGGTCTGGCCATGGCCGGCGTTCGCGCCGCCAGCCTGCTCGAGGAACCGAGCGGTGGAGCGGCGGACGGGGTCGCGGTCTCCGAGGCGTCGTGCGTGCACCACGTCCACGCGCCGCCTGGCCACGAGCGGGGCGGAGCCTTCGAGCTCGCCGCCGGCTCGGTTCAGCAGGCGACCGACCACTGCCTGGCGGCGCATCTGCTGAGCCGCAGGCTGGGCCGCGCCGGCATCTGCTCGCTGGCCCCTTCCCTGGCGAAGGACCTCAACCTGGTCAGCGTTCCCGAGCCCGGCCTGATCGCAGCCCTGCTCGCCGCAGACGCAGGCGCTTCCGAGCCCGACGCGGGTCCGGAACGGATCCTCGAGCTGGCGCGGGAGGTGCTGCGGGTGGTGGGCGATCGCACCGCCAGGCCGGCGAACCTGGTGGAGATCCAAGGAGACGGGACCGCCGAGGTGGTGCTGGTGGCGTCCGGCGCAGACACGACGCCGGCTCGCGAGGCCGCCAGAGCCCTGTCGGAGGCCGGAGTCGCAGCAAGTGCCCTCTCGGTGATCCTGGTGCGCCCCTTCCCCGAGGCCGAGGTCCGCGAGGCCCTGAAGGCCAGCCGCATGGTGCTCGTCGTGCGCGCTCCCGGGGAGCCGAGCGCCCTGCTGGCGCGGGTGCGCGGGGTGGTCGACGAGAAGACCGAGGTGCATCCGCTCGCGGCAACGGACCCGGCGCAGATGATCGAGGCGATCCGTCAGCACCTGCCCGCGGGCAGCTTCGAGGAGCATAAGCTGGCGGCTGCGCCCCTAGAGGCACCGTCTCGACGCCTGGTGATCGCACCGGAAGGCCCGTGGGGCGAGGAGACGGCGCGCCGGGCTCTCGCCGCGCTGGGTCGCCTGGTCGCACTCCGGGTGGGGCGAAGCTCCGGCAGCCAGCTGGGAGCGACGGTCCTGGACTGGGACAGCTCGGAGGTTCCCGAGGCGGAGGCGGATCTGCTGCTGGCTTCTCATCCGGCCATCCTCGCGCCGGACGGCGCCCTCGACCTGATTCGCCCCGGGAGCGCGGTGGTGCTGCTGGCGGAGGCGAAGACCGCCCAGGAGCTGATGCGGTTGCTCCGCCCGGAGACCTGGCAGGCCTTCCGCGAGAAGGAGCTTCGTATTCACTGGGTGGCTCCCCCGATCGCCCCGGGCCAGGCGCCGTCCGACCAGGTGGACTGCGCCGCTTCGCTGACGCTGGCCGGCGCCGCGCTCACTGCGGTGCGGCAGCCCGCGGATCCGGCCCGCATGGCGGAGGAGATCTCGGCCGGCGACGACCAGGCCAACCGCTGGCTCCGCGAAGGGGCGACGGCGGTGCAGACCTTGGATCCGGCCGCGCTCGACGCCCCGCCGGCGGCCGAGGAGCTGAGCTTCCGCTCCGAGCCCGAGTTCCCCCGTATGCCCGATCCGGTGGACGACCCGGAGGAGAGACAGCGCCAGGCCCAGTGGATCCGGCGCTTCCACCGTCTCGGAGCCCGGACCTTCGATCCCGCTCCGCGGCTGCCGGTTCGCCCGGCGGTGCTCGACAGCTTGGCCGCGACATTGCGCGGCACCTCCCCCGACCCCTTCGTCCTGGCTCCCACCCAGGATCCCGAGCGGCCGATCGCCGCGCGGGGACTTCGGGAGCTGCTGGACGAGGAGCTCGACGCCATGGAGGCCGCCGGCTGGAACCCCGGCGCCCTTTCCGGGAATCTCGAGGCCCTGGTGGCCATCGCCACCCGCCTGCTGACCGAGCGTGGTCCGGGTGCCGAGCTGGAAGGTCTCCTCTCTGACGCCGGTGAGGAGCTGACGTCGAAGCTGGCGCTGCCCGACGAGGATGCCCACACCCTTCGCAACAACTTGAAGGAGCTTCGCAGCCGTCTACCCGGCCCGAGCCGGGTGCTGAGTCTGGGAGCCGATACGCCCCTGCGCCTCTATCTGGAGGTCCTCGAGGCGGTTCGAGCACCGTTGCGTCAGCGCTTCACGGCGCAGCTCGAGCGGCACCGGGAACGGCTCCGCGATCTGCTGCAGCTGGACCAGATGAGCTCCGCCGGCGGCCGGACGGCCGAGGCCCTCACCGCCCAGCTCGGCGCCTCGGCGGCGCTGATCGATCTGGACGTGCTCTCCCAAACCCTGCCCGCAGGCGCGGGCCCGGCGAAGCTGGACGAGGCCCGCCGGAAGCGCGTCGAGGAAGCCCTGGCGACCATCGACGGCCACCTCGAGCAGCAGGGTCGACTCCCCAGGGTGGTGTTTCTCCGCGCGCCGGGCGTGGACTTCCAGCTACCGGGGGAGGAGCAGGAGGAGCACCCCGACCCCCTGGCGGCAGCGGTAGGGTATTTCGACGGGACGGCGCGTCGCCTGGCGAGAGTCTTCCAGGCCGCCCGGGTGGCGGGCCTCGAGGCGGACGGAAACTACCGGCCCGAGCTCCACGACGAGGTCCTGGCCGACCTGGACTGGGAGTCCTTCACGGCCGAGGAGCTGGCGTTGGTGCCACTGGTGGCCGTGGTGACCAGCGGGCGCAGCCTGCGACAGCGTGGGCAGGCCTCCCTGTCACGGCTGCTGCGCTCCAGCCGCCCGGTTCACGTGATCGTCCAGGACGAGGTGGGAGCGCCCGACGAGGCGGAAGATCTCTCCAGCTTCCACATCGACCTGGGCTACCTGGTGATGGCGCACCGCGAGGTCTTCGCAGTCGGCTCCACGCTGGCGCGTCCCGATCGATTGACGGAGGGACTGGTCCGCATGGTGCGCGCACCGCGGCCGGGCGTGGCGTTGATGCACCTGCCGGCTCGCGAGCTGGCCTCGTGGCACGCGCTGCTCGCCGAGGCCGCGCTCCGCGGGCGCGCTTGCCCGTACTTCCTCTACGACCCGGACGCCGGAGCCAGCTGGGCCGACCGCTTCGACCTGGAGGCGAATCCCCAACCGGATGCCGCCTGGCCGACTCACCAGGTCCGCTATCTGGAGCAGGGAGACGAGAAGAGTCTGGAGGTGGCATTCACCTTCGCCGACGCAGTGGCCCTGGAGCCCGCCTACCTGCGTCACCTGCGCGTCATCCCGCGGTCCGCCTGGGACGATGAGAGCCAGCGGCCCCTGGCCGAGTACCTGGAGGCCCTCGACCTGGAGGGTCCCCAGCCCTCGATTCCCTATCTCTGGGTCGTCGACGAAACCGAAACCCTGCAGCGCGCCGTGGTGACCCGCGAGCTGGCCATGGTGTGCCGCGACCGGCTGCGAGGCTGGCGCGTCCTCCAGGAGCTCGGCGGCTACGCGAACTCCTACGCAGAGCGAGCGGCAGCGGCGGCTCGAGAGCAGGCGCTGGCCGAGGCCGCGCAGGAGCGCGCCGAGCTCGAGCAGGCCCACGCCGAAGTGCTGGCGGAGGCGCGCGGCGAGGGGGCCCGCGAGTCGATGGAGCAGCTGGCCGCGGTGCTGATGAACCCGTCCGCGCTCGCGACGTGCCGCTCCCGCCGCGGCGGCACCGGCGGCGGCGCCCGCGCTGGAGCCCGCGGAGGAGGTCGCCGCAGAGCCGGCAGTCGAGGAGCTCCCGGAAGAGGAGGCCCTCGCCTTCGATGAGCCCTACATCGACGCGCCGCTCTGCACCACCTGCAACGAGTGCACCAACATCAATCCCCGAGTCTTCCAGTACAACGCCAACAAGCAGGCGTTCATCGCCGATGCGACTGCGGGCACGCTTCGCCGAGCTGGTGAAGGCAGCCGAGCTGTGTCCGGCCCGATGCATCCACCCAGGCAAGCCGCGAAGTGGCGACGCCACCGCCACACCGGAGCTGGTCGAACGGGCAGCCAAGTTCAACTAGCGAGGCCAACGTCGTCATGCAGGAAGTCGCCACCGCGGTCGTCGTCATGACGGGGATGGGGCTGTTCTTCGCCACCGTGCTGGCGGTGGCCTATCGCTTCCTGCGCGTCGAGGAGGATCCGCGGCTCGAGGTGGTCGAGGAGCTTCTGCCCGGCAACAACTGCGGCGCCTGCGGTGAGCCCGGATGCGCGGCCTTCGCCGAGAAGCTGGTCGGCGGCGAGGTCTCGCCCGGCAAGTGCACCGTGGCCGACGCCGGGCACCCTCGAGGAGATCGCGTCGTTTCTCGGTGTCGGCGTCGGCGCCGAGGAGAAGCGGATCGCCCGCCTCAAGTGCGCCGGCGGTCTGGGCAACGTGCGCAATCTGGCCGAATACCAGGGGATGAGCTCGTGCCGGGCCGCGACGGTGGTGGACGGTGGCGGCCTCGGCGTGCATCTGGGGCTGCATCGGGCTCGACGACTGCGCGCAGGCCTGCACCTTCGACGCCATCCACATGAACGAGGAAGGCCTTCCCGTCGTCGAGCCCGAGCTCTGTACGGCCTGCGGCGACTGCGTCGACGTCTGTCCGCTGGATCTCTTCGTGGTGCTTCCCGAGTCTCACAGGCTGTTCGTGCAGTGCAGCTCGCCGCTCGCCGGCGAGGATGCGGTGGACCGCTGCCGCGTCGCCTGTGACGCCTGCGGCCGCTGTGCCTTGGACGCTCCCGGAGACAGCGTGGAGATGGTGAACGGCCTGCCCGTGGTCCACTACGACCGGGACCTCAAGCCGACACCGCAGGCCACCTGGCGCTGCCCCACCGGCGCCATCGTCTGGCTGGAAGAAAAGCAGTTCGAGGAGCCGGAGGAAGAAGACGTGCTGCCCCGGAGGACCTATGGCTGATCGGAGCGGAGTCGCGTGGTTGCAGCGCCTGTGGCGACGCACCAAGGAGGAGTCCGCGTCCCACCCGGGAACGCGCGCGGTGCTACCCGTGGAGCAGGCGCTGGCTCTCCTGGAGGCCCAGATCTGCGAGGGCGTCGTGCGCCGTGGCGGAGAGCCGCGGAGCGCGGCTCTCGCCGCCCGAGCGGAGCTCCCCGGCCCGCTCCCGCGGAACGTCTTCGGGCAACCGGTGCAGGAGGAGACCGCCGCAGGAGCCAGCGAGGCGACCTCCCTGGCCACGGGGATGGCCCTGGCGGGGCTCCGAGCCACTGCGTTTCTGAGTGGTGAGGAGCTGATCTCCTGCCACGAGGCGCTGCGCGGATGCGCCGAGCGGCTGACGCCCCTGGTCCTCCACGCGAGCTGCGCCGAAGCCGGCCACCGCGAATACCACACCGTGGCGGGGAGCGGCGCATTCCAGGCCTTTGCCAGCTCGGGTCAGGAGGCCCTGGACCTGAGCCTGGTGGCGCGCTGGGTCGCGGAGCGCGCACTCCTCCCCGGCCTCGTCTGCACGGATCTGGACGTCGTCGAGAGCCTGAATCTTCCCGACGAAGAGGCTGATCCGGAGCTACCTGGGCCGACCCGATCAGCCCATCGCCAGCGCCAGCGAGGCCCAGCGGCTGCTCTTCGGCCTCGAGCGGCCGCGCCTGATGCCGTGGTTCGATCCGGACCGACCGGTCGCAACGGGGGGAATCCGCAGCGCGGAAGAGGCGGCGCTGGCCCGCTTCGGGAACCGGCTCTTCTTCTGGGAGTCCGTGGCCGAGCTGGCAGCGCAGGGCATGGAAGAGCTGAGCCAGCTGACCGGGCGCCCCCTCTCCTTCCTGCAGGAGTACCGGCTCGATGACGCCGAGCTGGTGCTGGTGGCCCAGGGAACGCTGGTGCAGTCCGCCCGGGCCGTCGCCGATCACCTGCGCCAGAACCGCAGCTTGAAGGTCGGCGTGCTGGGCATCACCTGGCTGCGCCCCTTCCCCGCGCAGCAGGTGGCGGCGGCTCTCGAGGGACATCCGCTCGTCGCCGTGGTGGAGGCGCTGGGAGACGGCCCGGCGGCGGACCCGCCCCTGTTCCGAGAGGTGGCAGAGGCGGCGAACGACACCGAGGCCTGGGTCTCCGCGACCTGCGCCGGAGGCGGCGTCAAGCCCAGCGCGCTGGTGGGCCTCTGCGAGCTGATGCGTCAGCCGGGCCGCCCGCAGCGGATCAGCCTGGAGCCAGCGGCCACCGCGCCGAGCGCGGCGTTCCCGAGGCGAGAGGCGCTGGTTCAATCCGTCGGCAACGCCTACCCCGAGCTGCAGCAGGCGGCGCTCTCCGAAGGCGAGCCGCCCGGGCCGGACCCCGAAGCGGGCCGTTCCGTGGCACTGGTCGGCCGAGAGGCCGAGCTTCCCGCCGACGCGCTCGCCCTTCTGGCCGAGGCGGTCGCCACCGAGGCAGGTCCCGTGGTGCGGGGCACCGCGATCCGGACACAGCCCGGCGCCTGGGAGGCGCGGGTGCGCGCCGCCCCGGCCGACTTCCCCGACCCTGGACCCCGAGCACCCGTCTCCCTGCTGCTGGTCGTGACGAGCGAGCTTCGGAATCTCGGCCAGCCGCTCGGAGCCATCGCGCCCGAGAGCGACGATCCTGGTAGCCACGCGAGAACCCTCGGAGGGGATCTGGGAGGCGCTGCCGGCAGCCTGGCGCGCGGCCGTCCGCGAGGGCGAGCTGCGCCTTCTCGCCACCGAAGAGGGCTTCGAAGCGGGCCTCGAAGCGCTTCGAGCCTGCCTGCGCGGCGAGCAGACCGACCTCCTCGAGGCCGGGCAGCCTGCGGGAGGTGGCATGGCGGGAACTCCCGATCCCCGAGACCGAGGATCGGGATCTGCCCAGGCTCGTGACCCGCATCCCCCAGGCACGGCCCGCTCACGACAGCCTGCCGCGCTTCTGGGGTGAAGTCGTCCAGCCGCGGCAGGGAGGTGCCGCGGACCGACTGCCCGATCCCCTGACGGCGAGCGGTGTCGTCCCGGCCGGTGCCTCGGCACTGGAGCCGAGAGCCATGGCACCGCTTCTCCCGGCTCTCGACCCCGGGGCGTGCACCGGCTGCGGCCGCTGCTGGTCCGCCTGCCCGGACTCCGCCATCGGAGTGACGGTGCTGGGCCCCGAGCCGCTGTTCACCGGCGCCAGTCACGTCGCCGGCACCGAGGGCGACGTCGCCGAGGCGTTGCGCCGCGCACACAAGCACCTGGCGGGTCGCCTGGCCGGAGAGCTCGCCAAGAGCGGAGGCCGCCGCTCTCGAAGCCGAGGTGTGCCGGGAGGCATGGGACTGGGTGGCGGGGCAGCCTGAATCTCTCCGAGGACGAGCGCCCGGCCTACGACGGCGCCTTCGACGCCACCCTCGACGTGGTCGATCGCCTCCAGCCGGTCGTGACCGAGCCCTTCTTCCGGAAGCCGGAGCAGGAGAACAAGGGGACCGGGGAGATTCTCGTCCTGGCCGTGGACCCTCGCTCCTGTGTGGGTTGCGAGCTCTGCATTGCCGTCTGTCCCGAGGACGCACTGCAGCCGCTGGAGCGCAGCCCGGAGCGGACCCACGAGTTCGAGCAGCGCTGGCGGGCGTGGGAGGAGCTTCCCGACACCGCCGGAGAGACGCTGGCGCGAGCCGCGGAGCATCCCGACGTGGGCCCGCTGGCCGCGGTCCTGATGTCGCGGCACTGCGGTCAGGCCCAGGTGGGAGGGGCGGGTGGCGAACCCGGCTCCGGCGAGCGTCTGGCCAGCCGGCTGGTCGCGGGCCTGGTGGAGCACCATGCCCAGCGGCGCATGGCAGGCCTGCTGAAGAACCTCGAGGAGCAGCGGGAGAACCTGGAGCGGAAGGCTCGGGAGTCTCTGACGGAGGGGCTCTCGGAGGCGGACATGAACACTCTGGGGGAGGCCCTGGGTACGGTCAGCCCCGGACGTGCGGACCTCTCCGCGCTCGGCGAGCGGCTGGAGGCTCTGGGAAGCGCGGGCCAGCTTCGACCGCCGGGCGGTGCTCCGGATGACGCGCGTCGCCGGGGTGCTGGACGACTACCGCCAGCGCATCTCGGAGGGACGGGACGGGCTGGGACGGGCCCGCTTCGGCGTCGTGGTCGCACGGGGGAGGGTGGCCGAGTGGATGGCGCAATTCCCCCGCCACCCCTATTTCGCGCCGCTCACCGTGGCACCGACTGCACAGGGCGTAGAGCTCGCCCGCGGCATCGCCCGGGGCCTGGTGGCGGAGCACCTGGCACTGGTGCGCAGTCTGCGCCGAGCCGCTTTGGAGACCGAGTCGCCGCCGGATCGCTCGGACCGTCTGGAGGCGATCGAGAGCCTCGGCTGGGGGGATCTCGAAGCCGAGGAGCGGGCGGCCTGCCCGCCGCTTCTGCTGCTGGGCGACGACACCGCGCTGCTCGAGCAGGGCTCCCTCAGCCTCGCGCGGCTGCTGGACTCGGAGCTTCCCGTCAAGGTGATTCTCCTGGACGGCCGCGGAGGTCTCGCCTCGGGGCCCGAGCCGGCGCTGGTGGCGATGGCCCACCGGAGGGCCTTCGTCCTGGCCGCGTCGCCGGCCTACCCCGAGCACCTGAGCCGCGGGCTGACCGATGCACTGGCATGGCCGGGACCGGCGCTCGTCCATCTCCACGCTCCGAGCCCGGAGCGCCACGGCTTCCCCGTCCCCGCCACCCTGGAGCGCGCTCGACTGGCGGTGGAGGGCCGCGCCCACGTGCTGTTGCGCTACGACCCGGGCGCCCCGGGGCTGTTTGGACTGCGCGCGAGCATGGAGGGCAACCCGGGCCTCGATGAAGACTGGGGCGGCGCCAACTTCGCCGAGTGGGCCGCCGGGGAGGCGCGCTTTGCCCAGCACTTCGAGGAGCTCGAGGGGGGCGGCGACCTGCCCCTGGACGAATGGCTGGCCCTGGCCGAGAGCGAACGCGGAGGCAAGGTGCCCTTCGTCGAGATCGACGAACGCCGCCTGGCGGTGAGCAGCCGGATGGCAGAGGCGGCCGGCGAGCGGCTGGCCGTCTGGAACACCCTGCGAGAGCTCACCGGAGCAGCGAGCCCCTTCACCGAACGGATCCGGGAGTCACTCAACGAGGAGCTTCAGTCCGAGCGGCAGGCCGAGATCGATGCGGTCAAGTCCGAGTACGAGAGCCGCATCGCCGAGGTCTCGGCGGGTGCCGACCGCCAGGCGCTGGACCGACTGACCGATCGGCTGATGACTCTCTCCGGATTCGACGCGGCTCGCACACCCAAGGGTAACGGCGCATGAGCGCCGCTTCCGCCGCCGCCGACCGCTCGCGGACCTTCCGCGGCGGAGTCCATCCGCACGAATCACAAGGAGAGCACCCACGCCCTCCCCATCGAACGGATGCCCTTCGTCGGCGAATACGTGCTGCCTCTCTCCCAGCACATCGGCGCTCCGTCGAGGGCCGTGGTCGAGGTCGGAGAGCGGGTCCAACGCGGCCAGCTGATCGCCGCGCCGTCGGGCTTCGTATCGGTCGCTCTACACGCTCCAGTGACGGGCAAGGTCACGGCCATCGATCTTCGTCTCCACCCCAACGGCCGGATGATGCCGGCCATCGTGATCGCCACCGATCCCCTCGACAGCCAACGGATTCCCGAAACCCATCCGATCGACCCGGCGAGCCTGACGCCGAAGGAGATGGTCGCGCTGGTCCAGAACGGAGGGATGGTGGGACTGGGCGGCGCGGCATTCCCCAGCCACGTGAAGTTTCAGGTGCCCGAGGGCAAGCGGATGCAGGCCGCGGTGATCAACGGCTGCGAGTGCGAGCCCTATCTCACCTGCGACCACCGGCTGATGGTGGAGAGACCCGAGACCGTGATCCGCGGCGCCGAGATCATCATGGTCCAGATCGGCGCGGAGCGGGGCTACATCGGCGTCGAGGCCAACAAGCCCGATGCCATCGCCGCCCTGCAGGCGGTCGCGCCAGCCTCGATCGAGGTGGTGTCGCTGAAGGTCAAGTACCCGCAGGGCGCCGAGAAGCTGCTGATCGATGCCATCTTCCGCAAGGAGGTGCCGGCGGGAGGGCTGCCTCTCGACATCGAGATCCTGGTCAACAGCGTGGCCACCACCGCGGCACTCGCCGATCTGCTGGATCGCGGCGTTCCGCTGATCGAGCGGATCGTCACCGTGACCGGGCCGGCGGTGCGCGCGGCCCCGCAACCTGCTGGTCCCGCTCGGGACTCCGGTCTCCACCGTGATCGAGCACTGCGGGGGACTCCTGCCGGACGCCCACCAGGTGGTGCTCGGCGGCCCCATGATGGGGATGGCGCAGAAGAGCCTGGAGGTGCCCACCCTCAAGGGCGCCTCGGGAATTCTGTGCCTCGACCGCGAGTCGGCCGTGCCCCTCCGGGAATACGCCTGCATTCGCTGCGGACGCTGCCTGGAGGCCTGCCCCATGCGCCTCAATCCCACCCGCCTGGCGCAGCTGGCCCGGGCCGAGTGGGTCGACGAGCTGGAGGCGCATCAGCTGATGAACTGCTTCGAGTGCGCCTCCTGCTCCTTCGTCTGCCCGTCGCGGATTCCGCTGGTCCAGTGGATGCGGATGGGCAAGGGCATGCTGCGCAACCGAAAGGAATCGTCATGAACCGAGAGCGCGGACCGTACTCGCCGATCCGGAGCCTGCTGCAGATCCTGTCCGACCGCGCCCTTCGTGCGCGAGGGAGCCACCACTCCGCGCATCATGTTCGAGGTGCTGAGCGCGGCGCTCCTGGTGCTGCTGGCGGCCTGCTGGAACTTCGGGATCGGTGCGCTGCTGGTCGTCGCCGCCGCCACGGCCGGTGCCGCCGGTACCGAGTGGCTCTTCACGCCGCTCCGAGAGCCCAAGCCCGCTGCGGGACTACAGCGCTCTCACCACCGGAGTGCTCCTCGGCCTCACCTTGCCCCCGGCCTTCCCGCTCTGGATGGCCTTCCTGGGCGGAGTGGCCGGCATCGGACTGGGAAAGCTGATCTGGGGCGGCCTGGGCCAGAACCTCTTCAACCCCGCCCTGCTGGGGCGCGCCTTTCTGCAGGCCGCCTTCCCCACCGCCATCACCACCTGGTCGACGCCCGTGGAGCGCGGAGGCGTCTGGTCGCTGCCGGGGAGCCTCTTCGCGGCCCCACTGTTGAGCGGCAAGGTCGACGCCGTCTCGGCGGCGACACCGCTGGGTCTGGCCAAGTTCGAGAACCAGATCACCGAGGTCGGCTCGCTGTTCTTCGGCAACATCTCCGGCTCCCTGGGCGAGACCAGCGCGGCGCTCCTGCTGCTCTGCGGGATCTGGCTCGGCGCGCGCCGCATCTTCGACTGGAGACTGCCGGTGAGCACGCTGCTCTCGGTGGCGATCCTGTCCGGCATCCTCCACTACCTGAACCCGGAGTCCAACCCGCCGCCGTCGTTCATGATCTCTCGCGGGCGGCCTGCTCTTCGGCGCGGTCTTCATGGTCACCGACCCGGTGACGACGCCGACCACGCCCCGCGGCGCCTGGATCTTCGGCGTCGGGGTGGGAGTGCTGGTGGTGCTGATCCGCCTCTTCGGCGGTCTCCCGGAAGGGGTGATGTACGCGATCCTGCTGATGAACGCCGCCACACCCCACATCAACCGTCACACCCAACGACGTCCTTTCGGAGTCTGACCTTGGCCGCCCCTCAAGCCGGACCCTTGCGAATGATGGTGACCCTGGGCATTGCCGGGATGTTCTCGGGGCTCGCCATCGTGGGCATCTTCCTGGTCACCCAGCCCATGATCGAGCGCAACCGGGCCGAGGCCCTGGAGGCCGCCATCTACCGGGTCCTGGAAGGCGCCAAGACCCGCGTCGCCCTCGTGCTCCGCGAGGGAAAGCTGACGCCCTTCGAGAGCCCCGACGGCAGCCTTCCCAAGGAGGAGGCGGTCTACGCGGGCTACGACGAGGCGGGCGCACTGCTGGGATTCGCGGTGCCCGCCGAGGGACCCGGCTTCCAGGACACCATCAAGCTCCTCTACGGCTACAGCCTGGAGAGACAGCGCGTGGTGGGGATGGAGGTGCTGGAGAGCCGCGAGACGCCGGGCCTCGGTGACAAGATCATCAAGGACATGAACTTCGTCGGGAACTTCCGGGACCTGGCGGTGGAGCCGGCGATCGTCGCGGTCAAGGGTGGGCGCAGCGGGGAGAACGAGGTCGACGCGATCAGCGGGGCCACCATCTCCTCCGTCGCCGTCTGCAACATCATCAACGATTCGAATCAGCGCTGGCTCGAGCGCCTCGCCGAGGCCAAGGGCGTAGCGGCAGCCGGCAATGGATCTTCCCGCGACGCCGCAACATCCGACGGAGACGGGAGCGGAGGAGTCGACTGATGCCGTCCCAGAAGGACAGCTACGAGGAGCTGGTCAAGGGCCTGTGGCGGGAGAACCCGGTCTTCATCCAGCTGCTCGGACTGTGTCCGGCGCTGGCCGTGACCAACTCCGCCGATCAACGCGCTCGCCATGGGCGCGGCCACCACCTTCGTGCTGGTGGGCTCGAGCCTGCTGGTCTCCTCGCTGCGCAATCTGATTCCCAAGCAGGTGCGCATCACCACCTTCATCATCGTGATCGCCACCTTCGTGACGGTGGCCGACTTCACCCTCGCAGGCCCTGGCGCCCGTGGTGCACAAGGAGCTCGGCGCCTTCATCGCCCTGATCGTGGTGAACTGCCTGATCCTGGGCCGCCAGGAGGCCTTCGCCTCGCGCAACTCGGTCCGGGTGGCCGTGGCCGATGCGGCGGGCATGGCGGCGGGCTTCGCCTTCGCCCTCTTCCTGCTCGGGTGCATCCGCGAGATCCTGGGCAGCGGGTCCCTCTTCGGCGTCTCGCTCTTCGGACCCAACTTCGAGCCATGGGTGATCATGATCCTGCCGCCGGGGGGCTTCCTCACCCTGGGTCTGCTGCTCGCGCTCTTCGCCTTCGTGAAGGAGCGCCGCCTGCGAGCGAGCCAGGAAGGTCGCTGGCGCGGCGGCCGAGCGGAGGGCCGCCTGATGTTCGAGCTCGACTGGGGACAGCTCCTCTGGATCTTCACCACCGCCTGCGTGGTCAACAACTTCACCCTCTCCTACTTCCTGGGCCTCTGCCCCTTCCTCGGCGTGAGCGGGCGCATCGACACGGCCCTGCGGATGGGGATGGCCACCATCTTCGTGATGACGGTGACCTCGATCTGCGCCTGGTTCCTCAACACCTACGTCCTGCCCCACGCCCCCTACCTGCGCCTGATCTCCTTCATCGTGGTGATCGCCAGCACCGTGCAGTTCGTGGAGATGACGATCAAGAAGCTGAGCCCCGCGCTGTTCAAGGCGCTGGGCATCTTCCTGCCGCTGATCACCACCAACTGCGCCATCCTCGGGCTGGCGCTCTTCCAGACCAACAAGGCCTACGGCTTCATCGAGGGCATCATCTTCGCCCTCGGCGCCGGCGCCGGATTCACACTGGCCCTGGTGCTGATGGCGGGCTTGCGCGAAGAGAACGAGCTGGCGACGATTCCCGATGTCTTGAAAGGGGCGGCGATGAGCTTCCTGATCGCCGGCATCCTCAGCATGGCCTTCATGGGCTTCGCCGGCCTCTTCAGCAGCACCGCTTGAGCGTGCACTTCTCACCGGTTCGCGCAGCGAGGAGGGATCCGTGGTCCATGTGATCGCCGTGCTCGGCCTCGCTGCGGCCTGCGTCCTCTGGTATCTGGTGCAGCATTGGGCCAACCCGGAAGGCGACGCGCCCTGCCAGGAGGACGACCCGCATTGCGGCGCCTGTGAGGCCCGCGGACCGGATTGCTCCTCGCTCAGCGTTCCGGGGCCACCCAGTGATCCCATCCGGACGAGGCGCGCCTCTCGCTGATCCGCCCGCCCTCGCGGACCATCAAGCAGAGTCTCGAGCCAGGGACGATCCTCCACCCAGGCCAGGCCCTCCTCGGGCCCGAGCACCATCAGCGCCGTTGCGACCGCGTCGGCTTCCATGCAGGTGGGCGCGATGACGCTGGCGGAGGCCACCTTCTGCTCCACGGGCCGCCCGCTGCGCGGATCCACCACGTGGGTTCGACGCCGCCCCTCGATCACCCGCACGTTGCGGTAGTCGCCGCTGGTCGCCAGCGCTCCCCCGGTCAGGAGCACGACCGCCGAAAGCCGGGATCCGGGAGCGTCGGGGTCGTCGATTCCCACCCGCCAGGGTGCGCCGCCGGGCTTCGCGCCGAGGGCGCGCACCTCGCCACCCACCTCCACCAGGGCCCCGATGGGTCGATCCCGCGCCAACTCCGCGACGATGGCGTCTACCGCATACCCCTTGGCGATGGCCGAGAGGTCGAGCTGCACGCCCGGCACGCGCCGTGCGAGACGCCCTCCCTCGAGAAACGAAAGGTGTTGCCATCCAACGCGGCGGCGCGCCTCCTCCAGCTCCGCCACGCTGGGCGGACTGTCGGAGGCCTGGGCTCCGAAACCCCAGAGCGCCACCAGGGGGGCCACCGTCGGGTCGAAGGCACCCCCCGTCTCTCGGGCCAGCTCGAGAGCCGTCGCGATGACCCGGCGTGTCTCCGGCGCGAAACGAAACGCCTCCATATCGGAATGCCGGTTGAAGCGGGCCAGCTCCGCGTCCTCGCGCCAGGTCGACATTCCGCGGTCGACACGATCGAGCGTCGCGTCGACGCGCTCCCGAATCCGATCCACCCGTTCCGGGGCCGGCGCCTCCGCAACGACCAGCTCCACCGACCACACCGTCCCCAGAGCCTCGCCGGCGAGCCGAAGCTCGTGAGCGACGTCGGGGGGCGGACCACATCCGGATCCTGCCACCAGCAGCGCGAAGCAAAGGGAACGAACCAACGCGACTGTCGTGAACGCCACCCGCCCCCCCCAAATGGGGGGTTGTTCGGGCCTGTCGGAGTCGGTACTCGGATGGGAGTGGGGCAGCCTGCTGAGCATCCCCCCAGTGTAGAACAGAGCCCCGCACCTCAGGAGAGCTTCGTTGTCCGTCTCGAGTGGGTGGAACTCGAGGAGAGAGGCTCTCGCGGCGGCCAAGAGGGCATTCGTGAACTTCAACGAGAAGCCTCACCTTCGATCTCATCGACCGGATCTACCGCGCCGCTGCGGAACGCGAAGAGTGGACGGGCTTCTGCTCTGCCCTCGGCGTCGCGGTCGGCGGCGCAGCTGTCGCCATCAACCTCGAGCATCCCAGACGCGGTGAGAAGGGGCTCGCCTACAGCACCGGCTTCGATCCCGCCTACCGCGAGAGCTTCCGGAGTCACTACTTCGCTCTCGAGCCCTGGGAGGAGACGACCTCGCAGCTTCCGGTGGGGGCCCTGGCCTTCGGCGCACACCTCGTCCCAGACGAAGTCGTCCTCCGCAGCGAGTACTACAACGACTGGATGAAGCCCCAGGGGTTCGCGGTCGGGCCAACACTGGGAGGGGTGATCGGCGTCCACGGTGTGGTCCGCTCCTACCTCGGCGTCTACCGGCCAGAGGGGGCGCGGGAGTACGGGAACGAGGAGTACGCACTGTGTCGGCTGCTCATGCCCCACCTGCGCCGGGCCATCGAGTTCGATCGACACTTTCGCTCGCTGGAACTCGAGCGCGCAAGCGCCTTCGACGCACTGGACCATCTTTCAGCGGGCCTGGTCCTGGTCGACCGGCAGGGGAAGATCGTCGCCTGCAACCGGGTCGCCGACGAGGTCGTCGCCCTGAACGACGGTCTCTGCATCGACGGGGAGGGCCTCGCGGCGGCGGTCGAGTCGGAGACACGGAAGCTCCGCATCTTGATCTATCAGGCAGCGCGCCGCAAAGGCCTTCGGGGAGGCTCCCTCGCGCTGACCCGGCCTTCCGGAAAGCCGGACCTCGAAGTTCTCGTCACCTGCTTCTGCGGGACGTCCCTGGAGGACATGGAGGGGCGCCAGGTCGCCGCGGTCCTGATCAACGATCCGGCCCTTGCGGACGCCTAGAAATACGCCTTCACGATGTACTGCTGGACCATCCGCTGGGTGTTGAAGAATGCTCCATTCAGCGCGATGGCGTGGCACATCACCTCGACGAAGCGCGACGGATCTTCGTAAAAGATCGGAATCACGGTCTTCTCGAGCTTCTCGTAGAGCGACTCGGCGTCCGTCGCATCGCTCTCCGCGCCCGCCGAGCCGATCGCCCAGCCGGTCACACCCTCGATGCAGCCCTCGATCCACCAGCCGTCGAGCACGCTCAGCGACGGCACACCGTTGAGGGCCGCCTTCATGCCGCTGGTTCCCGACGCCTCCATGGGGGGCTGGGGCGTGTTCAGCCACACGTCGACCCCCGAGGTCAGCAGCTTGCCCAACTCCAGGTCGTAATTCTGCAGGTAGACGACGTTGACTCGACCACGCAGGGAATCCCGCGCGGCGAAGATGCGCTGGATGATCTCCTTGCCGTTCTGATCGTTGGGGTGGGCCTTGCCGCTGTACAGAATCTGAAGCGGGCCCCCTCGAGAAACGATCTCGCTGAGCCGATCCAGGTCCGAGAAGAGAAGCTCGGGCCGTTTGTAAGCGGTCGCGCGGCGGGCGAACCCGATGGTCAGGTAGTCGAGATCCAGTTCGACGTTGGCGGTACGGTTCACGTAGCGGATGAGCTTCCGTTTGGATTCGAGATGTGCCTCCCAGATCTGGTCGCGGGGGATCTCGAGAGTCGCACGCAGTCCGAAGTTGTCCTCTCTCCAGTCGCTGACGTAGCGGTCGAAGAGCTGCTGGAAGGGCGACGACATCCAGGTGGCAGCATGCACCCCATTGGTGATCGCATCGATCCGCTGCTCGGGGAACATGTTGCGCGAGACCTCCCCGTGCTTCTTCGCCACACCGTTCACGTAGTGGCTCACGGTGAGAGCGAGATGGGTGAGGTTCAGCTCATGATCGGAACGGAAGGATTCGCGCACGAGCGAGGTGCGCCTCTTCCCGAGGACACGCGTCGCGAGCTCCATGGGAAATTTGTCGTGACCGGCGGGAACCGGGGTGTGAGTGGTGAAGACGCACTGCTTCCGGACCGCCTCCAGGTCTTCGCTGGCCGCGGCGGTGCGTCCCTGGAGTCGGAGATGCTCCTCGAGCAGCTCCAGGGTGAGCAGGCTCGAGTGCCCTTCGTTCATGTGGAAGCGCTTCAGGGCGTCGTGACCGAGTGCTCGCAGCACGCGCACCCCGCCGATCCCGAGCAGCACCTCCTGGCAGAGGCGATAGCGGTCGTCGCCGCCGTAGAGATGGTCGGTCAGCCCCCGGTCCTCTGGCGCATTCTCGAAAAGGTCGGCGTCGAGGAGATAGACGGGCACGGTGTGGCCGGAGAAACCCTCGACGTGGTACACCCAGGCGCGCAACTGGACGGTGCGCCCCTCGACAGCCACCGACGCCCGCACCGGAAGCTCCTGAACGGAGTCGTCGACCGACCACACCACGGGCTCCTCGCTCTGACGCCCCTGCGCGTCGAGGCGCTGGTAGAAGTAGCCCTTGCGGTGGAGCAGGCTCACCGCGACCATGGGCACGCCGAGGTCGGCCGCGGACCGGATGGTGTCGCCGGCCAGCACGCCCAGGCCACCGCTGTAGGTCGGAATCCCCGGCGCGAGTGCGATCTCCATCGAGAAGTAGGCGATGGTCCGGTCGCCGGCCAGGTCCGCTTTGCTCGCTTCCACAGCAGAGACACTATAGCCGACCGCGCCCGACGGAAGATCCGCGCGAACCGGCTCTCGGGCCGATAGTTGGTTTCGATTGCGGCACGTTCACCATCGTGTATATCTATGACTGCGATCTCTCCTGGAGGCTCCCATGACGCTGACCCAGCTCGAGTACGTCCTGGCCGTCAACAAGTTTCGGCACTTCGGGAAGGCCGCCAGATCCTGCTTCGTGACCCAGCCGACGCTGAGCATGCAGCTGCAGAAGCTCGAAGACGAGCTCGGCGTCGTGATCTTCGACCGCTCCAGGAGTCCCATCCTCGCAACCTCCGAGGGAGAGCGGATCATCGATCAGGCGAGGGTCATCATTCGCGAAGAAAAGAGGCTGCTCGATCTGGTGCAGCAGTCGAAAGACGAGCTCGCCGGGGAGTTCCGGCTCGCCGTGATCCCGACGCTGTCGACCTACATCCTTCCCCTGTTCCTGCAGGACTTCGTCCAGAAGCACCCGAAAATCGACCTGATCATCGAGGAAACCAAGACCGAGGAGATCGTCGGGATGCTGGCGGAAGACGAGATGGACGCGGGTCTGCTGGTCACGCCCCTGAATGACGACACTCTGATCGAGCGAGTGCTCTTCTACGAGCCCTTCTACCTGTTCGTCGCGCCCGAGCACCCGCTGGCCAAGAGGAAGAAGATCCGGGAGGACGACCTCGACCTGAAGGAGATCTGGCTTCTGAACAAAGGGAACTGCTTTCGGGATCAGGTCCTCAACATCTGCTCCGAGAGCAAGGAAGAGAACCAGGTCGGAGGCAGCATCCGATTCGAGAGCGGAAACCTGGAGACGCTGAAGAACATGGTGCTCACCAGCTCCGGCTATACGGTCCTTCCCCACCTCGCGGTGAGCCAACTGTCCTCCCAGAGGCGAAAGCTGATCCGGGAGTTCCACCCTCCGGTGCCCACCAGGGAGGTCTCCCTGGTCCACGCGCGAAGCGTGTTCAAGGAGCGCTTCATCGACGCCCTGGAGGAGACGATCCTGAAGAGGCTCCCCCGGGCACTCGAGGCCATCGACCCCAGGGACGTCGAGGTCGTCGAAATCTCCTAGAGGCGCAGCCGGCGGATCCGATCGACGGCGTCGATGGGTCGATAGGAATAATCGATTTGCCCTTTCCACGGCGGCCGGCGACCCTGAGTTCATAGAGGCATCGCCGGGGCGGTGCACGATTTCCTGGCCCGTCCCCCGCTGCGCTCCCGTCCGTGACCCAGTGCGTAGCCCCGACGCGGGCAGAACCAACGACGCTCGCGGCGGACTCCGCACCCCCCCCCGGCACGCCTGGGAGCAAGGCGAGGGACGGGCCCCC
>CAVROS010000024.1:0-23582 GCA_963722885.1 uncultured delta proteobacterium
GTTTCGCGGGAAGTGAAAGGGCGCACCCGCGCGGAGCGCCTCCTGTGCGTCGTCGAACAGTTTCGGGCTCGAGACAGCCTCTGCCAAGAGACAGTTCTTGGTGGGATCTCGATGATTGGACCGGAAACGCATGGGTGTTCACCCACCAGCAGGACGGTGACGTGAATTACACCGACCTCACCGCAATCGACTGCGAGGGTCTGGATCCGATATCCTGACAGCTTCAAAGGCGCTTCCCCGGAGCGCCGGTTGTACTACACCTGGAGGCCATGTTCGAGTTCTGGCGCAAACGACGTCGGCGGCGTCTCCTGCGGACGCAGCTCCCGCAGGAGGCGGTCGGGTGGATGGAAGCGAACGTTCCCTACGTCCGTTCGCTACCCGAAGGGGATCGCCGGGAGCTGGAGGGCCTCGTCCAGATCTTCCTGGAGGAGAAGTGGTTCGAAGGTGCGGGCGGGATCGAGCTGACGGACGAGATCCGCGTGACCGTCGCGGCCCAGGCCTGCATCCTGCTGCTGCGGCGCGACACCGATGTGTACTCCGAGCTGCGCACGGTGGTGGTCTATCCCCAGGCCTACGTCGCTCGGGCGATCACGCAGGACGCCGCCGGGATCGTCACCGAGGACGAGCAGCTCCGCCTGGGCGAGTCCTGGGACCTGGGCACCATCGTGCTCTCCTGGGACGATGTCCGCCACGGGGCCGCCGACATCCGTGATGGCCACAACGTCGTATTCCACGAGTTCGCCCACCAACTCGACCAGGAGAGCGGCGCGGCTGACGGCACCCCGGTCCTGGGCGAGCGCTCCCGCTACATCAGCTGGGCTCGGGTCCTGAGCCGGACCTTCCAGGACCTGCAGGAGAGGATCGCGGCCGACCGCAAGACCGTCCTCGACCCCTACGCCGGGACCGATGCAGCAGAGTTCTTCGCAGTCGCGACCGAGTGCTTCTTCGAGAAGCCCCGCTCTCTCGAGCGGCACCGCCCCGAGCTCTACGCCGAGCTGCGGCGCTTCTACCGCCGCGACCCCGCCGCCCTCGCGCGCGGCGAGCCGGAGCGGCTAGAAGAGGGCTGAGCCCATTGCTCGAACGCGGGGCCTTTCCCTCCGTGTGTAACCGGTCAGCGAAATCGTCGAACCCTGATGTTGTCGATGAGCTGTGGGATCAGACCGCAGCGTGCGTTGGTGGCGGCCCCCTGAGGGGTAGACTCCAACTCGATCTCTCCCCCAGAGAAAAACAGGACCACATCGCGCGGTTGCTCGAAGACCTCATCATCCACGATCGCGGTGGCCACGAGATCGCCCAGATCGTTGAACTGCACGCCCTCGCCATCCAGGAAGTCATTCACAGCCTCGTTGGTAGCGGCCAGAAGGTCGCAGTCGACATCCAGCGGCGCAGCGGCATGGACGGTCGAGATGCACTTGTCAGGCCAGCGGAGCTGAGCGCCCGTGGCCCGCTAGGTGTACCGGAGCGAGGGGCGGGCCGATCCGCAATCCGCCCGGGTTGCTGTCACGTTGCTGTCAGGCGGCCGCCCGGGAGCCGCCGCAGTCGAATCGATCCGCGGTGGTGTTCGGTGCTCCCCGGGTCGCGCCGCTCTTCTACTCGCCGATCGAGTCGGCCAAGCTCGCCGGGGTCGAGCCGCGCGGCTATCTGCGGGAGGCCACTCTCAGGGCCGTCCGGAACCCGGGGGACGGCCACGCTCCCGCGCGACCTCAAGTCACCGGGATCCTGACGCAAACTGGTGCTTGACCGTCTGGGAACGAAAACGCGAGAATGGCCAAGGACTTACCGTTGAGACAACACGGGAGAAAGAGCGCATTGCAGTGGGAAGAGTTTTTCCGCCACGAGGCGGATCGATACGATGACGAGCCCTTCACGCAGGCAACCGAAGCCGAGGTGGCGTTCCTGATCGAGGAGTTCGCACTACCGCAAGGGGCGTCCATCCTCGATATGGGATGCGGCACCGGCCGGCACAGCGTGGCCTTGGCGCAACACGGGTTCGCCGTGACCGGTGTCGACTTGAGCAAACACATGCTCGAAAAGGCCCGCATGCGCGCCGCCGCGGCCAACATGGACGTCACGTTAATCCAGTCCGATGCCACCACGTTCGCCTCCGAACTCGTCTTTGATGCCGCCATCGGGTTGTGTGAGGGGGCCATAGGTCTATTGGGTCAGGGAGATGCTCCCATCGACCGCGACCTCGCCGTCTTGGGCAACATTCATGCAGTGCTGAAACCGGGCGGACGATTGATCATCAATGCCCTTAACGTGTTCCGGGTGGCGCGCATGGTGGGGCAGGATCCGGAGGCCGATACCTTCGACGTTATGTCGCAGACCACTCTCAACACCATGACCTTCGAGACGCCTGAGGGACCGGCAAACGTGCCCTGTCGAGAGCGCATGTACACCCCCACCGAATTCACGCTCATGCTCCGCACGGCGAACTTCACCGTGGAGCACGTGTGGGGAGGTACGGCCGGCAACTGGCGGCGCGGACCGATGGAACTCGACGAATACGAACTCATGGCCGTTGCACGGAAGGTGTAACCTACTCGCGACCGCGATCCAGGGGGCGTCCGCGATAGCCGAATGATCCCCGACTGTCGGCGTCGGTCAGCCGCCCCCCAAGAATGATTCGAACCAAAGACTCTCGTGATCTGGCGGGCGATTCGGTGTGAATCGAGGTCGGTGCGCCCGGCTACCGATCTCCGGTACCGGAGGCTGTAGATCCGAAGCGGGCACCGGAAGTAAGATGGAAACTGGCACCAAGACCAAGAGAAGGCCGAGGATGTACCGACAAGCCGCCACACCGGACGCCGGATCGATTGAGCACCGTCCGCGGCTGCTGTCTCACTGCTGTCGATCCCCCGCGCCGCCTCGCCGGCGAGACCTTGGCCCTGCATCATCGCTGGTTGCTGTCACGTTGCTGTCAGACGGCCCGGCGGGGCAAACCTGCGTCCTTCGGGCGATTTCTTGCCTTTCCCCTCCGGTCGTTGCAGAATGGGCTTGTCGAAGGTTCGTCGAATACTTGCTGGGCAGCCACGCGAGGGTCTATGCAGTTTCACGGGATGAACGCAGACGAAGCCCGGGCGTTCGCGGAAAAGTGGCTACCCGCGTGGACCGGGAATCGGCCCGAGTTGCTTGCCTCCTTCTACGCGCTGGATGCGGTCTACTCGGACCCGGCGATTCCGCAAGGTGTGCGGGGTCACGATGCGCTCCTGGCATACTTCACGGAGCTGCTCGCAGGCAACCCGGAGTGGGTATGGGTGCATCGTGGCTCTATCCCGATGCAGGACGGCTTCCTTAACCTGTGGCATGCATCGATCCCGGTTGGCGAACGCACCGTACAGGCAGAAGGCGTGTGTACCGTCCAGCTACGCGATGGCCTCATCTACGCGAACCACGTCTTCTTCGATCGGTCGGAGCTTCTCAAGGCGCTAGCCGGTTCGTAGTCTCAGCGAGCGGAGCTGGGAGCTTGAGCGGCTGCCGCAACGAGCCGGCGACGCTGACGGCCGAGCGTCTCACCGCAACCGATCCGCGGTGCGGGTCAGGCCCCCCGCGGCGGCTCGCCGATGGTAGGATCACTGGCGCATAGGTGAGCGGCCAGCCGTCAGGCAGCAGAAGGCGAGCGCAGTTCGTTGCAGGTGAAATCACTCGATCACATCCACATCTACGGGGCCGAGCCGGAGGAATCGGCGCGATTCTATGAACGTCACTTCGAAGCGAAGCCGTTCCTTCGCAACACAAATGCCAACGGCGATACCCGAATCTTCCTTGCGCTCGGCGGGCAAGTCCTGGTTCTCGGCAGCTTTCCGAGTGGGCTAGCCCCGGCGCCTCCACCTGAGGCCGGAGATGGAGCGTACTGCCATGGTTTTGGCGTCGCCCACTTCGGCCTCCGCGTCGCGAACGTCGATGCCGCGATCGCGGAACTCTCGGCTTCCGGGGTTCCCATCTTGAGCCAATCTGTCCGAGAGCCATCTGGGCTCACCTACGCGTACATCGCTGCTCCGGACGGCGTCGTTGTGGAGCTTACGCAGTACGACTCTGCCGTCTGACAACCGCTGAGGCTGACGGCCGAACTCGCCAGCGCAACGAATCCCGCCGTCGGTCAGGGCTCCCCGGGGAGGGGATGTTTTCCCGGGACGGGGTGAACACGGGGTCGAGAGCCGGCCTCGTCTCCCCGCGCCACCCCTGCGCGCGAGCCCCGGGCCGCGCGTCGCCCCGGGTTGCTGTCTCGTTGCTGTCAATCCGGCGATCGGCTTCGCGGGGCATGCGCGTAAGTGCCTGGAATTGCTGGAGCCGACGGGCGGGCTCGAACCGCCGACCTGCTGATTACGAATTGGTTTCACCGGGGTTCCACCGACGTCCACCGGCGTCCGGGAGCGTATAAGGTGCAAGGGGTTGGCGCCGCGCCGGATTCCACGGGCGTCCACCCCGCCTCTGGGCGTCCGCCCGTGCTCCGCAGAATGATCGACCAGAACGAGATCGGGTTGGTCGGCGCCATGTACGACGTCAGCTCCGGTAAGGTGACTTTTTACGAGTAGGCTCCAATCAGCCAACCGCAGGCTGGCTTCCAGTGGCGCTGACTGTCAATGAGAGGTCCGCCGTGACGTGAAGAATGAAAGCCCCTGTCCTCAACGCGCTACCGTCCACGGAAACGGGGAAACTCCAGTTTGGCCCTCCGGCCATACCTGCAGGACCAGCGGATAGGGGTACACCAGGGCCTTCTTGCGTCGGACAAATGCCATTCGGTCATGTCCGGGATGGGATCGAACAGGGAAGGGCCTGACTCCACTACAACCGGGGTCAGGTCACAACTCCTGCTCTGGACAGGCTACCGCGGCCACTCCATCAGCGGTCCACAGTGCATACCGCTCCTGGAGGTACTGCACGACGGAGCATCTGGCTTCACCGTCGGCGAGGCGGGTGTCCGTTGTGATCTCGGTCAACAGGCGTTGCGGGGTCATGCGATCCTGCGCCATGCGCAACCCGCCGTCTGGTTGCGTATCGAGGATCATGTACTTGTCTTCGCCTGCACCGTTCTCCCAGGCCGTCCACTGCGGCAGGTCCCCGGCCCGCCCGTTGCCGGGGTCGCCCTGGTACGCAAACTGCGCCCAATAGGACATCATGGCGTCCGACAGGAAGTTCCGCCCCGGCTTGTTATCCCTGGTGTAGAGGCGCTTCATCGGGCCTCGCTCGAAGTTGCCGTGGACGAAGTCCACATCGACGACGTGAGCCGCTCCCAGAAGCTTGCTGTAGTCCATGCCCAGGATCGTTGCCTGTTCATTCCAGTCGAATCGGTAGGCGTAGAGATCTGATTTCCCTGCAGCATTCAAGACAGTCAACGGATCATCGACGCCAACGATCTTGCGGCTGGCTGCGATGTGTTGCGCATAGGCATCGTAGAATGGCTCATCCAAGATCCTTCGATAGAACCCGAACCAGGTTCTCGTAAATCGCTTGTCGATGAGCTGATAGAGCTTGTTCTCCTCGAAGGTGGTGCCGAACATCATCGGGACATCATGGATACGTGACAGGTCGGAGTAGACTTCCTCGTAGTCCGCATCCTGAATGACGATATCGTCGCGGATGGTGATCGCGGTCCGATACCTGCGCGTGGTCTCGACACCCATGACCGCCTTGAACAGGGCGGGCGCCGGATGAGCGCGCAGATAGGCGATGAACGCCTCAGGACTCATGCCTTCGATGAAGGCCTTGGCGCCGCTCCGGTCTGCTGCATCACCGGATTGCAGGGCGATCTGCACGGCAAGCTCTCGCGAGCTGGCCGGGAAGCCCGGGGGATCGTCATCGATGTACTGCTCGGCCTCCGCCATGGTCCGGGATTGTGGGCGGCCGCTCTGGACAATGGCGCGGTGGAAGAGCCCCTTCGCAAGCGGATTCTGGATCAGGCTCAACACGTTGGCAGCGCCGGCGGATTGCCCGAAGACGGTGACGTTGTTCGGGTCTCCCCCGAAGTTGGCAATGTTGTCCTGCACCCATGTGAGTGCTGCCAGGTGATCCAGATTCGCAAAGTTGGGCGACGCCTCACCTTCGAGCCGCAGGCTTTCGTGCGCGAGCCAGCCAAGCGGCCCCAAGCGGTAATTGAAGGTTACAACGGTGACGTCGTAGTCCACAGGCAAACGCGCATTCGATAAATCACCGCCTTCGCCGTTGCGATTGCCGCCGCCGTGGATCCAGACCATGACAGGCAGGGGTGTGGCTCGGTCCAAGGCATTCGCCGGAGCGAACACGCTCAGGTACAGGCAGTCCTCTCCCCCAAGCATGACATCCTTTTCGTGGTCGTTCGGCGTGCTCGTTCTCGGCAACTGGCAACACAGTTGCGGTTTTGCGATCGCCGGTCGAACCCCGTCCCAGCCGGCCGGTGATCGAGGCGCTTTCCACCGCAGATCTTGCAGGGGCGGCTTCGCGTAGGGGATTCCCAGCCAGGCATGCCCGCCATTTTTCGCGTGGAACCCCACGATCTTGCCCAGCGATGTCGATCGTTGCGCGTCCGGCGCGGGTGAGTGCGGCGAATCCACTTGCTCTGGGTGCTTCGCCACCGCCAGTCGCAAGGCGACAAGACCAGCTATGACACCGATCACAAGAATGAGTTTCGCCCTACGCATGGCTGGCTGACTCGCGGGCGCGCCCTGGAAACATCTGGCAGCGCGCCAAATACCCGCCTCGAAAAGAGATCCTGGCAGATGGGTCTCGCCTGGGCAAGGCCGAACCTCGCGGCAGAACTCGGGATTAGCCAGCAGAACATCTATACGTGGCGGCGGCAGGTGCGGATCGATGCTGGGAAGGGCCTTTGGATCGCCTATCTTCTTGCGGATCGTGCGAGTGGAAGCATGTTGAAATTGAAGCTCACGTCTTGCTGGCGGCTCTTTCGTTGCCTTCTCATCGCTTGTATCTGTGCTGGGATCACTGCGGAAGAAGGCTCATGTTCTGAGTACAAGAACATTGGAGTGATCGAGTTCGTAGAGATACTGAAGCAGGAACAGGGCGCTCCAGTTCTCGATGTTCGCGACCGGGATTCCGACTTTCCGCTTCGCCTCGAGGGTTCCATCCACATTCCCCATACAGAGGCGAGGTACAGGCGCCGCGAGATCCCGGGCAAGAACCCCGTTGTGATCTGCCGAACCGGCCGCAAGAGCAGTCTGGTAAGTCAACTGCTCGTGAACAACGGTTTCGACAACGTCCGAAACCTCCATGGAGGAATGATTGGGCTGATTCAATACATTGCCGCAAACGAGAGCAAGGAGCAGGAAACAGTCGCATTCCTGCGTGAACGAATGGTTGCGAATACTCCGGTGATTGGGCTGCCCCCGCCGGAGCTCGACCTGCGGGATATGCAGGGCAACCGAGTGGAGCCCGCCAGCTATGCGGGCAAGAAGACGGTTGTCCTGCTCTTCTGGATGCTGCGAGACGAGAGAAGCCTACAAGCTCTGAAAGCAATGCACGAAATCACCGCCGGAAATGACGGAATCGAGCTCCTGCCCGTCTTCTCCGGGAAGGGGAAAGGTGAGCTCGGCGAAGCGGTCGACCTGATCGAGAACGTGGCACCAGGTCGATCCCTCTATATCGACCCGGATCGGAGAGCGGCTGCCGCTTTCGCAGTGGAGGAGGTGCCGGCTCTGGTCCTTATCGACAGAAAGGGGATCCTACGGGCTAGTGGCAGCGCTGATGTCCATCAGAAGCTGCCCTACTTCTGGGAAAACTCCTTCGGCGATCTCCTGAAGCTGGCTGTTTCCGGTGAAGAAATCCCGTACCCCGAAGATCCACTATACGGCAATCAGCGAACCCCGATTGACCTGGAAGGGAAATCCGCGCCGGACTTCACGCTCACAGATCGCGGTGGGAACCGGTATTCACTCGAGGACTACAAGGGTAGAAACGTAGTCCTGGTGTTCTGGACATATTACTGCCCATATTCCAGGAAGCAGCTTGCTCTCCTGGATGACTACTATCAAGAACGCAAGGGCGATATCGAGGTTCTTTCGATTGCGAGCAGGCCGCAGCCCGAGCATCGAAGCCAATTCCAGCGCTTCATCAGACAGAGCAACATTTCCTTCCCGATTCTATTCGACGAAGATGGCGGCAGCGTGTCCCGTGCATACTTCGTATCAGCCATACCGGTGTGGATGGTCATCGACAAGAGCGGACTGGTGAGGGTGCCCATCATCGGCTACTCGGATGAGACGGCGACAATCATCGACGAGGCGATCGAGAGGTGACGTCCTCGATGGCCGCGTGCAGGATGCTGAGCCGGTCCTGTTGCTTCTGCGCTTCCCGAGAGAAGGGTAACACCTGATTCCGGGCACATAGGTAACACTTTTCGGCCTTTGCGGGGGAGCGCAGAGTGCCGTGGACAGGGAGGACCAACCATCTTTCAGAATCGTCAACGACGGCACTCTTCCATACTGGACCCACAAGACACAGAAAGCATCATGGGAAATGAGTATGGCGGGGGGGGCGAGCGAGCCAGAGGAGACCAGACGTGGCAATGGACGAGAACCTTCTATTGATCCTGGGTTCGTCCGTCCTCGGGGACGGTGAGCCAGACCTTGGCGAGAAGCTGATGACGGCCTTTCTCTCCATGCTGTTCGAGTCGGGGAAGGTACCGGCCCGGATCATCTGCATGAACTCGGGCGTCTTTCTCACTACCGAGGGATCGTCCGTGCTCGAGCTGCTCGCGAAGTTCGAGGCGGAGGGCTGCGAGATTCTCTCCTGTGGGACCTGCCTCGAGTACTTCAAGAGAAGCGAGGCGCTCCGCATCGGGAAGCCAACCACCATGAGGGATACGGTTGCCTCGATGCTGAGCTTCGGCAAGGTGCTGACACCGTAGAGACCCGGCGCAGCCCCGCTTCTTTCGAACGCTCTCTTGCCCCTCCCCCTCCGCCCAGTGCAGAATGGGCACACCGAGGGGCCGTCGAGTACTTGCTCGGCAACCACGCGAGGGTCTATGCAGTTTCAGGGAATGAACGCAGCCGACGCACGGGCGCTCGCGGAGAAGTTGTGGCGCTCCAACAGCTCGATCTGCTCCTCGGACAGAACATGGGTCTTCTCCTGAGCCTCGCGTTCGAGACGCAGAAGACGTTGATGCCGCGTACCGGGATCGTGGCGAAGCCAGACGCTTCGCACGCCCGTCGGGCTCACGCTCATCCCCTGGAGCCGGAGCTCGTTGGCCAGCTGAAGCAGAGAAAGCTTGCGGCGGGTACTCTGAGTGAGGGCGGTCCGGCGACTGTCGTCTGGATCCTGCGAGGTGCCAGGTTCTCGCTGCACCTATGCCGGGAGACCACTGCGGGCGAGCAACGAGGCCTTCTCCGAGCTGGCACGCTCTTTGCTGACAGAGGAGCGAATGGCTGAGGAATCGCCGGCGCCTTTCCGCTCAACACCCCCTCCGAGCCCGCCGCCCACGCCCCGCTCGGCACGCGAACCCTCGGCGATCCGCGTACCGATGACGACGGCGCTAGCGTTCGGGGGGCCGATCTTCGCGCTCTCGAGCACGCTCTTCTTCGTGCAGTTCTTCTTCCTCAAGTTCGCGACGGACGTGCTGCTGATCGCGCCGGCGTTGGTCGGCACGCTGTTCGCGCTGGGGCGCGGCTGGGACGCCGTCTCGGACCCGATCGTCGGCGCCTGGAGCGACCGCACGCGCACGCGGCTGGGGCGGCGGCGGCCGTGGATGCTGGCCGCGCTGCCGGCGCTGGCGCTGACCTTCGCGATGCTCTGGATGCCGCCCGCGCGGTTGGCGGGCGCCGCGCTGGTGGCGTGGATCGCGGTGGCCCTGTTCGGATTCTACACGGCCTTCACCGCGTACATCATCCCGCACCAGTCGCTGGGTGCCGAGCTCAGCACCGACCACCACGACCGGAGCCGCATTTTCGGCGTGCGCCACGCCTCTTTTCTGGTCGGCATGATGCTCGCCTTCGCGTCCATGCAGTTGGTGCGCAATGCCGAGAACCAGCGCGACGGCGCTGCCGAGGTGGCGGTGGTGGTGATCGTCGCCTTGCTGGTGCTGCTGATCCCGCCCGGCCTGGTGCGCGAACGCGCGGAGTACCAGGGGCGCGGCGCCAAGCGCCCCTTCCGCGCGCTCGGCGACGTGCTGCGCAACCGCCACGCGCGCCTCTTCCTGCTCGTCCACACCATCGAGATGATGGGAAGCGGCGTGCTCGGGGTTCTTTCGCCCTACATGATCGAGTACGTGCTGAAGCGCCCCGACCTGATCGGCCCGCTGCCCGCCGTCTACGTGGTCTGTAGCGCGGTCTCGATCCCGCTCTGGGTGCGGCTCTCGCGCCGCTTCGGCAAGCGCAACACGTGGATGGTGGCGATGGTGGTCACCGGGCTCTCGTTCGGAGCCACGTTCCTGATCGGCGAGAACGACGTCGCGCCGATGATCGTGCTGCTGGTGTTCGCCGGCGCCGCGGCGGGCTGCGGCGGCACCGTCGGGCCCTCGATCCTGGCCGACGTGATCGACTACGACGAGTACCTGAGCGGCGAGCGCAAGGAGGGCATCTACTCGGCGGCCTGGGGCTTCACGCTGAAGGCCAGCCACGCGCTGGTGATCCTGCTGGTGGGATTGGTGCTCGAGCTCTCGGGCTTCCGCCCCAACGTCGATCAGACGGTGACCGCCGATCTCGCGCTGCGCGGGCTCTACGCGGGCTTGCCGCTCACCGCCTTCCTGACCGGTGCCTTTCTGTTCCGCCGCTTCCGTCTCGACCAGGAAGAGCACGCCCGCATCCGCAGCGAGCTCGAGCGCCGCGCGGGCGGGGACGCAGGCTGACCTTCGCGGTGATCCCGCCGGCGAATTGACCTGTCCGCTCTCGTAATCCTGTCCGGGGCGGAATGACTGGTTTTTGGGAGACCGGCTGCCAACTCGAAGGCGCGGTTTCGAGCCTCGAATGAGTACGGATAGAACGACGGGAGGTACTCGCGAACGCCGGAAATGCGGACACAGTGCGGACACGAAATTCCGCGCTTTCCGCGTTCGCCGACCTGTGTCCTGGCCACATCCTTCGATCCTCTCACCCTGCCCAGATCGATATGAGGCGGACGGCTGGCACCGCGATACAGGGAACGCCGCTACGGCCCAAGCCCCTGCCTCACCCCCCCCCGCCCTGGATCTCCACCACCCGCCCAAGCTCCAGAAACACCAACCCCAGCCGAATCTCGGAAACAGCCAGCCCCGTCTGCGCTGCCACCACACGTCCGTACGTCTCGAGCTGCGGCCGGTAGTACTCGACGCGATCGGCTAGCTGCTCCTCGGTCAGGATGTCCGATCTTGTAGTCCAGGACCTCCGCCCAGACGACGTCGTCGCCTCGGCGGCCGAGGACGAGCCGGTCGATGGAGCCGCTCCAGAGCTGCTCCTCGCCGGAGTCGTCGGCGAGGACCACCGAGAAGGTGTGCTCGTTGCTCACCTCGAGCGCGGCGTCGGCGGGGGCGCCGCAGCGCTCGCGTGAGAGGGCGCTTCGGACTGGCTCCGCCTGCAGCGCCCGGGTGAGGGCGGCCAGGGCTTCGCGTCGGGTCTCGGGATTTGGTTCGAGCGGCACGCCGATGTCGAGGGCGCGAGCTTCGTCGAGATGGAAGTCTTCGATCCACACCAGGTCTTCGAGCCAGCGGTGGATCAGGGTGCCGCGCTTCGCGCCTCGCTTGTCGCGGAACAGGGCCTCGGCCCGGACCAGCCGGCCGCCTTCCTCCGATGAGGGGCTGCGGCGGGGCAGGGTGCGGGGGCGGTCGCTGGGTGCCAGGCCGAGCTGCGTGAGGGCAGGCTCGGGTCTCTCGCTCTCGCCGGAATCCGGCTCGAGTCCCTTGGCCCAGCCGGCGCCTGGCGCGTTGGTCGGGTGCGACCAGATGACGCCCGCTGCGTCGGGGGCGTGCAGGTCGTCCTGGGGCATGGCGGCGCGCACCAGGTCGGCTGCGCAGGGGATCTTGATCTCCTTCTCGGGATCGGACCAGGGCACGATCAGGTCGAGACGCCGGGCTGCTCGTGTCATCGCCACGTACAGGGTGCAGAGCCCATCCTCGAACATGCGAGCGGTGGTCTCCTCGTAGAGGGCCATGAGGTCCTCGTCGGCGGCGAGGGTCTCCTTTCTCGGCGAGACGGACACGGTCTGGATCAGCCCGTCGGGCCGCGGCCGGTCTACCAGCGGCCCCGCACGCCGCCCGACGAACTTCTTGTGCAGCTCCGGCAGGATCACCGCATCGAACTCCAGACCCTTGGCGCCGTGGATGGTCATCACTCTCACCTGGGCCCCGCTGGGCGACTCGACGCGCTCGCTGCGGACGTGATCGACGAAGTCCGAAGGCCGCAGGCCAGCCTTCCCGTCGAAGGCAAAGGCGAGCTCGGAGAGCTGCTCGAACCGCAGCTTGTCCCACGTCCGACCAGCTGTCGTCGGCGGCGATCTGCCTGCCGATGTCCGCACAGAATGCACCGAGGCCGTCACCGGTGAGCCGAGCTCGAACCTCTCGCGACACTTCGTGCCGGCGCTCGCGGCCGGCATCCTTCGGGAGGCCGACAACCCCGCCCAGGCGGGAGCTTCCGACGTGGAAGGCGGCGGCGCTGTCGCCGGGGTGGTCGGCCAGGTGAAGGAGCGACACGAAGGCCAGCACGGCCTCCGAGTCGGTCAGCTCGCTTCCGCCTTCTCCGCTCGCGTCGACATCCTTCTGGCGAAGGCGGTGGATCAGCTCGGCGATGTGCTTGCGCTCGCGCATCAGGATGCCGACGGTGGCGTTGGGCGCCTCCCGCGAGATCAGCGACCGCGCGCTCGACGGCGCGCTCGAGGAGCGCGGTGTCGTCGTTGCGCTCGTCCGGGGCCTTTTCTCGGGCTTCTACGAGGAAGGTGGCTCCGGGCAGATCCTTGGCGGCGGTGTGTTCGTGGAAGCCCTCCTGCCATCGCCGAGCGCCGGGGCAGATAGGCCGCCGCATCCTCGTGGGCCAGCGCCGCGTTGTCCTCCACGCCCGAGAAGACCCGGTTGACCGTGTCGAGGACCACCTGCGAGGAGCGGTAGCTCTCGTGGATCTCCTCTGGCTCGAGCCCGGGCAGCAAGCTCGGAAGCTCGGCCAGCAGGCGGGGCTCCGCCTGGCGGAAGCCGTAGATCGACTGCTTGACGTCACCGACGCAGAAGAAGGTTCGCTCGCCGGTTCCATCCGCCGCGATCTCGCTGGCCATCTTGTGCAGGATGCGCCACTGGATCGGCGAGGTGTCCTGGAACTCGTCCAGCAGCAGGTGGTCGATCCTGCTGTCGAGCCGGAACCACATGTCGAGGCTGCGCGCATCGATGGGGAGCTCACTGGCCGCACGCGGCGAGAGGGCGAGGGGCAGGTCGTCGAAGCGGTAGGCGCCGCGATCGCGCTTGCGCTGCGAGTACGACGAATCGAAGCGCTCCAACAGCGAATGGGTCGCGAGGTTGCGCTTGCGCAGCGTCGAGAGGAACTCGTAGACCGCTCGACGGACGATCGGCGCCAGATGCTCAGCCAGCGCGTCCGGGATAGGCTATGCCTGAGTACGTCTGCCCCGGTGTCAGGAACGCCTTTCCGAGACCCTGAGTGAGAATCTTCTCCCAATCGCGATTGCCCGCGGCCTCCACGACTGCGTTCACCGCCTTGACCCAGCTCTTGTTGGGCTCGCCCTTCTTGGTGGTCGGAACCTCCGCCTCACGCAGCGCCGCGCGCGCTGCGGCGAGCTCCTCCTCCGGCGGCTTCGCACCCGGATCGACCCGCCCCCAGGCGTCCTCCGCGCTCTCGAGGAACACGGGGCGCATCTTGCTCGCGTGGTCGAGCATCTTCTGGTGGACGCTCCGGCCCACTGCGCCCGAGTCGAGGCCCCGCAGCAGCCGGATCGCCTCGTCGTGCGGTGTCTCCTCGAGGACGTCCTGCATGGCTTCGGCCTGCAGGATCTCGTCCTCGCCCACGCTGGAGATGCCCCAGGTCGGCGGAAGCTCCAGATCGAGGGCGAAGAGCCGCACCAGGTGAACGAAGAAGGAGTCGATGGTGCGCACCTGGAAGGTGTCGAGCCCGCGCACGAGCTTCGAGAGCAGTGCGCGACAGCGATCGGCTGTGATGTCGGGCGAGCCGAGTGCTTCGGCAGAGCTCCTTCAGCTTCTCGGGATCCTCCGCGGCCTCGACGAGCCGTTCGAGCGCCCGGTCGAGGATCTCGCCCGCCGCCTTGCGGGTGAAGGTCGTCGCGAGGATTCGCTCCGGCTCTACCTCGCGGAAGAGCAGCCGAAGGAGCTGATTGGTGAGCTGGTAGGTCTTCCCGGTGCCCGCCGACGCGAGGATGAGCTGGTGTGCCGGCGCGCTCATTCTTCCTCGCTCCCGGCGATGATGCCGACGCCACCGATGGCGGCAAAGATCTCGTCGCGTGGCGCGAAGCCCTCGTCGGTGAAGAACTCACCCCTGCGGATCCGCCGAACGACGTCGCGCGCCGCCTCGATCGCACTCTCCATCCCCTCCTCGAAGGTCTCCTCATCGTCCTTGCGCCGCGACCAGCGCTCGAGCCCTCTGAACCCGATCTCCGTCTCTTCGCGCGGCAGCGCGATGTAGCCGACCTCGGCGGGCACCGCGTCGCCGAGCAGCTCGACCGCGAGGACGCAATAGAGCGGCAGCTGGAGATCGATCCATTCCCCGTCCTGCCTGCGATGCGCGTTGAGCGGCTTGCGGACGCTCTCTCCGGTCTTGTAGTCCCAGATGGCCCATCGCTGGGTTTCCGGGTGATGGTCGATGCGATCGATCCGGCCCGTGAGACGGATCGGGGTTCCATCGACGTCGAATGCGACGTGACCCTCCGACGGGGACCACTCGGTCTCGCGAATCTCCCAGCCTTCCTCTCTTCGTTTCGCCTGGGCCGCGGCGAAGCCACGGAGGCGCTGGGCCAGCTGCTCCAGCTGCAGCTGCACAGCAGGGAGCGGATGCCGGCCATATCGCTCGCTGCCGAGAGTCTCGAGCGTGTCCGTGAGGAACTGCCCGAGCTTGGCCTCGTCGCGCTCGTCCCGCATCTGGTCGTCCCGTCCGAAGCGCTGCAGGACGTCGTGCGCCAGGCTTCCAAAGCCCATCGGATCCAGCTCCCGGGCCCGGTCGTCGAGGCTCTCCAGCTTCGCGACGCGCTCGAGGTAGAACAGGTAGGGTGATGCCAGGTAGCGTCCCGAACGCGGTGACCGAGATCGACTCGATCTCCGCGTCCTCGGCCAGGCGCGGCAACTCGCGACCGCCGCCCGCCGAACCCTGCACCCGCGGACGGGCCTGCTTGGACCCCTCGATGAAGCGCTTCACCCGCGGCACCACTTCGGATTCGGCGCAGTGGAAGACGATGCGGCTGGGCACCTGGGGATCGCCCGCTGCGCTGCGCCGCCCGGTGATGAAGGCCACGCGCTCGCGTGACTGCAGCAGGAGCTCGGTGGCGTAGAGATCGCGGGCCAGCCGCTTCTGGTTGTCGACGATCCCGAGACTCTGACGCAGCCGGTTGGGAAGATACGCATCGCCATGGATGGACTCGGGCACACGCCCGTCTTCGAAGCCCGTGACCACCAGGGCCGCTGCGTCATCGAGGGCCAGCTCGAGCCAGCCGAGCATCTCGAGCGTCGGCTCGCCGGCGCGCGCGGCCGCAGGCGGGACCCCGTCGCCGCCCATCGCCCGGAGCAGGAGCGAGATGGTCTCCGCGGCACGGCCCGCCGGAGCGAGCGGCGCGGGCAGGCTCTCGAGATCGGCCAACGCCTCACCCAGCCGCCCGAGGCTCGAGATCAAGAGCCGATCCGACTCCACCGCCGGATCCAGCTCGCGTTCGCCGTAGACGGCCTGCAATAGCTGGCGGACTTTCGGGGCCATGGCAGCGGCCCCGTGCTCGCCCTCATCGAAGAGGCCTCCGAGGAGGTCGCGAACGCCGCGCCAGATCCGACCCATGGATGCGGCCAGGTGTTTGTCGCCTGAGTCGTCCGGATCCGCCAGCCAGCGTCCGTCGGCCTTCCAGGGCAGATGGGCGTTGTGGTACCGGTCGACGAGATCCACCGGCTCCAGGCTCCCATCCACGCGGCGCAGTGCCGCCTCGAAGTCGGGATGGCGGACCAGCTTGGCCAGATCGGCATAGCGACGCCCTTCCAGGAAGCGCGCCACGGCATCGAGCAAGACGGCGGGGCGGGTGCGCTCGATGGGCGTCCCGGCAGCGTCGCGGGCGGTGACCCCGCATTCGCCCATGACGGCCTGGAGGTAGGGCGCGACCTCACGGTCGGCCAGCCCGATGCTGATCTGCTCGGCTGCGTACTGGCCGCCCCAGCTGGCGATGACGCCGGCTGCGCAGCGCGCCTGGTCGGCCGGGCTGTCCACCACGTGCCACTGCGCTTCGGCGTCGAGGCTCGTCTCCCACGACTGCCAGGCCTCGGGAATCAAGGCGCCATGAGGATCGAAGGATTCCGCTCGCTCGGCGGGTGCGAAGACGAGCGCGGTGACGGGAGCTTCGCAGAGATCGAGTGCGCCGCGCAGCAGCTGGTTCATCTCCGAGACGCCGATCAGCACGACCTCGCGAACCGCACGGGTCGCCTTGGCTCGAATCGCCTGGAGACGACCGAGGTGCGGATCGACGAAGCCCGCGTCTTCGAGGAGATCGACCATGCGTGCCTGCGCCGCGGCCAGCGCTTGCCAGCGCCGCTGCTCGCCATCGAGCGTCGCGAGCAGATCGTTCCCGGCCACGTCGGCGAACCCCAGCCCCTCGGCCGCCACCTCGCCAAAGAGCCCCCTCACCTCCTCGGCCAGACGCATCCAGCCGACCAGATCCTCCTTTCCCGGTGGGCGCGCGACGATCCACGACAACGGGTCGGCGTCGAGTCCGGCCAGCGCCTGCTTCCACGCCAGCGTCCGCACCAGGCGGCCGGCCGGGGTGCCCTCCACCGCGAGCAGCTCGTCGCTGGCCAGGCCGGCGGTCACCACCCTGGGCGGCCGGAGCTGGCAACCGACCCTGCGGGCGATCGACTCGCCGAGGATGCGGCCACTTCGAGCGCCCGGAAGCGCCACCAGGACGCCGTGCATGTCGGGGCCAAAGCGCTCGGCGAGCCAGAACGCTGCGCGTTCGAGGGGCGCCACGCCTTCGAGGGACGCCGCATTCCAGCCGAGAAACTCCCGATTCATGTCCTGCTCTGCTCCACCCTGGCTTGCCCTGCGAGATCCCAGATCACCCGATTCGGCTCGGCGCCGCGCGCGGTGGATCGGGTGCCCGCGAAGGTTCCAGGCAAGATGGCAAAGGGTGTGACGGATGGGGTCACGTGTCGAAGGCAGGAGAGGAAGCCTCCTTCAGAGCGGGCCTGACTTGCGGCTCAAGGTTGAACTCTATGTGTTTCGGGGACTTGGCGCTCAGCGTCGGCGCCGCCAGCCGCCGTGTGCCGATCGCCGCACGCGGCGCCAGGGGTCGTGTAGACTCCTCGATGGAGGAGCAGCGCCATGCAGATTCCCTTCTACTTCGACTACGCCTGACCCTGGGCCTACCTCGGCAGTTGCCGAGTCGAAGCGTACCTGGGCGATCTCGGGGTGGAGATCGACTTCCGGCCCGCGCTGCTGTCGATCATCAAGGAGCCTCCTCCGAATCCCCTGCCCGAAGGGGTCAAGGCTCCGGGCCTCGGACCCCGCAAGCGGGCCAACCTGGCCAACGATCTGCGCCAGTGGGCGGAGCTCTGCGGCGCCGAGCTCCACCCGACGCCGGGAGGGCGCGCAAGGATCCGCGGCTCTTGACCCAGGCGGCGCTGGTGGCCAAGGACCAGGGCCGCTTCCGCGAGTACCACTACCCCGCGTTCCGCGCCCGCTGGGCCGATGCGCAGGACATCTCGGATCCCGAGGTGGTCCGGGCGCTCCTGGCCGGCGCGGGCCTGGACGCGGACGCCGCGCTCCAGCGGGCGCAGTCCGACGAGCTGCGCGAGCGGCTGGACGCCGACTCCCGGGCCGCGGTCGAGCGCGGTGTCTTCGGTGCGCCGACCCTCTTCGTGGGGGACGAGATGTTCTGGGGCAACGACCGCTTCGAGCTGGTGCGTTACTACATCCAGAAGAGCCGGGGCTGAAGGGAGCAGAAGCTTCCGGTGGATTGCCCTCCGGCTAGCTCTTGCTCGCTTCGATCGAGGGCCGTGACGCCACGCGCGTGTACCAGCCCTGCAGATTGTCGAGCTTGGCGTCGAGCGGCTGCCCCACGGTCGCCGCGAACTCGAGGAAGGCATAGAGCAGCACGTCGGCCAGCGTGAAGCGATCGTCGACGATGAACTCCCGCCCCTCGATCATCCCGTTCAGCCACTCGAGCTTCTCGCGCGCGATGGCCTTCAGGTCGTCGGCGGCATGGGGAATCACGTGGACGCGGTCCTTGAAGATCCCCAGGCCCTCGGCGAAGCGGAAGCCGTTGGCCAGGGGCTCGAGGATGTTGAGATCGATGCGGCGGGTCCACATGCGCGTCTGCGCCCGCTCCTCCGGGGTGGTCCCGATGAGGGGCGGTTCGGGCTGGATCTCCTCCAGGTATTCGCAGATGGCGGTGATCTCGGACAGATGGCTGCCGTCGTCGAGCTCGAGGCAGGGAAGCTGTCCGGCCGGGTTCTTGTCCGTGTAGGGCGGGCGACGGTTCTCGCCGCCCAGCAGGTCGACCTGCTCGAGGGGGATCTCGATCCCCTTCTCGGCCATGAAGATGCGGATGGTTCGCGGGTTCGGGCCCACTCCGGTGTAGAACTTCATGAGGGGTTCCTTTCCAAGGTGTAAGCCCATGATAGCGTCGTTGTCGGACGCCTGCGTGGAGATGGATCCAGCGGTCATCTCGATTCCACACCGAGGCTCGGATTCCATGCGCGTTGCACATGCCGAGGGAATCGATGAGAGTATCGAGAACCCGGAGCCGGTCTTCGTCGAAGGCTCCGGGTGCGTTTGAATAGAGGTCCCCATGGATTTCGAGCTGACCGAAGAGCAGAGGATGCTCAAAGACACGGTGGCCCGGTTCGTGGCAGAGGAGATCACTCCGCGGGCGGCTGAATGGGATGAAGAGGAGGCGTTCCCGTCCGAGGTGTTCCGGGCCATGGGTGATCTGGGTCTGTTCGGCGTCTCGATTCCGGAGGTTCGCATCCAGCGCTTCTATCGGAGACGTCAAGGGCATCGAGTTCGGGGCTGGCACCAATCAGATCCAGCGCATGATCATCTTGAAGAATCTGTTGAACGGCGCCGACCCGTTTCCCCTCTAGACAGGAGAATCTTCGCCTTCCGCAATCACTCGAGCAGTGGAGATGCCGCAGCGCTACCGACCCCGTCCTTCCCATTGAGGAATCCCCCATGTCCCCCCAACCCTCCCACCTCTCCTTCGATCCCGCCTGGGCGGCGAAGCCGGTGCCGGAGACGCCGGGGGAGCCGCTGCACGAGATCCTGCGGGAGACGGCGCAGCGCTGTCCGGAGAAGACGGCGCTGATCTACTTCCACCACCATCTGAGCTACTGGGAGCTCGATCTGTTGAGCGACCGGTTCGCCGCATACCTGGCCAGGCTGGGTCTCGAGAAAGGCGACAAGGTCGCCACCATGCTGCCCAATTGCACGCAGCACGTGATTGCGATGTACGGGATCCTGAAGGCGGGCTGCGTGATGGTGCCCTTCAACGTGATGCTGAAGGCCGACGAGATCCGTTACATCCTGGAGGAATCGGAGGCCCGTGTCCTGGTCGGTCTCGATCTGCTGTTTCCGGTGATGCAGCCGGTCGCTGCGGAGCTGAGACTGAGGCGTGTCGTCACGACCCACGCGAGGGACTTCTCCGAGCCGACCGCGAATGTTCCGCCTCTGCTGGCGGGAGACAGGCTTCCGGTGGAGGGCGCCGACGACCTGATGGAGATCATCGGCCGGGAGCACGGTGCGGTTCCGGTCTTCGAGACGGACATCTCCGAGGATCTCGCCTGCATCTTGTACACGTCGGGCACCACGGGATTTCCGAAGGGCGCCATGATCACCCACCGGAACTACAACCACGTCGCCAGCCTGGTCGTCGGCGGCCTGGACATGGAAGCTTCCGACGTGCTGTTCATGCTCTTCCCGCTCTTCCACGTGGGCGGCCAGGTGCTGATCCTGTTTCCGGCCGTGCTGATCGGCGCCACCTGCGTGCCGATCCCGATGTTCGACGCCGGCGAGATGCTCGACCTGATCCAGCGCTTCGGCATCAGCTTCGGGTTCGCGCCGCCCACCGCCTACATCGGCCTGCTGAACCACCCGGAGTTCGAGAGCTTCGATCTCTCCAGTCTGCGGGTGACCGCGGCCAGCGGGTCGCCGGTGCCGGCCGCCCTCCAGAAGGAATGGCAGGAGAAGGTCGGCACCTATCTCTACGCCGGCTACGGGTGCACCGAGACGACCGCCGCCGGTCCCGGGACCATCGAGATGGTCAACAAGAAGCTCCCCGGGAGCGGCACGCTGGGCGCCATCACCGGCGAGGTCAAGATCGTCGACGAGAGCGGCCAGGTGGTGCCGAGGGGAACCGTGGGCGAGATCATCCTTCGTGGGGAAGGCGTGGCAAAGGGATACTGGAGGAAGCCCGAGGAAACCCGCGAGCAGTTCCCGGGGGACGGATGGTTTGCCACGGGCGATGCCGGCTACATGGACGAGGACGGCTTCCTCTTCTTCGTCGAGCGGATCAAGGACCTGATCATCGCCTCCGGCTACAACATCGCACCGGCGGAAGTGGAGGGGTATCTCTATCATCATCCCGCCGTCCAGGAGGCCGCCGTCGTCGGTGTCCGGGATGAGTACCGTGGCGAGACCGTCAAGGCATTCATCGTCCCGAAGCAGGAAGCGCGGGGCAAGGTGACGGAGGAGGAGATCATCGCCTTCGGCAAGGAGAAGATGGCGGCCTACAAGGCGCCGAAGATCGTCGAGTTCATCGACGAGATCCCCAAGAACCTGACCGGCAAGGTGTTGCGCCGGGTTCTCCGCGAGCGGGAGGAGGAGAAGAAATCCTGAAGAGCTTCAAGATCATCGACGCGCTCTCCTATGTGCCCACGCTGGATGTGGTGCTGAACCTGATCGTCTCGCTGCCCCCGCAGATGGCGCGCTATCTGAAGGACGTCTTCGGGCCCCGGGTGGCGCCGCTGATGGGGATCACCGCCGACGAGCTCCATGAAATGAAGTGCTCGATGAGCCCCGCGGAGCTGGCGGAGGCCCTGACTCCCCGGGTTCGCCCGCTCACCATGGAGGTGGAGGCGTTCATCGCGTCAGCTCGACGAGATGAACGTGGAAAGGGCGGTGATCTTCAATCTGGACGAGGAGACGCCCAGCGGTCTCACCGGCCTTCCCAACGACTACTACGCCGATCTGGTCCGGCAGTACCCGGACCGCTTCATCGGCATCGCGGGGATCGATCCGCTGAAGGGCATGGACGCGGTCCGGGAGATCCGGCGCTGCTACGAGCTGGGGCTTCGGGGGGTGGCGATCCGGCCCTTCATGTTCGGCATACCGCCGACCCACGCGAAGATGTATCCGATCTACAGCACCTGCGTGGAGCTCGACATCCCCATCTGGTTCCATCTCTCGATCAACTACTCGACCCAGAACATGGAGGTGGAGCGGCCGATCCATCTCGACGTGGTGGCCCAGGACTTTCCCGAGCTCAAGATGATCGCCGGACACGGCGGCTGGCCGTGGGTGGCCGAGCTGACGGCGGTGGCGTGGCGGAACCCGAATGTCTACATCGACATCGCCTCCTACCTGCCCAAGTACCTGGCGATGCCCGGCAGCGGATGGGAGACGCTCCTCAGCCTGGGCAACTCGATCCTGCAGGACAGGGTCATCTTCGGCTCCACCTGGCTCTTCATGGGCCAGAGCATCCGGCAGCTGGCCGACGGTGTGATGGAGTTGCCGCTGAAAGAGGAAGTGAAGGAGAAGTGGCTGTACCACAACGCGGCGGCGCTCTTTGGCATCGGCTGAGCCGCCCCGTTTCTAGCCAGCGAGGTGATTTCGGTCCGTCCGATCGCTTCTCGCATACGGCCGTTGGTCTGGAAATCGAGAAGGAGGGAGTCATGGGATTCGTCAAGACCCAGGAGGAGCTCGATCGCTACTACGCCCTCGGCGTCCGCCAGTTCATCGACGCCAAGATGCTGGGCGTGATGTTCGAGACGAGGATGGAGATCGTCGAACGTCTGCTGCCCCCGCCGCTCGAGCTGCCCGACGCAGCCGGTGGCCTGATCTTCATCGCCGAGTACCCCGAGACCAATCTCGGCCCGGGATATCGCGAGGCCGCCTTGTTCATTCGCTGCAAGTACCAGGGCGAGGCCGGCAGCTACTGCCTGTCGATGCCGATCGACAGTCTCGAGTCGCGGATCTACAACGGCCGCGACATCTTCGGCTTCCCGAAGAAGAAGGCCGACATCCACGTCGAGAAGAGCGGCAAGCAGGCGCGGGGATGGGTGGAGCGCCACGGTGTGCGCTTCGTCGAGATCTCGGTCGAGCTGAGCGGCACACTGCCCGAGATGCCGCCCCAGGGGCCGAACTTCCTCTTCAAGGGCTCGCCGCGCATCGATCTCCAACCCGGGTTCGACGGGCCGGTCATGCTCTGCCGCCACCAGACGACGGTGGAGATGAAGAGCGTGGAGATCGGCGCCGCCGAGGTCGTGCTGCGCGAGTCCGAGGACGATCCGTGGGCCGAGATCGAGATCACCAACATCAACATCGGCTTCTATCTCGTCAGCGACAACACCATGCAGCCCGGCCGGGTGCTGGGCGAGGTCGATGGCGACGCGTACCTACCCTACTACTTCAAGATCACCGACTTCTTTTCCGGATAGGCTGGAGATGCGGAATGGTTGACTTCGAGCGGACGGATACCCAGGAACAGATGGTCGCGACGGCGCGCGAGTTCGGCATGGGCGTGGTCGCCCCGGCCGAAATCGAGCTGGATCGGATCGCGGACCCCGAAGAGGTCTTCGCGAGCGATCTCTTCTGGAGCGTGATGAGCCAGTTCTTCGAGCTGGGCTTCAACCGCATGGCGCTGCCCGAGGCATTTGGCGGGCTCGGCCTCGACCCCCAGACCACGGGGATGGTCTGGGAGGAGCTCGGGCGTTGGGGCCCGGGATTCGCGGCTTCCCTGATGCCGGGTGCGGTGGTGCCTCAGCTGCTCTCCTTCCTGGTCCCGGACCGCGAGGACCTGATCGACGAGTTCGTGCGCTCCTATTGCCAGGACAAGACCGGCCGGCGCATCACCGCCTGGTGCAGCTCCGAGCCCGACGTCGGCTCCGACGGAAGCAACTACGAAGACCTGGCAGTCCACCACCACACCACGGCCCGGCTCGATGGGGGCAAGTACACGCTGAACGGCGCCAAGTCCGACTTCGTCTCCAACGGCGGCATCGCCAGTGCCTACATCGTCTTCGCCTGCGTCGACCCATCGATGGGCATCAAGGGCTCGGCCGCCTTCGTGGTCCCGGGCGACGCCAAGGGCATCTCCCGCGGCAGAGCCATCGACAAGACCGGACTGCGGACGCTCAACCAGTCGTCGGTGTTCTTCGACGACGTGGAAATACCGGAGGGGTACATGATCTTCCCCCACGGCGAGTCCTACCCCATGCTCCACAATGCCATCATCACCGTCGGCAACCTGGCAGTCGGATACCTCGCGGTGGG
>CAVROS010000025.1:0-137272 GCA_963722885.1 uncultured delta proteobacterium
AATTGCATACGGGTGGCGCTCTGGCCAGCCGTATGCCCCCGCGGGACGTTTCGTTTCGCACTCGAGCGGGCGTCGAACATCCACTGCTTTGCCGCAACCACGGCCACCGCGTAGCATTTCGGAATGTCGGGCAATGGCTTCAGCCGCAGAGAACTCCTCGCGCTCACCGCGAAGCTCGGCATCGCAGGGAGCGTGGGGGCCGCGGCCATCGCGCAGGGGTGCAACTGGCTCCGCAGTCGAGAGGGAGCGCCGGTTGTCGTGATCGGCAGCGGGGCGGCTGGGATCGCAGCATCCCTCGCGCTTCTGGAGCGGGGTGTGCCGGTCGTGATGATGGAGGCCGGTCGCTGGGACACGAGTGGGGATGGCCTGATGAACGAAGAGTATCGCTCATCCGGAGAATGGTCGTTCCCGTGGTACCGACTTCGCCAAGTGGGGGGCAAGCTGAATCAATGGAAGGCGCATTGCCCGCGTTTCAGTGCAGCGGATTTCAACGGCGAAAAGCAGGAGGGTTTTCGCTGGCCGGTTCGCTACGAAGAGATCGCTCCATACTACACCCGCATCGAGCGGATCCTGGGTGTGGTTGGGGAAGCCTCGGGGGAAGAAGACCTCCCGGATGGAGAGTTCGTCGGGTCCTTTCGGAGGCGGGTGTTCGAAGAGGATCTTGGCCGTAGATTGGCCAAGCGGGGGCTCTTGCTTACGCAGGGTCGATACGCGGTCTATCCGGCGGCGATGGAGCGTTCGCGGAATGGTGCGATCGCATTGACGCGTGATCGCGCCCTCGAACGCACGATCGACTACTTTCGGCCGAAGAGCACTTTCCGCAATGTCCTCCGTCCGAACCCTTCTTTTTCTCTGTTGCTGGGCGCTCAAGCACTGCGTATCGAAATCGACTCCGTCTCGAACCATCCTGAGGCCGTGACGTTCATCAACAGAGCGACGGGTCAGCAGGAATCGCTTCGCGCGCGCTCGGTGGTACTGGCTGCAGGCTGTCTGGAGTCGACCAAATTGCTGTTGCACTCCACGACCGAGCGCTATCCAGCGGGCCTTGGAAACACATCCGGAACATTGGGACGTTACCTTACCGACCATACCCAGGCTGGCGTATTCATGCGCGTTCCGGAAACTGTGGATGCGAGCGAGCTGGATCGCGATGGAATCTGGCGGCCCGAAGCCTTCGGTTCCTACCTTCACGCCTACACGGCCGCTGCCCTGCAGAAGGCACCCGAACTGGCCGGGATGTACAGCTTTCAGGTGTTTGGAGCCAAGAGAAAAGGGCACACCGTGATTGGATTCACCGGTATGGCCGTGATGGAGCCACGGGCGGAGAACGGCGTCCGCCTGACGGGGGAGTTGTCCGAGACCGGGGTTCCCATCCCGGAATTCAGGGTTGGATTCACCGAGGAAGATCAATCGCGGCAGCGAAAGATGATGCGCGTGGCGGATGAGCTGGTCCAGGAGTTCCGCCCGATCGATGAAATCAATCGCTACTCACAGAACTCCAGCATCCACTACGCAGGAACCTGCCGGATGGGATCGGACCCGAAGACAAGCATGTGCGACGCCACCGGTGCGCTGCACGAAATTCCCCGCGTACACGTGGTCGACGCGAGCGTATTCGTGAACAGTCCGGAGAAGAACCCCACGCTCACCCTGATGGCGCTCGCGTGGCGCTCGGCGGAGCACCTGGCGAGGAAGATCTAGCAATCAGCGAGGAGATGGTATTGGCTCACCCGAGCTCCGGCTGGTGTGGTCGCCAGCGACCGGCGGCGCGGCTCCCCCGTGGGGGATGGTGGCGCTCAACCCGGTTCGAAGGGTAATACTGCCGAACCCTACCTATTCTGGAAACTCGGATCCTTGCAGCCTCTGCTGACGCGCTCTCTCTACCTCTTTGCCTTCGTGTCCGGTGCAGCCGCACTGATCTACCAGGTCGCCTGGACGAAGATGCTCGCTCTCGCATTCGGGGGAACGACGCTCGCGATGAGCGCCGTGGTGGCCGGGTTCATGGGAGGCATGGGCATTGGCGCGTGGCAATACCACCGACTCGATCGGCGCATCGGGGCGCCGCTCGCGACCTACGCGGGGCTCGAGCTGGGGATCGCGGCCAGCACCTTCTTGCTGACTCTCGTTCTTCAGGCCCTGCCTCGAGCGGTCGCCCGAGCCTCCCCGTGGATTCCAGAGGTCGCGGGGATGGACGACCTGGTGCGGGTCGCCTCCGCGTTCGTACTGCTGTTGATTCCCTCAGCGATCATGGGCGCCACCTACCCCGCACTGTGTACGGTCCTGATCCGGTCGCGGAGCGGCGTGGATCTGCACCTCGGCCGGATCTACGGGCTCAACACCGTCGGCGCAGCCGCCGGTGCCTTGCTGGCGGGGCTGGTCACGGTGGAGCACCTCGGCCTGCGTGGCTCTGTGCTGTTGGCCAATCTTCTGAATCTGGGAATCGGGCTCGCGGCGTGGGTCCTGTACCGCCGCCTGGCGCGCCCCGCGGCCGCTCCGACGACGGTGAGCGACGAGGTACTGCCTTCGGCTCTTCCACTTGCCGTCCTCGGCGCTCTACTGGTGGTCTCGGGTTTTGCCACGCTCGGCTACGAGATCGCCTGGTTCCGGGCGATCCGATACCTGGTGGGGAACAGCACCTACGCCCTCACCACCGTCCTCGTGGTCTTCCTGATCGGGCTCGGCTTCGGAGCGCTGCTCTACCGGCCGGTGATCCAGCGTCTGCGACCCGAGCGGGCGCTCGCCCTGTGCCAGCTCGCCATCGCCGCCTTCGCCCTGGGGGCGATCGCCATCGAGCACCAGCTGCTGAACGATCCGGCCCTGCGGGATCGCATGAGCGTCTTCTCCCCGATCTTCCGGGTGCGACCCTGGGAATGGCGGCTCGCCAGGACCTCGGGCATGGCCGCCGCCATCCTGCTGCCCGCCACGCTGATGATGGGCCTCTCCTTTCCGGTGGCGAGCCGGCTCTTCCTGGGCCGGGTGCGCGCCGTCGGGCGCCGCACCGGAGGCGCGTACTTCCTGGCCAACCTGGGAAGCATCTCCGGGTCGATCGCTGCGGCGCTCGTGCTGCTGCCACGGCTCGGTACGGTGGGCACGATCCAGCTCCTGGCGGCTCTCAACCTGCTGCTGGGGCTGCTGCTGCTCGCCTTCCTCCCCCGCGCCCGGGTGAGTCTCGCAGTCGCCGTTCCCGCCGCCGGGCTCATCATGGCGGCCGGGCTGACACTGCTGCCTGCGCGACTCAGCTTCGACGGCGAAGATTTCGTGCGCCGAAAGCTGCCGACCCTGCTCTTCGAGGAGGAAGGCGATCTCGCCACCGTCCAGGTTCGCGCCGATCCAATTACGTCGGAGCACCGCGCCATGACCATCGACGGAGCCATCATCGCGGTGGGGCGCGGCGTCAACCCCGTTCTCTACGAGAAGCAGCAGCTGCTAGGGACCCTGCCCCTGACCCTCGACCCGAGCATCCGTCACACCCTGAACGTGGGTCTGGCCTCTGGATCCACCGTGGCCACGATGGCCACCTACCCGGATATCGAGACGCTGGACGTGGTCGAGATCAACGCTCCGGTCATGCGTGCGGCACGCTACTTCGACGACTCCACGGCGCTGGAAGACCCCCGAGTCCACCTGTTCATCGACGATGCGATCCACTACCTGCTGCGAACCGACCGTCGCTACGACCTGATCGTATCCGACGGAAAGCAGAACGAGGACTTCTCCGGAAACGCCAGGATCCTCTCGCGGGAGTTCTACTCCTTCGCCTACGATCGCCTCGCTCCCTGCGGCATCTTCGCGCAGTGGATCCCGGGCTCGATGCGTCCGCTGGACTTCGAGATCGTCCTACGCACATTGCTGTCGGTCTTCCCCGAGCTCGAGGTCTTCTTCTCCCCGCCGAGCTCGGTCTTCATGCTGGCCTCCCGCTGCCCGCTGCACCAGCGTCCCAGCTCGCCAGCCGCTCTTCCGGCGGATCTCGAACTCGAGACGTACGGTCTTGCCAGCCGAGAGAACCCGCTCACGCGGTGGATCGCGAGCGGTGAGCAGATCCGCTCAGTGCTGCCCCCGGGCCCGATCAACCAGACCGATCGGCTGTTGCTGGAGTTCTCGACCTACCGCGCCGGACCTCCCCGGGAGCTCGATGTCGGACGCAACCTTTCCCTACTCCTCTCCGCGCAGGCGGCGGGGTCTTCCGAGGCCGGGCGCGAGTTCTCGCCACCCGATGCGGGTCCGGCACGCGGGCTACAGCAGGCCTGGGCCAAGAACATGACCGGGGACCCCTCCGGTGCGCTCCGCCTCCTTCGTGAGCTCGCGAAGAGGTACCCCGACGACTCCTCGGTTCGCGCTGCGCTCGGGCTAATCGCCGGACCCGGCTGAGGTCCCCGCTGGGGCTCCCGCTTCGGGGGGAGGTGGGACGCGGATCACCCTGCCCTCCCGGACGGCGGCGTCCGGAACCCGGACCTGCCAGCTCGCGCCACCGATGCGGACCGTGTAGGGGTCGGTGGCTCGCGCATGCGCGGACCCATCGGTCGAGTAGGGAACCCGGACCCGGGCGGTGCCACTCGCATCGGCGCGGGAGGCGGCGCGGTAGAGAAAACGCCGCATGACAGGGGTGGTAATGGGGACTTGCGCCGTGAGGAGTTCTCCCGGCTCGCCCCTCACCTCCAGCACCGCGCCTTCGACCCACTCGAAGAGCTTGAAGGGAATCGGCGGCTTCGGCCTCCGCTGAGTCCGGCGGGCGGACGCGGGCCGCAGGTCGGCAGCCGGCGACTCGGTGACCAGCCGGAAGTGCTCGAGGGCGGGGCGGCCACCCGCGACAGCGCCATCGCGGATGTGGAGCTGCGCGACGAAGGCGCCGAGGCTCTGGCCGGCCACGCCTTGCAGCTGGGTCACCACGTAGCGCGCACCGAGTTCCCTGGCGATCGCTGCCGCCTCTGCCTCGGTGGGGACGTGATAGAACGCCGTGGCTCGATCGTACTTCTCCGCGTCGAGATAGGGGCCAAAATTGTTCGCCGGCACCGGGCGACGGGCGTAGTAGAGGAAGCTGTGACCGAGGGTGGGCGGGAGGAGCAGGCCGTACTCGGGAGCGGCACCCGGCTCCAGGAAGCCCGATGTCTCGGGAGTTGCGCGCCGGACCTGCTCCGCAAAGCGACGAACCAGCTCGTTGGGAGAGATTCCGCCTGCCACGGGCGGCGGGGGCGTCAGCGAATGTCTGAGCATGGCGGCGTGGATCGCGAGGGCCGGCCCCAGCAGAATCAGCCCCGCCGAGAGAGTGAGCGCTGTCGCGAGACGACCGCTCCCCGGCAAACGAGGCGCGAGTCTCGTCTGCAGACCCGCCAGAGTCCACGCAAACACCACCGATCCGACCACGGCGAAGTCCATTGCGTAGCGGACCTGCCCCAACGCGAGCGCGGCAAGCGCCGTCGTCCACGCGAGCAGGACGAACAGGACTTCGGGTGGGTGCCCGCCACGCAACCGAATTGCGACCAGCACAGGTGCCAACGGAATCAGGAACGCATACCAGCCAAACAGCACCGTCGCCGGATAGCTTGCCCGGCGCCGACGCGAAGAGCGGCTGCTGCTCGGGATTCAGCCCCGCCCAGACATCCTGCTTCGCCAGGAAGCCCGCTCCGGACGCGAGCGGATCGCGCACGGCGCCAGCCGAGAGCAGCGGCAGCGCAATCAGAAGCGTCACTCCGGCCGCGCGGAGCGCCCTTCGCCAGGCAACCGGCTGGGGACGGAGAATCTCGAGCGCCGCCAGCCCGGCGGCCAGGGCAGCGAGCCCGCCCAGAACGACGACTTGCATCCAGGAGAGCTCGGTGGTCGAGAAGGGGCCACCGAGCGGGATCCCGGAGAGCGCCACCCAGGGCGCGACGAGCCCGGCCGCCAGCAGAGCGCCCGCGCTCTGGGCGAGCAGGCGATCGGGATGGCGACCCACCACCCCGGAGGCGATCAGGCGCGTGCCCTCGCCCAGAATCAGGTAGAGCAAACTTCCGCTCCACACCAGCATCATCGCGGCGACGACTGCGGCGTGGAGGCCGACCTGGAACGCGCGCCGACGCCTGCCGCGGTCCGGATCTGCCTCGACGATCAGCGAGGCGAGCCAACAGGCGGCGATCAGCGCCACCGCCGCGTGATGATCCGGGTTGCCGACCCCCGAGCGGTTGCTGCTGGCGGGGAACAGCGCGAAGAGAAAGGCGGCTCCCAGGCCCACGACCGGACCACCCAGGCGCCGTCCCACAGTGTAGATCGGCCATACCGTGAGCGCGGAGAGGACGGGCGAGGCCCAGGCCGCGACCCGCTCGAAGCTGAGCGTGGAGTCGCCGAAGAGTCTCGCCACCCCGGCCAGCAGCCAGTCGTAGAGCGGAGGAATCGGAACCGGAGCCCCGTCCGGATAGGCGATGTAGGGGTCGAAGGTGAGGACAGCCGGGAAGTTCACGAAGCTGTAGAGCGCGCGACGCGCGTGGTAGGAGGCGTCGTGCAGGGCGAATCGAACGATTCCTTCGTCCGGGAAGGCTCCTTCGAAACGCAGGGCGCGGATTCCGAGCGCCAGCGCGAAGACCACCAGGAGGCCGACAATGATCCATGCCCTGCGATCCGCAGTCCCGTCCTGCCCCCCCCGGCGCGTCATTGCAGACTCCCGCGATACGGAGCGACCAGTCCGAAGGTCCGTCGCATCCAGCTCCAGAACTGGCGATCGCTACCGTCCGGCGCGCGCCAGCGGTTGGCCTGCCGGACCAGGCGCTCCGCCTCCTCGGTGCGCCCCGCCATGCAAAGGGCGTAGAGACGGAAGTAGTGGAGGGCCGGGCTGCGGGGGCTCGCCTCCCCGGCACGGCCCAGAACCTCGCTGGCCCGAGCGAACTCCCGATCCGCGACGGCGCGGAACCCGAGCTGGGAGAGGATCGGACCCGGCGGGTCGGAACGGCTGCCGACGCGCTCCACGATCCGGAGCTCGTCAGCCCCGGTGCCGAGGTACCAGAGCGCCAGCGTGCGCAGCGGAGTTCGAGTCAGCACCGCGTGCAGTTCGCTCACGGACTCCCAGGGCCTGCGTTGACGACGCCGATTGACGAATCCGAAGCGATTCACGAGTCCCTGGTACTCGAAGTAGGGCAGTGTGCGCTCGCGCAGCGCCTCCGGCCACGCCTCCCGGATGAAGTCGCTCGCCTCGAAGCGCCGGCGTGTCAGCGTCGGGTTCATCCACGAACGGTACTCCGCGAGGTACCGCTTGTTTCCCACCCCGCGGTTCGTCACCCGCTTGGGGAAATCGTCGAGCAGCGGCTCGGCATCCCGCGTGAGCTCTCGAAGGTAGGAGGCGTCCCCGATGAAGAGCGCGCCCAGCTGCTCGGGAAGCTCCACGCCCACCGCGCGCAGCTCCGAGATCACCACAGGGTCCTCCCATTGGCGCGCAAAGTCCGGCTCCGCGCGCGACCACCTCCCGCCGCGCGATCCGACCAGCATCCAGTCCAGACCGTTTCCCACCCAGAGCGAGCAATCCGAGAATACCTCGCAGAAGGCGCGAATGATCGCCTTCGCGTCCGACTGGTAGAGATTGTGGACAGGAAGCCAGTAGCTCGCGACACCGCCCTCGGCAAGCCGCTCGTGGATCAGCTGGAAGTACTCGCGCGTGTAGAGGTTCACGACGCCGGCGTTCTTGGGTGGAGGCGGCTCGCCGGTGATGATGTCGTAACGATCCCGGGAGGTCTGCAGAAAGTAACGGCCATCGTCGACGTGGACGCGTACTCGGGGATCCCGAAGCGGGTGGTCCGCGGGATTGGGAAAGACCAGCTCGCTCATCTCCAGGATCTCGCGAGAGATGTCGACCACGTCGATCTGCTCGAGGCTCGAAGTGTCGACGAGGGCCTTTGCCGTCGAGCCCACCCCGTAGCTGATCAGAAGCGCCCGCTTCGGCTGCGGCCGGAGCGCCACGGGCAGGTAGACGAAGAGCTTCATGTAGCGTCGGCCCGCCACGACGGTCGCCGACATGTTGAACCCGTCCGTCAGCAGCCGGTAGCTCAGGGGCTCGCCGAGGAAATCGTTGCGTAGATAGATGATGGTTTCGGTCCTGCCTTCGCGGACCGCGGCGACCGTGTCCTCGGGGAAGCGAAGCACGCGGTGTTCGAGGTAGCGACCTTCCATGGTTCCGAAGGGAAACAGCAGAAGCGCCGCCGCAAGCAGAGCCGCGGGGGCGAAACGAAGGGCCGCGGCGCGAGACCCCAGGAGCATCGCAATCAGACCGTAGAGCGCGGCGAGCAGGAAGAAGGATCGCTCCATGCCGAGGACCGGAAGCAGTAGGAAGCCAGCGGCCAGAGCGCCCAGTGCGCCACCCACCGTGTTGGCGAAGGTCAGCAGTCCCGCGGACCGCGTCTCGCTCCACGACTCCTGGTGAAGTGCCGCGCCGATCAGCGGGAACAGGATTCCCGAGAGCAACGACACCGGGAGCATCAAAGAAGCTGCGAGCGGCAGGACGGTGACGAATCGGTGAGCGGATCCGGCGACCAGGGGCTCCAGAACGAGCTGGAAGCCCGCGTAGGTCAGTACGGTGAACAGGCCACCGAGGAAGGCAATCGCGGAGGCGTTCCGGAAGGCCGCCTGGCGACGTCGCAGCCAGCTGCCAGCCAGCAGGCCACCCAGGGCAATACCCGCCAGCACCACCGCGAGCATCATCGAGAACACCAGGCTGCCGCTGTGAACGAAAAGGTGAAGGAAGCGGAACCACACCACCTCGAGGGCGAGGAAGGTTCCCCCGGAGAGCATCGCCGCAGCAAGGCAGCGCCAGCCGCGACTCGAGATCGCGGCTGGCTCCCGAGCCGCCTTCGCGGGTGCGAACGCGGTGGCTTCGAAGCGACGTGCGATCAGAGACGCCGCCAGGGCTGCGGCGAGGTTGCCCCCCCGGCGGCGAGCGCCGTCCCGCGAATGCCGAGCCACTCGATCAGTACCGCGTCGCCGGCCACGGCTCCCACCACGGCGCCCAGTGTATTCCAGCCGTAGAGACGCCCGAGCGCCGAGCCGAAGCTCGGGTCCCGCACCCGCAAGGCCTTGACGAGGACCGGCAACGTGGCCCCCATGGCCGTTGCCGGGATCACCAGCAGGAGGAAGGCGAAGAGCAGGCGCAGCAGATTGAGCAGCCACGGCTGCTCGAGGAGTGGAGCCAGAACGCGGGCGAGGCCACCCGTGAGACCTGGCAGGACCCAGACCAGTGCGCAACCCACCGCTCCGATGATCACCTCGAGCAGGACGTAGAAGTGCACCGGGCGCCGAATCCGCGCGCCCAGCCGCGCCGCCAGGCCATTGCCGAGGGCGAGGCCGGTCATGAAGCTCGCCAGCACGATGCTCGAGGCCCAGACGCCATTGCCGAAGGCGAGACCCGCCTGGCGAAACCAGAGTGTCTCGAAGATCAGGGCCGCCGCCCCGGAGAGAAAGAAGACCGCGCAGAGGGAGCCCGTCATGTCATCGGAGACCGCCGTGGACGCTAGCCTGCATCATTCATGACCGCTCTACTGGGGCTGCCGATGGCGCCGCATCCGCTGCGGCGCCGCTGGGAGGAGCGCCCGGAATTTGCGCTGCAATTCCTCGCGCGCTGCGCGGTGGGCGAAATCTTCGGGAAGCTCGCGGAGTGCGCGCAGGGCGGCGCGGGCCGTCCGCGAGATCACGCCTCTCCGCCGGGGCGAGCCATCCTGCTCGAGTGCAGAAACGACGTCGGAGAGATCCACCAGTGCGATGCGCGGATAGCCGGCCAGGCCGGCGGCGCGGGCGCGCGACACCAGGTCCTGCGCGCTACCCTCGAGCGCAATCAGCACGTCGAGCAGGTCGAGAGCCTCAGCCGCATGCGTGGACTCCTCGCTCGCGAGCCTCCACGCCGCCCGCAGCCGCAGCGCATCCGCGTAGAGCGGGTGCCGTGGCGACACCTTGACGAGCTCCGCTTCCAGGGTCCGGAGCTCGATGCCAGCTGCCGTACCTCCGCGCCGCCAGCCCTCGATCACGCTTGCACCCGCGGCGTCGAGCCCCGCGGCCAGGGCCTCTGCGTACGGGTCGCCGGCCAGCAGCGCGCGCCGCTGCAGGCGCAGCAGCCCGGCGCGCGCGCGCAGGGCGGGATCGCGCGAGAGCACCCGGGAGAAGGCGGCGATGCTCGTTCCCTCTCTCCCCGCGCAGCGCGATGTAGCCAGTGCCGTCTCCCGCGACGGATCACGGGTCGCTCGCGAGCTCGGCGCGGGATACCCCGGTGAGGAGCCGTTGTACCACGACGACGCGGTCGAGGCGCTGATCTTCGAGCAATGGGTCGCGGCAGGCGAGATGGTAGCCCAGTGCCGTCTCCCGCTCGACGGGATCGCGGGTCGATTCCGCGACGCGCTCGGCGCGGGGCGCCTCACCCCCGGCGAGGAGCCGTTGCACGACGGCAACGCGGTCCAGAACGCCCCGATCCGCGAGCAGCGGATCGCGGCTGGCGAGAATCCGGTCCGCGCCCGCGCTGCCCAGGGCCCCGCCGAGGATTCGCGGGGAGCGCATGGCGAGCCGATTGTCGTCGTCGGTGTTGGGGCGAACACCCTCGGCCAGGGCGGCAGCTCCCTGCTCGTCGAGGAACAGCGCCGCCGCCGCATCCTCGGCGCCGAAGATTCCGACCGCCGCCAGCTCCGCCCCGGCCTCCTGGATGACGCGCGAAACCTGGGACTCGACCTCGATCGGCTGGTCGGATGCCAGGAACAGCACCTCCGAGGGAAGCGGACGGTATGCGCGCACCTGGGGAAAGACGCGCTGGAGGGTCGCAAGGACCGTCTCCAGGAGCTCGCGGTCCACGAAGGAGAGCCCCATCCACTGCACGAAGACGCCCCCGTCCGCCAGCCGCCGGTGCACCAGCTCCAGAAACTCCTCGGTGTAGAGCTGGGCGGATCCGGCGGTCCAGGGGTGGGAGGGCTGGGAGACGATCGCGTCGTAGCGGCGCTCGGTCAGGAGGAGAGCGCTCCGCGCATCGTTCAGCGTCAAGCGCACGCGGGGATCCGAGAGGGGATCCCGACGCCGCTCGTCGGCGATGGCGCGGTTGGCCGCGATCACCTCGGGCTCGAGCTCGACCACGTCGATCCGCTCCAGTGTCGGCGGAACGCCCTCGAGCGCCACGCCGCCTCCGAGGCCGATCACCAGCATCGAGCGGGCATCGGGACGCGCCAGCGCGGGGAGCACTCCGAGCCAGGCCGCCGCCCGATGCGGTGTGGGACGTCCTCCGCGCCGCTGGATCACGGCCTCGGGCAGCCCGTTGGCCCGAAGCTGCCACCTCCCGCCGATCTCCAACAGCAACACCGTCGCCGTCCGCCCGACCCCGAAGTAGGCGACCTCGCCCGCGCTGGGAAGAACATCCAGCGGCGAAGTGCGTAGCAGGCGCCCGGGGGGTCTGGGGGGTGTGATCACCAGCCCCGCCACCGCGGCAGCGACTACGACGAGGGCTCCGAACCTCCGCCGCGGGATCAGGAAACAGGCCGCGGCAGCGAGCGACAGGTTCGCGGCGACCGCGGCGGTGAGGGTTCCAGCGTAGCCCAGCGCCGGAATCCACCAGAATCCCGCGCCCACCGAGCCGACGATCGCGCCCAGGGTGTTCCAGGCGAAGACCCGCGCGCTGGCCGGTCCCGCCTCGGCCTGGTGCCGGGCGAGGATTCGGACCGCCAACGGGAAGGTCGCTCCGATGCAGAGGGCCGCCGGGAGCAGGACGACGCCGCTCAGGACCACGTTCGCCGCGGTCGCCGATGCCGCGGGGCCTGCGCCGAGCCGCTGTGCCAGCAGCGGGAGAGCATCCAGAGCCGCGAAGGCGGCGTACGAGAGCAACGCCGCACCGAGCTGCGTCAGCACGAAGATGCCGGCGGCGCGATCTCGCGCCGACGCCAGGCGCGACGCCACCGCACTTCCCACCGCGATCCCGATCAGAAAGGTCGCAAGCATGGTGGCGAAGGCGTAGACGCTCCCGCCCACGATGTGACCGAGCAGGCGCGTCCACAGCACCTCGTAGGTGAACGACACGACTCCCGAGCAGAAGATGATGGGCAAGATGAGAGCGCCCCGGTCGCGCGCACTGGGCGCGCCGCGCTCCCTCGACGGCTGGGTGCGCGAAAGCGCCGGGAGCCTCCGTGCCAGGAGCGCCGCGACGAAGAACACCGCAAGATTGACGGCTGCACCCACGAACACTGTCCGGCGCAGACCGAGCGCGGGGAGCAGCAGGAAGGCGGCGGTCAGTGTGCCCGCGACGGCGCCCGCGGTGTTGGTCGCGTAGAGGAGTCCGACGCGGCTTCCAATCTGGCTCTCGTGCTCGACGGCGTAGCGGGCGAGCAGGGGAAGCGTCGCTCCCATCAGCGCGGTCGGGAACAGTACGATCACGAAGGAGCACACCAGATAGAAGAAGGCCGGGGTGAAGGCGCCCGCTTCGGGCAGGGTCTGCGCGCCGCCGAAGCGAGCGACCAGCAGCACCGTCGAGGCCTGGATGGCGAAGGGAACCGCCAGAGCGCTGAGCCCGATGCCGAGCTCCAGGACCCCGTAGGTGAGCACGGGGCGGCGGATCCGGGTGGCGATCCGCCCCGCCAGACCGGCGCCGGCGGCGAGCCCCCCCATGTAGGCCGCGAGCACCGTGGCGACCGCGAGATCGGAGGTGCCGAAGACGAAGGCGAACTCGCGCGCCCAGACCGTCTCGTAGAGCAGCGCCGCGAAGCCCGACAAGAAGAAGCAGAGCAGCACGGCGGGTAGACGGGCTCGAGTCATGCAGAGCCTCCGGGGCAGCGGATGACTCCGAGCCGATCGGGGTCGACCCCCACCGGCCTCGGAGACTGGTGAGGTTCGTAGCACAGCCGGATCCTCACCGAAGCGTGGTCGGACATGCAGACTGGAGAGTCCTGACGTTTTGGTGGCCCCGAGTGCGTCTCGTATACTGCTCGGTTCTCTTGGCGCCATCGCGCCGACCCGGGAGTGCGGATGCAAAGACCTTCAGATCCCGTACCGAGGTCGCCGTCGCGCCAGCTCGGCGCCCTCCTTCTGCTGCTTCTGGCGGCCACGGCCGTGGCAAGCGGCTGCAACCGCGGACCCGAGCGGGTGGTGCTCGTCACCATCGACACGCTCCGGGCGGACCGGCTGGGCTGCTACGGAAGAGAGGGGGCGCGCACCCCGACGCTGGACCGTATCGCCGCGGAAGGAGTGCGCTTCGAAGCGGCGCTCTCGCCGGCACCGCTCACCCTCCCCTCTCACACCTCGCTGATGACGGCCGTCGATCCACCCGACCACGGTGTCCGCCACAATCTCGTCTTTCGCCTCGAAACGGATCTTCCCACCCTCGCCGAGAGGATGCGCGCCGCCGGGTTCGAGACGGCCGCCTTCGTGGGCGCCATGGTCCTGGAACGCGAGTTCGGCCTGGCCCGCGGCTTCGACAGCTACGACGATCAGATGCCGCAGCGCTGGGGAGCGAACCGCATGCAACGTCCGGAGCGAACCGCCGACGCCGTGGTGGACGCAGCGATCACCTGGATCGAGAAGGCACCCTCGCGCTTCTTCTTGTGGGTGCACTTCTACGACCCGCACACGGAGTACGAGCCTCCTCCTCGGTATGCGCGCGCGTTTCCGGACGACCCCTACGCCGGCGAGATCGCCTTCGTCGACGCGGAGCTCGGGAGGCTGCTGGAGACGCTGCAGCAGCGCTGGCCCGACGAGCGCACCCTGACGGTGGTGGTAAGCGACCACGGGGAGAGCCTCTACGAGCACGGCGAGCCGACCCACTCCTACGGGATCTACGACAGCACCCAGCGGATTCCCCTGCTGATGAAGGGGCCCGGGCTACCACGAGGCCGCCTGGTGAAGACGATGGTGCGCCTGATCGACGTGGCGCCGACGATGCTCGCGCTGAGCGGCGCCAGACCGTTACCGGGCGCGACGGGGCGCAGCCTGGAGGCGGAGATCGAGGGCGCAGCGGGGGAGAGCCCGGTCGCCTACCTGGAGACGCTCGGCACGCAGTTCGACATGGGGTGGAGTCCCCTGCTCGGGATCCGAACCGAGCGGCACAAGTACATCCGCGCACCGCGTCCCGAGCTCTACGATCTCCGCTCCGACCCCGGCGAGACCCGCAATCTGGCCGGGGATGCCGCGGGGCTCGTCCAGGAGCTCGACGCGGTGCTCGCCACCAAGCTCGCGAGCGGGCAACCCGTTCGACCGAATCTCTCACCCAGTGACGGCCAGCGGGCTCAGCTGGAGAGCCTCGGCTACGTACTCACGGAAGAGCAGCTCGGCTCCGACTCTCTAGGCGTCGTGGGAGGGATCGACCCGAAGGACGAAATCGGCGCCATCGCCGCAAGGCATGAGGCGCAAGGACTCCTGGTAGCGGGACGTCCCGCGGAAGCCCTCGCCCGTCTCGAGGGAATGGGCGATGGCTTTTCGGTGCAGCTGGCCCGGGGTGCGGCGGCTCTGCTCGCAGGCGACACCGCCCGCGCCGAACGGGAGTCGCGAGCTGCCATTGACGCGGGACCCAGAGAGTCCGCGGGCCATGCCCAGCTCGGTCTGGCGCTCGAGCGCCAGGGGCGGCTGGTGGAGGCGAGGAGCGCCTACCAGGAGGCAACGCGTCTCGGCCCCGGGCTCGGCTTTCCGCTGCTGGGGCTCGGTCGCATCGCCGAGGCCCAGGGTCAGCTCGAGGACGCAGGCGAGCTCTACACTCGAGCGTGGGAAGCTCACGCCCCGGAAGGCGAGGCTGGCTGGCGCCTGGCGGCACTGGAGCTCGAGCAGGATCGCGCCGACCGGGCCCAGGCCCTGCTCGCCGAGTTTCCCGAGAGCGAGCTCGCGCGCCCCGAAGTCGCGATTCGCCTCGCCAGCGCCGAGCAGCGCGCCGGTCACCTGTCCGAAGCGCTGAAGCGAATCTGGAGCGCGCGCCGGACCCACCCCCGGGACGTGCGCCTCGCCCTGGCCCACGGCGGCCTGCTCGAAGCCGATGGCTCGCTGGAGCGAGCGCTCGCGGCGCGCGAACGCGCGCTCTCCCTGGCACCTGAAGACCTGGCCGCGCGCAACGACGTCGCCTGGTCCCTGGCACTGCTGGACCAGGATCTGGATCGCGCGCTCGGCCTGGCCGAAGGGGTGGTCGAGCAAGTCGGCGCGGTACCCGAGCTTCTCGACACGCTAGCGACGGTGCGGCTCCGGCGCGGTGAAACGAAGCAGGTTCTCGAGCTGACCGAGCGCGCGCTCACGAACGCCGAGGGAGAGACGCGCGCTCATCTGCTCTACCTCCAGGCCGAGGCGCTGGCGCAGAGCGGCCGATAGCGCTGTCGAGCCGCGCGCCTACTCGTCGCGCAGGTACCCGAGCGCGCGGAGCTGCTCGGCGTGCATCTCGTCGATCTCCACCTCGGGCGAGGATCCCCAGGGGATGCCCTCGGAGAGCCACTCTTCGGATTCCCGTCGAAGCTCGGCGGCCTCCTCTTTGCGAGTCGACATCAGGTTGCGCTGCTCGCTTGGATCCGAGGAGTGGTCGAAGAGCTCGCCGGTTCCCGAGGCCTCGGTCCGGAAGATCAGCCGCAACGGACCCCTCCGGATCGAGACGAGTGGGTCGGGCGCTCTCTCGTTCTCTCCCCAGGTTCCCCAGCTGCGGTCCAGGTAGGAGAGCGCGGACGGGTGCACCTGACCCGCTTCGTCGGAGACTTCATCGCCGCGCGCCGCAGCTTCGATCAAGGGGACCAGCGAGCGACCGTCGGTCTCGGGAAGCGGAGGGAGGCCAAGCAGCTCGAGCAAGGTGGGCCAGATGTCCACGTTTCGCACCAGGGGCTTCACCACCACCCCTGGCTCGAGAGCGAAGGGAAGCGAGAAGATCAGGGGCACCTCCGACACCTCACGGTAGAGGGTCCGCGCATGCCCCTCGCGGCCGTGCTCGTAGAAGCCCTCGCCGTGGTCGGACGCGATCACGATCAACGTGCGCTTCAGCAGGTCCATCTCCTGGAGCTCCTGGACGAGCCGCCCCACGTTCCGGTCCACCCAGGAGATGGCGGCGTCGTACGCATCCGAGTAGGAGGTGCCAAAATCGAGCTTCATCGCCTCCTGGTCGTACATGTACTGGTGCACGTCCATGTAGTGCACGTAGAGGAAGAAGCGCTCCTTGGCGTGGGCGCGCATGAACTCGAGCGCGGCTTCGGTGGCGTCGAAATCGTTGCCCAGAAGGGGGTGGGTCGAAGGGCTCCGCCGCTCCATGCGCTCCGCGGTCCGGCTGGGCACGGGCCTCACGTAGAGATCGAAGCCCTGGTCGAAGCCGAAGTTGTTGGCAACCCAGCCGTTGCGCCAGATTCCGCCAGTGCGGAATCCGGCCTCCTGGAAGCAGCTCGGCCGGATGCACCGCTTCCGGAGGCAGCGCGTGCCGGAAGCGCGTGACGCCGGTGCGCATCGGGTAGAGGCCGGTCCAGAGCGACGCCATCGAGGCCTTGGTCCAGGTCGACTGGGCCTCGACTCGGTCGAAGCGCACTCCGTACTGGGCCAGTTTATCCAGGATGGGGGTCGTGGGCCGGGCGTAGCCGTAGCTCCCCACGCGATCGGCCCGAAGCGTGTCGATCAGGATGAACACCACGTTCACGTCGTCGCGCTCGCGGAGCTGCGCGATCGCCTCGGGCTCATCGAAGGGGCGCGCGGGAAGGTGGATCTCCAGCTGCGAGAGCAGCGCGACGACCGCGAGAAGGCCGGCCAGACCGAAGTAGAACCACGGGGAGTCGATGATACGTCGCAGCAAGCCGACCTCCGGAGTGCTCCTCGGTTAGGCTCCGCAGCCTAGCCTGGAGCATCTTCGCTGAAAAAGCGGGGGCGGTCGGCAGGTGCCGCGCCTGAGCGCGCGGCTTCGACCGCTCCGAGCCTGAGCGCGTTGGCGCCACCCCGGTCACGACGAATCGCCTTCCGGCGCCTCGGCCGCTCGCAGCGCATCGAGCTCGCGTCGAGCTTCCTCGCGCGGGAAAGTCCGGGAAGTCACCCTCGATCGCCAGGGAATCCTCGAGGGCGTTGGCGGCTTCCGGGTTGCGCTCTAGCGCCTTCAGCGCGAGCGCCAAGGTGATAGAGAATCGAGGGGTCGGCCGCCCGCGAGCCTCGGCCAGCTCGACCGCCGCTTCCAGCTGGGGGAGGGCCGCCTGGGGCAGGCCCTTGCGCAGGTATGCGAAGCCGAGCGTGTCCGCCACCTCCGGCGAGTCGGGAAGCGCCGAGCGGGCCTCCTGGGCGAGCTGCACGGCCCGGTCCAGATCGACACCGCTGCGGGTCAGCAGAAAGGCGAGGTCGTTCTTCCCCTCGTTCAGATCGCTTCGCTCGCGGAGCGCCTGCTCCAGCAGCTCGATGGCGCGTTCGTCGTTGCCGAGCGTCATGTGCATCCGCGCCAGCCGCACGCGGCCAGGAGGGTCGAGGTGGTCTTCCGCCGCCAGCGCCTCCAACGCTCCGATGGCCTCTTCGAGCTCCCCCTGCTCGGAGAGGAGCGCCACCTGGAGTTGACTTGCCTCGGCGAAACCCGGGCGGATCTCCAGCGCACGCCGGGTGTCGTCGAGCGCGGCCTCCAGGTTGCCCTCGGCGGCGAGCAGTCTCGCGCGCAGCAGGTAGAGACGTGCCGCAGTGGGGAACCGCTCGATCGCCGCTTCGACGCGGGCCCGCGCAGCCTCCGGGTTTCCGGTCTCGAGGTCGAGCTGGGCGAGCAGGGCGAGCGCGCGAAGGTCGTTCGGCGCGCGCTCCACCGCCTGCTCGAGCAGCGCGCGGGCCCGCTCGGGATCCCGGCGACGCTCGCGGCGCCCGTATTCGATCAGCGCCTCCAGCGGAGGGGGCTCCGAGGCGAGCGCTCTCTCCAAGGCCTGCTTCCCAGCCTTCGGGGCGGCCCAGCCCGTAGAGGGTGCGGGCCAGGAGGATCTGATCGTCGGGCTGAAGCCCGGTCCCGCTTCGTCTCGAGAGACGCTGCAGCGTTCGTCGGGCCGCCGGCCAGTCTCTCATCGCCACCTGGATCTGCGCCTTGAGCCTCAGTAGCTCCAAGGGGGCCCGCCCCGAGCCCGAGAGCTCGAGCGCCGTGTCGACGGCGGCGAGCGCCTCCGGGAGGCTCCCCCGACGCAGCTCGACCCGGGCCAGCAGCTCGGAGACGCGGCGGCTCGGGGCCTGCTCCGCCAGGCCTACGAGGATCTCTGCCGCCTCGTCGGAGCGACCGCTCGTGAAGGCCTCCTGCGCGCGGGCGAACTCCGTTGCCGGCAGATCGGGGTACTCAGCCTCGAGACGGTCCAGGATCTCGCGCGCCGCGTCGGGCTCGCCGGCCTGAAGCTTCATCGCGACGGCCAGAGCCAGCAGGCTCGCCGGATCGTCGGTCTGGTCTGCGGTTTCGAGCAGATGCGCGGCGGCCTGGTCGGGCTGGCCGGCGCGCGTCAGATAGCGCGCGTAGAGAATGTGCGCCTGGGCCGCATTCGGCCGAAGCTCGACGAGGGAGTCCAGCACCGCGGCGCCCGAGCCTCCCGACTCGTCCTCGAGCTGCGCCAGCTCACCCCACGCAGCGTAAGCTTCGGGGTCGACCGCGAGCTGGCGCTCCAGCACCCAGCGGCGGAGCTCCGCGTTCCCGGTATTGCGGGCGTACCGGATCGCTGCAACCAACGCGGCCTGCTGACCGGGGCTCTCGGAGGCCTCGACCGCCTCGCGGTAGGCGGCGGCCGCCTCGCTCCGATGTCCCTCCCAGCTCGCAAACACCGCAGCGCGCTCGAGGCGCATCTGGAGAATCTCATCGGGTGGAGCCGATTCGGACAGCTCGAGGGCTCGGTCGAAGGCAGCCAGGGCCTGCTCGAAGAGCGTGTCCGGCGGCGCATCCCCGACGATCTGGAGCTCGCGCACCTGGGCCCGACGAACGATGCCCAGCTGCACGTGGGTCCGGTAGTCGTCGGGAGCCAGCTCCACGGCGGTGAGCACCGCCACCAGCGCGGCGGGAGCGTCGTCGCGAATCAGCTCGAACTCCGAGAGACGCACCCACGCCATCGCGTTCGAGGGCTCGCGCTCCATCACCCCCGCGATCAGCTCCTCCGCGCGCTCGCCATCTTCCCAGGCGATCAATCGCGCCTCGGCGAGCGCGGCGTCGCTGCGGGTGGGATCGATCCGGAGGGTCTCCCGGTAGTAGAAGACGGCGTCCTCCAGCTTTCCCAGATCCTCTGCGATCTCGGCGATGCGGAAGTTCGTCTGAGCGTCGTTCGGCTCGGCCTGGAGGGCGCTTCGCAGCTCCAGCAGCGCCTCCTGCGTCCGGCCCTCGGCCAGGTGGCTCTCCGCACGCTCTTTGCGCTCCGCCGCGTCGGGCGAGCAGCCGGCGAGCGAGAGCGACACCGAGCAGGGCGGCGAGGAGAACCTCGCCCAGCATACCCGTCGCGGTCCGGCGGCCCCTCACTGGCTGGTCTCCGCTTGGGGAGCAAGGCGCTCGAGCTCCGTCCGGGCCGCCTCCGATTCGGGGAATGGGCCGGCATCGAGCGCCGCGCGGAACGCCTGTCGGGCGGCCTCCTCGTCTCCTCGCTTCACCAAGGCGAGGCCAAGGTGATAGCGGGCGGTGGAGAAATCCGGTCGCTCCGCCAGGGCCTTCTGGAACGCCGCGATGGCCGGCTCGATCTCCCCGCGTCGCAGCCGCACCCAGCCCAGCGTGTCGAGCACCTCCGGCCGCGGGTCGAGGCGGGCCGCGCGGGTGGCGAGCGCCGCCGCCAGCTCCAGATCTTCGTCCTGCTCGGCGAGCAGCCAGGCCAGGTCGTTGCAGGCGGGGAGGTGCTCGGGGTTCCTGCGCAGCAGGGCGCGAAGCCCGCTCGCCCCCTCCTCCTTGCTGCCCCAGCGCGAGCTGCGCCGACGCGACGAAATAGGAGTAGTTCGGATCGCCGGGATGGGCCGCCAGGGCCCGTTCGAAGAGGGCCAGCGCCGCCTCCGCGTTCCCCGTCCGCTGCTCGAGCTGGCCGAGCCCGGCGAGCGCTGGACCCGACTCCGGATCGGCTTCCAGCGCCGCCTCGAACACCGCCCGCGCGGCCGCCTCCTCGCCGAGCTCCAGCAGCAGATCGCCGCGCAAGGCCTGAAGGCTCGGGGAATCGCTCTCCGCGACCTGCTCGGCCCAGGCGCGCGCCCGCTCGACCTCGCCGGCGGCGAGGAGCAGGCCGATCCACTGTCGCGCGGCGGGCTCGTTTTGCGGATCGGTGAGGTCGAGGCCGCTCTCCTCCAGGGTCTGGATCGCCGCCTCTGCCCCGGAGGCGCGCAGCTCGACCCGCGCCAGCTCCGCCAGCGCAAGGCCCTCGTAGGCCTCGTGCTTGCGGAGCTCTTCGAGCCACTCCCGGGCCTCGTCGTACCGACCGCGTTGCGCCGCCGCCGAGGCGAGCAGGAGGTGCGCCTCCGGACCGGTGAAGCCTTGCGCGCCCACGTGACGACGGAGCAAGGCGTTCGCGGATTCGAAGTCGCCCCGGGCCAGGTAGAGGCGCCCCAGCAGAAGGGCGGCGTTGTTGTCCTCCGGGCCCAGCCGGGTGGCCTCGCGCAGCTCGATCATGGCGCGCTCCGTATCCCCCAGATCGAGCGCGGCCTCGGCCGCGAGCAGACGAGCGCCCGCATTGTTGGGCCAGGCCTGGATCCCGCTTCCAAACGCAGCCAGTGCCTCGGCCGACTCGCCCCGCTCGAGCAGGATCCGGCCGCGCGCGATGTCCCGGTATGCCGGCTCCGTCAGCTCCTCGGCGATGCGCTCCGCTTCCTCCAGCTTCCCCACCTCCGCCAGCAGGTCGGCGAGGACGAAACGCAGCTCCTCGGGATTCCCCGGTGCGAGCTCGAGCGCGCGCTCGAGCGCCTCCAGCGCGAGCTCGGGCTTGTTGGCGTTCGCGCCGCAGGTTGGCCAGGGCATACCAGGCCTCGGGCGTCTCGAGCGCCTCGGCCGCCTCGCGCGAGCTGCGCCTCCGCCTCCTCCGCCTTGCCCTCGGCCAGGAGCCGGTCGGCGAGGGACTGCCGCAGGCGGAGCTCGCTCGGCTCGGCCTCCACGGCCCGTCGCAGTGTGGCCGTGGCCTGCTCCGGAAGCTCCAGGCCGTCGTAGAGCTGGACCGCGAGTCGAACCGCCGCGGGGTTGGCCGGATTCGGCTCCAGGCAGCTCTCGATCTGCTCGCCAGCCCGCTCGGCATCCTCGCGCTTCTCGGCGTAGAACTTGGCCAGGGCGAAGCACGCCTGCGACGCGGTCTGCGGGTCGAGCTGCTCCGCCGTGCTCGCGAGCTCAGCGTAGACCTGCTCCGCCTCGTCCAGCCGCCCGAGCTCGGCGAGGGCCGCCGCGCGCAGCACGAGATAGCGATCGGGGCTGATCTCGACCAGACGCTCGGCGTCGGCCAGCGCCTGCTCGGGATCGCCGCCTGCCAGGGCGGCCTGGGCGCGGATCGACAGGGCGCCCTCGTGGCCGGGCTCGATCTCGAGCACGCCGTTCGCCGCCTCCAAGGCCTCCTCGCGCTGGCCCTGCCCGAGCAGGGTGGTGGCGAGCGCCAGGCCCGCCGACACGCCGTACTCCTCGGAGGCCGCCGCCTTGTGCAAGGGCCAGAGGGCGAGGCTCGCCTGACCGGTGCGCAGGAGCGCGGTTCCGAGCCGATAGTTCGCCTCGGGCTGGTCGGGACTCTCGGCGAGGAGCTCGCGCAACGGCTCGATGGTCTCGGCGTAGAGACCCGCGTCCTGTAGGGCGCGGATTTCCTCGAGCTGGGCCTCGCGCGATCCGCGGCAGCCCGAGAGCAGCGGCCAACCCCAGGACCGACACCAGCGCGAGCAGCACGAGAAGATGGACGCGCGCGCGCGGCGCGCGCAGCAGAGCAGGCGACATGGGCAACACCAGCCTCCGAGGTGGTGGGCGGAATCGCGCATTGTAAACGAACTGGTTCAGACGGCCACTCTGGGAGCTGGGCGAAAGGGCGCGAGGACCGCTCCGAGTGCAGAAAACGCACCTCACTCAAATGAGGGCGAGTTGCACCTCGCAACCCACCGCTCGGATAGGAAAAACTTTCCCACTTGGAAGAAAAACTTTTCCCAAGATTCTCCGTTTTCAGGAGAACGCACCCGCGATCCGTCCGAAACATATTGTATTTCAATATGTTACAGAGACTCCCATTTATAGGGTCTTGGCACTCGGGTTGTATCGATGTGTGCCGGTCTCCGAGGAAGGTGCTCGAGGCCCAATGCAAACAGAGAAGAGGGAGCCTCTGAATGCGGAAATTAACGAAGTTCATCTCGGCCGCGGGCCTCGCAATGGCATTGGCGGTCAGTGCCCAGGCGACGGAGTTACGACGGCTCTGCCAGCTTCGCGCTGTCGACCCTTCCGGGTCTCGTGGCGGCTGGATCGGGTAGCGGTACATCCGCCGTAGGCGGAACCATCGCGCTTCCGGGCGGCTGGGCAGCCACCGGTCCGGTGCTGATCACATTGGCGCCGACGGCAGCTGCGCCGCTCTCGGCGCTCAACATCGTGCTCACGGCACCTGGGCCGTGCAGCTTCACTCGCCGCTGGTGGCCCTGGCGGAGGAGTCGGTGGTGCCTGTGCACTCGGCGGCACCGCCAACGCGCTGGTCGGTGGCGCGCCGTTCTTGATCGTGCCGTTCACGATTGGGGGCCGGGGTCGGTGTTGGCGGGCGGATCGCCTTCGGGCCGTACGGCAGCTGGATCGACGGGCAGCAGTGGACGACCGGAGTTGCTCCGGTCACCATCAACGGTGTCACGCTGACCACGGACAATGGCGCTCCGATATTCATGACGGGCACCGATTCGCGGGATGCGGCTGGTCTCGGCCAGGTAACGCTCGTCGCGCCGGGTGGGCTGATGAGCACGCTGGGTGGGGCCTTCCCGCTCTTCGTCTCGATGACGCTCAACTTCGTCCCGGAGCCGGGCACGCTGCTCCTGCTGGGATCGGGCATCGCCGGCCTCGCAATCGTCGGCCGCAAGCGAATGCGACGCTGATCGCAAGCTGATTCTCGAGACAACCAGGGCGGTCACCCTTCGGGGTGGCCGCCCTTTCTTTGGCTCGGCCGTGTCTGTGGCTGCCACCGGTTTGGCCCGAATCGCGGAGATGCGGTACACGGAGCCGATGCTCCGCCAATCTCCGAGAGCCCTCTGGATCCTCCTCTTCGCGCTTGCCGCCTGCTCTCCTCCGCCTGGTGCTACGGGGCCGCCGGGGCTGCTCCTGATCAGCCTCGACACCACCCGCAGCGATCACCTCTCGGTGTACGGCTACCCACGCGAGACGAGCCCCGAGCTGGACGCGCTCGCGCGGCAGGGCGTCCGCTTCGCGGCCGCCTACGCGGCCAGCGCCTCCACCGGCCCCTCCCACGCGACGCTCTTCACCTCGCTCCACCCGCTGCGGCACGGCGTGGTGAAGAACGGACTTGCGCTGGCCGAGGAGCGCGAGACGCTGGCCGAGCGCCTCCGGGCACACGGCTTCCAGACCGCCGCCGTGGTGAGCTCCTTCGTCCTGGACGCGAAGTTCGGCTTCGCACAGGGCTTCGACCTCTACGACGACGACTTCGCCCCCGAGGAGGCCACCGTGAGCGTCTCCGAATGGGAAGGGCACGAGGTCCCCGGGAGCTTCGATCGCCGCGGGGATCACACCACCCGGCGCGCGGTCCAGTGGCTCAGCGAGACGCGCGACCCGGCGCGTCCATTCTTCCTCTTCGTCCACTACTTCGATCCGCACCTCTCCTACGCCCCTCCCGAGCCCTTCGCCTCCCGCTTCGAAGCCGGGCTCCCGAAGACCGCCAGCCGCCTGGATCGCATGGTGGCGCGATACGACGGGGAGATCGCCTTCGCCGACCAGGCGGTGGGCGAGCTGCTCGAGGGACTCGAGGCGCTCGGGCTGGCCGACACCACGCTGGTGATCGTGAGCGGCGACCACGGCGAGGGATTGATGCAGCACGGCATGCTCGGCCACGGCGTGCATCTCTACGAGGAGGCGGTTCGGGTGCCGCTGCTGCTGCGCTGGCCCGGCCGTCTGCCGCGACGCCGCACCGTCTCCGAGCCGGTCGCGACCGTCGACATCGCCCCCACCGCGCTCGAGTTGCTGGGGCTCGGACCGCAGAGCGGCCTCGAAGGCGAGAGCCTGGCGCCGGCTGCCCGGGGAGAGGCGCGCCTCGACGGAGAGCGGCCCATTCATCTCTTCCGGCGCCCCTACCAGAGCGCCTGGGTGGCGGACCTGGGCCGGCTCTACGTGAACGGCACGCTCCTCGGGATCCGCCAGGGCCGCTGGAAGTACATCGAGGGCGACGCCACGGGGACCCGGGAGCTCTTCGACCTGGAGGCGGAGCGCCCGGAGCGTCGCAACCTCGCCGCCGCCCACCCGGAGAAGGTGGAAGAGCTCGCCGGCCGGCTCGAGGAGTGGCGGGGCGCGCAGGGCACGGCCCCGGGAGCCGCAGAGATCTCCCCCGAGGACCGCGAGGCGCTGCGCGCCCTCGGCTACCTGGAGTGAGCGGGCTCCGGTCCGGCACTCCGGAGCTCGACCAGTGCCCGTTGCCCCGTCAGCGGGTTTCGGGCTTCCGAGTACGCGCGGCCTCCGCGCGCGCCTGGACCAGAAGCCCCCGGACCACCGCTTCGAAGTCTCCACCCGCGGCCAGGATCTCCTCGAGGATCTCGACGGCGCGCTCGGGCTCGCCGGCGATCAGATGCGCCTCCGCGAGCTGGATCCGGTTCGGCTCGGTGAGCCGGGAGGCGCGACCCATCTCCTCGATCTGCCGGCGGGCGAGCTGGCGTGCCAGCTGCTGGAAGTCGGGGTGGGACCGGAGGCCCGCAAAGCCGGGATCTGCATAGAGCTGCTCGAGCCCGTGCTGGCCCCGGGCGGTGGCCCGGCGCAGGTGCTCGACCGCCGCCGCAGGGTCGCCCCAGGTCGCGGCCTCGCGCGCCTTCGCGTAGTGCGCGGAGGGGCCGTTCGGGTAGTGCCGCACGGCGTCGGCCAGGAGCAGCCGCTCCGACGTCCAGAGCGCGGCTCGCCCGTAGCTCTGCCAGGCGAAGACGATGCCCAGGCACAGCACCGCGACCTCGCCCGCCCGGGCGAGCTGCCCGGCGCGCCGGCTTCGCGCCAGGGGCGCGAGCAGGTCGCGCGCCGCCAGGAGGGCCCCGCCGAGGAGTCCGGGCAGGATGAAGTACAGATACCGGTCCGCGATGGGATAGACGAAAGGTGTGATCTGGGAGACCGGAAGGAACGAGATCGCCGCCCACGCCCACCAGGCCGCCTCCTCGCGGCGCCCGATCAGCGCCCAGAGGGAGCGCGCGCCGAGCAGGGCCAGCATCGCGAGCGCTCCGATCACCCACGGATCGAGCGGCGAGGTGACGGGATCGGGCTGATGAAACGCCGAGACCCCGTAGGAGGTCGCGGCCATCACCAGGTAGCGCCCCGCGATCGCCAGGGAGCTCCAGACTCGAACCGCAGCGTCCTCGGAGACGGGAGCGTTGCCGATCTGCACGTGCCCGAGGGCCCAGAACTCCACCGCGGCGAAGACCGCCAGGGCCGCGCCCCACACCACCAGGTCGCCCCAGCGAGGCTCGCTCCCCTCTGCGCCGCCCGCTCGGCCCCGGGCCCACTCCAGCAGCAGCGCCACGGGGAGCGCCACCGCCGCCAGCGCCTTCGCGAGCAGCGCCAGGACGAAGGCGACCGCACCCAGCACCGGCCAGCCGTCTCCGCACCCGCAATGCCAACAGCAGGAGCGCCATGGCGAGCAGGGTCTTGAGCTGGGAGATCCAGGCGACGGCTTCGACGTTGGCGGGGTGGACCAGGAAGAGGGCGCCCGCGAGAAGCGCCCAGCGGGGTGGGAGGTTCGAGTCCCGGAGCAGCCCGATCAGGAGCACCGCCACCAAGGCGTGGAGGGCGACGTTCACCAGGTGATAGGGCGGCATGCTCTCGCCGAAGAGCGCCCACTCGGCCATGTGCCCGAGCAGGTGGAGCGGGGCGTAGTTGGCGACCCGGAGCGATAGATCGCCGGTCGGATCGAGGATCTCGAGCAGGTTCTCCACCGTCACCGCCTGCACCTGCGGATTCTGGGTCAGATAGATGCTGTCGTCCGAGAGGAAGGGGCCGCGCAGCGAGGGCAGGTAGATCAGCAGGGCGATGCCGAGCGCAACCGCATACAGGGCGATGCTGGATGAGAAGAGTCCCAGGGGCGCCTCGCCCGCAGATTCGGACTTCCGGGTGGAGCGCTGCGGCAACTCGGCTCTCTCCGCGCCCTCTCCTCACCAGCGGGAGCGGGCGTCGCCATGAATATAGACGTTGCGCCCGAGGCCGGCGCGCTCAGGCGGCTTGATCGACGATTGGGCCGAGTACCTCCAGCGTGAGATTCCGCGTATTCGATAGGGACATTGAGCAGATTCGATGATGGGATCCGCGAAGAACCTGTGGTAGGGTCGCTCGGCCTGGGTCACCTGGCCGTCGTCCATCGAGCCCACGCCGTCACTTCGCTCCGATCTTCACGGAAGACCTCCATGCTCACGCCTGATGCTTCCACGCTCCTCCTAAGTGGATGTCCCGGGCGGGGCGGTGCCGCAGGCGGACCGGGTCCCATAGGAGGAGCTTCTAGCGATCCGTCCGATGACTCGCTGCGCAGCTCGCCTGATGGAAGCCAGGCGGAGGCACGGGATGGTCTCGCCGCCAGGAGGAATGCTGGAGCGCTCCGCACTGCCACCCTCCGCATCCTCCTCGCGGCGGTCCTCGGAGCAGTGGGAGTACTCAGCAGCTGCGCGCTGGAGCCGCTCGAGATGCGCCGTGCAGCCGCGGCGCGGCGCGGGATCGAGTGGCTGATCGCCAACCGCGAGGGGATGTCGCAGGAATGGGTATATACGATCTTCACGAGCCTGTACAAGGTCGCCCCGGGAGGGGATCCGGCGGGCTCGATCCGGACGATCACCGAGGTGGCTCTCCGGACACCCATCATCGAACTCCCGCCGAACCTCGGTGACCCGAGGTTGCTCCAATCCCGGAGGTTTCGCCCCGTGGTGGGCGAACTCGTGCGCAGGAAGCAGGCGGGCGAGTCCTGGAAAGATCCGACGAGGCAACTGCAGGAACCGATTCGCCACCACGAGACGACGCTCTGGAAACGGATGCAGCTCACGCCGCAGCTCGTGCTGCTCCATCAGTTTGCGAAACTCGCGATCGAGACGCAGCTCAGCATGGACACCGTGAGGCAGGAGATCCGGTCGCGCTGGCAGAGTGGGGAGCCCGAGCGGCTGCTCGTCGATTTCGAGTTCATGTTCGGCGTGACGCACGTTTTCTTCGTGGCGTCGGGCTATTTTTCCCGGTATCTGGACCCGGGCGAATACGCACTCGAGATCGAAATACTCGACACTGCGCTTCGGCGTTACCTCTCCGGGAGGATGCCGAAGCGCCGCGCCTTCCTGGATCTGCAGGCCGAAATCCTGGCTGCGCGCAAACTCGTCCACCTGCCCGAGGGCGAGGACGCGATCGCCATGGTGGAGCGTCTGCTCGCCCTTCAGCACGAGGACGGAAGCTGGGGCGAGCCGTTCAAGAACCACGAGTTTCACGCCACCTACACGGCGGTGCTCGCGTTGCTCGAATACCCGCCGCGCTTGCGCGGTCTCCCCTCGTCGTCGGAGCGGACGGGGGAAGAATGAGAGAAGAGGGGCCCCTGTACTCCTCTCGCGGGGGGACCCCCTCTCGCCATTAGCGGCAACGGACGTCGCCATGACTATTGACGTTGCCCCCGAAAGCGGAGCGCTCAGGGCTCCTTCTCGTAGATGTAGCCGAGCGCCTCCAGCCTGGACCGCTCTCGCTCGTCAAGATCCTGTTGAACCTCGGGGGGACCCTTCGCGAGCTCGGCTTCCCGCTCCAGGAGTTCGCGCCGCAAGCGCGAGAGGCGTTCGGTGTCGTCCGCCGGCGAGCCGTCGAGCCGCCGGAACTGGCCGCGCTCGTTCCCTCTTCGTCCGCGGATCACCTCGTACTGGTGGCCGTCTCGCAGGATCGCGCGACGCGCGGGAATTCCATCTTGCAGGTTCGACTGAAAGAGCGCGCTCTCCCGTCCCTCGGCGCCGGACGCGAGGAGGTCTCGGCCCGGGGCTTCGGCCGAAGCCGGCTCGGCGAGAGGTACCCCCACCACGGCGAGCAATGTGGGAAGGAGGTCGAGCAGCGTCGCCAGGTCGTCCCGCACGGCGGCGCGCCGACCCGGTACCCGCAGCAGGAGAGGGACGGCGGTCTCGGCAGGGGCCACGAGCTCTCCGTGAGCGAACCAGTGTCCCTCCTCGCCGAGCCCCTCGCCGTGATCCGCCGTCACCGCGATCGCGGTCTCCTCCCACAGGTCCCGTGCGCGCACCGCCTCGAGGAAGGCGCCCAGCTGGGCATCGAAGAAGCGGATCTCCGCGTGGTAGGCGGCGCGGTAGACCGCGGAGCGACGCTCGCTCCCCAGCTGCTGGTAGTCCGGAATCCCGCCGAAGCCGTTTTGACGGGGAGGAAGCACGCGAAGCCGCCGGTCGCGAACACCGGCCGGGGGTGGACCCGGCGATGCCCGGTAGTCGGAGGGAGCCGTGTAGGGACCGTGAGGGTCCTGGTAGTGCACCCAGAGGAAGACGCGCCCGCCGGACTCGAGGAGCTCGTCCAGCAGCGCGAGTGCGTCGGCCGTGGTGTGCGCGGCGCGCCGCTCGGGTATCGGGCGCCGGGTTTCGCGCTGGCCCATCCGATCGTCGTAACGCTCGAAGCCCTGGTCGAGGCCGCTCTGCCTTCGCGCGACGAAATTACTCACCACGGCGCCGGTTCGGAACCCGATCGCTCGAAGACGTTCGGCGAGCGTGACGACCGAGGTTGGGAGCACCGCCCGATTGCTCTGGATGCCGATTGCATCGGGGTAGCGGCCCGTCAGGATTGCGGAGAGCGAGGGGAGCGTAAAAGGCGCCGGCGCAAAGGCGCGGCGGAACACGATGCTCTCCTGCGCCAAAGCGTCGAGATGGGGCGTGAGCTCGAGCGGATTGCCGTAGACGCCGAGCCGATCCGCGCGCAGCGTATCCACGGTGACGAGAATCAGGTGTCGCGGCGGAGCCCTCCGCGGCTCGGGCGCCCCGCAGGCAAGAGCGGCGGCGAGGAGTGCGAGCATCGCGATCCGCATCCCCATCAGGGCTCCTCGTCGTCGACGAGGTAGCCGAGCGCCTCCAACCTGAGCCGCTCCCGCTCGTCGAGGTCCTGTCGAACCTGCGGGGGACCCTTGGTGAGCTCGGCCTCCCACTCCAGGAACTCGCTCCGCAAGCGCGAGAGGCGTTCGGCGTCGCGCGCGGGCGAGCCGTCGAGACGTCGGAAGATCTCGCGCTCGCTGCCATCGGGTGCGCGAATCACCACGTACTGGTGGCCGTCCCGCAGGATCGCCCGACGCTCCGACGTGGACAGCCGTTCCAGGTTCGTCAGAAAGAGGGCACTCTCCCGCCCCTCGGCGCCGGGCGCGAGCAGGTCCCGGCCCGGAACCTCGGCCGAAGCCGGACCGGCAAGAGGCACGCCCACCACGGCGAGGAGCGTGGGGAGTAGGTCGAGCAGCGAGGCGAGGTCGTCCCGCACGGCGGCGCCCCGACCCGGCACGCGCAGCAGGATGGGGACGGCGGTCTCGGCGGGTGCGACCAGCTCTCCGTGCTCGAACCAGTGCTCCTCCTCGCCGAGCCCCTCGCCGTGATCCGCCGTCACCGCGATCGCCGTCTCCTCCCAGATGCCCCGTGTGCGCAGTGCCTCGAAGAAGGCACCGACCTGGGCGTCGAGAAATCGGATCTCCCCGTGGTAGGCGGCCCGGTAGACGGCGGAGTCACGCTCGCTCCCGAGCCGTGCGGTGCGCGGAATCCCGCCAAAGCCGCGGTCGCGCGGGACGAGCAGGGAAAGCCGCCGGTCGAGTACACCGGCCGGGGGGGCCCCCGGCGGCGCGCGGTAATCGGAGGGAGCCGTGTAGGGACTATGAGGGTCCTGATAGTGGACCCAAAGGAAGACGCGCCCGCCGGGCGCGCGGAGCTCGTCCAGCATCGCGAGGGCATCGGCCGTGGTGCGCGCGGCGCGCCGCTCGGGCATCGCGCGCTGCGTTTCGCGTTGGCCCAACTGATCGTCGTAGTGCTCGAAGCCCTGGTCGAGGCCACTCTGTCTCCGCGCGACGAAGTTGCCCACCACGGCACCGGTTCGAAATCCGAGCGCGCGAAGACGTTCAGCGAGCGTGATGACCCCGGACGGCAGCACCGCCCTGTTGCTGCGGACGCCGATCGCGTCGGGGTAGTGGCCAGTGAGGAGTGCGGAGAGCGAGGGGAGGGTGAAAGGTGCGGGAGCAAAGGCGCGGCGGAAGACGATGCTCTGCTCCGCGAGAGCGTCGAGATGGGGCGTGAGCTCGAGCGGATTGCCGTAGACGCCGAGCCGATCCGCGCGCAGCGTATCCACGGTGACGAGCACCAGGTGTCGCGGCGGAGCCCTCTGCGGCTCGGGCGCCCCGCAGGCGAGAGCGACGGCGAGGAGGGCGAGCACCGCGATCCGCATTCCTCTCGCCGCCATCGAGCCATGATACTCTGTCCGCTCCAAGCCGACCGCAATCACTGGAACCGCCCGCCTGGACGGACACGGTGACGACCCACGAGCACTTTCCGCTGCCCTTCTACACCGGAGGCTGAGCCATGTCCTCCCGAAAACGGGTGGCTCTTCGCGGCATGGCTGGCGATGGCTGCACTTCATCTCGGCGTCTCGGCTCGGTATCTGGACTACTCCGGGGCTCTTCTACGACGAGGCGATCCAGGCCGGGCCGAGCCTCGACTTCCTGCGCGGTCAGGCGCGCGCACTGCATCCCCCGGGCCTGTCCGCGACCCCTCTCTTTGGTCGGCCCTTCCCGTGGATGACCCAGCCCTACATGGGAGCACTCAAGAGCCAGCTGCTGATTCCGAGCTTCGCGCTCTTCGAGGCGAGCCCGGCGGTGCTGCGGATCACGACGACCCTCTGGGCGCTGGCAGGCGTGCTGTTCGTGATGCTGTGGGCGGACCGCGTGCTCGGGCGTTCGGTGGCCCTCGCGAGCGGCGCGCTCCTGCTCGCCGATCCAACGCTGCTGTTCGTCACCCGCCACGACTGGGGCTCGGTGGCCCTCGCGCTGCTCTGCCGCGGCGCGGGTCTCTACTTCGCCACCCTGGGATGGAAGACGCGACGCCCCTTGCACCTGGGGCTGGCCGGGCTCGCCTTCGGGCTCGGCCTCTACAACAAGGTCGACTTCGCCGCCTTTCTCGGCGCGGCCGCCCTCGCCCTGGTCCTGGGTCCGGCCGGGCGTCCTGGGCCTGGCGCGGCGCCGGCGGGAGCTCGGCTGGGGAGCCCTGGCCTTCGCCGCCGGCGCGGCGCCCATCATCCTCTCGATTCCACAGCTGATCCGGGCGACCTCGCAGGTGGCGATGCGCGGTCCCTTCGCGGAGCGGCTGCAGGTGGCGTGGAGCACCCTCGACGGCACCTATTTCTTCCGTCTCTGGACCACCGGCGGTCGCTACGAACGCCTCTTCGAGATCCCGGACGTCCCGGTGGGCCTGCTCGGCTTCGCCGTCTTGGGCAGTCTGCCGCTGCTCGCGGCCATCGCCTGGCGAGCTCCCGGTCTGCCTCCCCTCGCCCGGGCGCTGGTCTTCGCGGCCGCCGCGGGCGGGCTCACCCAGCTCGCCCTCCTGGCAATGCCCGGCGCCCAACGCGTCCACCACATGATGAACGTCTGCCCCTTCCCGCACCTCTTGGTGGCGTCGGCCCTGGTCGCGCTCTCGACGGCTCCGGCCCGGCGGCATCCCTAGGATACGTGGTGCGCGCGGGCGCCACGGTGGTCTTTGTAGTCATCCTCGCTTCCGAGCAGCTGGATGACGGCGCGCACCTTCAAGCTGCTCGAGGCGAGCGGCGGCAGGGGGTACTGGTCGAACGCCCTCGAGCGCTTCGCCGAGGAGGTGGAGCACCAGCCCGAAGCGACGATCGTGAGCCTCGATTGGGGCTTCCACCCTCCGCTGATGATGCTCACCGAGAACCCGCAGGCTGATCGAGCCTTTCTGGCACTTCCGCCCGGGTGGCCGCCCGGACCGCGGCTGGCGCCACCGAGGAGACGCCGGCCATGTCTACCTGGTGCACGAGCCGGCCTACGATCGCTTCGGACATGGACTCGACTTTCTCGAACAGGTCGCCGGGCTACCGCCCGGCGTCGCCGAGACCCGCGCCTATCGCGATCGCGAAGGCGCCGTCGCGTTTCTCGCCATCCGCCTCAACCGACCCCACCGGCTCTGGTTTCGAGACCGGCTCCGGCTCAGCGTGCCTTGAACCGGAGCGTCGGAGCCAGGGGTCCAGGCGAGATCCACGGACGACTCCCGGGCTCCGGATCCCGCGCGCGAAACAGCACTCCGCGACCGACTCGGACGGCTGCTTCGAGCCGGGGCGAACTCTCGAGAACGCGGATCGCAGCGGGATCTGCGGCAACCAGATAGCCGGGCGTCTTTTCGTCGAGGTAGCGGTGCAGCCAATCGAGGTCGTCGAGGTCCGAAGGAAGGAGATAGCCGGCATTGCCGCACCAGAAGAGGATGTTCCAGGGATCGGGCGATGCAACCAGTGCATCTGGATCGACGTGTGCGCAGAGTGCGCGACTCGTCGCGTCCCATTGCCTCCCATGGAGAGCGAACCGCGGCTCGAACGGCAGGCGCAGCTCCAATCTCGTCAGCGGCGCAGCAACGACCGCAGCGAGTACGAGCACACACAGTAGTGGGATGAACCCGGCCACGACTTGCGCCTTCGCCCGGAGGCGAGCTCGCCACCGTCGCGCAGCCCAGCGCACAGCGTCGTCCAGGGAGGAGATTCCCACCATCCAGGCGCAGACGACGCCGAGAAGTGGATAACGGTCGACCGCGAATCCCCAGGAGGTGGCGAGGCCGATTGCCGTAAAGCCCAATGCGGCCACCGAGACCAGCCGGCGCGTGAGCGAGCCCGGGCCACGTCGAAGGAGCCCGTGCAATACGCCGGGGACCGCCAACCACCCCACGAACAGATAGAGGTCGTTGAAGAACGTGGCATCGACCAGGCGCCGGAGGTTGTCCCACTCGAACGACAGCAGCGCCCTGCCGTTCTCTCGCGCGAAGGCGAGGAGCCCGGTGTACTCGATCCGATAGAGGCTCACCTCGGCCCAGCTCAGCGTCTCGAACATGACCCCGTAGTGCTGATAGGGGGCAAAGCCGCTGGCCCAGCGGACGGCCAAACCCACGGCCTGGTGAAGCAGCAGGAAGGATCCGACATATGCCCAGAGCGGCCGCGAACGCAGCGCCGGCCCGATACCTCGGTCGATACAGCAGGCGAGAACGAGCATGGGAGCGAAGGCGCCGAGGTTTGGCCGTGTGAGCCAGCCGAGGAGCGTGAGTACGGCGAGGAGCACTCCACCCCGGATGGAACGCAGACCCATCGGCGCTGCCGCCAGGAGCACGAGCAGGACACCCACCGCGCTGGCCTCTGCCAGCAAGTTGACGCTCGCATTCCGCCAAGCCGGAGACCAGGCGACCGCAATCGCAAGAGCCGCCGCCGAGGGCAGGGGGAGGAGGCGCAAACCCACGAGCAGACTGCACGCCCCGACGAAGCTCGCGAACACCGCGTGTGCCAGGCTGAGGCCGAAGAGACCGGACCCGAAGCCGAGCGGCAGGGCGAAGAGCACCGAAGGCAGCGGCGGCCGGATCACCGGCGCGAGCAGCGGCAGCTTCGCGCCGGGGAGGTAGTTGGAGTAGAGGATCGGATCCACGAACCCGCGTCCCTCGGTCCAGTTCTTCGCCACCGCCACGTAGCCAAGCGCGTCGTTGCCCAGGTGGACCACCCAGGAGAGGAAGATCAGTGCGGGCACCAGTGCGCCGAGGAAGATCACGACGAACACTGCGGCGACCAGCCACCGCGGATAATGCTGAGGAGATTCCTTTGCCATCGCCGCTAGCGAAGATAACACTGGGAAGCGCGCCGAGGGGGCGAGGCTTCCCAACCTCTGACACTGTACGTCGCTGATGGCCGCGGGAACGAGGCGGCGATACACTGGACCCGATCGTGAGCACATCCGACACGGCCCGCCCACACCGAGGCCGCGACGTCAGCCTCCCGCGCGGGACGCGTCGCCTCGACTGGGACAGCGAGTTTTTCGGCTTCGAGATCGCCGCAATCGAGGCGCCAGACCTCTCCCGCGCCGCGCTGAGCGAACTCCTCGACGGCCTGCGTGGCGCCCGGTTTCGCCTGGTCTACTGGCCGGCGGCCAAGCGCTCGGAGGAAGTCGGACGAGCCTGCGGTGGGAACCTCGTCGACCGCAAGCTGACCTTCTCCCGCGAGGTCGGCGCGCCCGCCCCCCTCGACTCGCGCCTGCACTCCGCGCCCAAGGGTCCCCCTTCGCCTGGCCTGGTCGCACTCGCCCTGGACAGCGGCGTCCTCTCGCGCTTCAAGGTCGACCCCGGTTTTCCGGTCGGCGCCTACGAGGCCCTCTACACACGCTGGATCGAAGTGAGCACAACGCGCGAGCGCGCCTGGGAGGTCCTGGTCGGCGAAGGCGAAACCGGCCTGCTCACCCTGGAGGGCACCGCGATCGGGCTGGTCGCGGTGGCCGAGGCCGCGCGCGGGCAAGGCCTGGGGACGGCCCTCGTCCAAGGCGCGCTCACCCGCTGCGCCGAGGAGGGCCACGCGCGCTGCGATGTGGTCACCCAGGAGGAGAACGTTGCCGCCTGCCGCCTCTACGAGCAGTGCGGCTTCCAGCGCGTCTCCTGCCAGCCCTACTTCCACTTCTGGTTCGTGTAGACCGAAGGTCAGGCAGATCTGACGATGATGCATTGGGGCTGGCTGTCATTATCCGCGGCTGAGTGGCATAGTCTCTGACCGTCGTGCTCGCGCTGGCCGACATTGCCGACAACCTTCATCGGTCCGAGGGCGGGATCTGGGTCTCGCGGCGACGGCAGACGCTCTCGTATCCAGATGACGCCCGGAGCTGGCTCTTCGGCCTGGAGGAGGAGTCCTGGTGGTTTCGCCACCGCAACGCGCTGATCTGCGCCGCGGTAGAGGGCTTTCCCCCGGAAGGCGAGATCATCGACGTCGGCGGGGGCAATGGTGTGGTGTCCGTCGCACTCCAGAGAGCCGGTTTCCCGGCGGTCCTGTTGGAGCCCGGCGCCGAGGGAGCCAGGAACGCCCGAGAGCGGGGTCTGCAGCGCGTGATCTGCTCCACCCTGCCGGAGGCCGGCTTTCACGCGGGGGTCCTTCCAGCCGTGGGCTTGTTCGACGTGATCGAGCACATCGAGGACGACGTGGGCTTCCTCCGAGAGATTGGAAGGTGTGTGGCAGCCGAAGGACGGATCTACGCGACCGTTCCCGCGCACGCCTGGCTCTGGTCGCCCGAGGATGACTACGCCGGGCATCACCGCCGCTACAGCGAGGCTTCTCTCCGAGAGGCATTGGCGCAGGCGGGACTCAGCGTGGAGTACCTCACCTTCATCTTCGCTCTGCTCCCGCTTCCCATGCTGCTGTTTCGGAGAGCCGGCAATCGCTCTGCGCGGCATCGCGTCGAAGGACACCTGACAGTGGAGTCCAGGCTGGCGAAGTCGCTCCTGGGGGTGGCCGAGCGGCTGGAATCGCGCCGCGTCGAAGTACGGAAGCGGATTCCCTTCGGAGCCAGCATCCTCGCCGTGGCCGGAGGTCGCCTGATCCACGCTGCCGCTCCAGGCTTCACGCCCGGAACCCGGTCACGGCCTCGATCACGTCTTCCTGCTCCGCATCCGTCAGGGATGGGAAGAGCGGAAGTCGAACCAGCGTCTCGCTGACCCACTCGGTCACGGGGCACTGACCCGGGACGCCGCCGAAACGTCGCCCCATCTCGGAGAGGTGAAGCGGCTGGTAGTGGAAGACAGCGAGGATACCGCGCTCCCGAAGCCACGCGATCAGACCCTCGCGGGCCTCACGTGACGGCATCACGAGCTGGAAGAGGTGTCCTGTGTGCTCGCACTCGGCTGGCACCTGCGGCAGCGAGACGTCCTCGTGCACCGCCCAGCTGGACAGGGCGTCCAGATAGCGGGTCCACAGCTGCATCCGCCGCGACTGGACGGCCTTCCGCGCCTCCAGCTGCGCCAGCAGGTAGGCGGCCTGGAGCTCGGACGGCAAATGGCTCGCGCCGACGTCCACCCAGGTGTACTTGTCGACCTGGCCCCGGAAGAAGCGCGAGCGATCGGTGCCCTTCTCCCGGAGGATCTCGGCCCGCGGGATCCAGTCCGGATGGTTCAGGACGAGAGCCCCACCCTCTCCGCAGCTGAAGCTCTTCGTCTCGTGGAAGCTCTGGGTGCCGACGTCGCCGAGGCTCCCGAGTGGCCGTCCCCGATAGCAGCCGAAGAGGCCGTGGGCGTTGTCTTCGACCAGCGCGATGCCCGCCCGATCCACGAACTCGCCAATGGCGTCCATCTCGCAGGACACACCCGCATAGTGGAGCGCCACAACGGCGCGAGTGCGTGACGTCAGGCTGCCGGCGAGCTGGTTCTCGTCCAGATTCAGCGTGTCCCGCCGCACGTCTACGAAGACCGGACGCGCTCCGTGGAGCGTGAAGGCTCCGGCGGTCGTCACGAAGGCGAAGGAAGGGACGATCACCTCGTCCCCCGGGCGCAGCTCGAGGAGCAGGGCAGCCATCTCGAGCGCGGCGGTGCAGGAAGGCGTCAGCAGGACCCGCGGAGCGCCGAGCTCCGCCTCGAGGAGCTCGCTGCAACGGCGTCCGAACGGGCCGTCTCCGGAGAGCTGGAGGTTGTCCGTGGCCTCTCGCAGGTAGTCGAGCTCGCGCCCGGCCATGGACGGCCGATTGAACGGGATCCGAAACTCGCTCAATGGCGATCGTCTCGCGAGTCCGCGGGAGCCGGCTCGGTCGTGTGACGAACCGCATAGGGAGGTCGATCCATGGACCGGAAGTGCATGCGCGCCAAGTACTCACCGATGATTCCCAAGGAGAAGAGCTGGACCCCAGAGAAGATCGCGATGATCGACGCGAGGAAGGGGAAGCCGGGCACGACGCTGCCGTAGGTCAAGAAGCGGGCGATCACGAACAGCAAGATCCCTATGCCCACGAGAGTGAAGGCAAAGCCGAGCAGACTCGAGACCTGCAGAGGAAGGGTGCTGAAGCCCGTCATCATGTTGAGCGCGTGGGCGATCAGCCGTCCGACGGTGTAGTTGGAGGTGCCCTCGGACCTCGGGTCGTGGCGTACGACGCGCGCCGCAAACCGGGTGGTCCCCCAGGTGAGCAGCACGTCGATGGAGACGTGGGGCCCGCTGCAGCTTCCGAAAGCGTCCCGGAGCCGGGTGCGGAAGATCCGAAATGCGCTCACCTTGGCAGCTGTCTCGGCGCCCATGGCGCTTCTGAGCGCGATCTTGGTGATTTGCGAAGCCAGATCTCGGGCGAGGCCGTGCCGCTCTCGATCCGGCGTGCCGTAGACCACGTCGGCACCGGCCTCGATGGCCTCCATCAGCTTCGGGATCTCCTCCGGCGGGTTCTGCAGATCGTCGTCGAGCGTGATGACGAGTTCGTTGCGCGCCTCGCGGATTCCGCAGAGCAGGGCGTTGTGCTGCCCGTAGTTCCGCAGCAGCCGCCGGCCGTGGATCCATGGGTGCTCTCGCGCCAGCTGCTCGATCGCGGGCCAGGTCTCGGTCCGACTGTCGTCGTCGACGAGGATCAGCTCGTAGCACTGGAATTGCCGCTCGAGCACCGGCTTCAGTCGCTCGACCAGCAGGGGAAGCAACTTGTCGCTGTTGTAGACGGGTACGACGACGCTGGCGGTCGAGTTCGGACGTCCGGAGTTCATGGCTGACAAAGGATCATACAGGATCCGGGCATTGGTGACCGCCAGGCGGCTGGCCCCGGACAGCGGCAGGTCGAGCCGCAGGTAGATTCCGGTCGAAGCCACCGTTGAGGAACACCGGCGAGATCAGGACGATGCGGAGTCCGGCTCTCGGGTTCGGACGAAGAGCGAGAAGCGGGGCTGGCTCACGACGCGCTGGAAGCCATACCGGTGTAGCAGTCGAAGGAGGTGGGGTCGCGCAGCGGCTCGCGCGGTCACCACGACGTTCGTGAGTTCCTCTCGCGAGAGCAGCTTCGCCAGATCTTGCGCCGCTCCCGGACGGGACTCTCCGGATACGAAGCTGATGGCGCGAACCCGGGACTCGGCCAGCCCCGGTTCACCGTTGGCGATGGCGATGTGCCTCAGCATGAAGCCCCGCACGGCGACCTGGGGCAGCTCGGCGGTGAACAGTGGAATCACGGCGCTGTAGCGGATAGGCGCGAGCGTCGCTCCCGGCTCGGCGTGCGCGAGGATGACGCGAACGTCCTCCTGCAGATCGGCGTCGATCTTGTAGCCGGTGACGGCGAGGGGAATCTGGCTGAACACGGCTCTGCTCGAGAACGGCTCGACCAGGTTGCCGAGAGTAGCGACCCCCAGGAGCAGGGCGACGGCGAGGAGGTGGTAGGCCGGCCTGCGTACCGCGAACCGATCCACCAGCCTCGCGATGGCGATCCCGACTGCCAGGAGGAATGGCAGGAGGTAGAAGAGGCGCCAGTAGGTGTTGTACGAGGTCAGGTGGCTCGTGACCAACGGGAACAGCACGGGATTGAGGAGCGCCACGGCGGCGACCAGCCAGCCGGCCAGGAAGGCGCGTTCCTTCCCTTGGCGAGATCCCACCCAGGCCGCGGCCAGCGCCAGCAGATAGATCCACAGGAAGGGCCCCGGAGGGTCCCCGAAGACCAGCTTCAACTGTCCCGAGAAGGAGTCTGGGAAGCCGAGCCCAAAGCCGAGATATGCCATCCGGGACCGGTCCACCACAGCGAGCATGTACGCGCCGATCCCGTACAGCCAGGCCAGCGAGGCGAAGTACCCCGCGAGAATCTTCGCGGTGGCGAGAGAGGCACCCCGCGCGAAGAGGGCTCCGCTGGCCATGAAGGCGGCCAGCACGGGCAGCAGGAAGAGCGAGGAGTCGGAGAGCCCCGCGCAGGCGGTCGTCACCAGGAAGAGCTTCACGGCGTTCCGCGCGCCGGGACGCTCGAACCAGTCCTTCGAGAAGGCGACGAAGATGGGGACGAAGACGGCCATCAGCATCCCCTTGCCCAAGCGGACCGCCGGGAAGCCGAACGACACCGAAGCTGCGAGAGGTGACGCCGTCCAGACACAGACAGGCGACGATGGCGGCCGTGCCAGTCACCGCGGCGAGGGGGCTTCGGACGAACCGCGAGAGGGCCAGGTACCAGGCGAGCGGCAGCAGGACCCCCCCCAGAATGGGTGCGACGTAGTGGAGTACGTCGAGACCGGACAAGCCCGTGACGAACCCCAGGTAGCCCCAGAGCAGGCTGATGTGTTGGAGCACCAGCAGGGGGTAGCGGGGAGGCCAGTCGAGCAGAGCGTGGTGATGTTGCTCCAGATCGAGGGCCGCCTCGGGATGAGCCAGGAAGTGGATGGTCCGGCCCCCGAAGTAGGCGCCGTCGTCGGGGTTCGGGTGGTGATCGAGGAGGGAGAGCGCGGCGCCCAGCAGGCAGAGCCCGAGGAGCATCCAGCGGGCAACGGCCGCTTCTCGGCCCGGCTCATCGGAACCGCGGCGGGAAGCCAGCGGATACCGGATCAGCAGGAGGAGACCGAGCGGGAGGGCACCGGTGTAGACGAAGCAGAGGGTCCGGAAGGGGAGCCCACCCAAGGTGGAGAGCGTCGCCAGAGCGCTCCAGAGGGCGAGCGCCATCGTCACCAGGACGGCCAGCTGCTCTTCGAAGGGGGGTCGGGCCCGGGTCCTCATCGTCCCGGCCGAGCGTATCAGACGCGGGAAGGCGGACGCAGGGCTGGCGCCGGAAGCCCGGTCTGGAGGACAATGCCAGGTCACGAGAGAGGACATGGAACGAGCATCCCCGGTCAAGCTGGATCTGGTCGTCCCCGTCTACAACGAGGAGGACGTTCTACCGCTCTTCCTTCGACGCCTGGATGAAGTCTTCGCGTCGGAGACGCTCCGCTCCCACGGCATCGAACGCGTCCGCTTCCGCGTCGTCGACGACGGAAGCCGCGACCGCTCGGCGCAGATCGTCGGCGCACGCGCCGCGTCCGACGAGCGCTTCGTGCTCTACCGGCTCTCGCGGAACTTTGGGCATCCCAATGCGCTGACGGCGGGGCTCGATCACGCCGACGGGGACGTCGTGGCAATCCTGGATGCGGACCTTCAGGACCCGCCGGAGCTCGTCTTCGAGATGTTGAAGCGGTGGCGAGAGGGGTTCGACGTCGTCTACGCCCAGCGGCGCAATCGCAAGGAGAACGCCCTCAAGCGCGCCAGCTACTGGGCCTTCTATCGCCTGGTGTCGTTCCTCTCGGAGCTCGACATCCCCCGCGACAGCGGTGACTTCTGCCTGATCGATCGGCGGGTCGTGGATACCATGCACGCGCTGCCCGAGCGGCTCCGTTTCCCGCGGATCCTGCGCGCCTGGGTGGGCTTTCGCCAGACCGGCCTCGTCTACGACCGACCCGAGCGCCAGGCGGGCCGAAGCAAGTACAGCTTCGCCCGGCTCTACCGGCTCGCCACCGACGGCATCGCCTCGTCGAGCATCCGCCTGCTGCGCGTCGCGCAGCTCTTCAGCTTCACCTTCGCCGCGCTGACGATCGTCCTGCTGTTCGCGCTGGTTGCCATGCTCGCGCAGCTACGCCGAGGATCGCATGCTGGTCCTCTTCCTGGTGGGCTACATCCTCATCGCAACGGGAAACTTCGTGGTGACGGCCTGTCTCTATATCCTTGGCGCCTACGTCGGCCGCACCTACCTGGAAGCGAAGGGCCGCCCGCCGTACCTGATCCTGGAGGTCGTCGGCGACGACCCACCACCCAAAGCGCCGCGGTGAGCCGCGAGTTGGATAGCGACGAGAGAGACGTCCGGATCGTCTCGGAGCCGCGTCCACCCACCTTCGAGGACGCCGCCGAGTGGTACGACTACGCCTCGGGCGACCACTTCTGGTTCCAGTGGCGGCTCGCCGCCTTGCGACGGCTCCTCGACGACCTCGGCGTGGCGCCCGCTCTAGCCACTGCGCGTGCTCGACGTCGGCTGTGGGACGGGCGTCCTGCGATCCCAGCTCGAGGGGATCACGCGCTGGACCGTGGACGGAGCCGACCTCAACCTCGAAGCCCTGCGGGCTGCCCGCGGCGGGTCGCGGCACCCTCCATTACTACGACGTCCTGGAGCAGCGCGAGCCCTTCGTGGATTCCTACGACGTGGTCACGCTCTGCGACGTCCTGGAGCACGTGAGCGACACGGGCGCGTTGCTCGCAGCGACCGTGCGACACCTGAAGCCCGGGGGCGTCCTGCTCGTCAACGTCCCCGCCCTCCCCGCTTTCCACGGCGCCTTCGACGAGGCCGTGGGACACCTGCGCCGCTACACCCGGAAGACGCTGTCGCGCGAGTGCGAAACGCTTCCCCTGCAGGTGCTCGAGACGCGCTACTGGGGACTGTCGATGGTGCCCTTGCTCGCGCTGCGGAAGCTCTTCGTCCGTGCGCCCCGGGACGACCGCTCGGTCCTGCAGGAGGGAATCATGCCACCGGGCGACCGGGTCCACGCCCTGCTTCGGGGCGTGATGCGGGTCGAGACCGCGCTCCTGCGCCGCCCCCTCCTCGGCAGCTCGGTCTTCCTGGCCGCGCGCCGGACCGCGGCAGCATCCGGGTAGGCAGCGGGATCGAGCCGAGGCTCGGGGCTCGCGTTCGGTATGTTGGGCCCCCATGGCCACCGCCGAGAGCGATCGCTCGGGAAAGAGGCTCGATCTCCTGCTGACACTCGCGCTCGCGGCGGCGGCGATGGCGATCTGGGCGCCCCTGCTGCGCGTGGGCCTCAACCTCGCGGACGAGGGGTGGCTGGTCACGGCCATCGAACGCATCAGCGCCGGCGAGTCTCTCTACCGGGACATTTTCCGGAGCTACGGCCCGGGTGTCTACGCTCCCTTCGTCCCACTTTTTCGGTGGGCGGAGCCGAATCTGGTCATGGTGCGCGCGGTGTGGCTGGTGGGGCTGGTGGTGCTCTGCACCGGAAGCTACTGGCTGGCCCGCCCCTTCGCGCCGCGCTGGGCGGCCTTTGGAGCGGGCGCGCTCCCGATGCTGCTCCGGGCGCCGGTTCACAAGACCTTCGTTCCGCTCGCCTACCTGGCGACTCTCTGGCTGGCTTCGCGGCTGGTGGATCGCGAGCACGGGCCGCGGCGCCTGCTGGCTCTCGGCGCCGGGTTCGGCATCGTGGGACTGGTCCGTCAGGAGGCGGGCGCCTACGGGATGCTGATCGGCCTGGCGACGCTCGCGGTCGTCCCGGCTTCGCGGTCGCAACCCGGGAGTGGAGCCGTGACGCGCTGGCGGTCCGCACTCCGAGGCGGTCTTCTCCTCGGAGCGGGGGCCGCCGCGGTGTGGCTCCCGCTGTTGATCTTCTGGGCGGCGCAGGGCGTGCTCGGAGAGGTCCTGCAACAGCTGGTGCTTCAGGGGGCGCAGGGGAACGCCGCCATGTCGCTACCCTTCCCCCCTCTCGAGCGGCTCGTGACGGGTCCGGGGCGTCTGACGACGCTGCTCTTCTACCTCCCCGCCGCTTCCGTCGCGGCAGGAGCCATCATGCTCCTGCAGGCAGCGCGGCGGCGCGATCTCTCCCCCGAGACGATCGTGGTGGCGCAGTGGACGGCGGTCGCTCTCCTCTCCCACTCGATCTTCCTCTCCCGATCCGACGTCCCCCACCTGACCCAGGCGCTGGTCGCCCCGGCCTTGCTGTGGGCCTGTGCGGCGGGCCGCCTGGCGCGCTCCTTCCGGCCCGGTCTCGGAGGCTGCGGATCCGGGTTGGGTTCACCTGGCGCTCGCGGTCCTGGTGGCGACACCGGTTGCCGTCCTTCCGCTCGGCGTGAAAGACATCGCCAAGGATTACGCCGAGCGGCGGGAGGGCGTCGAGCTCGGGATCGCGCGTGCACCCGTCATCGTGCCGGAGTGGCAGGCGCAGGAGATACGCGGCATCGTGGAAGCCATCCAGAGGAAGATCCCAGCCGGGGATCCGATCTTCGTCGCGCCCTACGCACCCGGCGTCTACTTCCTGGCGGAGCGGCCGAACCCCACCCGCCACGATGCGATCGTACCGGGATTCGCGACGGTGGAGATCCAGCAGGAGGTCATCCAGGCCCTCGAACACGAGCAGGTACGCCTCGTCGTAATCCACCTGACCGAAATCGGCGGCAAGGCGCGCTGGTGGATCCCCAGCTTCGCTCCTCGCCTGTGGCGGCATCTCACCACCACTTACGTGCAGGAACGGACCATCGGAAGATTTCGTCCTGCTGCGACGAAAGAGCCCGGCCTCTCTCGGAGATTTGCGCTCGCCCGAGATATCGGATCCAATCAAAGACAGGGAAACCGCAATCCGCCGGGACGCGAAGCGTCGGACCGGCGCCGAGGTGGATAAATGAAGATCAGCCTTCCGGAACTGCTCTGGTACGGAAACCGCTCGCTCGAGCTCGCGCTCCCCGACGAGTGGGACGTGGAGATCTGCCGGATGCATGGCGCGGGGCGACCCGAGCTCGATGAGAGTGCGATGGCCGCCGCCATCCGCAATCCGATCGGCTCACCCCCGATCCGGGAGCTCGCCGCGGGCAAGAAGAAGGCCGTGATCGTCTTCGATGACATGACCCGCCCGACGCCCGTCGACAAGATCGCTCCGATCGTGGTGGAGGATCTGATCGCGGGTGGCATCCAGGAGGAGAACATCAGCTTCGTCTGCGCCCTCGGCACCCACGGCGCGCTCTCGCGGATCGAGCTCCGGAAGAAGGTCGGCCAGGAGATGCTCGACCGCTTCCGCGTCTACAACCACAACTGCTACGAGAACTGCGAGGAGGTGGGCACGACCGTTCGAGGAACCCGGCTCTCGATCAACCGCGAGGTGATGTCCGCCGACTTGAAGATCGCGATCGGCTGCGTCACCGCTCACCCGAATGTGGGCTTCTCGGGCGGTGGAAAGATCGTGCTCCCCGGTGTGGCCCACATCGACAGCATCTCCAACTACCATCTCGAGGTGCCCAAGGAGGCGCCCGAGAGCGTCGGCCTGGGGAAGTTCGATCGCAACGTGATGCGCTTCGACATCGAAGAAGCCGCCCGCATGGCCGGGCTGGACTTCAAGATCGACGTCGTGGTGAACGAGAGGGGCGCCACATCCGGTGTCTTCGCCGGGGACTTCATCGAAGCGCACCGCCAGGCGGTGGCGGAGGCGAAGCTCCTCTACGCACTCGATCCCATCCCCAGAGACAAGGAGATCATGGTCGCCAACGCGTTTACGAAGCCCAACGAGATGCCGATTGCAGCGCTGGTCGGGATGATGGGACTGAAGAGCTTCAGCGGAACCGTGGTGATCATCGCCAACGCACCGGAAGGCCAGGTCGTCCACTACCTGCTCGGCCGCTTCGGCCAGGAATACGGGGGGCGACAGTATCCGGTCAGCCCGATCCCGGGGAGCGTGAACCTGATCATCCAGGCCTGCCACGGCGACAAGACCTTTGCGGATTGGTTCTCCAATCCCGAGGTCGTCACCTATACGCGGGACTGGGCAGAGACCCTGCAGCTGCTGCGCCCCGACCATGGCTCCGGCAGCCGCGTCGGCGTGGTTCCCAGCGCCACCATGGCCTACTACGCCAGCTGAGCGGTCCGATGCGCGCGACCCCGGAGGAGCTGCTGGAGCTGGTCAGCCGATCCCCCGCGGCGGTCGCCATCCACGACAAGAGGGCCTGGCTCGAGCTCTTCTCGCGCGCGGCGATCGTCCAGGATCCGGTGGGAACGGCTCCCCATCGCCGGACGGCTTTCGACCAGGGAGCCACTTCCGGAGACGACCCGCTCGGCCGCTTCTGGGAGACCTTCATCGCGCCAAACCGGATCTCCTTCACCTCGCACCAGGACATCGTCATCGGTGAGGAGGTGGTGCGAGACGTCTCGATCCGAAGCCAGCTCGGGAGCGGCATCAGCATCGAAGTGCCCGCCTACCTCATCTACCGGACGACCGAGGAGAACGGCGAAGCCCGCATCGAATCCCTGATGGCCCACTGGGAGCTCCGGAGCATGGTGAGGCAGGTGATGGCCGAGGGTCTCGCCGGGCTCTCCACCATGGTCCAGCTGGGCTGGAAGATGCTCGAGATCCAGGGCGCGGCGGGCGTTCTCGGATACATGCGGGGCATCTTCCGCGGGATCTTCGGTCGAGGCGGGCGGGCCGTCCGCGACTTCGCAGCTGCGCTCAACGCCAGGGACGAGAAGACCCTGGTGGGTCTTCTCGATGGCGAGGAGACTCTGATCGAATACCCGGCCGGCGTCGGAGAATCGCTTCACGAGTTTCTGAGCGGAGCTGGCCGGGATCTCCGCGTCGACGTATCCGGCCTGACCTCCGCGGGCTGGTGGAGCTCCTGCGTCTTCCAGGCCAACCGCGGCGACGTGACCCATCGCGGCGTGGCCTTCTTCGAGTTCAACCCGAAGACCGGGAAGATCCGGTCGGCGCGCTTCTTCTGGAACGTCTGAAGACTCTAGCCCCCGGAGCAGCTCGGCGTGTCGGGTGACGAGGACGTCGAAGAAGCCCTGATCCGAGTCGTCGGTGGGCAGCCAGTCGAGCCGGGCGCAGAGGCGATCGACCGGCGGCAGCCGCTCCGGGAGCTCGTCGAGTCTCAAGATCGTCCCGTAGGAGAAGTCGCGAAAGAGCGCGATCGAGATCCCCCGGGCTGTCGCCCATCCGTCGCAGACCGTGGGGCCAGAACTCGCAGATCAGATGATCGATCTGCGGAAGAGAGCGCTCGGCGCCGCGAAGGACCCGAAGCTCCGAGCCCTGGGTGTCGAGCTTGGCCACGATCGGGCGCGGGAGATCTTCCAGCCGCACCAGGTCGTCCAGGCGGCCCGCGGGCACCTCGATGAGTGTGCGCTTCGCGTCGGCCTCCGCGGGCGCTGCACCCCGCACGCGATGGTCGCCGAAGTTCGAGGCGGAGAGCTCGAAGCGAAGACGCGTCTCCTCGGAGTGGAGCGCCAGGTTGAAGGTGGTGAAGAGAGATCCCACCTCGTGCGCGGCGATGTTCCGCTCCAGCCACTCGAAATTGCGCGGCTCGGGCTCGAAGGCCAGACAGCGCACCCGCCGGCGCTCCGCGAGGGGAATGCTCACCAGACCGATGTTGGCGCCGATATCGAGGAAGGTGCCCCTTCCCTCGGGAAACAGCTGGTCTGCGAGAAGCTCCTGGATCTCCGGCGACCAGGTCCCCTCCCTTCGGTAGTGGCCGTGCACCACCTCGTCGTCAGCCGACCCCTCGAAAACTCCGTACTCACCATCGCTGCAGATCGACTCGGCATGGGAAGGCCGCATGGCTCGGGTTCCTCGATCGCTCCAGATCGCTCCGAGCGTATGGATTCGGCGCTCGACTGACCAGTGGCGGAGCCATCGGCCCGAAAATCACCGGAACTCCCCGATCGGATGCCCGAGGGGTATCTTGGAAGGCAGGCGCAGGGCCTTGCGGCAGGTGTCGCACCGCGCTCTGCCGTCCAGGAGGTAGCCCATGGCCGATCGAGTTCGAAAGGTGAATTACTGCTACGCGAAAGTCAGTGCCCGCTCCGGGACAGGGAGCAGCGGTTCTGGACGAGATCCAGAAGGAAGGCGTCAGTCTGCTGGCGTTCTCGGGCTTTCCCATCGGGGGCGGAAAGGCCCAGCTCGACCTGGTGACCCAGGACATGGCCGCTGTGCGCAGGGTGGCCCGAAAGAACGGGTGGCGTCTCAGCAAGACCAAGAAGGCGTTTCTGATCCAGGGCGACGACCGGGCGGGGGCCTGCCACCGCCAGCTCCAGAAGCTCGCCGACCAGAAGATCAACGTCACCGCGGTGGATGCGGTGACCGCCGGAAAGAATCGCTGGGCAGCGATCCTGTGGGTGAAGCCGAAAGTCTACGCTCGGGCGGCGAAGATCCTCCGGGCGAAGTGACACCAGCAGCGGGGACGTTCCTTGCGTTCTTGCGTTTTCACCAGTGAAAACGCAAGAACGCAAGGAACGTCCCCGCTGCCCAGGCCTTCAGTAGACGCGCTTCGAGGGGATCTCGGTGCGCTCGTAGCCGGCCTCGGTCACGATCCCGTCGGGGTCGAAGAGAACCACCAGCTCGTGGCGAATGGTGTTCTTGTACTCCACGTTCACGGGTGGGACGACGCCGGGCCGACCGAAGAGCGCGGCGACCATGCGACCGATCCGCGAGAAGAAGCCGGTGTCGCGCCGCGTCTCCTCCTCGTGGAAGTAGCGGTAGATCGCGAAGCCACTCGGTCGGCTGCGCACCGTGATCGGCCGCCCGAACCACTGCTCGATCTCGGCGCGCGTGGTCACGCCCTCTTCGATCAGCGGGAGCTTGTCGACGTCGAAGGCGGTGCCCCTGGTGGCGCAGCCGAGGGGCAGGGCCAGAGCGAGCGCGCACGCGCCGAGAAGGGCCCGGGCTGCGGTGAGAGTGAGCCGCGCCATGGCTCGATTGCTAGCACCGGGGGCTTTCGGGGGCCAGAAGCCCCGGTGGCGCGATGCACGCCACCGGGAAACGGTACTCTGTGGCACCCTTGGGTCGAACCACCGAGGCCCTCTCGAGGAGGAACACTCATGCTGGAGCAAATTCGAGATCTTCGTGAAGAGGGAGACGAGCTCTACGAGCTGCTGAAGACCCTCGAGGAGGCTGATTGGGGGCGGGCGACCCCCTTCAAGAGCTGGACCGTCCAGGACGTGGTCGAGCACTTGCACTTCTCCGACCGGCTCGCCGTCCTCTCACTCAAGTCGGACGAGGAGTTCCTGAAGGTCGCGAAGGACATGGCCAAGGCGATGCTGGAAGAAGGCCTCGATCTGACGACCTATTCCCGCCGCCAGCTCGGGACGCTCGAGCCGAGCGCAGTGCTGAAGCTCTGGCGCGACTACTTCGTGGAGATGTGCGACCTGCTGGATGCCGCCGACCCGAAGGCTCGCCTCAAGTGGTTCGGCCCGGACATGGGCGTCCGGATGTTCACCACCGCCCGGCAGATGGAGACCTGGGCGCATGGGCAGGACATCTACGACCTGCTCCGCGTACCGCGGGAGTACACCGGCCGGCTCAAGAACATCGCGGTGATCGGCGTCAAGACCTTCGGCTGGACCTTCGTCAACCGCGGCCTCGAGGTCCCGCCGGACATCCCCTACGTGCGATTGACCGCACCTTCGGGCGAGATCTGGGAGTGGAATCCGCCGAATCCCGACAACCGGGTGGAAGGCCTGGCCAGCGAGTTCTGCCACGTCGTGACCCAGGGCCGCAACATCGCCGACACCCAGCTCGAGGTCGTCGGCGAGACCGCCACGAAGTGGATGGCAATCGCCCAGTGTTTCGCTGGCGGACCCGAAGACCCCCCCAAGCCGGGCCAGCGGACCTGATCGGTAAGGAGCAGGATGAAGCGTTGGGTCGACTTCGCCGGTGAGGCGCCGGAGCTGGCCGAGGCCGGCCGCGCGCTGATCTACCAGACCGAGATTCCGCTCGGGTATCTGGCCACCATCCGGAAGGATGGAGGTCCCCGGGTGCATCCCGTCTGCCCGGTGATCGCGCACGGCGGGCTCTATGTCTTCATCGGCAACCAGTCGCCGAAGCTCCACGACCTGCGCCGCGACGGTCGCTTCGCCCTGCACTCCTTCCCGGTTCCCGACGGGGACGACGAGTTCTACGCCTCCGGGAGATCTCGCACCGTCGCCGACCGCGAGGTACGAGACGTCGTCTACGAAGCCTTCACCGCGACCGGAGCCTCCACGAGCAACGACACCCTGTTCGAGCTCTGGCTGGAGCGGGCGCTGCACGCCAGCTATGGGCGGCCGCCGAGCTGGCCTCCGGTGTACACGAGGTGGTCATCGGGCTGAATGGGGATCCATCGGGGGGCGATTCGCGAGGGATTGCGGGCGCTTGCGCAGCTGGGGCTGATCGAGATCAAGCCCGGAGGGGCTCGGGTTCGCCCCCTCCACGAGGCGAGCCTCGACGTCATTGGTCCGCTTCTCGACCTCCAGGATCCGCCGGATCCGCAGCTGGTCGATCAGGTCCTCGAGGTGCACCACACCCTCTTCGCCACTGCGGTCCGCCTGACGCTCGAGCGGTGCGACGACGAGACCATTCGGCGAGCCAGGGTCCTGCTCGCCCGAATCGCGGAGGCCCGTGACGAAGCCGCCTACTTCAAGGCGGAGGAGCCCCTCGTCGGCCTGATGGTGGAGGCGTGTGGCAATCTCGCACTTCGCCTGGCTCGCCGCGCCCTGACCGCCCAGTTCTGGAATCGGCTCCAGACAGCCGGTCTCGGGCTGAAGACGCCACGCGAGCTGCTCGGTCCGCTGGCGCTGGAGCTCGACAAGGCCTTCGAGACCCGGGACGCCGAGGAGGGTTCGAGGCTGATCTACTCGCTGATGCGGGTCCATCGCGAGCAGATCGTGAAGGAGCTGGAGCGCACGCGCGCACGCAGCCTGCGAGACTCGCTTCCAAGGGACCTGAGGTGAAGCTGATGAACCAGATGGAACGGCGTCACCCTCGAGCCAACTGACCAGGATCAGTACGGCGACGATGATTACCCTCGGCATCGGATGGTTCGGAGCCCAGGTCTTCTGGGCGTTTCACGCCGGGACGATGCCGCTCTTTCTGAAGAACTTCACGGATTCGAAGTTCACCATCTCGCTGGTCCTGAGCCTGGCCGGTGTCTCCGGCCTGATCATCCCTCCGACCGTCGGCTATCTGAGCGACAGAGCTTCGACGCGGTGGGGCAGACGCGGGCCCTACATCCTCGCCGGAGCGCTCGGGGTGATGATCTGCGTCCTGATCCTCCCCAGAGTCGAGACCTTCGGGCTGGTCGCCCTGCTATCGGGATTCATGTACGTCCTGTTCCGGACCGCCGAGACCACCTTCCTGGCCCTGCTTCCGGACATCACACCGACGGAGCAGCGCAGCACCGCGACGGGGGTGATGAACCTGGTCGGTGGGCTCGGTCTGATCGCCTGTTTCGTCGTCGGCGCCGTCTTCTGGGACGACCATCCGCGCCTCGTCTTCGTCATCGCCGCCCTCGGCTGCTTCAGCTTCATGTCGCTGGCCGTCGCGCTGATCAAGGAGCCGGCGGCCTCGCACGAGAGCGCGCCCGCCGCGGTGGGACTGATGGCCTATCTGAGGAGCGTGGCGAGAGAAGTCAACGTGATGAAATTCCTCGCCGCCCAGTTCTCCTGGTGGCTCGCCTTCTGGATGGCCTCCACCTTCGCCGTCTTGTTTGCGACCCAGGAGCTCGGTGTTCCCGAGGGCCGCTCGTTTCTGGTGCCCATGGTGTTTGCGATCGTGGCGGCCGCCTTCATGGTTCCGATGGGAATGCTGGGCGATCGCTTCGAACGGAAGAGCGTTCTCTCCTGGGTGCTCGCCTGCTGGGCCGTGGTTCAGATCCTGGTGGCATTCTCGCAGAACCTCACCCACGCCCTTCTGACCTTCTCGCTCTGCGCGATCCCCTATGCGGGCATCATGGCCGTCGGCTACGCGTTCCTGTTCGATCTCATCCCGAAGAATCGGACCGCGGAGTTCGTCGGGATCGGCCTGGTCAGCATGGCCTCGGGGCAGATCTGCGGCCCGTTGATCGGAGGTGTGGTGATCGACACCTTCGGCTACCGCTGGCTCTTTCCCTGTGCGGCTCTGTTCCTGGTGATCGGCCTGATCCTCTTGCAGTTCGTCAGACCCCCGGCGGATTCTTTGGAGGCCGCGAACTCGCCCTCCGCATGACGCCCCTGCGCGGCTACGAGCCAGCCCCGATCCGGGACGCGACGATCACCGCCCGAACGCTTCCGAGAGGGCGGCCGAGGCCTGGTGGATTGCCTCCTCCGCCTCGCCGAAGAGTCGATCCATGGCGATGAAGCCGTGAATCATGCTCGGAAAATTGGCGTGGATGGTCGGTACGCCAGCTGCCTCGAGCCGCTCGGCATAGGCGATCCCTTCGTCCCGGAGCACGTCGAAGCCCGCCGTGATCACGATGGCCGGGGGGAGGTCCTCCAGGCTCTCGGCCAGCAGCGGCGACGCGTAGGGATTCCTCCGGTCTGGCACCTCGGGGAGATAGCTGTCGCGGAAGAACTCGATGTGATCTCGGGTCATTCCATAGCCGTCGGCGAAGTTCTGGTGTGAGGGCGTCGTCAAGTCCAGGAGATTGGTGGCAGGATAGATCAGCACCTGGCAGGCCAGACCGGGCCCGGTCCGGTCTCGGGCCATCAATGCCACCGCCGCCGCCAGATTTCCGCCGGCGCTGCATCCTCCGACGGCGACGTGGGATGCATCCACATCGAGCCTCTCGGCGTTCCGGGACACCCACTCGAGGGCCGCATAGCTGTCGTCCACGGCGGCGGGATAGCGATGTTCCGGCGCCAGCCTGTAGTCGACCGATACCACCACCGCTCGCGCCCGGTTCGAAATCCTTCCGCAGAGGCTGTCGCTGGTGTCCAGATTCCCGGTGACCCAGCCCCCGCCGTGATAGAAGACCAGCACTGGCAACGGACCGTCCGCCGTCGGCCAATAGATGCGGATCGGAATCTCTCCCGCCGGCCCGGCGATCGTCGTCTCCTCGACCTTCGCAACAGGGACGGGCTTCCTCTGCATGAGCCGTCCCCGGGAAATCGCCTCCTCTCTCATCCGGGCCGCGTCCAGGACCTGATCGCCGGAGAAGAGGTCGCGAAGCTTCAACACGATCGCCGTCTTGTAGTCGAGGATCCCGTGTTCGGTCCGCGACCAGAAGGTTCCCAGGATCAGGATCGCCGCGACTCCGACGGCGAGGACACACAACAGTGCAAGGAGGATCATCTGGATCATCGGGTCACCCCTTCAGGAACCTGCGTGCGATCACCAGCCGCTGGATCTCGGAGGTTCCCTCGTACAGGCGATAGACTCGCAGGTCGCGGAAGTAGCGCTCGGCGATGTTGCCCCGTATGTAGCCCATCCCGCCGAAGACCTGCACGGCCCGGTCGGCCACCCGCGAGGCCATCTCGGTGGCGTACAGCTTGGCCATCGAGCACTCGACGGTGATCCGCTCGTCTCGATCCTTCCTTCCGGCGGCGTCGCGCACCAGCAGCCGCGCCGCGGCGATCTCGGTGGCCGAGTCGGCGATCATCCACTGGATGGCCTGGTTGTCGGCGATCGGCCGGCCGAACTGCTCGCGCGTGGTGGCGTGCTCCACCATCGCCTCCAGCAGCCGCTCGGCCGCACCCACGGAGCTGGCGGCGATGCTCAAGCGGCCGTGATCCAGCACCCTCATCGCCAGCTTGAAGCCCTCACCCTCGCTACCCAGGACTGCGGACGCGGGCACGCGGCAGTCGTCGAAGAACACCTCGGCCACCTGGGTGCCGTGCAACCCCATCTTGGGTTCCAGCCGTCCCACGCGCAGGCCGGGAGTGTCCCGCTCGATCCAGAACGCGGTCAGCCCCTTGGATCCGAGGCTGCGGTCGACGGTCGCCATCACCGTGAAATAGTCGGCGATGTCCGCATTGGTGATCCAGATCTTCTCGCCGTTCAGGACATAGGAGTCACCATCGCGCACGGCGGTGGTGCGGACCGAAGCTGCGTCGGACCCGGCCTCCGGCTCGGTGAGACAGAAGCACCCGATGCGCTCTCCACTGGCCATCAGCGGCAGGTGGAGCTTCTTCTGCTCTTCGGTTCCGGCGAGCAGCACCCCCAACGATCCGATGCCGTTGTTGGTGGTGATCATCATGCGGAAGCAGAGACTGGCTCGCGAGAGCTCTTCCATCACGGAAGTCAGGCCCAGCATCGAGAGCCCCAGCCCGCCGTACTCCTCGGGGATGACCATTCCGAACAGTCCGAGCTCTCGCATCCGATCCACGATGCGATCGGGGATCCGGTCTTCCTCTTCCACCTGATCGGCGATCGGATCCAGCTCCTCCTCGACGAATCGCCGGATCGTGTCGCGCATCACCCGGACTTCTTCGGGCAGCTCTTCCATGACCTCTCCCTCCAGGTCGAGACGAGGCAGCTCGTCTGCGCCGCGTCCGCAGAATCTCGGCTCCGATCCTCACGACGATCGTGATCTCTTTGCGGAGGCTTCGGGGGTCTGACGAAGAGCATGATCACGACGGACATGCCGAGCGTGATCGCGAAGAGCAGGAAGGCGATCTCGTAGCTCCCGGTGGTGTCGAAGATCCAGCCCGCCAGGACGGGTCCGATGACTCCCACCGGGATGGTCAAGCGCCCGGGACCATCCGGCGATGGTGCCGAAGGACTTCCTGCCGAAGTAGCGCGCTCGGAGCACCGGCGTCATCGGCATGACCGCGCCCATGCCGATGCCGTAGAGGACGAAGAAGGTGTAGAGCACGGCCATGCTCTCCTGATTGAACAGGAAGAGCGTCACCCCGACGCACTGGAGGGCGAAGGAGGCCGCCAGCGCATAGCGCATGTTCGGCATTGCGGATCCGGTCGATCAGGGCACCTCCCAGGAACCTCGCCGGGATGCTCGCCAGTGATGTACACCGACATCGTCGCCGCAGCCACAGGTGAGATCCATTCCCCTATCGGTCAGGAATGGAATGCAGTGGATGTTCATCACCGGGTAGAGGGCCCCGTGGAACATGTAGGCGACGATCATCAGCCAGAAGGGCGCCGTCCTCATCGCCTCCTTCGCGGTGAATTCCACTTCTCCGAGATCGGCGGCGTACGCCTTTCCCGCCTCCAGCGAATCCGACGCCTCCTCCTCCGACGGCTTGGCACCGTCGGGCAGGAGCCCGTAGTGCTCGGGGCGACGGGATCGGATGAAGAACCAGACCAGGGGAAGGCCGACGACCCAGAGCACCACACCCCCGATCACGCAGGCCGCGCGCCATCCGTAGACCGAGATCATCCAGGCGATCAGAGGCAAGCCCGATGACTCCGGAGAGCCCCGAGAACACCCACTTGATGCTGATCGCCAGTGCCCCGCTTCTTGACGAACCAGTTGGTGATGGCGACATCGAGGGGCATGCTCAGGCCGATGTTGATGCCCGTCGCGCCGATGACGGCCCAGACCAGGAGGAAGGACCAGAGGGAATCGACGAAGTACATCAGGTATCAATCCCAGACCGGCGAGGAAGATCCCGACGAAGACGGTGATCCTGGGGCCGTATCGATCCGCCATGTAGCCGATCGGCGGGCGCCTCGAGCCCCCCTTCGAACCTGGTGATCGACGCGGCCAGCGAGGTGGTGGCCCTGCTGAATCCCAGCTCCTCCGAGATGGGCTTGAAGAGGGCGGAGAATCCGTAGGCGTGATAGGCGTACCCCCAGAAGCAGAGGAGCCCGCTGGCGATGGTCATCCACCAGCCGAAGTAGATCTTTCTCGGGTCGATCAGGAGTTTCTTGGGATCAAACGGTGACATCTGCCTGGGGCTTCGACGAAAAACGGCAATTGGAGCACACTACCTCAGGGGTGTGAATCGCCAAACCCAGATGAGGAATCGAGATGGATGCCACCGTCTTTCTCGACGAGTTTCGACCCTTCCGTCGCGGCGAGATCGCCCTGGCTCGCAAGCTGCGGGAGTCCCCCGCCTTCCTCCATCCGCGGCGGCTCGACCTGCTTCGCTACGCGCTCCGCCTGGCCCAGCTCTCGAGCGCGGGCGGCGAGCCCGACGACCTGGTCGATCGCATCGGCTCCTTCCGCCTGCGGCTGCTCCAGATGCTGTCGCCGGTGCTGCCCACCGACCCGGAGCGCATCGATCCCGAACCCCTGGATCGGCGCATCCCCAAGGTGGCCAGACTGGTCGAGCAGGCGAGAGCGTCCGTTGCGCGTGCGGGCCTGGTCTCGGAGCCGCAGCTCGACACCCTCCTCGCCGAGAAGCGGCTCGCGATCGTCCTCGGAGGCGCGGCCGGCTCGGGGTACGTCTTCCTCGGCGCCCTCGAGCGCCTCGAGCAGATGGGAATCTGCCCGGATTACCTGGTGGGGTGCAGCGTCGGCTCGATTCTCGCGGTGATCCGGGCGCGCACGCGCGCTTTCGACCTGGAGGAGCTCCTCGCCGACGTGCAGCGCATCCGCGAACGAGGGGTCTTCCGAGCGCCGAATCCGAACCCCCGCTACGGCCTGCCCGGAGCGCTGCGGATCGACCTCCGCCAGGCGCTCGGCGACCTCTTCGCAAACGCGCGCGGCGTCCAGCGAAGCCTCGCCGAGATGGACCTGCCCGTAGACGTCCTGGCCACCGGCCTCGGCCCCGGCGCCCTCGCCGGCTCGCGAGAGGCCTATGCGCGCATGGTGGATGCCGATCTCCACGGCGCCGGCGATCTCGCCGAGCTCAAGCGCTCGACACTGGTTCGCGTGGTCGGAGCCCTCGTCTCACTCGCCATGAGCCGCCGGGTGGTGACACCTCTCCTCCTCGGATCGGATCCGGAGACCTCCCGGCTCGCCGCACTGGACGCCGCCGGCTTCAGCTCGGCGATTCCCGCTCTCTTCCAGTGCGACGTACCTGCCGACGACGCGGTGGGCGGGGCGATCCTCGACCGGCTCTTCGAGGAGCGCGGATTCGTGGGCCTCGTCGACGGCGCCCTCAGCAGTCTGGTCCCCGCCCGCTACGCCTGGGAGGCCCTCGAGGCGGGGCGCGTCGGGTCGCGGAACTACCTGCTCCTCGCCCTCGACGCGATGGCCAAGACCGGGGGAATGAATACGCCACTGGTGCCGCTGCTGCGCACCATCTCGGCCACGGCAGACCGCGACCGCGCTTTCTGGGACCTGCACTTGAACTTCCGCAACGCGCCCCCTTTCCTGGACCTCTTTCCGAGCGAGGCGCGCCTGCGCCGCGCCGCGCGGAGCGGCGCGCGGGAGTTCGCGGAGACGGCGGAGCTGCTTCGCGCGATCCTCGCACCGCTTCCGCCCTGGAAGGAGCTCGCGCCCCACGCCGACTCCTGAGCCGAGCCGATCCGAGGAGCGCTCGCCCCGCGGGGAATCCGTCTCGTTTCCCAACCGCGCGGAGAGAGTATGCTCCCACCGCGTGAAGTTCCTCTCGTCCCAGCTCGCCTACGTCCTCGGCCAACGCGAGATGCGGCGCAATCTGCGCGCCCTGCTCTCGTACCTCGCGCTGCTCGGAGCCACGATCGCCGCATTCTCGGTCCTCTTCCACGCGATCATGCTCTACGAGGACCAGCAGCACTCGTGGCTCACCGGGCTCTACTGGACGCTCACCGTCATGAGCACGCTGGGCTTCGGCGACATCACCTTCCAGAGCGACCTCGGGCGAAGCTTCAGCATCCTGGTGCTGTTCACGGGCATCGTGATGCTGCTGATCGTGCTGCCCTTCACCTTCATCCGCTTCTTCTACGCTCCGTGGCTCGAGGCCCAGGTGCGTCTGCGCGCGCCGCGGCAGGCGGCCGAGGGAGTGCGCGACCACGTGATCATCTGCCAGTACGACGATATCGCGCGCGGTCTCATCCAGCGGCTCGGCGAGACCTCCCTCCCCTACTACGTGATCGAGTCGGATCCGGCAAGGGCCGCCGAGATGCACGCGGACGGAGTCTCGGTGGTCACCGGCTCACCCGAAGGAAACGCCACCTTCGAAGCGCTCCGTGCGAGAGACGCGCGGCTCGTGTTCGCCAATCTGGGCGACGCAGCGAACACCAACATCACACTCACGGTGCGGGATGTGGCGCCCGACGTGCCCGTCGTCGCCCTCGCCGAGAATGTCGACTCCGTCGACGTCCTCGAACTCAGTGGTGCGTCGCAGGTCTTCGCCCTGAAGCAGCAACTCGGCGAACAGCTCGCGAGCCGGGTGGCGGCAGGGACGCCCCAGGCCCACCGCATCGGACGCTTCGAGGAGCTGGTCTTCGCCGAGTTTCCGATCCACGCCACCGCTTTGCCTGGCCGCACCATCCGCGACACGCGGCTCCGGGCGCTCACTGGACTCAACATCGTGGCGGTCTGGGAGCGCGGTCGGCTACTTCCCGCCGGTGCCGACACGGTGCTCTCCGAACACAGCGTCCCCGTAGTCGTGGGGACCGAGGAACAGCTGCTGGAGCTCGACGCGCTCTTCGTGATCTACCGGCACAACGAGAACCCGGTGCTCGTGATCGGCGGCGGCAAGGTCGGCTGTGCCGCAGCCCAGGCTCTCCGAGAGCGAGACACCGCCGTCACCATCCTCGACCTCGATCCCTCCCTCGAACCGAATCTCAGAAAGGTGGCCGACCGCGTCGTGATCGGCGACGCCGCGAATCTCCAGATGGTGACAAACGCCGGGATCGCCGCCGCCCCTTCCGTCGTGCTCACCACGAACGACGACGCCACCAACATCTTCCTCGCCCTCTATTGCCGGAAGCTCAACGCCGAGACGCACATCGTCAGCCGAATCACCCATGACTGGAACCTGGAGGCGATCCACCGCGCGGGAGCCAACTTCGCCCTGAGCCACAGCGCCCTGGCCGTGAAATCCGTGATCTCGCTGGTCCAGGGACGCGAACTGGTGATCGTCGGCGAAGGAACGGAACTCTTCGTCGAGGGCGTACCGCCCAGCCTGGCGGGAGGGAATCTCGGGGAAAGCGGCATCGGTGCTCGCACCGGCCTCAACGTCATCGCGGTGCGACACGACGGCGTCACGAAGGCGAACCCTTCGGCAAAGACCGAGCTACCGAGAGACGCCGAGCTGGTCATGCTCGGTACAGCCGAGCAGCGGCGGCACTTCGTCAAGCTGTTCGGGTAGGCGGCGATCTCCCTCAAGATCTCATGCGGGGGCGACCCACGGCCGTCGCAGTCACCTCGGTGCCGAGGTAGATCTCATCGGCCAATCCTCTCCGATCTCTCAAGACCTGGTCCTCGCGCTTCACGTCCACCTTCGCCTCACTGGCGCCTGCGCGACGAGCGAGCTCCTCGACCTTCCTGGCAGCCTCGTCCTGGGCACACGCGACCGCCTCCTCCAGCTGCTGAAAGACGCGCACCTCACCGGGCAGGTGAGCTCGATAGACGCTGCCCGCCAGGAGCGGTTGAATCAGGACACGTACAGTCTGCACCACTCCGCCGACGACAGCCCCCAGGGCGTTTCGAACCTCGGCGTGATCGGGGATGAACAGGCGGGCGCTCAGTCGTTCGGCGACAGGCGGGAGGTAGTTGCCGACGGGTGCACCGATCGCCACCAGGGGACGCTGCATGTCCACTGACACCGAGAAGTTCCCTCCCCCATCCGCGCGAAGCGCTCGATCGATGAAGAGCTGCCCGACGCTGTCTCGAGCCATTGGCATGGATCCCGCTTCCTCGGCGAGAGCGCTGGAAATGACCACCCGTCCCAGCTGGATCTCGACCTGCCGCACCACATCCTCGGAGAACTGCTCGGGGTCGATCTCGAATCGTCGGGCCCAGAGCGTCGCCCCCAGTCGAGCGGCCTCGACCGACCAGCGATCGTACCTGCCGAGCACGTGGACGGCGTCGGTGGGCGTGAAGGCGCCGACGACCACCAGACCGACCGCGATCAGCTCGCTCACGCACTCCCGATGGAGAGCCGGGTGTTCCACGTCGTTCAACAGCTGAGACAGGGAGACCGGACCGTCTTCGAGAGCCTCCCATACTTCTCGTTGCCTGGGTGTCAGGCCACCTTGTCCCTCCACCAGCTTCCGTTGCCGCAGGATGAAGCGGGCCCGATCCCCCTGCTTCGAAGCCTCGACCTCATCCAGGTATCGATCTGCCTCTCGCTGCAGCGTCGACAGCACCGATGGGTGTTGCTGGGCCAGGAGACAGAGCGGCACCACCCGGCGCGGGCCCGCGGTCAGACCTCCGGACTCGTCGAGCCGTATCTCGCTGTCTCCTCCCAATCCCACGGTATGCGCGTCGATGGCCTCGACCATGATCTGCAGATCGCCGATCCGCGCCCCGCTGGGATCCAGGGCAGGTCGTCCATCGCGCATCGAGATGACGTCCGTGGTCGTGCCTCCCATGTCGATCACGAATGCCTCTTCGACATCGGCATGGTGGTGTGCTCCGACCACGCTGGCCGCCGGACCCGACAGGATGGTCTCGACCGGTCGCTCGATGGCCATTTCGGCATCGATGAGTGAGCCATCCCCTTTGACGACCATCAGAGGCGCGGCGATGCCTCGATCGGCCAGTGTCTCTCGAACCGTGACGACCAGCTCCTGCAGCAACGGAATGAGCCGGGCGTTGAGCGCGGTGGTCAGGGCTCGGCGGGGCGCGTTCAATTTCGAGGTCAGCTCGTGTCCACAGGTGACCGGCTTTCCGGTGAGCTCCCGCGCCAGCTGTCGCACCGCCAGCTCGTGTGCCGGGTTGCGAACACCGAAGTAGCCGGACACGGCATAGGCATCCACATCCGGCGCCTGATCCAGAATGGCTTCCCGTGCGGCGTCGGCGTCGAGAGGAGCGGTCTCCACCCCGGCCCCATCGTGTCCGCCGCCGATCAGCACGATCCTCTCCCGGGGGATGATCTTCTCGGACCCCAGCTCCCCGAGGAGATCGGCATCGTATCCGATCAGAAGCAGACAGATCGGCCTGCCCTGTCCCTCGACGATGGCGTTGGTGGCCAGCGTCGTCGAAATCGACACCAGCCCGATATCGGGAAGGACGGGAGGCAGGACCGCATCGATGGCTTCTCGAATCCCGATGGAGAGGTCATTCTTGGTGGTCAGGGCCTTCGCCGAGGCGATCACGCCTCGCTCATCATCCAACAGCACGGCATCCGTGTACGTGCCTCCGGTGTCGATCCCCAGCTTCAGACTCATACCCTTTTCCCGCTCTCCAGCGATTCACAGCAAGCTACGCCGAGCCCTGAGGAGGAACTCACTCCTTCCGGGTCAGCCGCTGTCCGATCACGAAACGCCTCGTCGAGAAGAGCATTGTCCTTGTCCGCCGGACTCAGATTGCTGTCCGAATGGACGATCCTGCCGACCTCCCGCATGCCGAAGCCGCTGCCCGCCATGCCGGCCAGCCAACGGACGGAACGCTGGTATTGCTCGGTTTCGGGGGCGCCCTGAGAGACCACTACGGCATAGGTCTTGCCGGGCGGCACCGCGGAGTCGTAACCCCCCTCCTCTCGACTCACGTAGAGCGAGTAACACCTGTCGACGAAGAGCTTCATCTGGCCGCAGATGCGATACATGTAGATCGGACAGCCCAACACGATGCCCTGACAGGTCTTCATCATCTCGAGATAGGGACTCAATTCGTCCTTCTGGGCGCAGGTTCCCGGCTTCTGTCGGCAGGCGAGGCATCCCTGGCAGCCTTTCATGTCCAGATCGTGCAACCGGACCTCGACGGTCTCGGCGCCTTCCGATTCCGCCCCGCTCAGCATGGCTCGGACGATCGCCGAAGTGTTTCCCTTCTTTCTCGGACTGCCGTTGAACGCCAGAATCTGCATCTCATCTCTCCCTTCGAGATCTGCCGGACTCGACACGGTCATCGAGAACGCACTCCACATCCAACGTATAGTCGTTCTGGTCCGAATCGGCGATCCACGCCCCGTATGGTGGAACCTCCGACTGGAAGTTTGCCATCGATCCCACTTCTTTCTCATAATGATGCCATGAGCGCAGGAACCCTCTACACCCTCGGCCACGGCGATCGCTCGATGGAGGAGTTCGTCCCGTTGCTCACCGGCCAGGCCATCCAGACCCTGGTCGACGTGCGCGCCCAGCCCCATTCCAGCCGTTTCCCGCACTTCTCCATGGATGCGCTGCGCAAATCCATGGAAGAATTCGAGATCGTGTATCACTGGGCCGGGCGCCAGCTCGGGGGTCGCCGAGCCACCAGACCGGATTCCCCGCACCGCGCTCTGGAAGAAGGGCTGCGCGGCTACGCCGATTACATGGAAACCGAGTACTTTCAAAAGAGCGCCACCCAGCTGATCCACCTGGCAGCCAGTTCTCCGACGGCCGTACTCTGCGCTGAAAGGGCCCCGGAGCGATGCCATCGGAGACTGATCGCGGACTACCTCGTCTTGCGGGGTGTGGAGATCATCCATCTGATCGCTCCCGACGATGCACGCGTCCACCAGCTGAGTCCGGAAGCTCGGCGTGAATCGGCTCAGCTGATCTACGACCGGCATCAGAGTGGGGAGCTGAGCTTTTAGCGCGAAAGGCGAGAGGCTCGGCTGCTATCATCGGATTCCTCTGAGCGGAGCTCGAGCAGATGATCGACGAGAAATATGCGGGTGCGGCCGAACTGGCGGTGGGCGCGGTCGGGGCGATCAAGAGGACCGGGATCCGGGTCGTCGCCCTGCGGGACCGCTACGCCAAGCTGCTGATGCCGATCGAAGGCAACGTCAACCACGTGGGCATGATGTACGCCGGGATCTCTGTTCACTCTGGGTGAGATCGCCGGCGGGGCCATCCACGTGGTCTCCTTCGACGTGACCCGGCTCGTCCCCATCGTCAAGGAAGTCAAGATTCGCTTCCGACGACCGGCCATGACGGATGTCACCATGGAGGTGGAGCTGAGCGAGGAAGAGGCATCGCGCATCCAGACCGAGGCCCTGGAAAAGGGCAAGGCCGATTACGAGTTGAACCTGGAGCTCGAGGACGCGAACGGCGAGGTGGTTTCGATCGTGGGCGGCACCTGGCAGGTGCGAACGATGCCGAAAGGGATGCAGTTCCCCCCGTCGGCAGACCAGTCCGGATAGGAGCGGAGCGAGGGCATGGCGTGCGGGGGTGCGGCTCCCAGAGTGCGGATCGCCGCTCTCGATGCCTTCGAGCGGGCCGTGCCGCTGCGGCTCCCGTTTCGCTTCGGGGTGGTCACACTGCGCGAGGTGCGGCAGGTCTTCCTGCGCGCGCGCGTCATCGCTCCGGGCGCCCGCGAGGTCTCTGGCTGGGCGGCGGAGCTGATGGTCCCGAAGTGGTTCGACAAGGATCCGGCCAGGTCGAACGATCAGAACCTCGAGCAGCTTCGCCTTTCGCTGGCACTCGCCTGCGACTTCCACAGGGAATGCACGGAGTCGCGGACCGCCTACGGACACGCGCAAGCCCGGACCCGGGCGTGTCGACGTGGCGAGCTCCAGCCGGACGCGAACGGCCTGGTCGCGGGCTTCGGCCCTTCCCTCGTCGACCGCGCCGTGATCGACGGCCTCTGCCGAGCCTTCGATCGATCCTTCCCGCGCGCACTCCGGGAGAACCTCTTCGCGATCGACCTCGGCGAAGCCCTGGGCGAGGCGAGCTTCGACACGGCGGGATTTCTGCGCACCTTGCACCTGGCCGAGACCATCCACGCACGCCACACCGTCGGCCTCGCAGATGCACTGACGGAGGCGGAGATCGGCGCCGGCGCGCGGGTGGACGACGGACTGCCCGAGAGCCTCGAGGCCGCGGTTGGCGCCTACGGCCACCGGTACTTCAAGCTCAAGCTGTCGGGCGCGATCGAGTCGGACCTCGATCGCCTGCGCGGCGTGGCGCGGGTGCTGGACTCCCTCCCGGAGGACTACTTCGTCACCCTCGACGGCAACGAGCAGTTCGCCGAGGTCGAGGCCGCCCTGGCGCTCGGGGAGGCGATCGATCGCGACCCGGCGCTGGGACGCCTGCGCCGCGGCCTGCTCTATCTCGAGCAGCCCCTCCCCCGCCAGCGCGCGGTGGACTGCGACGTCGGGCCACTCACCCGGTTCGCGCCGGTCGTCGTGGACGAGTCGGATTCCGACGACGACGCCTTCGTCCGCGCTCGCGCCAGGGGCTACACCGGCATCTCGACCAAGACCTGCAAGGGCGTGTACCGCTCGCTCCTGAACCGCGCACGCTGCGCGGTCTGGAACCGGGGCTCGCGGCAGCGCTGCTTCATCTGCGCCGAGGACCTCACCACCCAGCCGGGTCTCGCCGTGCAGCAAGATCTCGCCCTCGCCAGCGCGGTCGGCTGCGACCACGTCGAGCGCAATGGCCACCACTACGTGAACGGGATGGTGAACGCTCCCGCCGTCGAGATGGACGCTTTCGCTGCGGCGCACCCGGACCTCTACCGGCGCAGCGAACGCGGCATCCACCTGCGGATCGAGGCGGGCCGCATCTCCCTCGCCTCGCTCGACTGCCCCGGTTTCGCTTCCGCGGCGCTCCCGGACCCCGAGGCGATGCAGCCAATGGAGATCTAGCCATGTCCCAGACCAAGCCGCTGGTGCTGGTCGACCCCACGCCGCGCGCTCCGTGGATGATCTTCACCGAGGAGCACCGGGCCCGGCTCGAAGCGCGCGTGCACCTCGTACTCCACGAAGGCGGCCCCATGCCCGACGCGATGCTGGAAGAGCACCTCCCGGAGGCCGAGATCATCCTCGGCCAGATTCCGCTCTCCGCCGAGCGCATCGCGCGAGCGCCCAGGCTCCGAGCGGTGATCAACATCGAGGGCAACTGGAAGCCGAACCTCGACTACGCCGAGTGTCAGCGGCGCGGCATCTGGGCGCTCTCGATCGCCCCTTGCATGGGGCCGGCGGTCGCCGAGATGTGTCTCGGTCTCGCGCTGGATCTGGCTCGCGGCATCACCGCCGCCGACCGCGCCTTCCGCCGCGGCGAGGAGGCGTACGGCATCCTCGGAAATCTCGACGCCTTCCTGCTGCGCGAACAGCCGATGGGACTGATCGGATTCGGCAACCTGGGCCGGGCGCTGCGGCCGCTCCTCGCACCCTTCGGTGCCCGCGTGCGCGTCTACGATCCATGGCTTTCGGCGGGCTTCCTCCGCGAGCAGGGCTGCGAGCCGTGCGCGCTCGACGAGCTGCTGCGCGAGTCCAAGGTGATCTTCATCCTGGCCGGCGCAACGGCCGAGAACCAGGGCTTCCTGGACCGCGAACAGCTGGAGAAGATCCGCGAAGGGTCTGCGGTCGTGCTCGCCAGCCGTGCCGCCGTGGTCGACTTCGACGCCTTCGTGGCGCTCGCGCGAGCTGGCCGCTTCCGGGCCGCCATCGACGTCTTCCCGCACGAGCCCGTGCCCGAGGATCACCCGGTGCGGGAGTCCGAAGGCATTCTCCTCTCACCACACCGAGCCGGCGGCATGCGCGAGACCTACGCGCTCCTCAGCGAGATGCTGATCGAGGACATCGATCTGATTCTCGCGGGGATGCCGCCGGTGCGACTCCAGCGCGCCGATCCTCGTACCGCGTCGCTGGGAAGGAGCCGCTAGCCATGCCTGCCGATCTGCCTCCCGTCCGCTTCGCCGCCCTCGGACTCGATCACATCCACGCACTGGGGCAGGTGGCGATGCTGCTGCGTGCGGGCGCCGAGTTCGCCGCCTGGTACGGCTCGGGTGACGATTTCTCTCCCCTGTTCGAGAAGAGCTTCCCGCAGGCCCGCCGCGCCGACGACCCGCGGGAGATTCTGGAAGACCCTTCCATCGCCCTGGTGGCCTGCGCCGCGGTGCCGGACCGCCGCGCGCGGCTGGCGATCCAGGCGATGCAGCACGGCAAGGACGTACTGGTCGACAAGCCGGGAGCCGTGAGGCTCGAAGAGCTCGAGGAGCTGCGCGCGGTGCAGCGCGAAACCCGCCGCATCTGGACGGTCTACTTCTCGGAGCGAATCGACAGCCAGGCCACGGTCAAGGCCGTCGAGCTGGTGCGGGCGGGCGCCATCGGACGCCCCCTCCAGACGGTCGGTCTGGGGCCCCACCAGCTCGGCCTGGCGCCTCGGCCGGACTGGTTCTGGGATCCGCAGCGTGGTGGCGGAATTCTCGGCGACCTGGCCACGCACCAGATCGATCAGTTCCTGATCGTGACCGGCTCCGAGCCGGTCGAGATCGTGTCGGCACAGCTGGCCAACTACTCCCATCCCGACAAGCCGGCCTTCGAGGACTTCGGCGACCTGCTGCTCCGCACTCCATCCGCCACCGGCTACGCGCGGGTCGACTGGTACACGCCGGACGGACTCGGCACCTGGGGCGACGGGCGTCTCTTCATCCTGGGCAGCGAAGGCGCGATCGAGGTGCGAAAGAACTGCGACCTCGCCGGGCGGGAAGGGGCCGATCACCTCTTCCTGGTGGACGGCGAGAGCACGCGCTACCTCGAATGCCGCGATCAGCCGCTTCCCTTCGCTCCGGCCCTGCTGCGGGACGTCGTCGAACGCGGCGAGACCGCCATGCCGCAGGCGCACGCATTCCAGGTCACCGAGATCGCCCTTCGCGCCCAGACCGGGGCGATGCGTCTGGGGCACCTGGCGGGAGCTCCGGGCAGTGGGGCGAATGATTCGTAAAGCTTGCCGGCAGCTGCCGGGCATTGAGTAAAAGGGAGGAGAAATCGTGAGCGAGACGGTCGAACAGGAGGTGCTGGCGAAGCTGCGAGGCTTCGATACACCCACGCTCTGCAACGCGCTCGAGGTCGTGCTCCCCTCGCGTCAGGGCCACGGGTTCACGCGGGAGCCGCTCTTCTGCGTGCATCCGGAGCTCCCTCCCATGGTGGGTTTTGCGCGCACGGCGCACATCTGCGCCTCGCGGCCCTCCAATCGGGATCCGGCGGCCGAGCGCGCGGTGACGCTGGCCTACTACCGACACGTCGCAGAGCCGCCTCACCCCACCATCACGGTGATCGAGGACATCGATCGCGAGCCGGTCGGCGCCTGGTGGGGCGAGGTCCACACGCACGTGCATCGCGGCCTCCGGTCCCTCGGCGTCATCACCGATGGGACGGTCCGGGATCTCGACCAGGTCGCGGAAGGGTTCCAGGTGCTCGCCCACGGCGTCGGCCCCTCCCACGCCCACGTGCACGTGTTCGACGTCGGCAGCCCCGTGACGGTGGCCGGGATGAGCGTGTCCCCGGGTGACCTGATCCACGCCGACCGCCACGGCGCACTGGTGATCCCGTTGGACGTCGCGGCCCAGCTCCCAGATGCCGCGGAGCGCGTGATGAAAGGGGAGACCGTGCTGATCGAGGCCAGCAAGCAGCCGGACTTCGGGATCGCGAAGCTCGAGGAACTGATGCGGGGACGCGATCACTAGCCCGCGTTGCTCAGGCGCCGTCTCTGGGGCCACCGGCTCTTGGCAGGCTCACTCCGAGCTTCCCAGCCTCGCCAGGTCCTCTCCCGAAGGTCGCTGGTAGGGGCGCAGCCCGAATTCCGGCGCGATCGCCAGGACGTGGTCGAAGATGTCCGCCTGGATGTCCTCGTAGGTGGCCCAGACGGTGTCGTTGGTGAAGGCGTAGATCTCGATCGGCAACCCCTCGCCACTGGGCGCGAGCTGGCGAACCAACAGTGTCATCCGCTGATGGATCTTGGGGTGGCTCCGCAGATAGCTGAGGATGTAGGCCCGAAGCGTGCCGATGTTGGTGAGCCGCCGGATGTCGGCATTGAGCGACGCGTCTCTACCCGGCTCCGCGTTGTACTCGGCGAGCTCCTTGCGCTTGGCCGCGAAGTAGTCCTGGAGCAGGGCGAAGCGGCTGAAGCGCTCGATCTCGTCCTCCTCGAGAAAGCGGATGCTGCTCATGTCGAAGGAGATGGCGCGCTTGATCCGCCGCCCGCCGGACTGGGACATCCCTCGCCAGTTCTTGAAGGAGGTCTCGATCAGCTTGTGAGTCGGAATCGTGGTGATGGTCTTGTCCCAGTTCTGGACCTTGACGGTGTGGAGGGCCACGTCGATCACGTCACCGTCGGCACCGTACTGTGGCATCTCGATCCAGTCGCCCACGTGGACCATGTCGTTGCCGGTGAGCTGAAGGCTGGCGACCAGCCCCAGGATGGTGTCGCGAAACACCAGCAGCAGTACCGCGGCCATCGCGCCGAGGCCGCTCAGGAAGAGCCAGGGCGACCTGTCCATCAGGCTGGCCGCCACCAGCAGGGCCGCCACCACGTAGAGAAAGATCTTCAGCACCTGCAGATAGCCCTTGATGGGCCGCTCCCGGTTCTCGGGATTCCGCGAGTAGATCTCGTTGACGGCGGTCAGAAAGGCGCCGATGGAGAGCGCCACCACCACCACCATGGTCGCAACGGCCAGCCGCTGGATCAGCACCGATAGAGTCTCGTTGAGATCGGGAACCAGCCGAACGCCGTAGAAGACCAGCACCGCCGGCGCCAGGTGGGCCAGGCGCAGGAACACATCGTGCTCGACCAGGGCGTCGTCCCAGGCGAAGGCGCTGCGACGCGCGAGGCGCCGGATCGCTGCCACGACCACCCGGCGCGCCACGAAGTAGACCGCTGCGGCGGCCAACCCGACCAGCGCCAGCCCGACGATCTGCGCCGCGAAGGGTTGCTCCATCAGGTCCTTCAGCTGGGGCATGCTTCAACTCCCGGTCCCGAAGAGGGCTCCGCGATGATATCGTGTCTTACCGATTCGATGGGCAGAAGCGCACTCCTCCAACGAAATACAGACACAGAGAGCTCGGGAGATCTGATATGGGCGTCGAAGAAAAACTGAAGGAACTGGGGCTGGAGCTACCCTCCGCCGCCAAGCCGATGGCCAACTACGTGCCCGCGGTCCGCACCGGGAATCTGGTCTTCTTGTCCGGCCACGGACCGCTGGAGAAGGATCGGCTGATTACGGGGAAGCTGGGCAGCGACCTGTCCGTCGAGGAAGGCTATCAAGCAGCCAGGCTGGTTGCCGTCGGCCTGCTCGGCTCGCTCAAGGACCTGATTGGCGACCTGGAAAGGGTGCGCCGGATCGTCAAGCTTCTCGGTCTGGTCAACTCCGAGCCGACCTTCCTGGAACAGCCGCAGGTGATCAACGGCGCCTCCGATCTCCTGGTCGAGGTGTTCGGCGACCGGGGCAGGCACGCGCGTTCCGCGGTGGGGACGAATTCACTGCCGGTGAACATCGCCGTCGAGATCGAGATGATCGTAGAGGTCGAGGACGAGTCTGGGGCGTAGGCTCCGCAACCGCCTCCATCTCCATCGGGTCGCGCAGCGACGACTCATCCCGCGGGGCCGTCATTCTCGGAGAGTCCTTGACGTGGTTTCTCGAATGGCGCACTCTATGATTCGATCTTTCTAGAAATATTGAATGGGAGTCCCCGATGATTACTGAGCTCACCGTTCCCGCCGACCCGGAGTGGCCCGCCAGGGTGCGCGATCGGGCGCACCACATCGTGAGCACCCACGAGAGCTGCACCCAGAGCATCGTGGCCGCTTTCATGGAGGAGTTTGGGATCACCGACCCGCTGGTGCTCCGCGCCGCCGGCGGCATGCACGCCGGAATGGTGACGTCGCTGACCTGTGGCGTCGTGAGCGCGGGAATGATGGTGCTGGGTCTCCTGATGGGGAGGGAGAATATCGAGGAGGGGTTGGACGGAATCTTCCCCATCCTGGTCCCCGGCCAGGACCTGGTCGCACGCCTCGAGAAGCGCCTCGGATCGACCTCGTGCCAGGAGATCTCCGGCGTGGACTTCAGAGATCTCGGACAGGCGATGCAGTTCATGTCCTCGGGCGAGAGCACCAAGTGTTTCGAGCACGTGGCCAATGGAGCGGAGGAGATCGCACGCTTCCTGCAAGAGCTGAGCGAGAAGGGCGAGCTGTTCCGCACCGGCGCGGCATCGAAGCAGCCTGAGGTCGAGAACGGCTAGAGAACCGCATCGGGTCGTCGAATCACCCGTCCCGGAGATGGGATACCTTCCGTAGATGACACACCACAAGGTCTACTACGGTTGGTGGATCGTAGCGGCCTCGTTCTCGATCCTGCTCGTCACCGTCGGGGTCGGCCTGTACGCGCCCCCGATCTTCCTGGTACCCCTGCAGAATCACTTCGGCTGGAGCCGAGCTGCCATTGCCGGCGGCAGCGCGGTGGCTGCCCTGACGGTGGGGGCGATCTCGCCGCTGGTCGGAGTGTCGATCGACCGGTACGGCTCGCGGAAGGTCATGACCTTCGGCGCGCTCGTGATGGGATGTACCTTCTGCCTCTTCGGCGCGGTCCAGTCACTCTGGCAGCTCTACGCCCTCAACGTGATCGCGGCCGATCGGAATCGCGTCCGTCGCCTGGCTCCCCAACCAGACGCTGATCTCCAACTGGTTCGACCGGATACGGGGTCGGGCCATGGGAATCGCCCTGGCGGGAATCGGCTTCGGAGGCTTCGCCATGCCTCCGCTCGCCGACTTCCTGATCACCAGGTTCGGCTGGCGCACCGCCTTCGCCACCCTCGGGTCTCTGGTTCTGCTGATCGTCGTCACGGTGGCGCTGGTTCTGGTGCGAAGCAGGCCCGAGGACATGGGGCTGCTCCCGGACGGCGAAGCAAGCGTCTCGGAGGGATCCACCGGGGATTCGATTCACGAAGCCCAGGAAGAAACGGCAACCTACGGGCTGAGCCTGGCGGAGTCCCTCCGAACCGGCGCCTTCTGGGTCCTGTCTCTCGTCCATGTCCTCTGGACCTTCGGCTCGATGTCGATCATCGGCCACCTTCCCGCCTTTCTGACCGATCAGGGATTCGAGAAGATGGCCGCCGGCGCCCTTTCGCTGGCGATCGGGTGCAGCATCGTCGGACGGCTGAGCTTCGGGACGCTCGCCGACCGCTTCGGCAAGAAGGGGCTCATGAGCCTGGCATTGATCCTCCACGCCCTGGCGGTGCTCTGCCTCTTCCGGGTTCACTGGTTCGGGGCGCTACCCGCCTTCGTGATCGTCTTCGGCCTCGCACTGGGCGGAGGCGCGGTGGTGGTGCCACTGCTGATCGGCGAGTACTTCGGACTCCGCGCCTTCGGCAAGATCCTCGGCGTCATCACCATTTCAGCGACTCTGGGAGCCGCGACAGGCCCGGTGCTGACCGGACGGATCTTCGATGTGACGGGCAGCTACGATCTGGCCTTCACCCTCCACATCGTCGCATTCTCGGCCGCGGGCGTGGCCATCTACTTCCTCCGAAGACCAAAGACCGCGTCGTAGTCCGGGGACGTTGTTGAATGTTCAACTTCTCGGAGTACCCGAGAAGTTGAACATTCAACAACGTCCCCGCTGACGGAGCTGGATCACCGCGGCGCGCCTCGAGGGCGGCCTTGACTCGGCGTGCTCCTCGCGGTTCAGAGCGAAGCGGGAGAGCAGGAGCGCACCGGACCAGAGCGAGACCAGCGGGAAGAGGGCGAAGAGACTCTTGATCGCGAGCTTGGCCGTCTCGGTCTGCTCCACGTTGGGCTCGAAGCCCGAGAACTGGAGCACGAAACCGGTGAACATCAGCGTGAGACCGGCGGATCCCTTGAAGGCGAAGCTGAAGGCCGCGAAGTAGGCGCCTTCCTTGCGCTCGCCCGTCATGTACTCATCGTAGTCAATGATGTCCGACTGGATGGAAGGCGCGACGATCGGGCCGCAGCCCCCTCCCACGCCCCCCAGCGCCGAGAGCAGGACGAGCGGAATCCAGTTCCCCTCGCCGACCAGGAACATTCCGCCAAACGCCAGACCCGTGAGCATCATCGAGAACATCCAGAGCCGCCTCTTGTCGTAGCGCTTGGCCAGCCGCACCCAGAAGAGAGCCGTCGAGACGGCGGCCGCCAGGTAGCAGAGAACGAAGACCGGGGTCAGCTGCGGGGTGCCGAACACGTACTGGGCCGCGTAGGGCGTCAGGATCGTCATGTTGGCCGATCCCAGGTGCTCGATCAGGGCCACGATCAGGAGCCGGCGGGCGTGCGGGTTCTTGAGGACGTCGCGGAAGGCCCGGAAGGGAGTATCGGCTCCCCGCCCCAGATGCTCCGGCCGCTCGCGCACCCGAGCTACACAGAAGAGCATCGCCACGACGGTCAGCAGGGACGCCGCCAGCGCGAGGCTGTTGGCTGTAGCGCGCGGCGTATCGGAGGCGATCAGCAGACGCATCCCGCCGATGGCCAGGAAAGCGCCGCTGGTGAAGCAGATGTGCCGCCAGCCGAAGACGCGGTTTCGGTCGTCGTAGCTCATGCTGAGCTCGGCTCCCAATGAGGCGTGCGGAACACCGAAGATCGTCATCGCCGTGTAGAAGCCGACCACACCCACCGCCATCCAGACCACCAGCGCGTTTCCCGTGAGCGTCTGCGGCGGGCTCCACACCATCAGGAAGACCGCCACGATCGGCACCAGTGAGGCGAGCAGCCAGGGGCGCCTGCGCCCGAATCGCGTATTGGTCCGGTCGGAGAAGTACCCGGCCAGCGGGTCCGAGATGCCGTCCCAGATTCTCGAGATCCCGAAGATCAGCCCCATCACACCCGGCGCGATCAGGAGCACGTCGGTCGAGAACTTCATCAGGTACATGCTGACCAGGAAGAACATGAACCCGATGCACGGGGCGGGCGACGCGTAGATCAGGATGGCCGAGAGAGGGGTCCGCTCCTCGGTGACACTCACACGCTTCGCGCCTCCCTCCATTCACGGTACTCGCACATGGCCGCCAGCGCCCGCGCGGCGTTCTGGGGCGTCGCCATCACCGGGGCGCGAGGGCCGAAGAATCCCTTGACGGTCTCGACCCAGTCGGGATGCCCCATGGAGAAGACCAGGAGCGTGCGCTCGGCCGCCTCGTCGATGAGGGCGGGGTCGATGTATCTCTGCCCGATCATCGCCTCGGGGTCCTTCTCGAGGAGGGGCTTGATCACCTTCCAGGGAGCGATGGGCACGGAGATGACCGCGTCGATACTGGGAATCGGTCATTGCGAGCCGCATCCCGAGGGCGAAGAGACCCGAGGGACCGATGTCGAGAGGATTGCCCACGTTCATCCAGCCGGGTGCCTGCTCCCGGAGCTCGGCCACCGATTCCGCCGTCATCTCGGGCAGCTCCATGCCGCATTGGACGAGCCGGTCGGCGGCCATCGCGCCCTGGGAGCCGGAGCCCGTCACCACCAGGACTCTTCGTCCCCTCGGAAGCGGGCAGGCCTCGAAGGCCCGCGCCATGTCGAAGAGCTCGAGGAGGTCGCGTGCCCGGATGACGCCGGCCTGCCGACAGGCGCCGTCGAAGATCGCGTCGGCTCCGGAGAGGCTTCCCGTGTGGCTCATGGTGGCCTTCTTCCCGGCCTCGGTCTCGCCGCTCTTGTAGACCAGGACCGGCTTCTCGAGGCTCGCTCTGCGAGCCGCCTCGACGAAGCGCCGGCCGTTCTTGACGCTCTCCAGATACATGACGATGACCCTCGTGGCAGGGTCCTGGCTCAGGTACTCGAGCATGTCGGTCTCGTCGATGTCGGCGCGATTGCCGATGGTCGCAAGCTTGCAGAGGGCAATGTCCTGGGAGGGCGCCCAGTCCATCAGCACATTGCCGAAGACACCGCTCTGGGCCACGACCGAGATGCCTCCGGGCCGGATCGCGTCGAGATCCACCTCGCAGGTGGCGAATCGGCCCGGCACGTTCACCACGCCCACACAGTTGGGTCCGATGATGCGGATGCCCGATTCCCTGGCCAGCCGGCCCATCTCTTCCTGCGCCTTCGCCCCCTCGGCATCCACCTCGGCGAAGCCCGCGCTCTGAAGGTTGACGACCTCGACGCCCTTCTCGACGCAGTCTCCGAGTACGCCCAGGACGGCGGGCGCGGGAACGATGACGATGGCGAGATCGACATCGCCAGGCACGTCCTTCACCGTCGGGTAGACGGGGAGTCCCTCGATCTCCTTCTCCCTCGGGTTGACCAGGTGCAAGCGCTCGGGGGCGAATCCGATCTCGAGTAGGAACCTGGGGAGGCTGGCGCCGAAGCCGAAAGCGCGTTTCTTCGCGCCGATGATGGCGATGCTCTTCGGTTGGTAGAGCACGTCGATGGGGTTTCTCTTGCTCATCAGGACTCCCGGTTCGAACCGGGGAGTAGGGAATCTGACGCCCTTTTTCCACTTCCGATGACCGATTCGATTTTTCTCGAAAACCGGAGCACGACTGGCGTAGACTGCGGGTTCGACATTCAGGAGGACCCCCCATGAGCAGTTTCTGCGAAGATCGCGTCGTGATCGTGACCGGCGCCGCCCGCGGTCTCGGCCGCGAATACGCCCTGATGCTTGCGGCGCACGGCGCGAAGGTGATCGTCAATGACCTCGGTGGCGCTCGCGACGGAACCGGAGCGGATGCCGGTCCCGCCGAGCAGGTGGTCGCGGAAATCAAGGCCGCTGGCGGCGAAGCCATGGTCAACGATGCCGATGTCAGCGATTTCAACGCGGCCCAGGCCATGATCCAGCAGGCGCTCGACAGCTACGGCCGTCTCGACGTGCTGCTCAACAACGCCGGCATCCTGCGCGACCGAATGCTCGTCAACATGACCGAGGCCGAGTGGGACGCGGTCATCCAGGTGCACCTGAAGGGCACCTTCGCGCCATCGAAGCACGCGGCAGCCTACTGGCGCGAGCAGTCGAAGGCGGGCCAGCCGGTGGATGCCCGCCTCATCAACACCACCTCGGTCTCGGGAATCTACGGCAACGCCGGTCAGACCAACTACGGCGCCGCCAAGATGGGAACCGCGGCCTTCACCATCATCGCCGCGCGCGAGCTGGGCCGTTACGGCGTCACCGTGAACGCCATCGCTCCGGCAGCGCTCACCCGCCTGACCGAAGACCTCGCTCCGGGCCCGCTGTCCGAGGAGCAGAAGAAGGCGAGGGACCCGCGCTGGGTCGCGCCGCTGGCCACCTGGCTCGCGAGCACCGAGTCGAAGGGAATCACGGGCCGCATCTTCGAAGGATCCGGCCAGGTGTTCGCTGTCGCCGAGGGCTGGCACCGCGGCCCGGCGGTCGATCCGATCGAGGATCCGACCAAGCTCGGCCCCGTCCTCAGGGACATGGTGAAGCGCGCCCGGAAGAACGCCGGGATGAATGGCCAGGACCTCGACGGCGGACTCGACGAGTAGAGCCCACCCGAGTCACTCGACCGAGAGCCTCCCGATCGGGAAGGCGGGCTACGCCTCCCCGTGGCGCTCTCTCACCGTCTGGCGAAGCATCTTCCCGACAGGCGAGCGAGGCAGCTCGTCGACGAGGATCACCGTGCGCGGAATCTTGTAGCTGGCCAGCTCACCCCGGCAGAAGTCACGAATCTCCTGTCCTTCCAGCTCTTCGCCCGCCTTGAGCTGGACCACCGCCCGGATCGTGTTGCCCCATTCCTCATCGGGTACGCCGATGATGCAAACGTCGTCCACCTTCGGATGCTGGTTGATGATCTCTTCGACTTCGAGGGGGAAGACCTTCTCTCCTCCGGTGTTGATGCACTCCTTCTTGCGGTCCACCACTCGGATCTCGCCGTTCTCGTCGAGGTAGCCCACGTCCCCGCTCTTGAACCACCCGTCCTGCATCACCTCCTGGGTCTTCTCCTCGTCCTTGTAGTAGCCCTTCATCACGGTGTTGGACCGGTACAGGATCTCCCCGGCCTCGCCCTGGGGCAGGTCGTCGCCCTTCTCGTCGACGACCTTGACCTCGACGATCGACTTGCCGACCGAGCGGTCCTGGATGTTGCTCGGGTCCGCGTCGACCCGGAAGGAGGTGACCGGTGTCATCTCGGTCTGGCCGAAGGCGTCGATGATCATGGCGTTGGGAAAGAGCTCGAGGATCTGTTTCTTGAGGGGCACCGGACAGAGGCCGCCGCCGGTGGTGGCGAAGCGGAGCGAGGAGAGATCGAACCGCTCCGCATCCGGGTAGGAGACCAGCTTCTTCCACCCGGTGGGCACGTTGGACATGTTGAGGATCTTCTCCTTCTCGACCAGGCCGAGGACCAGGGCGGGATCGAACTGGACCGAGTCGGGCAGGACGATGACGATGCTGCCCGAGAGCACCCCCATCATGATGTTGGCGTAGGAGGCGTCGTGGAAGAACGGCATGGACGGATACATGTACTTGCCGGCGTTGCGGTAGCCCGCCTTGGCGAGGTTGGGGTCGGAGAGCAACCTGGCGGACTGTTTCTTCAAGAACGCCGCGGTCCCCGGCCACCCCAGGAGCTTCTTGACCACCCGGTTGCGAAGCATCGGACCGATGAACGGGTTCTTGGGCAGGGGCAGGCCATCCACGATCTTCTGGTGCCGCTCGGGGGGAAGATCCAGGGTCATGGCGCGCAGGAGAAGCTGGGGGAGGAGAGTGGAGAACATGTCCAGGTGGGCCTGGTAGGTGAGCATGACTCCCTTGGGGAGGCCCGTGGTGCCGCCGGTGTAGATCATCACCGCCACGTCTTCCCAGTCGGTTTCCACCTGCGGATCCGTGTCCTCGGCCGAGGCGATCATCGCGTCGTAGTCTCGCGCTCCCTCGAGCCCGCTCCCGCCCCGGCAGATGAAGTGCTCGACGCGCGTCAAGCCGGGGGCCGCGGCCTCGACCGACTCCTTCCAGATCGAGTCATAGAGGAACACCTGGGCATCGCAGTGGTTGCCCTGGTGGTCCACCTCGCGCGGAATGAAGCGGTAGTTCATCGGCGCCGGAACCGCGCCCGCCACCTGGATGCCGAAGTTGATCTCCAGGAACTCCGGGGTGTTGTGGAACATGAACGCCACCTTGTCGCCCCGCTCCACCCCCAGCTCGACCAGGCTGTTGGCCACCTGGAAGGCTCGAGATGAGAACTCCTTCCAGGTGATGCGGCGGTCGCCGAAGATGATGAACTCGCCGTCGCCGTTGTGCGTGGCGCAGGAAGTCAAGCTGTTCGCGATGATGTTCGGTGAATGGGCTCCCAATGCGGTCTCCTCCCGAGCCTGCATTATGCGTGAAAGCCTGCATGCATTGGCTGACAAACGCTGCGCCGATTCTCAAATCCCCCATGGAGCCGCGGAGCGCAGATGCTTCCCTCTGCATCTCCCCGCGGGGTGACCCGGCCCGAGAGACCCGCGCAGCGATGGTCGCCGCTATCCTCGAGGTGGGAGAGAGGGCTCCAACGCAGCCATGAAGCACGCCGTCCGGAACATCTTCGCCCCGACACTCACCGCGCTGGCAGCCGCACTGGTCCTCCTGACCGCATCGGGCTCCGAGGCCTCGCGCTACCTGAGCCTTCGGATCCTGGTCGTGGTCTACCCCCACACCTTCGCCGATCTCGCCGGGACCGAGAAGGATGCGCAGGTCTGGGAGGCGGTAGACCAAGCGGTGGACAGCTTCTGGCGAGGCAGCCGGATGAGACTTCACCTGGCGGTGGACCGCGTGGTGATCGGGCGGTACCTGGCCGAGGATCAGTTCCGGGAGGTCGAACCCCGACGATACTGGCTCAGCGGCGGGGCTCTCGATGGCGTCAACAGTGTGGAGAAGGACCTCGAGGACCTCGGATACGCGCCCGACAGCTACGACGTCGTCGCGGTCTTCTACGCCTTCGAGAACCGCCAGGGCCACGGGAGCCGGTTCGGCGGTGCCTCGTACGGGGTGGACCGCATCCTCGGCAAGGCCGCCTATCTGGCGATTCCAATGGCCTGGAGCCCAGAACGCCTGAGCTCCATCTTGCAGCACGAGCTTCTCCACACACTGGCCTCGATCTTCCGGAACAGCGGCCACGAGGCGTTTCCGCACGTGCACAACGGTGGGTTCTTCAAGCTCGCCAACGGGCGGGACGCGGACTGGCAAGCTTGGGTGCTTCGGAACATCCCAGACCAGCGCTACCACGAGCCGACTGGCGTCTGGGGGAAGGTCCGCGAATTCGCCGACAAGGACGGCGACGGCCTCCCCGACTACTCCCCGTCCTGGGACCAGCTCGCCATCACGGAGGCGAACTTCGGAACCTCTCGCCTGCTTCCGGACAGCGACGGTGACGGAGTCAGCGACCTCGACGAGGCGATCCGGGATGGGCTTCCCCGCACGGCCGGACGGGGCGGCACCGACGCGAAGGCGGAAGAAGAAGGGAAGCCGTGACCGAGGCCAGCCGGCTTCGGAACCGGGGAGCGCCCGGTATTCCGCCTTCTGTGCGGTTCTTCTCTTGAATGGTCCTGGATTCACCTGTAAAAGACAGATCCAGGAATTGAAGCCTGGTCTGACTCGACACGGAGGAGCTCTGCGATGGGGGGTGTATTTGGCGTCGTCTCGAAGGAAGATTGCGTCCTCGATCTCTTCTACGGGACCGATTTTCACTCCCATCTCGGAACCCGGCGCGGTGGATTGGCGGTGCGGAGTGGGAAGGATTTCAGCCGCTTCATCCACAACATCGAGAACGCCCAGTTTCGGTCCAAGTTCGACGACGACATCGCCAAGATGCAGGGCCACATGGGGATCGGGTGCATCAGCGATACCGAGGACCAGCCCCTGATCATCGGCTCCCATCTCGGCAGCTACGCCATCGTCACAGTGGGCCGGATCAACAACATCAGCGAAATCGTGGAGGGAGCCTTCGAGAAGCGCACCGCCCACTTTGCGGAGACGACGGGAGAGGGTTTCAACCCGACCGAGGTCACCGCCTCGATCATCGACTCCGGTGAGTCGATCGTGGAGGGAATCCGCCGTGCTCAGGAGGTGATCGATGGCTCCTGCTCGCTCCTGCTCTTGACCGAGGAGGGGATCTACGCGGGCAGGGATCGTCTGGGCCGGACGCCGCTCATCATCGGCGAGAAGGACGGCGCCTACTGCGTGACGGTCGAGACCAGCGCCTTTCCGAACCTGGGCTACCGATTCAAGTACGAGCTCGGCCCGGGCGAGATCGTCCTGATCACGCCCGACGGGATCGAGCTGAAAGCCCCGGCCGGCGATGAGCTGCGCATCTGCTCCTTTCTGTGGATCTACTTCGGGTATCCCTCTTCGACCTACGAGGGCCAGAACGTGGAGGAGGTCCGCAACCGCTGTGGCGCGGCCCTGGCCAGGAACGACGACGTGGAAGTCGACTGCGTGGCCGGCATCCCCGATTCGGGAACGGCCCATGCGATCGGGTATGCCAATCAATCTCAGCTCCCGTACCTGAGACCCTTCGTCAAGTACACACCCACCTGGCCGCGGAGCTTCATGCCGCAGAGCCAGGACGTGCGCGACCTGGTCGCCCGCATGAAGCTGATCCCGATCCGTGAACTCATTCATGGGAGAAAGCTGCTCTTCTGCGAGGATTCCATCGTCCGCGGCACCCAGCTGGCCGACACCATCCAGCGTCTCTTCGACTACGGTGCCAGGGAAGTCCACATGCGCCCCGCATGCCCGCCGCTGATCCGCGGATGCCGGTTCCTGAACTTCTCGAGATCCAAGTCGGAGCTCGACCTGGCGGGCCGGCGGTCGATCAGCGAGCTCGTCGGCCATCAGGAAGAAGTTCCCCTGGAAGAGTACGCCGACCATACCTCGGACGGGTACTGCGCGATGGTGGAACGGATCCGCAACCGCCTCAATCTCACGACCCTCCAGTATCAGACCCTTCCCGACATGGTCGAAGCACTCGATATGCCCAAGGACAGGGTCTGCACCTACTGCTGGGACGGTCGAGGTTGACGATCTACAGGTTCTGCCCCGTCTGCCGCTCGGAGTACACGCAGGTCGCCACGCGCTGCATCGACTGCGACGTCGACCTGGTCGATGCCGACGCCCTGGCCGCTGAAGACGAGGAACTCCAGGTGTTCCCGCCCGCGTCGGAGCTCGAGTGCGTGCGAGTGGCTCCCATCGAGTGGATCCGAGCGCTCTCCGGGGCGCTCCAGCAGGGCGGCGTCGCCCATCGCGTCGAACCCGCCACCTCCGAAGACGCTCCCGAGGGTCAGCGCCCCGACGTCTTCGGTGGCGCGCAGCTCTTCGGCCTCTACGTCGAGAGCGCGCATGCGCCGCCGGCCCGAGAGCTCGACGGCACCATCGCGGCCCGGCTGCTCCCCGAGGAAGCTCCGCCCCTCGCCGAAGGCGAGGAGGAGAACTGCCCGGCCTGTGGCACCGCGCTCACGCCGGACGCGATCGAGTGCCCGGAGTGCGGGCTGAGCTTCGGGTAGGAGGCTCGCTCTCGTCCGCGGTGAAGATCGCGGTGATGGTATCGACCAGGCCTTCCAGTATGTCGGAGCGTTCGGGCTCCTTCCGGAGCCGTTCGAACCGCTTCTCGAGCTCGGAACGGTGATTCTTCGAGAGGGGAGGCAGCACCTCGTCGGGGTGCTCGGTCAAGGCGAGCTCTCCGCGGAGGGAGTGGTTGCGGCGAGCGACCAGGTAGTGGTGGTAGCGGGCGCGGTTGAAGACCACGTGGGGGAAGCTCCGGTTGCGGGTGGGACCCGCGACGAGCTTCTTGCCTCCGAGGGGAACGTCGAGGACTCTGACCTTGACCAGGCGATCGGCGGTCCACCAGCCGAGGGCGGCACCGACTCCAGCGCCGACCACGGCGCCGAGCAGAAACGACATGCCGCCGAGCTGGGCATCCACCACGGCGCCCGTCGCAGCCCCGCCCATGGCGCCAGTCGCCATCAGCTCGCTCCTGCGGAGACCGAACACGAGCCAGGTCTTCTCCGCGAAGAGGTCCTGGTCCAGCAGCGTCAGCGCCGCCTCACGGCGCTCGATCCGGCGGTGACTGTAGACCGCTTCGACCTCGTCCCGGCAGCGTTGCTCCAGCGAGCGAAGACCGTCTTGAAGGCGGGTCTCGATTTCCGACCGCAGGGCATCGAGCTTGTCGCGAGAGCTCAGCTTCTCCTCGAGCTGGAGGCCCAGCATGCTGCCCAGGCCGCCGGCGATGGCGCGGGCGGCGAGACGGCGCTGTCGCTCCCGGTCGTGTTGCAGAGACGCGACGGCTCGTTCCAGTGATTCGCGCCATTCCTCACGCAGCTGGCCAAAGGCGCGCAGGAGCTCGATCCGTTTGTCGAACTCGGCCATCACCGCATCGAAGACGCGAACCACCTTGAAGTACTGGCCGAGAGCCGCCTTCCAGGGTCCGACGAAGTCGGCCGTGCCGATCGGATTGATCAGGGCCATGCTGGGCTGGCCGGTCCAACGGAGGATCTCCATCTCCGGCTCGTATTCCTCTCCGAAAGGGACGGAGCCGTCGACCACGTAGAGGATTCCCGCGCCATCGATGATCGGCTGGAGCAGCTCGCATTCTTCGGCGAAGACGTCTTCTTCGCGGTGCGTCTCGACGAACCGACGCACGACTTCCACATGCCGATCGGCGGTGGTCTCGTGGCGGCGCATCCAATCGAGTGCGCGGCGAGCGCGCTGGAAGCCGGGCGTATCCACCAGGGCATAGAGCTCTTCACCGTCGACGGTCATGGGAAAGCGCCGACAGTGGATGGTGGTGCCCGGCTCGGCGCTGATCGAAACCGAGTCGTCCGAGGCCAGGGTGGAGACGATGCTCGACTTGCCCTTGTTGGGATGACCGACGACGGCAAAGGCCGGCACGCTCATCGAGCTCCTCCTTCCGACCAGGGACGGACGGCGAGAGCCGGGTCCTGGAGACTTCGCAGTCGCTTCTCCCACTGGGCCAGATCGGCCGGTTGCGGCGGAGTGAGCTGGCCCGTGGCCTGGATCCCGGCGGGAGCGACGATGATCAGGCGGCGCGATCCGACAGACTGGCGGAGCTCGCGGATGAAATCGAGCAGCTCCATCACCGGCGGCTCCCACGCCTTCACCACCAGGGCGATCCCGCCCGACGCCGGTGAAGCGGCGAGGGCGGCGATCGTCTCTTCATCGGCGGAGATCGACCTGCGGCCGCCGGCGTGGTGAACGCCGGTGATCTGGCGATTCCAGGCGGTCTGGCATTGCAGGGTGAGGGATTCATCCGTGACGTCGAGACCGCTCCAATTGACGACGCTGAGCTCGCCGGCATCGAGGGGAGCGAGGGGGGTCGATGCCAGGGTCGGGTCCGCCGAGGTGGCGCTTGCAGAAGCTTCCGGTGCAGTCGCCTGCGTGGAAACCAGCTCGCAGGTCAGACGATCGAGGACCACGGTGACTCCGGGCATTTCGGAAAAGGCGCAGCGAAGAGAGCGACGGAGCCGACCACCCGCCAGTGCCAGGAGAAACAGGCGCGGCAACAGGCCGTAGGTGATCATGCTGGCGACCAGGAACGGCCACCACTGCCCCCAGCGGCCGGGATCCGCGAGCTCCGAAACACCCGTCTGGCGGTAGTAGAGCGTCTCGCGGATCAGATCGAGCGACGGCACCGCATCGGGGACGAACGCGGCCCAGGGTGAGGACAGGATCCCGGTCAGGCGATGGACCCGCTTCGGGATTCGGCTCGAGCGTGGTGCTCCATGCGAAGGCCAGGTCGGAGAAGGTGATGAGATAGAGGCAGCCGGCCAGCGCTCCGAGGTTGAATGCGATCGCGAACGCCTGGGAGGGGAAGAGGATCGCCCACTTCTGAACGCGACCGAGCTGGCGACTCTGGGGCGAGCCGGAGTGCGTGACGCCGGTCAGCGGTTGGCGAATCCTCTCCGGGAGCCATCGAGTCAGGAGGCGGATCAGTTGACCGGGCGAGAACCACGCCAAGGCCTCCTGGACCGCGACGAAGCCGGGCACCAGACGGGTCCAAGCGCTGGGGAAGCATGACGATCCCCAAGGGCAGCAGCAGGAGCAGCTGCGCTCCGACGAAGACCGCCAGGACCTGGACGACGTTCACCGGGCGGGAGCCGTCATAGCTGTAGACCGCCGCTGCGGCGCCCCAGCCCACCGCCAGACCGAGGAGCACGAGGAGTACGATCTGGAGGCGGTAGACCGCGCTGAGGGCGTGTCCGGGGAGATCCGCTTCGGTCCGGCGAAGGGCATCGAGCCACGCCGTCAGCAAGGCGCGGGGCTCGCGGGCGTGAGTTCGCAGTGAACCGACCAGCGCGCGATCGCGGCGGTGAACAGCGACCTCGGGACGTCCGGCGTCACGCTGCGTCTGAACGACCAGGTCGATCAGGTCAGCGAGCATGAAAGCTCTCTCGCAGCGTAAAGCCGCGCCGACGCAGCTCCTCGACGTACAGCGCCGGCGGCACCGCGACCTCGGCCGGGTGCACACCGCGCGGGGTATCACCGCGAACGGTCATGATGGCCTTGATGGCGGCGTCCCAGCCGGTGGTACGCTCCATCGCGGTGAAGCCGGTCTCCGGATCGTAGTGGTCGATCAGCTCGGTCAGCGCCTGACAGGGCTTGCCATCCTTGGTTCCCTTGGCGACGACACGCACCACCACGAAGTCGCGCTCCTCCGGGCGCGCCGTGATCTTTGGCTCCAGGAGGGTGTGCAGCACCTGGCGCGGCGAGACGCGGAGCCCATCCACCTCGATCGCCTTCTCCTCCAACAGGCCCGCGTCCATGTAGGCCTTCCACTGGGTGAAGTGGCCGGGCCAACGCAACGTCTTGTTCCACAGAGTCTCGAGCTTCCCTTCGAAGGTCCAGGGCATGGTCGAAGTCCCGCCACCGGCGACGAATGCCTCCATCTCGCCGATGGGATCCGGAAGCTGGATGGTTTCGTAGTCTTCCGCGAGGAAGGTCGGCACCTCCACGCGCCTGCCGCCGCGGATGAAGTGGGCCACGCCGTAGTACTCGTTGGTCAGCCCGGCGATGTTGAAGGTGAGGATGTAGTTGAAGGGGGGCTTCGGCTCCGCCGGGTTGCCGCCGTCCCACATCATGATCTCGTCCGTGCGGTCGAGCTTGCTCATGCAGTAGGTGATCAGGCTGGTGCCCATGCCGGGCACCTGACCGCAGTCGGGGATGACCGCGATGCCCGCTTCCTCGGCCTGCGGGCTCTGCAGCAGCTGCTGCCGCACCAGCTCGGTGTTGCCGCCCAGGTCGGTCATGGATGCCCTGGCGCGAATCGCGGCGGTGGTGATCAGCGGGTTGTTCCAGTAGGGGACCGCCGACACGAACCCGTCGACCTCACGCAGGAGGGTCTCGAGCTGTTGCGGCTGTGTGACGTCCACGCGACAGGCGTGCGCGACCTCCCGATCGAGCAACCGGTTGACGCGCGCGGCCGACCTCTTGGCAGCTTCCAGATCGAGGTCAGCGAGAACGACCTGCTTTGCCTCGCCGAAGCGCGCCATGTCGTAGGCCGCGGCGGTGCCCTGCCTCCCGCTACCGAGGACCGCGTACACGTAACTCATCCTTCACTCCCTGCACGCGCGGAGACGATTTCACGGATCTGCTGCTCGCAGCGCAGCGGCTCCGGCTGGTGTGTCTCCAGGATCTCCCGGGCGCGCTCACGCGCCCGGGCGAGAGCGGTTGGCCGCCCGGCCTCTTTCCATGCTTCGAGGGGCATGCGATCGAACAGCGCGGGTTGCCAGATCTCGCGCATGTGCTCGCGGGTGTGCTCCTGCTCCATGAAGTGGCCCCGCGAGCCGACCGCTTCGATGACCTCGACGGCAAGGCTCTCCTCGTCGACCCGGATGCCCGCAGTCAGGTACCGAAGCATCTCGAATATCTCACAGTCCATCAGCAGCTGCTCGAAGGAGAAGACCCTGGCGGCCTGCAGCAGGCCCGCGCCGTAGACGATGTCCGCCCCGGCGAGAAGGCTCACCGCCCCGGAGAGCGCGTTCTCGACGCCAGCCTGCCAATCGAGCGTCTTGGCGCCGGTGGCGAAGGTGCCGACGCAGCTCGGCAGTCGGTAGAAGCGAGCCATCTCGATACACGCGGCCTGCAACAATGCGTCCTCGGGGCCACCGCCGGTGACGCCGCCCCTGCGAAGCTCCATGACCGTGCTGCAGGAGCCATAGAAGGTCGGGGCCCCGGGATAGAAGAGCTGCAGCAGCGCGATGCCGGCCAGCAGCTCGGCGTTGGTCAGAACCACGCTCCCCGCCAGTGTCGCGGGCCCGGTGGCGCAGGCGATGGCCATGTTCACGAAGCCCGTCGGCACACCGGCCGCTGCGAAGACGAAGGCCGCCTGCAGCGACCTGGCGTCGTACGAGAGGGGGCTGATGCTGCACTGGAAGCCGGAGAGAATCGGCCGCTGCCTGAGCGCGTCAGGTCCGCCCGCGATTTCCACGGCCATCTGCACCGCGGTCTCGGCGCTCACCGGATCGACCACGGTCATCGCCAGCGCATGCTTGCGCGATCCCGTGAGCAGGGTTGCGGTCTCGATGATCGGCTGCACGTGCGGCGCGCAGTCGGCGGCGCTCATCGCGGGGCAGAGAATCGAGACCGGATCCAGCGCATCGGCCAGGCGCACGGCGCGCTCCAGATCCGCGCGTTTCGACGGGCGCAGCTCGCCCGTCTCCGGGTCGAGCAGCTGGACGGCGCTGCCGTCCAAGGCCAGATGGCTCCTCTTCCCGTCGAGGAGGACGTCGTCCTTTGGATTGCGGGCGCAGAGGATGTAGCTGCTCGGCGCGCGATCCAGCGCCTCTGCCACCAACGCGGGAGGGAAGCGAACGCGATGGGTCTCGGACTCGACGAGCAAGCCCAGCTCGCGGGCCTGGGCCTGCCGTTCGGGAGCGAGGGGCATGTGGACCCCGGTCTCACTCAGGACGCGCAGGCTCGCGTCGTGGATGGCCCGGATCTCGTCCGGGCCAAGCACACTCAGTAACGTCCCGGTACGGGCCGGCGCGTTCACGTATTTCCTCTGGTCTTTGCCCCCTGGGGCGCAACTTGAGGCTAGCCTGCATTTCTCACCGGGTCGCGTAGCGAGGGCGAAGGGGCGTGAATGCGCTACACCAGCCTCACGCAAGCTCCTGGATCCAGGGGAGGAAAGAGACCCTGAGCAGCGACTCCGACAGACACCCGCTCCCCCCTCTTCCGCCGCAGCCCGGCGACGTGCCGTGGCCGACGGAGGTCTGGCCCCGGGCGGAGCTCGACGGCCGGGTGGACCGCGACCTCCTGGATCGCAGCCTCGACCACGCCTTCGCCCAGCCGGAGAGCCTCGGCACGACGAACGCCATGGTCATCGTGCACCGAGGCGCGATCGTGAGAGAGCGCTACGCCGACGGCCTCGACGCGACCACGACCCACGTCTCATGGTCGATGGCGAAGAGCATGCTGCACGCCACCATCGGCATCCTGGTGCGCGAGGGGCGCCTCGATGTCGCGGCAATCGCCGACGACCCGGCGTGGAGAACAGCCGGCGACCCGCGTGGAAGCATCACCATCGACCAGCTGCTGAAGATGCGGAGCGGCCTTCTCTTCCACGAGGACTACGTCGACGAGCACGTCTCCCACGTGATCGAGATGATCTTCGGCGCGGGCAAGCCGGATACAGCGGCCTATGCCGCCGCACTGCCGCTCGAGCACGAGCCGGGCTCCGTCTTCCACTACTCGAGCGGCACCTCGAACATCCTCTCGGCGCTGGTGGCTCGTGTGCTGGGAGCACGCGGCGACGCCTACAGCGAATTCCTGCGCCGCGAGCTCTGGGATCGGCTCGGCATGAAGTCGGCGGAGCCACGCTTCGACGAGGCCGGTCACTGGATCGCCTCCTCCTTCGTGTTCGCCACCGCCCAGGACTTCGCCCGTTTCGGACTGCTCTACCTGCGCGACGGGATCTGGGCGGGCCGGCGGATGCTGCCCGAGGGCTGGGTCGACTACGCGCGAACCTACACCGGAACCGACGAGGAGACCGGCCGGGGCTACGGCGCGCACTGGTGGCTGATCCCCAGCGACCTGGGGATCTTTCGCTGCTCGGGCTACAACGGCCAGCGCATCATCGTCGTGCCTCCCCTGGATCTGGTGGTGGTTCGGCTCGGCGTCTCACCAGTGGATCTCGAGCCCGAGCTCGAGCCCTTCCTCATGCAGGTGATCGACGCCTTCCGGCCGCTCCTGGACGAATCGTAGGGGCCCCGAGTCGAAGGTTCGCGGCAATGGAGGGCCGGGTGCCGGGGTGGCGCACCCCCACCTCGGTCCGTAGCATGATGAGTCCACTGCACGACACCCCATCAAGGAGACCCCCCATGTCCGAGATCACCGTTGGCGAGTTGCTGGTCCGCTGCCTGGCCGCCGAGGGCATCGAGCTCATCACCGGCATCATCGATGGAGCCCACATCCCGATCGTGGTGCACACCGAGAAGTACGGGATTCGCTACGTGAACGCGCACCACGAGGAGGCCGCGGTGCACATCGCCGAGGGCTACTCGCGGATCGCGCGCAAGCCCGGCGTGGTGATCGGGAACCCGGCCTGCGGCACCGGGAACATGCTGGCCGGCGTGGTCAGCGCGCACGGAGAGGGGCATCCGATCGTGGCGATCGGCACGCTGCGGTCGCCCCTCAAGAGCGATCCGAACCGCGGCGGGGCCTGGCAGTCGGCGGACACGGAGAGCATGGCTCGCCCGATCACCAAGTACGCGGCGACCGTGCGCATGTGGGAAAGGCTCCCCGAGATGATGCGAGCCGCTTTCCGCGCCGCGATGACCGGGCGACCCGGCCCCTCCTATCTGGCGATCCCGGACGACCTGCTGCTCCAGAACATCGACGCGGACCGCCTCCCCCCGATCCACGAGGCGGCGCGCTACCGGGTCACCGACATGGGTGCAGGCGATCCGGCGGCGATCGAGCGCGCGGCCGATCTTCTCGCGGGCGCCAAGCGAATCTATCTGCACTCCGGCAAGGGCGTGCTCTGGGCAGATGGCGCCAAGGAGCTGCTCGCGCTCGGCGAGCACCTGGGCGCCTGCATGGGCGCAAGCCTCGGCGCCCGCGGCGTGATCCCCGAGGACCACCCGCATTACTTCCACCCCTTCGACATCGGCGGCGCCGGGCTCGCCCGCGCCGAGGCAGAGGTGGTGCTGGTGGTGGGCGGCCGGCTCGGCGAGTACGACGGCTGGGGCGGACCGCCGATGTGGGGCGATCCCGCCGCGCAGACCACCATCCAGATCGACTCGGATCCGATGTCGATCGGCCTGAACCGCCCGGTCGAACTCGGGATCGTGGCCGACGCCAAGGCGGCGCTCGGAGCGCTGCTCGAGGCGGTGCGCAGCCGCACCGGCCCCCGCGCCGAGCCGCCGGACCTGGCGAGCTACCGCGAGAAGACCAACGAGACCATGAAGACCGGGATCGGGTACCTCGGAACCGAGTGCACGACCGGCGTCAACCCGGGGCAGATGGTGATGGCGGTGCGCCAGAAGTTCCCGGCCGAGTCGATCACGGTTCTCGACGGTGGCAACACCACCCTCACCGGCGTCGCCTTCCACCCGATCCTCTCCTCGCCGAGCTTCATCTACTCGGTGAAAATGGGCTACCTGGGAACCGGGCTCCCCTTCGCGATGGGCGCCAAGCTCGCGGCGCCCGGCCGTCCCGTCTGCATGATCAGCGGCGACGGCGCCTTCGGCTTCAACGTGATGGAGCTCGAGACCGCGGCCCGCGAGAATCTACCGATCGTGGTGCTCGTCGCTGTGGACGCGGCCTGGGGCATGGAGAAGACCGCCTACCTGGCGCAGGGCTACAGCGCCGCCGACTGGGAGAATCGCGGCATCGAGCTGGCGAACGTCTCCTACGACGTGGTGGCGAAGGGCCTCGGCTGCCACGGAGAGCGGGTGGAACGCATGGAGGAGCTGGAGCCCGCCCTGGATCGCTCGCTGGCATCGGGCAAGCCCGCCGTGATCCACGTGCAGGTGGACCGCGAGCTCAACACCAAGCCCCCGGGCTGGGAGCAATTCCGCGCGGCGCGTAGCGTGCAGGGGTATTGAACTCGGGATCGTCTTCTCGCATCTCGAGAAGTCCTCGAGCGAGGTTGCACTGCTGCGGCAGTGCAACCTCGCTGCTGCAGCCCAAGCCCTTCCTGCGGCGTCTCGGAGCCGTAGGCGGCGCTCGCGCCCACGCCGCGCTGGCACGTTTGTTGCTGCGGGAGCCGTCATCGATCGAATCCCGACCGCAAAGGAGAGAGGCGTGAGCGGAGACGGCAAGCCGTACTTCAACTTCGGGCGGGGCGTTGTCTACACTACGGCCATGTGGGGCGTCGCAGCATCGAGCCTGCTGTCCTTCCTGCTGCTGACCGGCTGCAGCTCCCCGGAGATTCCCGTGGGCGGGCCGACCGCCGACTGGCCGGTCTATGGAGGCGCACCCGGCGGGGCGCGCTACTCCCCGCTGACGCAGATCGATCCGGAGAACGTCGGCCACCTGGAGGTCGCCTGGACCTACCACACGGGTGACGTCTCCGAGGGGGGACCGGACGCACCGGCCCTCAGACCGAGCTCCTTCCAGGCCACACCGATCGTTGTCGATGGGACGCTCTACTTTCCCACCGCCTTCTCCCGCGTCATCGCGCTCGACCCCGAGACGGGTCGCGAGCGCTGGAGCTTCGACCCCGAGCTGGACCTGTCCGCCTCCTACCCGGAGATCGCGGCGCGTGGAGTCACCACCTGGCTCGATCCCGAGCGAGGGCAGGGCGACGAGTGTCGGCGGCGCATCTTCCTCGCGCATCGCGGCGCGCGGCTGCACGCCCTCGACGCCGAGACGGGTCGCCCCTGCTCCGACTTCGGGACCGCGGGAGAGGTCGACCTCTCACTCGGTGTGGCCCGGGTCCGCGACCCGGACTACGACACGGCGAGAGTACGGCGTGACGTCGCCACCGGTCATGATCGGCGAACTCGTCGTGGTCGGCTCGGCCATCGGGGACAACCAGTGGGTCGAGGAGGCGACCGGAATCGTGCGCGCCTACGACGCGCGCAGCGGGGCACTGCGCTGGGGCTGGGATCCGATTCCGCGCGAAGAAGGAGATTCCCGCTGGCAGGAGTGGACGCCGGAGGCCCGGCGCAAGAGCGGGGGTGCGAACGCCTGGTCCATCCTCTCGGTCGATCCCGAGCGCGACCTGGTGTTCGTACCGACGGGCAGCGCGAGCCCCGACTTCTACGGGGGCGAGCGGACCGGCGACAACCGCTGGGCCAACTCTGTCGTCGCGCTGCGGGGCTCCACCGGCGAGCTGGTCTGGGGCTATCAGCTGGTGCATCACGACCTCTGGGACTACGACGTGCCGGCCCAGCCGACGCTCGTCACGGTGCGGCGCGGCGGCGAGGAGATCCCGGCCGTCGCCCAGGCCTCGAAGATGGGCCTGGTCTTCGTCTTGCACCGGGAGACGGGCGAGCCGCTCTTCCCCGTCGAGGAGCGGCCCGTGCCGCAGTCCGACGTCCCGGGCGAGCAGAGCTCGCCCACACAGCCCTTCCCGAAGCTGCCTCCGCCGTTGGTCCCGCATCGGTTCACGCCGGAGGACGCCTGGGGGCTGACGCCGTGGGACCGCGGCCGCTGTCGCGAGCTTCTGCAGAGCCTGCGCTACGACGGGATCTTCACGCCGCCGAGCCTGCAGGGCACGCTGCTCTTTCCGGGCGCGGCAGGCGGAACGAACTGGGGCAGCGTGGCCTTCGAGCCGTCGAGCGGCCTGCTGGTCCTCAACACCAGCAGCGTCCCCCACAGCGTCAAACTCATCCCGCAGGCGGACCTCGCGGAGACGCGCCGCGCCAATCCCGGGAAGGAGGTCTCCCCACAGGCCGGTACCCCCTATGGGATGATCCGAGACACCGTGATCTCTCCGTTTGGCGTCCCCTGCAACCCGCCGCCCTGGGGCCAGCTGCACGCGATCGACCTCTCGACCGGGAAGATCCGCTGGCAGGTGACGCTGGGGACCACGCGCGACCTCGCGCCGGTGCCGATCCCGATGGGCTGGGGCACGCCCAACATGGGCGGGCCCATCATCACGGCGACGGGGCTCGTCTTCATCGGGGCCACGATGGACGACTACCTGCGGGCCTTCGATCTCGAGAGCGGCGCCGAGCTCTGGAAGGGACGGCTGCCCGCGGGCGGCCAGGCGACACCGATGACGTATCGCCTCGGCGAGGACCGAAGACAGTACGTCGTCATCGCCGCCGGTGGCCACGGGAAGATGGGAAACCGCCTCGGCGACGCGCTCGTCGCCTTTGCCCTGCCGTAGCCCGCATTTCTCACCAGGCAGCGGTGCAGCTCGTTTGCTGCAGCCGGAGCCCTTCCACCCGCGTCTCGGAGCCGTACGCGGCGCTCGAGCTCGAATTCCCCCGGCACGTTTGTTGCTAAAGCAGCCGTCATTGGTCGGACCCGGAACCACAGAGGAGAGAGGCGTGAGCGGAGGCGGCAAGCAGCGAAAGCGAGCCCAGTCCCTGGGCGAGGAGATCGCCAACAGCGTGAGCCACGGCGTGGGTCTTCTGGCGGCCCTGATCGCGGCGCCGGTTCTCGTCATCGACGCGGTCCATCGCGCTGATACGGTCGGGATCATCGGCGCCTCCGTCTTCGCGGCAACCATGGTGCTGCTGTACATCACCTCCACGCTGTATCACGCGCTGCCCCCGAGCCGGGCCAAGGCGATCTTCCGAATCCTGGATCACTCGGCGATCTATCTGTTCATCGCCGGTACCTACACGCCCTTCGCGCTCGGTGTGCTGCGGGGCCCCTGGGGCTCGAGCCTGGTGATTCTCGTCTGGGGGCTCGCCCTGATCGGGATCGGACTCAAGGCTACGGGCCACGTGGGGCATCCGAAGCTCTCGGCGGGGATCTATCTGGCCATGGGCTGGCTGATCCTCGTCGCCGCGAAACCGCTGATGGCCGCGATTCCGCCGTCGGGTCTATTCTGGCTCCTGGCGGGCGGTCTGGTCTACACAGTGGGCGTCGGCTTTTTCGCCGCGCCGCGGGTCCGTTATACCCACTTCGTATGGCACCTTTTCGTGGCCGGGGGGACCACATGTCACTTCGTCGCGGTCTTGCGATACGCCGGCTGAGGAGCGCAGTCGCCTGGTGACGGATGCCCTTGCTTCTGGAGTGGACCGCTGGAGCGCTTCGCGCGCATGGCTGGGCGTGATCCGGTCCGCCGCGAGCGCGCTGTGGATCGGTCCGATCCTGGGCCTCGCTGCCGTGGCCGCAGCCACCGACCCGCAGCCGGCGGGAGACGACCGAAGCTCCCTCGCCCCCGTCACTGTCACGACCCGACGCATCGCCGAGGACCGCGACAAGGCACCGGCAGCCGTCGGCGTCATCCAGGGAGACGTCATCCAGGGTGGCCGCCCGCAGCTCGGCCTCGGTGAATCGCTGGTCCGGATCCCGGGACTCTTTTCCCAGAACCAGTTCAACTTCGCCCAGGATCTGCGCCTCTCGAGCCGGGGCTTCGGCGCCCGCTCGAGCTTTGGGATCCGCGGCCTCAAGGTCTACGTAGATGGGATCCCGGCCACACTCGCCGACGGCCAGACCCAGGTGGACAGCATCGATCCCGGCAGCATCGGACGCATCGAGGTGATGCGCGGGCCGGCCTCGTCCCTCTATGGTCCGGCGGCCGGCGGCGTGATCCATATCGCCACCGAAGACGCGCCGGAAGATCCCTTCCTGGAGGGGAGGGCGACCTTCGGCTCGTACGGCTTCCAGAGGTACCAGCTGAAAGCCGGGGGACGGACGAAGGCGCTCGGGTCCGTCGCCAGCCTCTCGCACCTCCGGCTCGACGGCTACCGCGACCACAGCGGGACGCGCAGCTCGGTTCTCAATACGCGCTTCTCGTGGGCGATCGACGACAGCTCGGATCTTTCCGTGATCTTGAACGCCGTCGATTCGCCGAAGGCAGACGACCCCGGCGGACTCACCCGCGAGCAGGTACACCGGGACCGCCGCCAGGCGAGCCCGCGCAACCTCCTCTTCGACGCGGGGGAGGAGCTGGACCAGCAGAAGCTGGGCCTCGTCTACCGCCGCTCTTTCGGCGAGAAGCACGAGATCAGCGCCCGCAACTACTATGTCCTGCGGGACTTCGAGAACCGCCTTCCCTTCGTCGAGGGGGGCTCGGTCGAGTTCGACCGCTTCTTCGCGGGGGGCGGCCTGCAGTACACCTACACCGACATCGTGCTCGGCAACCGCACCTGGCTCATCGCCGGTCTCGACGTCGACGCCCAGCGCGACGACCGCCGGCGTTTCGACAACCTCTTCGGGAGCCGTGGGGCGCTTGCCCTCGACCAGGACGAGGACGTCACGGCCTACGGCGCCTATGCACAGACTCGCGGCCAGCTGCCCTGGAACCTGGAGCTGAGCGGCGGCCTGCGATACGACCGCGTCGTCTTCCAGGTGGACGACCACTTCCCTGCCGATGGAGATCAGTCGGATCGCATCTACTTCGACCAGCTGAGCCCGGCGGTCGCGCTGGTCTGGAGCCCGATTCCGGAGCTGAATGTCTACGCCAACGTGTCCACCTCCTTCGAGACGCCGACGACCACCGAGCTGGCCAACCCCTTCGGCACCGGCGGCTTCAACCCCGATCTCGACTCCCAAACAGCCATCAACTATGAGGTCGGCCTGAAGGGACTCGTGCCGGGGCGCCTGCGCTACGACCTGGCGCTGTTCCGGGTCGAGGTAGACGACGAGCTGGTACCCTTCGAGCAGCCGGATCAGCCTGAGCGCAGCTTCTTCCGCAACGCCGGTCGCTCGACCCGCAACGGCCTGGAGGCGAGTCTCGGGGTGGAGCCGCTCCCCGGTCTGGTCGCCGAGCTCGCCTACACCTTCTCGGACTTCACCTACGACCGCTACGAGACGCCGGCCGGGGTCTTCGACGGCAACGAAATCCCGGGCATTCCGCGCAACCAGCTCTTCGGAGAGATCAGCTACCGCCACCGGTCGGGATTCTTCGCCGCCTGGGATGTCCTCTACGTGGACGACTTCTTCGCCGACGACGCCAACACGGTCCGCGACGGCGCCTACTGGCTCTCCAACCTGCGCGTCGGCCACCGCTTCCGGCTGGGGCGCTTCGCGATCACGCCCTTCGCCGGAGTGAACAATCTCTTCGACCGGGAGTACAACGGCAACGTGCGGATCAACGCCACCCGCGACCGCTACTTCGAGCCAGCCCCGGGCCGGAATCTCTACGGGGGCCTCGGCGTCCGCTACGACTTCGGCGGCTGACCGCCCACCAGCTCCGCACCCGCGCTCGCAGCCTTCAGGTTGAGCTCGGCGATCTTTCCACGCTGGAACGACTCGATTGCCGTGGCGAAGGCCTCTCGCGGAAAGATCCCGCTCTCCTCGAGCAACGCCGCCAGGGCCGCCGTCGCCAGGTAGGGCTTTCCAACCCGTTTGCCCAGCTCGGCGAAGGGAAACCGGCGAACCCGCGCCTTCGTCGCCGGGAGCTCCAAGCTCTCCTCTGCGTAGAGGATGCAGCTCGTGGAGAGCGCCTCGATCCTGGCCCGGACCCGCGTCAGGCCGTCCGCCGAGAGCACCACGAAGAAGTCCGGGGAATCGATGCCGGTGTAGTCGATCCGTTCCGGGCTGACGATGATCTCCGAGACGGAGTGGCCGGTCTGCACCGTGATCGGGTAGTCGTCCTTCTGGGTGGCGCTGAGGCCGGCGAAGATCGATGCCTCCGCGAACAGAGTCGCCGTCGACCGGATCTTCTGTCCGGCGCTGCCCGCAATGACGATGCCCGTCTGTCTCGCAAGCGCGCTGGAATGGGAGGGCTCGATGGGAGGCCTGGCTCTGATGGCGCGCCCATCCGTCTGACAGGCCGCGTGGTAGCGGGCGCTGTATTCGGGGCGCGGCCGGTTCACCTGAAGACCGAGCGCGAGACCGTGCTGGCCAAGCAGGCCGAGAATGTCACTCTTCTTGAGCTGGTTGCGCGGCATGTAGTAGGCCGTGCAGAGCTCCCAGACGTCGATCATCGCAAAGCCGGGCTGCTCGATGGCGGTGGCGATGGTATCGGACAGGTCTCCGTCGAAGGCGGTGGCACGGTAGACCCAGGCCGCCCCCGCGGCCGCCGCGACCCCGCAGAGATCCATCGGTCCTTCGATGTTGCCCCAGGGAGTGGTGGAGGTGACGCCGTCGGTCGGCGTCGTCACCGAGTGCTGCCCCCCGGTCATACCGTAGTTGAAGTTGTTGGCGACGATGAGAGTGATGCCGATGTTGCGCCGAGCCACATTGAGAAGATGCGTGCCGCCGATGCCGCAGCCGCCGTCACCCTTGAGCGCGATCACGGTCAGCTCGGGCCGCGCCAGCTTGAGACCGCAGGCATAGGTGATCGAGCGGCCGTGAAGACCGTGGAAGGCGCTGGTGGTGAAATACCTGTCGGAGAGTCCGATGCATCCGATGTCGGTGACGATCACCACGTCCTTCGGGTCGGGTTGGAGCTTCACCAGCGCCTTGTCCAGAGCCTTGACCAGGGGCTCGTGACCGCAGCCGGGGCAGTAGGGCAGCGGCCCGATCTGATCGGTCATGTAGGTCGTGTATCGGGTCGCGCTCACAAGAGGCCCCCTCGCTCCAGGATCTCGGCTGGAGAGACCAGGGTGGTGTCCATCTTGCAGACGCCCACCACCTCCACCTCGGGCGCCGCCAACCGTTCGATCTCGACGAGGTATTGCCCCATGTTCATCTCGGGGACGACGACCTTCTTCACCCCCGCCATCGCCGATGCGATCCTCTTCTCCGGCACCGGCCAGAGCGTCTGCAGCACCAGGGAGGAGATCTTCCGGCCCCGAGAGCGGGCCTCCCCGATCGCCACCGCCGCAGATCTCGAGACGATGCCGTAGCTGACGACCAGGGTGTCCGCTCCCTCCTCGAAGTCCTCCTTGACCAGGGCGATCTCATCGACGGCGTTCTCGATCTTCGCCGCGTAGTGGTCGACCATCTCCTGGATGAGCTCGGGCTTCGTGGTCAGATAGCCGCTCTTGTCGTGCGTGGAAGTCGTGTACCTCGCCACGTGTGCACCGCCGAAATCCGAAATCGCCGGAACCTCTTCGGGCCTGTCGAAAAAATGGGGCAGGTACCGGCTCTGGCCCGGGGGCACCCGCTTGCGCTCGAGGAGCGGCGGTAGCTCGATCGCCTCGAGATCCACCGACTCCTTCGTCATCCCGATCTCCTTGTTGCTGAGGAGAAAGACGGGTGTGCGGTACTTCTCGGCAAAGTTGAAGGCCAGGTAGGTGAGCTGGTACGCCTCTCCGACACTCGCCGGGCTGAGCGCAATGACCGGCAAACCTCCCGAGGTTCCCCAGCGGGTGAACTGGATGTCGCCTTCGGCGCCCTGGGTAGCCGACCCGGTGGCGGGGCCCTGCCGCTGAACATCGACGATGACCATCGGCGTCTCCCCGATGATGGCCAGGCCGACGTTCTCGCTGTAGAGGCTCATTCCCGGACCGCTGGTGGAGGTGAGCACCTTCCGCCCGGCCATGGCGGCGCCGATGCAGAACCCCATCGAGGCAATCTCGTCCTCGGCCTGGATGGCGATGCCCCCCGATTCGGGCAGCAGCCGAAGCATGTGATCCAGGATCGAGGAGGCGGGTGTGATCGGGTAGCTGGCGAAGAAGCCGCAGCTGGCGCGCGTTGCTCCCCGCGCGATTGCCTCGTTTCCTTCGATGAATGCCAATCCCATCGGAAGCTCCCATCGCTGCCAGAGCGGCGCATCGACTCGATGCAGAGCGGAGATGAGCCGGATTATAGGAGCGGTTGCAGGGCTCGGAAACGGCTGAGCTACACTGCCCCGCATGATCAGGGTACTCCTGCTCGGTGCGGGCAACATCGGCGTCGCCATCGCCGACCTCCTCTCCGCCTCCGGTGACTATCACGTCACGGTGGCCGACATCGACGATTCCCGGCTGAACGACCTGGCGGAGCAGGTCTACACGAAGCGGATGGATCTCGCTGACGACCGCTCACTCAGGGAGGCGATGAGCGGCATGGACGTCGTGGTGAGCGCCTGTCCCTTCGACTTGAGCGTGCCAATCGCGAAGGCCGCGCGCGACCTCTCGGTCCACTACTTCGACCTGACGGAAGACGTGGAGACGGCGCGCCAGATTCGCGAGATCGCGGACGGCGCCGACACCGCATTCATGCCCCAGTGCGGGCTGGCGCCGGGCTTCGTCTCCATCGCCGCCTACGAGCTGGTGAAGCGCTTCGATTCGCTCCGCCGCGTCCGCATGCGTGTCGGCGCCCTCCCCCTCTTCCCGTCCAACGCGCTCAAGTACAACCTCACCTGGAGCACGGCGGGGCTGATCAACGAGTACTGCAATCCGTGCCAGGCGATCTACGACGGCGAGCTGCGCGAGGTCCTTCCGCTCGAGGGATACGAGCAGTTCTCGCTCGATGGCGTGACCTACGAAGCCTTCAACACCTCTGGCGGGCTCGGCACGCTCTGTGAGACGCTGAAGAGCAGGGTCGACAATCTCAACTACAAGACGATCCGCTACCCCGGACACTGCGAACTCATCAAGTTCCTCTGCAACGACCTGCGGCTCGGAAAACGACGCGAGCTCTTCCGCGATGTCCTCGAGCATGCGGTTCCGGTGACGACCCAGGACGTGGTGCTGATCTTCATCACCGTGAGCGGCGGCAGAGGAGAAAAGCTGGTTCAGGAGAGCTACTCCAAGAAGGTCTACCACGGAAGGGTCGGTCGTCTCGATCTGGCGGCGATCCAGATCACCACCGCTGCCGCGCTCTGCGCGGTCGTCGATCTGCAGTGCAAGGGAAAGCTGCCGAGGAAGGGCTTCGTGAAGCAGGAGGACGTGTCACTCGCGGACTTCCTCGAGAACCGTTTCGGCAAGCACTACCAGTAGGGAGCCGAAGATGGACATCGGCGCGCTGCGCGAGAAGCTGGGAGTAGAAGAGCGAAGCGTCAGCGAAGGCGACCTGGAGGTCGTGAGCCCGATCGACGGCAGCGCGATCGGATCCGTTACCTGCAGCGGCGTGAGGCAAGACCGCCGCGGCGGTGGGCCGAGCCCAGGAGGCGTTTGCCAGCTGGCGATCCGTGCCCGCTCCCAGGCGCGGCGAGCTGATCCGGCGGTTCGGCCAGGTGCTACGCGAGCACAAGGACCCGCTGGGCGAGCTGGTGACCATCGAGTCCGGCAAGATTCGCGAGGAGGGTCTCGGCGAAGTCCAGGAGATGATCGACATCTGCGACTTCGCCGTAGGCCTGTCGCGCCAGCTCTACGGACGGACCATCGCCTCGGAGCGACCCGGGCACAGAATGCTGGAGACCTGGCATCCGCTCGGCCCGGTGGGCGTGATCAGCGCCTTCAACTTTCCGGTCGCCGTCTGGTCGTGGAACTTCGCCATCGCCATCGTCTGCGGCGATCCGGTGCTGTGGAAGCCCTCGGAAAAGACGCCGGTGACCGCGCTGGCCTGTCAGCGACTCTTCGAAGAGGCAGCTCGGCGCCATGGCGACGCGCCAGACCACCTTTCCCAGCTGCTCCTGGGCGGACGCGAAGTGGGAGGCGCTCTGGTCACGGATCCACGAGTGCCGCTGATCAGCGCCACCGGAAGCTGCCGGATGGGGCGCGAGGTCGCTCCGCGCGTGGCGGAGCGCTTCGGCCGTTGTCTGCTGGAGCTGGGTGGCAACAACGCCATGATCGTGACAGGGAGCGCCGACCTCGAGCTCGCGCTGCGCGCCATCCTCTTCAGCGCGATGGGAACAGCCGGCCAGCGCTGCACCACGCTGCGCCGCCTGATCGCCCACGAAGACGTGTTCGACAGAGCTGATGGGCCGACTGCAGCGGGCGCACGCGGGGATTCGCGTCGGCGACCCGCTCGAGCCCGAGACCCTGGTCGGCCCCCTGATCGACCGGGCCGCCTACGAGCAGATGCAGGCGGCCCTCGAGCAGGCCCGGGGCGACGGCGGCCAGGTTCTCGGCGGCGAGCGCGTACGCGACGCGATCCACCCGGACGCCTACTACGTGAAGCCCGCCATCGTCCAGATGCCGTCACAGACCCAGATCGTCCGGGAAGAGACCTTCGCCCCGATTCTCTACGCGATGCGCTACCGCGGGCTGGAAGAAGCGATCGCCATGCACAACGACGTGGAGCAGGGTCTCTCTTCCTGCATCCTGACCACCGATCTGCGCGAAGCGGAGACGTTCCTGTCGTCCGAAGGCAGCGATTGCGGCATTGCCAACGTGAACATCGGTCCGAGCGGCGCTGAGATCGGTGGCGCCTTCGGCGGCGAGAAGGCCACCGGCGGCGGCCGAGAGGCTGGCTCGGACGCCTGGAAGAGCTACATGCGCCGCGCCACCAACACCATCAACTACAGCCGCGAGCTGCCCCTGGCCCAGGGAATCCGCTTCGGCGACGAGTAGGCTGAGCTAGGCCTGGTCGCCACCGGTTTTCGGATCCGCGGGCGTTGCCAGTGGCGCTGTCTGGGCGGGCACGCGTTCGCGCTCCTCCACCGCGTGAGGCGCCGTCACGAACGCGAGGACGCCTCCCGCGGTGAGGAGCATGCCCACCGCCTGGCGGAGCGTCGGCACCTCGCCGACCACGAAGAAGCTCGCCACCAGGGAGAGCAGGGGGATCGACGGCACCACGATGGCCGTGGCCCGGGCGAGATCGAGCCGCGCGATGGTCAGGTACCAGAGCATGGTGCCCAGGTAGCTGAGCCCGATCCCCTGTAGCGCGAGGAGCGGAAGCTGCTCCACGACCAGGTTGGCCGCCGGTATCCAATTCGGACCGCCGAACACCCACGCGGCCAGGGCCACCAGCGCCCCGCCGTACACGTAGCGAGCGCCGGTGAGGAGGTACGGCTCCACGTCCGGCATCCCCTTGAGCGTCAACAGGTGGCAGATCTGCCAGGAGAGCGGGGCGAGGAGCAGAAGCGTCACGCCGAGTGGGTCGCTCAGCCCTCCCACTCCCACCGCCAGGGCGATTCCCGTCATCAACACCAGAGCCGCGCCGACGCGGCGCACGGTGAGACGATGGCCCAGGAACAGCCAGGCCACGAGCAGCGAGTAGACCGGCTCCGTCTGGAGGCAAAGCACCGCCTCGATGGCGGAGGTGCGCCGCGTCCCCACGAAGAACAGGATGAAGGGGATCGTGGTACCGAGGGCGCCGAGCAGGATCAGCAGAGGCGCGGTCTCGCGCTGCACCAGCCGCGAGAGCTCACCCCGAGCTGCCAGCATCAGTGCCGCGGCCACTCCGGCGAAGAACGTGGTCACCGCCGCAACGAAGAGGGGATCGGCGCGATCCGTAGTGAACTTCGCCACCGCGGGAACGAAGGCGCCGTTCAGAGCGCAAAGGCCGGCAAAGAGGAGCCCGCTTCGCTGGGTCGTCTCGGGGATCGACACGGACGTCTCCATGAAGCGACGGATCGCCGAGTGCCGGCCAGGCTCCGTGGCGCGGAAACATACCCGCTGGCGGACCTCAGTGGAAGTCCGAAGCAGCCAGTTCGCCGTCAGCGGAGCGGCGTGCCCTCACTCGTAGAAGGTGCGGGCGATCGTCTGGTCGTAGAAGGCGAGCTTCTCCAGCGACATGCCCCAAGCCGGCGGTGTGAGCCACATGGAGTCGGCGACGGTCCAGGCGCGCTCGACCTGATCGCGCACCTCGTCGGCGTCTCCGCACAGCGCGAAGGTGCGAACCATCTCGTCCGGAACGAACTCGGCCGTATTGACGCTCTCGCCTCGCTCGGCCCGCTCGTACAGGCGGCGAACCTCCTCCCCGAAGCCGTGCGCCTCGAAGTAGGGCTCGTACTCCCGCGCGCTCGCGTAGAAGGCGACGGTGGTGCGCGCGTCCTCGATCGCCTCGCGCCGGTCGGGGTTGATGGCGACGAAGAACGCGAGATTCACGTGCACGTCCTCGCGCTGCTTGCCCCCCTTCTCCAGGCCCGCCTTGACGTCCGTCTGCACCCGTTCCAGCGCCCAGTCGACGGACCAGATCGGATGGCCCATCACGCCGTCGGAGATCTCGGCAGCAAGGCGGATGGCGGCTCCGCGCAGCCCGGCGATCCAGATCGGGATCTCCTCGCGCAGCGGCGGCTCGCCCGGCTGCAGGCCCGCGAAATCCGCGCTGTACCAGCGGCCCTCGAACGGAGTCAGACCGCGGTGGGCGCCCCGGATGATGTGGCGCACCGCAGCCACCGTCTCGCGCAGATGCGCCATCGGCTTGTCCTGGGGTGAGCCGAAGAAGCCGCGCGTAACGGCAACCACGCTGCTCCCGAGCCCCAGGATGAAGCGGCCCTCCGAGACGCGATCCAGATCGATCGCGGCGGTCGCCGTCTCGAAGGGACTGCGAGCGGCTGCGATCGCGATTCCGCTGGCCAGCTGGATGCGCTGGGTCGCGCCGGCGGCAGCGGCGAGGGGAACCCAGGGCGGCCCCCATACCTGTGCGGCGAAGAGACCGTAGAGACCCCTTTCCTCCGCCAGCCTGGCCAGGGCGGTGATCCCCCCGGCGGCAACGGGCGGGACGAAACCCCAGTAGCGTCGTTCGTTGGCGGGCATTGGACACTCCTCCTCGAAGGAACATAGCGCCGGCGATCAGCCGGTGGCGGCAAGCCCGAAGGCTTCGAGCGCCGCGCGCGCCACCTGGTCGCCCCACTCCTGGACGAAGTGGTTCGCGTCGGGAATTTCGAAGGGCGGCGGGCATCCGCGAATCGTCGAACGCACCTCTTCCATCACGGGCGGTCCGAGCACGACGTCCTGCATGCCCACGGCCATGAATGTCTCGCCTTCCCAACGGTTGGCGAGGAACTCGCGAGCCCGCTCGCCGTGCTCGATGCCCGCCATGCCCGGCTCGACCGGAACCATCTGGGGGAAGCGGCGCACACCGGCCTGGTAGCGCTCGTCGGGGAAGGGCGCGTGATAGGCGGCGAGGTCCACGGGCGACATGTTCGAGCCCGGAGAAGTCAGCGCCAGCAGACCGGCGACCGGGATGTCCCTGAAGGTCCCGGCGAAGGTCTTCCACATGGCGAAGCCCGGGCTGACGGGTTTCCCGATCGGAATCGCCGTATTCATCACCAGCAGCCGAGCGAAGCGCTCGGGCATCTCCGCGGGAATCGTGAGACCGATGATCCCACCCCAGTCCTGGCATACCAGGGCGATGCGCTGGAGATCGAGCCGTTCCACCAAGCGCATCGCCGTGTTGCGATGGAAGTCGAAGGTGTAGACCTCGTCGCACACCGGCTTGTCCGAGCGTCCAAAGCCGAAGAAGTCCGGCGCCACCACGCGGCATCCCGCTCCCGTAAAGATCGGGATCATCTTCCGAAACAGGTACGCCCAGGTGGGCTCGCCGTGGAGGCACAGAAATACATTCTCGGCGTCGGGAGGTCCTTCGTCCACGTAGTGGAGCCGGAGCCCCTCGAATCCCGGCAGGTCTTCGATGTAGCGGGGCCGGTAGGGAAAGTTGGGAAGAACGGCGAAGCGCTCCTCCGGGGTGCGCAGCGCCTCGATCTCGGCGGTCATCGTGCTCTCTCCTCGCGGTGAAGCTCGAAGATACTCTCGTCGCCGGAGGGTGGCTAGAATCGAGATCGGAAACAGGAGAACCAGGACCCATGACGCGTACGGAACTCGAAGGTCACGTAGCTCTGGTGACGGGTGGCTCACGCGGCATCGGTCGCGCCATCTGCCTGCGACTGGCCGAAGCCGGGGCCGCGGTCGCCGTCAACTACAACCAGAACCAGAACGCGGCCGACGAGGTCGTCAGCCGGATCGAAGCGGGAGGTGGCCGTGCGCTGGCCCTGCAGGCGGACGTGTCCGAGAAGGCAGCCGTCGACGCCATGCTGAACCGCATTCGAGAAGGCCTCGGAACCGTGGACATCCTGGTCAACAACGCCGGGATCATGCGCTCCGGCCGGCTGCTCGATCACCGGGAAGAAGATTTCGACGCCATGTGGCGCACCAACGTCAAGGGAGTGCTCTACTGCGCGGCCGTCTTCGCGCCCGGCATGATCGATCTCGGGTGGGGCCGGGTGATCAACGTTCTTCGAACGCCGGATCGGAACGGCGCTGCCCGGCACCACCTTCTACGCCACCACCAAGGCCGCGGTCCTCGCTTTGACCAGGAGACTGGCGTTCGAGCTGGGACCAAACGGCATCACGGTCAACGCAGTGCTGCCCGGATTCATCGAGACGGAGATGACGACAGGGCATCTGACTCCGGAGGGGATCGCCGGGGTAACCGACGCTTTGAATCAGCGGTCGGTGCTGGGACGGGGGGTCGGTGAGGCGGAGGAGATCGCCCACCTCGTCGAGTTCCTGGGCTCTGAGAGATCGAGCTTCATGACCGGACAGCTCCTCCTCGCCGACGGTGGGCGAACCGACTACCTGTCCCATACATAATCAGCGGGCAGACGCGGGGATCGAATTCGCGCTTCAGCGGCGTAAGTCCCCGAAAAACAAGAAGTCCAGCCGATGCGATCGGGTCGATGGGGAGACGCCTCCCGGAGTCTGAAAGCACGGATCGTGGCCGGCCGGCGGCCTTTTGGTAACACTCGGAGAACATTGGTTTTTTTGGCAATACTCGGCAAAAACAGGGGGCACCAGGAAATGAGCCGACTTCTGATCTCGATGATGCTGAGCGGCCTCGCGTTGTTGATCGCGACGCCGATGACCTTCGCGGAACCGAACCTGGAGAACGGAAAGACCAAATTCGTGGTCTGCGAGGCCTGCCACATGCCAACCGGATCGGGCAGCAAGGAAATCGGCGCCCCACGAATCGCGGGCCAGAATCCCTGGTACGAACAGCGCCAGCTTCAGAACTTCAAGGCGGGAATCCGCGGCACGAAGCCGGAAGATACCTTCGGCGCCGTGATGCGGCCGATGGCGCTGACGCTCCCCACCGACCAGGACATCGTGGACGTCATCGCCTACTTCGACACCCTCAAGCCGGAAATCCTCCCCGAGACCATCCAGGGCGGTAACGTCGCCAAGGGGAAGGAAACCTACGCCATCTGCGCCGCCTGCCACGGCGACGACGGCAAGGGGATCGAGGTGCTGAGCGCTCCCCGCGTCGCCGGAATCCCCGATTGGTACCTCGAGCGGCAGATCCGCAACTTCGACACGGGCGTCCGAGGCACGCACGCGGAAGACATCTTTGGCCGCCAGATGGGCGTCATCCAGAAGCTCATGCTCAAGGACGATCAGTCCATCCTCGACGTGATCGCCTACATCAACACGCTGCCGAAGGAATAGCTGCGATATAGGAGAAACGACCATGCAGGTTCGTTACATCCCCCGCTTCGAGGTCGACGCGATCCTCGATCCCGACGCTGCGCCCTGGCAAGCCGGCGAGGTCGAAACCGTCAAGCTCAAGGGAACCCCGCTCGACATGCAGCCCACCGCTGCGATCAAGGCCATGTGGGCGGAGAAGAAGATCGGCGCCGTGGAAGTCGTGCAGGTGGCCGCGGTTCACGACGGAGAGCAGATCGCCTTCCGCCTGGAGTGGAACGACTCGACCGAGAACCGCGAGATCACCGACACCACGGCCTTTCCCGACTGCTGCGCAGTTCTCATTCCCGCCGTTCAGTACGCGCCGATGGCCGTGATGGGCGCCGTCGGGATGGCGGTGAACGCGTGGTACTGGCGCGCCGACGAGAACGGCCGCGGGCGCCACGTACTGGCCGAAGGCCTCGGCACCTCGCGCACCATCGACTACGAGGCCGTGCGAGGAAACGGTGTCTACAAGAACGGGCGCTGGCAGGTGGTCATCACGCGGGCGCTCAAGGTAGAGAGCCCCGACAACCCGGCTCAGCTCGAGCCCGGTCAGAGCACCGGCTTCGGCGTGGCCATCTGGGAAGGCGAACACGGCGAGCGAGCGGGAATCAAGGCGATCTCGGGCGACGACTGGATCAAGCTCGACATCGAGGCCGCAGCCAGCGGTTGATCGCGATCTCCACTGCCGGGGTTTGGTTCGCGGGGTCACCTTGCCAGAAGACGCCGTCAGAGGAGATGCGATGGACTTCGAAATCCCGACCGAGCTGGCCGACTACCTGAAGCAGCTCGACGACTTCATCGAGCGGGAGATCAAGCCCCTCGAGCAGGCCGACGACAACATTCGCTTCTTCGATCACCGGCGCGAGAACGCGCGCACCGACTGGGATCGGGAAGGGCTTCCCAATCAGGATTGGGAGGATCTGCTCGCCGAGGCGAGGCGCCGCGCCGACGCGGCCGGCCACTACCGCTACCCCTATCCCAAGGAGTACGGCGGCCAGGGTGGAAGCAATCTCGGCATGGCGATCATCCGGGAGCACCTCGCCGCCAGGGGGCTCGGGTTGCACAACGATCTGCAGAACGAGCATTCGATCGTCGGCAACAACGTCGGACTGCTGCTGGTCCTCGACTACGGCTCCGACGCCCAGAAGGCCGAGTGGATCGACGCCCTGCTCGAGGGCCGCAAGGGCTTCGCGTTCGCAATCACCGAGTCCGCCCACGGCTCGGACGCCACGCACATGGAGACGAGCGCCGTGCGCGACGGCGACGGCTGGCGGATCGACGGCGAGAAGACCTGGAACACCGGCATCCACAAGGCTCCCTACAACCTGGTCTTCGCCCGGACCTCTGGCAAGGCGGGAGACGGAAGGGGAATCACCGCGTTCCTGGTGCCGATGGATGCCCCCGGCGTGAAGATCGAGGAGATGCTCTGGACCTTCAACATGCCGACCGATCACGGCCGCGTGTCGTTCACCGACGTACGGGTCGGCGACGACGCGATCTTCGGCGATGAAGGGCGGGGGCTCCAAGTCGTGCAGCACTTCTTCAACGAGAACCGCATCCGCCAGGCGGCCTCGAGCCTGGGCGCTGCGCAGTTCTGCATCGACGAGTCGGTCGCGTACGCGAAGGTGCGCGCGCCCTTCGGCAAGCCGCTGGCCATCAACCAGGCGATCCAGTTCCCGCTCGTCGAGCTGCAGACGCAGTGCGAGATGGTGCGCGCGCTGATCCACAAGACCGCATGGATGATGGATACCTACGGCGCCTTCTCGGTCTCCGACAAGGTTTCCATGTGCAACTACTGGGCGAACAGGCTCTGCTGCGACGCCGCGGACCGCGCCATGCAGGTGCACGGCGGGCTGGGCTACTCGCGCCACAAGCCCTTCGAGCACATCTATCGGCACCACCGGCGCTACCGGATCACGGAAGGCGCCGAGGAGATCCAGATGCGCCGGGTGGCTGGCTACATGTTCGGCTTCATGAAGCAGCGGGCGCCCAAGGGGGTGGTCGAGGACTGAGCCGATGTCCCGGCCGAGCCCGGCGGCTAGGCCGATGGAGAATCGGGCTAGTCGAACAGAGCGATGCGACCGAATCCCCCGGCACCGGCGGCGGATCCCCCCGCCGCATCCGCAAGATCTGGATCGTCCTCGCCGCACTGGTGGGCGTGGCGGTCGTAGTTCGCGTGGCGCTCCCCTACGTGATCCCGTGGGCGGTCGGCTGGGGCGCCATGCGCCAGGCCGGCCTCGCCGCCCACCTGGAGAACGTCGACCTCTGGTTCTTCAAAGGGGCCATCGCCGTCGAAGGCCTGACCGTGGCCCAGGGTGACGACCCGCCGCCCGACGGCCAGACACCCGACCCGGACACCGCGCTGCTGGCCCTGGATCAGGCGTACCTGGATTTCGCGTGGCTCGATCTCTTCAAGGGAATGCTCCACGTCACGGAGATCGACCTGAAGCGGCCGCGCGTGAAGCTGGAGCGGCTCGGCGACGGGCGGATCGACCCGCTGGGCCAGGGCCCCGGACCGCCCGGGAAGCAGGACGAGCCCGAGCCGGAACCGGTTCCGGAAACCGAGCCGGCAGCCGACGCCGAGCAAGAGGCGGACGGAAGAGCCGGGCTGGCCGATGGTGGTGGACCGCCTCGGCATCCGCGGCGTGGAGTTCCAGATCCTCGACAAGCTGGATGGGGAGGAGCTCGCCGCCTTCGACCTGCAGGAGCTGGACCTCCAGGAGGTCCGCGTGCACGGCACCTCGTTCGGGCTGGGGGGGCTCGCGGTCACCCAGCCTGCGATCCGGGTGAAGCGCAGAGTTCGCCCTCGACCCGACCGGCGGGCACTCGCCGGCAGCCCCCGAAGAGCCCGCCGGTGCGGAGGGCGCCGAGGCCGAGACACCGGCTGAAACGGCGCGAAGGGCCTTTCGCGTCGACGACCTCGACATCAAGCGCGCCGCCTTCAGTCTGCTGGTCGGCGAGCGGACCCTGCATCTGGCGCTGCGCCTGAAGGCGGACGACGTGACCCTCGACCCGGGCGCCACCTTCCCGTTCGAGGTGGGGCTCGAGGTGGAGGACGGGCAGCCTCGACATCGAAGGGACGGCCGGGGCCATCCCCCCCTTCTTCGACGGGACGGTGAAGTGGCAGAACATCCCCGTTCCGCTGCTCACGCTGATCGCGCTGCCCGAGTGCGGCCAATTGGTTCAAGTCGTGCCGGGCCGCAGGAGACCTGAAGGTGCTGGCTCGGCTCGGCGTGATCGAGGGCTCGGGGGAGAGCCCGGGAGTCCGCGCCAGCGGCACCGTCCAGGTCTCCGACGTGGAGGTCTCCGATCCGTCGGGCGAGGAGATCCACTTCGCCTGGAAGTCCTTCGACGCGGATCTCCGCGAGGTCGCGATTCCCATGGGCGATGCGGCCGCGACGACACCGCCGCGTATCGCGCTCGCCAAGGTGGGTTTGACCGGGCCGTCCATCCTCTACACGCAGCCGAGCCCGGCGCTCCAGGAGCTCCTCGCCGGGCAGCAGCCCGAAGAGGACGCCTCTGCGGAAGAGAAAGAAGCCGCTGCCGAGGAGGAGGCGCCACCCGAAGAGCCGGCGCCCGCCGGCCCGAAGCCCGAGGTCACCATCGAGCGCTTCGAGCTCCGCGGGGGCGACGTTCGCTTCAATGACAACGCGGTGGAGCCGCCTTATCGGGGCGTCATCGAGGGCCTCGAAGTGACCGCGCAGGGTATCGACGCCATGGCGCCGAGCGCAGAGAAGGTCGTGGTGGACGCCAAGCTCCCCGGCGGTGCGCGCCTGGACGTGGACGGCAAGGTGGGCGCCACGGACGGCGCTCTGCGCCTCGACGTGAAGCGCATGGACCTTCCGCCCGTCAACCCGTACGCGGCCGCCGCTGGCGTCGAGGTGGCGCGTGGCTCGCTCAGTCTCGGCGCGGACATCCAGGCCAAGGACGCCCAGTGGAACATCGACAGCGACGTCACGCTCCACCACCTGCGCCTCGACTCCGAAGGCTCGAAGAGCTTCGTCGAGAAGCTCGACATGCCGGTGGATCTGATCCTCTCCGTGCTGCGCTCACCCGACGGCGACATCGCCATCCCCGTCACCGTCGCGTTCGAAGAGGGCAAGGCGGGGGTCGAACCTGATGGAGATCATCATGGGCGCGCTGCGCCAGGCGCTGGTGGGCGCGGCGACGATCCCCCTGAAGGCGCTGGGGGGCGTCTTCAGTGGAGGCGGCGTCGACTTCGAGCCAATGCACGCGCTCCCGGGAGCAGTGCAGCCCGGCGAGGGCGCGGAGGCGAAGGTGGCCGACCTGATGAATCTCCTGGAATCGCGGCCGGGACTCGCCGTGAAGCTCACCGGACTGGCCGGCGACGAGGACCGTCTCTTCCTGGCGGAGGCGGAGCTCGCCGATCAAGTCGCGGCCGGCGGCGATCTTCCCGAGCTGCCCGAAGGTGAGGGCGCCGGTCTCCTGGAGCGCGGCCGCATCAAGGGCGCTCTGAAGAAGCGCGCCAAGGGTGAGCCGCTCTCCCTCTCCGATGAGGACCAGGTCCATCTGCGCCGCTACCTGGCCCAGGTGGAGGTCCCGGACGAGCGCTACGACGAGCTGGCCCGCGACCGCGCCCGCGCCGTCCAGCGCGTCATCCTCGAAACCGAGCGCATCGACGCGTCCCGCGTCGAGCTCGCCGACCCCGGCCGTGGCACCCCCGGCGTCGGCTTCGAATTCGACGCCATTCCCCTCCCTGATTGAGAAGCCGGAACGGCATCATCTGGCCCGTCATTCCACTGACTCCACTTCCCGGTCGGCTCTCCGCACCTCGACGATCATGCCCGTCTGATGCGCCATTCCAGAGAGGCGCTCCAGGTTCTCGGGTCCGTCGGCGGTCAGCAGGTTCGCGTTCACGCCTCTGGTCTTCCTGGCGATGCCAAGGCCCGTTGCCTTCTGGTGCCCCCAGCCGTGCGGAAGCGCGACCACCCCGGGCATCAGCTCGTCTGTTCTGACCACAGGAACGAAGACGCTGCCCGTGCTCGAGGAAACCTGAGCCAGCTCGAGGTTCTCGAGACCCAGGCGCTGGGCATCTCGCGGATGTATGTAGAGATAGTTGGTGCGTCGCCTTCCCTTCGTGAAGAACTCGGTGTTGTGCATCCACGAATTGAGACTCAGGTGCTCGCGTTTGGTGATGAGTTTGAACGCGTCTTTCCTCTGGAGCTCCAGCTCGAAATCGGCTTCGAGCTTCCTGGCTGCATCGAGCAGGCAACCGGGTGCGAGATCGATCCTGTGATGGTCCGTCAGAACTCTCTTTCCCAGGAAGCTCCCCGGTTGGTTTTCCGTGAGAAGTCTGCCGTGCGGATGGCGGCGCAGGGAACGCACACCTCCCAGGCCAAGCGCTAGCGCCACCAGATCGAAGAGACGCTCGGGACCGACTTCGAAGACACGCCGAGAACGGCTGCCCTGGAGCAGCCACTGGACCGGCCTCAGGCCAAAGGTGGATACCCCCGCAGCACGGGCCAGATCCAAAAGGATCTGGCACTCGTCGCGCTGCTCGCCGTCAGGCTCTACGACCCTGTCCGTGTACTGAATGTAGGGAACTGGCTGGAGCCGAAGAACGCTCGGAAACAGGAACGGAAGATCGGGGCGCTGCAGAAACGAGAGGCCAGGCAACACATAGTGAGCGAGATTGCCCGTCTCGTTGCGAAAGATGTCGATCGTGACCAGGAGCTCGAGCTCTCCGAAGGCCTTCTCGAGGCGTGCCGTATTCGGACAGGACAGCAGCGGGTTTCCACCCACGACGACCAGCGCCCGAACCTGTCTCTCTCCCGGAGTCAAGATCTCATCGGCGAGGGTGCCACTCGGGAAGCTGTCGACGACCGAACGAAAATCGCCCACTCGTGACCGATCTCCCCGGATGGCGAACCCGGCCTTCCTTGCGACACGAGGAAAGAGAGGGATGCCCTCGCCGACGAGGGTTCCACCTCGCCGATCGAGGTTTCCGGAAACCGCGTTGATCGCCTCCTGTATCCAGAAGGCCAGTGATCCCTTCGTTCCCTGACTCACTCCCGTTGCGCTGTACAAGGCTGCGCCCGCAGCGCGGCGATAGACCGCAACCATCTCTCGCAGCTTCTCCGGCGCGATCCGCGTGACTTCAGCCGTTCGTTCGGCGGTGAAGGGTCGCGCCATGCTCACGAGCTCTTCGTAGCCCGTCATGAAGCGTCCGAGGCGTTCCCGGTCCACCCCATCGGTAGCGACGAGCTCGTTCAGAAAGGAGAGCAGGAAGAAGACATCGGTGTCGGGACGGACAGGGACATGTTCGCCCACGGCGCGCGCCGTCTCCGTCAGCCGCGGGTTGATGAAGAAGACCCGACCTCCCCGCTTCTCGATCGCCTTGAGCCGCTCGAGCGGACGAGGGAGATTGATGAACGGCATTCCAGAGACGACGGGATTCGCCCCGACAAGAAGCAGGCACTCGGTATGGTCCACGTCTGGATAGGGCTGCAGGAGGGGAGACCCATACATGTGCTCCGCGACGACGAACTTGTTGCTGCAATCCAAGGATGCCACCTGGTAGCTGGCACGACTTCCGACGCCCTGCAGGAGGCCAGCGACGAAGAAGGGTTGCAGAAAGGAGAGGCCCGCCGCGCTTCCCATGTACGTCGCGATCGAGTCAGGGCCGACCTGGCTTCGCAGGGATCGCAGCTTCTCCCCGATCTCTGCGAGCGCTTGCTCCCATGAGATCCGATGGAACCCATCGGCGGCCCGCTTGAGTGGGTACTGCAGACGATCCTCGGAGTGATGAATTTCTCCGAAGCGAACGCTCTTGGCACAGGCGTAGCCGCGGCTCACGACATGTTCCTTGTCCGGCCGAATCTCGACCACGCGATTGCCCTCGACCGTAACCGTAAGTCCGCAGAGGGCTTCGCAAAGCCGGCAGAAAGTCGAATGAATCTCAGCCATCGTTCCGCTACACAGCGCGCTAGCGAGGGTAGCGCCCGAGTCCAGGTGATACGATCTTCTTCCACTCTTCGAATTGGGGTGAGCCGACCGCACCAGCAAGGCCTACAGTGCAGGCGAATAGGGAGATCGGCTGGAGGGGAAGCCATGAATCTGAGTGATGCCGGACTGGAGCTGACCACCTACCTGGAGGAGCGGATGGCGCGTCGGCACGTGCCCGGCGCGGTCATCGGGATCGTCCACGGAAAGGAAGAGCTGATCGTTGCACGCGGCGTGACCAGCGTGGAGCACCCGCTGGAAGTGGACGCCACGACGCTCTTCCAGGTCGGATCGCGCACCAAGACCTTCACCGGGACGGCGCTGATGCGCCAGCGCGAAGCGGGGAAGCTCGATCTGGATGCGCAGCTGGTGAGCTATCTGCCGGAGTTCAAGCTGGCGAACCCTGACTACGCCGGCCGCGTCACCCCGCGCCACCTGTTGACGCATACCGGCGGCTGGCTCGGCGACTACTTCCTCGCCGTTCCTCTCCGAGGCCGGGGGGACGACTCACTGGCGCGCCTGGTCGATGCGATGGACCGCCCGCCGATTCTGACCGCGCCGGGAGAGATCTTCTCCTACAACAACGCGGGCTTCTGCGTGGCCGGCCGGTTGCTCGAAGTGCTGACGGGTCAGAGCTACGAAGACGCGGTTCGCTCTCTGGTGCTGGAGCCCATCGGTTTGAATCACACCACCTACTTCCCCGAGGATGTGATCACCGAGCGGACTGCGGTGGGGCACATCGTGCGGGGCGGTGAGCCGACCGTTGCGCGGCCCTGGGGGATCAGCCGCAGCGAGCACCCGACCGGCGGCATCATCTCGGACGTCGTCGATCAGCTGCGCTACGCCCGCTTCCACCTGGGCGATGGCACGACTTCCGAGGGCGAGCGGCTGCTCTCCGCCGAGACGATGGCCGACATGCAGTCCGTCCACGCACCCGCCATCGGCGTGCGCAAGATGCCGTCGGCCTCCCGTGGCTGCTCGGCAGTGTCGGCGGGTTGCGAACGGTCGGCCACAGCGGCGGCATGAACGGGCAGATGTCCGCGTTCACGCTGGCCCCCGAGCGCGGCTTCGCCATCTCGATCTTCACCAATGCGAGCAGCGGTGGGCTCCTCTGCGGAGACATCGAGCGGTGGACCTTCGACCATCTCCTCGGCGTCAAGGACGATGCTCTGAGGGCACTCCGACTTTCCTCGGAGCAGCTCGACGAATACACCGGGGCATATGCGTTCGGGCTCCTGCAGGTCGAGCGACGAGGAAGACCACCTGGTACTGAGGCGCAAGGGCATCCCGGGCTCGGAGCTGATGGAGGAGACACCACCCCCCACCCGGCTCGGATTCTACGACCGGGACTGCATCTTCGATCTCGACGAGCCCCAGGACGCCGGCTCTCGGGGCAGGTTCCTGCGCGACGCCGAGGGCCGGATCCGGCACCTGCACTACGGCGGAAGGCTCACGCCTCGGTTCGAGGGGGGTGAATCCCTGGAGACCCTGCTAGCGGCCGCTCCCGAGCCGAGCGGAGGCGGGTGAGAAGCGCGGACATGGCGGCCGCAGCCGTGAGCTGGTGTGAAATGCGGTCGACAGGCGGTGGCAGACTCAGTGCAGAAACCAGGGGAGCACCCGGAAGCCCTTGAACTCGAAGCTCTCGGCTCCGCCGTGGACCAGGACTCCTCCCCGGTTGGGATTGGAGGGTATCGACGTCCACCATGCGAGGGTGTCGACTGCGTCGGGCGCGACGGTCTCCCCTGATTTCACCTCGACGGGGATCACTCGCTCCCCCAGGTCGATCAGAACGTCGATCTCGTGTCCCGTGGCATCCCGCCAGAAGTAGAGGGGGGCCTCGCCGCGCTCAGCGGCGAAGCTCTTGATCAGCTCCGATACGACAAACGATTCGAAGATGGCCCCGCGAAGCGGGTGGCGCTCCAGCACCTCCGCGTCTCGAATATCGAGCAGATAGCAGACGAGACCGGTGTCGAGGAAATGCAGGCGCGCGCGCCTGCGCAAGCGCTTGCGATAATTCGCATGATGGGGGGGGAGCGTCGTGGCGAGAAAACCGATCTCGAGTGCGCTCAGCCAGCGCCTCGCGGTCTGCTGAGTAATCCCGACATCGTCGCCAAGGGCGGCGAGGTTCAGCTCTTGTGAGGTACGCGCAGCAGCCAGCCGCACGAAGCTCTCGAAGGCCCGAAGATCGGAGATCAGCATGACCTCGCGAAGGTCTCGCTCGACATAAGTACGAAAGTAGTCCGCCAGCCACTCCCTGGCTGGCACACCCTTGTCGTGGATGCGCGGATAGAATCCGTCGATGAGCGTCTGCCAGCGATCCCGTGGCGGCGGTCCGCCGGCCTCGGTTCGATCCAGATACCGGGGATCGAGCGGCTGGCGTTGCCGGAGCTCGGAGAGCGAGAAGGGATGGAGCCGAAGAAGTGCGGTGCGCCCGGCAAGCGTCTGGGAAACCGACTCCATCAGGAGAAGGTTCTGGGAGCCGGTCAAGATGAAGCGGCCCGGGCGATCATTCTGGTCGACGAGAACCTGGATGTAGGAGAGCAGCTCGGGAGCTCGCTGAATCTCGTCCAAGATCAGCTGCTCGCCCTGCGCGAGGAACCCGCGCGGATCCTCGATCGCGCGCGCCCGCACGTCCGGCGCCTCGAGAGAGAGATAGCGGTGATCCGGGAAGAGCTTGCGTACCAAGGTCGTCTTCCCGGACTGACGGGGCCCGGTCAGGGTCACCACCGAGTTCCTCGCGGCGGCGGAGCGTAGAGCTGGAGCCAGATGGCGGTCGAGCATGCTCCCAGTTTGCCATCAATTATGTATCGTGTCAATTCGATTATAGTATAATATAACTGACATTAATCATTCAACTATCTACCCCATCTAAAATTCACGCTTGGTGCCTATCGGATCCTCCATCATATCGCGTGAGAATCGCTACACCTTCACATGGATGATCCGATTGACCGGCACAGCTCGAGCCGCACTCGGTATCCTGAGTCGAGGCTGTGTGCCCGCTGGAGGTCAGGATGCAAGCTGAAGACCCGGACACCTCCGAGCTTCATGCGATGGGAAGAGCTGACCTCCCTGGTGGGCTCCACCCGAACGCGCTCCCTCGTCGCCCGCCCCAAGACGATCGAGCAGTGCCGCGAGGCTCTGGACTACTGCCGGCAGCACGACATGACCATCTGCGCGCGGGGCGCCGGCCGCGGCTACGGGGACCTCGCGCTCAACGACGGCCACGCCCTCCTCGACATGAGCACCATGAACCGGATCCTCGGGTTCGACGAGAAGAGCATGCAGATCACCGTCGAGGCCGGCACGCGACTCGTCGAGATCTTCCAGGCGGTCCACCACCGCCTGCTGACTCTCCCCGCCAGCCCGACCGAATCGCACTCCAGTGTCGCCGGCGCGATCTGCGCCAACGTGAACGGCAAGGAAGCCTGGCACAACGGCAGCTTCGCCCACCAGATCGTCCGCCTCACCCTCCTGCTCGCCAACGGCGAGACGATCGAGATCGACCGGTCGCACGAGCTCTTCAAGGCCGTCGTGGGAGGCATCGGTCTGCTCGGCGTCATCGTGGACGCGACGCTCCAGCTCCGGCCCATCCCATCCCCCTTCGTCGAGGTCAACCGCATCCCGGTGCCCAACGTCGACGCGCTGCTCGAGACGATGGCCGAGGTCGAGAAATCCCGCGACGCGGCCGTCGTGTGGGTGGACGCCTATGCCCGTGGCCGCCGAACCGGACGCTCCGTGATCCACACTGCAAAGTGGATCGAGCGCCACGACACCGAATCAGAACGCCGGGAGATCCTCGAGGCGGGCTACCAGCGCCTCGACAAGCACCGCCGACTCGGCCTCGCGCTTCACGAGAGATTCGGCCCCGTCCTGTCGCTCATGCTGCAGGCCCAGCGGCCCATGATGTATTCGTTCAACCAGCTCTACTACACCATGTCCCGGTTGATGTCGTGGGCGGGACGTTCCTCGGTCACCGAGCTCTTCCTCAGATTCAACTTCGAGGCCAGCTTCACCGTGCCGCCGGCCCACCTCGTCTGCGGCCCGCACGGATACACCGTCCAGCTCACCTTCCCGCGCTCCAGCGCCCGCGAGGCGATCGTCGAGCTGCTCGGGATCTGCCAGTCATCGCCCTGCCCGCCGGTCACGACCATCCTGCGGGCGCACAAAGCGGACGAATGCCTGATCTCGTTCTCCGACGACGGCTACAGCCTCAACTTCGAGTTCCACCCGAAGAAGCGCCACGAGGCCGCCAGCCGCGAGGCCGTCGATCGCCTGATCGATGCGACGGTCCGGCGGGGCGGCAAGGTGCACCTCGCCAAGGACCAGGTCCTGACGCCCGAGCAGTTCTACCGCGTCTATCCACGCTACCAGGACCTGCTGACGATCAAGCGGCGGCTCGATCCGGAAGGTCTGTTCACCTCCGACCTGGCGCGCCGCGTCGGCATCGACCCGGTCCTGAACCCTCAGCCGCCGGAGTAGCCCGGGTTTCTCACCAGCTCGCTGCGGCAGCCGCCGAGAGTGCAGTGATCGTCGCTCGGACCCGGATTCAGTCCCGGCGCCGACCCGCCAGGCCGAGCCCGAACAGGCCAGCGACCAGCAGCGCGGCGGTCGCCGGCTCGGGGATCGACTGCGTCGACGATCTGGATGCTTTCGAGCTCGAAGGCCGACGGGGCGAAGATCTTCACGACCTCCCAGTCGGGATTCGGGAACATCTCCCAGGCCTCGATCACGAGCTCCGCTTGGGCGTCTCTGCTGACCAAGCTGGCAAACACCGGCACAGACGGGCCGGGGCTTTCGTAGGGCGAGTCCGAGCCGATGATGTCGAGCACGCTCGCGAGCTCATCCCCGCTCGCGCACGGGTTCGAACCCGTCATGATGATGTCGATGGTCTTCTTCGGCAGCGGGTCGTAGAAGTTCGGGATCACGAACTCATAGACGATACCGGCCCCGGGGATTATCGTTCTGGAGCAGCACCAACTGGCTCGTCATCGATGTCGAAGTTCGAGCTCTGGTCCCACTCGAACGCGAGCTGCTGACTGTCCACGTCGAAGTTGGTGACGGTGCCGTTCATCGGGAGCACCGAGATCGCCTGGGCGCCCGCGGCGATCAGCAACACGGCGAGCGCCGACAGAATCGAGGTACAGCGGCCTGTAGATGCGCATCGTCACCTCCACGGAGCCCCCGGGGGCACAAGCCTCCCCAAGAGAGCTGTCGCTATACGACATAAGTGGTCTGAAAAGGGGCCTTCGTGTCAGGGAAAGTGAGGGAAGGGGTGCTTAGCTGCCCCTAGACCTCTCCTCACCCGGCGCTCCCCGCGGGGACGAGAAACCCAGGCTACGGAAGCTCGCGACCGAGGCGTCTCGTTCAGGAGCTGAGAGGTGCGACTGCCTGGCTCGGCGATCCCCGTCTGGTTCTGGCTGCTCTCTTCGGCATTCTGGCGCTCGCGCTGCCGCGGGGTCGAACCAGGGGCTGAGCGCGGTCGCATCGAAGCCGGGGAGTAGCGGGCTGCCACCCCCGAAATTGCTCACCTTTTCCGAGAAGCCCCCCCTTCGGGAAGCCGCGTGAATGCGGCAGAGCCCGGGCGCGTCCTATACTCATGGCGCCAGGAGGCGCTCAAGCCGGAGGGCCGAACCATGCGCACCGCCGTACTCGCACTGGCCGCACTCCTCCTCACCGCCGCGGCCGCGCCGGCCACACCGATCGGCGCCCTCGACGAGGCCGACCAGGCTGCGGTCGAGGCGCTGGCCCTCTACGACGAGGCGACCACGCACCACGCGCTCCAGGCCGTGACCGAGGCGGACGTGCTCTCCAACGTGGTGTTTCAGCAGGAGCGCTCTCGCGAGCGCTTCCGCCAGCTCCTATCGCCCTACCCGCGCGAGGTGCAGGAGCAGCTCTTCGAAATCACTCGCTACCCCGAGCTGATCGCCGGGATCGTCGAGGGAGGACCGAAGAGCGGCTACCAGCTGGAAACGATCTCGGCGCCATACCCCGAGGAGACACGCGCCGCTGCGCTCGCCGCGGGGAGCAGCCACTGGAAGGTGCTGGCACGGATCGATGCGTTGCTGCGCGATGAGTCGTCCTGGCTCGAGGCGCGGATCGCGCATCTTCCCGAGGCGAAGCGCGAGGCGTTCCGCGCGCTGGTCGCGACCCCCGAGCTGCTGGCGCTCCTGGCGGAGAACGCGACGCTGGCGGTCCTGCTGGGCGACGCCTACGAGCGGGAGCCCGAGGCCGTGATCGCGTGGCTCGCCGCCGTGCGCTACGAGGCACAGGAACGAAGCGCCGAGGAGGCGCGGGCATTCGCCCAGGGTGTCGAAGACAACCCCGAGCTCGCAGGCGAGGTCGAGGCAGCGACGATCGCCTACCAGCAGGAGACCGGCTACTCCGCCTACCAGCCGACTGTCGTCCACCAGACCCAGGTCTACGTGCGCCCCTACTCCTACTGGGTGGGATACCCGTGGTGGTACGACGTGAGCTACGCCTATTACTCGCCCTGGTACTACTGGTACCCGCGGAGCCACTGGGCCTTCGGCAGCTTCTACTTCGGTCCGCGGCTGGTCGTCTCCTTCGGCGTGCCCCACGGCGGCTTCTGGGGCTGGTTCTTCCACCGGCCCATCCACCACCACCACTATCCGCGCGTGACGCACCACGTGGTCCATCACTACGACCGCCACCACGGTCCCCGCCACCATGGCTACCGCCACGACCGCCACGGCGTGCGTCACCACCACGCAGCCGTCCACGCCGTTTCCCGGTTCCGCCGCGATGCGGAGCGACCGAAGCACGAGCGGGGCGAGAGACGCCCGGGGAAGCTCGCGGAGAGGAAGCCGCGCGCTACCGGTGGCGGATTCGCCCGCCGCGTCCGGCCGCAGCGCGTGGCGATGGCAGAGCGGCAGCTGGACCGACCGAAGCGCCAACACGTCGAACGGCGGCAGCCCGCCAAGCGCGTGGCGAACGCAGAGCGGCGGCTGGACCGACCGAAGCCCCAACGCGTCGAGCGGCGGCAGCCCGCCGAGCGCGTGCGCCCGACGCACATTGCACGAGCCAAGCCGGCGGTGCGAACCCGCTCACCGCAGCTCCGCGGCGAGACGATGCGACAACCCGCACTGCAGCACCGCACCGACAAGCGACCGCAGCCGCGGCAGCAGGCCCGGCCCGCTCCGCGCGCCCCGGAGCCACGCCAGATGCAGCCCAAGCGCCCGCAGCGGATTCAGAAGGAGCGCGCCCAGCCGAAGACACGCCATCAGGTCAATAGGGAACCGCGCAAGGCCGTGAATAGGATCAATACGAGGAGAGGGGGCTCGCGCCGATCGGCCCGCTGAGCCCCCGGTTGGCCCTTTGCCAGCCGCCCCTGGTATGCTGCTATCCGGCATGAGTCTCTCCACCTTCGTCCGGCGTGCGCGCATCGCGGTCCTGCTAATGGCTGCGGTGTGGATTCCCGCGGCGGCGCTCTCCCAGGAGACCCCTCCGGAAGAGACCGCGCTCGAGCCGCCCGAGATCCAGGCGATCCCGCTGGAGGACGTGCAGGAGCAGGCCGAGGCCGTGTCCGCGGAGCTCGAGACCATGCTTCCCGGGGAGGCCCTGCGCCAGTCGCTCGAGGAGATCGGCGGCGGGCTCGAGCGTCTGAAGGAGGACACGGATTCGCTCGTCGAGCTCACCACCTCCACCCTCGCCGGAGGAGCCGGCGTCGCGCGCCTCCAGGAGATGGAGCTGCAGCTCGCCGGCCTGCTGGAGAGCCTGGAAAAGCCGGACGCGGTGCTCGGCTCCCATCTCACCAGCCTTCGCGAGGCCCTCGATCGCATCGAAGCGCTCGCTCCGGTGTGGCAGGAGACGGAAAAGCAGGCGCGACGAGCCGAAACGTCCGCTACCGCCCTGCGCCGCATCGCATCGACCCGGCGCGAGATCGATGGCGCGCGCGCGCAGCTCGTAGCCCGGCGCAACGAAGTCCTGACGCTTCGGGACCGGCTCGTCGATCCGAAGACCTCGCTCGACCGCTCGCTAAAGGAGGTGCAGGGCGCGATCCAAGGCAACCTGACGAATCTCCTCTCCGCCCGTCACCCGCCGATCTGGAGTTCCGGTGTGCGCGCGTCCATCCTCGAGGAGCTGAAACAGAGCTGGACGCAGCAGTTCGGCGAGCGCCTTCGCAGCGTCGCCCAGTACGCGCGTGACCAGGCGAGTGTGCTGGTCTTCCAGCTCGCGCTCCTGATCGCCCTCGCCTTCGGTTTGCGCGCGCTCAGGGGGCGCGCGAAGGCCCGCGCCGAGGAGAGCTACGACCTGCGCGAAGCCGAGCGCGTATTCGAGTTCCCCACCTCGATGGCATTCGTGCTCGCACTCGCCTTCACGCCTCGGCTCCACCCCCTGGCACCGCCCCTCTTCACGCACCTCGGGGTCATGGTCCTCGTCGTACCGATCGTGCTGATCGTCCGCCGTCTCGCGCCGCCGGCCATGAACCCCTTCGTGATCGGGCTCCCGGTCTTCTTCGTGGTCGATCAAGTCCGCTACATCATGCAGACCCCCGCCATGGCGCGCATGCTGTTCCTCCTGGAGCTCCTCTTCGCGCTCGGCTTCCTCCTCTGGCTGGCTCGCCCCAGCCGGTTCGCCCAGGTCTCCCCCGAGATGCTGCGCCAGCCCATCTTCCGAGTGGTCGGAGTGGCGATGCGCGTCGCGCTCTTCCTCTTCGCCGTGGCGATCGCGGCAGAGGCAGCCGGGCTCAGCAACCTCTCCGACCTGCTCGGGAACGGAACGCTGCGTAGCGCCTACGCGGCGCTCGTGATCTTCGGGATGCTCAAGGTGGCCCAGAGCCTGGTGGCCTACGCGCTGGTGCTGCGCCCGCTTCGGCTCCTCCGCATGGTCTCGGGGCGCCGGGTGCAGGTCCGGCGTTACCTCGACAGAGGACTCGGGCTGCTGGCCGTCGCGGCATGGGTCTACGCCACGCTCAGGGTCTTTGGTGTCGCCGAATGGCTGCGCGTCTTTCTCGCTGACCTGCTGGGCGCCGGGCTCGCGGTGGGCGCCCTCTCGATCTCCCTTGGCGATGTCCTGGTGTTCATCCTGGTAGCCTGGCTCTCCCTCGCCCTCGCCCGCTCCGTGAACTTCGTCCTCGAGGAAGACGTGTTCCCGAGAATGCGTATGCCGAGAGGTGTGCCGTACGCCATCTCCAGCCTGGTGCGGTACACGCTGATCCTTTTCGGCTTCCTCGTCGCCCTGGCGGCGGCGGGGATCGAGCTCGGCAAGCTCACGGTGGTTGCGGGCGGTCTCGGGGTCGGCATCGGCTTCGGCCTGCAAAACGTGGTGAACAACTTCGTCTCGGGTCTGATCCTGCTCTTCGAGAGGCCGGTCCAGGTAGGTGATGTGGTTCAGCTGATGAGCCAGAACTTGTGGGGAGAAATCAAACGCATCGGGATCCGGGCCAGCGTGATCCACACCTTCGACGGCGCGGAGGTCATCGTGCCCAACGGGCAGCTGATCTCGGAAGCGGTCACCAACTGGACGCTCTCGGATCGGCACCGGAGGGTCGAGATGAACGTCGGCGTCGAGTACGGAACCGATGCCCAGCGCGTGATCGACCTGCTCCTCGAGGTAGCGCACAACGATCCGAGCGTGCTGGAGAATCCCCCGCCCCGCGCCTTCTTCCTGGGTTTCGGCGACAGCGCCCTCACCTTCGTGCTCCGGGGATGGATCGCCGACTTCAACGACGGCTTTACGGTCCGTAGCGAGCTGGGCGTCGTCGTCCAGCGCGCCCTCGCGGAAGCGGGGATCGGCGTGCCGTTCCCGCAGCGCGATCTCCACCTGCGCACGGTGAGCCCGACCGCGGCGTCGGAGCTGGGCCTGGCGAACGCTCCTCGCCGCGTCCCCGGGGATTCCGACCGCGAGAGCTGATCTACCTTCGCCCTGGCTCTACTCCTTGCGGAGTGCGCCTCCGATGCTCTCGAGGACCCCGCCGGTCTTCTCCTCGATGACTTCCATCGTCTTCTTCTTGGCCGCCTGCTTGATGATCTGCCCGCCCAGCTCACCAACGATGAGCTTGCCAAGCTCGCCCGGCGTCGCCCCGTTGCTGCCACCGACGTTGGTCTTCTCGATGGTGGGCCGCTACTTGGGTAGAAGACTCACCCCTGTCGCTGGTCTCCCCGCGGGATTTTACGGATGGTACGTTATCGGACGCTATGCAGACCCCCTTATGCTGCTTATTCCCCCGTCTCGGTGCAGTCCGAGTCTCAGAGCAATCACACAGATCGATGGGCAAGCGGGGGTTTCTGATCAAGTCCGGCGATGGGGCAACTCCGAACCCATCACGGAACGTGATCGAGGTCGCCTTGGCGCGATGAGCACGGGCCCGGATCGGACAGCCACTGCGAAGGGTTTCTCCCACAAGCAGGTGCCCCCTCTCAGAGCTTGACGCAAGCGCTGGAGGGGGCTGATCTCCTCAAGATCACCACAACCACGAGGAGATCATCAGTGTGCCATGCCCTGCTGTTCGACACCAGGTTCTTCGACCTTCTCTACACGCTCGACCGGGATCTCGCCGATCAGACGCGCACCCCGGGGTGCGCGTGCGGCGGTCGACTCCATCAAGCCCACTACCCCCGCAAGCCGCGCGGTGGTCCCGCCGACCTCTCGCCCGACCAGGAGCGGAGGTTCAGCTTCTGTTGTGATCGCGACGGATGTCGTCGTCGCAGAACCCCGCCTTCGTTGCGTTTTCTGGGTCGCCGCGTGTACTTCGGTGTCGTGGTCGTCCTGGTGACGGCCATGGCCCATGGTGTCACGGCTCGCCGTGCCGCCGAGCTGCACGCAGAGCTCGGGGTCGATCGGCGCACACTCGCCCGCTGGCGGCAGTGGTGGCAAGAACACTTCCCCACCTCGTCGTTCTGGCGTGAGCACCGGGCTCGCTTTTCTCCTCCGATCTTGGCCGATGCGCTTCCCGGCGCACTCCTCGATCGCTTCGCACCGGAAGGGGAGCGGGGCGGAGTCGTATCCCTGCTTCGCTTCCTCGCGCCGCTTTGATCCCATCGGTCGTTCGTCGCGCTCTTCGCCGGTCGATCGCGGCCCGCAGAAGATGCTCATCGATTCGCATCTCCTGCCTGCGTAGGGTCGATCTCGACGAAGACACCGACCCGGGGCGAGGGACACCGATGGCGAAGCGAGACGAGACGCGATCCCACGATGCCTGGGCGAGTCTTCGCTTTGCCATCGTGGGACCTCTGTTGGCCTCACCGCCTCGCGAGCGCGGCGAGCTGCGAAGCGCCCTCGAGAATCTGGCTCGGCAGACCTGGTGTCATCCGATCACGGGTGAGCCGGTTCACTTTGCCGTCTCGACGATCGAGCGGTGGTACTATCGGGCCCGCTCTGCACCGCGTGATCCCGTCGGCGCGCTTCGCAACCGCGTTCGTCAGGACGTCGGCACACAGGCCAGTCTCTCGCCTCTCTTGCGGAAGGCCGTGCAGCGCCAGCACGACGACCACCCCTCGTGGAGCGTGCAGCTGCACTACGACAACCTCGAGCAGCTCGTGCTCCGCGAGTCCACGATCGGATCGCTCCCGTCCTACCCCACGCTCCTGCGTTACATGAAGCGCCAGGGGCTGACGCGCCGGAAAAGACTTCCGCGCCATCCGACCGCCGGGCAGCTTCTCGCCCGGGAACGTCTGGAACGACGCGAGGTGCGCAGCTACGAGACCGAGTACGTCCACAGCCTCTGGCACCTTGACTACCATGAGGCCTCGCGCAAGGTCCTGGTCCGAGAGGGACGCTGGATCCGGCCCCAGATGCTGGGCGTGCTCGACGACCACTCGCGCCTGGCCTGTCACGTCCAGTGGTACCGCAGCGAATCTGCCAAGAGCCTCGCCCATGGGCTCTCGCAGGCCATCCAGAAGCGCGGACTTCCGCGGTCGCTGATGACCGACAACGGCGGGGCGATGTTGGCCGACGAGACCGTTCAGGGTCTCGAACGCCTCGGCATCGTCCACGTCACCACGCTGCCCTATTCGCCCTATCAGAACGCCAAGCAGGAGCACTTCTGGCTCAACGTCGAGCACCGCCTGCTCGCCATGCTCGAGAACGAGGACGAGCTGACTCTCGAGACACTCAACGATGCCACCCAGGCCTGGGTCGAGGGGGACTACAACCGGAGGCCCCACCGTGAGCTGGGGACCTCGCCGCTTCGTCGCTACCTCGACGCCCCCAACGTAGGGCGCGAAGCACCGGACTCGGAGACCCTGCGGCGCGCCTTCCGGCACGAGGTGACCCGAAGACAGCGCAAGAGCGACGGCACCGCGAGCCTCGAAGGCGTGCGCTTCGAGGTGCCGTCCCGCTACCGACAGCTCGAGACCCTCCACCTTCGCTACGCGCGGTGGGATCTGCGAAGCGTCGAGCTCGTCGATCCCCACACCGGGTCTCCTCTGTGCTCGCTCTTCCCGCTCGACAAGAGCCGCAACGCCGACGGGGCGCGTCGCCACATCGAGGAAGACGGCGATTCCACGCCCGCCGCACCGACAGCGACGGCCGGAACGCCGCCGCTGCTCCGCACCCTCATCGAGGACTACGCCGCCACGGGACAGCCCCCGGCCTACCTCCCCGAACCCGACCCGGAGGACACCGCATGAACAAGAAACTGCTGTCGCTGTATGGCCTCAAGTGGAACCCCTTCTCACCAGACCTACCCACCGAAGCGCTGCGCGTCGTCCCCAAGGTCCAGAGCTTCTGCTGGCGCATCGAGCAGGGTCTGGTTCGCGAAGGCGGCTTTGCGCTCGTCACCGGCGACCCCGGGACCGGGAAGAGCGTGGTACTGCGCATCCTGGCCGAGCGGCTCGAAGCGCTCCGCGAGGTTACCGTCGGTGCTCTGGCCCATCCCCAGAGCAACGTCGCCGACTTCTACCGCGAGATGGGCGAGCTGTTCGGCGTCCAGCTCAAGCCCCACAACCGGTGGGGCGGGTTCAAGGCGCTACGCGAACGATGGATCGCCCACATCGACTCGACCCTGGTGCGGCCGGTCCTCCTGATCGACGAAGCGCAGGAAATGACCTCCCAGGTGCTCAGCGAGCTGCGCATCCTCGCCAGCACCCACTTCGACTCGCGCAGCATCCTCTCCGTCGTGCTCGGTGGTGATGCCCGGCTGACCGAACGGCTGAGGCGCGAGGAGCTGCTGCCGCTGGGCAGCCGGATCCGAGCGCGGCTGATGATGGAGTACGTCGGCTGCGACGAGCTCCGCACCTGCCTCGAGCACCTGCTCGAGACCGCAGGCAACAAGAAGCTAATGACGCCCGAGCTCGTCGACACCCTCTGCGACCACGCCGTCGGCAACTACCGCGTGCTGACCACCATGGCCAGCGAGTTGCTCACCGCCGCCGCCGAGCGCGAGTGCACCCAGCTCGATGAGAAGCTCTACCTCGAGCTCTTCGCACCCCCCGAGAGCGATCGGCCTCGACGCACGCCACGGGGACGACGGAGCCGATGAGACGCGCCTGGCCGCCCCGGCCACTCCCCACCGCCACCGAGCTTGCTCACGCCCCGGAGTTCGCCATCCTGATCGCGCTCGACACCGTACTCGAGATGACCACCGTTACGATCCATCTCGCGCTTCCCGAGCTCGAGCTCCTCCAACGCAGCCCCAAGCTCTTCCACCCCGAGTTCGACGATCGCGACCTGGTCGTCGCCCTAGACATCCTCGATCTCGTCGGCGCCCTCAGGCACACCATCCAAATCTACCGAGACCTCGCGCTTCGACCCTGAACGACCCTTGCGTCGATCTCCATCAAATACCGTGATCCGAACGCCATTGAACTACGTGATCACTCTCAAGAGGGCAGGCCCTCTCACACCGCCGACCGACCGAGTCCTTGGGCCGCGGTCGGACCCGGCGGCGGAGCCTCAATAGGTGTTTGGTGCAGGGTGATCTCGCGCCGCCGCAACAGAAACGAAGTCAGGGGACGGAGAGCCTGCAAGGCCTCTCGCTTGAACATTCACGGGAGCCGATCAAACCGGGCGCACGAGGGACGTGTGCCTCTTGACAACCGGGGGCCTGATAGGTGTTGGGCAGCGCGCCTATCGCAGGAGCGGCATCTCGAAAATGGCACCAGTGGAAACGCCGACCGCAACGTACCCGGCGGATGCAAGAACAAGGCAGAGGCCCGTGAGAACGAAGACCGACCGCGGGAGGGCGAAACCGCGATTTGAAAGGTAGACGTCACCGCGAATGCCCCGAAGGATGAGCCATAGGCCGAAACCAAGCGCGACCGCAACGGCAAAGAGACCGCGCTGATAGTAGATTGGTGATAGACCCACTGTCCCCCAAGTCGACGAACGACGGAGATCCTCCCGCCCGCGCTGCCCAACTAGTAGTAGGTTGCACCAGGGTACCCCGAAACGCTGCGAGCTTGACAGCTTTTTTTCGGCCCCCAGAGGGGAGAGCCGAGATCGCACTGTGCCTCGCTGGGTTGGCGGCTCGCAGGCTGTGCGTCCGGCTTATTGCTGCGAAGGTTTGCAGCCCATGTCGACGTGGGAAGCGGGCGCGCGAAGACTGGCTGCTGGGCCGCAGCCTATTTCACTGCTGGCGTGCCTTGCACCGGCAGCGGAAGCGCTTACGGAGGTTGGGGTTGCGGGTGCTTGGCAGGAAGGCTCGCTTGCTGAAAACGCTGCATCGGGCCTACAGCCGATCTGCGGGGCTGGAGACGCCGAGAGGGCCGCGGTCGAGGACGTGGGTGTAGATCATCGTCGTCTTGACGTCGCGGTGGCCGAGCAGCTCCTGGACGGTGCGGATGTCTGCGCCGTCCTCGAGCAGGTGGGTAGCGAAGGAGTGACGATTATGCCGATATCGGCATAACCGGCATCATGCCGACTCTCGGATTATGCCGATGCTCTGGCCCGCGGTGCCTATACGAGTCGATTGTCGCCAGTCGGCGACCATTCGCTGATTGTGAACGCGGCATAATCCGGCTGTCTTCTCCGGCCTGGCAACGAAGCCGGGAAAGGAGAAGACATGCTGGAGCGCTTCTTTTCGGATCCCGAGGTCGTCCAACGGCTGCGACGTGGTCCTCTGGGACCGCACCTCGACTCGTACGCAGCGTGGGTCAATGCCCTCGGCTATGCCCGGTCGACGACTCGGGAGCAGCTTTGGTTTCTAGCGGGGCTGGGCCGATGGTTGCAGCGACAAGCGGTCTCGGTCGCTGACCTCGACGAACAAGTCGCAGAGACATTTCTCCATCAGCGGCGGAGACGGCGCGGCGGCGTGCCCCGCAGTGACGCGGCTACGTACTGTCGCTTTCTCGACCACCTGCGGAAGGAAGGGGTGGTGGCTCCAGCCGAGAACCGGCCTGAGGAGTCCGTGCTGGATGAGCTGACGCGTCGCTATGAGGCCTACTTGAAGCGAGAGCGTGGACTGGCAGGAGCAACGGTAGTCGCCTATCGGCCGTTCGTCCGTCGCTTCCTGGTCGACCGTTTCCGGAATGAGCCCCTGCGTCTCGAGGAACTTCATCCGCCGGAGATCTCGAGCTTCGTCCAGCGCCATGCCCACTCGATGGCTCCGAAGCGGGCGCAGTTGATGGTGTCGGCGTTGCGGTCCTTCTTCCGCTTCCTGTTGCAGGAGGGGGAGATTGCCACGGACTTGGCAGCTTGCGTGCCTGCGGTGGCCGACTGGAGGCTGTCGAGCGTCCCCAGGTATCTCGGTGCAGAGGAGGTCGAACGTCTGCTGAGCTCCTGCGACCAGCGCACCGGGATCGGACGGCGGGACTACGCGATCCTCTTGCTGCTGGCCCGACTCGGCCTCCGGGCCAGCGAAGTGGTGGCGCTGGAGCTCGACGACATCGACTGGAGAGCCGGCGAGATCGCGGTGCGGGGCAAGGGGCAGCAACACGATCGTCTTCCCCTCCCCCAGGAGGTGGGCGAGGCTCTGGCCACCTACCTGCGCAGGGACCGTCCCGGCATCTCGACGCGCCGAGTCTTCGTCCGCGTAAGGGCACCGCTCCGTGGCTTCTCCGGCCCGCAGGCGATCAGCACGATCGTGCGTCGAGCCCTGCAGCGGGTAGGCCTCACGGCGCCCGCCAAGGGAGGCGCTGCCCACCTACTGCGCCACAGCCTGGCGACCGGAATGCTGCGTGACGGGGCCTCGATGGCCGAGATCGGAGAGGTTCTGCGCCACCGGGCAGCGGCCACGACCGAGATCTACGCCAAGGTGGACATCGGTGGCCTGCGCTCGCTTGCACAACCGTGGCCGGGGAGTGGAGGTGGGCAATGAGCGAGCTCCGACAAGCGATAGACCAGTACCTCACCCTTCGCCGCAGCCTCGGGTTCGAACTCCGGGAGCCGGAGACCGTCCTCCGCCGTTTCGTCGCCTTCGCGGACCGCGAGGGCGCTGCGTACATCACCACGGACCTCGTCCTGCGCTGGACGAGCGAGCCGAGCAAGGCGCAACCTGCGACCTGGGCCTCGTGGGTGGCGATGGTCCGTCGCTTTGCCCGTTGGTGGAGCGCAACCGATCCGCGTACGGAGGTGCCGCCCGAGGGGCTTCTTCCCCATCGGTACCGTCGTCAACCCCCGTATATCTACAGCGACGACGAGATCGAACGGCTCGTTCGGGCGGCCGCCCAACTGCCTTCTGCCAACGGCCTGCGTGCGCTCACCTACTCCACCTACTTCGGACTCGTGGCCGCGACAGGGATCCGGATGAGTGAAGGCCTTGCGCTCGATCGCAGCGATGTAGACCTCGATGAAGGAATCCTGACGATCCGGCGCACCAAGTTCGGCAAGTCGCGGATCGTCCCACTGCATGCCTCGACTCGTGCAGTGCTCGAAGGCTACGCGGCACAAAGGGACGACATCCTTCGGCGCGTCGAGACACCGGCCTTCTTCGTCTCCGAGCACGGCCGCCGGATCACGCAGTGGAGCACGCGATACAACTTCGCCAGGGTCTCGCAGCAGATCGGTCTTCGGCCCACAGTCGGCGGCCACCGACACGGCCACGGCCCGCGGCTTCATGACATGAGACATCGATTCGCCGTCCGGACGCTGATCGAGTGGTACCGGACAGGGCTCGATGTGGAACGTGAGATCCCGAAGCTCGCGACCTATCTGGGGCACGTCCACGTCAACGACACCTACTGGTACATCGAGGCCGTCCCCGAGCTCCTCCAACTGGCCACCGAGCGCCTCATGCAGCAATGCCAGGAGGAGCTGTCATGACCGCTGCCAGCCTCCCGGCCCTTCTGCAGGCCTTCTTCACCGACCGCCTGCTTCGACAGCGACGGGCGAGCCCCCACACCATCGCCGGATACCGCGATACCTTCCGTCTGCTGCTGCGCTTCGCGGCCGAACAGCTCGGAAAGGCCCCGACGGAGCTCGGGGTCGAAGACCTCGACGCGCGCTTCATCGGCGAGTTCCTCGACCACCTCGAGGCCGAGCGGGGCAACTCCGCACGCACACGAAACGCTCGCCTGGCCGCAATCCGTTCCTTCTTCCGCTACGTGGCCCTGAGCGAGCCCGCCCATGCACTCCTCTGCCAGCGCATTCTGGCGATGCCGAGCAAACGCCACGAGCGCCGACCCATCGAGTTCCTTGATCGGCCAGAGATCGACGCGTTGCTCGCCGCGCCCGACACATCGACATGGACGGGACGACGAGATCGCACGCTTCTCCTGGTGGCAATCCAGACGGGTCTGAGAGTCTCCGAGCTGATCGGCCTCCGCAACCAGGATGTGGTCCTCGGAACCGGGGCCCACGTCCGGTGCGAAGGCAAGGGGCGCAAGCACCGCTGCACCCCGCTTCGAAAGGACGCCGTGGTCATGGTCGAGGCGTGGCAGAGGGAACGGCGTGGCCTCCCTGAAGACCCGCTCTTCCCCAGCCTCCGCGGTGGTCCCCTCAGCCGCGACGCGGTCGAACGCCTTGTCGCCAAGCACGTTGCAGCCGCTCAGCCGCGTTGTCCTTCCCTCAAAGCGCAAGAGGGTCACCCCGCATGTGCTCCGTCACACCGCCGCGATGGAGCTTCTCCAGCACGGCGTCGATCGCTCGGTCATCGCCCTCTGGCTCGGGCACGAGTCCGTCGAAACCACCCAGATGTATCTCCACGCTGACCTGCGCGTGAAGGAGCAGGCCCTGTCGAGGACCACCCCGGTGGGGGTCAAACCCGGCCGCTATCGCCCCGGCGACGGCCTGTTGGCCTTTCTCGAGGCTCTGTGATTATGCCGACTCCTGTTCCAGCGCGACCGCCGCGAGCCCTCGACGTCCAGGTCTCCATCGCCACTGTCTCGGCATAATCCAAGAGTCGGCATGATGACGAAAGGTATGACAGGTGACCCGCTTGGGAATTCCCGCCTTCCGAGCGGCCTGCTTGACTGCCCGTTGTAGGACGGTGGGGTGCTGGTGGTGGCGGCCGAACCGGCCCGAAAGCGGGTCGCGAGCGCGACGCGCCGCGGGAAACACCCACTGCCAAAGCCACTCGCGGGCCGCTGTTGGATGCTTCCGGTCCAGGGCATACGGAAGCAGAACCTCTCCGTAGCCCTCCTCGATGTCGCGCTGGTGGAGACGGCGGACCTCCACCAGGTGCTGCTCGAGGGGCTCGCGGAGGCGTCGCGGGAGGGTCGTCATCCGATCGCGACGGCCCTTGCCCTGTCGGATCGTGAGCTGCGAGCGCGCGAAATCGAGGTCCTTGACCCGTAGTCGCAGGCACTCCATGAGACGGAGGCCGGCTCCGTAGAGCAGCGTAGCCTGCAGCCGGCGCGTGCCGTGCAGGTGCCCCAGCACGGTCCGGACCTCGTCCCGTGTCAGCACCACAGGTAGCGCGCGGCCGATACGCGCGCGGACAGCCGCGTCGAGACCCTCGAGCTCGCGATCGAGGACGTGACGGTAAAGGAATAGCAGCGCACTCAGCGCCTGGTTCTGAGTGCTGGCAGCCACTTTTCCGCGGACGGCGAGATCCGAGAGGAAGGCCACGACCTCCGCTGCACCCATGTCCTTGGGGTGGCGCTTGTCATGGAAGAGGATGAATCGCCGCACCCAGGCGACGTAGGACTGCTCGGTGCGGAGGCTGTAGTGACGCCGGCGCGCCGCAATACGAACGCGCTCCAAGAGCCTCGGCGGATCGCTGATGGCGGGAGGTTCGGCGGGCAACGTGGGGGGTCCCGGGACCGAAATCGGGGGGGCTGCGCAAGCCTACGACTGGTCGCGCGCGTCGGCAAGGCGCACGGCGTCGAGCAGAGCGGGTACAGGAAATCCGTGTCGCCGGGGCCGTTGGCGGCGGAGTCATGCGGAAGGTTTCCCGAAGGGGAGATACAGCAAGATAAAGAGCGGGACACTTTTCTGAAGACGTCCGGATTCATTGAGAATTTGGTGGGACACCATGATTGGGGTGGGCCACTCTGGCCCGCGTTGTCTCCTTTTCTCTCCTGCGCCCCGAAACCCGATTGACGGCAAGCTGGCTGCGCAATCACTGCCCGCTCTGCTGACCAGCGAGTGGCCTCCCTCGGCAGATTGGCGGCAGAAGCAGCGCACGGTTTCTGGACAGATGCGTCGCACCGGAGACGCCGCCCAAGTCACAGCATGCGCTGTTTACCGGGCAGGGAACCGCACGCGGGCTTGCAGGATCGGCGGCCAGATTTCTGCCCTCGAGATGCGAGCCACTGCGCATCGCGCCGACCGACGGTGTGCATCGAACGCGCGTGTGGTCGCGACTGGCGAGACAGAGGCAGCCAGAGGCAGCCGACTCAGCGCGGCGAATTGGCGGAAGTCTCGGTGGCTCAGGCACTTGCGCGACGCGCACCTGGCAACGGTTCCGGCATGCTCCTTGCTCTGCTGATTGGAGTCTCCGGTGAAGGCAGGTGGACGGGGAGCCGCCTGTGTCACACGCAGGTCGAAGAGGCTCGCAGCGCCGAGGAGGGCGGCACTCAAGTTGAAGATGCCGAGCACGATCCGCAGCCGGTTTGGCGTCCAGAAATCGCGGGAAATCCAGTTGGAGTCGACCCTCAGGAGGCGCAGAGGTCTCCACCCCATAAGTCCAATGGCCACAAGGGGAACTCAGCGAGTCCTCCAACCCCTTTATCTTGCGTTACGACTTTTCGACTCCAACCCGAATGTCATCCTACTCATCAGAGTGTCGATCCTCCTCGGATTCGAGCCGACTGTCGAAAGTGTCAGAAACGTCGAAGTTGTACATCGCCGTCGCCGGGACATGGCAATGTCAGCCGCCGTTGCGATATGTTTGGCTTGCCTCCCGGGTGCCTGGTGTTCCGCGCCTCGAACGGACGCAAGGATGCCTCTCCGGGAACCGCAACCTGGCCAAGAGCCTGTCGCGCTTGAGACTCCTGTAGCAGGCCGTCAAGAAAGAGCCTCAGCGGATCTTCGGGCCAAGGGGAGCAGGGCTGACACCTCTTCCGGGGAGATCGTTCCGTCTCGCCGCGAAAAACCCGCCGAGATGGAGCTCAGAAGCGGATTTCAGCCCCTATCCAACCTTCCCCAGGACGTGCCCCGGCGTTGGAGGGACCACTGGGTGAAGCTTGCTGATGGCAACGGGCCGCCGCCGAGCTCAAGTGCTTCGAGTGCTGCGCATGGCAGAGGACCGAGGCGCGAAGGTGTGAGGTCCGGGGGTGTCCGCTGTGGGCGGTGAGCAAGAGGATCTTCGGAAGGTCCAAGAGGCCCGAGGCTCACGGTGAGTAGGCCCAGCCCCGAGCCTCGGGTCGAGCTGACCGGCCGCCTTGCCCTGCGGCCGATGCAGGCCACGGCGACACTGGGAGTCTCCGACAAGGCGCCGCGCGACCCCGCTGCCGCGGAGGTTCCGCGATGAGCGGGCACGGCCTTCGTATCGACGAACTGGCGGTGATGCACCGCGAGCTTGGCCGAGGGGCGCGGAGAGACTGCCCCAAGAGGAATCGCTCTGTCCCCACGGCAGCGCCCGAGGAGGACGACAAGTCCGCTGTTAATGCTCAGCGGGGAAACTTCATCGAGAACCAGAGCAACGAGTAGAAATGCGAACAACGGCGTCGACACAACTCGAGGAACTCCGCCGCCTCGCCGCGCGGTATGGGCTTCCTGTTGACGTCGCAGACCGGCTCACGCTGCGCCCCCGGGAGGTGGCAAGTGCCACGGGATTCGGGCTGCGAAAGGTCCAGTGTTGGATCGCTGCCGGGCGCCTCCCGGCAATTCGCGTAGACGGATCGGTCGCTGTTGCACTCCAGGATCTCCTACAATTTCTCGAAGAGAATCGAGCAGTTGCGACGGAGTCGGCCCCAAGAAAGCTGAAGGATCGCGCCCGCCTCTTGATCGAGGAGGGTTCCCGAAGATGACGGTTGCCGGTAGGATGCCCAACCACGTTTCTTTGGTAGGGGAGCCCGTGGCGCGAGCACGTAAGTGGGTCGATGACCGGGGGCGATTGCGCGTAGTCGGTCAGGGAACCGTCGATGGCCGGCGAGTGCGGCGCTACCGGATCGTTCCAGGCAACGACGAAGCGCTGGCCGATGAGATTATCCGGCAGCTGAATGTTCGCTTCGCGCTGGGTGATCTCTCCTTCCTCATTGTCGACACGAAGGCTGCACGGGTTGATGAGCCAGCACCGAAGACGGCGGGGCACACGTTCGCCGAGTGGTCAGAAGAATGGTTGGATTCCTACCGGCCACCGGCCGTGGGGAAGCACACGTTCAAGAACTACGAATACGCCGTGAAGGGCTTCATCAAACGCTTCGGCGATGTGCCGTTGGTCGCTATCGACCGTGCTGCGGTGCTGGATCTGCGAGATTCGCTGCTGCATGATGGCAAGAGCCACCGCACAGTGGGTAACACCCTGGCGGTCTTGCGCTTGGTCTTGCGTGACGCACGAGAGCGCGAGCTGATTTCCGAGAGCCCGTTGGACCGCCCGCTGCCGAAGCGGTCCACCAAGGCGATCCGCGCAAGCCGCGTGAAGCGCGTCTCGTTCCGGCCGTTCATAGCCTCGGAACTCGAGGTCCTTCTCGACGTTCTTCGCGCTCCACGCACCCGTCACGAGGGGATGTATTTCCCGCCGACGGAGTTCATGGTTCTCACCGGCCTTCGCTGGGGCGAGGTAGCTGGCGTGTGCTGGTCGGACGTGTCACTGACCGGGGGCCAGATCCACATCCGGCGCACAGTGGTTCGCGGAGAAGATAACCTCGAAGAGCCAACGAAAACGGCGGAGGAATGGTCGATCCCGATCCGTCCGCCACTTGCGGATCTGCTAATGCGGCAGCATGAGCGCACATATCTGGGGCGGCCGGAGGGAAGGGTCTTCGCCGGTGTCAGGGGTCGGCCGATCGACTACTCGAGCTGGCGAAAACGCGGATGGGTCGTCGCGACCCAGCGGGCGCGGGTTTCGCCGCGTGAGGGCGACGCGCAAAAGGCGTGCCGGAAGACGTTCATTACCTCTTCGCTCGTCTGCGGCCGGAACGCAAAGCTAATCGCCGGGGAGGTCGGGCATACGACTGTCCGCATGGTGACGGAGGTCTACGACAGTTTCCTGGACCCCGTGAACTGGCCTCACGAAGAGGAGAAAACACGCCTCGCAGAGCTGTTCGGATGGTCTGAGGACAGCGCGACGAGGGCTCCCCATGGGCTCCCCGAGGCTCCCGTCAGCACAGAGCGAAAAACCCCGCCGAGCTAACTACTCGACGGGGCGATGCTTTCTGGCGCGCCCGGCACGACTCGAACGTGCGGCCTCCAGGTCCGCAACCTAGCGCTCTATCCAACTGAGCTACGGGCGCGTGAAAATCAAAATGGGACTCGAAATCTAGCGCATCCCCCCTAGCCTGCATTTCTCACCAGCTCCCTGCTGCGGCGGGCGGAGCAGCGCGAACTCGCTCTGAAGTATTGCGTATTAGACTGGCAATTGTTGGCTACCTCCGGCATAGCCGGGGGAACTCTCATTCAAGCTTGGCGATGGGGGTGTGAACTATACGAAGGACACCACCGAGACATTTGGCTCTGCGGGTTTGGCCGGTGTCTGGGCGAAGGAAAACACCCGGGAAGCAATCTACACTGCCTTTCACCTGCAGAGGAGAGACCATGACCGCCTTCCCCCCCGCCACACCCGTGACTCTGGCAGCGCGCACCGCGCGCGACGGCGCCCAGATCCCGGAGATCACCCTCTCCGTCCACGAGGCCGGAAGCGGCCCGGCCGTGGTGTTCTGCCACGGCTTCCCGGAGCTCGCCTACTCCTGGCGTTACCAGCTCAACGCCCTTGCCGAGGCGGGCTTCCGGGCCATCGCGCCGGACCAGAGGGGCTATGGCGCCAGCGATCGGCCCGAGGCGATCGCCGACTACGACATCCACCACCTCTGCGGTGACATGGCCGGCCTGCTCGACGCCCTCGAAATCGAGAAGGCCGTCTTCTGCGGACACGACTGGGGCGGGTTCGTGGTCTGGGGGATGCCGATCCTGTATCCCGATCGGACCGCCGGCGTAATCGGCGTGAACACTCCCTACTCCAACCGCCCCGTCGAGCCCCCCACGGCGGTGATGCGCAAGATGGTCGGAGGCCAGGACGAGAAGATGTACATCCTCTGGTTTCAGGAGCCGGGCGTGGCGGATCCGGTGCTGGCTGCGACCACGCGCACCGTCTTCGAGAAGCTGATGCGCGGCGGCGTGGATCCGGCTGCGGCGATCGCGGCATTCTCCGTCGGCGGCGAGTTCGAGATGAACCCCTTCCGCCGCATCCGAGAGATCGATCCCGTCGGAGAGCCGATCATGACCGATGCGGAGCTCGAGGTCTTCATCGCGACCTTCGAGGAGACCGGCTTCACGGGCGGCGTAAACTGGTACCGCAACTTCGATCGGAACTGGGAGACCGCGCCCGAGATCGGGGCCGAGAAGATCGAAGTGCCGAGCTTGATGGTGACCGCCGAGTGGGACCCGGTGCTGCGACCGGAGATGGCGGCGGGGATGCCCTCCCTGGTGACGGATCTCGAGACGGCGATGATCGAGCAGTGCGGTCACTGGACCCAGCAGGAGAAGCCAGACCAGCTGAACCGCATCCTGCTCGACTGGCTGGAACGCCGTTTCCGCTGAGGTTGGGGGCACTCTCTGTACTACAGCGATATTCCAGGGGAGATTGTTCGGAGATATCGACCCCCTGGACAGTAGGGTTTCTTGATCGGGGTCGCCTTCGGGGCGGTATCGTCGCCAAGAGATGGGGAAGCCTTTTCTTGTCGACAGAAAGGATGGCATACCACGAAGACAACTACACCTTGTCGGGAATGACAGTGTACCTTCAACGGCCCCACTGTTACGAAATGGAGCGATCGCTCCTACGGTTGATACGCTGAAAGCTTTCCATCATGCCCAGCTCCATACCATCCCGTTCGAGAATTTCGATATCCAATTGGGTCGAGGAATCAACCTGGAGTCTGAAGCCCTGTTTCGCAAGCTGGTGCACAATCGACGGGGCGGCTATTGCTTCGAACTGAACGGCTTGTTCCTGATGGCTCTGAAGGCTTTCGGCTTCGATGTCCGTGCTCTCCTTGGTCGGGTTCACATCACCGGTACACCCACAGGCCGGGGGCATCAGGTCGAACTCATAACGATTCAGGGGAGACAGTGGATCGCCGACGTGGGGTTTGGAGTGGATACACCGCGTTCTCCGATCCCGTTGGAACTCGATCAACCAACAACTCACGATGGCCAGACAGTCCGCCTGGTAAATGACGAGTGTTTCGGCACCATGCTTCAGGCTTTGAAGGAGGATCAATGGATCGATCTTTACAGTTTCGACCTGGGCCATGTGTGCCCGGCTGACATCGATTATGGAAATCACTTCACCTCGACACATCTCAGCTCTGTGTTCGTTTTCGCTCGCGTAGCCGCGCTGCCGGTTGACGATGGAGTGGTCACCCTTTTCAATGACACCCTCAAGAGGATGGTCGCTGGCAAAGAAGAGACGCAGGAGCTTTCAGAGGGTCAAGCGTATCTCGATGCCTTGAAACACCATTTCGGGATTGACCTCGGTGTGCCATACGAGAAGTTGCGTCCGTTGCCGGGAGCCGATCGACGGGAAGAGCAGGCTATTGAATCGTAGAGCGGAGCCTACGCCCCTGGGCGGAAGAGCGCGGAGAGGCCGGCGCGCAGAACGTCCTGGGTCTCCGCGACCGTGAGCTGGCGATAGCGCCGGAGCATGTCGATCGAGTCGATCTGGGTGAGGACATCGCCTGCCGCGAGAATGCTCTCCCGTTGGGCCCCCGCCAGCGCGTTCAACTCGGGGGCGAACTGGAGCTCGAACTGGCGCCGCTGTCGCTGTCGGCCGGCCTGGAGCCCGTCGCGGATTCGAGGGTGGTGGGGGGCGTTGTGCACCGTGGCCCGGTGCACGGGACCGGCCTGCTCGTAGAGCCGCAGGCGGATGGCGGTGAAGTCGCTGATCCGCTTGTCCAGGGGTCCCTCGCCAGTGCTCGGGAGATGGCCCACGCGGACGTCCAGCTCACGGTTCCGCTCGATCGCCGCCTCGAGCAGCTCCCCGGGGTCGGCGAAGTACCGGTAGAGCGATCGGAGCGAGAGGCCAGACCGCTTCGACACCTGCTCGATGGTCGGAAAGAGCTCCTCCTCCCCGAACAGCTGGATCACGACCTCGAGCACCATCTTCTGGTTGCGTTCCCGGCGGGCAACGCGACCGTCGATCTGCGGCTCGATCTTCTCGGAGGTCGGTTGCGCTTTGCTCATGGTGCGTGGGATGTCCTCCCTCCCGAAGCACGCGCGGGCATCTGGTAGAGCTGCGTTCCGTCGAAGCGGAAGATTGGCGCCTCATGGAATAGTATTGCTACTATAACTGGCAATTCATGCCGCTGCACGGCCGCTACTCGACGCGCTTCGGCTTCGAGGTCACGCCGACGCCGCCGGCGATGCTGCCGATCATCGCGCGGCTGTCGGCCAGCCACGGGGCGAGAGGGACAACTCCCTGCGGATTTCACCCTGGGATTGGAACGATCGAAATATCAGAGCGGCAGGTCTCCCGCAGCGCTGCTCACGCTACCCGTCTTCGAGTATGCCTCGATGGAACGCTGGGCGATGCGCCACTGGTGTACCTCGTCGGCGCCGTCGGCAAAGCGCGCCCAACGGGCGTGGGTCGCCATTGAGGATAGCGGTGAATCCGTGCTGTATCCCAGGGCTCCATGGACCTGAATCGCGCGGTCGACGATCCGCCCGAGAGCGTTGGCGACGAAATGCTTGGCCATGGAGACCTCGCTCTTGAAGTCGAGACCGTTGTCGATCTTGTAGGCCGCGTGGAGCACCATCAGCTTGCATTGGTAGAGCTCCATGGTCGAGTCCGCGATCATCCACTGGATGCCCTGCTTCTCCGCCAGCAGGGAGCCATGGGCGAAACGGTTCAGCGAGCGCTCGATCATCAGGTTCAGCGCGACTTCGGCCTGCCCGATCCAGCGCATGCAGTGCGCCAGCCGCGCGGACCCAGGCGGGCCTGACCGAGAAGATGCCCCTGACCTCGACCGCCGAGCATGTTCTCCTTGGGCACCCGGAGGTTGGTGATGCGTATTTCGCCGTGGTTGTGGCTACCGCTCATGGTCTCGACGTCGCGCACGATGTCCCAACCTTCGGTCGGAATGTCGATCAGGAAGGCGGTGTTGCCCGCCTGCGGGACCTCCGGATCTTCTTCGGTGCGCGCGATCAGGATCGCGAACTGCGCACCGCGTGCACCGGAGATGAACCATTTGTGACCGTTGATCACCCAGTGATCGTCCTTCTCGACGGCCTTGGTCTGGATCAGCGTCGGATCCGACCCCGCGACGTCGGGCTCGGTCATGGCGAAACACGAGCGCGCGACACCCTTGCACAGGGGCCGCAGGTACTTCTCCTTCTGCTCCGGCGTCGCCCAGTGCAACAGAGTGTGCATGTTGCCTTCGTCGGGAGCCTGGGCGTTCAGGGCGAAGGGGCCGAAGCGCGTCTTTCCGGCCTCGGCCGAGACGCTGGCCATCGCGACGTGACCGAGCCCCATGCCTCCGAACTCTTCCGGCATGTGGGGCAGCCACAGGCCCCACTCCTTGGCGGCCTTGCGCATGTGGATGACCTGCTTGACCAGGACCTCTCGCGAGTCCGGTACCGGCGATCTCCTTCTCGGCGGGGCGGACGATGTCGTCCATGAATTTCCTGGTGTGATCGACAGCCAGCTGGACATCTTCGAGGAAGGTGAAGTCGATGGCCATGGGTTCTCCTCGTGGCAGGGCACACGGCTCGAGCGATCTCGCTCGGGATCCTGTGACGCTCGGGATTGGTATTAATGCACGTGCATGATAACATCCCCCACGCTTCCTGCAATTGTCGGCCTGTCAGGTCTCTTGGATGGAGGTACCCGTGCCGCGAGACCCGGAACAGACTCGTGCGCGGTTGATTCGCGCGGGCGAACGGTTGTTTGCCGAGCATGGCATCGAGGTGGTGTCCCTGAGGGAGATCACCCGGGCCGCCGGACAACGCAACGCCACTGCACTCCAGTACCACTTCGACGATCGGCGCGGGTTGGTTCGCGCGATTCTTGCCAAACACAGCCTGGACGTGGAAGCTGAGCGCCACGGGATGCTGGACGAGCTCGAAGCACGTTCCGGAGTCAGTGCGCGCGAGTGGGTGCAGGCGCTGGTGATGCCCGCGGCGGCAAAACTCGCGGATCGCGACGGGGGGCGAGACTATCTTCGAATGATGGCGGAGCTGATGAATCGCCCGGACCCGCGGTTCGATCGACGGTCGCTGGAGGATGTTCGAAGCAGCGTCAATCGGTGGCGCAACCTCATTGCGCCCCTGATGCCTGATTTGTCGGTGAATCGCCTGCACCGGCGCTTCACTGCCCTGCGGATCATGCACTTCGAGCTGGCGCGGCGCGCAGAGTCGTCACGCCGGCGAGATGATCGGCTCTTCGCGAGCCATCTGATCGATTTGATCACGGCAATCTTGATCAGTCCGGTGTCCGCGGAGACAAGCCGGCTGTTGCACGAACAAAGCCAGTGAGCGGCGTCATCACGCCCACATCGGCGGACCCGGCAATCGGGCGTATCATAGAAAAGCTCATTGAATCCAAGGACGTCGCAGCTGCAACGCCTCCGCTTTAGAATGTCCCGAAACGCAGCAGCGCAATGAGTCATTTCAAGGAGCGATCATGGATTCGGATCTATATCGGAAACTTGGTGAGCGGTTGAAC
>CAVROS010000026.1:0-21239 GCA_963722885.1 uncultured delta proteobacterium
GACGTTACGAAATCTACATCGACCCGAAGACCAGAAGGATCCTCAAGAAAGAGGAGGATGACTAGTGCTTGCTGATTCCGCCGCCGCTTACCCCCACATCGGGTCCCGGGTAAAGATCTGGAGCCCGGGGGTAAGGATTCTGCACTGGCTGCTGACCCTTGGACTCATCATATCCTACCTGACCGCTGACGATGTGATGCGCCTCCACTTCTGGGTCGGACATGGGATTCTCGCGCTTGTACTGGTGCGCGCCCTCATGGGACTCTATGGGTCGCACGATGTCCGTTTCGAGACTTTCGTCCCGACCCCGCGTGAGCTGTCACGATATTTCAAAGATCTGAGAAACGGCACTGCTGGGAGATATCTGGGGCACGACCCGGCCGGCGGTGCGATGATCGCAACCTTGTTGACCACCGTGCTGCTCACGGTGGCGAGTGGTCTCGTGACGTATTATGTGCCAGCGCTGGAAGAAGCCTCGGGAGAGGTTCACGAGGTTCTCGCGACGCTGACTCTTGTCCTGGTGATTGTGCATGTCATTGGTGTGTCCGTCGCCAGCTATTTGCAGGGGGAAAACCTGATCGGCGGCATGATCTCCGGGTGGAAGAGAGAGCCCGTCGAGCCAAAGACGGAGTTAGACACGAGAACGGCGACTGAGCGAAACCACACTGCTGCGAGCAGATGACCTCGAGGAATGCGGCCACTGCGAGGCCCTCCGCCCAATCCCTCGCGTGGCCATCACTGCCGTAGAGGGCGCGCCTTGCCTTGCCCGTAAGCCTGCACGATCCGGCGCACGTCATCAATGGTGAATCCGTACGCCGTCCTCAGTCTTCCCAGGCGTTCCTTGTGCTCAACACTCGAAGGGAGCCCGAGTTCCCTGAGGATGTGATCAGCGGGCACGCCGGTGGCCTCCTGGACTTCGGCGAGAGTCATGAATCCTCGAATCGACTCCAACCCCTCGATCTCGGACGAGTGTGGATTCGGCGCGTCCTGCCTCTCACCGACGCGCTCGACCGGGCTGACGAAAGGAGCGACTACCAGCGCGAGGAGAGCCGCCAGTCCCACCGTCCCTAGAGCGACGCGGGCACCCGAGCCTTCTCGCGGGCGCCCTCTCATGAGGGTCACAATCCAGCGCCAGTGCAGAAACAGGTGGCAAGCGAGCACCGCTAGGAAAGCGATCGCGATCCAGAAGTGGATGCTGCCCCATTCGTGTCGGTCGAGCCCCCAGATGGTCGTGAAGTGGCCACTCCCGGGTGGCAGGACATAGCGCATCAGCACACCGGTCGCCGTCAGCAGGACAAACCCCGCAAACCCAAGGAAATCGACGATGAAGTTGACGTTGGGTCGCTTCATGGCTGTACCCCCCTGAACCTTGCGCGAATCCAATCCAACGAATCTGCCTCCCCAGGAAGACCGTTCTTGACCAGAGAGAAGTAGCTTGAACCCCTAGCCGAGCCGGAGCGCCTTCGCGATCCACCACAGCCCGAAGCCGTAAGAGAGGTGGTTCACCAAGCTCGACGTAAACAGTCTCAACTCCGCCGGTCCCCTTAGACCGAAGAATCCGAACCCCAATGCCGGGAACAACAGGAGCCAGGGAAAGACGCAAGTGGCGAACCCGTAACCGAGCGCGACGAGAAACACACCCGGTGAGACGCCCAGCCGGTCGGCACAGACGAGATAGAGGACTGCAAGTGCGATTCCGATCGCATAATGCCCGACCAGTGCAGCTGATTTCTCGCCAGCTTGTTCCGGAGAGGCAGCGATATTCGAGTGAACGAACTGGCCCCGGAAAATGCCGAGATACCATCGGCCGACCCATTGCCCCTTCGCGCCCGCCGCCAGACCGACCCTCCGAGAAGCGCTCGCCAACACGTCCATCGTCACCGTGGCGACAACACCCACGCAGACTCCAATCACCATCGATACTATCGTCTCACCAGTCATCGTGGCTCATCTGTTGCGAGTTGTTCTTGGAACGCTCTGTATGGCAAATTCAATCAGTGTAGTACCTAAAGTCACAGTACTCGCCACCTTCTGCAATGACCTGAGTACGCTTGAACTCGATACCGTCTGGCAGGTACTTCGTGATATGAAAATCTCCCCGGCACATGATGGGTGCCAGTTCCGGCACGCCCTGGTTGGCGAGGTAGTTGACGATCCCACAACGAGTCACATTCACACCGTAGAACAGGCCCTTCTCTGGGGGAGCCATCTCGAATCGCCAGCCGTCCAACTCGTCAACACGGTTGGCTGAGCGAAACCACCACCGTCGGAAGAGCAAATGCAGAGTTCGGTTGGCGTAGGCCTTGCTCGCAATCCAGCGGTCGAACTGACCATCCATCCAGTTGTTGACGAACGACTGTACCAGCTGGAGTCTTTCGGCCTGGGGAACGTCGGTTGGTAAGGCCCGGTAGAACGCCAATGAGTCTACGGCGATTCGCAACGTCATTCGGCTAGTGGGAGCCTTAAGTTCAGGGACGCTCGAGGCTAAGGCCCCAAGGTTGTTTCGCATCGCAGCAAGGATGCGCTGCGATTTGTCCTCTCCGAATCGCTGCGCCAGAACCGGTCCAGCGAACCTCACCGCTCGGGAGATCTGCTTCTCTGAAACCATATGTGCCCCCCAATTCCTTTAAGACGGGCTCAGCATCGAATGCCTAGCTGCCACCCAAGGGTCACGGCGAGCCTAGCGTTTGCGTGCGGTGAGGCGGCCCTCGCCGATCTTCCCCTCGTGGGCCAGCTTCCACGTGATGTCTCCCGCCTCCGTCACTGTGGCCATCAGTTCGGGGTCAAGACCCAAGATCCGCAAATCAATCCTTCCTGAGGTAGCGGACGAGCATCTCCACCAGCTCGGCAGCAAAGCGTTCGCGGCTCACTTCGTCGGGTGGCTCGACGACGAACCTGTGGACGAGCGTCTCGATGGATTGCACCGCCAGATACGCCGCAGTCCTGTAGTCCTCGATCCGCACCTGTGGATTGGCGCGCAGAAGGATCTCGGTGCTCTCCACCGCCGCTTGCTCGAGCTCCTGCAGCCTCGCCTTGAGGTGGGGCGGCCGGGGCGCCTCATCCAGCAGCACGTGCTGCAGACGCGGATTCTTCGAGTGCAGCTCGACCATGTCCTCCACGAAGTGCTCGAGCACGCCGACCAGGTCGTGCGGCTCCTCTGCGACGTGGCGCCGGATCGCCTCGACCGCGTTGGCCACCTCCTGGGTGTGCTGCTCGAGCAGCACGGCGAGGATCGATTCCTTGTTGGGGAAGTACTGGTAGAGCGAGCCGATCGAGACCCCGGCCCGCTCGGCGATGCGGTTGGTGTTGGCTCCGGCGTAGCCGCGCTCTTCGAAAACGCGAGCCGCGGCCTCCACGATCTGTCTCACGGTGAAGCGCGACCGGCCTTGGGACGGCTGTTTCCGAGGGCTTACGGGTTTCCTCGCGGGCACGACGCGGCTCCCGAAAAGCGAGTTGAAAAAACGAGTTATAGCTCATATAATAGCCACAACACATTGATTTTCAAGGAGAACCCCCGATGAAGCTGCTCCCGGTCGCCGTGCTCGGCTACCTCTGTGTCGCCCTCGTCTGGCCGACCTGGCGCACCTGGCGGCGCACGCGGGTCTTCCCGGTGGTGTTCCACCGCGAGGCCGAGACGGCACAGCGGGTCGTCGGAGCATTGATGGGACTATTCCTCACTGGGCTGGCCGTCTGGAGCTTGCTCTGTGCCGCGCTGGAACCGGAGCGCCTACGGGATCTGGCCGCTGGCCATGGAGTGGCAGGCGATCGGCTGGCTTCTCTTTCTCGGCGGGCTCGCCGTCACTCTGGTCGCGCAGGTGCAGATGGGGGCCTCGTGGCGGATCGGGATCGACGACCGGCCGACCCAGCTGGTGACTGGCGGTCTCTTCGCCTTCTCCCGGAATCCGATCTTCTTCGGGATGTTCCTGACGCTCGCCGGCGTCGTGCTGGTCTCCCCGGCGCCGTGGACGCTGATCGGATCCGCCGTCGCCGTGATCCTCGTCTCTCTGCAGGTCCGACTCGAGGAGCGAAACCTGGCCAGGCTCCACGGGCATGCGTACACGACCTACGCGGCGCAGGTGGGGCGGTTCGTGCCCTGGCTCGGCAGGCTTCGGCCGAGGGGTCGGACCCCGGCGCAAGAACCGCGGCCTGATGTGACGCTTCGGCTCCTGCGAAGGCATCGGCGCGACCGCAAGAAGGAGGTGAGACATGCGACTGAGTGACCGCGAGTTCCGGGCCATGAACAACCCCTTGCGCCGCTTCGTCCAGCGCCGTGTCGAGTTCCCGATCTTTCGCCGGATGGGGCTCGAGGCCAGCGGAAAGGACGTTCTGGAGATCGGTTGCGGCTCGGGGTATGGCGCGGTTCTGCTCTCGAGCCTCCGCCCGAGGAGCTACGTCGGTATCGACCTGATGCCCGAGCAGATCGAGCTTGCCAGACAGATCGAGCTTCAGGACGCGGCGTTCCACGTCATGGACGCGACGGACCTGGCTGCTTTCGAGGACGCCAGCAAGGACCTCGTGGTCATCTTCGGCATCCTCCACCACGTCCCGCGCTGGCCACAGGTCATCAAGGAGATCCGCCGTGTTCTGCGGCCGGGAGGAGAGATCTACCTCGAAGAGCCGAGCGAGCTGCTGATCAGTCCGTGGGATCGATTGTTCAAGTGGGGGCATCCTCCGGAGGCGCAATTCGGTCTCCCCGCGCTCGAGCTGGAGCTGGAGCACGCCGGTTTCGACCTCGACCGGCGTAAGAGACGCCACCTCTTCGGTTACTACCGCGCTGTAGCCTGCTGAGATGGAGAACACGCAGCTCGTTCGGTCCTACTCGTCTGCCAATGGAGAAGGGCTTCCTTTCCGTCTGCAGCCATCAAGGGAGCCCTTCCACGATCGGAGCAGTCTACAGATCACCAACTACTGGGGGGCAGTACGATGAAACCGGAGACACTCGAACTGCTCGCCTGCCCTACTTGCCACGAAGGACTACTGCTACGGGGCGAAGCATCTGGAAGCATCGAATCTGGAAGCCTGGCGTGCACCACATGCTCGAAAGAGTTCCCGATCAAGGAGGGAATTCCCCACTTCATCCGGTACGAGGAGTTGACCGGCTTGAACCGTCGCTTCGCTCGATTGTACGACTGGTTCTCGTACGTCTACGTTCCCGTCACCAAGATCGCCTACGGATTCATTGGAGGGGAAGAGAGCAGCCGACGCGAAGTGCTGGACCGGTTGGCCCCGAGCCAGGGCAGAGTGCTCGAAGTCTCGATCGGGCCTGGCGTCAACCTTCCGTATCTGGTCGGAGCTCCGCGCGTCGACGAAGTCTATGGATTGGACATCTCGCTTGGACAGCTTCGGCGCTGCCGCAGCTTCTGTCGCAAGCGCGGCTGGTCGGTGGATCTCTTCCTCGGCAACGCAGAAGAACTGCCGTTCGCAGATGAGAGCTTTGCCAGCGTCTTTCACATTGGCGGAATCAACTTCTTCAACGACAAGAAGAAGGCGATCGAGGAGATGATCCGTGTCGCGCAGCCCGCTGCAAAGATCGTGATCGTCGACGAAAACGAGAGAGGCGCCCGCCTCTACGCGGCTACGATTCCCGGATTCAGGCGCATCTTCAAAGGCGAACGCGAGAAGATCACCGCACCGTTGGAGTTCGTGCCCCCGGAGATGTCCGACGTCCGGCTGACGGACGTCTGGCGCGGATGGGGCTACTGCCTCGAATTCTGCAGGCCGTAGGTGAGCACCAGAGACCGCCTGAACGTGAGTTCCGCTCCGGTCTCCGGTCCCCTAGAAACGCCGCTTCGTCGACAACAGCCACATGAGAGACGCTGACCACAAACTGTCATCAGATGACCGGGAGCCCCAATGTTCACGCAAACCGGAAGCAAGGAGCTACTCGAGACCGGAATCACTCGAAGGCAGCTGATGAAGGGTTCGGTTTATTGCTGCGTCGCCCTGGCCGGAGGATCATCGATCGCTGGAGTCCCGGGTCCCGCAGGCGCCTCCGACACGCGTAGCCTCACCCTCTCCTCTCGCCTCACAACACTGATCCCGGCGGTGACGAGATGCTACGTGCTGAAGTGCAGGGAAGGATACCTGCTGATCGATGTGCCCTATCCTGGCAACTACGGTGCATTATGCGAATGCCTCCGGGAGGCAGGTATCGAGATCTCCGAGATCAAGTACCTGTTGCTGACTCACCATCACGACGATCATGTAGGGTGTGTGAACGAACTCGTGAGGGACACGGGGGCCAGGATCATCGTTCACGAAAGAGCGGTGACCCATCTCGCCGCTGGTAGGTCGGATCCAGATGACGCGCCCATCAATCGATGCATAGGGATTCTGGTAGGAATCTATGGGCTATTCCATGAGTTCGTGTTCCCACCGGTTCTGTTGAGTGATAGGGATCTCATCGTCCAAGGAGATGACGATTCGCTATTGGCCAATATCGGGGTCAATGGGAAGATCATCCATACGCCGGGGCATACTCACGATTCAATCTCCGTCATCTTGTCCGATGGAAGCGCCATTGTTGGCGACGCCGCGATGAACTTCATGGAATTCTGCCGAACCAGGCACCGACCGATCTACATACAGGATCTGGAACAGACCTTTCAGAGCTGGGAGAAGTTGAGGAAGCATGGAGCGCGGGTGATTTATCCCTCCCACGGAGATCCCTTTGCTGCGGACGAACTCGTCGCGGCTGGTTGAGGCGGAGGCTCTCGGGATGGACAAGCTAGATACGGAGCTGCGCGACGAGCCGCTGCGTGTTTCCGTCGGAGATCGTCACCGTCTTCCCGGGCTTATGCTTTCGGCGACTACGAGGTGTGCAGAATGAGCAAAGATCGCAGACGATGCGCTCTAGTGACCGGCGCCTCTTCGGGTATCGGCGAGGCCTTCTGTCGCGAGCTCGCAGCCGACGGCTTCGACCTCGTGCTGACGGCGCGTCGGGAGGAGAGACTCGGGGAGCTAGGCAAAGAGCTCGAGCGTATGCACGGCGTCAAGGCGTTGGCGGTGCCCGCAGACCTGGTCGATCCGGAGGCGCCGCGGCAGCTCCTCGCTGCGGTCGACAAGGCGGGGCTCGAGGTGGACGTGCTCGTCAACAACGCCGGCTACGGCCTCCCGGGCCACTATCTCGATTATCCCTGGGAGCGGCACGCCGAGTTCGTCCAAGCTCTCCTGACCGCGGTGGCCCACACGACGCGGCTTGTGCTGCCCGGGATGGTGGAGCGCGGCTGGGGGCAACTCATCAACGTTGCATCCCTTGCCGCGCTGGTCACCAGCACGCAGCAGGGCCACACCCTGTATCCCGCAGCCAAGGCATTCGTTGTAAAGATGTCGGAGTCACTGGCGCTCGAGCTCGAGGGCACCGGAGTGAAGGTCACCGTCTGCTGCCCTGGATTCACCTACTCGGAGTTCCACGATGTCATGGGTAACCGCGAGCAGGTGAGCGAGCTGCCGAGCTTCATGTGGATGGACGCCGCCGAGGTGGCTCGGAAGACCATCGACGCGGCGGAGCGGGGGCAGGTGGTCTTTGTGCCCGGGGCACCCAACCGAGCCCTTGCTGGGCTCTCCGGGCTCTTGCCCAAGGCGCTGGCGCTCAAGATCTCGGCGCAGGTGAGCAAGCGCACCGGGAAGCAGAGATAGCCTACGAGCATCAGAACGGACTGAAAGTCTTTGATCAGGTCCCCGACCCTGGAGTGCTTACCTGTCCCTCGTCAAAACCACGTAGCACCAGCTACGCAGCCCTTCTCGCATCTCGCGAATACCGATGGTGGAGTCCACCGACGCGGGGAAACGCGACGATCTCCCCCATTTCCGGAGGCTCCACCGCCCGAGGAACAGGCGTGTCCTTTCCGAGTCCAAGATGGGTTCGATCTTCGTGGAAGTAGTCCACGTATCGTCGGACCACGCGCCGAAGTTGGTTCTCGCTGACTGCAATCACATGATCCAGGCAATCGCGGCGTAGCCCGCCGATCCACCTTTCCGCGAATCCATTTTGCCAGGGCGACCTGAACGCCGTCTTTACCTGCGTCAGCCCAAGGCCATCAACGCGCTCCCTGAAGTAGGCCCCGTAGATCTTGTCGTTGTCGCGGAACAGGAAGCGACCAGGCGGCTCGTACGGACAAGCTTCTACGACCTGCTGGGCCGTCCACTGCGCCGTGGGGTGCTTCGTGACGTTGAAGTGGAGGATCCTTCGTCGGTCGAGGCTCAGCACGAAGAAGACATAGATGACCTCGAAGGTGATCGTAGGCACCACAGCGAAGTCGATGTCCAGCGCTTCATGCATGTGATTGTGCAGGAACGTGCGCCATCGTTGCTGCGATCCTGGTGGCGCTGCGCGCTTTGGCATATAGCGGGATACCGAGATCTCGGATATCTCGATGCCCAGCTTGAGCAGCTCTCCGTGAATCCTCGGAGCGCCCCACCCGACATTCGCTACCGCCATTTCGACGATGAACTTGCGAACGTCCTTGTGGACCCTGGGCCGTCCAGGACCTCGCTTTCGACTCTTCCATCGCCAGAAGAGCCTAAAGCCTTTCTTGTGCCAGGCGACGACCGTGGCGGGTTTGACCATGACCAACAACTCCTTCCAGCGGGACCAAGAGCGAGCAAGCACCACCCACAGGGCGCGGTCCAGTGGGCGTAGCTTGGGGCGCTTCTTTCGGTGCTTCAGGCAGGAGAGTTGGTGACGTAACGCGACGTTTTCGGCCACGAGGTCAGCACGATCCTTGAGTGCCGCCACGAAAACGGCGGCGACCAGCGGAAGTTGGAGCGGCATCGAGACCATGATAGCCTCGACGGGGTCCAGGTCGTAAACGAGGAGCTATGACCCCGTCGCGAATAAAGACGATGCACAGGTGCTCACCGGGACGATCCTCCACGTGCTCTACGCCGGCCGCAACAAGTCGCTCCGCGGCTGCCTCGATGTCCTCAACGACCCCCATCGGTCCATCGAGGACGTGCTCAACGAGATGCTCGATGCCGAGCACGACCCCTCTGGTGATCGGGGCTGGCAGAATCCCCAGACAGGGGAGCCCACGAAGACCCATCCTGCAGTGGCGCGCGCCGCCCGCTCTCTCCTCAACAAGTCGGACAACGAGCGCTCGAGCGTGCTGTCCTCCGCTACGAAGTTCCTGAGCCTCTACCACGACGATCTGGTGGCCGGGAACACCTCCGCCTGCGACTTCTCGATCACCGATCTCATGCACCACGAGCGACCCGTGAGCCTCTACCTGACCGTACCGCCCTCCGATCTCGGCCGGATGAGGCCCCTCCTCCGGCTCCTCATCAACCAGATCGGGCGCCGGCTCACCGAAAAGATGGACTTCGAGGACGGCCACCAGGTGGCGCGCTACCGCCATCGGCTGCTCCTCATGCTGGACGAGTTCGCGACTTTGGGCCGGCTCGACTTCTTCCAGACCCAGCTCTCATACCTCCCCGGCTACGGCATCAAGGCCTTCCTGATCGTGCAGGATCTCTCGCAGCTCTACGCCGCCTACGGGCACGACGAGAGCATCATCTCCAACTGCCACGTCCGGGTGGCCCACGCCCCGAACAAGGTCGAGACGGCGCGGCTTCTCTCCGACATGGCCGGATCGACGACCGTCCACAAGGAGATCCGGACCTACACCGGAAACCGCCTGAATCCGGTGCTGATGCACGTGATGGCCTCGGAGCAGGAATCCCATCGCCCGCTCCTCACACCCGACGAGGCGATGCGCCTCCCGGACGACGCCACGCTGATCTTCACCGCTGGCGCGAGACCGATCCTGGGGAGGAAGCTGCGCTACTACGAGCACGACGAGTTCGTAGAGCGAGCCCGGATCCCGGCACCCGAAGCCGCCGATCGCATTCCCAAGAGGCAGTGGGACTGGACGGGTGAGGGGGCCCAATCTTCGCGCGGCACTCCCCAGGACGGTGCTCCAGAAGCAGCCGAGACGGCCCCTGTGCCGCATGCGAAGGAGCCCTCCCCTCGCACGTCTCCTGGCACGAGCGCCGAGCAGGGAACAACAAAGGGCGTGCGGCCGGAGGATCCCGAGCTCCAGAGAATCCAGGGATTGATCTCACCGGCGGCAGGTGAATCCGAAGAATCCGCCGGCGGAGAGAGCAACGATGGCCAGGCGTAAGCGCTCCCAGTACGAAGTCCGATCCTACGTCCCTCGGGATCTATACGATCGACTCCTTCGCGAGGCGGCGGCGCGAAACCTCAACGTCTCCCAGTGCGTTCGCGCCGACCTGGAGGAGTTCTACGCCATCCGGGACGAGCTGACCCTGGCTGTGAGCGCGCGAACCGCGGGGGCGCCCCCGGCCGGCGGATCATGCACACACTGCTCGCCGAGATGGAGGCTCGAATCGCGGCGGATGTCGATTCGCAGACACCCCGACTGCTGGCAATCGAGCAGAGTCTTGCGCAGATCGCATCGATGATCGACCGCCACTATGCCGGCATGATGCTCCACCTCCCGGAGGTTCCGGACGCAGACGCCAAGGCACGATCCACGAGCGCACTCGAACGGCACCGCGCGTGGAAGTGCGCCGTCGGGAGCTGCTGCGGGATGGCGAGACGAACGCAGGGCATTTCGCCGAAGGCGCGGCGGAGCTTCCGTCGGCGGATTGGCGGAGCCGAAGCGCGCCCCCGAATAGCCCTGCGAGCAAGCGCGGAGGCGACTCCGAGGGCTGCTGTCTCGACGACTCCGACCGCGCTGACGCCCTGGATTTGCAGCCGGCCCGCAGCACTTCACCGAAACCCGCCAGCCACGCGACGTCAGGAAGCCATTCGGCGCGTCACTGCAGCTCCCAGGTAGGGACAACTCGCCTGAGCGCACGCGCCACCTCACCCCGCGCAGGAGAGTCTCTCCTGCCGCGCCATGGTCTCCCACGAAAACCATCGCGATTCCGGTGGGATACACGAATGCCTCCTGCTCTTTATCTTGCTGTTTCATATTACACTATCTTATGTAACTATGACCATCACCTTCGCACCAGAAAACTCCGTTCCTGTCGCGCACCCACCACGGCACATCGGCTGCAGCACATCTGCACAGCGGCTGCACATCCACCGACCGAAGTATGGCGCTCGGTCTGCAGAACCGGTGTCGGATCGCGGCGCGAGGGCGGCAACCCTCTCGGCGATTCGGTGGTGAAATAGTGGTCCCGGTGTGGCGCCCGTCAGGGCGAGACGACGCGGTGAATCGACGCCGATCAGCTGCCGCGACGCGGCGATACTCGCGCCTCTCATTCCCCGGATCTTGCCGCCTCTCTGCGCTGCCTCACACCAGGCGTAGCGGGGATGGAGACCGCTCGGTCGTGCCGCCCGGCGCTGCTTTCCAGACCCGAAAGGCTGAGTGTCTTCGAGAAGAGCGGGGCTTGACGAGGGGCAACAGGAAGACCTTCAGCCTATCAATCGAGAGCAAGCTCCGTCCGGAGTTGGGAGAAATCGAATCGTGCGTCCGCGGGCATGCGCTGCTCGAGATTCTCCATCTCCTTCAGCAGCACGTCGACCTCACTGCGACCGCTCGGGGTCTGCGCCGCTTCGCGCGGCGTCCGTCCCGCCAGCGCCGGGAGAGGCTGATCGAGCCAGTCGGCGTAGTGCCGCGCCTTGAAGTCGAGCACGAGCTGCTGGGCCTCGGGCGGAGGAGCGCTCCCGCCGCTCACGAGCTCGGCGAGGAGGCTGGGCGCTCGACAGCGGGTCCGAGTGGTCGCGCACCCGGTGGCGGATGAGCTCTCCGCAGGCCGCTTCGATGCGCTCGAGCAGGGCGTCCGCCCGCACCCTCGAGTTGGTCTCGACGTGCAGCTCCGCTCCCGAGAGCCAGGCACGGCCTATCACCGTATTCTCCAGCGAGGGGACCGCGGCATTCTGGGGTCGAAGATTTCCAGGCCGGATGAAGGTATAGGCGGACTGCTCGTCGTCCGGATCCGGGACTTCCACGCCCTCCAGCACCGCCAGGCGGGATTCGACCTCGCAGCGACTGGCCGGATCCAGCTCGAAGTGATCGGTGGTCAGGAGCAGCGGATCGCCATCGGTGTTGTGGAGCTGCGGCGGGCTCGCGTAGCACCGATCGAGTTCTTCTACGGCCTCCTCCCAGCGCCGGATCAGATAGCGGCCCATCGCCTCGTCCTGCAGGCGCTCCACGGGCACCGCGCGCTTGCGCCGGAGCCTCCCGCGCGCGCGGCGAACGACCTCGGCCGCGGCAGTGGGAGGCAAGGGGCGGGGATGCACGCCGCACAGGACTGCGAGGCCCTCGTGCTCGATGATACGACCGAGCAGCGCGTCGCGCTTGGCGAGAGTCTCGGACCCCTGGGCTTCGCGGACATGGCGCACCTCGCGAGTGAGCAGGTCCTCGAGCATCAAGCTCTCCCCTGGCTGGACCTCGATCACCTCCCACACCGAGAGCCAGGTGTCATCTTGAGCGGCGAGCCACGCTCGCTCGGCTACGGATCAGATCCCGGGCGTGCTCTTCGCAGAACCAGTCGCGGATCGTTCGCCCCTGGATCCCGTAGTGGTACACGGACCAGTGCGCCGAGAGCGCGATGGCGTCGATGGCATCGACGAAGTCCCTGGCGTGGCGCAGCCACTCGTCCTCGAAGCGCCGCATCGCGAAGAGAGACATCTCATGCACGAGCTGCTGATCCAGCCGGTGAATCGCGGCCTTCTTGGACTCCAGCTGCTGCTGCGCCTGGTCGGCCCTGAGATGGCACTTCTTGTACTTCTTGCCGCTGCCACAGGGGCAGGGGTCGTTGCGGCCGACCTTGGGCTCGCTCGGATCGGCGTTCGGCAGATTGCTGGCCAGCGGCGGATCCGTGCTGACATCGAAGAGCGCAGACGCCTGGTAAGGCAGGGTAAAGCGGACGGTGAGACCGCGATCGTCGCTGTACGACTCGCAGATGGGCTCGAAGTCCTCCGCCTCGAAGACGTCGCCGTGCTTCACGAAGAAGGCGGTGAGCGAGGTCGCGCAGGCGGAGGCGATGCGTACGTCGCGCTCCGTGAGAGGCCGCGCCATGCCGTCCGGGTCTCTGTGCTCGACACGCGGATAGGAGAGCGCATCCGCCACGGGCCAGCCGTGGGCGGCTACCTCGCGCCGCATCGAGGCGGGCAGGTCAGCGCCGCGCTCGAAGGTGAACGACAGCCACGAGGTTCCAACGTCGATGCGGCGCGTCTCGTCCGGGGGGTTGGACGCGGCCCGCGCAAAGGCGTCGAAGCAGGTGAGCGATGGGAAGATCAGCAGCCCGACGCTCTCCCCCAGCGCCCCGATGATGGAGACGCAGGCGCCGTCGACGCCGAGCTCGGGTATGTCGAGTCGAAGCACCTGGCTGTCGTTTGCGACCTTCCAGGGCGCCGCGTGATGGAGCAGCTCGGCGGCGGAGAAGAGCTCGGCGACCACCGCCGGCGAGACGCGGCCCGCCTCGAGGTAGCTCGCTTCTTCCCAGTGGTCCGCTGAGTCCCTGCCGCCCCCTCTCCGGCCCGCGCTATCCTGGTCGAATTCACCCTCGGCTGCCATCGACTCGCTCATCAGCTCCAAGAGACTCATCGAGCTCGGGGGTCGCAGCAACCGTCACGGGAATGCCGTCGCCCACGACGGCCCGCACCTCGGCGGCCAGACCGGGGTCGGCCACGCGAATCGCCGACGGCCGACGCGGCGGGCCGATGAGCGGCCGCCGCAGGGCGTTCTCCAGGGCTCGGCCCAGGGCCCCCGGCTCGTCTCCCGGCGCGAGCATGTCCTGGCCGACGATCAGCCCTTCCGGCATCTCCATCCACAGCACCAGCTCGGGCCGGTAGGGCTCGGGGCCCTCGGTGATGTAGAAGGGCGTCAAGAGGCGCCCTCCGATCCACTCGCCGCCTCTGCGGCTGGGCGATTTCTTTCGGCGGGTGTTCTTCTTGGATTTTCGACGGGACATGATGGGAGCGTATGGACCGGAGACTCGGAGGACAACCCATTTGGCGCCGCGTGAGGGGGTGTGGTCCGAACCGGGCGGCGCTCTCGACAGGAGCTTCGCGACCACGTCCAACCGGAATGCCGACATGGGGTGGGTGCGGCGTATGGTTGCAGAAGCCGCGCCCCCCAGAATCGCGGGGAACGTGAGACGCCGCGCTGGATTGCTCACGAGCCGAGCGATGAGCCGCGCCCGGGCTTCACCAAGGTTCAGGTGATGGAAGGGCCCGACGGATCGATCGGCTGGCGACCCGCGTGGTCGGCTTTGGTTCGTTGCAGGGCACCAATCTTCCAACCGGGAAGCCTGTAACTCCCCGCCGCAGGACGTTTCTCGCATCTGTGGCCGCCGGGCACGGCGCTTGCGTACAGCGTTCTCCGTGCCGCGGGCCACCGCCAAACATCTTTCGGAGAAACTCCCCCGGTGAGGTCGTCGCCTCGTCGTGGTAGGCTGCGCTCATTCACCGGGGAGGGGTGGGAGCTGGCGCGCGAGTTCGGTCGGGTTCAGCGGCGACGGGACGGCCGATCCGGGTGGGAGATCGACCTCGGCCGGCACGTCCGACCTCGATACCTCTACTCGGCTCGCGGCGTGCTTCTGCAGACCCGGGCGATGGCCGACTCGGTGCTCGCCGTGATCCGGGCTCAGATCGCGAAAGGCGTCGTCCTGCAGGCGGCGGTCGACGAGTACGCGCCCGTTTCCTCCGAGGCGAACCGGATCGACCGCTACTTGGCCGACTACCTCGAGGAGCAGGAGGACCGCGCCTCCAGACTGGAGATCAGCCCGAACCACCTGCGTGAACTCCGGCGCTGCGCCCGGGACGACGGCGCCTTTGCCTGGTGGTCCGGCGCATCGATCTACGAGATCAACGCCAAGGCGATTGCAGACTGGCGGCGCTGGCTCTCGCGCGAGCGGGGCCTCAGTCCGAAGTCGGTACGGAACATCCTCGGTTACTTCCGCGCGTTCGTGGCCTGGCTCTACCAGCTGGACCTGATCGACCGCGTGCCGGCCTTCCCTGCCATGCGGGTGCCCGACCATTCGCCAACGATCCTCTCCGGTACCACGCAGCGAGCCATCCTCGACCGCATCCCATTCGAGCGCCGGGGCGCCTTCCTCGCCGCCTGCCACGGAGTACGTCCGGGGGAGATCCGAGCGCTGGACACGGGTGACCTCGAAGAGCGCGAGGACGTGCCCGGACTTCGCATACGCCGCGCGATCAAGGGACCCAACTCCACCGCTCCAATCGGCGACACGAAGACCGGCGAGGCTGCGTGGATCCCGATCGACGAGGAGCTCGCCGAATGGCTGCGCTGGCGATTGGGCGAACGGCGCGAGGCGGTCAGCCGCGGTGGTCCGGCCTGGGCTCTCTCACCAGCGCTCTTCCCGAACCCGACCAGCCGAAACCCCGAACGCCGCTGGATCGCGAACGCGCTACGCCTGGAGTGGAACCGCGCGGCCCGTTCAGTCGGCGTGAAGGTCCGCATGTACGAGGGTACGAAGCACTCGAGCGCGAGCCGCTGGCACTCGTCTGGGATGCCACTCGAGCTGGTGCGGCGGATGCTCCGCCACCGCGACGCCCGCTCAACGGAGCGCTACGCGAAGCTCTCCGACTGGGCGCTCGTGGAGGCGTTCGGGGCGCACCACGAGCGCGATCGGACGCGTCAGCAGCGCGGGCGTGCTCATGGTGTGCTCATGAGCCCAAACCGGGTGCGAAAACCTCAACGAAAACGGGCACCTATGGCGGGGCGGACGGGACTCGAACCCGCCCGATATCGCGCTAAGTCGTTGATTTTCCTCACTTCTGATGCCCGAGAATCTTGTGGCCGACTTGTGGCCGGCGGCGACCTCCGGCGGGTCGGGTACACCCCTGGCAAGGCACCTGCTGGAGGACGCATGGGGCGCCCGTCGATCCCGGGGGCACGGCGGCGGTTCCTCGCCTCGCCGTGTCGCGTCCTGCGTGCCCACTGCAACAGGCCCGGCTTGCCGCCTCCGGGCATCGGAGGCAGAGTCATGGCGATGAGCGACGCCCCTCCCGAAGAAGCCGATCGGCGACTGCCGGAGTTCGACCGAGCAGCCCCGGCCGCTCGGGGGCTGAGCTGGTGGCGACGCGCCGGCAGCGGGCGGGGGCCTCGGAGCGGCCGCTTCGCGTCTACGTAGACACGTCCGTCTTCGGCGGCGTCCATGACGACGAGTTCCGCGCGCCCTCCGAGCGCTTCTTCAGGGCGGTGCGGAGCGGCGCCTTCACGATCCTCGTGAGCGAGGCCCTGGTGGTGGAGATCTCGAACGCTCCGGAGGCCGTCCAAGCGACCTTCGAGGCGCACCGCGGCCAAATGGAAGCGCTCGAGACCACCGCCGAGGCCGCCGCGCTCGCCGACGCCTACCTCGCGGCGAAGGTCGTTCCCGCCGCCTCTCGCGTGGACGCGCTCCATGTGGCGCTCGCCTCGGTGGCGGGAGCCGATGCCCTGGTGAGCTGGAACTTCAAGCACCTGGTCCAGCTGCGCCGCATCCGCGGCTTCCACGCCGTGAACGTGCTGCGCGGCTACCCTCTGATCGAGATCCGCTCGCCCCTGGAGGTGATCGATGACGAAGCCTGAGAGCCTCGACTGCGTCGCTGTGAAGCGCCGCGCCCAGCGCGCGCTCGCCAAGGCCCTCGCCGGCAAGTCGCCCGACGAGCAGGCCAAGATGCTTCGCGACCTGGCCGCCCAGGCGCCGCTCTGGAAGGAGCTGTCAAAGGCACGCGCGAGCGGCCGCGGAAGACCGTGCGCACACCGGGCAAGCGGCGCTCGACCGGGTGAGAGCAGGCGAGCGCAAACACGAGCGTTGCCCTCAGCGGCTGTCTTCCCCAAGCGCTGTGCGGGACCTACAGCGTTCCGTGTCGCCGACCCGAAGCCCGGGCCAAGTTGACATAAGCACTTATGTCAAGGCAGAGCGAAGCGGAGCCCAAGGCGGGGGCCGGCCAGGCAAGGTCGGATAACGCGCGCGTTATCGGACGGGCATGCAAGGGACGTGACCGGACCTTCACGGCCGTGTGCTTAGCCGCTGTGCATCGCGGGCCGGGCACGGCCCTTGCCGCCCGGCTTGCCAGTGCCCGGAGCGAGCCACGCGAGCGGAGGGAGGACGGCCCCCGACGCCGCTTGGGCCGGGCGCGGGTGCGGCACGGCCCCGTTTCGCCCTTCCTCGAGCCCGACTCCGGGCCGCTCGGCGCACGGCGCCGCGTCTCATCACAGGGCGACGGACGGGCGGGCGGGGGGCATCCCGGGCAATCGCAGAGCCGCGAGCGGAATCGACACCCTCGGAACACCTAAAGGTGGCCTCGCACGCGGCGAGGAGCGATTCTCAATTCTCAACAACGTCCCCGTTCAGGACGTTCCCGCCTGCGGCAACGGCGGACTCTCACTTCGCAAAGATGTGCCGATCTACATGGGTTCTACTCCTCGAACTCCAGCACGGGCAGCGCGCTTAGCCTCGGTCGACGACAAACGTCGCCTTTTGCGGCCGAGATTCCCTGTTCTTGGAAGATCGAAGCGCCGAATGCCCAAGCTGCTCCGCAGAGCCTTCGCATTCCTGACTTGGATGTAACAGATCGGACCTTCATCGTTGGAGAAGACGAGTCAGGGTATGCGAGCTACTGGGACGTGTACGGCTTACCACCAAGACCCGCGATACTCCAATCCCGTGCGAGTCTTGACTAGCTCGACAGGGAGCGTACTCGCCGAATGCATCAAGCCTCACCCATTCGAATTCGGTGGAGGAGATGCCGCAGGTCGAGCGACCCTTGCTGCGGGCCTTCCACAATAGTCGTGATGGCCTCCTCAAGTCGCCCAGCCGTGCTGCACCGATGAGAATCGCCACATGCGCCACGCAGGCTCATCACCAAGGCGAGCAGTACAAGCCTCATTGCAGCTTCCACTCTCTTTCATTGCGACATGGATGCGCACAGCCAGTGGCGCAATCAGCATCCGACTTCGCATGGCCGAGTGCCCAGCTCGCGCCCGATCGCATTCGACTCCTGATCTACTTCGCTGTCCGGCGTGCACTCGCCGGAAAGCGAGATCGGAGCTCACCTGTCGGCCCCCACTCATTCAGCTTGCCGCCAACCCATGCTTCGGGGGTGCTGTGGTGTCGCGTCAGATGTCCAGCTTCTGTAACAGTGCCGGAACTTGTTCTCGAAAAGGTTGTGTTTGTTTGGGTCGGGATTCGACGGCGGGATTTGTTCCGCCACATCGAAACCCTGCTTGTGAAGCTCATACCGGGGCGACGGAGGCTTGGGCTTTACGGCGGGGCTGTACAGCGGCTTACCAGGATCTTCGCCTTGGAAGATCGGCCCACCGAAATTCTGGAGACCGAACGGGTCAATCGCGTTGATTGCGTTGTATTTTAAGGAACCCGTAAGCGTACAGGTTCACGCCACCGTTCTGCCCAATCGGGTCCGCCTCGAGGTACCGTCCGGTGTCGGGGTCGTAGGTTCTGTAGAAGTTGTATTGTCTCCGTATCGTAGGTGGACTTCCAGGCCGCGTCGGTCGGATACACGACGGTCAGGATCCGGTCGAGCCCGTCGTAGGTGTACTTGTTCGATCCCTACGTGCCTAAGAATCTGGATCGCATTTCTAGCAACGAACGCCACAAGGAAATCCTTCGAATGGTGGGAGTTTCTCGACGATTGTTGCGTTTCCAACGAGTGGCTCTTGCTCGAGAAGCCGTCTTGGACGGCTCCTGCGTCGCGAGAGCAGGCCAATCCCTTGATACTCGCTGGGAGCACCGAATGCAAGATCCAATCATCCGCGTGGTGCGCTTGGCGCTAGCCGTATCGCGGCGGGAAGGCTGTGGGCGAGCACTGGAGCGGAACCCTCACGTCGGGAAGCAGCGAGGCCACCGTGTGGGCGAGGCGCGCAATGGGATGTTTCTCGGCCGCCTCGCGCAGGTCGTGGGCGGTGACGTGGAGGTAGAGCTGGTATGGAGTGCTGCTTCATCTCTTTGGCGCAGCGGTTCTGACCCTCTTGGCACGAGGCTGACGCGCGCTTCCGGCAAGCCACGGATCGGCTCGAAGGAGAGAAGATCGAGCGGCTCACCAACGGGATGGCCCGACCACGAAGGGCTCCGCATTCTCATGGTCGGGAAAGCAAGCAAGTGCGTGACGTGCGGCGGTAGGGTGACTCCTTGAACCGGAAATGCCGGAAGCTCGCGCAGAGCGTTTGGAAGCGTTTCAGCGCGACCGGGTGCGAGGCAGACGCCACTTCAAACCGGGCTTCAAGTTTCGTTCTGGGGCCACAGGATGTTCTCGTGGCGGTGATCCGGCACGATGTGACGCGCGGAGGCCGCGCTGAATCAGTAGCTATCTGCGCACCGCGATGGTTCATTCCGATGACGATAAGTCGGGCCGCCGGGAGAAGGAGTTCGTTTCCCGCCGTCTGCTCGAGCCGCAGCTCGGCAAGGGTGATGGTCTTCTGCCCCGCCCGTCGAGCTCGCCGATGACCCTGGCCCCGCCGAGGGAGAGACCTCGCGCGAGGCCCATGCGCACTGATCGTTGGCGCTTCACGAGCCAAATGCGAATTCTGCAACCGGCCCCGAGGGGCCTTCCGAGCCGATCCGCACCCACTTGAAGGCCCCGGAATCGCGGGAAATCCAGTTGGAGTCGACCCTCAGGGGCCGCGGAGGTCTCCACCCCATAAGTCCAATGGCCACAAGGGGAACTCAGCGAAGTCCTCCACCCCCCTTTATCTTGCTGTCCATGATATTCGACGTCCGGTGCGCGCGTCTCGTGTACTGAGTGCGGAGAGGTCATCCTCTCTTCGCCGGCCACGGGCGCAGATCACCGGCGGAAACGAAGAACGAATGGGAGAGCCTCGGGGCGCCGAGGATCTGTGGGGAAGGCCGGATAAAGCATGAGCTTCGAGCTCGATGTCTTACTTGGCTCCCCTCCTCGACTCGGACGGCTGCGCCGTGAGCGCGAATAGATACGTGTCGTTCTTCCCAACCTTTCGCCGAGGCTCTCCGAGAGGAGAGTGTGATGTTCTACGGACTCGATGTCCACAAGGAGTTCATTCAGGTCTGCGCGCTGAACGAAGACGGTAAGACCCGCCGGGACTTCCGTGTCGGCGGCACCGCGGCCGCGATTGAGGAGTTCGCTCGGCGTCTCGACCGCAGCGACCCGGTGGTGCTCGAGGCCACCTTCCACAGCTGGGCGATCGTCCAGATTCTGAGGCGCTACGTCGACCGCGTCGTGGTCGCGGACCCCGCCCAGCTCAAAGCGATCGCGAACGCCCGGATCAAGACCGACAAGGTCGATGCCCACATCCTGGCCCAGCTGCTGCGGCTCGACTTCCTACCGGAGGTGGAGCTGCCGAACCAGGGAACCTGGGCGCTGCGTCAGCTCATGGCCCACCGGCGGCAGCTCCGCCGCCAATCGGTCGCCACCAAGAACACCATCCACGGGGTCCTGAACCGCAGCCTCCAACGCTATCCAGGGAAGTTCCTCTTCACGGAGAAGGGCTTCCGCTGGCTCGCCGAGCTCGAGCTGCCCGCCGCCGAGCGGATGGTGCTCGACCACCAGACTGGGCTGTTGAGGGAGGTCCAAGCGCACCTCCAGGGCGTGGACCGGGCGTTGCGGGAGCAAGCGCAGCTGTACCCCGAGGCACGCCTCCTGGTCACGATCCCGGGCGTGGACGTCGTAGTGGCGATGGGATTTCTCGCGGCGATCGGCTCGATCGAGCGCTTCCCGAGCCCACAGAAGCTGGCGGCCTACTTCGGCCTGGTGCCCAAGATCCGCCAGTCGGGGAGCACCACCTACTACGGCCACATCACCAAGGCCGGCTCGCGCAACGCCCGCTGGCTCGCCATCGAGGCGGCGCACACGATCGCTCGCAGCTCCTCGCCCCTGGCCGCGTCGTACCACCGGGTGCGCCGTCGCAAGGGCCACCAGATCGCCGTCACGGCGCTGGCGCGCAAGCTCGTGGTCGTCGTCTGGCACATCCTCACCACGGAGCAGCCCTACCGCTACGCCGCGCCCGAGCGCACCCGCATCAAGCTCCGCAAGCTGCAGAAGCACGAGCGGCCTCCGCGCGGCCGGGCACCCCGCAACCTGGACGAGGTCTACGCCGAGGCCGGGCTCGCGCTCGCGCCGCCGGCACCCGGTGAGAAGCGCGCCGCCAAGCGCAGCCGCGCTGCGCTCACGCGGATGCGCAACGAAACCTCCTGAACAAGAGAAGGGAAACCTCAGCGATGACAACACCTTGCCGAGGGCCTTGACGAACTCATAGATGCATTACGATTTCTAACACTCAGCGGTGTCGACTACGCAGCCGGAATCCTACTCATATATG
>CAVROS010000027.1:0-248522 GCA_963722885.1 uncultured delta proteobacterium
CGAAGTGACAACTCTCCTGGGGACCTTCGACCCCAGAAGCCTCTCCCGGCACCCACATCAGCCCTCTGAGCAGCCCCGTATGAGCGTCACCTGGCCGGCGACCGGGCCGCGTCCTGCTTGTCCGAGATGTAGCCGGCTGTGCCCCCCCCAGCTGCGCCCGCGGCGGCTCCGACGGCGGCACCGCCGAGGATGTCGCCATTGGTGAGCAGGCCGATGATGGCACCGCCCACCGCACCGGCAGCCGCGCCGCGTCCCGCTCCCTGCTGTGAGCCGGCCGGCAGCTGGCCAACCCTATGCACGAGATCAAGGCCACGAGTGCAATCGCGCGTTTCATCCGATCCTCCGGTCCTGTTCGGCCCCCTATTGGGTGCAGGGCCACCTCTGGCCCACGGCCTGCATCACGCCTTCCACGGCGAGCTGGTCGTGGAGCTTCGGGTTCTTCTTCGCCCACGAGATGAACGTGAGTACGGCATCGGAGACCGTCGCGCTCGGGGGGCAAAGTGATCATCCGGGAACGGTCGCCATTATTGACAGCCGTGTCGTACTGGATCGCCGACGACACATACCCAAGACAGAAGGTCACCATCCTCACGTGGAGCGGATCGCTCTCACTCCAGGTGCACGCTTGAAGGAGCTGGCCTATTGTGTCCACCTCGAAGGCGTCCGGGTTCACCTGCGCCGCGCTCAGGCCCGGCCACAGAAACAAAGCCAGCAGCAATCCGAGTGCCATCCGTCCCATACGTCAGTACACCTCCGATCCCACCACGGCGTTGAGGCCGCGTCCGATCGCAACACAGTCTGCCATACGGCGAGCTTCTCGGCTATGAGAATCGAAGTAGGTGTGCATGACCCGCCGCCCAAGGCCCTGAACCTGGCGGCGGAGCCTTTCGCCCAATCGATCCGCGGTGCCGGGAGAGGCTTCTAGGGTCGGAGTAGAACTGGGGTAGCTCGCCTGTCTCGCCAGCTTGGGCGAACCCAGGAGGCAGGGCCTCGAAGACGTGAATCTCTCGGTCACCCCCTCAGCATGGAACGCGGCGGGAGCCGCGTAGGAAGGAGCCGGCTGATGCCCGTCAACGACTGGTTCTCGAGTCCGCGGAGCGGATCAGGAACGTTCGCGAGACATGCCGCTATCTCGGGAACAGAAACTGAATCGTGAAGCCCCACTGCCAATCGGGAGCAGAGTCCGGTGCCTCGACGTTGTAGTAGGCTTCGGTTCTCAGATTGATCATCTGACTACCGATCTTGAGTAGCTTGCCGACGCCGCCCCCAACGGGGACGGTCCAGCGCTGACCGGATGGTGCATCCCAGTTCGAGGTGACTACCATGTCGCTGATCAGGTACCAGCCCTTCGGCAGGTTGTAGTTCACGAAGGGCTCCAGCAGGAACTGGTTCACATCCGCACGGTCGGAATCGCCCGCAAAGGACCAGAGCTGGCGGGCGAGGAAACCCATCGTTCCCCACCCGGGCTGGGCGAGCAGGACGAAGGTCGGACCCGCGCTCCATTTGTCGGAACCCAGCTCGTCATCGGTGGCCGTGGGCGCGCTGATCGAAGGTCCGATGCCCCAGATGACTTTGTCGTACTTGACGGGTGAGAAGAAGAGCGAGTAGTTGATGTCCCCGAGCCCCACGGCGCCGTCGCCTTGTACTGGAGTGGGGATATTGGGTGTTCCCGCAATCTGGCCCGGACTATCGATCAGAGGCACGATGAAACGACTGACCAAATTCCAGTCGCCAACGGTGACGGGAAAGACGGGCTGGATGTTCAGGAAGGATGCCTCGCCGTTGGGAGCGCCGTAATCGAATCGAAACTGCAACGGCAAGCTGATCAGTGAGCTGATGGGGTTCTGCACGCTGGCGCGTAGATCATCGCCTCCCTGAGGCTACGCGGTGGGCTCAGCAGCGTCCTCCTGGGCGAATGCATGACCGGCCGAAAGCACGATCAGAAAGAATGCCGACAGCAATCTGCGCCGCATTTCCGCCTCCTCTCGTTTGCGTTGATTGGATGATTGACCGGCCCCTGTGGACGAGTAGGATTCACCACACTGTTTCGCCTGCTGGAAGCGGGACACCAGGTTCGCTGTTTCGATACAAAAAACAACTTCATTAGTCACCCCCGGGGTTTCATCGAGGAGTTCCTGCATTTCTATCACCCCGTCGCCTAATGGGCGACGCCCTGCGAGGGTATTTTAAATTGATTTCCACCTTGTTAATCCTGCCGGTGAATATACCCTCCCGCTGGTAATCAGGTGAAACCGGGACATTGGTGTCCCTGCCCGTATCGAAGCTTTCCCCGCCCCCCGCCAGCATGCGTGGTCGCGTGGCGATGGGACCGCTGGCTACCTCTTCGCCGTCCACTGAAATAGTCAGCGTGCCTCCAGGCCCGCCAGCTACAGCAAAATCGTACTCTATGTGATGCCTGCCAGGAGACAGTCGCCGACTGGCGGCTACCCTGGACTGGGCACCCGGTAGCGGTAGACCCGACACTGACGCATAGGCGACAGGATAGCCCTGCTGCAGATAAAAACTCCAGCCACCGAATTTACTGCCCGCCGCGGCAATGACACCCTCCCCACCACCGGCACCGACATCCACATCAGCTTCGAGAGTGAACGGTAGATGAAAGACCGGTGGTGCGACGCCAAACTGGAGATATATATCTTTCCCCCAATAGGTATGGCGCATACGTGAGCGATTGCCCGTCCGGTCTACCAACGCCCGGCCTCTCACCTGGCCTCCTGCATCCTGAAGCGGGTAGACATTGTACTTGCGGGCTTCCCGGTCGAAAATTGCCTGCATTTCTTTCAGCTTCCCGGGATGGGCATTGGCTATATTATTGCTCTGACTGAAATCCTCTCGCAGGTCATACAGTTCCCAGGTATAGGTGGAAGTGTCTGTGGGGCGCTGCACGGGCATATTCCAGGGCATGTTCCGCGGCGTCGTATTGGCCAGCCAACCGTCGTGATAAATGCCCCGGTTACCGTGTATTTCATAGTATTGAGTCTGGCGCTTTGAGGGCGCATCGCCATCGCCAAAGCTGTAAACCATGCTGATGCCGTCAATCGTTTGCTGCTCTATGCCATCGACCCGTTGCGGGGCCTCGACATTGGCGGCCTCTAGCAGCGTGGGCATCACATCGATGACGTGGTGATACTGGCTTCTGACCTGGCCTTGCTGCCGGATAACCTCCGGCCAGGAAACAACCAGGCCATTGCGCACGCCTCCCAGATGGGAAGCCAGCTGTTTGAACCATGGAAATGGTGTATCCATGGCGAAGGCCCACCCTGTCTGATAGCCCTGGTAGGTATCCGGGCCCCCTAACACCTCCAGGTGATTGGCCAGCCACTGAACGTCAATGCCGTGGCTGCCGGTAGAGATGTCCATTATTTCATTGACTGTACCGGTCGAGCTACCTTCGCCACTGGCGCCGTTATCCCCCTCGATAAACAGCACCAATGTGCTGTCGGCGATACCCATGCGCTCCAGTTCATCCATAATGCGGCCAAACTGGGCATCCTGGTAAGATAACTGGGCTGCAAAAACCTCCATGAAACGGGCGTATACCTTCCTTTGCTCTTGCGTCAGCGTTTCCCATGCCGGAACCTGTTGCGGCCTGGTAGCCAGGCTGGTCCCATCGGGTACAACGCCCATGGCTTTCTGTCGCTCCAGAATGCGCTCCCTTTCGACATCCCAGCCGTGGTCAAACTTTCCACGAAACCGCTCTACCCAATTGATGGGCGCCTGGTGGGGTGCATGGGCAGAGCCGGGGGCATAATAAATAAAAAATGGCTTGTCGGGTGCAGCGGCTTTTTGATTATGAATCCAGTTGATCGCTTTATCGGCGAGCTCTTCATCCAGAAGATACGTCTCCGGCCTGTTCGCGTCATCAACCGGGCTGGTACCCTGGTAAAGGGCAGGCTGCCACTGATCCGAGTCCCCAGCGATGATGCCATAGAAGAAGTCAAAGCCCCTGCGGGTAGGCCATTGGTCAAACGGCCCAGCCGGCGAACGCTCTCGCTGGGGAATATTGTGATCCTTACCGAACATTGCAGTGCTGAAACCGGCATCCCGCAAAACCCTGGCCAGCGTTGCCGCCGTAGGTGGGATATGCGCTGTATAACCGGGGTACGGTGTGGGAATGTCCACCAGAGTACCCGAGCCAACGGCGTGGTGGTTGCGACCCGTCAGTAGCGCGGCCCTGGTGGGAGAGCAAAGAGCCGTAGTGTGGAAGCGATTGTATAACAGGCCGCGCTGTGCCAACTGGTCTAGGTTGGGAGTCGGCACCGAGCCACCAAACGTGGTGGCCGATGCAAAGCCGACATCGTCAGTCATCACCAGGAGAATATTGGGTGCGCCCTCCGGCGCTTGCGCAGCTACCTGGCCAGTGAACAAAAGTAACAGGGTTACCAGCGTAAGATTAATAGCGGATGGCATCACTGAGACCCCATTTCAGTTCTGGCTGAATTCATACGCCTCGAGGAACTCGCCCATAAATCGAACAAAGCGAGCGGCGTCGGCGCCGTTAATGACCCGGTGATCATAACTCAATGACAGCGGCAGTAGTTGGCGCAGTACCGGGGCGCCCGCCTCATCGGGTACAAACCTCTGCTGGGTGCGAGTGATACCGAGTATTCCCACTTCTGGTGCATTGATAATCGGGGTAAATGCCGTACCCCCGATATGTCCCAGTGATGACAGGGTAAAACAACCGTAAGTCCTCGGTCATTCTCGGGTTTTCGCGGCCGGAATGTCAACTGCTAATTCTCTCTCAGGATTCCTGGAATTTGAGGTCGCGCGCGAGCGTGGCCGTCCCCGGGTTCCGGACGGCCCGGAGGGTGGCTTCGCGCAGATAGGCGCGCGGCTCGACCCCGCACAACTTCGCCGACTCGATCAGCGAGTAGAAGAGCGCCGCCACGCGGGTCCCTCGCTCCGACCGGCTCCCGTAGTGATTCTTCCTTCCGACGACGACACCACGTAGGGCGCGCTCGACTCCGTTGGTATCCAGCGGGATCTTCGGGTCCCCAAGGAACCGCACGAGTCCCGGCCACAGGCCGCTGGTGTAGGCGATGGCTTTCCCCAGAGAGGAGCGCGGTAGTGCCCGCTGCGTCATCAGCCATGTCCGGATCTCGTCGATAACCGGCTTCGACTGCTTCGCTCGCAGGGCGGCGAGCCTGGCCAGGCGCTCCTCGGGGCTCGCCCGCTTCGCCTCCGCCTCGATCGCGTAGAGCTGCCCGATCCTCTCGACGACGTCGCCTGCCTCCGGATAGAAGGGCTCCGCCTCGACGAACTTGCGCCGCACGTGGACCCAACAGTGCGCGAGAGCCAGGTCCGAGCCTTCGCGCTCCCGCGCCAGCACGTCGTACACCTTGTAGCCGTCGCAGATGGCCACGCCCGCGTAGCCGTCGAGGACCGTGCGCGCCGCGTCGGTCGAACGCGAGGACAGGAGGCGATAGCTGACCGCATCCTCGCGAGCGACCGACCAGACCCACCATCGCTTCGATCCGCCCTTCTTCATCAGCCGCCACCAGGTCTCGTCCACGGCGATCACATCGGCCGAGAGCACGTGGGCGTGGTTCGCCTCGTAGGTCGGCAGCAGGTGCTGGCTCAGGAACCAGGTCTGTTCCCAGAGCGTGGACGAGTCCACGTCGAGGCCGTCGCGGGCCATCTGACGAACCTGGCGCTCCAAGGGGAGGTGGTCGGCGAACTTCGCGATGGCCACGTCCACGGCGAAGTCGATCGAGTAACGCCCACCGGGAACGAGCTTATCGGGGCCGAGTGCGGTCTCGATCCCGGCGCCGCAACGGCAGCGGTACTTCTGGCGCTTGTGACGGACGACGCGGAACGATCGCTCTACCACGTCGATCTCATCGGCCTCCTCGAACTGGCCCGCTATGGGCTGGAGGTCGCCGCCGCACGACGGGCACGCCTGATCTGGCTCATCGAGCTCGTGGATCACCTCCACGATCGGAAGCACTTTCTGCTCGCGCGGGCCGTGACCGCGACGTGGCTCCTTGCGTTCGTCGGTCTTGTGCTCGGCGCACGGTCGCCGCTCGGAGGAGTCGCCGAAGAGCGCCTTCGTGCGGTTCGCGAGCTGCTCCTTGAGGCACTCGATCTCGAGCTGAAGGCTCCGGGCATCCTCGCCGCGCGCCTCGGCCAGCTCCGCAACGGGGTTTTCTAGGCGGCGAAAGAGCCGAACGTTTTCTTGCTCGAGCAGCAGCGCCGCCTGACGCAGCCGCTCGATGTCCGTCTCCGTCGCGAGGTTCAGCAACGCTGCGTCTCGTGGAGGAAGGAAGTCAGAACTTGTGGGGAAATCGGTGAAGGGGAGAGGCGTAAAGCACCAGCAAGTGTACTGCCTTCGAGAAAAAGTGCCAGCTCGCTCAGCGTCATCTGGAACGTTTCTTCGTCGTCTCCACGCCAGAGCGACGCAAATCGTCCGCGTTCGATTCGCTTCTGGTAGACGCACAGACCGGTGCCGTCCCACAGCAGCACCTTCGCGCGCGTGCGACGGCGGTTCGTGAACAAGAAGAGATCGCCGGAGAGCGGGTCGGCGTTCAGCTCCGAAACCACCAGCGCGTAGAGGCCGTCGTACTGCTTGCGCATGTCCACCGCGCGGGTGTACGCGAAGACCCGCACGCGCCGTGAGAGGCCGATCACGCGAGCAGGCGGAAGAGCTGGGTCGCCTGTTCGAGCTGCAGCCCTTCGATGCGCAACCCGCTCGGGGCCACCAGGGCGAGATCCGGCGACCCCTCGCTCACCACATCGTGCTTTGTCACCACCTCGACCGGGCGCAGCACCGGGACCGGTGCGGAACGCTGTGCCCGAGACCTCCACCGCTGGAGCTTGCGGGCGTCGAGGCTGGTCTCCCGGGCGATCACTGCCCAGGGCGCTCCCTCCTGGCGCCGACGGGCCGCGTAGCGGCAGATTTCGTCGCGCACCTCCCGCTGGACGCGGGTACGCAACGTACCGGAGGTCGTCTGGGTGATCAGGTCTCGGATCTGGTGGGCGGTCGCCATCGAAAGGTCCTCCGTGGTTGACGAGCACGGAGAACTTTCGGTCAGATAAAGTGATGATCAAGGCGGGGTAGACCGAGGACGTACGATTGGATGGCCCTATATTACTGCCATCAGGTTCCGGTGGAATAGCACATGGAAGGAAACCCCCATTTTAGATGGTCAACCCCCTCTCCGTTCTTCTCGAAGAGTGTCAGATCCGATCGGAACTACTGCACCTAACCCTGATTCGCAATAAATCTGAGCCTACGCGGCCTCGGGCAGAGCGTCCAGGATTTGTTGGATTCTCGCCTGGGTGTCTTCAGCTGCGGTGATCCGCAGCTCGGCACGCCCTACGGGCCGCGCCAGTTTCGCAGGCAGGTTGAGGACTTCGTATCGGAACGTACGCAGCGATTCGAGGACCCACCGGTAGGTTCGCTTGTGTCCGTTCTTTCGCTGCTTGGCGGTGGTCGTGATCTGGAACTGGCGGAAGACGTTGTGGGTCAGCGCGCTGATCAGCTGCCAGGTGCTGTTCGCGTCCCAGTCGTGGGTCGGGATGGTATCGAAGGCCAGGTGCTGCTTTAGCTCGCCCAGCGTCTTCTCGTGACCCCCGCGACCCGCCATGAAGTCCCAGAGCGCTCGCAGGCCGATCCGTTTGGTGGTCGCCACGGACGAGTACTCGTAATGTCCGTCGTTGGGGTCGAACAGGTCGAGCTGGAAGTTCTTCCGGGTCCGGTGCGAGACGTGCTTGCGATAGATCGCGACCCGAAGGGTGAGATCCCACTGCGGGATGCGGAGTTTGGTGAAGAACGCCTGCAGATCGGGGCGGATCCGCTTCCAGCGCCGGCGCTTGCCGATCAGGGTGCGGGTATCGAGCCAGTCCCACAGCGGCGCCTTGATGGCGTACGCGATGCCCGAGGCCTCTAGGTACTCGAGCAGGTCCCGTCGGAAAAACGCCCCATCGAAGCGGGCTTCGAGGTGCCGCGGCCTCAGCTCCCGTCCGCACGTCCTCGACCAAGAACTCCAGCGTCTCGAGTGCCTTCTCCGAGTCGTGGACGTTGCCCTCACGGTTGACCACGGCCAGGAGCTGACCTGTCTGCGCCAGATGAGCGGTCAGCGGGTAGTACGACTTGTCCTTCGGGTGATGGGGATTGAAGCCCCGCGCCGCGCCTTCGGCACACAGTCCCGTGCGTTGCACCGTCCCATCGAGATCGATCGTCACCCGGGACAAACCGGCCTCCCGGGTGGTGTCGTATGCGACGTCGCGAAGCAGCCCACCGAGCTCGTCGCGGACCGCTCCCGTCGTCTCCTTCAGCGTGTTCGACACCGTGCCATCCGTGGGAAGTCGCTGCAGGCGGGCAAAGCGGAGGAACAACGGATCTCGCTCCAGCACCCGCAGATGGCGCAAACGCGTCCCACCCAGCAGCAGCATGCCCATCAACGCCAGCGTGACGCGAAACGATCCGTAGTCGCCATCGAACTGACGGATGGAAAAGACCTTCTTGAGCCGTTCCGCAAAGCCCGAGCGGTCGATGAAACGCCGGAACAGCTCGATCCCCCCGTACGCACTCAGCTTCTCGTCACTGAAAACGATCGGAAGATCGCCCTTGACACGGCCTCGAATCGAGCCTTTCCTTATTCTCACGAATGTGGCCCTTTCGATGGTGGAAGTTGGGTGGCTCTTTCTTCCATACCACCGACGGGGCCACTTTCAATTCGGGCGTTTCACCACGCTTCGTTATTGAGAATCAGGGCTAAGAATGGGTCAATTGGGTCAGAGTACTTGAAATTTCTGTTCGGAGTTTTTCGAGTACCCTGACCCCTTGCTTTTCTTAACCCCATGATTTACTTGCGCCGGGCGCTGTGGTTGATGGCGAACTTCAACGGTCATCGCCGTTTGCACTTATCCGCTGAACAAGACCTAACTTTCGCAGACGCGCGGCAGCTGATATTCCTGTCGAATTATCATGAGTTCATTGAGCGCTTTACGCATAACCTCTTCAGCCTGGGCCTCACTCTTGATATCCCAATCCTTTTCCACTAGCGAAGTAAACAAGGCGCGTGCCTTGGCTTCCTCGCGCTGATCGGCATAGCTCAACACTTCGAGCCACAGTCCGGCGAGGGAATAGTTGGGATTTTGCGACTGCCGGGCCTTGGTGGCCTGCCGCAAGGACACGTCATGTTTGCAGTCGGCCAATGCCCCCAAGCCATTGTAGGCATCCTCGCCGATATCCTTGCGCAACTGAGCAAGGCCTGCTTCCTGTTGCGCCTTGGCCTTCTTGTCGACCTCACTGCCGGCAATGGCACCGGCGGTGGCCCCCACCGCGCCACCGTACACCGCACCCCGCGCAGCCCGATCGACGGGGTCGCCGCCAAACACCAGCGCACTCACCAGTCCCCCGACCGCACCCGACACGGCGCCAGTCACAGCCCCGCGGCTCGCCCCTTTGGCGGTGTAACTGTCGCTGGCGCATCCGGCAAGTTGCGTTTCAAGTCCAACGATCGCCAGCAGGAGGAGTGGAATCAATAACCGGGTCGGAACAATTGTGCTGCGCATAGAACTTCCTAACTGCATGTTTGTTAGTAAGGCCACGACCGAATCCGTGCAAGATAGCCAATCATGGCCAGCGCTACTCACGGATGTGGGAGCGTGTGACCCATCGGAGTGATCTGGACCATGTGGGCTGTCGCTCTAAGAGTAAGGGTCTTCCGGAGAATTTGTGGGTGACTTCTTCTGACGAGGCTATAGTTTCAAGTTAGAGTACTTTACTCCTTTAATTAGACACCAGGGGTAAGTTTGTAATACACTATAATATGTATTACAAACTATTTTAGAGAAGAGACAGTCTATCCCACCACAATTAAACAGGAGGAGAATGCATGAAACTCAACTGGAAATATCTAGCTATCATAGGGACAACAGCCTTGGCACTGGGGTTGTCCGGTCCATTGCAGGCGGCCCAGGAAAAACCCAACATTCTCGTCATTTGGGGTGACGACATTGGCATCGAAAATATCAGCTACACCAATCGCGGCATGCTGGGCTACCAGACGCCCAACATTGACCGCATCGCCAAAGAAGGTGTGGGTTTCACTGACTATTATGCTCAACAAAGTTGCACGGCAGGTCGAGCAGCCTTTATCGGCGGTAGTGTCCCTGTCCGTAGTGGTATGACCAAGGTCGGTTTACCCGGTGCGAAGGAAGGCTGGCAGAAAACGGATGTGACGATGGCCACGGTACTAAAAAGCCAGGGTTACGCCACCGGCCAGTTTGGCAAAAATCACTTAGGCGATCTCGATGAGCATCTGCCGACGATGCACGGCTTCGACGAATTCATGGGCAATCTCTATCATTTGAATGCCGAAGAAGAACCGGAGCACAGAGACTATCCGAAAGATCCCGAGTTTCGCAAAAAGTTTGGCCCGCGCGGGGTGATCCATTCTTGGGCTGATGGCAAGGGTGGACAGAAGATTGAAGACACTGGCTTGCTGACCATAAAGCGCATGGAAACAGTTGATGATGAAACTGTTGCCGCCGCTAAGAAGTTTATTACAGAGCAGGTCAGTGCTGACATACCATTCTTTGTTTGGTGGAACGGCACGCGCATGCACTTTCGCACCCATTTAAAGGAAGAACATATAGGTATTTCGGGGCAAGATGAATACGGCGACGGCATGGTTGAACACGACATGCATGTTGGCGAGTTCCTCAAGTTACTGGATGAGCTGGGTGTTGCCGATAACACGATTGTTCAGTATTCCACCGATAACGGCGTGCACTACAATACCTGGCCCGATGCAGGCACCACGCCATTCCGCAGTGAAAAGAACACCAACTGGGAAGGTGCTTACCGTGTGCCTGCCTTTATACGTTGGCCCGGTCATTTCCCTGCAGGCGTAACCCTCAATGGTATTGTTGCACACGAAGATTGGCTGCCTACCCTTGCTGCTATCGCCGGTGCGCCCGACATCAAGGAAAAGCTTTTGAAGGGTGTAGAGCTCAATGGTCGCAAATACAAAAACTTCATTGATGGCTATAACCAGCTCGATTACCTGACGGGCAAGGTGAAAGAGTCGCCACGCCATGAGTTCGTCTATGTAAATGATGTCGGCGAGATTGTTGCCGCCCGCTACCAAGACTGGAAGATTACCTTCCAGGTGATGCGTGCTCAAACAATGGCTCTCTGGTTAGAACCATTTGTAACGTTGCGCGCCCCATTGATTTTCAATCTGCGACGCGATCCGTATGAAAAAGCCCAGAAAAACTCGAACACCTATTACGACTGGTGGCTCGATCACGCTTTTGCCATGGTGCCAATCACCGAAATGGTTGGGGAGTTCCTCATGACCTTCAAGGACTACCCGCCCAGCCAGACACCAGGTTCGTTCAATTTGACGAAGATGCAGAAACAGATCGAAGATTTGAATAGAGCCGCTCAGTAGTTGACCTTCCCCCCTGAAAGCGGTCCAAAGAAGGAGCTAAGATTTGGACCCCAACCAGAAAAGGAAGATCATCAACCTGAGGACCGACCCATTTGAAAGGGCCTGGCACGAGTCGGAGATGTACCTCCGCTGTTTAGCCGAGGGGTTATCAAGCAGCTTGAGAACCCCTCGGCCAGACAGTAAATTTAAGCGTGAGAATTATGCCCCTGTAAATAAGAAGCCCGTCGTATTGTATGCGACGGGCTTTTTATTGCATAAGTTAACTATATCTGCCTATCCGATCGGCTCAGCTATCAGTCGGCGATAGGGGAGCGGCTTGCCCTCGACGGCCCGTTGGGTCAGATAGTAGAAGAGTTTGTCTTCGTTCCAGCGTCGGTTGAGGCGGTAGGTGAACTCCTTGAGGTATCGATCGAGATGCTTGTGACTGACGCCGCGGAAGGTCCCGCGCAGCCAGGCCTTGAGGTTGGAGATGATCGTGTGCGCCCAGGGCAGGACTTCACTGGCGGCTTCCGGCGTGGTCAGCGTCGTGGCCTCGTGATCGACGCCTGCGGACTGAAGCGGGGAGTATCCGCGATGGCCATCGGTCACCACGGTGGTGTTCTCCCCCTCGATTCGCCCTCGTACGGTGGGTCCGAGCGTCTCCCAGGAGGCGTCGGGCACGATCTCCAATGCGGCGGATCCAGCGGTGTGTTCGCGCTGCTCGACCATCACGACGACGATCGATTTGTTGGGGGCTCCCCGTCCGCGCTTTCCGCCGGAGCGAGATCCCCCCACGAAGGCCTCATCGGCCTCGACGACGCCTTTGAGCAGCTGCCCGGTGCGGCGCCCCAGCGCGGAGCGGAGCTTGTGGAGCATCGTCCAGGCGGTCTGGTAGCTGCCGAGGCCGAGATCGCGCTGGAGCTGCAGCGCGGAGATTCCCTGCTTGTGCCGCGAGAGGAAGAAGATGGCCAGGAACCACTTCTGCAGCGAGGTCTGCGTCGCGTGGAAGACGGTCCCGGCTGTTACCGAGGCCTGGTAGCGGCACGCAGTGCACTGGCGCAGCCCTCGGCTCGCGACGTACGAGGCGCTCGTTCCCTGGCAGCGCGAACAGACGAACCCGTTCGGCCAACGCATCTTCTCCAGGTACGCTCGGCAAGCGTCGTCATCCGGGAACTGGCGCATGAAGTCGAGCATCGTGGTGGGAAACTCCATCGGCTGTCCTCCTATCTGCTGGAGGACGCTACGAGACCGCTGTGTCAGCTCCGGTCACGAGCTGAGCCGATCGGATAGGCAGATAACTATAAGTTCATACACAGAACAAAACTTATGCAATTCGAACTGAAAAACTGGATGGCCCTGCTGACAGTCTCGCTCGGTGTCTTCGCGATCACACTGGACGGGTCCATGATGCCGGTGGCTATAGGTTCGATCGTCAATGGCCTGAACACGGACATCGGTTCAGTACAGGCTGCCATGGCCCTCCATTCCCTGATCATGGCAGCAGTGTATCTTTCAGCAGGCAAACTTGCTGACAAGATCGGCCAGAAACGGGTCTTCACGACCGGTGCGATCATTTTTGCTATCGGTACGTTTACAGCCGGACTCAGCCCGAATGTACCGGTCCTTCTCCTCGGCTGGTCGGTTATCAAGCCCATTGGCGGCGCAATGATGATACCGACGGCAATTTCCCTTATTTACCTGAACTATGAAGGGACGCTGCGAACAACAGCCTTTGGCATTTTCGCAGCTTTTACAGCGGCTGCCGCGGTAATTGGGCCGGTCTGGATGGGGATGATTGCCAGTAATTTCAGCTGGCGCTGGGCCTTCGGCACAGAACCGCTTTTGATATTGCTGGTGCTGTTTTTTGCCGCCCCGGTTCATGAGAGTGAACGCCAGCCGGAACTGCAATTTGACATCCGCGGAGCAATAATGTCCTTTACCGGACTCGGACTTGTTGTTCTCGGTGCGACGCTGGCTGGCGAGTTGGGGTGGTGGAAGGCCAGAAGGCCTTTTCTGATCGGCGAAACCGGAATAGCTCCTTTCGGCATGTCTGTCGCAGCCCTCATGATACTGGCCGGGATGGTTGTGCTTGCCCTGTTTGCTTGCTGGTCAATAAAGCAAAGTCGACTCAGTCGGCCCTCCCTGTTTCATATGAAAATCTTCAGGCACACAACCTATTCCACTGGTGTTGCACTGGGTTTCCTTTTTCAATTGACTGTAGGCGGTTTACTGTTTGTACTGCCGGTATTCCTGCAATCAGCTCTTGGACTTGGTGCCATGCAGACCGGCCTCGTTCTGCTGCCCTATACCATGGGCATCTTTATCTTTGCCCTGGGAGCCTCCAGACTGCCTGAAACAATGTCGGTCCAACGCATTATCCAGGCAGGACTGGCCATTATGCTTATAGGAGTCGTTTGGGTACAGGCCACGGCAAGCCTTGAACTGAACTTAGGAGTGCTTGCTCCAGCCCTCTTTGTCTTTGGTGCAGGTGCGGGCATAGTCCTGGCACGGCTGCCGGGACTTACCCTCTCATCGATTGGGCCAGACGAACTTGGCGAGGCTGCAGGTGGCGCCTCCACTGGGCGGGAACTAGGTGTTGCATTTGCAGTTGCCGTTCTGGGGTCTATCTTCCTGGCACTTATGTTCGGCAATGTTGTCGAACAATATGATGCCTATCACGACATTTCCGGTGTGACGTTAGAAGATCGACAGCAGGCAATCATGGAACTGGAGGACTGGGCGGCAAAAACCACAGATGATGACTGGCAGACGTTTCTCTCGACCATACCAGAGGAAACCAGCGCGGCATACAAGTCCTTGGTTGCCGAATCATATCTTACCGCTTATAGAATAACTCTGAGGATATTAACATTTGTTGTTGCAGCAATGCTGTGTTGTGCTTTTCTGCTGAAAGGTGCTCAAAAACAAGCTCCTGAATGAAGCAGACAAGGCAAGAGTAAATCCTCGCTCATTCTCCCACCGTCGAGCAGATCCGGTCAAAGTTCACCATTTCAGCCTCTTACTGCGCCGCGAACCGGCTACCCGCCGGTGGCTTTCGAGAATGTGCCAAGAGGCGAGATCTCGGGTCGGGAGGTATTTCACGACCCACTGAAATGCACCCTGTGCGCGCATTGGCTTGACTTGTCCCGGTCAAATACTCGGAACTTCCCGCCAGTGCTTGCATTTTCTGACCTGTCCCTCGTCAAAACCACGTAGCACCAGCTACGCAGCCCTTCTCGCATCTCGCGAATACCGATGGTGGAGTCCGCCGACGCGGGGAAACGCGACGATCTCCCCCATTTCCGGAGGCTCCACCGCCCGAGGAACAGGCGTGTCCTTTCCGAGTCCAAGATGGGTTCGATCTTCGTGGAAGTAGTCCACGTATCGTCGGACCACGCGCCGAAGTTGGTTCTCGCTGACTGCAATCACATGATCCAGGCAGTCGCGGCGTAGCCCGCCGATCCACCTTTCCGCGAATCCTTTTTGCCAGGGCGACCTGAACGCCGTCTTTACCTGCGTCAGCCCAAGGCCATCAACGCGCTCCCTGAAGTAGGCCCCGTAGATCTTGTCGTTGTCGCGGAACAGGAAGCGACCAGGCGGCTCGTACGGACAAGCTTCTACGACCTGCTGGGCCGTCCACTGCGCCGTGGGGTGCTTCGTGACGTTGAAGTGGAGGATCCTTCGTCGGTCGAGGCTCAGGACGAAGAAGACATAGATGACCTCGAAGGTGATCGTAGGCACCACAGCGAAGTCGATGTCCATCGCTTCATGCATGTGATTGTGCAGGAACGTGCGCCATCGTTGCTGCGATCCTAGTGGCGCTGCGCGCTTTGGCATATAGCGGGATACCGAGATCTCGGATATCTCGATGCCCAGCTTGAGCAGCTCTCCGTGAATCCTCGGAGCGCCCCACCCGACATTCGCTACCGCCATTTCGACGATGAGCTTGCGAACGTCCTTGTGGACCCTGGGCCGTCCAGGACCTCGCTTTCGACTCTTCCATCGCCAGAAGAGCCTAAAGCCTTTCTTGTGCCAGGCGACGACCGTGGCGGGTTTGACCATGACCAACAACTCCTTCCAGCGGGACCAAGAGCGAGCAAGCACCACCCACAGGGCGCGGTCCAGTGGGCGTAGCTTGGGGCGCTTCTTTCGGTGCTTCAGGCAGGAGAGTTGGTGACGTAACGCGACGTTTTCGGCCACGAGGTCGGCACGATCCTTGAGTGCCGCCACGAAAACGGCGGCGACCAGCGGAAGTTGGAGCGGCATCGAGACCATGATAGCCTCGACGAAGTCGAGGTCGTAAACGAGGAGCTATGACCCCGTAGCGAATAAAGACGATGCACAGGAGATACAGCAAGATAAAGGGCGGGCCACTTTTCTGAAGACGGCCGGATTCATTGAGAATCTGGTGGGACATCATGATTGGGGTGGGCCACTTTGGCCCACGCTGTCTCCTTTTCTCTTTTGCACCTCGAAACCCGATTGACGGCAAGCTGGCTGCGCGATTACTGCCCGCTTTGCCAACCAGCGAGTGGCCTCCCTCGGCGGATTGGCGGAAGCAGCAACGCACGGTTTCTCGGCAGATGTGTCGCACCGGAGACGTCGCCCAAGTCACAGCATGCGCTGTTTCCCGGGCAGGGAACTGCACGCGGGCTTGCAGGATCGGCGGCCAGACTTCTGCCCTCCAGATGCGAGCCACTGCGCATCGCGCAGACTGACGATGTGCATTGAACGGGCGTCTGGTTGCGGCTGGCGAGACAGAGCCAACCAGAGGTAGCTGACTCAGCGCTGCGGATTGGCGGAAGTCTCGGTGGCTCAGGCACTTGCGCGGCGCGCACCTGGCAACGCTTCCGGCATGCTCCTTGCTCTTCCGATTGGAGCCCCACGGTGAAGGTCAGGTGGACGGGGGAGCCGCCTGTGTCACACGCAGGTCTAAGAGGCTCGCAGCGCCGAGGAGGGCGGCACTCAAGTTGAAGATGCCGAGCACGATCCGCAGCCGGTTTGGCGTCCAGAAATCGCGGGAAATCCAGTTGGAGTCGACCCTCAGGAGGCGCAGAGGTCTCCACCCCATAAGTCCAATGGCCACAAGGGGAACTCAGCGAGTCCTCCAACCCCTTTATCTTGCATTACGATTCTTCGACTCCAACTCGAACGACATCCTACCCATCTCTGTGTCGATCCCGGTCCGATTCGAGCCGACTGTCGAAAGTGTCGGAAGCGTCGAAGTTGTGCATGACCGTCGCAGGAACATGGCCGTGTCAACCGACGTTCTGATACGATTCGCTCACCTCCTGGGTGTCCCGTGTTCCACGTCGTCACGAGACGTAAGAATGCATCCTCGGGAACCGCAGTCCGGCCAAGATCCCGTCGCACTCGAGACTCCTGCAGCAAGCCGTCAAGAAAGAGCCTCAGGGGATCACCGGCCCTGGGGCGGGACGGTCAAGCCGCCTGGGACTGAGATCGTTCCGTCTCGCCGGGAAAAACCCGCTGAGATGGACCTCAGAAGCGGATTTCAGCCGCTCTTCAACCTCCCCCAGAACGTTCCCCGGCGCTGGAGAAACCACTGGCGGAAGCTCGCCGACCAGGCCGCCACCAGCTACCGGGCCGCCGTCGAGCTCAAGTGCCTCGAGTGCTGCGCCTGGCAGAGGACCGAGGCGCGAAGGTGTGAGATCCGGGGGTGCCCTCTGTGGACCGTGAGCCGGAGGATCTTCCGAAGCTCCACGAGGTCCGAGGCGCACGGTGAGTAGGCCCAGCCTCGCACGTCCGGGCGAGCTGATCGGCCGGCTCGCCGTGCGGCCGAACGACGCCGCTGCGGCACTGGGAGTCCGCGAGAGACCGGCGCGCGACCGCGCCGCCTCCGAGGTTCCGCGGTGAGCAAGCACGGCTTCGGTATCGACCGACTGGCGGTGATGCACCACGAGCTTGGCCAACAGCCGCAGAGTGACTGCCCCGAGAGGAAGCGCCCTGCCCGCACGGCAGCGCCCGAGGACGGCGATAAACGTGCTGAGAAAGCCCCCCAGGGAGAGCTCTTCTACGAGGAGGAGAGGCCCTGAGCAGAGCGCCGGACATTCGCGCCTCTTTCTCCCGACCCGATGGCCCGGGAGCCGTGGTAGCCTTGTGGCGCGAGATGGGCGATTTCGGCGTCGTCAGAAGCAAGCGGACGAAGGGCCGGCTCTACTTCTACGTGGAGCTCCCCGGCCGCCGCCGCCTCTACTCCCAGCGCATCGGGAAGGCTCGAATCCCCTTCACTGAGGAGAGCGCGAATCGCACGCTCGAGGCCATCCGCTGGCACCTTGCGAACGGGAAGCGAATCGACGAGGCGCTCGCCCTCTTCGAGGGTGAGAACGCACCAGAGAATCAGATCCGTTACAAGCTCGACCGCTGGCTGGAAGTGAAGCGGCGCGAGGCGAAGGCGGGCGACATCTCCCCGACCTACCTCCGCGAACTCGAGCGGTACGCGAAGCCCGGCGGCCACTTCTCCTGGTGGGAAGGCGCGAGCATCTTCCAGGTCCGTTACGCGCAACTCGAAGACTGGGGATTCTGGCTCGATGATCGCGGTCTCTCCGCAAAGACGCGCTGGAATGTGATCGCGGCGTTTCGGTCATTCCTGGGCTGGCTGTATCGCCGCGAGGATCTGGCCGAGCTCCCGCGCCAGATTCCCTGGCCGAAGCTCGAGGAGTCGGTGCCGGACGTTCTCACCGCTGAAGCCCAGGCGGAGCTTCTGGCTACGATCCCTGAGGGCGATCGCGGCGCGTTCCTGGCAATGGCCCTGATGGGAATTCGGCCCGGGGAGGTGGTTGCCCTCGACCTTGGCGACTACGCCGACGGGTGGCTCACTGTGAAGCGCGCGCGCAAGGGTCCACGGCTCGACGCGCCGATTCGCGGAACGAAGACGCCGAAGGGCTGGAAGCGGCTCCCGGTCCCTGATGAGCTCGCCGAGTGGCTCGACGACCACCGCGAGATTCTCGCTCGCGTCGCTCCTTCCCGCGGAGTCTCAAGGGCGCGGGCCGTCCCACAGGTTCCACGCGCAGGTGCCCCCCTCTTCCCGAATCCGAGGACGGGTGACCGTTGGACGCCGACCTCACTTCGCCGAGTCTGGTCGAAAGCTTGCCGCGCGGTCGGCGTCGAGATCTCGCTCTACGAGGGAACGAAGCACACCTTCGCGACGGACGCCGCGGCTCGGAAGGTTCCCGAGCGGGCGCTCCAAGCGTTCCTGGGCCACCGAGACGTCAGGTCCACCCGGCGCTACGCGAAGCTCGCCGACGGTGCGCTTCTCGACGTAATCCGCCGGAAGCGGCCGTGAGCCGCACGAGGTGGGCGAGGCCATGTCGGAACCGCGTCGGAACGCGGAACTGGACGAGAAAAATCCCTGCTATTCCAGGTAGTTAGTGGTGGAGGCGGCGGGAATCGAACCCGCGTCCGCATGGCGTCCGACGACCGCGTCTACGTGCGTAGGCTTCGCTCGATCTCGGTTCGGCCCGTCGCGAAGTCAGGAGAGGTCGAACCCAGCCTCACATGATTCTCGCTCCCGGCTACGGTCAGGCGGCGCTCCGGGAGCCAGCCTTCTGATGACGCCCGCGACCCCCTAGAAGGCGTCGGGGACGGACGTCGCTACTCTAGTTTCAGCTAGGCAGCGATTGCGTAGTTGTCGTCGGCAGTTATAGAGCTACCAACAATGCCACTGGATTAACGAGGGAAGTGGCCTCCTCGGCACGCAGCGTCCGCCTTCGACCACCCGTCGAAGCCGATCGCCCCCACAGCTGGAAAGGTAAGCACCCGCGAATCGGGGTGCAATGTCCCCGCAGGGCCCCGCGGTAGCGAGTGGCAGCCTCTGCTCACCTGGGTCACGAGCGCACCCGCGACGACGCCCGAAGCAGCGCTCGCAGGAAGTCGAGACGTCGGTGCTCCTCGACCGGCTCGTAGTCGATCCGTGCGCGCAGGACCTCCACGGCCCTCTCGAGCACCAGCCTCGCGCTGCTCTTCCGCCAGCGACTCGATCCGGCGCAGGGTCTGGCGGATCAGCGCCCGCTCCTTCCTGCCGACGCGCGCGATCTGGTCGCGATCGAAGCGGAAGCCGGCCTCGGATCCGTCCTGCTCGTCGAGGATCGGAGGCGCTGGCGCCGGCCGGTCCAGGCGCACCACCAGCGTGCCCGCCGCCATGTCGCCCAGGCGCTTGCCCTCGGGCGAGACCACCATGGAGGTAAGCCCCACCAGGTAGCTGGTGGGCAGGTAGTCGACGATGCGGAGCAGGTTGCGCACCGCGGAGGCCCGAAACGTGATCGGGAGCCCACCGTCGCGGACCACCCGGAGACCGGCCACCAGCTTCCCGAGCGAGCGTCCCCCGCCCAACATGTCGAACAACACGAAGTAGCTCCACTCGGCGGCGAGCTGGATCAGGAGGAAGAGCAGGAAAGCCAGCCAGAAGGCGGCGTTCAAGAACACGGTATCGGGATTCGTGGTGTCCACGTCCTGAATCGCCGCCTCCAGCGGCCCGCGCAGCGAATCCACCAGGCTGGTCATCGAGAACAGGGTCGCGAAGAGCACGAAGACGAGCGCCAGCTGTAACAGGACGATCACCAGGTAGTCGACGGCATAGGCGAGGATTCGGCTCGCCGGACCCGCCACCGGAAGGTGAAGCACCACCTGCTCCGGGGAGTGCACCACCTGTCGGGCGCCTTCCGCGTTATGCTCGATTCCACCCGGATCTGCCGAGCCCGAGGGAGTCGTCATTGTCTTCCCGTCCGCTGCGAGATCGGCGCACCGACCTGGCCCGCTTCGAAGCGCTTCTCGACCAGTGCGAGCGGCTCCGCGTCGCGCAGCTGCCCTTCGACGAGCTGCGCGAGCTCGGACGCCTCTACCGCCGCCACGCGGCGGAGCTGGCGCGAGTCCGCGAGCGGGATGAGGATCCGGAAGCCGTCCGGCACCTGAACGCTCTCTGTGTCCGTGCCTACACTCATCTGTATCCCAGCCCGCCTCCCGAGCAGACCCGGACGGCCGGCTTCTCGGAGCGGCTCTCGCTGGCAATCGCCCGCACCTGGAGACCCCAGCTCCTGGCCTGGGCACTGCTGCTGACGGGCCTGATCCTGGGGGCCGCCCTCGAGACCCACGACCCCGAGGCAATCTACGCTCTGCTTCCTCGTTCGTTCGGATACTCGACGGGCCAGCTTGACCGCCTGGTGAACTCACCCGAATCGAGGGCGGAGTTCCTCGCCGGCGACGAGACGCCGGTGATGGCCAACGCGATCTTCGGCTCCGCCCTCTTCGCCCACAACACCCGGGTGGGATTCCTCTCCTTCGCCACGGGAATGCTCGCCGGCGTGCCCACCGTGCTCTTCCAGGTCTACAACGGGCTCCTGGTGGGAGCCCTGGGCTCGGTCTTCTTCAGCGACCCCTGGCCCCTCGAGTTCCTCGCCTGGATCTTGCCCCATGGCATCCCGGAGTTCACGGCAATCACGCTCTGCGCCGCGGGGGGCCTGCTTCTGGGAGGCGCGGTGGCCCTCCCCGGCCGCCGGCGGCGCAGGGAGACGCTGCGAGATGCGGTCGATCCGGCCCTGCTCCTGGTGGCCGCGGCCATCCCACTGTTCGCGGTGGCCGCCCTGATCGAGAGCTTCGTACGGGAGTCGGCCCTGGCCACCGGCACCCGGCTCGGCGTCGCCGCGGCCATGGCGGCGATGCTCCTCGCCGCCATGCTCTACGTCCGCCGGGTGGCGATGCGGGTCGAGGTCGATACGGACTGGCTCTTGGATCTCAGCGCTCCGCCCCGTAGCGGATCGCCAGGTAGCGGTTCAGCATCGCCGCGGTGATCGCCTCCGGCGGGAGGTCGAGCGTCTGGAGCCCGCGCCTGCGGAGTCGTCCCAGGGCGACTTCGCGCTCGCGCAGCAGGTCGTCGAGAACGATGCGACGGTAGAGGCCGAGCGCGGCCTCCCCTTCCCCGCTCCCAACGGCATCGAGCTCGCGAAAGACGCGATCGCGGATGGCGATCAGGAGCACCCGGTGGCGTTTCGCCAGCACCGCCAGCGGCGCCGCGAAGGGAGCGGCGTCGGCCTCGACGAAATCCGTGAGGATCACCAGCAAGGAGCGCTGACGCTGTCGCGTGGCGAGGGTCCGGGCGAGGGACTGAAAATCCGCCTCCACCAGGCGGGGCTGCACCGGCCGGAGCATCTCGACGAACTGTCCCAGGTCCGCCCGTCCGCGCCGCGGCGGGATGAAGCCGCGCACCTCTGCGTCGAAGACCGCCATCCCCACCCGGTCCCCGGCGCTGATCGCCGCGTAGCAGAGTGCCAGGGCCCCGTCGACGGCGTAGTCGAGCTTGGTCCGTTCGCCGATCCGCCCGGCCATCAGCCGGCTCGCATCCAGGGCGATCACGACGGAGTGATTGCGCTCGTGCTGATAGAGCCTCACCACGGACCTTCCCCGCCTGGCGCTGGCGGCCCAGTCGAGGCGCCGTGGATCGTCACCGGGAACGAAGTCGCGGAGGGATTCGAACTCCATTCCCTCACCGCGCCGGCGAGCCGGCTTGACCCCGATCGACGCGAGGACCCGCTTCGGATCCAGGGCTTCGGGCCGCAGGAAGCGGGTCGCATCGGGATAGACGCGCAGCACGTCGTCGGAAGCGCCGATCGCGCTGCGCCGGAGCAGGCCGAGCGGTGATCGTTCGAGAACCAGCACCGCACCCAGGCGTCGGTCACCCCGGATCCGCGGCGTGACCGAGTAGCGGAGGGTCAGGGGCTCGCCGGCGGGAAGCACCACCCGCGGCCAGTGCGGCTCGGGGGTGCAGAGATCTGCGGGGATTTCCTCGAAGACCTCCACCAGAGCCGGCAGCCGTCCGGGGTTGCGGAGCTGGACTTCGAGGTCACAGGCACGCCCCTCGGACGGCCCGGACCGGGAGCCTGCGCTCGATCTCGATCGGCGGGGTCCGGCGAAGCAGGAGCGCATCGCGCGCGAGCACTGCGACCAGCAGCAGCGCCGCACCGACCGCGACCGGCCAGAGCATCGGCACCGCGACGGCAGCCACCCCCAGCGCCACCCAGAACGCGACGGCGGCGAGCAGGCGCCGGTCGGGTGCGACGGAGCTCACCTGGGAACGGCCACACTGCGGAGCGTCTGGTTCAGCGCCTCGTCCGGGGTGAGACCCTCCACCTCGGCGGCCGGATCCAGCTGGATCCGGTGCCGCAGGGCGGGAAGGAGCATCGCCTGGACGTCCTCGGGGAGCACGTAGTCGCGACCCTCCACCGCCGCATTGGCCTTCGCCGCGCGCAGCAGCATCAACCCCGCCCGGGGCGAGGCCCCGAGCGCGTAGTTGAGATCGCTGCGGGTCGCCCTCACCAGAGCCGCCACGTAGCCGACGATCTCCTCGCGCACGATCACTCCACGCACCAACTCTCGAATCGCTTCGAGATCCTCGGAGCGCAGCACCGGCGCTCCCGGAGCTGGCTCACCGGCAGTGGCGTGATGCAGCTCGAGGATGCCGCGCTCTTCGTCTTCGCTCGGATAGTCGATCACGATCTTGAAGAGAAAGCGATCCAGCTCGGCCTCGGGAAGAGGGTAGGTTCCCTCCTGCTCCACCGGGTTCTGGGTTGCGAAGACCGCGAACCGGGAGCCGAGATCGTGGCGGACTCCGTCCATGGTGACGGTGCGCTCCTGCATCGCCTCGAGCAGGGCGGCCTGGGTCTTGGCCGAGGCGCGGTTGATCTCGTCGGCGAGCAGGAGATCGGTGAAGATGGGACCGGGGCGGAAGCGGACCTCACCGCTCGCGGTGTCGAGAATCGAGGTGCCGAGGATGTCACTCGGCATCAGATCGGGCGTGAACTGGACGCGCCCGAAACGCACGTCCAGGACGGCGGCCAGGGTGCGAACCAGGAGCGTCTTCGCCACCCCCGGAACCCCTTCCACCAGGCTGTGCCCGGAACAGAGCAGTGTCAGGAAGCAGAGGCGCGCGCTCCCCTCCTGACCCACCACCACCTCTGCGATCGCAGCCGAGAGCGCCTGAAAGCGCTCGGCGATCTCGGCGACCCCGGTCTTCTCGATGTTCAACGAACGGCCTCCTTCACGAGTGCGTCGAGACGGCGAGCCCATGCCCGAAGCGCCGCCTCGTCCCGGGGCGTCTCCGGCTCGGCGAGAGCGCCGAGGAGCCCGGGCGAGAGGCGGCGATCCCGTCGCAGTCTCTCGACGATCTGCTTGGCCGGCGTCTCCGCCGGAAGTCCGAAGTGGCGACGCAGACGGGCCAGTGTGAGCTCCCGGTAGCGCTCCGCCACCCTGCCCTTGTCCCGGCTTCGGGCGTAGAGAGAGGCGAGTGAGGCGACGAAGCGATCCAGGGCTGGCGCCGGCAGGTCGAACTCGTCGACCGAGCGCCGGGGGAGCGATGATCCGCGCCAGAGCGCGAGCAGACCCAGCAGCGCGAGGCCTGCGAATACGGGGAGAGCGCTCGAGCGAGCCAGGTAGGCGATGGGGTGGCGCTCCCGGTGCATCCCGTGGGAGAACTCGTCCACCAAGCTGACACCGTAATGAGACGCCAGATCCACTGCCAGCGGCGCGGCGTCGGCCCGATCCAGAAAACCGTTGGCGAGAAAGGTGGCGTCGGCCACCAGCACCAGGGTCCCCGCCCCCACCCGCTTCTCGAGGATGAAGGGCGCGCCCTCGAGCGTGGCGCGCACCTCGAAGTCACCGGTCTCCGAGAAGCGGAGCAGGCGCGGCGCCTCGATCTCGCGCAGACCGGGGCCGGGCCCTCCCACCAGCTGCTGCGGCTCGGTGGGGATCCCCGCCAGGCTGAAGTCCCCGGCGAGCCAGCGATCGACGAGGTCGCGATCGGATGCCTCCTCCTCCTCTTCTTCCCCGCCGGCCCCGGCCTCGTCTCGCCTCGGGCTGCGCTCGGGAACCGGGAGCGCCCCGAGACGCGCGCACTCGCGCGGCGGGAACACCACCGCCGTCCCGCCCTGGTCCAGCTGGTCGGTGAGCTCCCAGAGCACCGTCTCGTCTTCGCCGACACAGAGAGCATCGGGCGCGATCCACCAGACGGCGCTCCCCGCGGCGATGCGATCCGGCGGATCGAAGTTCCGCGTGACCGGGAAGCCTAGCTCCAGCAGGAGCTCGAAGAGGGCGCGGTAGCCATGGGGGTAGGTGCCGAAGGAGGTCGGCGTCTTGCGCTCGCTTCCATCCGGCAGCAGGATCCCCACCAGCATCAAAAGGATGGCCGCTGCGATCGCGGAACGGACCGCCCGGCTCATGACGGGGCCGCCACGGACTCGAGCCGTCGGTGCAGATCCAGCCAGGCCTCGTAGAGGGAGCGCTCCGCGGCGTGCTCGCGGAAGAGTCCGGCCTCGAGCCGGTGCTGCAGCGAGATCAGCGAGCTGCGCTCGGCCTCGGGTAGCGCCGAGCCACGCACCTGCTCGCGGAGCTCGCGGCCGGGATCGGAGCGGGAGAGCTCGATCACCCGGCGCCGAAGCAGGAGCTCGAGGGTCCCCAGCTCGACCCGACGCGCCGCCTCCAGGAAGCGCTCCTCTCGCGCCAGGCTCGCCGCCTGCTCCAGGAAATCGGGGGCCGAGGGGCGTGCAGGCTCCCGGGATTTCGGACCCGGCATGCGCAGGGCGAGGCGCATGGTCCACACCACGTGGGCGAGCAGCACCAGAGCCGTCAGCAGCAGAACAGCCAGGATCATCCAGAAGAGCAGCGGACTCGAGATCCGCAGCGCCTCCAGGAAGTCGAAGAAGCCGAGGATCCTCGCCAGCACCGCCCGCCAGGCCTCCTCGGCGATCCCGGGCCGGAAGTACTCGTCCCGGCTCAGGATCTCTGCGGCGAGGGTCCGGATCTGCTCGTCGCCGAGATCGGAAGGCGAGGCCACCCGGAGCTAGCCGATGCCGCCGGGCAGTGCACCGGCTCCGGACTCGACCTGCCGGGCCAGGTGTTCGAGGTCGAAGGCCTCCTTGCGGCAGCGGATGTCGAAGTAGAGCACCACGAGAGCGGCCGCTCCAAAGGCGTTGGCGGCTCCCTGGACGATCCCGGCCACGACACTCCCTACCACCGGGATGAAGCCGGCGACGAGATCCACACCCGCGATCAACGCCGCAGACAGGATGCCCGTCACGATGAAGAGGCCCAGGGCACGCAGCTTGTTTTGCTTCATCAGCGCCCCACTTCGTTCCATCGCCGCCAGACCGAAGATCCCCTCGGTCACCATGACAGGGGTGAGCACCGCGAACATGAGGGTGAGAATCAGCCCGGGAATGATGAGCAGGAGGAATCCGACCATGACGATGAGCGATGCCAGGAGCCACGTCCCCACCAGCGGCAAGCAGGATGGAGAGGGCGAATCGAAGCGCGCCTCCGAAGGTCACACTTCGGGAGAGGTAGTTCTCGCTGATCGCATGGGTGATCGCCGCCATGATGATCGGCTGCAGGATCAGCAGCGCCAGGAAGACCGGAAGCATGCCGGCCAACACCATGAAGGGATCGCTCGAGCCGATCTCCCGGTTGAGGAAGTCGGTCACCAGACGCGTCGGAACCACGACGATGGCCTGAAGCCCCACCAGCAGGACGAAGTGGTTCCTGAGGATGCGAAACCCCATGTCGAGGATCTCGCCAAACGACATCGCGCGAATCTCGTAATCCACACTCACCCCCCGGTAGTGGAGATCGGCTGCGGGCCGCTCCGGCTCGCCCCTCCCGTCAACCTGCGGCGGGAACCAGCCGAATCGCGACGGTCGTCTCCGGATTCCCGAGCAGACCGATCACCCAATCCGCCCAGCAGTGTCTTCATGCGAAATCCTCCCCCGTATCCTTACTGCCCGAGAACCCGTAGGCGCGTCAAGGGCTCCCTCGCGATGAGGCGTCCGAATCGGCGGCGCCGCTCGAGTAGTCGCGATCCGCCCCGGGCTTCGAGCTGTCCTGGATCTCCAGTGAAGCCAGCATCGCGTCGAACCAGGAGCGATAGGCGGACTGTCGCTCGACCGGCCACTCGGCGATCGAGATCAGCACCCGCCCATCGCCGCTCTCGATGAATACGAACTCCTCGACGAGGCCGTAGCCCGGGCGCGACAGCGTGAATCTCCTGGCGGGATGGCCGGCGATCGGCGCATCCTCGACCGACGTGATCACGGAAGTACCGAAGTGGGCCGCCGCGTGCCGCTCGAGATAGGACTCGATCGTCTCGTAGCGGCGCACGATGATCTGAACCGAGGCATCGTAGTCCCACGGAACCCCGTTCACCGCGACCACGCCGAAGGGGGTCGGAATCCGGAGCCAGCCCATCGGGAGTTGGATCTCGAAGCCGCGTCGAGAATCCACGTGGGGGGCCAGCGCAAGCCGCGGCGGGCCCTCGGGAAGCGGGGGGGAATCCGCGACCTGCCGCTTCGCCGGGTCCAGCGAGGTGTAGACCGTGCCGCTGGGAACCGCGTAGAGGGACAGGAACGAGTTGACGTCCTCGACGCCCAGACCGTCGGGGCCCAGTCGATCTCGGACCACTTCGTACATCAGGTCGGCGGGAATCGGACTGTGGCCGCGCATGCCGATGGCGTGACCGATCTCGTGCAAAGCGACCCGCTCGACCTGGTCCGGGAGCAGGAGCCCGTGCTGGTCGGCCACGTAGATTTGGAGCTCCCGCACCTGGTAGCGCACCTCGAGTCGACCGCTGGCGGGGTCCCCGCCGAGCACCCGGCACGCGTCACCGAGCGATGCCGTCCCGAGGACCTGCATGGTGGGCTCCGGAGCGGGAGCCTCCTCGCCCAGGATGCGTAGAACCAGGGTCGCCTCGTCACTGCTCTCGACCCGCTCGAAGCGCACCCTCCCCTCCAGATCGCGCTCCCAGATCGCGAGCGCCCGCTCGACGGCGGCGACGTAGTCGTTCGGTGACTTCGACCAGAACTCGTAGCTGAGCTCGTCGTCGATCTCCGGGGGCACGATGGCCACACGGAGCGGGAATTCGCTCTCCGACCAGTAGCAGAAGACCAGCAGCTCCTCGTCGGAAGGGGCTTCGACCCCGAGCCACTCACCGACGCGCCTGGTGATGCCAGCGACACCACCTGGTGCGGGCGGGGAGACCCGGTACGCCATGAAGGGGAGGTAGTTGGGCTCGAGGAGATCGGGGAAGCGGTCCCGAAAGCGCCAGTAGTCGTAGCGGTTGTGGCGGTAGGGTTCCGGCGTCTCGGCTTCCGCCGCGCATCCGGCTCCCGCGATGGAGGCGAGCATCAGGGCGGCGAAGGCGCGCTGTTTCACCGAGACCCTCAACCGCCTCTGCGCCCCCTCTCGCGGGACGCGCGCTGGAGGTCGCGGTCCTGCTCTCGACGGCGGATCGCCTCGCGCTTGTCGTAGCGCCGCTTTCCCCGGGCCACCGCCAGCTCGACCTTGGCGCGGCCATCCTTCCAGTACAAGGAGAGCGGGATCAGCGTGAAGCCCCGCTCGGCCACCTTCGACCGCAGCCGGCGGATCTCCTGGCGGTGCAGCAGCAGCTTTCGCTCCCGGGTCGGGTCCGGATTCTCCCGACCGGCCTCCTGGTAGGGGCTGATGTGGAGATTCCGGAGAAACACCTCCCCCCCACGCAGGGTGGCGTAGGCGTCCGAGAGGTTGGCGCGGCCCGCCCGGAGTGATTTCACCTCGGGCCCACGCAGCGCGATCCCGGCCTCGAGGGTATCGAGGATCTCGTACTCGTGTCGCGCCCGCCGATTCGAGGCGATAGGTCTGCGCTCTTCGCTTCCCCCCATTTCCGCCACGTTAGCAGCCGAGGGCAGCGAGAGCGCTCAGGCGCGTTGCCGGTTGGCCTCGTCGACGAAGACCCGAGTGCCCTCCCAGCCGCGCGCCTCTTCCTCGGTCATCTGGACGAAGCTGGAGATGATCACCACGTCCATTCCTCCTAGGAATCTTGCCGCGGAAGCAGCACTCGGTTGTCGATGAGCCGGACGTTCTGTCCGTCGCGGCCCTCTCCCCGGGGAAACCGGACGGCGAGGGCCAGGAGTGTGGGTGCGGCGAGGGTCTCGGGCGCCAGCTCCAGTGAATCGGGATCCCGGAGCTCCGCGTAGTCGAGATCGGCCTGCGGCGCCTTCCCGATCTCCCCGCGGACCAGCTGGAGCAGGGCGTCGCGACTCCGCTCGCCGGCGGCGACCGCGCCCTCCGCCGCCTCCAGCGCGCGCACCAGGCAGAGCGCCTGGGGACGGGTCGCGGCGTCGAGATAGGCGTTGCGGCTCGAGAGGGCCAGCCCATCGGACTCGCGCACCGTCGGAACTCCGACGATCTCCACGTCGAATCCGAGGTCCAACACCAGTCGGCGGATCAGCGCCAGCTGCTGGAAATCCTTCTCCCCGAAGACGGCGAGATGGGGCTTGGCGGCGGTCAGGAGCTTGGTCACCACCGTCGCCACTCCACGAAAGTGGACCGGCCGTGAGCGACCGCAGAGGGGCTTCGCCAGCTCCGTCACGGTGACCCAGCTCTGGTAGCCGGGCGGGTAGACCGCCGCTTCGCCGGGCGCGAAGAGCAGGTCGACCCCGTGAGACCGACACTCATCAGCGTCGCGCTCGAAGCTGCGCGGATAGGCGCCCAGGTCCTCGCTGGGTCCGAACTGGCTGGGGTTCACGAAGATCGAGACACAGACGAAATCCGCCCGTCGGCGCGCCTCCACCACCAGCGCCAGGTGGCCCGCGTGGAGCGCCCCCATGGTCGGCACCAGGGCGATGCGCCGGCCGGCGGCGCGCTCGGCGTCGGCGAGCGCCTGGAGTTCGGGAATCTCGCGAACGATCCGCATGGGTGAAAGCGGCTACCGGTAGGAGTGCTCTTCGTCGGGGAATTTCCGGTTCGCCACCTCCTCGGCGAAGCTTCGCGCCGCCTGGGAGGCGAGGGACCCCAGGTTTGCGTACTGCTTGACGAAGCTGGGGGTCCAGTCATTCAGCCCGAGCAGATCGTGCATCACCAGCACCTGTCCGTCGCAGGCGGGACCGGCGCCGATTCCGATGGTCGGGATCGAGAGCAGAGCGGTGATCTCCCCGGCCAGGTCGGCCGGCACTCCCTCGAGCACGATGGAGAAGGCACCGGCGGCCTCCACCGCGCGTGCGTCCTCGATCACCCTCTGGCGCGACGCCTCACCGCGACCCTGGACGCGGTATCCCCCCATCCGGTGGATCGCCTGGGGGGTCAGCCCGACGTGGCCCATCACCGGGATCTCGGCGGCGACGATGCGTTCGATGGTGGCGCTCATGGTCCTGCCCCCCTCGAGCTTCACCGAGTGGACGCCACCCTCCTTCACCAGGCGGATCGCCGACCGCACTGCGTCTTCCGGGGACACCTGGTAGGAGCCAAAAGGCATGTCGCCGACGACCAGGGCTCGTGAGGCGCCGCGCACCACCATCCGCGAGTGGTAGACGACCTCATCGAGGGTCACCGGAAGCGTGGTCTCCCTTCCCTGGACCACGTTGCCCATCGAATCTCCCACCAGGAGCACGTCGATACCGGCCTGGTCGAAGATGCGGGAGAAGGCAAAATCGTAGGCGGTGAGCATCGAGAAGGGCTCCCCGCGGCGCTTGCAGCGAGCCAGGGAACGGGCAGTGACGCGGTGTTCGCGCTTCGACGAAGCGGTGACGGTCGACATCCGGAAGCCTCCCGCTCCCGCGCGCCCCGTTTCCCGGAAACGACGACCGCGCCTGCCGGATTCATCCGGAGGCGCGGTCGATCGCGAGGGCACCCCGACGAGGCCGGGGATACCACTCGATCCACCTTTTCCACCCCCGTCTCGCTCCGCCGGGGCGGATACGAGCGTCCTTCGGGCAGTACTAGGCGATCGTCCTGTTTTCCGGGCTTCTGGCGCCCGGGAGATTTTGGATTCGATGAGGATCGCACCCTGCGATACCTCTCGCAGCAATAAAGGCTATCGATTGGACGCAGTGTGTCAACGACAGCCGCACCCGTCCCTCATCCCTGTTTTCCCCTCGGGGAAGAGAGGCGATCGCGGACCGCCGGGGGCAGAAAACGTCCCTCCAGCGCTCCCGGAGCGTGGGTGCGCACGGCCGTCGCCGCGGCCTCGATGCGGTCCTCGAGCGACTCGTCCGCGGCCAGCAGAAGCCAGGGAGCGCCCCGAATCCGGCAGATGCCGCTGCGGGGGGGCAGATCGACCACCGCGCCGGAGCCGGGAATCACTCGCACCTGGATCCCGGCCTCCTGGGCCAACTCGACCAGGAAATCGAGAAGCGCAGGCCCCTCCACGTCGCGGCTACCGGCGCCCGTCGAAGCGCAAGGGAGCCCGGGGATCACAGCGCGACTCACCGCGCATCGCTAGACGGCCCCGGCCTTCGCGAGCGCACGGGCGACTTCCAGCCACTGCTCCGGGGAGAGGCTCTGGGCACGGGCACGGCGATCGATGCCGTGGCTGGCCAGGGTCTCCGCGATCCTCTCGGCAGGGAGAGGACTCCCCGTTGCGGCCGCTCGAAGGGAGTTCACGATCGTCTTCCTTCGATGGGCGAACGCCGCCCGCACCACACCCTCGACCATCCGAAGCTCTTCCGCCGCGATTGAAATCTCACTTCGCGGCGTGAGGTGCAGGAAGGTCGAGGTCACACGCGGCACAGGGTAGAAGCATTGCGGGTGAAGATCGAGTCCGACCTTCACCGTGGACACCAGCTGGTGAAGCACGGTGAGAGAGCTGTATGCCCGAGATCCCGGAGCCGCCAGGAGCCTTCCCGCTACCTCCTTCTGCACCATCACGGACCAGCTCACCAGTCGCTCTCTCCAGTCGAGCAGTCGCCGAAGCAGAGGAGAAGCGATCGCGTAGGGGAGATTGCCGACGATTCGCACCGGTCCGGGGACTTCGCCGATCAGACCATCGAGATCGAGTTCGAGCGCATCCCCGTGGATCAGCTCCACGTTCGCGGGCAGGACGGCTTCGCTGCGCAGCGCGCGCACGATCCCCGCGTCGACCTCGATGGTGATCACCCGCCCGGCACGGGCCGCGAGGGCCCGGGTGAGGGTGCCGAGACCGGTGCCGATCTCGATGACTCGATCTCCCGGACCGACGGCGGCGATCCGGACGAGCTTCTCGGCCACGCGCTCGTCGTGGAGAAAGTTCTGGCCCAGATCGCGCCGGGCCGCCAGGCCGTGCGCCTCCAGGAAGGCGCGCACGTCGCCGGCCTTCAAGCCTCCCCACCCCCGGCCCAGCGCCCTTCGGAGAGCGGCACGCGGGAGAAGCAGGTCAGATCCAGGCCATCGCGCAGTCCCCGGCGCAGCAGGTGTGCTCCCGCCGACGCGATCATGACCGCGTTGTCGGTGCAGAACTCGGGCGGCGGGAAGAAGGCCCGGAACCCCTCCTTCTTGGCCGCGGCCGCGGTGTTGCGACGCAGTAGCCGGTTGGCCGCGACACCCCCCACCACCGCCAGGCGACCGATTCCCTCTTGCCGGAGCGCTCGTCGCGCTCGCGAGATCAGCACGTCGGTGGCGGCCACCTCGAAGGAGGCCGCGATGTCGGCCACCGCGGTCGCGTCCAGGGGACGGCGACTCTCCACCTCCAGCGCCACGGCGGTCTTGAGTCCGCTGTAGGAGAAATCGAAGCCGGGCTCCTCCTGCATGGGCCTGGGGAAGTCCACTGCCCTGGGGTCGCCCCGTTCGGCGGTCTCCGAGAGAGCCGCCCCTCCCGGATAGGGGAGCCCGAGCAGCTTGGCGACCTTGTCGAAGGCCTCACCCACGGCGTCGTCCCGAGTCTGCCCGAGCAGCGCCGGTGCAGCGCCCTCCTCGATCCGGTAGAGGGCGGTGTGCCCTCCCGAGACCACCAGTCCGATGTAGGGAGGCCGAAGCTCTTCCGCACAGAGCTCGGCGGCAGCGAGGTGGCCCGCCAGGTGATGCACCCCCACCACGGGGATTCCCAGCCGATAGGCGAAGGCCTTGCCAAAGGAGAGACCCACCAGGAGGGATCCGAGCAGACCCGGCCCCGCCGTAACGGCGACCCCGGAGAGCTCCCGCTCGGAGACCCCGCTCTGGCGCAGGGCACTGGAGACCACCTGGGAGACCGCGCGCACGTGGTCGCGCGATGCGAGCTCGGGAACCACGCCGCCGTAGGGCTGATGAACCTGGACTTGCTCCTGCACCACGCTGGCGAGGATCTCGGTCCCCCGGCGAACCACCGCCGCAGCCATCTCGTCGCAGGAGCTCTCGATACCGAGAACGATCTCGGGCACCGCGTAACAGCTCAGCCGAGGTTCCGTTCGATCTTTTCCTGCTCGCCCTTGCAGTCGATGCAGAGCTCCGCGACCGGGCGCGCCTCGAGCCGCTTCAGGCCGATCTCCTCGCCGCAGCTCTGGCACTCGCCATAGACTCCTTGCTCGATCTTCGCGAGCGCGTCCTCGATCTTCGTGAGAAGACCGCGCTCGCGTTCACGGAGGCGGCCCATGAATGCGAGGTTTACCTCGGAGGAGGCCGTGTCGATCTCGTCCGGGAAGTCATCCGGGTCGAGATGGATGTCGCCCGTCATGGCCTTCTTGGCGTTCCCCACCAACTGGTCACGCTGGGCGTTGAGAAGCTTTCGAAACTTTTCCAGATCTCGTTTTCTCAAGATCTTCCCTTGTCCGGACTCTGAGTTTAACCCGCCCTCGGCCGGGTTCCGTCAATCCGGCCCGAGCAACTCGAGCTGTCGCCGGGCCTGCTCCGCCCGCTCCGAGTTGGGATACTCGTTGATCACCCGCTCGAACGCCTTGCGCGCGGCCTTCCCGTAACGCGGTCCCAGGCGGAGAAGTGCTTCGCCCTGGCGATACAGCGCCTCGGGCGCCTTTCCACTGGTGGGATAGCGACCGGCCACGTCGTCGAAGCGCAGTATCGCGGTCTGGTAATCCCCCTGCTTGAAGTAGCAGTCCGCCATCCAGTAGGCGGCATCATCTGCGTAATCCGAGGACGGATAAGTTTGCAGGAACTCCCGGAACTGGTCAATACACGCGCCGTAATCATCGGTCCGCCAGGTATTGTAGGCCTCCCGGTAGGCGCGGAGCTCCACCGACGCACTCGGCGGGGGGTCCTGCACTTCCCCCGGGGCCGGGTACGGGCCGGCGTCGCCCACGGACCCCTCGGCGGCGGCGGGCGCTCCGGGCTGGGACGCGTCGAGGCGGGCGGCTCTCGCCTCTTCCACGGCCACCCGGCTCTGATGCTCGGTCACTTCGAGGCGCCCCTCCAGCTGTGCAATCGCGTCGCGCAGCTCATCGACCTCGGCGGCAAGATCCGCGACCCGGGCCCCGGCGGCCCCTCCGCCTCCGGAGCGCCGCATCTTGTTGACCTCGTACTCGAGCTTCCGGAACTCGGCGACGGTGACGCATCCCGCCAGCCAGGGGAGCAGCAACAACGCAGCTCCCAGGGTCACGATTCTGGTTCGCAACATACTCCTTCCCCCCGCTATCGCCGGAACGGTCCCCACGCCGGATTCGTGTTGTCGCCTCCACCCTGGGTGATGCGGCGCAGGTTCTCGCCATTCAGATCGATCTGATAGATGTCGGCGAGCCCGCGCCGCGTAGACGTGAACGCGATCTTTCGGCTGTTCGGAGCCCAGGTCGGGTGCTCATCGCTGCGCGGATGTGTCACCAGCGGAAAGTTCTCCCCTCCGTTGGGATCGATCAGCCAGATGTCGAACTGGCTGCCCACCCGGCTCTCGTAGGCGATCCAGCGGCCGTCCGGCGACCAGGCCGGCGCCGTGTTGTAGGAACCGTTGAAGGTGAGTCGTCGCAGATCGCTCCCGTCCCGGTCCATCACGTAGATCTGGGGCGACCCGGCCCGGTCGGAGACGAAGGCGATGCGCTTTCCGTCCGGCGACCAGGTGGGCGAGATGTCGATGGCCCGGTTGCGGGTGAGCCGGCGCATGCCCCCCCCGTTGGTTCCCACGCTGAGGATCTCGGTGGCTCCGTCGAGACTCATCACCAGAGCCAGGTGCTCGCCGGAGGGTGAGAACACGCCTCGGTAGAGAGCCGCACCGGAGTCGAGACTGCGAAGGATGCGGCCGGGAGACTTCCGGCCGCGCGTCAGCATGAAGAGATGCGGCCGGTTCCGATAGCGGTAGGAGGTGTAGATGATCTCCTGTCCGTTCGCGGACCAGGAGGGGAAGGAGTTGATCGAGCCGTTGCTCGTCGCGGAGCGAAGGGCGGTGCCGTCCGCGTTCATGACAAAGACTTCCTTGCTGCCCGACCGGTTGGAGATGAAGGCGATCTCCGTATCCGACACCCCGGGATCGCCGGTGAAGAGGCTCACGATGTCGTCGGCGATGGCGCTTCCCATCCGACCCACGTCGTTCCGCGCCCCGGTGTAACGCTTGCGCACCATTCGGAGACAGCCGCGGGAGACGTCGAGCACGCGGAACTCGATCTGCGCATCGCCGCTGACCACCTGGACCGCGCCCTGGACCAGGGCGTCGGTGCCGATCTGGCGCCAGTTGGGGCAGACCACCGGTGGGCCACCGTCCAAGGGAGGGCTGAACACCGGCCCCAGAAAAGCCTTGGGGTCGATCACGGTAAAGAGGCCCGAGAACTCCAGACCCGTGCGGATTCGCGCGCCGATCTCCACCGCCAGCTCGTCTGCGCCGAACTCCATGGGCGCCTGGAACTGCTGGATGGCGGCGCGATAGGTCTTGTCGCTGGGATCCGTGATCACGATGGGCGGAGGATCCGCCGCTCGCGCTGCCGCAGAGGCGAGGCAGATCGCCAGAACCAGGGCGCCGGTGAGACAGCGGCTCATCAGAGCACGTCTTCCGGCCGGAATACGAACAGCCACTCGTCAGCCTCCGGAGGCGGGGGTAAGGGACTTGCCTTCTTGATGGCGCGCTCGACGCTCTCGTCGAACCAGGGGTTGCCGGACCGGCTCACCACTCGGGTCCCGAGCACCTGCCCGCCGGCGTTCAGCCGAACCCGAATCTCCGTCGTCAGGGACTGGGTGCGAAAGCCCGGCGCCAGCACCCATGCCCGGGTCACGTGAACCTTGGCGCGGCGCATCCAGGCCATGACCTCGGGGCTGACCGGGATCCCCCGTCCAGCGCCCGGGAGCCCGCTGCCCGCGCCGGCCACCACGGCGGAGCCCTTGACCTCCCCCGCCTGCTTCCGGAGCTGCGCCATGACATCGTCGTAGTCCGCCTGCGGCTCGGCAGCCGGCTCGGGCTTCGGCGCCGGCTTGGGCTTGGCCACCGGCTTGGGCTTCGCCTTCGGCTTGGGCTTGGGCACCTTGCGGGGCTGCGCGGGGAGCACTGTCTTCTTGGGCTTGGGCGGCTTGGGCTTGGCAGCCGGCTGGGCGGGCGCTGGCTTCGCCGTCGCCGGGGCCGCAGCCACCAGGTCCACCCGGACCACAGCGGGAAGAGCCGTCCCCGCCGGTCGCGGCGAGAAGGTGAAGACCAGGAGCAGAGCCAGGTGGGCGATACCCGAGTAGACCAGCAGCCGGCGAAACTCCCGCCGTCGCACATCCTCGATACTGCTCACGAAGCCCGTCACGCTTGATTCTTAGACTCCAACCGTTCATTCGGGTTCGGTGACGATCCCGAGCGTCTTGGCGCCGGCGGCGCGGGCCGCGGCCATGGCCTTGACCACGATGCCGTAGGGGGCCTCCTTGTCGGCGCGCAGGAAGACCTCCTTCTCATCGAGCCCCTCGAAGATCGCGCCGAGCTTCGCCTCCAGCTCGTCCAGCGCGATCTTCTGGTTGGCGAGGTGGTAGCTGCCATCCTTCTTTACGGTGAGGATCAGCGGCTCGTCCCGCATCCGTAGCGGCTGCGTCGTCGTCTCGGGAAGGTCGACGTCGAGGCCCTGCTGGAGCAGGGGCGCCGTCACCATGAAGATGATCAGCAGGACCAACATCACGTCCACCAGGGGCGTCACGTTGATCTCCGACATCGCGCGGTGTTCGCGACCCGCGCGCAGTCCGGCCATCGCTAGCTCCCCGTCGCCTGCGCGGGAGTCTCCGCGGAGGCGCCGTAGCGCCGCAGGTCACCCTCGAGCTCGGCCGAGTAGAGGTCGATGGCTTCGTTGAGCTCTCGAAGCTTGGCGACGAAGACGTTGTAGAAGATGGTGGCCGGAATCGCTGCGAAGAGCCCGACGGCGGTGGCGATCAGCGCCTCGGCGATGCCCGGGGCCACCACCGCCAGGCTGGCGCTCCCGGCGATCCCGATCCCGGTGAAGGCGTTGATGATGCCCACCACGGTGCCGAAGAGACCAACGAAGGGAGCCGCGCTTCCCACCGTCGCGAGGAAGGAGAGCCGGTTCTCCAGCCGGAGCGTCTCCTGGGAGGAGGCCCAGGCGATGTGGCGGGAGAGAGTGTGGCATTCGCCATCGTCGAAGGGGTCCCCCGCCCGGCGTCCGGTGTACTTGAGCATCCGGTTCATCTCGGAATAGGCGGCCAGGAAGATCGCCGGAAGTGGACCGCGATTGAACTCCCGCGCCGCCTCGTAGGCTGCGTCGAGGGAGCCGTCGTGATACACGTCGAGGAAGGCCTCGCTATCCTGCTGGGCACTGGCGAGCTCGCGCCATTTGAAGGCGATAGCGGCCCAGGAGATGATGGAAGAGGCGGCGAGGAGGAGAATGACGAGCTGTACGACCCACGAGGCCTGCCAGATGAGGTCGAATGGGTCCAAGCTCGCGAGACGTCCCCCCACGACCGTCCCAGCGATAATGAGCACCATGGCTCTCTCGAAAGTTTTCTCTGGACGAGTCTAGGAGAGGGCATGGCGCAGTTCAACCAACGCTCCGCCTTTCCACCCACCCACCCCGAGGAGTCGTGATGCAGGTCACCGTGGATACTCGCAGCCCGGCCAGACGAACCGCCGATCTTCTGGCCCTGCCGCTGACTCAGCTGGATCCGTCCCACTGGCGGCTTCCGCCGCGGATGGCCGGGGTGGATCGCGCCGCGGGAGGAGCGATCCTCTCGCTCCTGGCCACCGGAGACTTCCGGGGCAAGCGGGGCGAGACGCTGCTCCTCTACCCCCAGAGCGGCATCGGCGCCAAGCGAGTCCTGCTGGTGGGGCTCGGCGAGGAGAATCGGGTCGACGCCGAGGTCTTGCGAGAGGTGGCGGGGATCGCAGTTCGCACCGCTGCCGAGCGCCAGGGAAAGGCACTCGCCATCGTGGGCCCCGCCTTGCGTCGGGTCCGCGTGGCAGCGGTGGCGCAGGCGATGGCCGAGGGTGCGATTCTCTCCGGCTACCGGTTCGACCGCTACCAGTCGCGGCGCGAGAGCGCACCGGGCGAGGTCCGGTCGGTCGCGATCCTGTTGGAGAAGGGGGCGGACCTTCGAGCTGCCCGCGCCGCCGCATCCGTCGGGGTGTCCGTAGCCGAGTCCCAGAACCTGGCGCGGGACCTCTCCAACGAGCCGCCCAACGCCCTGCCGCCGGCAGGACTCGCTCGCGCAGCCCAGAAGCTGGCCAGAGAGGTCGGTCTCCGGGTCCGCGTGCTCGGACCGGCCGAGATCCGCAAGCGAAAGCTCGGGGCGATGCTGGCGGTGGGCGGGGGCAGCACCCATTCGCCGCGGCTCATCGTGCTCGAGCACAACGCACCGGTGAAGGCGCGGGGCGGCAAGCGGCCGAGCCACCGCCCCACCACCATCTGCCTGGTTGGAAAGGGAGTGACCTTCGACTCCGGCGGTCTCTCTCTCAAGTCGCCCAACAACATGGTCAAGATGAAGCACGACATGTCCGGCGGCGCCACCGTGATCGCGACCCTGCGAGCGGCCGCGCTGCTGAAGGTTCCGCTCCACGTGGTCGGCATCGTGGGAGCGGTGGAGAACATGCCCAGCGGCACCGCCTACCGTCCCGACGACATCGTGACGTCCGGCTCGGGCCAGACCATCGAGATCAAGAACACCGACGCGGAAGGACGGCTGGTACTCGCCGACTGCCTTCACGTGGCCCGCTCCGAATTCGAGCCGGAGGCGCTGATCGACGTGGCGACGTTGACCGGGGCCTGCACGATTGCCCTGGGTCACTGGGCCGCCGCAGTGCTGGGCAACAACGAGCGTCTCTCCGACCTGATCGTCAAGGCGGGCGAGAAGACGGGAGAGCGCTTCTGGCCGCTCCCACTCTGGGAAGTGCACCGCGAGCACATGCGCAGTCAGCTGGCAGACCTGAAGCAGACGGGCGGAAGAGAAGCCGGCACGATCACAGCCGCAGCCTTCCTCTCTCACTTCGTGGGCGACACGCCCTGGGCCCATCTGGACATCGCCTCCACCTCCGACACCAGCCGCTCGGGCCCTCTGCAGCCGAGCGGCGCCACGGGCTTTGGCGTGCGGACACTGTGTGAGATCCTTCGCAACTGGGGCAGGGTCAAGGTCGATTGACTCCCGTGAAAGGGGAAGAAACCCGGTGAAGCGGTTTGCGGTCTCGATGCCGACGGCGTGGCTCGCGGTCGGTCTCCTCTCCCTCGCGATCCCAGCGATGGCGCTGGCCGGCGGGAACGCCGCCGAGGGAAAGAAGACCTACGACCTGCTCTGCGGGGTCTGCCACGGTGTCACCGGCGCCGGAGACGGGCCGGCCGGCTCTGCAATCGATCCGCCGCCCCGAAACTTCAACCTGGGTGAGTTCAAGTTCGATGCCAACAAGGACGGCGTCGCCGGAACCGACGAGGATCTCTTCATCGTGATCCAGAAGGGTGGCGTGTCCTTTGGCGGCAACCCGGTCATGGTGCCCTGGTCGTCGCTCTCCGATGCAGAGATCTCCAACGTCATCGCCTACATCCGCACGCTCGAGACCACCCGAACCATCCCTCACTAGACCCGGCTCCGCGCCCTGCCTCTCTGCTACCCTCCGCATCGTGACCGCTCGCGACTCCCGCAATACCGACTCGGAGCGGGAGCGCCAACTTCCCGCGCCCCGACCCGAGCACGCCGTAGAGCCCGTCGACGCTCTGACGCTCTACATGTCAGAGCTGCGCAACTACGCTCCGATCTCGCGGGAAGAAGAGCACCAGCTGGCTACGCGCTGGGTCGAGCAGGGGGATCGGGAGGCCGGCCGCCAGCTCGTCGTCGCCAATCTCCGCCTGGTGGTGAAGATCGCCATGGAGTACCGGCGAGCCTGGACCAACGTCCTCGACCTGATCCAGGAGGGAAACCTGGGTCTGCTCCAGGCAGTCCAGCGCTTCGACCCCACCCGGGGCACGAAGCTCTCCTCCTACGCGGCCTACTGGATTCGGGCCTACATCCTCAAGTACCTGATCGACAACATCCGCCTGGTCCGCCTCGGAACCAGTCGCGCCCAGCGCAAGCTGTTCTTCCGGCTGAACAAGGAGAAGCGGGAGCTCGAGAGCCAGGGCTACGAGGTGGGGCCGAAGCTTCTCGCCGAACGCCTCGACGTGAGCGAACAGGACGTGGTCGACATGGAGCAGCGCCTCTCGGAGAGCGAGCTCTCCCTGGATGCACCGGTTCAGGAGGAGCGGGACAGCGCGAGCTTTGGCGAGTTCATCCCCGCCGGAGGAGAATCGGTCGAAGAGCAGGTGGCCAACAGCGAGCTGCATCGCGTCTTCATGAGCCACGTACGGGAGTTCGCCAACGAGCTCGACGATCGCGAGCGGCAGATCGTGGAGCGGCGCATTCTCGCGGATGAGCCCGATACTCTCCAAGTGCTCGGGGAGGAGTTCGGAGTCTCGCGCGAGCGGGTGCGTCAGCTCGAGGCGAGACTGGTCGAGAAGCTTCGCAGCTACCTGAAGGACGCTGTCGTCGACTTCGAGTACTACGCGTCGCCCGAAGAATGATCGTGGTGGGCAGCAGATGGGACCAGGGATGACTCGGCGCCGGGTGGTGGTACACGGACGCGTCCAGGGTGTCTTCTTCCGGGGCTCCACTGTAGAGCGGGCGCAAGAGGTCGGGGTGAACGGATGGGTGCGGAACCGGCCCGATGGGACGGTGGAGGCGGTCTTCGAGGGAAGCGCGGCGCAGGTGGCGGAGATGGTCCACTACTGCCGTGAGGGCCCCGCATGGGCCCGGGTCGAGCGGATCGAGGAGTTCGAGGAGGCGCCCGAAGATCTGGCGGGCTTCGGGATCCGATGAGGAAGGCGATTGGCGTCACCCTGGCTCCCGCGGCGATCCTGCTGCTGGCGCTCGCCTGCGCCGGCGAGCGAGAGTCTCCGGCCTCGGACTATCCGACGGCCGAGGTCACGATCGGAATCCACCGAGTCCAGGTCGAGGTTGCGGACACGCCGGAACGGATGAGCCGGGGGCTCTCCGGGCGTGCCTCTCTCGCGGAGGGAAGGGGCATGATCTTCCCCTACGCCCGGGCGGACCACCACGGATTCTGGATGTACGACATGCACTTCGACATCGACATGGTCTGGATCCGTGGCGGCCGGATCGTCGATGTGACGCCCCGGGCACGCCACGATCCTCCCGGCGAGCTGCCGGTCCATCGACCCGGGGTGCCCGCCGACCTGGTTCTCGAAGTCCCCGCGGGAACAGCGGAGAAGCTGGGCTGGAAGATCGGCGATCGGGTGACGGTGGATCCGCCCTCCCGTCTCCGGGCACCTGCCGGGTAAAGCCGAGGGGAATCCATGCCGAGGGATGAGTCATGGGCCGGGAGAATCGATACATGCTCTTCGTCCCCCCGAACCCTCCGCTGCGCCTCGACCCCGAACGGGAGGTCGTGATCGGCCGCAGCCGGGGCTGCGAGCTGCCGCTGCAGGTGGGCCAGGCCTCTCGCCGTCACGCGGCGGTGCGGTTCGAAGAGGACCACTTCCGGGTGCGAGACCTGGAGAGCACCAACGGCACCTTCCTGAACGGAGAGCCGCTGGAAGACGAGCGCGTCCTTGGCTCTGGTGACCGCATCGAGGTCGGCGGAATCATCGTGACCTTCTGCCAGGTCGACGAGGTCATGGAAAATGCCATGAGCGATCCGGGCGAGGGTGAGACCATCCTGATGGCTCGGCCGCGCTCGGGGGAACGGGAAGCACTGCGCGGCAGCTTCGAGGAGTTCCCCTCCTTTGCCGTCCTCCAGATCCTGGAGATGGGGAGCCAGACCGGCCTCCTGTCCGTCGAGAGCGCCGACGGCGCCAGCTCGATGTGGCTCGAGAATGGACGGCTGATCCATGCCGAGACCGAGAAGGCGGAGGGGTTCGACGCGGCGACCGAGATCGTGCAGAACACCTCGGGCCGCTTCCTCTTCGAGCCCGGTGAGGAGCCTTCGAGCCGCAGCATCGACGTCTCGGTCACCGAGGTGATCCTCGAGGCGAGCCGGCTTCTCGACGAGTCCGCCACCCAGCCCGGCGGCTGAGAAACCCAGGCTAAACTCGCTTCCCGTGCGTCCCCATCTGATCGGAATCGACGACGGCCCCTTCGACAAGGACGCCGACCCGGTGACACCGATCATCGGCGTGGTCATGGAGGGCCCGGATCTGGTCGAGGGCGTTGCGATGACGAGCTTCCCCATCGACGGGGCGGCGGTCACGGATTTCCTGGCGGAGTGGATCCGAGGCCTTCGCTTCCGACCCGGTCTCCACGGGATCGTCCTCGGAGGCATCACCATCGCCGGCCTCGCCGTCGTAGATATCGAGCGCCTCTCCCGGGCGCTGGAGCTCCCGGCCATGGTGGTGAACCGGAAGGACCCCCGTGAACATCGGCTCGCGGGGGCCCTGGAGTCCGCGGGCCTGGCGGACCGGCTGGCGGTGGTCGATCGAACGCCCCCCTCCCTCCCGGTGAGCGACGGCCTCTACCTCGCCTGTGCGGGCACCTCCCCGGAGGAGGCGACTCGGCTGATCGAAGCGAGCAGGCGCAAGGGGGAGATGCCGGAGCCCCTGCGATTGGCTCACCTGATCGCCGCTGCGGTGGTCCGCGGTGAGTCGAGGGGGCGGGTCTAGATTCAGAACCCCGCGGGAAACTGGGAGAGGATCTCGGCGCGGAGAGCGGCATCGATGCCGTCGGTATCCATCCCGACCGCCTCCTTCAGAGCCTCGTCATCGCTCCAGCCCTCACCCAGCCGGCCCAGCAGGCGGGCGCGACTGTCGCGGTCGGTGTGGGCCTCCACCCAGGCGGCGGCCGCCGTGGCGACGAGGTAGGCGAGGCGGGCCTCGCCGTCGTCCAGGTCCGCGAAGCTGGGCGCGATACGGCGCAGGGAAATCCACTCGCCCGCGTCGATGGCTCGCCGCAGGCGCGCCTGCTCGCCACGGGTCAGCAACACGATGCCATTGGAGGCCCGCTCCGAGAGCTCCGCCAACCCTTCGTTCAGCCAGAACGGTCGATCGCCGGCGGTCCGCTCGCGAAACAGGGCGTGGCTGTACTCGTGGAACAACAAGGTGCGAAGCTCCCCGGCCGGATGGGCCGCCGAGACCACATGGATTCGCCCGTCGAAGAAGCCGACGGTCTGGAAGGAGAAGCGGTGGCCATGGGCGCGGAGATAGGCGGCCTTTCCGTAGAGGACCACGCCCGTAGGCTCCTCCGGAAGGACTCCCAACCGCCGGCCCAGCGCGGCTCGCGCATCTCCCAGGTAGCGCAGCACGGTGCGCACGAAGTCGGGGGAGCTGGCCCGCAACAACGCCTCGTGGTAGTGGACGCGAAAGAACGGACTCTCCTGATCGATCAGGCGAAGTGTTCCCGCCTCGGACGGATCCATCAGCCGGCGTTCGTCTTCGAGGTGGGCCAGGCGCTTTCGCGCTGACGCGCGTAGCGCGTCGTACTCCTCACCGGCCACCGAGAGGAAGGTGAGCAGGTGCTGCTCCGCCGCGTCCAGATGCCCGCGCCGCCCCTCCAGGAGGGCCAGGTACCAGTGCGCCTCGGGCTGGTTCGGCTGCCGCTCCAGCACGTTTCGCAGGGTTGCCATGGCGCGCGCGGTCTCGCCGCGGCGGAGATCATCCACCGCGCCGCGCAGCTGCCGCAGGATCCGATCTTCCTCGCTGCCCGAGGAGCCGGGAGGGGTGACCAGTGGCGGGCCGCTCACGCCATCATCCCAGAGAGCGCGAAGCTCCTCGACCCGCGTCCCCGCTGTGCCGCGCTGCTCCGGGGGAACCTTCTCCGGGTCATCGGTGACGTGGGTGTTGCCGTCCGCGTCCACCCAGACCTGAAGCTCGGCCCGAGCGCTCAGGGAAGCGAGCAGCAAGGCGACGGATAGGAGGATGACCTGCGCCACGGGAGATCCATCGACCGGGTCTCAGCGCTTCTTGATGGCCTGGGCGACCAGATGGCCCAGCTCCGGCAGAATCAGCTTCTCCATGGCCAGGCGAACCGCCCCCCTGGACCCCGGCAGGGCAAATACCACCCGGCCGTCCCTCAGCCCGGCCAGCGCCCGGGAGAGGAGCGCTGCGGATCCGACCTCCTGGTAGGAGAGCATGCGGTAGAGCTCTCCGAAGCCCGGAATCGTCCGATCCAGCAGCGGCTCGATCGTGTCCGGCGTCACGTCCCGCGGCGCCACTCCCGTGCCCCCGGTCACGATCACCGCGCCGATTCCCTCCCGCGAGGTGGCGCTCTCGACGGCCACGGCGATCTCCGTGGGCTCGTCCTTCACGATCACCCGGGATGCCACGGAATGCCCGGCCCCCTCGAGAAGCTCCACGATCAGCCTCCCGCCGGCGTCATCCTCGAGCGTTCGGGTGTCGCTCACGGTGACCACCGCCGTGGCCACGGTTCGGGGCGCCTCCGCCCGATGCTCCTGGATGCTGGCGGACTCGCATTCGCGAGAAGTCGCCGGGGATTCCCCGGGCGTCGTACCGCCGGGATCCCCCTCCCTGTGCCTGGACGCCCCCGGAGCTCACGCGTGGTCCTCGACCCAGTACTCGCCGTCGATCGCCACTTCCTTCTTCCAGATCGGGACCTGCTGCTTCAGGGTGTCGATGGTGTAGCGAGCGGCGGCGAAGGCATCGCCCCGGTGGGGCGCGCCGGCGGCGATGACCACGGCGATCTCGCCGACTTCCAGGCGTCCGCGGCGGTGCGCCACGGCCACCCGGGTGCCGGGCCAGCGCTGGGCCGCGTGGTCGGTGATCTTGCGGATCTCCCGCTCCACCATCTCCGGGTAGGCTTCGTACTCCAGGTGGCGGATCGAGTGCCCGCGCGAGGTATCGCGCACGGTCCCGATGAAGCTGACGATCCCGCCGATATCCGGACCGACCACGCGGTCGACCACCGATCCCACGTCGAGTGGCTCCGAGAAGAGGATGCGACTCCCCGAGCCACCGGAGACGGGGGGCAGAAACGCCACCTCGTCCCCTTCGGAGAGGGCGCTCTCCCACTGGACGAATTCGTAGTTGACGGAGACACGCAACCGATCGGCCATCTGCTCGAAGCTGGGGTGATCCCGCGCCAGGAGCCGCCGGAGATCGGCAGCGGTCGAACCCTCGGGGACCACGACAGCGAGCTCCTTGGCACCCGCCGCCTCCCGAATCGATCCGAAGAGCTTCACTGTGACCTGCATCGCCAAAAGGCTAACTCGACGCGCACGCCGCGGCGAGAGCGTTCAGTGAAGCCGCCGGATGACCGATTGAAGGAGCATGGCAATTGCCCGCACCAACGCCCTTCGCGACCGGGTGGAGATCGCCCTGGACGGCCTGCGGCCCGCCCTGATCGCCGATGGTGGCAACGTGGAGCTGCTGGACGTGGCGGAAGACGGCACGGTCTGCATCGTGCTCCAGGGCGCCTGTGCCAACTGCCCCGCCCAGAGCGCGACGGTCCGCTTCGGTGTGGAGGCGGCGCTGCGGGCTCAGATCCCGGAAATCACCACGGTGGTTGCCGCCCAGGGGGGAGAAGCGCGTTGACCTGCGTTTCGGGTCGCGACTAGACTGCGGCGAAGAACCCGGGAGGGAGGCGCCATGGCCGCAGGCAGGAAGAAGACGACGCGCAAGAAGACCACGCGGAAGAAGCCGGCTCGAAAGAAGGCCTCCGCGAAGAAGACCATCCGCAAGAAGGCCACTCGAAAGAAGGCCTCCGCGAAGAAGACCACCCGCAAGAAGGCCGCTCGAAAGAAGGCCTCCGCGAAGAAGACCACCCGCAAGAAGGCCACTCGAAAGAAGGCCACCGCGAAGAAGACCACCCGCAAGAAGGCCACTCGAAAGAAGGCCACCGCGAAGAAGACCACCCGCAAGAAGGCCGCTCGAAAGAAGGCCTCCGCGAAGAAGACCACCCGCAAGAAGGCCGCTCGAAAGAAGGCCACTGCGAAGAAGACCGCGCCCAAGAAGGCGACTCGGAAGAAAGCCGCTGCGAAGAAGACTGGACGAAGCGAGCAGGTGGCGAAGCCCGCGGCGTCGAAGGCGGTGAGCGCGGAGAAGACAGAGGGTGCGAAGGTCGCCGCTGGCGTTCCCGCCCGGATCGGAGTCGTCACCCACTACTTCGGAAGAGTTGGGGTGGGGGTCATCGCCCTGGATTCTGGCGAGCTGCGCGTCGGCGACACCATCCACGTGCGAGGGCACACGACGGACTTCTACCAGCGCGTGAACCGGATCGAGATGGACCACGCCTCGGTGGAGATCGCCAGGCCAGGCCAGTCAGTCGGCGTCGAGATCACACAGCGGGTGCGGGAGCACGACGAGGTCTTCAAAGTCTCCGACTAAGCGGGGCCCTTCGGATCGCCCTGTGACGACGACGGCGCACCGCCCTTCGAGGCGTTTGACGAGCTTCCGCCCTTCTTCAACGAGTCGGAAGCAGGCATCGACACCTGGCCGTTGAAGTTGGCTCCTTCCTCGATCATCAGCGAGGGCGACTCGATGTTGCCCTGCATGCGGGCGCTCTTGTGAAGCACCACCTTGGTCCCCGCCACCACGTCGCCGGAGACGGAGCCGCTGATGACTACCGTCTTGGAGCGGATGTTCGCCTCGATCTCACCTGTCTCACCGATGATGAGCGTGTTCTCGCTGGTGATCTCACCGGTGAAGTGACCGTCGATCCGAACCGTGTCCTTGAAGGAGAGCTTCCCCTCGAAGGACGAGCCCTGATCGATGAAGGCCGTCAGGCCTCCCGTCGACGGCGCTCTCGAAGGTGCGCTCGGCTTCGGTGTGGTCTCTTCTGCTCGCTCTCGCCCAAATGCCATTGATGCTCTCCTCCAAAGCTCTTGCTGGAGGCAATTCGGTCCCCCCCGGAGAAACTTGAGGAGTCTCTTGCCGGTTCTTCCTCCCCCCGTGGGAAAGAGGGGAAACCGTGGCAGCCCGGGGAGTTGCGAGGCCGTATGCTGCGACGTCGAAGATCGCCGCGAGCGAGCAAGCGGATTGCTAGACTCGCGGCCCCATGAGCTCCTTCGCGTCGGAGCCTCGCCTGCCGCTGCTGCGCAGCCTGGAGACGGGGCGCATCCACTCCGCCTATCTGCTCTCCGGCCCCGGTCAGGCGCCGCGGGAAGCCGCCCTCTGGTTCGTCCGGGCGCTGGTCTGCCAGAGTGGCGAAGCCGGTCCCTGCGAGGCCTGCGCGGCCTGCCGTCGCTCGGCCCGAGGCGAGGAGATTCCCCTCGACGGCTCCGGCAAGAAGGGGCCCCTGTTCCGCCACGTGGGCGACCACCCGGATCTGCTGTGGGTGGAGCGTGGCCAGGACGACACCCGCGTGCGCATCGGCCAGATCCGAGCCCTCCAGGGGACCTTCCGGCTTCGCGGCAGCGAGGCAGGCCGCCGCGCCGCCGTGATCGCCGATGCCGAGTGGCTGAACCAGGAGGCCCAGAACGCCCTGCTCCGCTTGCTGGAGGAGCCGCCCCCCCAGACCAGCCTGGTGCTGGTGGCGGCCAGCGGAGCGGGCCTCCTCGCCACGGTCCGCTCCCGCTGCCAGCGCGTCGCCTTCCCCACCGACACCGGGCGCTCGCCGCTCGGGCCCGACGCTTCCGATGAGGAACGGAGCCTGGTCTCCCGTCTGGAGAACCTGCCACGGCAGGATCTGCCGGACCTGCTCGACTGGGCCGAGGCCTACCGCGGTCCCCGGGCCATCGCCGCCAGCGAGGTCAGCGAATTGCTGGGAACGGCTTCGGCCTGGCTGCGCCAGCGGGTGGCCGAGGCCGCGGAGGCGGGCCGGCGCGACCTGCGGCGCGAGCTCGACGCCTTCGACACCCTCAAGGCCTGCCGAAAGTCCCTGATCCAGCGCAACGCCAACCCCCAGATGGTGGCTGAGCGGGCGCTGATGGCGCTCCGAGACGCGACGATCCGATGAAGCCCCGATTCACCATCACGACGCCGATCTACTACGTGAACGCCGAGCCTCACATCGGCCACACCTACACCACCGTCGTCGTCGACACGCTGGCTCGCTACCACCGCCTTGCAGGGGAGGAGACGTTCTTCCTGACGGGAACCGACGAGCACGGGGAGAAGGTGGCGGAGGTCGCCGCGCAGCGCGGTGTCACCCCCCAGGCCTTCACCGAGGAGATCTCGGGCGTCTTCCGCTCCACCTGGGAGGAGCTCGGGTTGAGCTTCGACCACTTCATCCGCACCACCGATCCGTATCACGTTCGCACCGTCCAGATGATCCTCCAGGCCGTGTACGACGCCGGGGAGATCGAGTTTCGCGAGTACGAGGGTCTCTACTGCGTCGGATGCGAGCGCTTTCTCACCGACCGCGACATGGTGGGCGGTCTCTGCCGGGATCACGAACGCCCTCCGGAGCGGCGCACCGAATCGAACTACTTCTTCAAGATGAGCCGCCACTTCGACTGGTGGATGGAGCAACTCCAGGAGCAGCCGGACCTGATCCTTCCCGAGCGCTACCGAAACGAGGTCCTGGCCATGCTGCGCGAGGAGAGCGGCCTCGAGGACCTCTGCATCTCGCGGCCGAAATCGCGCCTCGAATGGGGCATCGAGCTTCCCTTCGACGAGAACTACGTCTGCTACGTGTGGTTCGATGCGCTGATCAACTACCTCTCCGGGCTCGGCTATCCCGACGATCCGGACTTTCCGGAGCGCTGGGGCTGCGTCGAGCATGTGGTGGCAAAGGACATCCTGAAGCCCCACGGAATCTTCTGGCCCACCATGCTGCGGGCAGCGGGCTTCCCGCTCTACAAGCACCTCTACGTCCACGGCTACTGGAACGTGGACGAGCGAAAGGTCTCGAAGAGCCTCGGCAACATGATCTCACCGCTGCTGATGAGAGAGCGCTACGGCTTCGATTCGTTCCGCTACTTCCTGCTCCGCGAGATGACCTTCGGTCTCGATTCGAACTTCACCGAGAAGGCACTGGTCGATCGGATCAACGCAGACCTGGCCAACAATCTGGGCAACCTGGTCAGCCGCACGCTGAACATGACCGCGAAGTTCTCCGAGGGGCGGGTGCCCGAGCCGGGAGCCAGCGGCGAGGCGGAGGCGACGGTGCAAAGGGCGGCCCGGGAAGCGGCCGACGCCGTCGACGCACTTCGTGCGTCGGCTGGAGTTCCGCCAGGCCCTGGAGACGATCTTCGCGGTGGTGGACGCGACGAACCGCTATCTCGACGCGCGCGCTCCCTGGAAGGCGGCCAAGGATCCCGATCGCGAGGAAGAGGTGCGGACGACGCTCTACACCTGCTGCCAGGCATTGCGCTCCGTGGCGCTGCTGCTGGCGCCCTTCATTCCCGACGCGGCCAGGACGATCCTCGAACGACTCGGGCTGCCCGACGCCATCGAACACGCGAAACTCCCGGAGAGCGCGCGCAGCTGGGACTCCCCGCAGCCCGGCATGCCCACCACCAAGGGGGCGTCACTCTTTCCTCGCGTGGAGCTGCCGGAAACCGAGGCCGGCTGATGTGGATCGACAGCCACTGCCACATCACCGCGGACGACTTCCGCGAGGACCGGAGCGATGTCCTGGATCGCGCCGAGCAAGCCGGCGTCGAAACCGTGATCGCGATCGGTGCGGGCTACGGTCTGGAGCACAACGAGCGGGCTCTGGAGCTGGCCGCGCGGGATCCGAGGTTGTTTGCGACGGTTGGAGTCCATCCCCACGAGGCGGAGCAGCTGGACGACGAGGGACGCGAGCGGCTGCGGCACTGGCTTCGCCGCCCCCGGGTGGTGGCGGTGGGCGAATGCGGCCTCGACTACTTCTACATGAACTCGCCTCGCGAGATCCAGCGCCAGGTCTTCGCCGAACAGGTGGCACTGGCCCGTGAGATCGATCTCCCGGTCGTCATCCACCTGCGCGACCGGGAACAGGATGCCTACCGGGACCTGATGGAGATCTGGAAGAGCGAGGGGGGTGGCAAGGTGGAGGGGGTGCTCCACTGCTACAGCCACGATCTCCCCTTCGCGCGCAGCGCACTGGACGAGCGCCTCTACATCTCCTTTTCGGGAATCCTGACCTTCAAGCGCTCCCAGGAGCTCCGGGAGGTGGCGGCCGGCCTTCCCAGCGACCGGCTGCTGGTGGAGACCGACGCTCCCCTGCTCTCCCCGGAAGGCTTCCGGGGCAAACGAAACGAGCCCGTCCACGTGCGCAGGGTTGGCGAGGTGCTGGCCGAGATCCAGGGGTGCTCGGCGGAAGAGGTCGCCCGGGAAACCGCGGAGAACACCAGGCGTCTGTTTCGATTGCCCTAGCGAGGAGAACCATGGAGCAGGAGAAGTCGGTGCTGGAGCTCGCCTCCAGCCTCGCCCGCGCCGCCGGGAAGATCCAGCGGGAACGCTACGGGACCGGGTTCGAGATCCGCACCAAGAGCGCGGCGGTCGATCTCGTCACAGACGTGGACGATAGCTGCGAGGCCCTGATCGTCAGCACCCTCGAGGCCGAGCGGCCGGAAGACGCGATCCTCGCCGAGGAGGGTGGCGAGAGGGGTCGAAGCGGAGCGGTCTGGCGATGGATCATCGATCCGCTCGATGGCACCACCAACTACGCCCACGGCTATCCTCGTTTCTGTGTTTCGATCGGTGTCGAGCTCGAGGGGGTCCGCACCGTCGGCGTGGTCTACGACCCGCTCATGGACGAGCTCTATCACGCGGTCGTCGGGCGGGGCGCCTTCCTGAACGGACGGAAAATCCACGTCTCCAAAGAGACGGCCCTCGACCGCTCGCTGCTGGCCACCGGATTCGCCTACGACCGGCGCAAGAGCGAGCAGGACAACCTGGACAACTTCGCGGCCTTGCTGAAAGCCGCCCGGGCCCTGCGCCGGGACGGGAGCGCCGCCCTGGATCTCTGTTACGTGGCGGCCGGACGACTGGACGGATTCTGGGAGTTCAAGCTCGCGCCGTGGGATGTCGCGGCGGGCTATCTGATCGTCGAGGAGGCCGGGGGGCGCTGCAGCGACCCCTCCGGCGGTGCCGCCCCCGCCTCGGGAAGCGCGGTGGTGGCGAGCAACGGCCAGATTCACCAGGCCATGCTCGAAGTGCTGAAAGCGGTCCAGTGAAGGAGAGGAGCGGAAGGATGAGTAGAAGGATCCGGGATCACGGGGGCTTCGTAGCGCTCCTGGTCGCCGCCTCGCTGCTGCTGGCCTTCCAGAGCGAAGCCCAGGAGGAGGCATCACCGACTGCCCTCGAGGTACCGACAGAGCCGGAACCGGAGTACCCGACCGCCCTCGAGACCTTCCTCGAGGAGCCCGGAGTCCTGCTGGTGAAACGACTCCATCCGCTGGCGCCGGTCCAACTCCAGGGAGGGGCAGCCATGCGGCTCGAGGCGGTGGTCGCCTTCGAGCCCGGGATGCAGCACCAGCGTGGGATGGGCATCCGCGCCGAGATCGACGCACCGGGCCTCGCCGACGAGGAACGCGTCTTCCACATCGACGTGCACGAGATCGAGGAGCTGGTGCGAGCCATCGCCTACATGACGAGCCCGCCCGAAGGGCAAGAGCCCGTGCGGGGGAATGACCGAACCGAGATGAGCATCACCACTCGGGACGGTCTCGAGGTGGGAACCCTCGTCACCGCCACCGGGACCGGGAGCTTCCTGCGTACAGCCTCGGCCAGCTTCGAGATCCGGGGAGCCGGGCTCCAGACCCTGCGCGCGACGCTGGACGAGGCCCGCGAGCACCTGTTCTCGCACTAGCGGAGATTGGCGGGGACGTTGTTGAACGTTCAATTCTCCACTGGGGTGGAGAATTGAACGTTCAACAACGTCCCCGCTTACGCTTACTCCTCTTCGGCGGGCGGCGGCTCTTCTTGGGGCGGTTCGCGCGTCTCCTCGGAAGAGAGGAAGCGGTTCACGAACGCCTCGCGGCTGATCGGAATCCGCTCGGCCAGCTCGTAGTCGATTCGGTAGATCACCTCGTCGCCGGATCGCTGGGCGACGATTCCGAGCTCGGGATCCGCTCTCCCCAGGTGAACCTCGGCCAGGAGCGCCGCTTGCTCGTCCTCTTCGTCGGAGAAGGCGCGAAGCGTCACGGCGGGTGGCGAGAGTCCGATGCCGCGGAGCTCGTTGTCTCCCATCGCGTCGGCGACGATATCGACTGCCGTCAAGCTGGAGAGCACCGCGATGATCTGGGAGGCCTTGCCAACCGCCATCGTCTCCGGCGTCGTCGTCCAGCCCTCCTCGGTGAGCTCGCCCCGAACCAGAAGCGGCGCGTCTTCCCCTGCCGCCGGGAACGCCAGCTCGAAGCGAACGGCAGCGGGAGCGTCGAATTCGGCGAGGTCCTTGAAACGATAGGCGGCGACGGTGCGCGGGAAATCCTCGAGCCGCTCCGCAGCCAGCTGATACAGCGCGCTCTCCACCGATCCGCGCACCGCGCGATGGGTTCCGTCGCTGGTCGCCCCGATCGCCAACCGGGTTCGCGTGGGCGCCTCACCCTCCGCGGCCGCCACGGCGACGAGCTCGACCTCGAATGCCGGTGCGTCGAGGCCCACCTCGGCATCCGGCGGAACCTCGTCGATGAATCCATCGGCCCGGAGGAATTGGAGATCCGAGAGCAGATCGTCGACGGCGTCCAGGTCGGCCTGCGTCTCCAGGGGCTCGAGCAGCCGCCAGCCCTCCTCTTCCTTCTCGAGCACCACGCCGCCGCCGGGCCACTTGGCTTCGATGCGACCGATCGCATCGCGATCGAAGTCCAGCACCTTCGACTCGCGAAGCTCCGGGAGCGAACGGGTCAGCGCGGTGGCGTGATAGGTCTTTGCCGCGTAGACCTGCGCACCCTCGCCGGTCTTGAGGTAGGTGTTGCCCCCGACGGGCGTCTTGTCCCCGATGTAGAGCAGGTGCTCCACCTCGCCGACCGAGAAGCGGATGCTCGGATCGGCGCCGATTCCGTATTCCTCCAAGGGCTCCGGCTCCTCGAAGATCGCTTCGCTGGAGAGGCTGGCGAGGGAGGAAGCCAGGCTGTCGGCGCGAATCGCGTCGGCCGGAAAGCGCACCGGCTCGGTGATGCGCCAACCCTCGTCGGAGCGCTCCAGGCGAACCGACTCGCCTCCGCTGGCGATCAGGGCGATGGCGCCGATCTCCTCGGCGGAGACGTTCTGGAACAGGCGCTTCGCCGCCTCCTCGGCCTCTGCCCGCTCCTCCTGGCCACGAATCTCGTAGAAGTACAAGAACGCACCCAGGGCGGCGACCACCAGGGCCAGGATCAGGGTGTTGCGCGGGTTCATCGGGAGCTGGCCTCAGCGACCGGGCGCTCGCCGCCGCAACCACCAGGACAGAACTCCGAGAATGGCGATCGCCTGGGGAAGCACGAAGAGCGACAGGTAACGGATCTGAAGGAACTGCTCGCTGGAGAGCTGCATGCGACTGGCCCGTGCCTGGCCGGGTCGGATCGAGATCGCGTCCACGTCGCCGAGCAGCCAGTTCACCGCATTCACGAAGAGATCGCGGTTGCGGAATTCACCGATCAGCTGGTTGCCGGCGAAGTCCGAGTCGCCGATCACGACGACGCGGGCCTCCGGACTCTGCGTTGATTCGGCGTCGCCGCCTCCCTCCGGGTCGGGAGACTCCCCTTCGTCTGCTTCGACGCCACCCACCGGTCTCAGAACTCCCGCGACCGCAATCGAGACGGGACCCGCGAGATCGTCCCCGCCGAACTCGGCCTTTCCATCCGTGAAGAAGCGGTCCAGGTCGCGCTCGCCCCAGGAGGCCTCACTGGTCAGGACGAGGGGGGTGAACTCTCCCTCGGCCCCGGCCTTGGGTCGGACACTGCGCGCCACGTGGAAGAGGGTCGCGTCGCGGAGCTCCCTGGTGATGGGATGATCACCGTACTGGGCGGCGAGCGGAGACACCGGGCGGCCAAACAGGCCCTGCACACGGTCGACGACGACGTCTTCTCCCACCTCGAAGCCCCAGCGCGGCCAGGTCCTCGAAGACGTCCGTCTTGGCACGGGGATCCACCAGCACGAGCAGCGCCCCACCCCGCTCCAGGTAGCGGGCAAGCGCCTTGTGCTCGGTGTCGTAGAGGGGACGGGTGGGACCCGCAAGGATCACCACGTCGGCGTCTTCGGGAACCTCTCCCTTTGCCGCCAGCAGCAGGGTCTGAACCTGGTAGTTCTCGTTCTCGAGCGCGTTCTTGGCGAAGGCGAAGCCTTCCGTCCCGTCCGCCTCCTCGCCTTCGACCGGGCGTTCGTTGTGCCCGACCAGGAAGTAGACGTTCTTCTGCTCGTGCCGGGTGAGCTTCAGGATCGCGTTGGTGAGCTTCTCCTCGGTCAGCTCCGTGATCTCCACGGATTCGTCGCCGATGGTGAGATGGATCAGCCCGCCTTCGAGCCGCTCCGGCGAGATGCCCAGACCGCGCACCAGACCGGGCTGTGCCAGGGGATCGGCGAAGGTGACCTTGAAACGGTCGCTCACGTAGCTGTAGCGGTCCAGAAGGTCCCGGGCGGGAGGCGCGGTGATGGCCGAGAACAACGCCGTGACCTCGACGTCCCGCTCGAGTCCTCCCAGCAGCTTGAGGGTCTGGGAGGAGAGCGAGTGGGAGCCCGCCTCCGTCCAGTCCCATCGGGCGTGGTAGCGGGTAGAGAGAAAGGCCAGCATCACCAGGAGGACGATGCCCAGGGCGGTGCCGAGCAGCGCGCTGGTACCGTACTTGCCCGCACGTCGGGCTTCATCCGAGCGCATGCGTTCGCGCAGGGCATCCAGGCTGGAGATCAGGGCGACCGCCAGGAGCACGGCGCCGATCACGAAGTTGCCGAAGATCCACCAGAGATCCGAGCCGAGCATCGGCGTGCCGGAGAAGAGCTGGAGCAGGAGACTCAGCAGTCCGAAGAGGATCGCGACAGCCGCCGAGCCAGCCGACCAAGCTCGCATACGCCTGCATCTCAGCGCCACCTCACGGATTCGACGGATGCCTTCGCGAGCAATAGGAAGGTCCCGATCATGAACCCGAAGTAGGCGAGATCCCGGGTGTCGACCAGGCCCCGCACCATCTGCTCGAAGCGGTCCGCCGAGGACAGGTATCGGAGGATCTGCGAGGCCACGGAGTTGGTGCCGACCGCGCCCCCGGCCGCCCCCAGGTCCGCGACCACCGAGAGCAGCCAGAGGATCAGGAGCAGCACCAGGGCGAGGAAGAAGGCGATCAGCTGGTTCCGCGTCACCGAGGACGCGAAGGTGCCCACCGCGGCGTAGGTGAGACTCACCAGAAGCAGACCCAGCAGCCCCGAGAGGGTCTTGGCAACTTCGGGCTCTCCGTAGAGGAACACGATCCCGGTGAACAGGCCGAGAACCCCGACCAGCAGGGTGACGAAGATCGCAGCCGCCAGGTACTTGCCGATCACCAGCTCCCAGATCGTGATCGGGCTGGTGAGCAGGAGCTCCTGGGTGCCGTTGGCCTTCTCGGCGGCGAACAGGCCCATGGTGATCCCCGGCACCAGGAAGAGGATGACGATCCACATCACCTGGTAGAAGGGCGAGATCAGATGGTCGTTCAGGTTGAGCTCGCGCAGGAAATCGAAAGCCTGGAACTGCTGGGCTTGAGCGACGTTGCTGTCGAAGCGAGCACACTCGCCAGGAAGAAGAAGCCCGCCAGCACCGCGAACAGCGTCAGCACTGCGTAGGCGACCGGTGAGACGAAGAGCGACTTGAGCTCGCGACCGGCAATGGCACCGACGTGCCTCATTGCTTCCCCTCTTGCGGGCCGCTGGCGGCGTCCGCCGTGGTCACACGGGCGAAGATGTCTTCCAGCCGCTGTCCGCCCTGGGTCAGCTCGTCGAGGGGCGAGTCGACCACCTTGCGTCCGGCGTTGATCAGGATCACGCGGCGACAGATCGCCTCTACCTCGGCGAGGATGTGGGTCGAGAGCACCACGGTGTGCGCCCCTTCCGCCTGCTCCGCCGAGGTGAGGTCGGCGATCAGCGCGCGGATTTCGCGGACCTGGGTCGGATCGAGGCCAACCGTCGGCTCGTCGAGGATCAGCACGCTCGGGTTATGGACGATGGCCTGCGCCAGGCCGACCCGCTGCCGGTATCCCCTGGAGAGGGATCCGATCACCCTGCGGTGGACCTTCTCCAGACCGCAGCGCTCGATGGCGCGCTCGACGGAGGCCTTGCGCTTCGAGCGGGGAACGTCCTTGAGCTTCGCCACGTAGCGGAGGTAGCCGACCGGGTCCATCTCCGGGTAGAGGGGCGGAACCTCGGGCAGGTATCCGACCGCGCGGCGTGCGGCGAGAGGATCTTCGAAGATGTCGTGACCCGCGATCAGCGCCGTCCCGTCGCTCGCCGGGAGGAAGCCGGTGAGGATGCGCATGGTCGTGGTCTTTCCGGCGCCGTTGGGTCCGAGGAATCCGATCACCTCGCCGCTCTCGGCCGAGAACGAGACGTCGTCCACGGCCAGCAGGTCACCGTATCGCTTCGAGATTCCGCGCGCCTCGATCAAGGGACTGACGCCTCCGCTGCCCTGCCGTGCATCGAAGAGATCCACCTCCGAGAGAGATCCGGGCCTCCGATCGGTTCGGGCGCCGGCAATATAGTACCCTCGCGCGATGGGTCGACCCCCTTCGAGCACTTCGCTCCAGCGTGTAAAACGCCCCACTCGCGGATGAGAATTGCCCTGATCATCGAGCGCTTCGACCCCGCCGGCGGCGGCGTGGAGGCTGCGGCCTGGCAGGTGGCACGGGGGCTGGCGAGCGCCGGGGAGGAAGTCCACGTCTTCGCCCGACAGGTCGATCCGCCGCAGGAGCCGCGCCCGGCGGCAGAAGCCGAGATTCACCTCCACGAGCTCGGGTCCGCCACGGGCTGGCAGCCGCTGCGGGTGACCGCCTTCTCGCGAGCTGCGGCCCGGGCCGCACCGCGGGGAAGCTTCGACGTCGTGCACTCCTTCTCGAGGACCCGGCACCAGGATATCTACCGCGCTGGGGGCGGCAGCCACGCCGACTACATGGAGCGCGCCTACACCGGCCTCGGCCTTCGGGTGCGGTGGCTCTCCCCCCGGCATGCCACGCTGCTCGCCATCGAGCGCGGGATATTCGGCGACCCCAGCCAGCTGATCCAGTGCAACTCGGAGATGGTTCGCGACCAACTGGTCGCGCGCCACGGCCTTCCCGCGGATCGCCTCGTCGTGATTCCCAATGGCGTGGATCTCGAGCGCTTCCATCCCGGCCGGCGCGAGGCGGCGAGAGAGCGAATCCGCGAGTCGCTGGGTGAGCGTGGGGGTCCCGTCTGGCTCCTGGTCGGAAACGGATTTCACCGCAAGGGTCTCGACACCGCCTTCCGCGCACTCGCCCGAGGTGGCCCCGCCGACGCAGTACTGTGGGTGGTCGGCGCGGACCCCCCCGATCCCTGGCGCCGACTGGCCGACGAGCTCGGAGTCGGGGGCCGCGTGCGCTTCCTCGGTCGACGCAGCGATATCGAGGATATCTACGCCGCCGCCGACGCGCTGATCCTTCCGACCCGCTACGACTCCTTCGCGAACGTCTGTCTGGAGGCGGCGGCTGCGGGAATCGCGGTGGTGACGAGCGGCGCCAACGGGGCCGCGCGCTGGCTCGGCGAGGCGGGCCTGGTCGCCGACGATCCCGAGGACTTCGCGGGCTTCGCCCGAGCGCTGGACGCGCTGGCGGACCCGATGACGCGAGAGCAGCTCGGCGCCTCGGCGCGCCGACGAGCCGAGGCGCAGAGCTGGCCCGAACACGTCCGCGCCCTCCTGGGGCTCTACGAGCGGGCGCGCCGGTGGAACCAGCGGATTCGCTGGTTGCGAGTCAACCAGACGGTCCGCCGCGCGACGGAGCTGAAGGAGAGCTGCAGCGAGGGGTCGGTGCTCCACGACAACCCGCGCCGGCGACTGATCCGTCTCCCCGACCAGGGCGGCGGCGATCTGATGCTCAAGCAGTTCCGCGTCAGCAGCGGCCGTCACCCCCTGCGCGAACGGCTGAAGGTCCGGCTCGGTCGCAGCCCGGCGGAGCGGGAGTGGCGCAACCTCGTGGCCCTGCACGGGGCGGGGGTCCCGGTACCCGCGCCGCTCGCACTGGGCGTCCTGCCGAGCGGCGATCGGCTCCTGGCGATGTCCTTCGTGGAGGGGCGCCCCTTCACGACGGTGCTGGGAGAATCGGCAACGCAGAGATGGGATGCGCTCGCGCGTCTCGGCGCTCTGGTGACCCGCATGCACGATGCCGGGTACGTCCACCGGGACCTTCACATCGGGAACCTGCTCTGGACCGAGGCGGGGCCTCTGCTGCTCGACCTGCAGCGCGCGCGGCGGAGCCGCTCGCGCAGGGCCCGCAACCGCGACCTCGGCGACCTCGACTACTCGCTCTGGCGACACGCCAGCCTGGCGGATCGGATCCGGCTGCGGGCGGCAGCCCTGGGCGTCTCGCCACCCCTCGATCCCGCTGCCCGCGCGGCCCTTCGGGCCGTGGGCGGCGCCGCGAGCGCCCGCGCGGATCGTCACGGCCGCAGTCGTACCCGCCGCTCGCTTCGTCCGGGGCGACTCTACGCCCGCCTCCGACTGGCAGAGGGAGGTGGCATGCGGCTGCGCGAGATTTCGGAAGCCGAGGTCCGCCAGGCCCTCGCCGCGCACCGCGAGGCGCTGGCGTCCGGCGATCGGCGCCTGCTCAAGCGCGACGAGCGCTCTCGCATCAGCGCCGTCGAGGTCGCGGGGCGGCGTCTGGTGATCAAGGAGGTGCCCTTCCGCGGGCTCGCCCGGGGGTTCGTCGACCTCGTGCGCGGCTCGGCGGCTCGGCGGGCCTGGCTGGGGGGGCATGGACTGATCGCCCGGGGCGTGGGAGCAGCTCGCCCTCTGGCCTTCGTGGAATCGAAGCGAGGAGGCCTGGTCGCCGGATCGGCGGTGCTGCTCGAAGACCTGCGTTCCCTCCAGGACGCGCACGAAGCCGCAGCCCGCGACGATCGCGAAGCCGTGCTGGCTGCGCTCGCCGGCCTGGTCGCGACCTTGCACCGCCGTCAGATCGACCACGGCGACCTGAAATCCACCCACATCTTCCTGAAGGAGCAGGATGGGCGCCTGGTGCCTCAGCTGATCGACCTGGAGGGGGTGCGATTCCCGCGTCGCCTCGACCCGAAGCGGCGGCTCCGGGCGCTGGCCCAGCTCAACGCCTCACTTCCCGACGCGTTCCCGAACCCCGCCCGTTGCCGCGCCTTCGCGCGCTACGTGGCGGAGCACCCCTTTCCGGGCGGCAACCGCCGCGCGCTCGAGCGCCTGGTGGCCATGAGTCTGGCTCGGCGCCATCGCTGGAGCGGCGCGGGAATCCACCGGCCGGACGACTTCGGTCAGGAAACCCTCTCGAGAGTGAGCCACTGGTAGTAGGAGGAGGAGCCCGGAACCGCTCCGCCCTTCCCCTCCCGGTACTCGATGGAGTAGGTCGACGATGCGCTCTCGATGATCTTCTTGAAGGCCTCGATCTTGCGGCCTGGATCGTCGGGGTTCAGGCCGTGGAAGACGAGATCCACGCTCCGCTTGGTCTCCAGGACGTTCAACACCAGCGTCGCGAGGGTGAAGACCTTCCCGATTCCCTCGACGGCCTCTACCGAGAAGCGGGGAACCTCGATCTTGTCGAGCTCGATGCGATACTCGAGACGCATGAATCTCTCCTAGATGGGGAGCGCGCCGCATCGTGCCCCCCGCCCGGCGGGGTGTCAAGTCAACGCGCGGAGCGCTTCTTGTTGAGGGCAACGCGCTCCAGCAGCTCCGCGCGGCTCACGACTTCCTTCTCGATCAGGAGCTGCGTGAGCGCGTGGAGGATGTCGCGGGTGGGCACCTCTCGCGGCTTCTCGATCGAGGGGACAGGGGCTGCCACCACTTCCGCTTCGACCTCGCAACTCGCCGCATCGCCGCCCTCGCTCTCCACTTCGAACCCGGCCTCTCCGAGGGGATTCGGGGACGACCTCCTGCTGATCGCTGAAGACCGGGGCGGTGTCGCCATCGGACACCGGCGTCTCTGCGAGGGCGGCGGTGTCCTCCGCTCCCTCGAGCGGGCGGGGGCCCTCGCCACGGTAGAAGGCGGCAATGGCGGTGTTGAGCTGGACCGGGCCGACCACGACGGGCCGAACCGGCAGTCCCGCCCGAAAGCTCACGTCATCGATGATGCGGAGATCCTCGGGGTGTGCCATCCCGAGGTAGAGGACTTCGCCGCCGCTGACCCGCTTCTTGAACAGCGGAATGCAGCGGTATTCCTCCGCCACTTCGACCGGCAGCAGGGCCAGGACCTCCGGACTCGACCCGCTTTCCTTCGAGATAGATGCCGGGGAGTCCGTGGTGGCGGGAGAGGGCCCGCACCAGGTCCGCTTCGGTGAGGTATCCCAGCTGAACCAGCGTCTCACCGAGACGATTGCCCCAGCGGGCCTGTTCTCCGAGGGCCGCCGTCAGCTGGAACTCGTCGATGAGCCCCGCCTCCACCAGCATTTCCCCAAGCTTCGTCTTCTCGGGCAAGCTCGCCTCCACGCTGCGCCGCCTACGGTAATCGGCGCACCGGTGACGAGAGCTTGAGTTGCATCTATCCCCCCAGGGGGCAACCTCTCATCGCTCGATGGACAGCGCCGTCCGCCCCCTCGCCCGCCCTCAGCCGCTGAGGAAGCAACGACTCTCGCCGCCCTCGACGGCGAAGCAGCTCCGGTGCTTCCTCGCGGCAGCGGTCGAAGACCTCCGGACACCGGGTGTGGAAGCGGCAGCCGGACGGCGGATCGGCCGGAGAGGGAACGTCGCCGAGGACCTTGGCAGCGGCGCTGCGCCGCTGCGGATCCACCGACGGCACCGCCGCCAGCAGTCCGCGGGTGTAGGGATGCTGGGGGTCCTCGAAGATCCGCTCCGTCCCGCCCCGCTCGACGATCTGTCCCAGGTACATGACCGCGACCTCGTCAGCCAGGTAGCGCACCACGCTGAGGTCGTGGGTGATGAAGAGATAGGTCAGGCCGAGATCCTGCTGGAGCTCGCTCAGCAGGTTCAGGATCTGTGCCTGGATGGAGACGTCGAGGGCAGAGACGGCCTCGTCGCAGATGACCAGCCGGGGCTCGACGGCGAGAGCGCGGGCGATACAGAGCCTCTGCCGCTGACCACCGGAGAACTCGTGCGGGTAGCGCCACATCTGCCGCGGGTCGAGCTGCACCCGTTCGAGGAGGGCGGCGACGCGATCGGTGCGCTCCGATTCGCTCGCCCCGATTCCGAACGAATGCATGCCCTCGGCGATGACGTCGCGCACGCGCATGCGCGGATTGAGAGAGGCCATGGGATCCTGGAAGACGATCTGCAGGTCGCTCCGGTAGGGGCGAAGCTCCTGGGCGGGCAGGCGGAGCAGGTCGACGCCGCCGAACCACACCCGACCTTCCTGTGCGCGTTCGAGACACAGGATCGAGCGTCCGACCGTCGTCTTGCCGCACCCCGACTCGCCGACCAGGGCCAGGCTCGTCCCCTCCTCGATGGCGAGGTCGACGCCGTCCACCGCCCGCACGTGGCCGACGGTGCGGCGGAACAGGCCCTTGCGGATCGGGAACCAGGTGCGCAGGCCTTCCACCTGGAGCAGCGGGCGGGCGCTCACGACTCGATCTCCCGCGCCACCGCGTGGCACCAGCTGCGATGGGTTCCCGAGATCTCCGAGACCTCCGGCACCCGCTGGTGCAGGGCTCGAAGACCCGTCCGCAACGGGTCGAGAAGCGGCAGCCGGGGGGCCACTCGTCCGGCGGGGGCACCACACCGGGAATCTCTGCCAGGCGTTCGCCGTGTGAGGCGAGCGCGGGCAGCGAGAGCAGCAGCCCCCGTGTGTAGGGATGTCGGGCCTCGCCCAGGATGTCGACGCGGGAACCCTCCTCGATGATCCGACCCGCGTACATCACGGCCACGCGATCGGCGAGCTCGTTCACGATGCCGAGATCGTGGGTGATGAGCAGGATCGACATGCCGAACTCCTGCTGCAGGTCGCGCAGCAGCTGGAGGATCTGCGCCTGGATCGTGACATCCAGTGCGGTGGTGGGCTCGTCGGCGATCAGCAGACGCGGCCGGGTGGAGAGCGCCATGGCGATCATCACGCGCTGCTTGAGGCCGCCGGAGAGCTGATGCGGATAGGCGTCCAAGCGCGCGTCGGGATCGGGAATCCCCACGCGCTGGAAGAGATCGAGGGTGCGGCGGCGCGCCTCCGCGCTTCGAGACGCGCTCGTGGAGACGGATCGCCTCCACCACCTGTGCACCCACCGTGGCCACCGGGTTCAGACTGGTCATCGGCTCCTGGAAGATCATGGAGATCTCCTGACCGCGGACCTGGCGCATCGCGGGCACGGAGAGCCGCCGGAGGTCGCGACCTTCCAGCGAGATCTCGCCGGCCTCGATGCGTCCGGGCTTGGGCACCAGGCGCAGGATCGAGAGAGCCGTCATCGACTTGCCGCAGCCGGACTCCCCCACCAGAGCCAGCACCTCTCCGGACGCGATCTGGAGATCCACCTCGTCCACGACGGGGACGCGGCCGCCTTCGCCCGGGAAGGTCGTGGTGAGACCCCGGACCTCGATGACCGTCTCGACCGCGGCGCCGCTCACTGGTTCTCCCGAAGCGTGCGCGGGTCGAGGATGTCGCGGAGGGCGTCGCCCACGAAGTTCACCGCCAGCAGCAGGCCGAAGAGCGCCGCTCCCGCCGCGCTGATGTTCCACCAGACGATGGGATCGCGGGAGAGCTCGTTGCGCGCCTGATCGATCATCTGCCCCCAGCTTCCGTCGACGCCGATGCCGAGCCAGGAGAGAATCGCCTCCGAGAGCACCAGGCCCGAGAACATCAGCACGAAGGTGATGATCACCAGGTGCATCAGATTCGGCAGGACGTGGCGGAAGATGATCCGCGCTTCGGAGACGCCCAGGGCGCGGGCCGCCTGGACGTAGTCGAGCTCGCGCAGCTTCAAGGTCTCGCCGCGGGTCACGCGGCAGAGGCCCACCCAGCTGGTCACACCGAGGGCGATGCAGACGGAGAGCGTGCTGCGCCCCATCGCCATGATCAGGGCGATCAGGAGCAGCAGACCGGGCATCGACGCGAGCGTCGACATGACGAAGAACACCACGTCGTCGATCCTGCCTCCGAAGTAGCCGGCCGAGACGCCCAGCAGCAGCGCCAGGGGAATCGCGATCATGCTGGTGAGCCCGCCGATCAGCAGCGCCACCCGCGCCCCCTTGATGGTGAGGTAGAGCACGTCCCGCCCCAGGATGTCGGTTCCGAAGAGGTGCGCTTCCCGGCCTCTGCAGGGGGCGCCCGCCGTAGAACTCCGCATCGGCGAGGGGGGCCGAGAAGCTGGCCTCTCGCGTCCCCGCGAAGACCCGATCGACCACGCTCCGCGCCTCGTGGGCGGCCACCGCGTCGGACTGCTCCTCGCCGCCGCCGACCCAGGCGATCGAGTCGAGCAGGGCGACCGCCAGGTACAGGGCGACCACGATCAGGGCGATGGGGCGCCTGCGCCACAAGCTCCGCGCCGCCTCGCTCCAGAGGCGATTGCGCCGAATCGCCACGCCGACCCAGACGCCGCCCGCCAGGAGCAGAGCGACGACCAGATTGGAGATGACGTGGGATTCCATCACGGCCTACTCGAGACGCACCCGCGGATCGGCCAGCGAGTAGCTGATGTCCGTCAGGATCTGTCCCAGGATGAACAGCAGCGAGCCGATGTAGACCATGGTGCGCAGCGTGGAGAAGTCGTTGCCCTGGATCGCATCCACCGTGAGAGACCCGAGGCCGGGAATTCCGAAGAAGGCCTCCAGCAGCAGCGCGCCCGTGAAGAGGAAGGGAATCGCGAGCACCACACGGGTCAGGATCGGGATCATCCCGTTCTGGAGCACGTGCCGCATCATGATGCGCCCCTCGCCGCAGCCCTTGGCGCGCGCGGTGCGAACGTAGTCGCGACCGGTCTCCTCGACGAAGACGGTGCGGTAGAAGCGCACGTCGCTGCCGAACGCCGTTCATGAGTCCGACCACGATGGGCAGGGCCAGGAAGCGAAAGATGACCTCGGGGTTGGGGTCGAAGCCCGAGATCGGAAACCAGCGCAGCATCTTCGCGATCAGGTACTGAGCGCCCACGATGTAGAGGAGGATCGAGACGCTCATGGCGAGCACGCAGAGGAAGACGCCGGTGCTGTCGATGTAGGTCTCCCGGAAGAAGGCCACCAGGAGCGACAGCGTGATGCCGATGACCAGACTCGAGCGCGAAGAGCGGCACGGTCAATGCGAGGCTGGGTCCGGCGCCCTTGCGGATCCGCTCGGTGATCAGGGTGTCGTCGGTGTCGCTGCGACCGAAGTCGAAGCTCAGCATTCTCCGGAAGTGCTCGAAGAGCATGTTGTCGTCGAAGTCCTGCCACGGCCAGAGCGGTCGATCGTATCCGTGGTTCACCTTCCACTGCTGGATCACCTCGGGCAGCGCCTTCTCGCCCAGGGCGCGACGCGCGATGTCGTCCGGATCGGTCACGGTGAAGAAGAGCACGAAGAGGAAGAAGAGCACCCCGAAGACGGTGAGCACTCCGTAGGCCAGGCGGCGCGCCACGTAGGCCAGCATCACTGCCGCTCCCGAAAGAAGGTGCGCACGCCGGGAAGCACGATCGCGATTCCCGCCGCCAGCAGCGCGTAGGCCGGCCAGGTCACGGGCCGGTTCCATTCCCGCCGCTGCTTCTCGCGCAGGGCCGGATCGAGATCCCGGTACTTGAGCGTCGGAAACGACATGCCGGCGGGCTTCACGTTGCGGAGCCAGCCGTGGTAGAGCGCGTAGTCCTCGGGGTGGAAGAGCTCGATCCAGGGGCGCTCCGTCTTCGAGGATGGCGAGCATCTCCCGGATCATCGCCAGCCGCTCGGCGTCGTTCTCGCGCACCTTCATCTCGAAGAAGAGCTCGTCGTAGCGGGCATTGGAGAAGTTGGCGGTGTTGGGCCCGCCGCTCTTCGAGCGCGCCATCTCCGAGGTCAGCAGGAACAGGAAGTTCTCCGGATCCGGGTAGTCGGCCACCCATCCCCAGGAGAAGATCTGGTAGGCGCCGTTGCGGACCTTCTGCTGGAACTGGTTGTAGCTGGTGGCCTCGATCTTCACGTCGAGGCCGATCTCGCGCCAGGCGTTCACGAAGTACTGGTTCTGCAGCAGACCCTGTGCGGTGGTCTGATAGGAGTCGAAGGTCAAGCGCAGGGGCTTTCCGGTGTCGGGATCGATCCCGCCCGGATAGCCGGCCTCCCTCAGCAGGCGCCTGGCCTGGTCGAGATCGACGGTCCGGAAGGGGTTCCGGTAGTCGGACTCGTAGCCGAAGATTCCCGGCGGCAGCGGCGACTGGGCCGGCACTCCGCGACCGTTCAGGAAGAGCCGGGTCCACTCTTCCGAGTCGACGGCGGTGCTCATGGCCTGGCGGAGCCTGCGACCGCGCTCACCGGCCGCGGCGCCCACCACCGCGGTCCTCCATGTTGAAGCCGATGTAGTAGACGGAGGGCGCCACGGACTTCTCGAGGCGAACGCCCCGCTCCTCCATGGTCGGCGACAGGCGGTCGTTCTCGATCACGCTGTCGAAGCTCTCCTTGATCACCCCGGAGGCATCGTAGTAGCCCTGGATGAACTTGTTGAAGCGGGGAATCGACTCCTTCTCGCGGCGCGACTCGATGCGCTCGAGGAAGGGCAGGGGCCGCCCCACCAACTCGGGATCGAGCCTTCCCGCCTCGGCGATCCTCGGGCTCTCCCTCGGTCGGGATAGGTCGCGCCGGGCGCCTGCCACTCGGGGTGCCGGACGCCGTACCAGTTCGGGTTGGCCTCGAGCACCATGCGAAACTGCTTGTCGTACTGGACCAGCCGGAACGGGCCCGATCCGACCGGATGGTCGGCGAAGTGCTCGCGGCCCTCCTCGCCGTCGTAGTACTCGATGGCCTCCCAGGGCACCGGCGTGGTGAAGGGCATGGCGAACCAGTAGAGGATCTGGGGGTAGGGATTGGCGAGGAGGATCTCCAGCTCCAGGGGTCCGAGCACCCGCACTCCCTCGATCGGGCCAGCGCGCTGGTACTGGACGTGGACGGGCAGCTCCGCGAAGCCGGGCTCGCTCTTCCTGCGTTCGGCGAGCCGTTCCGAGAACTCGCGAAAGCCCACCAGGTTGGAGAAGGGTTCGATCACCGGGCTGTTCACCGCCGGGTCCGCGATCCGCATCAGCTCGAAGGCGACGTCCGCCGCCACGATTCCACGGGTCCGGCGGACCTTCCGCCCTCGCTCGAAGGCGGGATCGTCCTGGTAGAGGAGATCGGGGCGCAGCGTGAAGCGGTAGGCCACCCTCCCATCCGGTCGGGGCTCGGGCTCCGGAACCTCGGTGGCGATGCCGGGAATCAGTGTGTAGGGGCGCTCGAGGAAGTGGTACTCGAGGAGCGTGTCGTAGATGTTCCCGGTGATGAAGTGGGCACTGGTGGTGTAGGCCACCGCCGGATCCAGGGTCTTGGGCGCCTCGACGAAGGTGGTGTAGACGACCTTCTTGCTGGCGTCCTCGTCCGGATAGGGATTGTTGGTGCAGGCGGCGATTGCCGCGGCTCCGATGGCGAGCGCGGCCAGCCGCAGCCGGTTCCTCATTCGGATGACTCCCCCGGCGGGGAGAATACACGCTCCGGCAGATCGAGTCGGAAGACGCTCTCGGGAAACACCGGGTTGAGCTGGACGCCGCCGAACTTCACCTCCGCGTGGACCTGGGAGAACGGGAAGTCGAGCTCGACCCGGTGGGCGAACTGGGTGCCGGCCACTTCCCGGTAGTCGCGGTAGCGCACCTGGAAGAGAGATCCCTGCGGACCCGCCAGCTCGTAGCCGGACAGGAGCTCCTGAGCGTCGAACTCGAGCACCGACCAGTGGAGATCGGAGCCTCGGATCTCGAAGCGCACCGCGGCATCTGCGCTCTCGACGGCACCGGTGGTCTCCCCTCCCGGCCGCTGCATCTGCGGAGCGCCGAGCAGCACCCCCACCGCCTCCTCGGGAGTGAGGGGAACGCCCGCCACCTCCCACAGCACACTCGGCCGGATCTCGCCGCTCTCTACCGCGCCGCTCTCGGAGCGGTAGAGGTCGAAGCGCTCGCCATCGGTCGCGAGCACCGCGATCCGCTGGTTCAGCAGGCCGAGCACCTCCACCCGGAGCCGTGCCGGCCGCTCCAGCGCCAGCAGCTGACGCGCGAAGGACGCGCCGCGTGCGCCGTCGAGGGACACGCGCGCCGAGCCCCGGAGCGAGCGCAGCTCGCCGGCGCGAGCCGTCCAGCCGGCCAGCAGGGCGTCCGGACGTGGGTCGTCGACGGCGAGCGGCACCACTTGCGAAGGCAGAGTGCGACAGCCGATCTGGAGCAGCAGCGCCGCGGCGAGCGCCAGCGCGGCGCGCTTCACCGCGCCCCCAGCTCCTCGCGCAGGCGTTCGTATTTCTCGCGAAGCTGTGGCTGCTCGTGGAAACGGGGAGCGAGATCGAGCGCCTCTTCGTACATCGAGAGCGCCCGCTCCTTCTCCTCCAGGACCAGGTAGACATCGCCCAGATGCTCCGAGATCACCGGATCGCCGCCGGTGAGCTCGGCGGCCCGCTGGAGCTCATCCACCGCCCGGTCGAGCAGGACCCGCGCGGCTTCGATGTCCCCCCGGTCGAGCAAGGGGCGCGCGCGCATGAAGTAGACCCACCCGAGACTGTCGGTGATGTAGCCGTCGTCGGGGCGAAGCTCGAGGGCGCGCGAGATCATCGCCTCGGCCTGATCGAGATTGGTGCCCTGCTCGGCCCAGGTGTAGCCCACGTAGTTGAGCGCACCGGCGTGATCCGGATTCATGCCGAGGACGATCTGCATGTAGTGGATCGCCTCGTCGATCTGCTTCGCCTCTCCGTGAATGACGCCGATGTTGTAGAGAATCTCGGCGTCGTCGGGTGACTCGTCCAGAAGCTGCTGGAGGAACGCGAGGGCGCCGTCGAGGTCGCCGGCCTTGGCGCGAAGACTCGCCAGGTAGAGATCCAGGGGGCGGCTCTCGTGGACCTCCCGGGCCCACTCCACCTCCGCGATGGCACGCTCGAAGTCGCCCTCGTGCTCGTAGATCCCAGCGATCTGCGTGCGCGCCTCGGCGAAGCGGTCGTGATCGACCGGGATCCGGTCGAAGGCTGCGATCGCCGCCTCGTCCTCGCCGAGGCGCCTGCGCACCACGCCGAGGAAGTACACCACCTCGTACTCCTCCGGATTCTGCTGCAGGGCGAACTCGAATCGCTCGGCGGCAGCCGCATAGCTTCCCCTCTCGAACTCGATGAAGGCGAGCCGGAGTCGCGCACGCAGGTCCTCCGGATACAGCGACTCGAGAACCTCCAAGGTCTCGATGGCCTCTTCGGTCCGCTCCAGGGCGAGCTGGGCTTCGGCGAGGGACTGAAGAGTGGTGCGGTTCTGGGGGTGGATCTCCAACACCTCGCGGTAGATGGCGATCTCGCCGACCCGATCCCCTCGCATCCGGCGACCTCGGGCGAGGGCGGCGTAGAGGGCGAGCTCTCCAGGGTGCCGCTCCAGGCCGGCGCGGAGCGTGGCCTCGGAGGCGGCCGGATCACCGAGCTTCTCCTGGGCATCGGCGAGGGCGAAGTAGCCGCGCAGCCCATCCGGATCGGTCATCGATCATCCGCTCGGCGAGACTCCGCGCGTCGCTGAGTCTCCGGTTGTCGGCGTAGATGCCGTACAGGAGCACCGCCGCATCGTCGTTCAACGGCTCCCCGCTTTCGTCGCGGAGCACGCGCTCGGCGCTCGCCACGTCCTTGCGGAAGCGGTAGAGGGTTCCGAGAAAGAGGCGGACCCCTGCGTTGTCAGGCTCGAGCTCCAGAGCCCGCTCGGCGTAGACCACGGCTTCGGCGAGACGATTCTGGCGCGCAGACAGCTCCGCTGCCCGCTTCAGCAGATAGACCGATTCGGGATCCTTCGAGAGGGCCCTGGTATAGGCCTCGAGCGCCTCCTGCAGATGTCCCTCCGCCTCGAGGTCGCGGCCGACCAGGAAGTCGAGCTCGGGAGGCGCCTCTTCCAGCGCCGGGCTCGGCCGGGAGCCCTCCCCCGGAGCCCAGCTCGCGCACCCGCCCGCGACGAGGAGAAGGACGAGCAGCAGGATCCCCGTCCGTCTCCCGGGGAATCCGCGAGCTCCCGGAGTCAACCCAGGCGCCTCACTGTGTTGCGGTGCCCGCACGCGGCTCCTCATCGACCTGTCTCGATCATGGGCTCGGGTCCTGCACTCGTCCCCGATCGGGAATCCGGAGAGAGGTAGCCCTTCTCTTCAAGATATTCGATGATCCGCGCGACGCTCTCCTCGACCGTCAAAGATCCGGTCTCGAGGACCAGTTCGGGGTTCTCCGGCGCCTCGTAGGGTGCGGAGATTCCGGTGAACTCGGGGATCTCGCCCTCCCGGGCCTTCTGGTAGAGCCCCTTGGGATCCCGCCCCTCGCAGGTCGCCACGGTGGCAGCGAGGTGGACCTCGATGAAATCACCCGCGGCGAAGAGCGCGCGGGCCGCGTCCCGATCCGCGCGGTAGGGCGAGATGAACGAAGTGAAGACGATCACGCCGGTGTCGGTAAAGAGCTTCGCCACCTCGCCGATGCGGCGAATGTTCTCGGTCCGGTCCTCCGGAGAGAATCCCAGGTTCCTGTTGAGCCCGTGCCGCACGTTGTCACCGTCCAGGACGTAGGCCAGGTGTCCGCGCTTCAGCAGGGCGGCCTCGGCCGTCACCGCAAGCGTCGATTTCCCGGAGCCGGAGAGACCGGTCAGCCAGATCGTCGCGCCCCGCTGCTTCAGCAGCCCCTGGCGCTGCTCACGGCCAACCTGCCCTCGGTGCCAGGTGATGTTGGTGTTCTTCTCTTCTGCCAACGATCTTGAGCTCCACGCTCCCGAGGAGTTCGGCACTTTAGCCCGCTCCCGCCCATGCCACTAACCGAGCCCTGGTATCGGCAGGTCCACGGGGATCTGTTTAGCTCCCTCTGCCCGCTCTTTGGGCGGCGACGGCTGCGATCAATGCGTCGGTGGCGATCTCGACCTCCTCGGCGGTGGTGAAGCGACCGAGACCGATGCGGATCGACGACCGTGCGCGCCTCTCGTCGCATCCCAGGGCGCGAAGGACGTGGCTGGTCTCTGGCTTCGCCGAGCTGCAGGCGGAGCCGGTGGAGACGGCCACCTCCTTCAGATCCGAGATCAGCGCGTCGGCCTGGGCGCCCTCGAAGGAGACGTTGAGGTTGCCGGGAAGACGTCGTTCGGGGTGGCCGTTGAGGAAGACCCCCGCGAGGGACTCCGAGAGCCGCTCCAGCATGCGGCCGCGGAGGCGGAGAAGCCGCCTCGCCTCGGCGTCCATCTCTGCGACACCCAGGGCCACCGCGCTTCCGAAGCCGACGATCAGCGGAACCGGCAGGGTGCCCGAGCGCAGGCCGCGCTCGTGCCCTCCCCCGTGGAGCTGCGGGAGCAGGCGCAGACGTCTTCCGTCGGACCGCCGGCTTCGCACGAAGAGTGCCCCGATCCCCTTCGGACCGTAGAGCTTGTGAGCGGAGATCGAGAGCAGATCGATCCCCATCTCCTCCACGTCGAGGGGAATCTTCGTGACGGCCTGAGCGGCGTCGGTGTGGAACAGCACTCCCCGCTCCCGGCAGATCCGACCGATCTCCGCCAGGGGCTGGAGCACGCCGATCTCACTGTTCGCCGCCATGATGGAGACCACGGCCGTGCCCTCGGTGATGGCTCGGGCGACCTTTTCGGGATCGACCAGTCCATTCGAATCGACGGGCAGCACACTGACCCCGACGCCTCGCCGCTCCAGGTCCTCGCAGGTATCCAGCACTGCCGGATGCTCGGATGCGGCGGTTACGACGTGACCCCCGGGGGGAGTGACTCCCTTGATCGCCAGGTTGTCGCTCTCGGTGGCGCCACTGGTGAAGATGATCTCCCGCGGATCCGGCGCCCCGATCGCCGCCGCCAGCTCTTCCCGAGCAATCTCCACGGCGGCCTCGGCCCTCCACCCGAACACGTGGTTGTGACTGGCGGCGTTGCCGTAGTCCTCGGAAAAGAAGGGCAGCATGGCCTCGAGCACCCGGGGATCGACGCGGGTGGTGGCGTGATTGTCGAGGTAGATGGGAAGCTTCAAGAGGCCGCCCTCGGATGGCTCTTCAATGTAGCCCAGCGGCTATATCGGACCAGATCGGTCTGATATCACTCCCCCGCTGGGGACGAACCGGCTCGCAGCCACAGGAAGATCTCCCGGTTCCCCTTCGGCCCCGGAAGCCGGCTATCCACCTGACTCTCGAGCCGATAGCCGAGGGACTCGGCGCAGCCGCGCACCCGGTCGGCGGCTGCCGCTCGCAGCGCCTCGTCGCGGACGACACCCCCCTTCCCCACCTGGCTCCGGCCGACCTCGAACTGCGGCTTCACCATCACCAGGATGTCCGCTCCAGGCGCCACCTCGGGAAGGCGGGGCAGGAGCAGTCGTGGCCGAGATGAAGGAGACGTCGATGGTCACCAGATCGATGGGCCCGGGGACGGCGGAGGCCTCCAGGTGGCGGGCGTTGGTCCGCTCGAGCACGAGCACGCGGGGATCGCCGCGCAGCCTCACATCGAGCTGTCCATAGCCGACGTCCACGGCCACCACCCGCCGAGCGCCGGCGCGCAGCAGGCAATCGGTGAAGCCACCCGTCGAGGCGCCCAGGTCCAGACAGGCGAAGCCGTTGGGATCGATCCCCAGATCTTCGAGCGCACCGGCGAGCTTCTCGCCACCGCGGGAGACGAAGGCGCGATCCTCACCGCGCACCCGGACCGCCGCCTCGTCGCGAACGCGGGTCCCCGGCTTCTCGACCGGAACGTCGTCGACGAGCACCCGCCCGCTCCGGATCAGGGCCTGGGCTCGGGTCCGCGTCTCCGCGAGGCCGTCGCGGACGACTCGCTCGTCGAGGCGCGCGCCCTTCAGCACTCCTCCGCAGCGGATCGCTTGACGAGATCCCGCACCGCCTGGGCGATTCCCTCGGCGTCGAGACGGAGACGGTGGCGAATCTCTTCGGTGTTGCCGTGCTCGATCACCCGAGTCGGGAACGGCGAGGCAGCGGGAGCTGACGACCACACCCGCGGCGGAGAGGGCCTCCAGCACCGCGCTTCCGAAGCCGCCCATGCCGCTGTGCTCCTCGACCGTCAGCAACGCCCTGCAACGGCTCGCCAGCGAGAGGATGCGATCCCGGTCGAGGGGCTTGGCGAAGCGCGCGTTCAGCACCGCCGCCGAGATCCCCTCCGCGGACAGCTCCGCGGCCGCCTCCAGGGCCGGATGCACCAGGGTGCCGTAGGCGACGATCAGAGCGTCGTCCCCGTCGCGCAGGAGCTCGGACTCACCGATGGGGATCGCCTTGAGCTCCGGGTCCAGGGGCACGCCGAAGCCGGCGCCGCGCGGATAGCGGACGGCCGCGGGCCCGTCGTACTCGATGGCGGTGCGGAGCATCTGCTGGAGCTCGTTCTCGTCCTTGGGCGCCATGCAGATGATGTTCGGCAGGTGGCGCAGGTAGGCGATGTCGTACATCCCCTGGTGGGTGGCGCCGTCGGCGCCGACGATGCCGGCGCGGTCCATGGCCAGCGTGACATCCAGGTTCTGCAGGCAGACGTCGTGGACGATCTGGTCGTAGGCCCGCTGCAGGAAGGTGGAGTAGATCGCGGCCACCGGCTTCATTCCCTCGGTGGCGAGACCGGCCGCGAAGGTCACCGCGTGCTGCTCGGCGATGCCGACGTCGTAGAAGCGGTCCGGAAACTCCCGTGCGAACCGGTCGAGACCGGTGCCGTCGGCCATGGCGGCGGTGATGGCGACGATGCGATGGTCTTCCCTGGCGAGGCGGATCAGCGTCTCCGCGAAGATCCTCTGGTACTTGGGTGGACCGGGCTTCGACGCGTGGACCCTCCCGGACTCCACGTCGAAGCTGCCGACCCCGTGGATACCTGTAGGGATCGCTCTGGGCCGGCTCGTAGCCGAAGCCCTTGGCGGTGAGCGCGTGAACCAGGATGGGGCCGTCGCCGTTGGCGAGCATGGCCTTCACGTTCTCGAAAGTCTCCAGCACCACATCCATCCGGTGGCCCTGGATCGGGCCCACGTACTTGAAGTTCAGCGCCTCGAAGAGCAGTCCCGGAGAGAAGAAGACCTTGAGGGATTCCTCGGCCTTCTGCGCCCAGTGGAGCATGTCGCCGGGAATCGTCGAGAGAAACTCCTTCGCCCAGCCCTTCATGCGCCGCACCATGGGCGCCGACAGCTTTCGAGACAGATACGAGGACATGGCGCCCACATTGGGAGAGATCGACATCTCGTTGTCGTTCAGCACCACCACCAGGTTCTTCTGCCCGAGGGCGCCGGCGTGGTTCAAGGCCTCGAAGGCCATTCCCGCGGTCATGCCGCCGTCGCCGATCAAGGCGATGGCGCAGGTGATCGACACCCTGGTGCTGGAGACCCTGCGCCATTCCGAGGGCCGCCGAGATCGAGGTGCCGGCGTGGCCGGCGCCGAACGGATCGTACGCGGACTCCTGGCGTCGCAGAAACTTGCCGATCCCGCCTTCCTTGCCGAGCCGGTCGAATTCGGTGCGCCGGCCCGTCAGGATCTTGTGGGGGTATCCCTGGTGACCGACGTCGAGAACCAGCCGGTCACGGGGCGTATCGAAGACGTAGTGGATGCCGGTGATCAGCTCGACGGCGCCGAGGCTCGAGGCCAGGTGACCGCCGGTCTTCGACACGCGCTCGATGATTTCGGCGCGGACCTCCTCCGCAAGCTGCTGCACCCGCTCCCGGGAAAGTCGCCGCAGATCTTCCGGCGACTCGATTCCCTCCAGCAGCTTCCGTTCCGTCATCGACTTCTCCGCACCGCGAACCGCGCCAGCTCGCGGAGTGGCTCACCGCGCTCACCGAGATCTTCGATCCGGCAGAGCGCACCCTCGAGGAGCTCCTCCGCGCGCGCCCGCGCCCCCTCCAGACCAAGAACCCGTACCAACGAGCAGAGTTCCCCGTCTTCCCGGTCGAGCAGATCGTCGGCGATCTGGAAGGCCACGCCCACTTCCTCGCCAAAGGAGCGCAGACGCTCGAGCAGGGGAGTGTCGGCACCGCCCAGCCGGGCGCCGGTCAGCACCGAGGCGGTGATCAGCGCCGCCGTCTTGCGCCGATGAATCGACTCGATCGCAGCGCCGTCGTCCTCGCCGGCTCGAAAGGTCAGGTCGTCGGCCTGCCCCCCCACCAGGTTGCGCGAATCCGCGGCGCGCGAGAGGTCGCGGAGCGCCTCGAGCCGCGCGCTCCGCGTCTCCGGCTCCGGCGGCCAGCACCTCGAAAGCCTGTGCCAGCAGCGCGTCTCCCGCCAGCACGGCCACCGCCTCGCCGAACGCGACGTGGACCGTCGGTCGGCCGCGCCGTTCGTCGTCGTCGTCCATGCAGGGGAGATCGTCGTGGATGAGGGAGTAGATGTGCACCAGCTCCACCGCCGCCGCCGCCGGGAGCGCCATCTCCGCGGGAGCCCCGGCCGCCTCGCAGCCGGCGAAGGCGAGGGCCGGCCGCAGCCGCTTGCCACCGGGAAAGAGCAGGTGACGCATGGCGGCGTGCAGGCTGGTGGGGCTCTCGCTGGCGGGGGGCACCACCTCGTCGAGGTAGCGGTTCACCAGCGACGAGCGGTCCGCCAGGTACGCATCGACGTCCACTACCCCTCGTCCTCCGGCGCCTCGAAATCTCGCTCACTCCAGCCGTCGCCCTCCTGGGTGAGCACCTCGATTCGCCGCTCCGCGTCGCGGAGCTGCTCGGCACAGCGCCGGGCCAGCCCGACTCCCTCCTCGAACGCGGCGAGGGCGGCTTCGAGCTCCAGATCTCCCGCCTCCAGGCGCTCGGCGATCTTCTCCAGACCTTCGAGCGCCTTCTCGAAGGATAGCTCCTGGGGAACTTCTCGTTTCCGGCTGCCGGTCTCACGCGCCTGTCCCATCGCGGGGCGGATCGTACCGGCGGCCGCCATCCTCGTCAAACTGGAGTAATCAAGAAAATCCTTCGAAATTGAGGACTTCCATCAATTCTCCGCTCCTCGAGGGGGGCCTGCGGTCGCCTCGATCTCACCCTCCGAAACCCTCAGCCGAAGGGCATCCCCGGGGCGAACCTCCCGAGCCCGACGCACGATCACCCCCTCCGGCTCCCGATACACGATGGCGTAACCGCGGGAGAGCACGGCCAGGGGCGAGAGGGCATCGAGCCGAGCGGAGACGGCGGCGAGACGGGCTCCGCTGCTGGCGAGATGGGCCCCGATCCCCCGCTGCAGAGCGCTCTGCGCGGCCGCCCAGCGGACCCGATCCGCCAGCAGACGGGCGGAGGGAGCGTGGGCGCGCAGGGATTCCCTGCTGTGGCCGAGCCGCCTTGCGGCCCGATCGACGATGCCGAGGGCGGCCGCCCGCAAGCGACGGCGGTCTCGATCCAGCCGGGTCTCCTGGCCCTGGCGGTCCGGCAGGGCCAGTGCCGCCGCAGCGGAGGGCGTGGGCGCACGCGCGTCCGCCACCAGATCGGAGATGGTCACGTCGACCTCGTGTCCGACGCCGCTCACCACGGGGACCGGACAGGCGCGAATCGCCCGGGCCAACCGCTCGGTATTGAAGGCGAAGAGGTCCTCCAGTGAGCCGCCGCCGCGCACCAGCAGGATGACGTCCACACCGCGACCGGACACCAGCTCGAGGGCGGCCGCGATCTCCTCCTCGGCGCCCTCGCCCTGCACCCGGGTTGGCGCCACCAGGAGCGGGATCGAGGGAAAGCGCTGGCCCGTCACCTGGATGACGTCGCGAATCGCGGCGCCCGTGGGTGAGGTCACCACGCCGACCCGGCGGGGAAGCTCCGGAAGCGGCCGCTTCAGCTCCGGCGCGAAGAGACCCTCGGCTTCCAGCCGGGCGCGAAGCTGCTCGAAGGCCAGCTGCAGCGCACCCTGCCCCCGGGGCTCGAGACCCCGCACGATGATCTGGAGATCGCCCCGGGACGGGTAGAGCGTCAGGTCTCCGAAGACGACGACCTCGAGACCGTCTTCCGGCTCGAAGGGCAGGCGCTGGGCGACGCCGCGAAACAGGGCCGCGCGGATCTGCGCATCGTCGTCCTTCAGCGTGAAGTAGCTGTGGCCGGAACGAGCGCGGTGGAGATTGCTGATCTCACCCACCACCCAGACGCGCCCGAACTCGTCTTCGAGCAGCGACTTGAGATCGGAGACGAGCTCACCGACGCTGAAGACACGCCGGCCCAGGATCTCTGGCCGCTCGGACTCACCCACCCGGCGAAGCTAACTAAGGCGCCGGGGCCTCGCTCGCTGCCTCCGCCGAACGGATCGCTGCGGACTCGGCGCGTGCCGTGCGCAGCCGGTCGAAGTAGGTCCAGCTCTTCAGAACCTCGAGGGCGCGGGCGAGCTGAAGGTCGGTTTCCTGATCGGCGGCGGCGCCCTCCTCGGGATTCGAATCCTCCTCGGACTCCGGCACCGCTTCTTCCTGTGTGAAGTGACCTTCCAGGTCTTCCTCGCGGAATCTGTGGAATCCACCGCCCTCCTCGTCACTGGCCTGGAGCGGCTGCGGCTCGACCGGAATGTCCGGCTCGATTCCGACCTCCTGGATCGAACGCCCCGAGGGCGTGTAGTAGAGGGCGGTCGTGAGGCGGAGGCCGGAGTGATCCTCGAGCGGATAGACCGTCTGCACCGAACCCTTTCCGAAGGTCTCGCCACCGAGCAGTAGCGCGCGGTGATGGTCCTGGAGCGCCCCGGCCACGATCTCCGACGCGCTGGCGCTTCCCGCATTCACCAGGACGACCAGGGGGTACTGACCCTCGCCGTTGGATCGAGCCTCGTACTTCTGCTGCTGGCTCTCCACCCTGCCCTGCGTATAGACGATGAGCCCCTCGTCGAGCCAGGTATCGGCGACCTTGACGGCCTGGTCGAGCAGGCCACCCGGGTTGTCGCGAAGGTCGAGCACGAAGCCGTCGAACTCCCCGCCATTCTCCTCGTGAAGCTCTTCGATGACCCGGTTCAGGTCGCGAGCGGTGCGTTCCTGGAAGGATCGGACCCGCACGTAGGCGTAGCCGTCTTCCAGCATCCGCCCCTCCACCGAGGCCACCTTCACCACGTCTCGCGAGATGGTGAAGGGCTCCGGTCGCTCGAACCCCTCCCGGAAGACGCGGATGGTGATCTCGGTGCCCTTGGGACCCCGCATCAGACGCACCGCCTCGTGGAGATCCATCGTCTTGGTGCTGTGGCAGGGCTCCGTCCAATCCTCCGGAGGCTCCGTCGGGCAGATCGCCACGATCTGGTCCCGCGCGCGGATCCCGGCTCGCCAGGCGGGAGTTCCCTCGATGGGCGACACCACGATGATGAAGCCGGAGCGCTCCTTGCTGATCTCGATCCCCAGGCCATGGAACTCGCCCCGGGTGTCGATCTGCATCTCCTTGTGGGCTTCCGGATCGAGATAGGAGGAGTGGGGATCGAGCTCCTGGAGCATCCCCCGGACTGCACCCCGGATCAGCTTGCGCTCGTCGACGGGCTCGACGTAGTTGTTGCGAACCAGGCGCAGCACGTCACTGAAGAGGCTCAAGTCCTCGTAACGGGTAGAGGCGAGACTCCCCGCGCCCGCGGTGGCGAACACCAGCAGGGCGGCCGAGAGGGTTCCCGCAAAGAAGCCGAGGAGGAAGCGAAGGTTCAGCCGACGCATGGTGCCGAGTGGTTCTCCTGCGGGCGAGGCCCGCTTCGTGGGGTTGCGGAGGGAGGCCCAGGAGCCGACCCGGAATCCATTTCTGGGGTTCGGCAATCCGCCGCCTCTCCTTGACGCATCGGTGAGTCTACCGCTCCGGTACCGGGAGGAGCCACTCGGCGGGATCGAGGGCTCCACTCCCCTTGCGGATCTCGAAGTAGAGCCTGGGACCGCTCAGGGATCCGGTCTCGCCCGCCACGCCGATCCGGTCGCCGCCCCGCACCTGGTCCCCGACCGCCACGTCGATTTCATCGAGGTGGCCCGAGACGGTGAAGTAGTCCTCTCCATGGTCGAGAATCACGAGCTTTCCGTAGCCGCGGAACCAGCCGGCGAAGCGCACCTCTCCCTCGGCGACGGAGTACACCGGGTCGCCGGTCTCCACCGCGAAGTCGACGCCTTTTCGAAAGGTCTGGGTTCGAAACTCATCGTCCAGGACGCGACCGAAGCCGCGCAGGAGGAGGCCGGGCACGGGCGCCTCGAGCCGACCCTTGAGCGAGGCGAAGGGAACCTCGACGGCCTCCACGCGCCGGCGCCGCGGGCTTTCACGCAGGTGGCTCAGAGTCTCCTCCAGGGCGCGGGCCGCCGCCTCGAGCTCGTTCAGGACCGCCCGCTCGCGCGCCCGGTTGCTCCGCACCGCGAGCAAGAGCTCCCGCTTGGCGCGCCGTTCTCGCTCCAGCTCGGAGGATCGGGTGCGAAAACGCAAGGCCGCCTCATCGCGCTCCGCGGCCGCGACCACCGCATCGGCCCGGGCTCGTTCCAGAGCGGTCACCTCCTGGTGGAACCGGGTCAGGAGCTTTTGATCGTGACGAACCAGCCGCCTGAGGGTCTGGATTCGCTGGAGCCGATCGCGCAGGGATCCGTCCGTGAAGATCATGCGGACCGGTCCGAGCTCCCCGGTCTTGTAGAGCGCGACGGCGCGGCTGGCGAGGGCACGCTTGGTCCGGGCGAGCCGCAGCTCCAGGTCGGCGTTGCCGGCCTCGAGATCTCGAAGCCGGGTCCGCGCCGTCTCCGCCTCGCGGCGCGCGCGCCCCAGGTCCGCCGAGAGGGCCCGTACCGCCTCATCGACCGATCGGATCGCATCGAAGAGACCTCGCTCGCGCCGCTCGTACTCGGCGACCCGCTCCCGACGCTCCTGGATCAGCCGGCGCAAGGACTCGAGCTCGAGAGATTCGTCCGCAGCCCCCAGCGCCACCGGTGCGCAAAGCCCGAGGGCCAGCACCGCCACTAGAAACCTCACGTCTCCGATCCCTCGACGAGAGCCAGGCCCGACCCCAGCGTTCCGAGCGCGGCACCGGCGACGATCAGGGCCAGCACCACCTCGGCGCCGACGAACACTGGCTTCGCGAAGCCGAGGAGGAGTTCGAGCCCGCCCTCGAGGCCAGGCAGGAGAAGCCGGAAGAACCCGTAGAGGAGCGCGACGGCGAAGACGCCTCCCAGGCTCCCCTGGATGAACCCCTCGACGAGAAAGGGGACCGACACGAAGCTGCGCCCGGCACCGACCAGGCGCAGGATTTCGATCTCCTCCCGACGCGCGTAGACGGCGAGCCGGATCGTGTTGGAGACGATCAGGAGGGTTGCCAGCGCGAGCACCACTCCGATCCCGGTCCCGATTGCGCGGATCAGGGACATGGCTCGCGCGTAGCCCTCGACCCACTCGGTTCCATAGCCGAGCTCATCGATGCCACCCAGGCCCTCGAGGGCGGCGACCAGGGTCGCGAGCCCCTCACTGGATCTCGATTCCGAAGCCAGGGTGATCTCCAGGGAGGCGGGCAGCGGATTCTCATCCAGGCCTTCGAGAAGCGAAGCCTGTCCCGCGCTGCCCTCCCGGAAACGCTGCATGGCCTCCTCCTCGGTGACCAGCCGGACGAACTCCACCCCCGGCGCGCTCTGCACCCGCTCGACGAGAACGCGCCTTGCTTCGCCCGACAGGTCCGCCTCGAGGTAGGCGGAGACCAGGATGTCCTCCCCGAAGCGATCCAGGAGCCGCTCCATGTTGGAGACCAGGAGGACGAAGGCACCGACCAGGAGCAATGTGACGCCGATGGTGACCACGGCGATGACGCTGGTCATCGGGCTTCCGCGCAGACCGTGGAGCGCCGTGCGCAGGAAGTAGCGAAGCCGTGCACCGAGACGCGTCATGGCAATCCCCGAGCCCCGGGATTGTCTTCGACGATGCGTCCGTCCTCGAGTCTCACGGTCCGCTTTCCGTAGCGTTCGATCAGGACCGCGTCGTGGGTGGCGACGAAGACCGCGGTTCCGCGAGTCGCAGCGCTCACCAGCAGGTCCATGATCTCGAGGGTCAGCTCGGCATCGAGGTTGCCGGTGGGCTCGTCCGCGAGCAGGATCTCCGGCTCGTTCACCAGCGCGCGGGCAATCGCCAGCCGCTGCTGTTCGCCCCCCGAGAGCGAGAGCGGATGATGGAAGCGGCGGTGTTGCAGCCCGACGCGCTTGAGCATTCCGAAGACCTTGCTCCGGACCTGGCGCCGCGGCGTTCCCAACACTTCGAGGGCCAGCGCGACGTTCTCCTCCACCGTTCGCCGGGGCAGAAGCTTGAAGTCCTGAAACACGACACCGATCCGGCGGCGCAGAGCGGGGATCCCGCTCGGTCCGAGTCGGCCGACGTTTCGACCCAGCACGATGATCTGTCCCTCGCTCGGCCGCTCCGCAGCGAAGACGAGCTTCATCAGCGTGGTCTTTCCGGCGCCGCTCGGCCCCGTCAGGAAGACGAACTCCCCCTTTCCGAGCTCGACACTGACGTCGCGGAGCGCCCAGGATCCCGCCAGGTAGGACTTCGAGACGTGGAAGAGACGCACCAGGGCCCCGCCGCCAGGGTGAGCCGGGTCCACGCCCCTAGACCGCATTTCTCCCCAGGTCCCTGCTGCGGCCGCCGATGGCACCAGATCTTCGCGGCGCTCTCGGCGCCCTCGCGACACGACCTGGGGAGAACTGCGGGCCAGGTCTCACGAACGCCGACGCTTTCGCTTGCGCGCGTTCTCGACCAGGTAGTTGAGAATCACCTCGTCGAGAGGCTTCTCGGAGACGATGCCCTCGCCGAAGGAACGGCCCGACGGTCCTGCCGGCTCAGCTTCGCCGGTGCTGGCGTGGGTTTCGGTGGACGTCATGGTGGTGGGTGCGGTCCTTCCCTTGCTGTCCTCGGATTCGCCAAACACGGACTCCCCGAGTCTCTCCCGAATCAGATCGTCGAAGGCCCGCGAACGGAGCCTCTCGAGCACCGCCTTATGTTGAGCCTCCATCAGGTTGCGCACAAGATCACCGAGATTGGGATCCTCGAGGTGATCGGCGTAGCTGCTCTTCTCGGAGTTGAGAATGGTCCCGCCGTGATACAGGTGCGTGATGATGTGGGGACGAGCGCGACCGCTGTCCTCACTCTGCACGTGGAATAGCACGCCTCGGTGTCGGACGTTGGTATTGAATCCGGACAGCATGACGGGGCGCGATCCCCTCGAACCTCGGCGCAGAGCGGACGAGCAGTGTGCGCGACCGCCGCTGCGTTTGCAAGCAAGTCCCGGGCTAGTCGTGCGGCTTCCCACGTCCACCGCACCAAGCTCGTGCCCCGCTATCGGCGAGAAGCCCGTCCCGCTGAAATCGCAGCACGGTCTTGGAGAGGCTGGATGTCCCGGGGGGATCGATTGCCGAGCTCGGCTGAGCGGCCCCGGCGCGGGCAGGCGCGCCGGGGCCTGTGGCGACGGAAGAAAATCCGTCACCGCGGGGGAGCGCAGCGCGTCAAACCCGTGCCGGGGCTCTCCTGCCAGCGCGAGCGAGTCCCAGAAGCCCCAGTGACAGAAGCAGGGCGCTCGAGGGCTCCGGAATTCCGGAGAGAGAAGCGCTGCCGGGCGTCGGCACCTCGAGCACCACGAAGTCTGTGGCATTGTCACCACTGTCGATGTCGGCGAAACGGCGCGCGAGACTCGAGCCAGCCGGCGGATCCGGAGCGGAGCTTCCCTCCCCGGCGAATACCTCCCCTCCGTCGAAGACGCCGTATCCCAGTGCATCGAGCACTGTGTCGCCGTCCCGGAGCAGGACGGAGTCCGGCCCGTTCTGGAAATCGAAGTTGAGGAGCTGATCCGCGCCCGCCACCGAGCTCGCCCCTCCGCCGGCTTCGTCGGCGAGAACGAAGAGACCGTCGGCTGGAATCGATCCGGAGAGAGGGAGGCTCACGGTGACGCCGCCGTCCGAGCCGTTGATCCCTTCGACACTGAGACCGTCGAGATCGGTGCCCGCCTCACCGTAGATCTCGACGAAGACCAGGCCGTCGTCAGTGCCGACCGCGTCGTAGAAGACCTCGGAGAGTACGGGGAGGGCAGCGGCCGGCGGGGCGCCGAGCAGTGCGACGAGTAGGGGAAGTCCCCACAGTTTTCTCATGGATGGTTCTCCTCAGGGGTGTCTCGGGGCGAGTTCGATTCCGGAGTCGCCGTCGCGTGGCTCCACCAGCCACCCGTCCAGGCGTCGAGGCCAGAGGCGAGCTCGTCGGCTCGCAGGCGTAGCCGCGCGGCCTCGTCGCCGGGGGCGGAGGGCTCGCCGGAGAGCTGGAGAAGCGCGCGCCGCCGTTCGAAGTAGAGCTGGGTCACCTCGTCGAGGACGTCGTCGCGCAGCTCGATGATCTCGCGAGCCTCCTTCGAGACGTCGATGGACTCCGGGTGGTACGCGATATCTCCGAGGTCCCAGACCAGGACCGTGGATGCGATGAAGTCGCGGTTGCGCTGCTCTTGCCGGTCGAAGAACAGACGAGGGGCGTCGTAGGTAAACGCCTCGTCGTAGTCGTGCTCCCGCCTGTGCCCTCCCCCGTACGAGCCGCGGAGCTCGAATCTCGGCAGCCAGCCGCTCCGGCGCACACCGCGCCGCAGCGCTCGAATCCTCTCCGGCGCGAGATCCAGGTAGCGAATCGCCGCCACCTGCACCTGACGCACTGTGGGCTCATCCGCCCAGGGCATTTTCGGGGACGCGGGCAAGGCCACCGGCTCCACCGGGTCGGGCTGCGACCGGCCGGTGAATAGACCCCGAGCGCCTGCGGCGTAGACGAGCGGCTCGCCTCCTCCGAGAACGGCGATCGGCGTGTTGCCGACCGGTGAGGCGGAGCGATGCCAGGGGCCCGAAGGCGACGCCGCCTCGAGAAGCCCGCGATCCGTCGCGATCCACGAGCGACTCCCCGTGTGACCGACGCGAAGCGGCGTGGCGCCTGGAGGCAGGCTGGGACGGAGGCTCTCCCAGGAGCCGTCTCTGTAGAGCAGGAGCCCCCGGCGGGTGAGCACTGCGACCTCGGCTCCCGGAATCGAGGTCGCGAGATCCACCGCGTCACGGCGCCCGCGCGCTCCGGCGACCGACACTCGCGCCACCTTCTCGAGGACGAAGCGCCCCTCCCCGGTTCGAAGGGTGGCACGGTGGACCGCGCCTTCGATGATCAGCCAGAGATCCGTTCCGTCGGGCAGTGGCCGGACTGCAAAGGCGTCCACCGCGCCTCGGGGAAGGCCTGCGTTCAGGGGAACCCAGAGCCGCCCGTCCCTCGAGAAGAACGCGCCGCTGTCGGTGCCCACCAGGATGAACTCGGGATGGATGAGAATGCGCCGGACCGCCCCGGCGCCGGTGCCGAGCGACTGCCTCGAGACGTCACCCACCGCATCGATGTAGAAGAGGCCGCGATCCGTTGCGGCGTAGAGGCCGGCGTCGGAAGAGAATGCGAGATCGCGCACCGGCCCCCTGCGCAGCACCCGCGTCGCTCCGGACATCCCTTCGGCGAACCACACACCCGCTTCGTCTCCCACGGCGAGGCGGTCCGTCTTCGGATCGAACGCCAGAGCGGTCGCCTCGCTGAGGCCCGGGAAGAGCCCGGAGCGCTGCCAGCTCCAGAGCGGAGCGCCGGCCCTCGCGCTCTCGACTGCCAGCGCGATCAAGAGCAGTGAGAGGACGGAGAGAGCGATCAGGAGCAGCGAGAGAGCCGATGCGCGCGAGCTTCGCATGGGGCGGAGAAGAGCAAGCGCCGTGCCGCCCGGTCCGATCCCTCCCCCATCGAGAGAAACCCCACGACTTCGGGCAGATGGAGAAGAAACGCGTCCAGCAGCCGGCTTCACCCGTGAACGGCGAGGCTCGAATGGCGCGGGAACGGGTGGAGACACTCCACGACGAGAGCTGGAGACGGCCTGGAGACCGACCCCTCGGTCGCTCGGCGAAGCGCGCTTCATCCTCCATCAAGCATCCCCGGGGGCAAGCCGCGTTCGAGCTGTACCGTGACCGGGATCACGGAAGCCTCCCGGCGACTCCGTCAGCCTATGCTTTCAGTTATCTGCTCGCGGAGAAGGAATGCGAGGGCAGAGAGTAGAATCACGCCCCCTGAGTGAGATTGCGCTCGAAATCCAGAAGGAATGGCGGCGTCTGAACTACGCCGCCGTGACGCCGGTCGCCGCGATGCACCACCTGCGGCACATCGACGACCGCTACGGCGGGAATCCGGCGCGCGCGGTCGTTCGCGATTTCCTCGGCTGCTCGGTATCGTGGACGGGCCCCGCGGCGCGCCGAATCAAGGCAGAGCTCGTCGGCCTCCTGGAGGATCCTCGGCGGGAGTGAGAAACTGTCACTTCGTCGTTCCGCGGATCCGAAGCCTCGATAACGGTCCGGAATTCGGTGAGTTAGGGTAGATCCGGCGAGAAATCGGGCTCGCCCGCGAAGCGGCAGACCCACGCTGCTGAGCGGTGCGCCGGGACGATCTTCTTTGCCTTGACGGAGAGCGCCCTCTCCAGAAGAATCGGAGCAATGAGAGCTGCTCGAATCGCGCTCCCGCTCTACCTCGCCGTGCTCCTCGGCGCCGCTCCGGCGATCTGGAGCACCGCGTCCGGGGCCGCGGAGCCGGAGGAGAGCGAGCGAGGGCGAGGCAGCCGCGGACCAGGCCCCCGCCCCGACGATCTACAAGTGGATCGACGAGAACGGGGTCGCTCACTACACGACGGATCGCGGTCAGATTCCCCGGGAGGTGCGGAATCGGATCGGAAAGCTCGGTCCGCCGGATTCGGCGCTGAGACGCACGCCGGTCGAAGCGAGCGCCCCGCCAATTCCGACTCGGCCGATCCCGGAGTTCGACGATGGAGAGCAACCGCCGCTGCCGACTCGGCCGGCCCGGGTGTACGACGATGGAGAGCAATGGGCGGTGCGCGACCGCAGCTTCGAGCGTCCGCGAGACGCCTGGGACGAAGGCGATCCCTACGCGAGCGTGTCCTCGCCCGAGTTCGGGGAGGACGAGGTCTTCGTGAGCGAGGCCGAGCTGGAGGACGCAGCGACAGCGGCTGGAAGACATCGACGAGGCCATCGCCTCGCTGCAGACGGACATCGCGGCCGACGAGGAGGCGCTCAAGGCATTGCTGGTCGGTACCGGTACTGGAAGGCGGGGGACCTCTCGCAATGGCGGACGATCCGACTTTTCGCGAGGTCGCCGACCGCCTTCCCAAGCTCCTCTCCGACCTCCGCGCCCTCGAAGACGAGCGTGCAGAGCTCCAAGCTCCCTGAACCGGTCCGGTCGTGAGCGGGAGTCAGCGGAGGTTCGGGAGGTGTCGTCGTTCTCGCCGGTGGCGTGGGCGCGGCGCGCTTTCTGCGCGGTCTGGTGCGAAGAGTCCCTCCCGCCGAAGTCACGGCAATCGTCAACACCGGTGACGACCGGAGCTTCTACGGGGTGCACGTATCACCGGATCTCGACATCGTCACCTACACATTGGCGGGTCGGGTCGACAGCGAGAAGGGTTACGGCCTCGAGGGCGACAGCTTCGCGGTGGTGGATGCCCTGGCCGCCCACGGCCACGAGACCTGGTTCCGGCTCGGGGACCGGGACCTGGCGACCTGTCTGCACCGCACCATCCGGCTCGGCGAAGGAATCGGGCTCGCCGCGGTGAGCGACGAGATCCGCCGCAGCCTCGGCGTGACGACCCGGATCCTCCCGATGTCCGAAGATCCCTGTCCGACCTTCGTCGAGCTCTCGGGAAGCCGGCGCGCCCACTTCGAGGAGTATCTCGTCAGGGACGGCGCCCCGGACCAGGTCAGCGCCGTCGACCTCTCCGCGGCGGCCGCAGCGGTTCCGGCGCCCGGCGTGCTCGAGGCCCTGGAGAGCAGCTTCGGCAATCCTGATCTGTCCGAGCAATCCCGTCGTCTCCATCGGACCCATCCTCGAGGTGCCCGGCATCCGGAAGGCGGTCCGCGCCCGCCGGGCGTCCGTCGTGGCCATCTCGCCGATCATCGGTGGCGCGCCGGTGAAGGGACCCGCGGACCGCCTGCTGCGAGGAGTCGGAGTGGAGGTCTCCGCGCGCGGTGTCGCCGGCCTCTACCGCGATCTCTGCGACGGCTACGTCCTCGACGAGCGGGATGCAGAGCAGGCTCGGGACGTGGAGGCTCTGGGCATGAGAACCGCCGTTCTCGACACACTGATGCGGGATGCCGAGGTGGCCGCTCGAGTGGCGGACGCCGCGCTGGCCCTGGCACGGCAGTCGGGATGATCGCCGCGCTGGTTCCCGTCAAGCGGCTCGGAGCCGGCAAGTCGCGGGCTGCTGGGCTCTCTCGAGCGCGGCGCCATCGAGCGGCTGACCCTCGCCATGCTGGGGGACATCCTGTCGGCGCTGAAGCGGGTTCCCCAGATCGACCAGATCGCGGTGGTCACACCCGACGGCGAGGTGGGCGCGGCCGCCGAGGCGGCCGGCGCCGAGGCGCTGGTGCGCAGCGATCCCGGCCTGAACCCGTCTCTGGATGTCGCCGGCGCGGAGCTGGCGGAGCGGGGGGTCACGCGCCTTCTGGTGGTGCTGGGAGACGTCGCCGGTGCCGAGGCGGCCGATCTGGGAGCGCTCTTCGACGCCCTCGACGGGCTGGGCGGCCGGGGCGTGGTGCTGGCTCCTTCCCGCGACGGTGGAACCTCGGCGCTCTTGCGCGCACCCCACGCGGTGATTCCCAACCACTTCGGCAAGGAGAGCGCCGCCGCACACCGCGATCTCGCGCGCAGTCAGGGGGTCCCCTACAGCGAGCTCCCCCTCCCCTCTCTGGCCATCGATCTGGATCGCGTCGAGGACGTGGAGGCCCTGCTCCGGGCCGAGCGCGGCGCCGACCGAACCCGAGCCCTGCTGCGCGAGCTCGGCTTCGGGAGCGGCTCGTGAGCCGGGAGATCCGGCTGGTCGCGATGGAGGGGATCCCCATCGTCGCGCCCGGCGACGACCTCGCCGCCCTCCATCAGCAGGCCGCCTCGCGGTGCGGCGTCTCCCTCCGAGACGGAGTCCTGGCCGTCTGCCAGAAGATCGTCTCCAAGGCCGAGGGGCGCGTCGTTCCACTGGCGGAGGTGGAGCCGTCGCCCAAGGCCCGGACCATCGCCCGAGAGGACGACAAGGATCCGCGCCAGGTGGAGCTGGTGCTGCGCGAGAGCCGGCGCATCGTGCGCCGCGGCCACGGTGTTCTGATCGCCGAGACCCACCACGGCTTCGTCTGCGCCAATGCCGGCGTCGACCTCTCGAACGCACCGGGTCCGGAGATCGCGGTGCTGCTGCCCGAGGATCCCGACGCCTCCGCGAGGCGACTCCGCGAGGAACTGATCGCGGTGGGCGCCGGCCCCCTGGCGGTGATCGTGACCGACACCTTCGGGCGACCTTGGCGAGAGGGGCTGGTGGACGTCGCCATCGGCTGCTCGGGCATCGCACCGATCGACGACCTTCGCGGCAGCGTCGATCTGATGGGCCGGGAGCTGGCCGTCACCACCGCCGCCACGGCCGATCAGCTGGCCGCCGCGGCGGGTCTGCTGATGCGCAAGAGCGCGGGAATTCCCTCCGTCTGGATCGAAGGCGTCCCCCTGGAGGGCGGCGGCTCGCTGCGCGACACCCTTCGCGACCCGGCAATGGACCTGTTCCGCTGACGTCGAAACGGGTTGACGTCCCCGCTCCGTCGCCGCTCAGGCCTCGTATTCCATCCGGCTGATGATCTCTTCCTGGGCGAGCTCGCTCAGCTCGGTGAAGAGCGCCGAGTAGCCGCTCACCCGGACCACCAGGTCGCGGTAGGCCTCGGGGTTCCGCTGGGCGTCGCGCAGGGTCTCGGTGTCGATCATGTTGAACTGGACCTGGGACCCGCCCAGCTCGAAGTAGGTCTTCATCAGCGAGGCCAGGGCCTCTGCGCGCAGCCAGCGCGGGTTGAAGCGCATGTTCAGGTTGGTTCCGTTGTGGGCGCGGCCGAGCGGGAGTCGGGTGACCGAGTTGAGGAGCGCGGTGGCGCCACTGCTCGCGCGTCCGCTGGCCGGGGTGATGCCATTGCCGAGCACCTCGCCTGCGCGGCGCCCGTCGGGGCTGGCGGCGGAGAAGGCGCCCAGCGCGACGTGGAAGCCCACCGAGAAGATTCCCGGCCAGAAGGACCCGCCCCGGAAGTTCTGGTGGCGCAGCACCTCGTCGCAGAAGTGCGTCAACACCCGGGCCGCCATGGCGTCCGCTTCCGGATCGTCGTTTCCGTACTTGGGGACCTCGCGGAGCAGGTGGGATCGAATCCCCTCCGCGTCGTCCCAGTCGTTGGCGAGGCACTCGGCCAGATCTTCGAGGGAGAGGAACTTCTCCTCGAAGACCGCCTTCTCGACGGCGGTCAGGCTGTCCACCACGTTCGCGAAGCCGATCAGCTGGACGCCGGTGGAGTTGTAGATGGCGCCACCGCGGGTCAAGTCCAGGCCCTTCTCGATCGGTCCCTCGACCATGGCCGAGGCGAAAGGCGACGGCAGCATCTCCGCGATGGCCTGGTCGAGAGCGCCCATTCCCCGGTCCACCTGATCCAGGGTATGGGAGAGCTGGGCGCCGTAGGCGCCCCAGACGTCTTCGAAGCGAAGTGAATCCAGCCGGGTCTCCGCTCTCGATGCCGGATCGATAGCCGAAGACGTTGTCCACCCCGTTGCTGAGCGCGAGCTCGACGCACTTGGCGCCGTTGATCTGCACCGCGAAGGTCGAGCCGAAGGTCTTGCCCTGTGCGTTCGGCTCCAGACAGCCCACCACGCCGTAGTCCCGCGCATCCTCGAGCGTGTGACCACCGTCGACGAGGGACTCGACGATCACCTCGTCGTTGAACAGATGCAGGGGAACTCCGTCGCGGGCGTAGCGAATCGCCTGAAGGAAGAACTCCTCGGGGGCGTCCGGGCAGAGCCGCACCCCGAAGTTCGGCTGCACGGTGCGGATGTCCCCAAAGGCATCCATCCCGATGCTGCTGAGCGCGCAGGTGGCGTCCGCTCCGTCGGAGCCCATTCCACCCACTGTGACGTTCTGTGTCGTCTTGCCCTCGGTGCCCTCACCACCCGGGATGAATGCCTCTTCGAGGATGTTCCAGGTCTCGTTGGTCTTGAGAAACAGGAGCGACAGCAGCTCCCGCGCCTGGTCGCTGGTAATCCTTCCGGCCCGAAGATCGGCCTCGTAGTACGGAGACAGGGTCTGATCGATGCGACCCAGCGAGATGGAATTGCCGCCGGATTCGATCTGGGCGATCAGGTGGATGAAGTAGACGCACTGGACGGCCTCGTGGAAGGAGCTCGCCGGGTGCTCGGGCACTCGCCTGCAGACTCGGGCGATCTCTTCGAGCTCCGCCGCCCTTCGGGGATCGCTCTCGCTCGCGGCCATCTCCTCGGCCACGGTCGGCATGGCGCTGGGCGAAGCGGATGGCGGCGGTGAGCGACCGGATCATCGCGTCGTAGAGGAGGCCGGTCTCGCCGGCCCGCTCGTCGGCGTTCATCGCGTCCAGCTTCAGGCGCAGATCGGCGATGACCCCGGAGAGGCCGCGCTCCAGGATGCGCCCGTGGCTCATGGTGAAGTGGCCGATGCCGTAGGTGATCTCGAGGATCATGGTGAAGACGTACTTGTCCATGTCCTCGGCGACGTCGGCCGGCAGCAGCTCCTCGAATCTCTCCTCGACGGTGCGGCCGCGCCAGAAGGGCAGGATCTCTTCGCTGAGCTCCCGCGCCTCGGCCTGGTCGATGCAGCACCTTCTGGATGACGCGCTCTTCGAAGCTGTCGACGTCGCCTTCGATCCAGCGGGACTTGTTCTCGGGAAAGAGGGGCGCGCCCTTCAGCTTGCTGGTCCGGCAGCCGACGATGAGCTCGTCTTCGCGGATGATGGCGCTCACGTTCTCGAGGATGTGCGCGAGGGCCTTGCTGATGCGGGTGAGGGGGTGCTCCTCCCAGTGGGCGGACATCGACTCGGTGAGGTAACGCGCGCGCTCGATGCAGGCCTCTCGCGGGGCGTGCACGATTCTCTCCCGGAGCCTCGAGACCCGCTCGCTGGCACCCGTCTGCAGCTCGGCCACGGACTCCTGTGTGGATGCGCTCATGATCCTCTCCTCCGCTCGCGACCACCGGCGTCCGCGCTCACTTCTCCCCTCGGGTGAGCACAAGGTGATCATAGCCCAGCTCCCGAAGAGCGACTGGAAACATCTCGAAGGCGCGCCGCGCCACCGGGAGGAGCTTCAGCATCGCGACCACGTTCCCGCCCTGCTTGACCTTGCCCTTCGCCACCGATGCGACCGGGTTCTCGAGCCCGTGCCAGAAGCGGTGCGAGTGGTCCGCCGATTGCCTGGACCAGACGTCCGCCTTCACGTCGCAGGGACCGAGATAGAAGGTCCCGTGGGCATCGGTCCTCTCCGGCGGATTCTTCAGGTCGATGGTGATCTCGCAGTCGGGATCGGTGTAGATGAACTTGACGATGATGTTCGCGCTGCTCATCTTGGGACCGATCCGTTCGTGCGTGAGGATCCGCTCCAGGAAGTGGCCGTAGATCTCGAACATGTGATCTACATCTCGGTAGTACTCGCCCATCTCTCTTCCTTTGCCACCCGTCTGTGTCGGTGTCCGTACTGGGAATGCGGGAAGTCTCTTTCGCCGATCGTCAGGTGATGTCCATCTGCCGGAGCAGGACGAGATCGCGGAGCCTTCGCGGCAGGACCCGATTGAGCTTCATGAAGAAGCGGCTCTTCGGATCGACCTGGTTGTGAAGCCTCAGCTTCGGTGAGCGGATCACCTTGACGATCTCCGCCGAGGCCGTGGCGGGATCCGGTGCGTCCCGGATCAGCTCTTCGTCTCGCCGGATGAAGCGCGCCACCCGCTCCCGGTAGGGGGACCCTTCCGGCGGAAGGGTGTGGATCTTGGCGGCGAAGCTGGTGGAGACCTGGGCCGGCTGGACCAACGCCACCTCGATTCCGAAGGGCTCGACCTCGTAGCGAAGCGAGAGGGTGAGGCCTTCCACCGCGAACTTGCTGGCGCAGTAGATCGACTCGAACGGGAAGGGGACCTGACCGACCAGGGACGACATCACGATCAGCCTTCCGCTTCGCCGCTCCCGCATGCTCGGAACGAAGGCCTGGAGGAGCGCCGCGGTGCCGGTGACGTTGATCTCGAAGCAGCGGTTGGCCTTCTCGAGATCGACCTCCTCGAAGGGCCCGAAGAAACCCACGCCGACGTTCGAGAGCACCACGTCGACGCGGCCGAACTTGTCGAGCACGCGATCCCTGAAGGCGAGGATTCCCTTGCGGTCGGTGATGTCCAACGCCGTGAGGAGGTGCTCTCCTCCTCCCTCCTCGAGCTCGCGCTGCAGGGACGCGACCCCCGGCTCGTCGATGTCGAAGCCGGCGATCGAGTCTCCGGAGCTCGCGAGCTGGCGCGCCACCTCGAGCCCCATTCCCTGGGCCAGCCCCGTGATCACTACCACCTGCATGGTCGTCACCTCTCTCGCTTCTTGTCGGCGCGCGCCGGGCTGGATCTCCAGCTCCCGCTCACCGGGATTCAGTGCGGCTCTTTGATCCTTCCCATCTCCTGCATGGAGGCCCGGAAATCCGGGTAGAGGAACTCGTAGCCCGTCGACTTCAGCTTGGAATTGTCCACCAGGTAATCGTCCCGGAGCAGGCGCACCGCGTCCAGCTCGAGATCCGGTATCCGACCCCGCAGCCTCGCGACCGGCCCCTGGAGCCTCGCCAGGGCCGCCACCAGCCCGAGCGGAAGATGGAGCCTGGGCGGGCGGGATCCGAAGGCCTCCGCGGCCAGAGTCAGCGCCTCTCCCAGCTCGGGATGGCTGTCGTCCGCGATGTTGAACGCCTGGCCTTCGGCATCGTCGAGCTCGGAGAGGTGGACCGACGCGGCCGCCACGTCCTCCACCCGTACATTGGAGAGGCGTTGCCGGCCGCTCCCCGGAATCGCCGCGATGGAGGTCGGCCGTGAGAAGACCTTTCCCGCTCCGTCGGTGCACCCGGGACCGTACACGGTGCAGGGACGCGCGATGGTCGCCGGAAGCCCCTCGGCGATCGCCTTCCAGACGACCTCCTCCCCCGCCGACTTGCTCCGCCCGTAGTCGTCCCGGGGCGCTCGCTCCGAATCCTCCAGGAAGGGCTGGCCGCGATGCGGGCCGTAGACGCTGCTCGAGCTCATCTGGAGGTAGCGCCTCACCCCCGATTCCAGGGCGAGCCGGGTGATCCGCTCCACCGCCGCCACGTTGGTCGGGTGCAGCACCGCATAGGGAGTGGAGAGGTTGCAGATCGCTGCGAGGTGGAAGACCCGGTCCACACCCCCTTCAAAGAGCGGGGGCAGCGTCTCGGGATCCAACAGGTCCGCGCTCCGGACCTCGGCACCGAGATCGCGCAGGAAGCGGGCATCCTCACCGGGTCGCACGGCGGCGCGGAGCGAGGACACCGCTCTCGGCGAGGCGCTGCGCCAGGTGCCGCCCCAGGAACCCCGCGGCGCCGGTGATGAGCGTGATCCCGTCGAATTGCATCTCGCGCCCTTCCGGAGCTTTTCGTCCGCGAGGTCTTGATTCCGGCCGCCGAAGATATTACGCTTTCGGAATATTCGATTCGACAATAGTCCGCGAATCGCAGGAAGTCAACTCAGCGGGCCGGGTCAGTCGGACGGGAAGAGGCATCGAGTCACAGTGAGCGAGAGCGAAGAAGCGGCTCCTTCGGCGGAGAGTCGCCAGGCGGAAGCCCTGATGCGCCTCATCCACCGGGTGAGCGCCTCCAACTCGGAACGCGCCACCATGGAGCTGAACCTCCGCCAGCGCCTGATCCTTCAGTGTCTGGGCCTCGAGGGTGACCAGTCCATCGCCGCGATCGGGCAGCGTCTGGGGCTCTCGCCATCGACGATGACGGGGCTCGTGGATCGCCTCGAGGATCAGGGCTACGTGAAGCGTCGACCCCACGCCTCGGACCGCCGCGTCACGCTTCTCGCCCTCAGCCCCAAGGGCTACGGGGCCTTTGCCCGCGAGATCGACTGGTACCGCTCGCTCGTCGACGAGATCTTCGGCTCGCTCGGCGAGGATGCCAAGCAGGTGGTGCTCCGGGCGCTCGGGGCGCTGCGCTCTTCGAACGACGAGGCGCGCGCCAGCGCCGCGTAATCAGGAGGATCCGGTGGATTTCCAGCTCAGCGAAGAGCAGCGAATGCTTCAGGAGACCGTCCGCGAGTTCGCGGACCGCGAGTGTCAGCCGCTGGCGGCGGTCTGGGACCGCGAGGCCCGGGTTCCCGACGACGAAGTCATGGGCAAGATGGTCGAGATGGGACTGATCGGCATGTGCCTGCCGGAAGCCTACGGAGGAGGTGGCCAGGAGCTCCTCTCCGCGATTCTCTGCATCGAGCAGCTCGCCCGGATCTCGCCGCTTTGTGCCGCGGCCGTCTTCGAGAGCAACGTGGGACCGGTGCGGGTCGTCGAGAAGTTCGGCACCGAGGAGCAGCGCAAGAGGCTCCTCCCGCTGGTCTGCCAGGGGAAGATGCAGATCAGTGTGGGCATGACGGAGGCCGAGGCGGGCAGCGCCCTCACCGATCTCCGGACCAAGGCGGAGCCCGCCCCGGGAGGCTGGCGGCTCAACGGGCGCAAGGTCTTCTGCACGGGCGGGGGTCACAGCGAAGCCTACATGGTGTACTGCCGCTTCGGCGACAGCCTCGGGGCCAAGGGCATCGGCGCCATCCTGGTGGAGAAGGGAACACCGGGCTTCTCCTTCGGAAAGCAGGAGCAGTACATGGGGCTGCGCGGAATGCCCGGCTCGGACCTGGTCTTCGAAGACTGCGTCGTCCCGGAGGAGAACCTGGTGGTCGCAGCGGGCGGCTTCCGGTCGCTGATGGAGTGCTTCGACATCGAACGCTGCGGAAACTCCACCATGGCGCTGGGGATCGCCACCGGAGCCCTCGAAGCCGCCCGGAAGCACGCCCTCGAGCGCGAGACCTTCGGCAAGCTGATCGCCGAGCGTCAGGCCATCCAGCTGCTGATCGCCGAGATGGCGACACGGGTCGACGCCGCGCGGCTGCTGGTCTATCGCGCCGCGGTGAACTCCAGCGGGGGGTTTCCGTCGGTGCAGGAGACCTCGATGGCGAAGGTCTTCGCCAACGAGACCGCCAAGGCCGTGACCGACATGGCGATGGAGGTGCTGGGAGGTTACGGCTACAGCACCGAGTATCCCGTCGAGCGAATGCTGCGCGACAGCAGGGGATGGCCCCTGGCGGGTGGGACACTGCAGATGCAGAAGATCATCATCGCCTCCACCGTGCTGGGACGGCGCTTCGACCAGCGAAAGTAGGTCGGCCGTACCGCTAGCCGGTCGACGCGGCCCCGCGCCTCGGCCTTCCCGACTCGATCACCGGCAGCCGGCGCAGCTCCGCCGAGAGCAGGAAGACCAGCGTCGCGAAGCCGGTCACCGAGAGGGCGCCCAGCGCGACGGTCCACGGCGCCCCGATCCACTCCGCGAGTGCGCTGGCGGGGAGCCCGCCGACGGCGGAGAGGAACCAGGTCATCGACCAGACGCCCATCACTCGGCCTCGCAGCTGATCGGGGACCAGTACCTGCAGAGTGGTCATCCCGATGTTCAGATACAGCGAGGAGAAGAAGCCGGCGCAGAAGAGCAGAGCGGCCGAGATCTCGAAATCTCGGCTCGCCGCGAAGCCGGCGATGAAGAGCCCGAAGATCGCAGCCGCCGCGAGCATCACGATTCCCGAGCTCGGTCGGCTACCCACCTTGATCATCGTGAGGGTCCCGAGAAAGCCCCCGACCCCCACCGCCGTCTCCAGAAGACCGAATCCCGTCGATCCCACCTCGAGGACATCCTTGGCGAAGACCGGGAGCAGGGTCTGGTAGGCCATCCCGAAGATCGAGGTGAAGAAGGAGAGCCCGATGGTGGCGAGGAAGAGGCGGTTGCGGAGGATGTAACGAACTCCGTCGAGGACACCTTCGGACCTCTCTTCCGCCCGGCGCTCGAGAGGCTCGAGACGAAGCGTGGCGATCAGGAGTGTCGACAGCGCGAAACCCACGGCGGTGACGAAGAAGGCCTGACCGATGCCGATCCACGCGATCAGCACGCCCGCCGCGGCCGGGCCGAGAATGCGCATGGTGTTCCAGATGGTGCTGATCAGCGCGACTGCGCTCGGCATCGAGGCCGGCTCGATCAGCCGCGGCAGGATGGCAGACTGGGCCGGCATCGAAATCGCCGTCAGACACCCGACCGTGACGGCCCACGCGATCAGCAGCCACACGTCGACAAGGTGCTGGAGGATCCCGAATGCGAGCAGAAGGCTGAGCGCAGCGGTCAGCCCCTGACTCCAGGCCAGGATCCCGCGGTGTTCGTAGCGGTCTGCGACGATCCCGGCCGGCACCGAGAGTGCGATGGGCGGCAGTGCCGCTGCCAGGCCTACGATCCCGAGCCAGATCGGCGAGAGGCCGAGTCCCTCGTCGCTTACCACCAGCCACCCGACACCGATGAAACGGAACTGCAGGCCGAAGACGCGGCAGAGAGCCGCCAGCCAGAAGCGCCGGTACGGCGCGTAGGAGAAGGCTCCGAAGCGGCGCGGCGCGGCCGGGGGGCTGGAATCGGACATGGAGCGCTGATGCTAGCGCTAGCGCCTACAGGAGCGTGTCGATCGCCCGCCAGAGCTCGTCGATTCCCGCGCCGGTCTGGGCCGAGGTTGGAATCACCCAGTCCGCCTGCACCGGGAGACTCCCGCCCAGGTCGCGGAGACGTGTGGCCCGCTTGTTCGGCTTCAGCTTGTCGATCTTGGTGAGGGCCACCAGTGCCGGGATCTCGCGCTCGGCCAGCCAGTCGAGCAGCAGCGTCTCGTCCTCGCTCGGATCCCGTCGCAAATCCTGGAGCAGCACCGCCACGCGCAGAGCCTCGCGGCGTCTGAGGTAGTCCTCGATCAGCCCCTTCCAGCGGGCGCGCTCGCTCTTGGCCGTCTTCGCGTAGCCGTAGCCCGGCAGATCGACCAGGAGCAGCTCGCGCCCGGGGCGCTCCACGCGGTAGAAATGGAGCAGACGGGTCTTGCCGGGGGTGCGGCTGGTCCGAGCCAGCTGCTTCCGCGCCACCAGGCGGTTCAGCAGGCTCGACTTGCCGACATTCGAGCGCCCCAGGAAGGCCACCTCGGGCAGCCCTCCCGGAGGGAAGCCCTCGGGCCCCGCGGCGGTCGCGACGATCTGGGAGGAGAGGATCTTCAAGCCAGCTCTCGCAGCACCGGCGCCAGCCACTCCAGAGCCTCCACGATCTCCTCCTCTGCCACGGCGTAGCAGAAGCGCAGGAAGCCCTCTCCGGCCTCGCCGAAATCGATCCCCGGCGTGACGGCGACTCCCGACCGCTCGAGCAGGTCGAAGGCGAGCCGCCGCGAGTCGCTTCCGAAGGCCCGGGCGTCGGCGAGAACGTAGAAGGCTCCCCTGGGAAGCTCGGGGACTCCGAAGCCGAGCTCGCGGAGCCCGTCCACCAGGAGCCGGCGGCGGTGGTCGTAGGCGGTGCGCATCATCCGCACCGTCTCCTCTCCCTCCTGCAGTGCGGCGATTCCCGCGTGCTGGACGAAGTGGTTGGCGGAGATGAAGAGATTCTGCTGCAGGATCTGAAGGGTCCGGATGTGCTCCAGGGGAGCGATCGCGTAGCCCAGACGAAAGCCGGTCATCGCGTAGCGCTTCGAAAAGCCATCCAGCACGAAGGCCTCGTCGCTCACCTCGAGCGCCGAGATCACCCGCGCCCCGTCGTAGACGAGGCCGTCGTAGATCTCGTCGCTGATCAGGGGAACGCCGAAGCGGGCGAGCTCGCGGAGAGTCGGCTGGTCCTGGACGGCACCGGTCGGATTCGAGGGGGACGCCACCACGATGGCACGGGTCCGGTCCGTCAGGCTCCGGCGAACCGCGTCGGGTTGAATGCGGTATCCGTCGGCGGCGTCGCACACCACCGGGACAGGTTTGCCACCGCAGTAGCGGATGAAGTTGGGGTAGCAGGGGTAGTGCGGAGTCGGAAGGATCACCTCGTCGCCGGCTTCGATCAGGAGGGAGAAGACCAGCAGCATCGCGGGCGAGGTGCCCGAAGTGACGATCACCTGCTCGGGATCGACGGCAACGCCGCTGCGGCGGCTCTTGTCGATGGCGATGGCCTCGCGCAGCTCCGCCAGTCCCCGGCTGTCGGTGTAGCGGGTCTCGCCGCGGGTGAGCGCCGCTCGGCAGGCCTCCACCGCCGCCGGGGGCGCCGGGAAGCCGGGCTCGCCGATCTCGAGGTGGATGACCCTCCGACCCTCCCGCTCCATTGCGAAGGCGCGCTCCATCACCTCCATGGCCAGGAACGGCTCGATTTCGCGGAGCCGATCGGCGAGCTGGGACGGCATGCCCGAGCCAGTTAGCCCCGGAAGCCGCCGGCGTCAAGGAAGGCCATCGCGCAACTTACCGTTTTTTGGGAGGTTTCCTGGTTTCCCGGAATTGACGGAAAGGGGGGAACTGGTAGCCTCGAAGAGAGAGGAGGGTTCCATGTCCAAGGGTGTGCAGATCGCCGTCGGCGCGCTCCTGGTGGTGATTCTTCTCGGCTGGTTCGGCTGGAGCCAGTTCGAGGAGGGAGCCTTCGTCTACTACAAGAATCTCGAGGAGCTTCGGGAGTCCGGGGAGGTGAATTCCGCCGCCCGGATCCACGGCTTCGTGGTCGCGGGATCCATCGAGCGGGATCTCTCGGCCAAGGTGGTGCGATTCCGCGTCCGCAGCACACCGGAAGGCACCGTCGGGTCCGGCGAGGACTACCTCCCCGTGGTCTACTCGAGCCTCGAAACACCGGATCTCTTCAAGGATGGCGCCGAGGTGGTCGTCGAGGGCCGGCTCGTGGGCAGCGATCGGGGCACCTTCGAAGCCACCCACATTCTGGCCAAGTGCCCCTCCAAGTTCGAGGCCAGCCCCGGCGGGCAGGCGGCGCTCTAGGCGAACCACCCGGGACTCCGGGGCGAGGGGCGTTCCAGATGTCTGAGATAGGGTACTACGCGCTTCGCCTCGCCCTCGTCGTCTCGGCCATTGGAACCTTCGCCGCCGTGTACGCGGGAATCAGCCGGCGCCGGGAGTGGTGCCGGGTGGCGGAGCGCTCCGTGATGCTGCTGACGTGCTTCGCCACCCTGGCGATCGGCGCGCTCTTCTACGCCTTCGCCACACTCGACTTCCAGCTCAGCTACGTGGCCGGACACGTAGCGCGGGCGATGGAGCTCGAGTACCGGATCGCAGCGCTCTGGGGAGGACAGGCGGGCTCGCTGCTGCTCTGGCTGTGGCTGCTGACGCTCTACTCGAGCGGCGCCATCCTGGTGAATCGCCGCAGCCACCCGGGACTGATGCCGTGGGTCTGCGCGACCCTGTTGGTCAACTGCTCTCTTCTTCCTCGTCCTGCTGAACTTCGTCAGCAATCCCTTCGACAAGCTGCCCCCGGGCGAGATTCTCTCCGACGGCAGCGGGCTCAATCCCCTGCTCGAGCATCCGGCGATGCTGATCCACCCACTGCTGCTCTACATCGGAATGGTCGGCTTCGTGGTGCCGTTCGCCTTCGGTCTGGCCGCGATGCTGAGCGGGCAGCTGGGCACGGTCTGGATGCGCACGACCCGCCGCTGGACGCTCTTCGCCTGGTTCTTCCTGTCGGTCGGGATCTTGATGGGCGGGCGCTGGGCATACGAGGTGTTGGGATGGGGCGGCTACTGGGCCTGGGATCCGGTGGAGAACGCCTCGTTGATGCCGTGGCTGGCGGGCACCGCCTTTCTTCACTCGGTGATGGTCCAGGAAAAGCGGGACATGCTCAAGATCTGGAACTTGATCCTGATCGGGCTCACCTACTCGCTCTGCCTGTTCGGCACCATGCTGACACGCAGCGGTCTGGTGCAATCGGTCCACGCCTTCGCCCAGACCAAGGTCTTCGGGCTGCTCTTTCTGGGCTACGTCCTGCTCACCGTCGCGGTGTTCTTCGGCGTGCTGATCTCGCGCCGCAAGGCCCTGCGCAGCAGCAACCGACTCGAGTCCATCCTCTCCCGCGAGTCGGGCTTCCTGCTGAACAACTGGATCTTCATGGTGATCCTGGCGGTGGTCCTGTGGGGCACGATGTTCCCCAAGATCTCGGAATGGCTGACCGGAACGGAGCGGATGATCGGCCCGCTCTGGTTCAACAAGCTGAACGCGCCCCTGGCCCTCTTGCTGCTGCTGCTGACGGGTGCGGGGCCCCTGATCGCCTGGCGGAGAGCCTCGCGCGCCAATCTCCGCAAGCAGTTCCTGTGGCCGGGCGTCGCAGCCGTGCTCACCGCCGGGGCACTGCTAGCCTGGTTCCGCTCCGAAATCGGCTTCTTCCCGCTGGCCACCTGGAGCCTCAGCAGCTTCGTGGTAGGAACCATCTTCCAGGAGTACTTCCGCGCCATCCGCGCCCGCATGCGCGGAGGCGACGAGAACCTGCTGCAGGCCTTCGGCACCCTGATGCGCAAGAACCAGCGCCGCTACGGCGGCTACGTGGTGCACCTGGGCGTCGTCTTCATCCTGATCGGAATCGCCGGCGCGGCCTTCAACGAAGAGCGGCTCGAAAACGTCCATCCCGGCGACTCCATCGAGATCGACGGCTACCGTCTCGAGTACCGGACCGCATCAGCCCATCCCGAAGCAGCACTACGGCGGGGCCGTGGCGCGGATCGCCCTCTACCGGGACGGCCGTCCGTTGGCGACGATGACGCCGGAGAAACGCATGTACTGGCTGCAGGAGCAGCCGGCCTCGATTCCGTCGGTGTATTCGACGCTGCGCGAAGACCTCTACGTGGTTCTCACTGCGGTCGAGTCCAACGGCTCGGCCACACTCAAGATCCACCGCAATCCGCTGGTGAACTGGATCTGGATCGGTGGCTACACCTTCGTGGTGGGAACCCTGTTCTGCATGTGGCCCTTCCCGGAGAGGCGCTCGGGATGAGGCGCGCGGCGGCGCTCTGCCTCCTCGCCCTGCTGGTGACGGCGCAGGCGACCCAGGCCCAGGAGACCCGGCCGGCGCCCCCGAACGTTCCGGCCGGTCCGGGGACGATTCGCGGAAGAGTCGTCCACCAGGAGGACCCGGAGCGCTCCCTGGGCGGCGTCAGCTTGATTCTCTACGCGCTGACGCACACCGGACTCGCGGGCGTGCGGCACGGCGCGAGCGACGCCGAAGGGCGCTTCCGCTTCGAGGGCGTGGCCAACGATCCGACCACGCCCTACCTGATCGGCGCCGAGTATCAGGGAGTTACCTACCCCGGAGCCCGGGTCGTCTTCGAATCGGGAGAGGTCGAGCGCGAGGTGGAGATTCGCGTCGCGGAGGTGACCGGCGAGACGCAGAGCGTGAGCATCCCCCTGGTGCGGCTTCGCATCGATTGGCTGGGGACCCGGCTTCGGGTGGCGGAGTCGCTGACGATCCGCAACGGGTCTTCGCGCACCGTCTACGTCCCGTCCGAGGCCCGAGGCACCGGAAGCCCCGCCCTTCGCGCGCATCTTCCGGCGGGAGCCGAGGAGTTTGCGATGCCCCACGGCCTGCAGCCCGAGGGCGTCGAGCACCGCGACGGGAAAGTCACCTTCTGGGGACCTCTCTATCCGGGCGAGCAAGATCTCAGCTTCTCGTACGCGATTCCCGTGAGTGGCGAGAGGGTCGACATCGATACGGCGTTCCCGAGCGGCACCGAGCGCGATCGAGGTGCTGGTCCCGGCTGGGGGACCGGCACCCTCTGGAGAGCGGCTGGTCGAGAAGGAGCCCAAGACGCTGGAGGGGCGCAGCTTCCGCAGCTTCGAGGGACCCGCTCTCGCTCCGGGCGAACGCCTCGCCTTCTCGCTGGATCTCCCCGAGGCCCAGGTCGACCCGGATTCCTTCGAAGTGGCGGAAGTCCGACTGCTTCTCAGCCTCGATGACGCCGCTCTCGGCGTCCGCGAGACCCACGTCCTCGAGGTGGAAGGGGATGCCGGGGTGATGGCGGCCCCGGGAGAATCGCTGCTTCGGATCCACCTGCCGGAGGCCAGCCAGAACGTCGGCTACACCAGCGGCGCGGCGGGCCTCTCCCTGGAACGACTCTCCCCAGGTGGAATCGATGTCAGGGGGGTCGCACCACCCGGGGAGTCGACCGTCTCGGTCGACTACCGGATCCCCGTGGATGGGAATTCCGTCGATCTGGTCCGCTCTTTCGAGCAGCCCGTACCGCTCCTCGGTGTCTACCTCGCGGATACCGGACGGTTGATTCCGGAGTCCGATCGTCTGCACCGCCGAAGACCGGTGCGGACGGGCGACCTCACCTACATCCATCTCGAGGCCTTCAACGTCGTTCCCGGCGAGGAAGTGGCGCTTCGCATCTCCACCCGGCCCCCCTCCCGGGGAAGCTCCGCGGGTGGCCTGATGGCCCTCGTCGTGCTGGCGGCTCTGCTGAGCGGCGCACTGCTGGTCGCTCCGCTCTTTGGCAAGGAGCTCGGCCCGGAAGATGCCGAGGTCGGGGAGCTGCCCAGCGTGCGCGAGCGCGAGTCGATCTACTCCGCGATCCGCGATCTCGAACACGACCACGAGACGGGGAAGATCGCCGAGGCGGACTACACCACGATGCGAGAGGAGCTTCGCGCCCGTGCCGTCGCTCTGCTTCGCCGGGAGCGGGAGGGCATTGTCGCTGCGGAGAAGACCAGCGCGCCCCCCCGCTGTGACGGCTGCGGAGCCGAGCTCCGCGCCTCGGACCGCTTCTGCTCCCGATGCGGCCGGGCCCTGGCCGGCAGCCCGGCAGACGAGGCAGAGGGGTGAGCGAAGCGCTGATCACCGCTCGCGGCCTGGAGAAGCGTTTCGGGCCGGTCCGAGCACTCCGAGGGCTCGATCTCGATGTCCGCGCCGGTTCGACCCTGGCTGTCATCGGACCCAATGGCGCCGGCAAGTCGACTCTGCTTCGGCTGCTCTCGGGCCTGACGCGGCCGAGCGGCGGCGCGCTCCGGGTGGGCCGAGACCAGGGTGATCGCCGCTCGCGCCGGGGTCAGGTCGGCCTGATCGCCCACGCCAGCTTCCTCTATCCGACCCTCACCGCCCGCGAGAACCTGATCCTGGCCGCCCGCCTCTACGGCGTCGCAGACCCCGCCGGGCGAGCCGATGCCCTGCTCGAGGAGCAGGAGCTCACGGGGGTAGCCGAGCGACGAGCGGGAGGCTTCTCGCGGGGCATGTCCCACCGGCTCTCGATCGCCCGCGGCCTGGTCCACGACCCCGAGATCGTGCTGCTCGACGAGCCCTTCTCGGGCCTCGACGCGCGGGCAGTGGCGCGCCTGGCCGAGCGACTGGGTGCTCTCCGGACCGCGCACCGCACCGTGGTGCTGGTCACTCACGACCTGGCGCGCGCCGCGGAGCTCGCAGACGAGATCTTGTTGCTGGTGCGCGGAGAGTCGGTGGCGCTGCCGTCCCAGACGGGCCGCGATGCAGCCACCCTCGAGCGACACTACCGCGAGGCGGTGGAGTGAACGTCTTCCTCACCGTCCTCTGGAAGGATCTGCTGACGGAGTGGCGCAGCCGCGATCGCCTGGTGGCGATGGGAGTCTTCGCCCTGCTGGTGGTGATCGTGCTCTACTTCGCCGCCGCGCCGGAAGTCGGCAGCGATGCGCGAGCGCCGGGCCTGATCTGGGTCGCCTACGTGTTCGCGTCGGTCCTGGGCTTGAACCGCGCCTTCGCCCTGGAGCTCGAGAACGAGGCGCTCTCGGGCCTCGCCCTGGCTCCGGCGGACAGAGGCTGGATCTTCCTCGGCAAGGCGGCGGCGAGCCTCCTCCTGCTGCTGATCATCCAGGCCGGCGCCGCCCTGGTGTTCGCCCTGGCCTTCGACGTGGCGATCGCCCCGGTCGCCCTCCCCTTTGCCGCGGTCGCATTCCTCGGGGCGCTGGGCCTCTGTTCGGTCGGAACCCTCTTCGCCGCCATCGCCGTGCGCACGACCTTCCGGGAGGTGATGCTTCCCCTGCTCCTCCTGCCGCTCATGATCCCGGTGATTCTCGGCTCGGTGCGCGCCACCAATGCGCTGCTGCTGGACGAGGCGCTTCCCTGGCCGGCGATTCGGCTGCTTCTGGTGACCGACGCGGTGTTTCTGATAGTGTCGTTCATCAGCTTCGAGTACGTGCTGGACGACTGAGCCATGCCGCTCTCCTCCCCTGACCGCCTGATTTCGCCGCTGCACCGAGCGAGTGCCGTCGCGCTGGGCCTGTGCGCGATCGTCTTCGGCTATCTCGTCGTGAACGCGCCGGTGGACAGCGAGCAGGGGGTGATCCAGAAGATCCTCTACCTCCACGCCCCCTGTGCCATGGCCGCCTATCTGGGCTTCCTGCTGACGGCGATGGGCGGAGGCCTCTACCTGTGGAAGGGAGACGAGCGCTTCGACCGCTTCGCCGCATCGGCAGCGGAGGTGGGCGTCTTCTTCTGCACCCTGGTGCTGGTCACCGGTCCCATCTGGGGAAGGGGAACCTGGGGCAGTTGGTGGTCCTGGGACCTGCGCCTCACGGTCACACTGCTGCTCTTCCTGGCCTATCTCTCGTACCTGCTGCTGCGTAGCTTCACGGAGGGCAGTGAGCGTACGGCGCGCTTCGCAGCGGTCTACGGGATCGCCGCACTCGCGGTGATACCCCTCAACTACTTCGCCATCGACCTCGCGGGCGGACGCTCGATCCATCCCGAGAACCTCGGGGAGGGGAGCCTCGGCGCGGGGATGGGGATGCCCTTCGCAATGGGAGTCGTCACCGCCATCGTGGCGTTTTCCCATCTGCTGCTGGGACGAATCGATATCGCCCGACTCCGGTCGAAGCTCGCGGAACGCGATGCGGAGCGGGACATGCGCAGGGGCAACGGCTGACCGTGGCCTACCTGATTGCCGCCTATCTCATAGGAGCGGGTGGAGTCCTGCTCTACGCCGCCTACATTCTCAGGCAACGTCGGGCACTGCGAACGGCAATATTCCACGGGGAGGAATCAAATCCTGGTTGACAACGGATGGCCGGGCGCAGTATAAGCACGCAGACGCGTAATTTGCGGTAGTTGTTCGTTTTTTCAGGTATTCGGAGAAGTCGACCCACCCCCGAGGGTGGGCTGTGTCTTCGGTATGATGAAAACTGCAGATCGGGAGACTGGACCGCGGTCAAAGAGTAATCCAGTTCTCAATCTGAGATAAACGATTCCCATCGGGGTCGAAGACCGGCGACTCCGAGAAGACGCAGGAGAGCGGCAAGAAGCAGCTACAAGTCTTCGCCTTCGCAACGCGGTGCCCCCCCACCCGCCCGCATGGCACGGGGCTTGCCTATCAGGTCTTCCGTAGGGCCCGGGAGACCTCAATATCGACTTTCCGCACCGCGAAGTCTTCTTTGGCCCAGAGGCGGATCGAACAGCATGGCAAGCATGAAACGCGGTGTCGGTTACTGTGAGAACACGGATTGCGAGGACTACGCCAAGGGCGTGTTCTTGCTCAATCACGGTGACACCTTCTACTGCCCCCGGTGCCGTCAGCTCGGAAAGGTCGAGAAGGAGCGGGGTTTCTACACCGGGAACTCGGACGTCTTCAAGGAGGTGCGGGTCGAGTACAACTTCGACCCCGTCAACGGCGTCTACCGAGAGATCGCGATCGTGCGAGACGAGAGCCTTTGGGGCCGCAACAACGTCTACACGCTCCAGTCACCCCTGATCAAGACCGAGAAGCGAGCCCTCAAGGTGGCAGAGGCGATTCTCGCCAACCTGAACCGGTACAGGGGTCTGCTCAACGGAGACGAGATCCCGCGAACCACGGAGATCATCCTCTCCTTCGACGACTCCTTCGAGGAATTTCAGCGCAAGGTCCAGCAGCTCGGAAGAGAGCTGGAGCAGAGCGGACTTCGCGACACCGCTCGCTAGCGCTCGAAAGCGTGTGAAGAAGAACCCCCGCCCGGATTCGGCTCCCGGGCGGGGGCTTTCGTTCCCGCTTTCTTACACGGCCTGGTCGTCGCTGAGACGCATGCGGAGGTCGATCTTCACGCTGCTGATCACCTCTGACATTCCCTGGTGTTGGTGACGGAGCACCGGCCGGTCGAGGCGATCCAGCCCGTCTCGCAGGGGTTGGCGACACCAGGGGAACAGGGTGTCGGGGACCGCTTGCGGATCCCACCAGCGGACCTTGGGCGTTTCGAGGCTGGGAGCGATTCGCCCGCCCACGGGCTGGCAACGGTAGACCCTCGCCGTATGGGGAAGGAAGCCGCTGCGGCGATACTCGCCAACCAGCGACCCCACCGAGATCTCGATTCCGGTCTCCTCCCGCACCTCGCGCACCAGGGCGGACTCGTCGTCCTCACCGGCCTCGAGATTGCCGCCGGGAAGCTCCCAGCCCCGCGGCTCCACGCGCACCGCCAGCAGGACGCCCGCCTCGGAGAGAATGACGCCCTGGACGATGGCCAGGGGCGCGCCCGACGAGACGAAATGCCGCGAAACCGCCCAGAAGGCGGTCCGCGAGTAATCCGGGAGCGCCCTCGCAAGGCGCCCCGCGAGCGTCGCCACCCCGCTCAGCCCACGATCTTGTTGAGCGGGTACTCGACGATCGCCTCCGCTCCGAGCTCGACGAGCTCGGGGACCAGCTCCCGCACCACGGATTCCGCGACGACCGTGTTGAGCGCCACCCAGCGCTCGTCGGAGAGAGCGGAGACGGTCGGCTTGCCCAGGGCCGGGAGCACCTTCAGCAGCCGCTTCAGCTGGGCCTTGGGCACGTTCATCATCAGCCCGACCCGTCCCGCCGCCCGGATGGCGCCCATCAGCATCAGGAGCATCCGCTCGAGCTTTCGCCGCTTCCAGGGATCCGCGAAGGCCTGGCGATTGGCGATCAGCCGAGGCGTGCTCTCGAGCACCGTGTCCAGGACGCGCAGGTCGTTGGCGCGGATGCTCGAGCCCGTCTCGGAGACGTCGACGATGGCGTCTGCGAGCAGCGGGGGCTTCACTTCGGTGGCGCCGTAGGAGAACTCGATCTCGGCCTTGACGCCGTGCTTCTTCAGGTATCGCCTGGTGAGCCCGATCGCCTCGGTCGCGATCCGCTTCCCCTGCAGATCGCCCACCTTCCGCAGCTTCGAGTCGTCCTTGACGGCCAGCAGCCAGCGCACCGGCCGGTAGTTCGGCCACGGCGCCTTCAGGTCTGCCAGCTCCTTCACCTTGGCCCGGGTCTCCATCACCCAGTCGACGCCGGTGATACCCGCGTCGAGCACACCCTGCTCCACGTACCGGGCCATCTCCTGGGCGCGGATCAGCACGCACTCGATCTCCGGATCATCGATCTCCGGATAGTAGGAGCGCCCGGAGAAGCGGATGTTGTAGCCCGCCTTCTCGAAGAGCTGCGCGGTCGTCTCCTGCAGACTTCCCTTGGGAAGCCCCAGCCGCAGACGCTTGTCGGACTTCCCGCTCATTCGCCGTACACCTTCTTCGGATCGAACACCTGGACCCCGACGTCCTTCCAGGCGTCGCCTTCGCGCTTGCGGAAGAAGCAGCTCCGCCTTCCGGTGTGGCAGGCGGCGCCGCCGCGCTGCTCCACCTTGAGCAGCAGCGCGTCCCCGTCACAGTCGAGGAACATCTCCTTCACCACCTGGGTGTTTCCGCTCGACTGGCCCTTGTGCCAGAGCTCCTGGCGGGAGGTGCTGTAGTAGACCGCCTCGCCGAGCTCGAGGGTCCGGCGAAAGGATTCCTGGTTCATGTAGGCCACCATCAGGATCTCGCCAGTGGCGTGGTCCTGGGCGATCGCGGTGATGAGACCGCCGCGCTTGGCGAAATCCGGTGCGTCCGAGGTGTCCATGGGAGCGGCGAATCTACCTAGCCGCCAGAACTCCCGCCAGCCGGTCCCGGAGAGCCGCCAGATCCTCGAAGGCCTCTCCGCGGGCGTAGCTGCGCTCGCGATCCTTCTCGCCGGCCACCGTCTCCAGGATGCCCCTCCGGGTCAGCAGATCGAGCGCGTTGCGGAAGGTCACGGAATTCCAGCCCTCGGTCCGCTGGACCTCGCCCAGCAGATGGGCCCTGGCGAACTGCTCCTCGGCCGAGCTTCTCCAGCTGCTTCGCGGTGCTCGGCTCCTCCAGGTTGAGGATGGTGGAACAGGTGGCGTAGTAGGCCTCGATCAGGCTCCGGGTCTGCTCCGCCAGGAAGGCGATGTATCCCTCTCCCTTCTCCGTCACCCGGAGCTGATCATCGGAGCGCTCCAGCACACCGATCCGCTCGAAGTAGTCGAGGAAGGCCTCGAGCTGGAGGCCGAGCACCGTGCCCTTGGGGACAAGAACTCGCGATAGAGGAGATCCAGCCAGAAGCCCAGCTCCTCGCGGAGGACGCCCAGGCTGGCACCCCGCTGGAGCTGGCGAGCGAGCAGGCTCGGTGCCACCAGGAAGTGGAAGAGCACGTTGCGGTACACGTCGAGGGCGCGTCGGCGTGACTCCTCGTAGTAGAGGATTTCCCCTCTCGGGTCGTCCTGCTCGGACTTGATCAGGCCGGCCCGGAGCAGGAAGGCGATCGACTCGTTGAACTCGCCCTCGTCCCGGACCAGGGCCGGCGTCATTCGCACGTCCTGGAGGCGGAGCAGCTCCACCACCTCGCGCATTCGCTGGGTGAGCTCGCTGCGAAACATGCCGCGGCGCGGCTCGCCGAGCAGCGCGCTGGCGGCGACGGAGGTCGCATTCGCCACCACCGCCCAGTTGATGCGCTCGACGACCTCGTTGCCGAGGGCTTCGGTCAGCGCGCGCTTGCCGGCGACGGCGCTCGGCGTCTCGTCGGGCAGGAAGAGGTCGCGGTGCCCCTCGAGGGTCTGTGCCAGGGAAATCGGCTCGCCGAAATTCACGAAGACGCTGCCAAAGCGGCGCTCGAGATACTTGCGAGCCCGGACCAGCGCCAGCATGCTCTCCTTCTGTCTTGGCGCCGCCTTCGAGCTCGTCCACCATCGAGCTCTCCTCGACCAGCCGCTCGTAGGTGATGGCGATCGGGAACGAAGAAGAGATCCCGACGGCCGCTGGCGATGAACGCCTCGATGTTCCAGGACGAGCATTCCCAGCCGGGGTGCCAGGCTCTTTCCAGTGCGGGAACGCCCGCCCTCGATGAAGAACTCCTGCGTGAAGCCTTCCCCGACCAGGTATCCCACGTAGCGGCGAAAGACCTCCTTGTAGAGCGGGTCCTCGAAGGAGCGGCGCAGGAAGAAAGCCCCCGCGCGACGGAAGAGGAAGCCGAAGGGGCCGAACGCCATGTTCTCCCGCGCCGCGATATGGGGCGGAACCATGTGGTTGGCGTAGAAGAGCCAGGAGAGGATCAGGAAGTCGAAGTAGGAACGGTGACTCGGCACCAGCACCACCGGATGCCGCTTCGCGTAGTCCGCCACCTTCTCCAGTCCGGTGGCCTCGATGGAGACGAACATCCTCTTGAAGATGAAGGTGACCACGACGTTCAGCATCGCCAGGAAGGTGGAGTTCATGTTGGCGGAGATCTCGCGGAAGATCTTCTCGGCTGCCGCGCGCGCCGCCTCGGGGCTCGACTTGCGCTGACGCGAGCGCTCCTCGATGGCCGCCTGCACCAGGGGATCTGCCAGCACCGTCTCCTGGACCCTGTGGCGGGAGCGCAGGGTCGGCCCCTCGACGACTTCGCTCCTCCCGGTAGAGGAAGAGCAGAATCGAACGCCGCACCTTGCGCACGATGGCGGGCTTCCCCTCCGGGCGACGATCGTCGACGAACGCATCCAGATCGATCGGATCTCCCACCTTGATCGAGAGGCCCTCGTAGGTGACCAGGAAGGAGGAGACCTTGGCGAAGTCGCTGGGGCGAGTCGGCGCGCCGTAGGCCAGATTCAGGAAGCGCCGCTCGGCGCGCGGCCCCTTTCGCCAGAACAGCGCCAGGGGCACCAGGTGGACCGGCCGGTTCTCGGTCCAGACCGAATCGACGATCTCGCCGAGGAGATCGAGCTCGCGCCTGCCCTGCTCGACAGCCGCCCGCCGACCGCGGATCCGGCGGGATCGCCGCGCGGTTCGCAAGAACAGGAAGGCCGATTCGCCGGCCAGTGCGACCTCCCGCACCTTCCGCCTGGCGTGCTCCACCTCGAACTCCCGGCGCGCTTTGCGGGACATGCGCGGGCGCTGGAACCAGACGCGGATCGCTGCCAGAAGCGGCTGGTAGTAGTAGAAGCTCAGGCCGTTGGCGAAGGCCGAGAGTCGGACACTCTCGCGGGCAAAGAGGGTGTTGAACAGGAAATAGTCGAGCCGGCTGGCGTAGCGCATCACGTAGAAGACCGAGCCCCGGGATTCCAGCTCCCGGAGCCGCTGCACCGTCGGGTCATCCAGGTCGAAGTGGCGGAAGTAGCGCTTGGCAAACCAGCGGAAGAAGAAGTTGAAGCGCGGCGTCATCGCCGAGCGCGGGTCGGCAACCTCGGCGCTGGCTACGCGTACGGGGTCGGAGGACGTTGCGTCGTCCGGCATCTCGTCCCCACAGTTACCACGAGGGCGAAACCCGGGCAACGGAGACGGCGGGAGGATCCCGCCGTCTCCGCGCGGTCACGAAGTCACTCGGGCAGGAGGATCTCGCCCATCTTCTCGGAGACCTCCTGGGGCGTCCAGAGACCGCCGTTGTCGGTCTTGGTCACGCCCGCGGCGGTCACCATCTTCATCTCGGCGATGCGACCTCCACCGCACGAAGAAGGTCTTGTTGGTCATGTCCTTGGCGAGATCGCTCGCGAGGAACGTCACCAGGGGCGAGACCAGGCCCGGAGCCATCTTCGTCTTGAAGCTGTCGTCCTGGAAGCCGGGCAGATCCTCGGTCATCCGGCTGAGAGCGACCGGTGCGAGGATGAAGCAGCGAATCCCGTACTTCTGCCCCTCCAGCGCCATGCACCGGGTCATCCCGGCGACGCCCGCCTTGGCCGCGCCGTAGTTGCTCTGGCCGAAGTTGCCGTTGAGACCCGAGGTGGAGGAGGTGTTGATGATCACGCCCCCGCCGCCCCGCTCCTTCATGTGGTTGAAGGCAGCGCGGGAGACGCAGTAGGTGCCCTTCAGATGCACCGCGATCACGCTGTCCCACATCCCCTCGTCCAGCTTGGAGAGCGTCTTGTCGCGAAGGATCCCCGCGTTGTTGACGCAGACGTCGAGCTGACCGAAGGCGTCGACCGCGGTCTTCACGATGTTCTCGCCGCCTTCGACCGAGGCGACGCTGTCGTAGTTGGCGACGGCTTCGCCGCCCGCCGACTTGATCTCCTCGACGACGGCATCGGCCATGGCGCTGCCCGTGCCGCTTCCGTCGCGGGAGCCCCCGAGATCGTTCACGACGATCTTGCCGCCCTCCTTCGCCATGGCGAGGGCGTGCTCGCGTCCGATTCCTCCTCCGGAGCCGGTGACAACGATTACCTTACCTTCCAGCAGTCCCATTCCGTCCTCCTCTCGATTCGTGTGAGAGAGGCCAACGTAGCCGACCGCCCTCTCGCCCATCAAGCCTGAGGCCCCTCAGCTAGCGGAACAGGATGGTCCGAAGCCGGGCAAAGGGCCGGAAGCCCAGCCGCTCGTAGAGCCCCTCGGCGGCCGTGTTGCCCTCGACCACCGAGAGCTGGACGTGATCTGCGGCCGCGGCAAAGGCGTTCCGGCACAGGACCGAAACCCCCGCCGCCGCCAGGCCCCGACGGCGGTATCGGGGCCAGGTGTAGATCCCCTGGAGAAGCCATCCCCGCTCGCACTGGACGTCGGCATAGCCGACGAAGCGCACCGCCGGTCTCGACCTCGGCCACCGTCGCCCGGGGCACCCGTCCGCGAACCCAGCGCCGGAAACCCACCGGGTCTCCCTGGAACGGATCCGGACGGCTCTCCTCCCGGAGGCTGGCTCGGGCCGCATCGACCAGGAGATCCAGATCCCGGCCCCGCGCCTCCCTGACGAGGATCCCCGGCTCGGCATCGACCAGCCGGGCGTGGTGGGCCTCCAGCGCGTAGCCCGTCTCGATCCGGTCCAGCAGGGCGCGGCGCCCGTGGGAGCGAAGCCATTCCCAGAGAGGATCCACCACCTCCTCGCTGCTCTTGACCAGGCCGGACCCCACGCCCGCCAGGTAGGGAAAGAACGCCTCCAGAGCCTCGCGCCCGACGGTCGCGTCGAGGGTCATGCTGGGATGCAACGCGGCCAGCCCCGCCAGCTCGCGGCCGCGGTAGGCCGCGAGCAGCTCGGCGCGACCCTCCCCCCGCCTGGAGGGCGTCCCGAGCCGCAGGACCAGGTCGATCAGCGAGAGATTGAGGCGCGCGGCGCGGTCGAGGTAGCGGAGCGCTGCACCTCGGTCTCGAACCCTGAGAGGCCGGACTTTGAACTCACGAGCCACGATCGACACCACCCTCCACTCATTCGATCACCGCGAGAATCGCCCCCTCTTCGACGCTTTCCCCCTCGTCGACGCGGACCTCGACCAGCGTGCCAGCGCAGGGAGCCTCGACCGGGATCTCCATCTTCATCGATTCCAGGATGATGATGACGTCGCCCTCGGCGAGCACCTCCCCCTCCTGCTTCTCGATCTTCCAGACGGTTCCGGTGACCTGTGCCTCGACCAGGGTGGCCATCGTTCCCCCTACCGCTCTCGCCGCGTTCCCTCGTTCGCCCGCATTTCCCACCAGCTCGCTGCTGCGGCCGCCGAGAGTGCCGCGATATACCACATTTCGCGACCATACTGAAAACACCAATGATCTCAGCGCGTTATGAGGGCACTGGTGTGCCGATGAGCGGCGTACCTCCGTCGGTGAGAACCGCCCGGGCGCGGTCTGCGAACACGGGAGCGGAAGGACCTGGCGAGGACTAATCTCGCAGGCTCGGCGATTTCGAATCGAGGAGGGAGGGAAACGCAATGACTCGAGGGCTTCGACTATCCGCGTCTTGCGCGCTTTGCGGCCTGCTTCTGCTCGGCACCGGTGCAGCAGCGGGGGCGGAGCAAGTACAGGTCCGTCAGGTCGCGGGTGTGGCGACGACCAGCACCATCCCGGCCAATGTGAAGCGGGAGTGCAACATCCAGAACGAGCTTCCGGCGGCGGTCGTTGCCAACGCAACCGATGCCAAGCTCGTCCCGGGGAAGCCCAAGTCCGGGCTCTACCTCGACCTCGTCTTCACCTACGTCCACGCTCCGGGGGGAGGGATGTTCAGCGGGCCCAAGTGGCTCGAGGCCCGAGGAACGCTCCAGCGGGGCGAGAAGAAGCTGCGTTCCTTCCGCGTCAAGCGGCTCTCGAGCGGACCCTTCTCGCGAACCTGCGCCACGCTGGCAAAGGTGACGAACGTCATGGGCCAGGATATCGCCGGCTGGCTGGCGGACGAAAGCGCGGGCTCGCTGCTCGGGGACGCGCAGTAGGTTCGGCTTTCAGGCGTCCATCAAGATCGACTCGTGGAATTGGCGCCGCGCGCCGCACAGAGGGCGAACTGAAGCTCGGGAACATCTCTGAACCGCTGACAGTCGACGTGATGCCAATCGTCGAAGGGATCCAGCAGGGCCGCGTGAATCCCCGCTGCGCGCGCACCGAGAATATCCGCGTCGTAGAGATCTCCCACGTGCAGCGTGGTCGCTGGCTCGGCTCCTGAGACCCTGAGCGCGTGCTCGAAGATCCGAGGATCCGGCTTCTCGTATCCGACCCGTGCGGAGTCCACGACCGCCCCGAAGAATTCGCGCAAGCCGCGATCCCGAAGGCCCGACTGCACCCAGGCGGAATCGGCGCGATCACTGTCCCTCCTCTGGTCTGCGACGCCAACCGGCTACTCGCGACCCACCAGGACCCAGAGGCCCACGGCGATGAAGCCCAGACCCGCGATCCAGCGGAGGGCTCTCGGGCTGACGTAGTCCGAGACGATGCTCCCCGCCAGCACGGCGATGGCGGATGTGAGCACCAGAGCCGAGGCAGAGGCGGTGAAGACCGTGAGCTTCGGGTGGGAAGAGTTCGAGGCGTAGAGGAGAGTGGCGAGCTGAGTCTTGTCGCCGAGCTCGGCGACGAAGATGGTGGCGAACACGGTTGCGAATAGTCGGAGATCCAATCGAGTACCTCCCCGTCATGCCTTGCGGCTCCGGCCTCGGTAAGCGGCAAGGATGCGGAAAAGAACCTCCGTTCCCCAGACCCTGGAGCTCGCCCGCGGGGATTCCAGGGCCGTCGCCCGCTCGCTCACGGCGGATTCTCGCCCGGCGGGAGACCTTGGACCGGGAGCGCGGCCTTCCTTATCTTCCGCCGTTCGGGGGGTTCATGCTCGAGATCCTCAGCAAAGGCTTCAAGAACGCCAACGAGAAGCTGTCGGGAGTCCGGGAGCTCACCGAGCAGAACGTCGACGAGGCCCTGCGCGACGTCCGCATGTCGCTGCTCGAGGCCGACGTCGACTTCCAGGTAGTGAAGGACTTCCTGGGACGCGTGAAGGAGCGCGGCCTGGGGGAGAAGGTCGAAACCCGGGTCAAGGACGCCGAGGGCCGCTCCCACCGGGTCACGCCGGGGCAGCACTTCGTCAAGATCTGCGAGGAAGAGCTCACCGCCCTGATGGGTCCGGTGGACACGGAGCTCAAGCGCGGTGACGGTGGTGTGATCTCGGTGATGCTCCTGGGTCTCCAGGGCGTCGGCAAGACCACCGTGGCCGCCAAGCTGGCCCGTCACCTCGCCGGTGAGGGCCGCCGGCCGCTCCTGGTGGCCGCGGATATCTACCGCCCCGCCGCAGTCCTACAGCTGCAGCAGCTGGGTGCGCGAATCGAGGTGCCGGTCCACGCGGGGGCGGAGGGGGAATCACCCGCCGCGATCTGCGCCGCCGCCGAAGAACGGGCCCGCCGCGAGGGCTTCGACGCCGTCGTCTACGACACCGCCGGCCGCCTCGCCATCGACGACGAGCTGATGCGAGAGCTCGAGGAGATCTCGGAGACCAGCGCCCCCGCGAACACCTTGCTGGTCTGCGACGCCCTGATGGGCCGCGACGCGGTGAACGTGGCCCGGGGCTTCAGCGAACGGCTGAAGCTGGACGGCCTCGTGCTCACCAAGCTCGACGGCGACGCCCGGGGCGGTGCCGCCCTCGCGGTGAAGGCCGTGACCGGTGTCCCCATCAAATTCCTGGGCACCGGCGAGATGTTGGATCGCCTGGAGGCCTTCCGGCCGGAGGGTCTGGCCTCCCGGATTCTCGGCATGGGAGACATCGTCGGCCTGGTCCAGGACTTCGAGGCCGTGGTCGACACGAAGAAGGCCGAAGAAGATGCGGAGCGGCTCCTCAAGGGTCAGTTCGGCATGGACGACCTGCTCACACAGCTCCGCACCATCCAGAAGATGGGCCCCCTGAGCGACGTCCTGGGAAAGCTTCCCATGTTCGGCTCGCTGGCCGACCAGGTCGACGAGAAGGAGCTCACCAAGGTCGAGGCGATGATCCAGTCGATGACGCCGGGAGAGCGCACCCGGCCCGAGGTCATCGACAAGAGCCGCGCGGCGAGGATCGGCCGCGGCAGCGGACACAAGAGCAAGGAGGTGACGGACCTGGTCTCCCGCTTCTCCCAGATGCGGGAGATGATGGGCTCGCTGGGCGGAGGGGGCCTGCTCTCGAAGATCCCGGGCATGGGACGACTGGCGGGAAGCGGAGGCGCCGGGCTCGGCGACCTGGATCCCAGCGCCCTGCTGGCCGCCGGCGGCGGCGGCAACCGCCGGCTGCGCCGGAGCACCCAGGCCAAGCAGAAGAGCCAGCAGAAGCGCAAGCGCAAGCAGGCGCGGAAGTCCCGGCGCAAGGGCCGAAAGAAGTAGGCCCCGCGGGAACGACCGGAACGGCAGGAAGACTGGCCGGGACCCAGCAGCCACCTACAATCACCCGAACCTTCCCCCGAGAGCAGTGAACCCCGGGATCTGGGCCAGGTGACGGTACGACGCGTCCGCTTTGGGTCAGGTTCAGCGTCGATGTGCCGATTGAAGAAGCCAGAATGCTCCGACTTCCCGCCCTGCTGATCGGACTCCTTCTCGCCGTCTCCTCCGCGCCTTCGCGGGCGGCGAACCCGGCCTTTCCGAAGCCCCCGGAGCTGGTGCCGCGGGTCGGGTTCTGGAAGCGCGTCTATACCGAGGTGGACACCAACGGCGGCCTCGTCCACGACGCCCGGGACGTGGGAATCGTCTACGAGGCGATCCGGCTTCCGCCCGGCCTCTCCGGACGATCCCGCGATCGCAAGACGCGCCAGGTGAAGGAGCGATACAAGTCGATCCTCCGCACCCTGGCGAGCGGCAAGCGAAGCAATCTGAGCCCGGATCGAGAAGCGGGTCCTCGCCCTGTTTCCGCAGGGTGTCTCGAACAAGACCCTGCGCACGGCCAGCGGACAGGTCCGGTTCCAGCTCGGCCAGGCGGACAAGTTCCGGGATGGGCTGGTGCGGATGGGGCGCTGGGAGAGCTACATCCGCCAGGTCCTTACCGCCCGCGGACTTCCGACCGAGCTCGTCGCCCTGCCCCACGTGGAGTCCTCCTACAACCCCAAGGCCCACTCCCACGCCGGGGCTTCGGGGATCTGGCAGTTCACCCGCTCCACCGGCCGCCGCTACCTGCGCGTCGACCACGTCGTCGACGAGCGCCGCGACCCCTTCCTCGCCACCATCGCGGCGGCCCGCCTGCTGAAGGCGAACCTCGAGACCACGAAGACGTGGCCGCTGGCCATCACCGCCTACAACCACGGTGGATCGGGGGTGGAACGCGCGGTCCGCAAGCTCGGAACCCGCGATATCGCCGTGATCCTGGACCGCTACCAGAGCCGCAGCTTCGGCTTTGCCTCGCGCAACTTCTACACCGAGTTCCTCGCGGCGCTCGAGGTGGAGGAAGATCCCCAGAAGTACTTCGGGTGGGTCCGGAAAGATGCTCCGGAGGACCCGGAGATCGTCGTTCTCGACCACTTCTACCGGGCGAAGACGCTGGCCAGCACCTTCGGGCTCACCACCGAGACGCTTCGCGCGGCCAATCCGGCCCTGCTGGACCCGATCTGGAGCGGCCAGAAGTACGCTCCGAAGGGCTACGGCCTGCGCCTGCCCCGGGATCCCCAGCGCGCCGGCGGCCGGGTGATGCTGGCGCGGATTCCCGCCGGCGAGCGCTTCTCGGAGCAGGTCCGCGATCGGCGCTATCGCGTGCAACGGGGCGACACCCTCTCGACCATCGCGCGACGCTTCCACGTCAGGCAATCGGAGTTGATGGCGCTCAACAATCTGCGCAATCGAAACCACATCCGCATCGGCCAGGTGCTCAACCTCCCGATCAAGGATCCGTACCGGGCAGTGGCGCGCACCGCGCACCCGAACCGCGTGCCCGAGCCGATCCCGGCGGACGGGCTCTACCGGGTCAGGCGCGGCGACAACGTCACGGAAATCGCTCGGCGCTTCGGAGTCGGCGTGCAGGACCTGCTCGCCGTCAATCACATCCGCAACCAGAACCGGATCTCCGTCGGGCAGGTGCTCCAGATCCCCGGGGGAGCCAACACCGCGCGCACCTCGCCTACCGGCGGTGCCTCGCCGGGGATCTACACCGTCCGCCGGGGCGACACGCTCGACAAGATCTCGAAGCGCTTCGGCGTCACCCAGGATTCCATCGTCGCGCTCAACGGTCTGCGCAACCGCCACCAGATCCGCGCGGGCCAGACGCTCTTCATCCCGGGTGGCGGTGAGGCGGCGGTCACCCAGCCCGGCGCCGCAAAGCCCGCGAAGCTCGAAACGCAGCCCAGCGAGGTGGCGAAACAGCCCGCGGCGAAGCAGGCGATCGCAGCCCCGACGGAAGCGCCCGCGGGTCAGGCGGTCCACCGCTCCGTGGTGCCGATGCTGCTGCCACTCAGCTCCGAGCGGTACTCGGTGCGCCCCGATGGAACCATCGAAGTCCAGCCCGGGGAGACACTCGGTCATTTCGCAGAATGGCTGGAGATCCCCACCTCATCCTTGCGCCACCGGAACCATCTCCAATTCGACTCCGCCCTCCCGATCGGGACGAAGCTCTCCCTCGACTTCTCCCGGGTCTCGGCGAAGCGCTTCCAGGAGCGCCGCGTCGCCCACCACCGCGCGCTCCAGTCGACCTTCTACGGGACCTACGAGATCGCGGGGACCGAGGAGTACGTGCTCAAGCGAGGCGACTCCCTCTGGAAGCTCACGCGGGGCAGCCAATCGGTCCCGGTCTGGCTGCTGCGGGAGTACAACCCGGATCTCGACTTCGGGTCGCTCCGCGCCGGACAGCGGCTCACCATTCCCAAGATCGCCAAACGGCAGGGCTGACGGGACTCTCCCGGCGTCACCAGGCCTGAAAGACGGTCTCGTCGGGGAGTCGGATGGCGGTGAGGGGGCCACCGTAGACGGCCCCGGTGTCGATGCCGATGCTGAAGGGGTCGTTCCAGCGAACGCACAGGTCGGCGCGGGGGGTGTGCCCGTAGACGATGGTCACACCGAGACGGTGAGGCAGATCGCCGGCTTCCCGGTTCCAGAGCAGATCCTCGACCCGGGTGCGGCGCAGCGCGTAGCCGAGATCGCTCTCGTGCAGCTCGTCGCGGCCCAGTCCGGCGTGGACGAAGAGATAGTCACCGTCCAGGTGATGGAGCACGAGATCCTGAAAGAACTTCTGGTGATCCGGGGGCAGCTCGAAGCGCTTCTCGGAGTCCGGGGCCTCGAAGTAGCCGTAGCTCGCCAGCGTGCGATCCCCCCCATTCATCAGGAAGGCCTCGCCACCAAAGTAGGCTTGATCCCGCCAGCCGAGGAAATCCAGGAACATCGACTCGTGGTTCCCGAGCAGGAACACGCACTCGTAGCTCTTCTGCAAGCGCGATCAGGCGGTCGACGACCGCGCGGGAGTCGAGTCCCCGGTCCACGTAGTCGCCCAGGAAGACCAGACGATCCCCCGCCTCGAGAGGGAGCTTCTCGAGAAGCGCATCCAGCTTCCCGACCTCTCCGTGAATGTCGCCGACTGCGTACAGCATCGATGCTCGGGAACGCCCCCGGAGGTCATCGGCGCGTTGCACCCCCCGCTTGATCCAGCGCCGGGCGGCGCCCACGCATCGCCAGCTGCCCACAGGCTGCATCGATGTCGGACCCCCGACTGCGCCGGAGTGTCGTGGTGATTCCGCCCCGAACCAGCTCGCCCATGAACCTCCCAGCGACCCCCGATGGGGGCGGCCGGAGATCCGAATCCGCGTGGCTGTTCATGGGGATCAGGTTCACCTTGGACGGAATCTCCCGAAGAAGCCTCACCAGCCTCCGGGCGTCCTCCGGCGCGTCGTTCACGCCCTCGATCAGAGTGTACTCGAAGAAGACCGGGTGCCTCCGGGAGATGCCCGGCAGCCTCCGCAGCGTGCCGAGCAGCTCCGCCAGGGGGAAGCGCCGGTTGATCGGCACCAGCTGGTCTCGAACCTCGTCGGTGGTCGCGTGGAGCGACACCGCCAGATTCACCGGGACCTGCTCCAGCAGCTGCGGGATCTTCGGAACGATGCCCACCGTCGATACCGTCACCCGCCGAGGCGCCAGGGCAAAGGCCTTCGGATGGAGCAGGATCCGGATCGCCTCGACGACCCTCGGCAGGTTCAGGAGTGGCTCACCCATGCCCATGAAGACGATGTTGGTGATCCGCTCGTCCCTCCGGGAGGACTTCCCGCATCCGACACAGCTGATCGACGATCTCCGAGGTGCGCAGATTCCGCGTGAAGCCCAGGAAGCCCGTGGCGCAGAAGGAGCAGGCGAGAGGACAACCAACCTGGGTGGAGACGCAGAGGGTGACCCGGTCCTCCTCGGGAATCATCACCGCCTCGATCCGCGCGCCGTCGTCGGCCCGGAGCAGTCCCTTGACGGTGCCGTCGCTGGAGCGGGCGAGCTCCTCGACCTCCAGGGCACGAGCACGCCAGCGGGTGGCCAGGTGCTCGCGGAGATCCAGGTCGAGATCCGTCATGGCGTGGGGATCCTCGACACCCCGTCCGTAGAGCCATCCGGCGATCTGGTCGGCGCGGTAGCCGGGCAGCCCCTCCCCGGCCAGCCTCTTCCGAAGCGCGATTGGCGAGTAGTCCTTCAGGTTCTCGACCATCGATCCCTCGGTTCTCGGGTGCGCGCTTCCGGCCCGGGGGCCGTCGCGAGATTCACCGCCTTCGGTAGGTCCAGAAGCAGAGCGACCGCCCCTCCCGCAGCCACTCGATCTGGTAGGCGGTGCGCATGCGTCCCGGCACCTCGCGCAGGAAGGGCTGGGGGGCGTGGATGTTCTCGAGCAGCGGCTCTGCCGTCAGTACCTGATCGATCCAGCCGGCGTAGCCCTCGTGGTCCGTGGCGATCTCGAGGCGGCCGCCGGGCTGCAGCCGGACCGCGAGGTCACGCACGAAGGCGGGCTGGATCAGGCGGCGGCGATGATGGCGCTTCTTGGGCCAGGGATCGGGGAAGTTGATCCAGAAGGTCTCCACGGAGGAATCGGGGAGCAGCTCCTGCAACATCTCCTGTCCGGTTCCCTCGACCAGCCGAATGTTGCGGATCCCGGTGCGCGCCAGACGCCGGGCCATCTTCAAGACCCGCTTGAAGGAGACCTCCACTCCCACGTGCGCCCGCTGCGGACGCTCGACGGCGAGCTGCCGAAGAAACTCGCCGCGCCCGAAGCCGATCTCCACCACCATCGGGAAGGGGCTGGGAAGATCGTCGGCGAACAGGGCCTCCCAGCCCTTCTCGCGCACCTCGTCCTTGTCCACGCGCAGGTCGGGCCCGGGGATGTCGAACTTCAGCCTGCGGCTCACGGCGCGAGACTCGCTTCAGCGGGCCCGCGGAACCAGGCTGCGAATCAGGGCGAACAAGCCGGGTATGCGCGGGAGGCGAGGGTGTACGTCCAGCAGGATGGACTCTCCGGGAGCGATCCCGGCGCGCCGACGGACCTCTTCCAGGGCCTCCAGGGGACCGCCGAGACCATCCACGAGACCCAGGGAGGTCGCGCGCCCGCCGCTCCAGATCCGGCCCTGGGCGACCCGGTTGACCTGATCGCGCGTCATCGACCGCCCCTCGGCGACCCGCTCGAGGAACAGCTCGTAGATGGCCTTCATCTCGTCGCGCACGGCCGACCGCTCATCGGGGGTGAAGGATCGCGTCTCCGACAGCAGGCCGGCACGGGCTCCCCGCTCCACCGCGTCCTTGCCCACGCCGAGCCGCTGGTAGAGACCCGCGAGGTTCACCTTTCCACCGACGACACCGATCGATCCGGTGACCGTGGCCGGCTCGGCGAGGATCGCGTCGGCGGCGGCCGCGACGTAGTAGCCACCGGATGCCGCCACGTCCCCCATCGAGACGACGACCGGCTTCTCGGTGCGGACCTGGCGTACCGCGCGCCAGATCAGGTCCGAGGCGACCCCGTCTCCGCCGGGGCTGTCGATGCGAAGCACCATGCCGCGCACCCTGGCATCCTCGCGAATCCGCTCGAGCAGGCTGCGGTAGACCTCGGAGGCCACCCCGCGCAGGCCGCCGCCACGATGGATGGCGCCTTCGGCGACCACGTAGGCGATGCGCGGGAAGTCACCCAGGAGCGGCCGAAACCCCGGATCCGAGGCGAAGAAGCTCGAGTAGGCCGGCGCATCCACCACCTGCACCTTCTGCTTCGAAGAGGTGAGCTCCTCGAGCGCGTCCTCGATCTGGTCCGGGTACAGACAGGCGTCGACCAGGCCTGCTTCCACGGCTGCACGGGCGATGTAGGGCCCGCCGTCGATCAGTGCCGGACCCGGTCCGCGTCGATTCCCCGACCCTCGGCGATGCCATCGACGAGGGTCGCGAAGAAGTCGTCGATCAGCTCCTCGAGCTGCTCCCGGTGCTCGGGTGACATCGCCTCCCGGGTCAAGATCTCGGCGGCGCTCTTGAACCCGCCCACCCGCACCACCTCGGGCTCCACGCCCAGGCTGCCGAGCAGATCCTTCACGAAATAGCTCTCGAAGCGCAGCCCGAGCAGGAAGACCGAGCCGCTCTCGGGCAGCCAGAGCCGGCTGGCGGCACTGGCCAGCAGCATGTCCTCGCTGCTCAGCGTCTCGCCGTAGATCACCACCGGCTTGCCCGCAGCGCGCAGCCGCTCGATGGCGCGGCGCAGGGTGAGGACCCGGGCCAACCCGCATCGCGCCCCTTCGAGGCGAATCAGCACGCCCTCCACGCGCGGGTCCAGAGCGGCGTGCTCCAACACCTGGAGCAGCTCCAGGAAGGAGAGCGAGTGATCGCGAGCGCGGAAGAGCACCGGCGGCAGCAGATCTTCGATGGGCGGGGCCAGGCGGACGCGGATCCAGATCGGTCCCCGCGGCAGCGCGAAGTGACCGACGCCGCGCCGGACGATTCGAACCGCATTGGATCCGAGTCGGCCCGCGATTCCGGCGGCGCGCGCCATCAGCGGTGCCATGCGCGCCGCCGCGAGAGGTAGTCGACCATCAGGAAGGCGCCGAGCCGCCCCGGCGAGGTGAAGAAGGCGCGGCCCTTGTTGATCTCGGTCATGCGCTCCACGAAGCCCACCAGCTCCGGGGAATCATCGAGCATGAAGGTGTTGATGACGATGCCGCGCTTGGTCACGCGCCGAACCGTCTTGAGGGTCTCCGCCACCGCGTGGGGGGAGACACCGCCGAAGCCCATCGGCCACTCGACCCGAAGCTGCCGACCGTCGAAGTACGCGGTGGGCTGCCCGTCGGTCACGACCAGGATCTGCGGACTCGGACTGGGATGCCGGTGGATCAGATCCTCCGCTACCAGGAGTCCCTCCTGGAGATTGGTGAAGGGATCGCCGGCATCCCAGGTCGCCAGCGGCAGCTCCTTGATCCCGAGCTCCCTGGCCCGGGTCGAGAAGCCGACCACGAAGAAGTCGTCGCGCGGATAGCGGGAGCGGATCAGGTGATCGAGAGCCAGGGCGACGCGCTTCGCCGCCGGAAAACGACCCGCCCAGGACATCGACCAGCTCATGTCCAGCAGCAGCACCGTGGTGGCCTGGGTGCTGTAGTCGGACTCGTGGACCTCGAGATCGTCGACGCTCAGACGGACCGGCGTCCCCAGCTCGCCCCCTGCTGCGGCCGCCCTGCAGATTCCGTTCATCAGCGTTCGCACGATGTGGAGATCGAAGCTGTCTCCGAACTCGAAGGGACGGGTCTCGTCCGGGCGCGGGACGGCGACGCCGCGATGGACGGTCTCGTGGCCACCCGAGCGGCCCTTGCGCAGGGCGCCGTAGACCGAGGCCAGCGCCTGTGCACCGATGCGGCGGATCGCCCGCGGCGTGAGCTCGGGACCGGCCGCGCCGTCGCGGAGGAAGCCGGCCCGGCGCATCTCGCCCTCCAGGTCGCGCAGCAGGATCACCGACTCGACCGCATCGTCGGAGAGCATCTCCCGCAGCTGATCGGGATCCAGGGACTCGAAGTTGCCCTCGGCGAGATCCCGCGCCAGCTGCTGCAACGACTCCATCTCCTCGCGGATCTGCTGGGCGGTCTCGTAGTCCGCCGACTCGGCTCCGCGGAAGCGCCTCCCCTGCTGCCGCTGGAATTCCTCCAGCGCCTGAAGCCGCTCGAGCTCCGCGAGCAGCTTCTGGAACGCCTCGCCGGCTTCGGCGTCTTCGAACTCGTAGCCACGGAAGCGCTCGATGCGCTCGGAGAGGGATTGCGTCTCGGCGTGGCGGCGGTCCATGAAATCGTTCATGCGCGAGGACTCGAAGCCTTGCGTCTCGCGCAAGACCTCCTCCTCGCGATCGAGAATCTCGTCGAGCTGCTTGCGAAGCTCGTCGGTGGAGGAATCCAGGTTGTACCGGTCGGAGAGAGCCTGCGCGCGAGCCCGGAGCTCGTTGATCAGCTCCTGGACGCCCATCACGCGCATGTTCATCCCGGCCATCTGGAAGCCGTAACGCCGCATCCACTCCAGGGCTTCCTCGACGTCGAGCCCCTCCATGAGCAGGTCGGACATGGCGTCGAGGGCGCGCCGAACGTCGAGGGAGAACTCCTCCTGCCGGCCGTCCCAGCGGCTGTAGCGGTGGACCTTCATGAACGTGTGTAGCGCGCCCCGGATTCGCTGGTGGTCTTGTTGAGCCGATTCGCCAGGTGGAGCCCCTCGAGAATGAACTCGATCGCAGATGCCAGGCGCTCCGGAGAACCGCCTCCCGCCAGCCCGGTGGCCACTTCGCGGAGCCCCCGGATCTCGTCGAGCCCCTCCAGGTAGTCGCCCGCGGGCATGCCCGCCGAGACCTCGACGTTCCAGCCCTGGTCGAAGGACTCCACCACCGAGGCCACGCCTTCGAGGGGCACCACTTCGTCGAAGACCAGACGGGTCGCCCGCTTGATCAGCTCCCGGACGACGTCGCCCTCGGAGCGATCCTCCCCGGCGTACTCGAGCTCGAGCTTTCCCGCGGTCGAGGTCACCAGGGCGTCCAGGTCACTGATGCGCGGAACCGCCTGCTCCTCGCCGCACCGGATCGCCCGCCGGATCGCGTTGGCGATCAAGGTCTCGTAATTCGAGATGGAGACGCGAACCGAGACCCCCGAGGTCTGGTTCACGTCGGGGCTGCTGCGGGCCTGCAGGGTGATCTCGCCGACCAGCGCCACCATGAAGTCCGGTACCTCGACCTGGACTCCCTCCACCGCTGGAATGCGAGCCTCCTGGCGAACCACGTCGAGCTCCAGCTTCCGGGTCTCGGGATAGTGGGTGCGAACCTGGGCCGCGTAGCGATCCTTGAGCGGAGTGATGATCCTGCCGCGGCTGGTGTAGTCCTCGGGATTGGCGCTGGCGACGACCATCACGTCGAGGGGCAACCGGACCCGGTAGCCCTTCACCTGAACATCGCGTTCCTGCATCACGTTGAACAGCCCGACCTGGACCTTCTCGGTCAGGTCGGGGAGCTCGTTGATGCAGAAGATGCCGCGATTGGTCCGGGGCAGCAGTCCGAAGTGAATGGTGAGCTCGTCGGAGAGGGACCGCCCCTCGGCCACCTTCACCGGATCCACATCGCCGATCAGGTCGGCAATCGAGACATCGGGAGTCGCGAGCTTCTCGACATAGCGATCCTCCCGGTGGACCCAGGCGATCTCGGTATCGTCGCCCCGCTCGGCCACCCGTTGCCGGGCGAATGCGGAAACCGGCGCCATCGGGTCGTCGTGAATCTCGCTCCCGGCGACCTCGGGGCTCCACTCGTCGAGGAGGTCGATCAGGGCGCGTATCATTCGCGACTTCGCCTGGCCCCGTTCTCCGAGGAAGATGAGATCGTGACCGCTGAGCAGGGCGTTTTCGACGGCGGGAATCACCGAGTCGTCGTAGCCCAGAATACCGGGAAACAGTTTTTCTCCACCGCGCAGCGCTCGGAGCAGGTTGGCGCGGATCTCCTCCCGGAGCGTGCGGGCCGAGCGGCCTTCCTTGCGGAGCTCACCCAATGTGCGCGGAAGCGGGGGCTGGTTCATCGGCACTCCTAGTCGGCCTGTCTGCGTCGGGACGGGGACTCTGCGCGGGGTGTCGCCTGCCCGACCAGCAGGCGAACGCGTCGCTGGATGATCTCGAAACGGCCGGAATCGTCGACGCGCAGGTCGCTGCGCGGCGGAAGCGCCGCGATCAGGAGCCGGGTTTCCTCGATCCGCTCGTCGGTCGCCGGGTGGCTGGAGAGGAAGCTCGCGCCTCCCGAGCCGGACTCGCTCCGGAGCGTCTTGAAGAACGTCACCAGTCCGATGGGATCGTAGCCGGCCTTCGGCATCACCTCGACCGCGAAGGCATCGGACTCCCGCTCCGCGTCCCGGCCGAACTTGTTCAGGTACGCCGTGCCCGCCAGGGCACCCCCCAGGTTCGCTGCGCCGGCCGCCGGCGAACCTCCCAGCATCCCGGCGGCGAGCACGAAGCCCTGGTGGGCGATGCCCGTGTTGCGCTGGCGACCGTAGTTGTGCGCGATGTGCCGCTTCACCACGTGCCCCACCTCGTGGGCGATCACGCCGGCGAGCTCCGACACGTTTCGCGCCATCAAGATGGTCTCGGTGTGGATGTAGATGTGGCCGGCCGGTGCGGCGAAGGCATTGATCTCGTCGTCGTCGACCACGTAGAAGTGATACGCGAAGGGCTGGGGGCCTGCGGCCCGCACGATCTCCTGGCCGATCCGCTCCACGTATCCCGTGACCACCGGATCCCGCAGCAGGATCACCTCCCGGCGAATCTCCCGGGAGAACTCCTCTCCGAGACGCTTCTCCTGAGGGACGGTCAGCGTGCCACAGGCGCCGAGGAGCAGGAGGGCCATCAGACCGGCCAGGCCGATGCGCAGCTCAGACGTGATCCGCAACATCGAACTCGTCCTGCTTCCGCAGCGTTTCGGTTACGTGGCGGATGACCGAGGTCACCGAGGTGTCGAAAAGGCTGTTGTCGACGATGGGGACCCCGTCCGCTTCCGCCAGCTCCAGCAGATAGTCCTGGATTCTGAGAATCGAATCGAGGTTCTCGAGGTAGCGATGAACGGGGCGTCGCGCGGCATCCTTGGCGCGAGAGGCGAAGCGGGTGGTAAACGCGTCTTCATCGAGGCTGGCCACGAGCAGGAAGATCACGTGAGCCAGCTCCGCGTATTGTTCGAGATCGATCAGGCCCGGGACCACCGAGACCCCCTCCAGGATCATGCTGGTGTTCTCCGCCACGGCGCGATCCATCATGGCGCGCACACCGATGGAGACCGTGGTCGCCTGGATCCGAAACCCATCCACCACCGGATCGTCGCCGGTGGCGAACCCGCCCACCACCTGGTGCGCGTTGTAGGAGGAGGTGTGAATCGCCGGCACCAGAGCCGGCGACAGCATGATCCGCATCACCTGTCGGATCGCGTCGGTGGACACGATCCGGTGAATCCCCAGCCGGTAGGCGACCTCGTGGCCCAAAGAGGTCTTGCCCACCCCGGTTGCGCCACCGAGGAGCAGGATCGTCGGCTTCTCCGCGTCGCGGTACTTGCGCCAGGCCAGGTAACGTTGCGCGGCTCGCTCGTCTGCACTCCGCTCCAGCGTTTCACAGGCGAGGCGTCGAAGCTCGGACCTCTCGACCTCGGGCTTTCCGCGCCTCATCAGCTCGCCCTCGATCTCCCGGGCGACGTCGAAGGCGTCACTGGGCTCGATGGCGGCCGCCAGCAACGACTGTGAGAAGAGCCCCTTGGAGAAGGGTTTCGCCCTCTCCTTCTCCGAGCCGGTGACCAGGACCGGCTTGGGCAGGCGAACCCTCGGGTAATCCTCGGAGGCCTCCGGGGCGCCGAGGAACTCGTGAACCGCCCGGACCAGATCCTTCGGGCTCACCACGCCGTGACCCCGGATCTTCTCCCGCACGGCATTGGCAACCCGGAAGGCATCGTCGAAGCTGACGCCCCGGGACATCAGCGAGTGCACCATGATCCCGCGCATGAACGGGCGGCGGCCGGCTTCGTCCTCGACCACGATGCCCTTGGCTCCGCCTCGATCCGAAGCCCGGGTTGACGACCTGGCAGAGCCCATCTGTTCAGCCTACCCCACGCCCCGTGGGCGGGCGAGACGCGCAGAGCCCGAGCGGAACCCCCCTGCGGCGCAGCAACCCCTGAAGAATGCGACATTTTCGAGCGGTTTTCGGTTGACTTCGGACATTGCGCGGCTCTATTTTCCCCACAGGGACATCAGGGAGGGGTGCCTCTTGGCCAGCACTTCCACGCCGGAGCTCTACCGAAGTCGCGAGGTCGCACAGATCCTCGGGATCTCGCGCCGGCAGCTGCGGTACTGGGCGCAGACCGATCTGGTCCGGCCCTCGCTGCGCAGCCCGGGCGGGCACCACCGCTACACGTTCCGGGATCTGATCGCGCTCAAGGCCGCCAAGCGGCTGATCGACGCCGGCGTGTCGGTGCAGCGCCTGCGCAAGAGCATCGGCGCGCTGCGGCGCATCCTGCCCACCGTGAAGCGGCCGCTGGCTGAACTCGTCCTGGTCACCACCGGCGACATCGTCCTGGTGGTCCACGAGGGATCCACCTTCGAGGCGGCGACCGGCCAGGAGTGGGTCTTCGAGGTGGCCGCATTCGAGCGCGAGCTCGAGGCCTGGAAGCGAGAGCCCAAGCCTCTCGCGAGACGTTGCTCGGCTCCTTCGACCGGATCCGAGGCTGCGGAAACAGAGGCGAGATGGAGATCGGAATAGGGAGGGTCGGCAGAGTCACGAAGGGCGTCCACTAGGGGGGAACGATGCCATGCGCACCATCGCGATCGTCAACCAGAAGGGCGGCTGCGGAAAGACCACCACCACGGTCAACCTGGCCGGCTGTCTCGAAGCGGAGGGGATGCGGATCCTCGTGGTGGACATGGATCCACAAGCCCATGCCACGCTTGCCTTGGGGATCGACCCGGAGGCTCTCGACGAGAACCTCTACGAGGTGCTGGCCGAGCCGGACGGAGCCGCGCGGCTCGACCGGGTCGTGCAGATCCACAGCGAGCGGATACACGTTGCTCCTTCGGGCATCGTGCTCTCGGCACTGGAGCAGAAGCTCACGGCAGAGCGGGCGGACGCGCGCACGGAACGCCTGCAAGCGGCCCTCACCACCGTCGCCGACCGCTATGACTACGCCCTGATCGACTGTCCGCCGAACATCGGGGTGCTCACCTTCAACGCGCTGCGGGCCGCCACCGAGGTGATCGTGCCCCTCGAGACCAGCTACTTCGCCATTCAGGGCGTGCACAAGCTTCTCGAGACGATCGCGCTGCTCGCGGACCGGATCGGCCACGACCCGGCGGTCCGGATCCTGCCGACGCTCTACGACGGCCGAACACGCTTCGCGCGGGAGACCCTGGCCGAGATCCGGGAGCTCTTCAAGGACCTCTGCTTCGACACGGTGATCCGGTCGAACGTGCGGTTGCGCGAGGCCGCGCGCCGGGGTCAACCGATCAACCGCTTCGCGCGCGTCGGCCAACGGCGCGATCGACTACGCCAGCCTCGCCACGGAGGTCGAGGCCACGCCTCCCCAGCAGATCGCGCGGCCGGTCAGGCCAGTCCGCGAGGTGGAGCAGGCGAATCGGGAGATCGTGATCCAGTTCCGAAACCGGAACGCGACCGATGTTCGCCTGGCGGGAGACTTCAACGGCTGGGTTCCGGACAAGGGCATACAGTCGATGGTCCAGACCGAGGGAGCTCAGCGAATCTGGACCAAGATCCTGACCCTGCCGCCCGGGACCTACGAGTATCGATACGTGGTCGACGGCGAATGGTGTGAGGATCCGGAGAATCCGCTCGCGGTGCCCGGCCCGGTGGGCGGGCGAAACTCCGTACTCGTCGTCAGCTAGCTCCGTCTTCGCCCGCAGGCGATTCACGGCATCTGGGATCAGGGAGGAAGCGAAGTGGCGCGGGAGCTCGGGGACGTGCTCCACTATTTCATCCCCGATGATGAAGCTCCGCCGCCGCCGGAGCCGCTGCCTGAGCCGGGTGGGTCGCCACTCGCCATCGTGGCCGTCCCCGTGGATGAGAGCGATGTGGTGCGCGCTGCGTTCGTCTGGAATCTCGCCGTGGAAATGGGCCGCCTGGGAGCCGCGGCGACGGTGATCGCACCGGGGGACGAAGCGAACGAATCCCTGTGGCCGCAGCCCGGTCGTGGGCCGCTGGGAACGGAGTTCCTGCCGACCTTCGTCCCGGACCTGCCCCGTCTGGCGAGCAGGGCTCTGGAGGTGGCAATCAGCCGCGGCGCCGAATGCCGCAGCGGTGGGATGGTCCTGGTCCAGGTGCCGCCGCGCTGGCTGGACAAGGCGGCGGACGGCGATCCGCTGCTTCGCTGGACTCTGCTCTTCAGCGCGCCGGAACCCCGTGAGCTCGAGGAAACCTACGCCCTGGCTCGGCGGCTGTTCTTCGCCGCGCCCGGGGCGCGGGTGGGCGTGACGATTCACGGGGTGCGCAGTATCGACGAAGCGCGCGGAGCCTTCGACGCCCTCGTCTCGGCGCTCGAGCCCGAGCTGCGCGAAAGACTGGTCAGCTACGGTCTGCTGCTCGATGACCTGGACGTCTACCGGGCGATCGTGAACCGCCGGCCGATCGGTGTGATCCACCCGCAGTCCAGAGCGGCCCGTGCCCTCGCCGACGTCGCCCGGCTGCTCCTCAGCGACGCCGCCGTGCCCGCGGTCGCCGGTGACAGTCCAGAGCCCGCCGGACGAGGGCGGGGCGGTGTTTGAGCGACCGGACCGGGCCAGGCTGCTTCGGCAGCTGCGGAGCCGTCTCCCGAAGCTCCCCGACCCCCTCGAGATCGTCGCGGAGCAGATCCTCGGCCTCGAGTCGCGAATCGACTTTGTCGCCAAGGACCCGCGCGGTCAGGTGGTGCTGGTCTTCCTGGCCGATCGGGGATCCGACCTCGGCCTGCTGGCGGATTCCCTGGCCCAGCGCTCCTGGATGGAGCCCCGGGTGGCGGACTGGGTGAAGCTTGCGCCGCATCTCGGCCTCCGCCCACAGCTGGGAGTGCGGGTCCTGCTCCTGGCCTCTCACCTCGACCCACGCACCATCGCTGCTGCGAGGAGCCTCGAAGGCCGCGTCATCGATCTGGGAATCTGCCGCCCGGTCACGAACGGCGACGGTTTCGAAATCCTGATCGACCTCCTGGAGGCTCCTCCGCCGACCTTGGCTCCTCCGGTCGCGGAACCCATCGCCTCGCGGTTCCGAACCGGACTCCGCGCGGAAGACCTGGGCGGCTGAGTGCAGTCTTCCCCGCGGGGGTCCATCTGCCCGACAAATTTCGTCACCAGGTGACGAATTTTGACACCTCTTTCCCACTCGAGGCCACTCCAAGAAAGGGGATGAAAGTGTGGGTGGCACCACTCAGGGTGCCTCGACCCGCAGCGGTGGTTTGGGGAAGGGGAAGATCCAATGGCTGCACGCGACTCGGAGCCGAGCGCGCCCGTCACCGATGAGGACCTGGTCGAGGCCATCCTCGACGGCGACCAGAGGGCCTTCGACGCCCTCTACGAGCGTTACTTCGCGAGGATCTACCACTTCATCGACAGGCGGATGCACAACCGCGCCGACGCCGAAGAGGTGACTCAAGAGGTCTTCGCCAGCTTGTTCTTGTCGCTCCCCAGCTTCCGCCGCGAGGCGCCCTTCGCAGCCTGGGCCTTCGGCGTCACACGGCGCACCATCGCCGCTCGCTTCAAGAAGAAGCGCCAGGAGACGGTGACCCTCGACGAAGAGGACGCGGAGCAGGCGGCGAGACTGTCCATCGCGGCGCTCCAACGAGAGCCCGATCCTCATCAGGTCTACGAGTACAACGAGCGGATCGGTCGCATGCAGGCCGCCGCCAGCAACGACCTGACCCGCGAACAGCGGCTGCTGTTCCGTCTGCACCACATCCAGAATCGGTCCATCCAAGAGATTTCCCGGCAGGTGGCCAAGAGCGAAGATGCGGTGAAATCCCACCTGTATCGCGCGCGCAAGGTGCTCTTGGCTCGTTAGGTCTCTTGATTCTCACGGATTTCGCCACGGCGGGTAGCGATGGATCGGGGCCGCGACGGCATCGATCCGATCCAGCTTCCTGCGCGTTCGTTAGACTCGGTTCCGTGGGCGCAATCTCGATGTTCCAGCCCGATCCGCACGAGCCGATCTGCTTCTTTCTGCGGGAAGCGGAGAGCCCGGCGAGGTCGTCCGCGGTTCGCCAGTTGGATTTCGAGCTCTCGAGCCAGGGGGACCGGGTGCCGGGACGGCTCCTGCTGCCCGCCGATCGCGAGCGTCCCTTCCCCCTGATCCTCGCCCAACACGGCGCGGGCGGAGCCAAGGACGCGGACTACATGGACATCGCCTGCCTCCCCTGGGTACGCGGTGGAGCGGCGGTGGCCTCCATCGACTTCCCCCTCCACGGGAAGAGGGCAAGCCCCAAGCTCGGAGAGCGAATCCTGAGCCTGTTCGAGACGCGCTCGGATCTCTCGAGATTCGAGGCGGAGCTCTGGATCGGCTTCGTGCGGCAGGGCGTGATCGATCTGCGAAGGACTCTGGACGCAGTGGCGGGGCTCGAGGAGATCGACGCCGGGCGCATCGCCTACGCGGGATTCAGCCTCGGCACCATCCTCGGTGTCCCCTTCTGCGCCGAAGACGGGCGAATCAAGGCCGCCGCCCTGGCGATCGGCGGCGGCGGTGTCGGTCCGGTCGCCTCGGATCCCGTCGGTCACATCCCGCGCTTGGCCCCGCGACCGGTCCTGTTCGTCAACGCCACCCGCGACGAGACCATCCCGCGAGAGAGCGCCGAGGCCCTTCACGAGGCCGCCAGAAATCCCAAGGAGGTGCTCTGGTTCGACTGCACCCACTCGGAGCTCCCGGGCGCCGCGCTCAAGGCGATGTGGCGTTTTCTGGGGCGCCACCTCGAGATCCAGGGCGACGCTTAGGCGACGCGGCCACCGCGCTATGCTAACGGTCGCGCCGCCACGGCAGCACCTTGCGCCGGCAGTCGGCGCATCTACACCACCAGGAGACACCATGTCCCTTCGACGCACCCTCGCGATCTGCATCCCGGTGCTCGCGCTCGCCCTCGGATGCCCCGCGCCAGAAGACCGCCGGAGCCCGATCAGGGTGAAGCTCCCGACTCGACCGCGGCCGCCGACGTCGATGGCGAGACCGTCACGGTGGCGGAAGTCGACGCGTGGATCAAGGAGCAGCTGTTCGATCAGGCCACCGACGACCGGGATCCGACCAAGCTCTACGAGCTCCGATCCAGGGCCCTGGACGACATGATCAACGAGCGGCTGCTGGAGCAGATCGCGGCGCCGCTGGGCCTCACGCCGGACGAGCTGATTCGACAGGAGACCGAGGCGCAGGTCGACCGTCGCCGACGAGGAGCTGGTCGCCTTCTACGAGGAGAACAAGGAGCGCATGGGGGAAGTCGCCTTCGAAGAGGTGATGCCCAGGATCCGCAGGCATCTCGAGCAGCAGCGCAGAGACACCGCGGCGCAAGGAGTACGTCGAGGCTCTCCGGAAGAGCGCCTCGGTCGAAATCCACCTCGACGCCCCGCGAGTCGAAGTGGCGGCGACGGGCCCCTCGCTCGGACCCGACGACGCTCCCGTCACCCTCATCGAGTTCAGCGACTACCGCTGCGGCTTCTGCAAGCGAGCGCAGCCGGTGATCGAGGCCGTCCTGGAGCGCTACCCCTCGCAGGTCCGCTTCGTGCATCGCAGCTTCCCCCTCAACGAGGTCTCCCGAGGCGCGCAGCAGAGGCGGCCGCCTGCGCGAACGAGCAGGGCCGGTTCTGGGAGTTCCACCGCAAGCCTGTTCGCCTCCGGAGGGAAACCTGGACGCCGAGAGCTCTGCTGCAGCACGCGAGCGAGGTGGAGCTGGATCTCGAGGCCTTCCAGGCCTGCGTGGACGAACGGCGTTTCCAGGCGGCCGTCGAAGCCGACATCGCCGACGGGCGGCAGGCCGGGGTCACCGGCACGCCCGCCTTCTTCGTGAACGGCATCCGCATGCAGGGGGCGCGGCCGCTCGAAGACTTCGTCGCCATCATCGACAAGGAGCTGGGCCAGAGCGAGAGCTGAAAACCGCGGTCAGGACGCCTCGTCCATCCGAGCGAGCAGCGAGTCGCGCTCGCGGACCATCTCCTCCTGGCTCCGCGCCTCCACGTTCAGGCGCAGCAGGGGCTCCGTGTTCGAGGGGCGCAGGCTGAACCACCAGTCCTGGTAACGCACCAGCAGCCCGTCCATCTTCGAGATCTCCGGGGCGCCCCCGTGCTCCGCCTCGACCGCCCCGATCAGCGCCTGCGGATCCGAGACGCGGCGGCTGATCTCTCCGCTCGTCGCGTAACGCCGTAGCGGACGCGATCAGCTCCGAGAGGGAACGTTTCTCGCCGGCGAGCACGTCGAGCAGGGCTACGAAGGCGGCGATCCCGTCGTCGGCCACGAGCGTCGGTGAGAAGCGGAAGTAGAAGTGGCCCGAGAGCTCTCCGGCGAAGATCGCACCGCTCTCGCGCATGCTCGCCTTCACGAAGGAGTGTCCCACCCGACACATCTCGGCAACGCCTCCGGCGCTCTCGATCTCCTCGCGGGTGGCCCAGCTCGAACGAAGGTCGTAGAGAACCCGCCCGCCTGGATGTCGACGCAGCTGGGAGCGGGCGAGCAGACCGGTCATCAGATCACAGGGAATCGGCTCGCCGTGCTCGTCCACGAAGATGGCGCGATCCGCGTCCCCGTCGAAGCCGACACCGAAGTCTGCGCCGGAGCGTCTTACGGCCTCCCGAACGTCGGCGAGATTCTCGACCTTGAGCGGGTCCGCGGGGTGATTGGGAAAGGTGCAGTCCGGATCGAAGTAGAGCCGCTCGACCTCGAGATCGAGGCGATCGAGCAGCGGAGAGAGCCCCACCGACGCCATGCCGTTCCCGCAGTCGATGGCGACGCGGAGAGAGGGACGGCCCTCGCCGACGGAGAGAGCGTGCTCGACGTAGTCCGCCACCACGTCCACCCGGCGAATCCCCCGCGGTGTTGGCTCACCGTCCCGAGCTGGCGTCGCTTCGCCGGCAGGCGGTTCGATCTGATCGTATTCGCGCTCGATCTCCTTCAGTCCGCTGGCCTCACCGATGGGGATCGCATTCTCCCGGCAGATCTTGAAGCCGTTGTACTCGGCGGGGTTGTGGGATGCGGTCAGCATGATCCCCCCACCGGCCCCGAGCCGATCGACGGCGAAGTACAGCATCGGGGTCGCCACCATCCCGATGTCCACCACCTCGACGCCCTCATCGGTCACGCCACGCACCAGGGCTTCGAAAAGCGCGGGAGAGCTCGAGCGCGCATCGCGACCGATCACCAGCTCGGGCGCCGCCAGGAAGCGGGCGGTCGCCCGACCGATCCGGTAGGCATCCTCCGAACCGAGCTGATCCGGAACCACTCCACGGATGTCGTAGGCCTTGAATATGGGCACGGATGGATTGTAACGACTCCGGATCGGTGGGATCAGCCGCCGGGTTGACCGACCCCCTTCCGGGCGGCACCCTTCAGGATCACCAGGCGATATCGAACGGAGTCAAACCATGTTTGGACTCGGCGCCACGGAGCTTCTCGATCATTCTGGGAATCTGTGTCCTGCTCTTCGGAGCGAGGCGGCTCCCGGAGATCGGCTCGGGCCTGGGCAAGGCCATCAAGGGCTTCCGGGCTGGGATCTCGGGCAAGGACGAGATCGACGTCACTCCCAAGCAAGAGGAGCTGTCGAAGGGAGAGAATTCCCAGGATCCGGGTGAAACGGCGAGATAGCAGCCTGAAGCACCCATCCCGCCGCTGAGTCGGGAACGGATTCGAAGACCGCGTCGAAGCGGACTCGCGCGCCCGGGCGAAACGGTCGTTGCGCGATCTGCGCGGCCGAATGCTCCAGATCCTGGCGAAGGCGATCCGGATCCCACTCGCGAAGCTCCGTCTCGGCAACGGCGCGGCCCACCGGCGCCGTGGCTCCGTCGATCGGCACTCCCCTCGCGGAGACCAGCTGCACCCAGACCGGGCGACCCGGTGTGACCGCGGCCGAGCCCCGATTCTCGAGCTCCCCGGAGACGACCAGGAGGTTTCCCGCCAGGGCGTTCTCGACCAGGCGGCCCTCTACCTCGCTGGCGGTGAGGGAGAGGCCCGAGACGGCGATCTCGGCCGGTCCGGCGCTCACTGCACCTCCCTCGCCCGGCTGGGTGAATAGAGCCGACATCCCCACCGAGAAGGCAACAGCCACGACCACCCAGCTGGCGATCGATCCGACCACCGCGAAACGGGCCGCCAGGGAATCCCGATCGGGCTCCTCTGCGGCCGCCGCCGTACCGGTCGGCTCTTCCGCTTGCGCGGGAGAGTGCGGAGCCGAGCCGGATTCATCGACCTTCCCGAGGAGAGGCTCCGAGGCTTCGTCCTCCGGGGTGAGCTCGAACGGGGGTTCGGCCTCGGCGGTCCCCACGAAGTCCCATTCCGCGGGACTGCCGAGATCGTCCGGCGAGGAGAAATCGAGTCCCGCGTCCCGGGCGCGAATCGACTCGACGGGGTCGATCGGCGGCCGTTCGACGGGATCGCGCGAAGGCTTCTCGACGGAATCGATCGAAGGCCCCTCGACCGGGTCGATCGACGGCTCCTCGACCAGGTCAACCGACGACTTCTCGACGGGGAAGAGGTCGGTGCTCGGGTTCTGCGATCGAATCCTCGCCAGCCGTTGCGGTCTCCGACGGAGGAGCTTCCCCCGCCAGGTCCAGGGCACGTCTCATCGAACTCGCCGATCTCCGAAAAATCAGGCTCCTCCTCCACCTGGACCTGTGCCGGCGAATCGTCGTTGAATTCCCAGTCCTCTTCGAAATCCCCAGAGGAGCGGTCTTCGGCGTCGAACTCCACCGGCTCGGTGTTTCCACGCAGGTCCATCTCGGCTTCTTCCGGGTTCGGATCCAGAAGATCGCCGGGGACGTCGGGCGCCGGCGTCTCGCCAGGGCCCGTTACCTCCGCCACCACCTCATCGATGCCGTCTGCTTCCCCGCTCCCGGGAGCCGCAATGAAGAACGCGTGCGTACATCGGGAGCAACGCACCTGGGCCCCCTCCGCGGGGACTCTCGACTCGTCGAGATGAAAGCGGGTCTCACACTTCTCGCAGACGACAACCACGTTCGATCATTCCCCTGACAATGCGTGGGCCTCGGTGCGCTAGCTTCCGGGCGAACCCGGTCGCCCCCAGTCGTTTCGGACGGGCCGAGACCGCGCTTGAGTAGGGTGACCCGCGGGGAAATGGCTCTGCTGGAACCGGCCCGCTCGCTACTGGATCCCAGGCTGCTCATCGTGACGGGCAAGGGCGGGACCGGAAAGACGACCGTGGTCGCTGCCCTCGCCCGGGCCGCTGCCGAGCGCGGGCGTCGCGTCCTGGTCGTCGAGACTGGCCGGGAGGAGCACGTCCCGCGGCTCCTGGCCCCGGTCTCGGATCCGGTGGGATACCAGGGACGTGAGATCCGGCCCGGGCTCTGGGCCATGCGGGTGGATCCCTACCAGGCACTGGCCGAGTACCTCGGCTTGCAGCTGCGAATGCCGGCCCTGGTCTCCCGAATGATGCGCTACAAGGGATTTCGGCAGCTCATGGACGCATCTCCGGGCTGGCGGGAGCTGATCACGCTCGGGAAGGTCTGGCACCTGGAGCAGCAGCAAACCGAGCAGCGGTGAACCCCGCTACGACCTGCTTCTGGTGGACGCGCCTGCCACCGGCCACGGACTCACCTTCCTGGACGTACCGCGGGTCGTGGTCTCGGCGCTTCGCGCTGGCCCGCTGCGGCGTCACGCCGGCTGGGTGGAGGAGATGCTCCGGGATCCCGAGGCGACCCTTCTGGTACCCGTTGCGCTCGCCGAGGAGCTGCCGACGCGAGAGACCGTCGAGTTGGTCGAGCGGGTGCGCGAGGGGATGGGCGTCCCCGTCGATCGAGTGGTGGTCAACGCAGTGCTCGAGCGTCCCTTTCCGGAGGATCTTCCGATCTCGATGAGCAGCTGGCGAGGATTCCCGATGACCGGGTGCTCTCGGGGCTTCCACCCGCACCGGTGATCGCAGGCTGTGCGTCACATCTGCGCTCCCGCTACGAACTCAACCAGCGCTACGTCGAGGAGATCGCCCGCGCGAGCGGGCTGCCCACCCTGACGCTCCCCTACCTGCGCGGCGGCATTCACCGTCCCGACGATCTCAGCCTCCTGGGCGAGCTGCTGGTGGGCCCGGCGACTGGCGCGGTCGAATCAGCATGACACCCGAAGAGATCGTCGACGGCCGACGCATCGTCGTCTGTGTGGGCTCCGGGGGAGTTGGCAAGACCACCATCTCGGCGTCGCTCGCCCTGGGCGGCGCCCGCCGAGGCCGCCGCGTCCTGGTGCTGACCATCGACCCCGCGAAAAGACTGGCCGACGCACTCGGCGTGCGGTCGCTGGGCAACACACCCCGGGCGATTCCACGCAAGGTGCTGGATCGGCTCGGCGTACCCCCCGAAGGCCGACTCTCGGCGATGATGCTCGACATGAAGCGCACCTTCGACGATCTGGTGAAACGCTTCGCCGAAGACGAAGTGGTTCGAAACCGGATTCTCGAGAACCCGATCTACCAGCACGCCTCTGACGCGCTGGCGGGGAGCGCGGAGTATTCGGCCATGGAGAAGGTCTTCGAGCTGAGCGAGCGAGAGGACTTCGACCTGATCGTCCTGGACACGCCTCCCTCGCAGCACGCACTCGACTTCCTGGAGGCCCCACAGCGCCTTCTGGAGTTCCTCGACAGTCGGCTGGTTCACCTCTTGCTGCATCCCGCCTTCGCCGCTGGCCGCTTTGGCTTCCGCCTGTTTCAGCGAAGCGCTCACCAGGCGCTCAAGGCACTGGAGCGGGTCTCGGGGGTGTCGTTCCTCGAGGACATCTCCGAGTTCCTGCTCGCCTTCGAGGGAATGTCCGAGGGATTTCGGGAACGAGCGGGCCAGGTCCAGGCGCTCCTGTCCGGACCGGAGAGCGCCTTCGTCCTGGCCGCGGGGCCGGCGGATGAATCGGTGGCCCATGCGACGGACTTCCTCGACCGGCTCGAAGAGTCCGGAGCGCCAGTGGCGGGGGTCGTCATGAACCGCTTGCGGCTGTGGCCGGCGGCAGAAGTGAAGCTTCCTCCGAAGAGCCAGCGCAAGGCGGCGGTGACCAGCCTCGCCGAGGCGCTCGCGGAACAGAAGGCGACGCAGGAAAGTGCCCACCGGGCCGCCCAGGCGGCGCTCTCGGTGCTCGACGGCTACGCTTCGATGGTGCGGCAGGATCGGGTCGCCACCTCACCACTGCGAGAGCGGGCCCGCCAGAAGGGCTATTTCTGGCGACCGGTTCCGGAACTCCCGCGGGATGTCCACGACCTGGACGGACTTGCGCGAATCGCGAGCTTCGTCTTCGAGACGAGCGGCGAGGAGATTGCCGTTGGCGGCTAAGTCTGCAAAGAGCCGATCTCCCGGTGCAGCGGCGAGCCCCGGCACGGCAGCGCCGGAAACCGTCGAAGAGGCTCTGTCCCGAGCCCGGACTCACGGGCGTGTGGCGGCAGCGGAGTCGGTGGCCGCCCTGCAGGCGTTGCTCGATGCGGTGGCGCTGGCTCTCTCGGGCAAGGCCGCCGAGCGGGATGCCATCCTCGGGCCTCTCTCCAGAGGCCTGGAAGAGCTGCGGGGTCTCGTCGCTCCTGAGGACTCGCAGCTCGGATCCAACCTCCTCAGCGCACTGTTCGACGCTCTTGACGCGGAGATCGCGCGCTGGGAGGAGCGAAGCCGCGAAGACCCGAATGCCCGCTCGGTACTGCGCGCATTCCTCGGGGTGCGCGAGATCCTCTGGGAGATCAGCTCCAGAGGGCAGGAGCCGACGGAGTCCTCCGAGGAGGAAACGCCGGTGACGCCCAGGACCAGGCGATCGACAGGGGCGGGGCGCTCGCGCCGCAGCACCCGGGTGCGGCGGGTTCCGGTCGAGGGATGACGCGGCGCGGCACCCTCTGCTAGGTTTCGCCGGTCATGGCCGTTCTCATCAAGCGGTACGCAAACCGCAAGCTCTACAACACCCAGACCAGCCGGTACATCACCCTGAAGGGGATCGCCGAGCTCCTCGAAGAAGACGAGGAGGTCCAGGTCATCGACAACGAGAGCGGAGAGGACATCACCTCGGTCACCCTCTCCCAGATTCTCGTCGACACGGAGCGGTCCAATCGCGCCGTGCCGGGAAATCTTCTCTCGGAGCTGGTCCAGCGGGGCGGCGACGCCCTCTACGGCGCTCTGCGTCGGAGCATGGGTGACGCCTCCGACGGACTCGACGACTTCCAGCAGAACATGCGCCGGCTGATCGGAACCAAGGAAGGCGAGGATGGCTGCCGGGCGGGACTGGATCGCCTTCACACCGCCGGACATGGATCGGGTGGTACAGCGCACCATCGAGCGGGTCTTCAAGGCGCTCGACCTGCCCCGGCGCTCGGATATCGAAGCGCTGAACCAGCGCCTGGATCGCGTGACCAAAGCCATCGAGTCCCTGGACGACTCGCAACGGCCCCCGGCGACCACCCGCAAGGCCGCGAAGAGCGGCGAATCGAGCTAGCCCGCAGTAGCGAGCTGGTGAGAAAAGCGGGCTTAGCCCCAGACTCCGACACGCGCGTGGAGATCCACGTCCACCATGCCCTGGATCTCGGAGCGGAGCTCCTCGGTCATCCGCGAGACCAGCAGCTCATCCTGAGCCGTCTTGGCACCGAGGTGCTCGGTCTCGATCGGGGCGCCGAAACGGATCGACCACTTCGAGGGAAGCGGTAGCAGGCCCAGAGGACCGAGCAGCGGAAACGTTGGCGTCACGGGAATGAAGGAGACGCCGATGCTCCGCGCAAGCGTCTCCATCTTGAAGAGAACCGGATGCGCCTCCTCGGCCCCGATCACCGCGACGGGAACCATGGGGATGCCCGCTTCGATCGCGACACGCACCACACCGCCCCGGCCGAAGCGCTTCAGCCGATAGCGCTGACGGAAGACCTTGCCCGCGCCCTTCAAGCCCTCGGGAAAGGCCACCACCGAGCGGCCCGTGCGCAGCAGTCGATCGGCATTCTCGCGACACGCCCGTACGCCACCGAGGCGTGCCAGGTAGGGCTGCACGAAGGGGAGCGTGATCAGCCAGTCCGCCACCAGAAAACGCGGCCGGCGGCGCTCCGACAGCGACTCCGCCACCACATGGGAGATCATCAAGCCGTCATAGGGAAGAATTCCGGAGCGGTTCGCCACCAACATCACGGGGCCTTCGGTGGGAAGCTGCTCGATGCCCGCGACATCCACCCGCCAGTACTGGCTGCGCAGGTACTCCAGCAAGGGACGTGCGTGGCGGATGGTCTGCTCATCCAGTCCGAAATCGTCCACGTGACCGGAACGCTCGGTCATCCCCAGGGTCGGGGTGCGGCGACGCAGCTCGTCGACGAGTGCGACCCAGTTCGCGGGTTCCCTGCTCTCGGCGTCGCCGACAGCGGTCTGCGCATCGAAGCGCGAGCGGATCTCCTGGCGCAGATCGAGAAGGGCGCCGGAGAGGAGATCACCGCACTCCCGATCCGGATCTTCCCCGCCGCTCTGGCGCCGTCGCCTCGAAGAGGTCTGGTCGGCCGGGTCGATGTCGGAACCTTCTCCCACCTGCTCGGACCTCAGCGGTAGCGACGCATGCGACGGGAGGAAACGAAGGACATCCAGGCCTCCCGGGTGCTGTATTCCGGCTCCCCGAAGGCGGCCCAGCCCCGCTCGCCGTCGGCTACCCAGAGATAGCGGAGATAGTCGTAGAAGCCCTCCGGTGGGTCTCCCGTCTGAGCCCGACTGGGGTAGTAGCGCAAGCGATACAGGATCGCTGCCGGGACCCGCAGAAGTCGCTTTGCCGCCGGCCCGCAGGATCGTCGAGAGCGGAAGGACGCCCCGTCCGACGACGTTGAAGACACCGGGATGATTGCGAAGGGTGGCCGTCTCGAAAGCGTGGAGGCAGTCGTCCTCGTGGACGAACTGGATCAGAGGATCGTAACCCAGCAGCGTCGGGACGACGGGGCGCGAGAAGTAGCGCACCACCGAATCCAGGTAGTCGGGACCCATGATCCAGCAGGGCCGCAGGACCGTGACGCGGGTGCCCGGGTGCGCCGCCGCCCAGTCGGCCACCAGATTCTCCATCTCGACCCGGTTGACCACACAATGTGCATCGGGATGGCCGCGAAGCGGATGGGACTCGGTCAGGAAGTTCGGGTTGTCGGGCCGTGGCCCGTAGACCATGGTCGTCGAGGCCACCACCAGGCGCCGGACCCCTGCGGCGGCACAGGCATTCAGGATGTGCAGGCTACCGATCGTCTCGAGCTCGTGATCCTCTTCCAGGTTCGAGGTGGGCTCGCGGCGGAAGGCCGTGTGAACGACCGTGTCCACCTCTTCCTTGCGGAAGATCTCGGCGAGATGTCCGTCCGCCGTCGGGATGGTCAGATCCACCGGGTGAAAGCGAACCCGGGTGCTGAGACCGTAGGGCCGGCGCAGGTCGACACCGATCAAACCGATCTCGCTCTGGGTCGCCGCCAGGCGCTCGGCGAGACGCCTCCCCAGAAAAGTCCCAAGGCCGGTCATGGCGACGTTGGCGGGCTTCCGCATCTGCTCGAGGCGTCCTCCTGGGTCGCTACGCTACGGCTCGGTTCGGGTCCGAGAATCTCGCTGCCTGGGCCGTCCTGCTCCCACTCAGATACCATCGGAGCGTATGGGAGTCACCCGCAGCGTCGGCATCATCCAGGATTCGCGGTACCGCGAGCACAGCGCGCCGGAGGGACATCCGGAACGGCCCGATCGGCTCGCCGCCGTCGAGGAGGCGATCGCCGGCCGTGCCGAATCCCTCTCGGCTCTGGCGCCCCGGCAGGCCGAAGACGAGGAAATCCTGCGGATCCACGAGCGCGCGCACCTGGAGTCGATCTCGGCGGCGGTGAGCGCGGGCTCCCACCCAGCTGGATCCGGACACCTACGTCTCGCCCCGGAGCCTCGAGGTGGCCCGCCTCGCCGCGGGGGGCAGCATCGAGCTGGCCCGAGCCGTCGCCCGGGGCGACCTGAGCGCCGGGCTGGCGGCGGTGCGCCCGCCGGGTCACCACGCCGAGGCCCACCGGGCCATGGGATTCTGTCTGTTCAACAACGTTGCCATCGCCGCCGCGGCCCTCCGGGCCGAGGAGGGGATCGAGCGGATCCTGATCCTCGACTGGGATGTCCACCACGGCAACGGTACCCAACGGAGCTTCGAGGAAGATCCGAACCTGCTCTACTTCTCGACGCACCAGTATCCCTTCTATCCCGGCACGGGAGCCTTCGACGAGGCCGGAAGCGGACGCGGCGAAGGTGCCACCGTCAACGTACCTCTTCCCGCCGGCTGCAACGACGAGGTGTACCTGGGCGTTCTCCAGCGGATTCTGGTGCCCGTGACCCTGGCATTCCGTCCGGAGATCCTGTTGGTCTCCGCGGGCTTCGACGCCCACCGCGACGATCCCCTCGGCGGGGATGCGGGTTGGCGAGAAGGGCTTCGCCGCGATGGCATCGATCGTGCGAAGCCTGGCCGATCGAGGTCTGCGGCGGCCGGCTCGCCTACTTCCTGGAGGGGGGATATGCCCTCTCGGGGCTTCGCGAGGGAACCGGCGCCGTTCTCGACGCCACCCTCCCGCCCGAGGCTCCAAGCCTCCCCGGACCCGTCGAGGCACCCGATGGGAGTCTCCTGTCGAAGCTGGTGGGGCTGGTGATCAGCGTTCACGGGACGGCGTTACCCGGACCTCGGCGCCTGGTAGCTGAAACCAGGTCTCTGCGCGGTCTTTTCGCCCCTGGATCTAGTAGCCTACGCTGGGAAACAACCCCATATCTTGTGGTGCCGAAAAAAAAATCGAAAATTAAACAAATTCAAGGATTTGTGCTTGGAAATTGCGAGCGGAGCCTCTATAAGAGGCGAAGTGGGATGAAGTGGGTGCGAGTGGGATAAATGCCCAAAATCGGGGAATTCAGTCGTCGGGACCCCATCAATGGCGCGAGGCCGATCTGCTCATACGATGGATGCGAAAGGGCGCATCAGCATCCCGGCGGGATTGAGAGTGGAGCTCCAAGCGGAGAACGATCGGCCCCCCTTCCTCACCAACTTGGCGGATTGTCCAGCCCTGGGGCTTTACGGCCACGACCACTGGCTCGAAATCGAACGCCGTCTCGAAACCATGTCACAGATACATCCGGAAGTCCAATCGTTCCGGCGGCTGTACATCTCGGGAGCGGTGGAATCGCCGATCGACGCTCAGGGGAGGGTGCTGATCCCTCCGCACCTGCGGGAGCACGCTGGTCTGCAGAAGGAAGTCATCATCGCGGGCGTCGGCAAGCGGATCGAGATCTGGGACAAGGCACGCTTCGACGAGGAGCTCCAGGAGACCCGCGAGCGGTCTCACGAGATCTCCTCGGTCCTGGCGGAGCTCGGTGTGTAGGAGGATTCACGTTGGGGGGTCCGGGGGAGTGATCTCCCCCGGGTGAGAGGATGGGGTGTCTCCGGAGCGCCGGCCTGCGGCGCGCGGCAATCGTTGGGGGGCGTGACCCGCGCATGCGGCGTAGGCGCTCCGGAGCACCCCGACTCCTCCGACTCGCGACGTCGAATGCATTTCGAGACAGCAAGAGCGGGAAATGCCCCGCACCGCGAAGGGTGACCAGCCGAGCTCTCCACCAGCCGGTCCTCTTGGAGGAGTGCCTCACACTTCTCGGGGCCCGGCCAGGTGCAACTGGTGGTGGACGCAACGGTCGGTTTCGGGGGACACGCCGAGGCCATCCTGGAAAGAACGTCGCCGGACGGGCGGCTGATTGGTCTCGACAAGGACGATGAGGCGCTCCGGCAGGCGGAACACAGGGTGCGTCGCTTCGGAGATCGGGTGCAGCTGGTGCGAACCTCCTTCCGGGACCTGCGGCAGGCGCTTTCGAGGCTCGGAATTTCCCGGGTCGACGGTGTGTTGTTCGACCTGGGCGTCTCTTCGCCGCAGCTGGACGAACCGAAGCGGGGGTTTCGCTTCTCCGATGACACCGCCGAGTCGACGCCCCTCGACATGCGCATGGACCGGCGGTCGAAGCTGACGGCCGCAGACCTCCTCGCCACGGCCTCCGAGAAGACGCTCGCCGACTGGTTCGGTCGCTATGGCGAGCTGCCCGGATCCAAGCGCCTGGCCAGGGCCATCGTCGAGAAGCGTCACCGAGACCCCTTGCGCACCGCCGCCGATCTGCTGCGCGTGATTCGCGAGGCCCGGGTGGGCGGCGGCCGCCGGCATCACTCCGCGACCCTGGTATTCCAGGCGCTCCGCATCGCTGTGAACGATGAGATGGACGCGCTCGCAGTGGGGATCGAGGAAGCGACCGAACTGCTCGCCCCGGCAGGGCGGATCGCAGTCATCGCCTATCACTCGCTCGAGGACCGCATGGTGAAGCAGCGCTTCCGCGCACTGGAGCGGGGCTGCATCTGCTCACCGAAGGCGCCGGTTTGCACCTGCGGGCGCACGCCGCGGCTGCGCCAGCTGACCCGCAAACCGGTCCGGCCGGGCCCGGATGAGCTCGCCCGCAATCCCAGGTCGCGATCTGCCCGTCTGCGGGCGGCCGAGAGAATCCGGGAGGCGGCGTGAACAAGGCCTGGGCGAGACAGAGGGCTCAGCTGTTCGCGGAAGAGCCGCCGCCGGACGCTTCCTCGAGGCCGCTCTCGGACTCCTCGGATCGCGATTCCGACACGGTCGGGCGCGACTTCGCGCAGCCTCCGCTCGCGAGGCCGAAGACCTCTGCGACCCTGGATCGCAATCACGGTGGGTACGCTCGCTGCGGCCCTGATGGTCGCATCCCTGCGCGTCTCGATCCTGCGGCTCCGCTACCAGCTCTCGGCCGCCGTCACCGAGGAGACGGAACTCCTCGCGAGCCAGCGCGAAATCACGGTGGAGCTCCGCGAGCTGCGCGATCCGACCCGACTGCGCGAGCTGGCGACGAAGCAGGGCTTCGCCCGCCCGGAACGCGTCATCCAGCTCTCCGTCCCGGCGACGGAGCAAGTCGAAACCGCACCATGAGATCGGAAGACCTGGGCAGATCCGGCCTGCGGCTGCGCGTCGCCTGCGCCGTTCTGCTCGGCTGTTTTGCGCTTCTGGCGGTGCGAGCCGCCCAGCTCGCGATGATCGATCCGCGCGGTCCCGAGCTGGCCAGGAGACAGAACGCGGGGACCCTTCGCCTGGCGGCTGCCAGAGGTCTGATCGTGGACCGCTCGGGCGCCGAGCTGGCGGTGACCGTCTCGGCTCCGTCCGTGTACGCGACCCGAGCCGCGATCGCCGATGACGAGGAGACGGCCAGGGCCATCGCCCGAGCGCTCGGCAGCGACACCGCATCGGTGCGCAGGCGGTTGGAGACGAACTCGCCCTTCATCTACGTCAAGCGCTGGATCCGCCCCGAACAGGCCGAGGCCGTCCGTGCCCTCGCGCTCCCGGGAGTGGGAATCATCCCGGAGCCCCGCCGTGCCTATCCCCACCGCGAGCTCGCCGGCCCCGTGCTCGGCTTCGCGAACATCGACGGCGAGGGGACTCGAGGAATCGAGCAGAAGGAGGATTCCTGGCTGCGCGGCAAGGCGCAGCTGATCACCGTGGAGCGCGACGCACATGGCCAGCTGCTGGTGGCCTCTGGCCTCGATCCCCGCAGCGCGGCCGGGGGAGACGTCGCCCTCACCCTCGACGCGACGCTCCAGGCGGAGATCGACGAATCCCTCGAGGAGGTGATCGCAGTCACCGGCGCCCGGCGCGGTTCCGTCGTCTCATTGGATCCCCGGACCGGAGACATCCTGGCCCTCTCCGAGCTACCCAGCTTCGATCCGAACCGGTTCCGCACCACCCCCTACCCGGCGACCCGCTCCCGCGCCTTTCTCGACGCGATGGAGCCCGGGTCCGTCCTCAAACCCTTCGTGGTCGCCGCGGCGCTCCAACACGGCGCCGTGTCAAGGGAAGACGAAATCGACTGCGAGAAGGGGTTCTTTCGGATCCGGGGCAAGACGCTGCGGGACCGCAAGCCCTTCGGCGTGATCGACCTGGCCGGGGTGCTCCGCGTCTCCAGCAACATCTGTGCCGCAAAGATCGGCTTCGCGGTGGGACGCGAGGCGCACTTCGATACCCTGCGCCGCTTCGGATTCGGTGCGCCGACGGGGAGCGGCTTCCCCGAGGAATCGGCCGGTCTGCTGCGGAGCTGGCGGAAGTGGCGCGAGGTCGATCACGCCACCATCTCCTACGGCCAGGGAATCGGAGTCACGGCCGTCCAGATCGCGGCGGCGACGGCGGCGCTCGCCAACGGCGGTCTCTGGCTGCAGCCGCGGCTGGTGGCCGCGCGACGCGAGGCCGGTGGATCCTGGAAGGCCACGGACCCGGCTCCGGCGCGGCGGGCGGTCCGAACCGAGGTGGCCGATGCGGTGCTGCAAATGATGGAGACGGTGGTGAGCGCCGAGGGCACCGGCCGGCGCGCCGCCCTCGAGGGCGTGCGGGTCGCCGGAAAGACCGGGAACCGCCCAGAAGCTCGATGCCGCGACGGGTACCTACTCCACGGAGAGCTATCTCGCCTGGTTCGCGGGCGTTGCCCCGGCAGACGATCCGAGGATCGTCATCGTCGTCATGCTCGACGAGCCCGCGGGTCTCGCCCACTCGGGCGGTGCCACGGCGGCACCGCTCTTCGCCCGGGTCGCCGCGGGCCACCTGGTCCGGCACGGAATCCTGACCCAGCCCAAGCTGACGCTGCCCCGCACCGCCAGCATCCAGCCCGACCCGGATGCGCCGCGGAAAGCCAGCAAGCCGGCGCGGGCAAAGAAGGCAAGCCATCCCCCGACCCGAAGCAAGAAGAAGCCGCAACCCGCCCTGATGATCGTGACCCTGGACGACCGGCTGCTGTTGCCGGACTTCAGCGGTCTCAGCACCGACGAGGTGAAGCGGGCCACGACGCGAATCGGACTCGAGGTCGAGATGCAGGGACGAGGACGCGCCGTTTCACAGTATCCCGCACCGGGAACGATCCTCGCGGGAGCCACGCGGCGGGTGAGTGTTCGCTTCGCACCCCGTGGAGAAGACGGCTGATGCGACTCTCGGCGCTTCTCGACGCCCTCCCCCCCACCTGGCTCCGCGACTCCGCGATTCCGGCGACGACGACCCGATCATCCGGGGCGTGACCTACGACTCTCGAGGCGTCTCGCCGGGGGACCTCTTCGTCGCCTTGCGCGGGGAGAACCACGACGGCCACGAATACCTGGCCCAGGCCCTGGAGCTGGGAGCCGCGGCACTTCTGGTGGAAGCGACACCCGAGGGTCTCGGGTCGCAGGGACGGACGGTGGTCTCGGTTCCCGATACGCGACGCGCCCTGGCGCCGATTGCGCGGCGTTTCTACGGAGACCCGGCGGACGAGCTCCGGCTGATCGGCGTGACCGGCACCAACGGCAAGACCAGCACCACCTTCCTCATCGAGTCGATCCTCGAGGCGGCCGGAATCGACGTGGGAATCATCGGCACCGTGGAGATCCGGTACGGGGACCACCGGGAGCGGACGGTGAACACGACGCCGGAGAGCCTCGATCTCCAGCGCACCCTGCGCGCCATGTGCACCAGCGGCATCTCGGCTGCCGCGCTCGAGGTGTCCTCTCACGGCCTCTCCCTGGGACGGGTGGAGGGCTGCCGCTTCGAGGTGGGCGCGGTGACGAATCTCACCCCGGAGCACCTGGACTTTCACGAGACCATGGACTCCTACCTGGAGGCGAAGACCCTCCTGTTCCGCGACTTCCTCGCTTCCGACGCGAGCGCGGTGGTGAATCTGGACGACCCGAGGGCGGAGGCCTTTCTCGAGGCCGCCCGCGAGGCCGGCGCCCGGACGATCCGCGTCTCGCGCCGAGCCGACACCCCCGCGGAGATCCGGGTGGAGAGGGCGGAGGTGAGTCTCGACGGAACCAGGGCCACGCTTCGCCTGCCCTCGGGCCCGCTCGAGGTCGACCTGCCCCTGGTCGGGGATTTCAACGTCGAGAACATGGCCGTGGCCGTCGGTGTGGCGGTCGCCCTTGGAATCGAACCGGACCAGATCGCCCGCGGCGTCGCCAGCTGCACGCAGGTCCCAGGACGGACGGAGCGGGTGGGCGCGGAGGTCGAGAACGCCCCGACCATCCTGGTGGACTACGCCCATACACCGGATGCGGTCGAAAAGCTGCTGCGGACGATACGACCCCTGGCCGCTGGACGGCTCATCACCGTCTTCGGCTGCGGTGGTGACCGCGACCGATCGAAACGGCCGTCGATGGCGAAGGCCGTGGCAGATTGCAGCGACCGGGCGATCGCGACCAGCGACAACCCGCGCACGGAGGACCCCCTCGCGATTCTCTCCGACGTGGAGGAGGGCCTGGCGGAGCTCCGCCGCGTGGATGGATCGCAGCTGGATCGGACCGAGCGCTCCTATGCGCTGGTGGTGGACCGCAGGGAGGCAATCGGGCTCGCCCTCGGCATCGCGCGGCCGGAGGATACCGTGGTCCTCGCCGGCAAGGGGCACGAGGACTACCAGATCATCGGCCGGGAGAAGCTGCCCTTCGACGATCGCGTGGAGGCGCTACGGGCGCTGGGGAGACGAAGCCCATGAGCGTCTCCTTCCTGGCCCGCGATGTCGTCGACTGGACCGGTGGCGACTTGCTCCAAGGCGAGGAGACCGCGCGCTTCGACGGTGTATCGATCGACTCCCGCACCGTCGCACCCGACCAGCTCTTCGTCGCCATCCAGGGTCCCACCCACGACGGCCATCTCTTCGTCGAGGGCGCCCTGCTCGTCGGGCGCCGCCGGGCTCCTGGTCGAACGTGGCCGCGCGCTGTCCGTCGCCGCGAAGTCTGCGCCTCTGGTCATCGCCGTCGATGACACGACCCGGTCCCTGGGCGCCCTGGCCGCCGGACACCGTCGCGGCTTCGAGGGACCCCTCGTCGCCATCACCGGCAGCAACGGAAAGAGCACCACCAAGGAAATGTGCGCGGCGATCCTCTCCCAATCGGGCACCTGCCTCAAGAATCGCGGAAATCTGAACAACGAATTCGGCCTCCCTCTGACGCTGCTGGAGCGTGAAGCCGACCACCGCACCCTGGTCGTGGAGCTCGGCACCAATCATCGCGGCGAGATCGCTTCATTGGCGGCCATCGCCCGCCCCAACGTCGCAGTGCTGACGAACGTGGGAACGGCTCACATCGAGTTCCTGGGCTCCCGCGACGAGATCGCCGCCGAGAAGGGAGACCTGATCGCCGCCCTCGACGAGGACGCCGTTGCGGTTCTGAACGCCGACGATCACCGCGTGATGGCCCAGGCAGAGCGCACGCGCGCCCGCATTCTGCGCTTCGGACAGCACGCCGAGGCCGAAGTCCGCGCCGAACGGATCACCTCGCTGGGGGAGCGCGGCTTTGCCTTCGACCTCGTCACCGATACGGACCATGTGCCGGTCCACGTGGCCGGTCTCGGTGAGCCGACGGTGTGGAACGCGCTGGCGGCGAGCGCCGCCGCCCTGGCGGCGGGCGCCCCTCTGGCGTCCGTATCCGAGGGACTGGCGCGCTACCAGCCGATGAGCGGACGGATGGAGCGGGTCTCCCTGCCGCGCAACATCATCCTGATCAACGACACCTACAACGCGAATCCCCAGTCCATGGAAGTGGCGCTCCGGAGTCTGACCGAGCTCAAAGGGAAGAGCCGAGGGGTGGCGGTGCTCGGCGACATGGGAGAGCTGGGAAGCTCCGCAGGCGCCGCCCACCGGGCTACCGGGGCTCTGGTCGCCGAGCTGGGACTCGACTTCCTCTTCGCGCTGGGAGAGTTCGCCGCGGAGATCGCCGAAGGCGCGACCGAAGCCGGAATGGATCCGGACCGCGTGCACGTGGGCACCAGTCATGACGAAACCAGCGGAGAGCTCCGGCGGATCCTGCAGGGAGACGACTGGGTTCTGGTCAAGGGGTCGCGCTCGATGCAGATGGAGCGGGTGGTGGAAGCGCTCTCGCGCGCGGGAGATCCGCAGTAGATGCTGTATCACCTGCTCTATCCGCTGGCGGAAACCATCGGCGCCTTCAACGTGTTCCGATACATCACGTTCCGCACCGCTGCGGCCACGCTGACCGCCTTGTTCCTGTCCTTTCTGCTGGGCCCGCCGCTGATCCGCTCCCTGGCTCGCCTGCAGGGTAGACCAGCCGATCCGCGAGATCGGACCGGATCACCAGGAGAAGGAAGGCACGCCCACCATGGGTGGCTTGCTGATCCTGGTCTCGCTGAGCGTCTCGGTTCTGCTCTGGGCGAACCTGGAGAGCCGCGCCGTGTGGATCGTGCTGGGGCTCACCATCGGCTACGGCCTGCTCGGCTTCATCGACGACTACCGCAAGGTCAAGCAGCGGCACAGCGACGGCATCCGTGCGCGCTCCAAGCTCTTCTGGCAGTTCCTGCTGGCCTTCGGCGTGGCGCTGCTGATCTACACCGACCCCAATTTCGACAGGGAGCTGGCGGTCCCCTTCTTCAAGAACTTCACACCCCACCTCGGCTGGATCTACGTCCCCCTGGCGGCGCTGGTGATCGTAGCCGCCAGCAATGCCGTGAATCTGACCGACGGCCTCGACGGACTGGCGATCGGGCCGGTGATGATCGCAGCGGGAACTTTTCTGATCCTGGCCTACGCCGCCGGACATTCGGTCATCGCCGACTACCTGGCCATCAAGTACGTGGCCGGGAGCGGCCAGCTGGCGATCTTCTGCGGCGCCCTGGTGGGAGGCGGCCTCGGCTTCCTCTGGTTCAACACCTATCCGGCCCAGCTCTTCATGGGAGACGTCGGCTCTCTCGCACTCGGTGGGGCACTGGGCGCGATCGCCATCGTGATTCGCCAGGAAATCCTGCTCGCCGTGGTCGGAGGAATCTTCGTGGCCGAGACCCTCTCGGTCATGATCCAGGTGATCTCCTTCAAGCTCACCGGCAAGCGGGTCTTTCGGATGGCTCCCATCCACCATCACTTCGAGCAGATCGGCTGGGCGGAGCAGAAGATCGTGGTTCGCTTCTGGATCGTCGCGATCATTCTCGCCCTGGTCGCCCTCTCCTCGTTGAAGTTGCGCTGATGAACGACCTCTCAGGACAGCGGGTGCTGGTACTGGGCCTCGGGATTTCGGGGAGGAGCGCGGCTTCGTTCTGTGCATCCCAGGGCGCCGAAGTGGTGGCCGTGGACGAGCGGCCGGCGAGCCAGCTCGAAGGCCTGGAAGAGATTCCGCCCCGCGTCACACTGCGGTTGGGCGAGCCATTCCCCGACGCGGCGGACTTCGACCTGGTGGTGCCGAGCCCCGGCGTTCCGCAAGAGCGCTACCGGGCCTGCGCCCGCCGGGCCTGGGGCGACGTGGAGCTCGCTTTCCGCGCGCTCGCGGTCCCGGTCGTCGCGGTCACCGGAACCAACGGGAAGTCGACCACCGTGTGCCTGGTCGAGGGGATGCTGCGAGCCGCGGGGCTGCGCGCGCTGGCCGCTGGAAATATCGGCGAGCCCGCCCTCGGCCTGGTGGGTCGACCCATCGACGTCGCCGTCCTCGAGGTCTCCTCCTTCCAGCTGGAGACGACCGACGCTTTCCGGCCCCGCGTCTCCGTGCTGCTCAATCTGAGCGAGGACCATCTCGACCGACACGGCAGCCTGGAGGAATACATCTCGGCGAAGCGGCGCATCTTCGCCAGGCAGGAGGCGGAGGATGTCGCCGTGCTGAACGGGGACGACCCCCGGGTCACGGCTCTCCAGCCGGGGATCCGCGCCGAGATCCGCAGCTTCCGACGATTCACGCCCAGCGAGAGCGGCGCCTGGTGGGATGGCGACGCCATCGTTCTGCGAGCTGGCGGAGAGGACATCCGCCTGACTCTCGAGGGAGTCCAGCTGGGCGGCGGGCACCATCGGGAGAACGCTCTGGCGGCGCTGCTGGCTGCGTCCGCTGTGGGTGCCGACCCGTCCAAGGCCGCCCGCGCCCTCGCGAGCTTCAAGGGTCTTCCCCATCGAGGCGAGCTGGTCCGCAGGATCGGGAGCGTGGAGTGGATCAACGACTCGAAGGCGACCAACCCGGGAGCCGCCCTGGCTGCACTCACGAGTCAGCAGGCACCGGTCATCTGGATCGCTGGCGGCAGGGACAAGGGGCTGTCCTTCGAGGCGCTCGCCGAAGCGGCGCGGGGAAGGGTCCGGTCTGCCCTGCTGATCGGAGAGGCCGCCGAGAAGATCGCCGGGGCGCTCACCGACCGCGTCCCCTTCGAGCTCGTCGAGACCCTCGAGGAGGCTGTCCATCGCGCTCGGCTCGCTGGCGGAGCCCGGCGACGTGGTCGTCCTGGCGCCGGCCTGCGCGAGCTTCGACCAGTTCACGGGATTCGAAGACCGCGGCGACCAGTTCATGAAGCTCGTCCACGCGTTGCCGGAGAGGCGAGAGCGATGACCTCACGCCGGAAGACCAGGACCCCGAGGCAGGCGGCGAGGCCCCGCGCAACGCGTACCGAGGGCGAGCAGAGGCGGGGCCGGGCGATCTGGACGGGCAGAGCGCGCAAAGAGCGAGGCAGCGCCGGGCGAAGCCCGGAGAGCCGCGAGCTCAGCGGAGCCGTCTTCGGCTGTGTCGTCGTCCTCGCAGGCCTGGGAATGGTGATGGTGTTCAGCGCCACCGCCCCCCTTTCCGCGGGCGAACGCGATCCCGCCCTACTTCCTCCGCCACGCTGAGCGCGGTCCTGATGGGGGGAGTGCTGGCGCTGATCGCCTCGCGGCTTCCGCTTCGCGCGTGGCACGCGATCGCCCTCCCCCTCTGGGCTCTGGTCCTCTTGCTCCTGGTGGCCACCCTGTTCGCGGGCGTCCGCGTCAACGGCGCGCAGCGATGGCTTCCGATCCCCGGCATCGGGAGCGCCTTCCAGCCGGCGGAGCTGGCGAAGCTCGCGACGGTGATGGCCGTCGCCGTGGTGCTCTCGCGGCGCGACGGCCACGCGCCGGTTCCGGTCTCGCGCTTCGGCATCGCGATCGCCCTGGCGGGCGTTCCGGCCGCGCTTTGCGTGTTCCAGCCGGATCTCGGCAACGCCGTGCTGCTCCTCGGCCTGGCGGGCCTGGTCCTCTTCATCGCGGGAGCCCCGCTGCGCGCCCTGGCGGCCCCCGCGGTCCTCGCCAGCATCGGAGTCGCCGCCTACAGCATTCTCAATCCCTACGCCTTCCGCCGCTGGATCGGCTTCCTCAAGCCCTGGGACACCTCCCAGGAGCAGGGCTATCAGCTGGTCCAGTCCTTCGTGGCCTTCGGGCGAGGTGGACTCTTCGGGGAGGGTCTCGGCGATGGGCGTCAGAAGCTCTTCTATCTCCCGGAGGCACACACGGACTTCATCCTCGCGGTGATCTCCGAGGAGCTCGGACTGCTCGGCGTCCTGGTGGTCCTGGGCGCCTTCGCGGCGCTTCTGGTGGTGGGGGTGCGGATCGCACTGCGCTGCCGCCAGCGCTTCGCCATGCTGCTCTCCTTCGGAATGACGGGACTGCTCACGGTACCGGCGTTGATCAACGCCGCCGTGGTCATGGGGGTGGCTCCCACCAAGGGGCTCACGCTGCCCCTGCTCTCCTACGGGCGCAGCTCGCTCCTCGTCTCCTGTCTGGCGGTGGGCATACTGATCAGTGTCGCTCGAAGCCAGGCGTCGGTGGGGCAAAGAGCGGTGCAGGGCGCGGTTCCACGGGGGCTGGTGCAGGTATGAGCTACCGGTGGATCATCGCGGGGGGTGGAACCGGGGGGCACGTGACACCGGCCCTCGCCCTCGGCGAGGTGATCCGCGAAGCCGGCGAACGGGTCCGTTTCATCGGAACCCGCCGCGGACTGGAGACGCGGCTGGTTCCGGACTCCGGATTCGAGCTTCTGGCCCTGGACGCCCGTCCGATCGTCGGCCGGGGCGTCTTCGAGCAGATCCGCGCGGTCTTCGCCCTGCTCGGGGCGACCTTCCAGGCCGGTCGCGGCCTCCGCGAGTTCGGCGCCGACCTGGTGATCTCCGTGGGAGGCTACGCCTCGGTCCCCAGCGTCCTGGCCGCACTCCTCAACCGGTACGCCGATGGTGCTGGTCAATACCGACGCGACTCCGGGAGCCGCAAACCGGATGCTCGCGCGGTTCGCCCGCCGCGTCTTCGTGGGATTCGAGGGAACCCGGGGTGCCCTCGCGTCCAAGGCGGGGGAGGAGCGGATCCGCGTGGTCGGTGTACCGCTGCGCAAGAGCCTGATTTCGGAGTTCCGGGACGCGGGCTGCCGCGCGACGCGACCGCCGTCGGACGGCGCTTCGGTGGAGGCGCGGCGCGGTGAGGCCGACGCAGCGGTGACGGACCCGGTGCACCTGTTCATCTTCGGCGGAAGTCAGGGGGCCCGGCAGATCAACGAAGTGATGATCGAGGCCCTGCCGAAGCTCGATCCGGCTCGGATCCAGATCGTGCATCAGACCGGCGAGGCGGACCGGGATCGCGTCGAAGCGGCCTACGCGGAGACAGCTCTCCAGGCGGAGGTGATCGCCTTCGAGCGCGACATGCCGTCACGCTACCGCTGGGCGAACCTGGTCCTCTGCCGCGCCGGAGCGATCTCGGTGGCAGAGCTCGCTCTGGCGGGCCGGGCCTCCTTGCTCGTTCCTCTCGCCCACGTGGGCGGAGGCGAGCAGTTCGCCAACGCCCGCGAGCTGGAGAAGGCCGACGCTGCGCGGGTGCTCGACTCACGCGCCCTGACGGTGGACACGCTGCAGGAGGCGCTCGAGGCCTTGCTCCGCGACCCGTCGCAGCTGCGACGCATGGGCGAGAACGCTTCGAAGCTGGCGCGACCGGAGGCGTCGGATCGGATCATCGAGGAATGCCGTTCGCTGCTGGCGACGGAAAGCCACGAAAGAGAGGGGTGATGACGGGGAGGATTCGGGGGATCGAACAGGTCCACTTCGTGGGAATTGGCGGCATCGGCATGTGCGGTCTCGCGGAGCTGCTTCACAACCAGGGCTACCGGGTGACGGGATCCGATCTCAAAGCGGGTCCCACCGTGGCGAGGCTGCGGTCACTGGGAATCGAGGTGGCCGAGGGCCACGATTCCCGAAACGTGGGGAGCGCCGACGTGGTGGTCGTCTCCTCGGCCGTCCCCGCCGGCAACACCGAGATCGGCGAGGCGCAGGACCGGCGCATTCCGGTGATTCCCCGAGCCGAGATGCTCGCCGAAGTGATGCGGCTCAAGGATGGCATCGCCGTGGCGGGCACTCACGGCAAGACGACCACGACCTCTCTCATCGCTCACGTTCTCGACAAAGCGGGTCTCGACCCCACGGCCATCGTCGGCGGAAGGGTTCTGGGCTCTGGCGAGGACCGCACCGGCGCCAAGCTCGGCGCCGGAAACCTTCTGGTGGCCGAGGCGGACGAGAGCGACGGCTCCTTCCTGCGCCTGGCTCCGGTGATCGCGGTGATCACCAATATCGAGTCCGAGCACCTCGATCACTACGGAAGCTTTGCGGCGATCCAGAAGGCGTTCGTGACCTTCGCCAACCGCATTCCCTTCTGGGGTCTCTCGGTCCTCTGCCTGGACCACCCGGGCGTCCAGTCGATCCTTCCCAAGCTGACCCGGCGGGCCACCACCTATGGGTTCTCGGCCCAGGCGGACCTGGTGGCGACGGATCCGGAGGCTCACCACTGGGGCACGCGCTTCCACGTGCGGCACCGGACCGAGCGGCTCGGGCCCGTCCACCTGCCGCTCCCGGGACGCCACAACATCGAGAACGCCCTGGCCACCATCGCCGTCGCGCTGGAGCTGGAGGTGCCCTTCCACAGTGCAGCCGAGGCTCTGGAGAGCTTCGCCGGAGTGGAGCGGCGCTTCGAGAACAAGGGCGCGGTGGGCAGCATCCGCGTGGTGGACGACTACGGCCATCACCCGACGGAGATCGTCGCCACCCTGGCGGCTGCCAGGAGCACTCACTCGGGGCGGATCGTGGTCGTCTTCCAGCCACACCGCTACACCCGGACCCGCGACCTCTTCGACGACTTCGCTTCCGCCTTCCACGACGCCGACCTGCTGGTGCTGACGGAGATCTACGCAGCCGGGGAGCCCAAGATCCCCGGGGTCGAGAGCGCCGCCCTGGTCGACGCGATTCGCGCCCACGGTCACCGCGGCGTGCAGCTGGTTCGCGATCTGGATCGGGTGTCCGAGGTGCTGGTCCCCGAGCTCAGGGACGGCGACATGGTGATCACGCTGGGAGCGGGCAGCATCTCGACGGTGGGACCGCAGCTGCTCGCGGCGCTGGAGGCTGCGACATCGTGATCGAAGGCGCGGCACGGGAAGAACTCGAGGAAGCAGCCGGAGATGCGGTGCGCTTCGACGTGCCCATGTCGCGCTTCACTTCGCTGGGCGTCGGGGGACCGGTGGACGCGATGGTCACGCCGGACGATCGAGGTGCACTGGCCCGCGTGCTGCGGGTCTGCGCCCTCCATCGCCTGCCGCACGCGGTGATCGGCAGGGGATTCAACAGCATCGTGCGCGACGACGGGCTCGCCGGGGTAGCGCTCCGGCTCTCCCGTTTCCGCGGCCTCGGTGTACGCCCCGGTGGATTCGTGCGCAGCGAATCGGGGGCCTCCCACCAGCAGATCACCCGCTTCTGCCAGACCCTGGGTCTGGCAGGCCTCGAGTTCGGCGCCGGAATCCCCGGAACCGTGGGCGGATGGATCACCATGAACGCCGGCATCGGCCACCGGGAGGTGAAGGATGTCGTATGCGAGCTGGAGGTGATGAGTCCCACCGGCAGGCGAATCCGCCATCTCGGACGCCAGCTGCTGCGCTTCAGCTATCGCGCCCTGCGCGGTCTGGCACCGGGATCGGTGATCCTTTCAGCGCTCTTCAAGGTCCGCATCTCGACTCGGGCCGAGGTGAAGGCGGAGGTGGACCGGCTCCTCGCCGAGCGGGCGAGCCGCCAGCCACTCGACCTCCCTTCGTGTGGATCCGTGTTCAAGAACCCGCCGGGGGGCTTTGCCGGCCAGCTGATCGAGGCAGCGGGCCTCAAGGGAGAACGAATCGGCGGCGCCCAGATCTCCACCACTCACGCAAACTTCATCGTGAACAGCGGAGGCGCCACTGCGTCGGACGTGATCTCCCTGATCGCCAAGGCGAGAGCCCTGGTTCATTGTCCGCACCGGGATCGTTCTCGAGCCCGAGGTAAAGATTCTGGGGAGAGGGGCATGAGGCAGAAGAGCACCCAACGAGCCGACCGAGCTACGGCGCCCCGTCGCCTGACGCGCTGGTCCACCTATGCGGCGGCGACGGTCGCGGGACTCCTGCTCGGTTCCTTCCTGTTCGAGCCGGTGCTCGCGCGACTGGCGCCCCGGCAATTCGTGCTGGACACCGCCTCGGTGGTCGGGGTCCACCGGGTCGCCGCGGAGGAGCTGGTCAGCGCGTCTGGCGTCGCCGCCGGCACCTCGGCGCTGGCATTGGATCCGACCGCGATCTCCGAGCGGCTGGTCTCGCATCCATGGATCACCGAGGCGCGGGTCACCCCCTTCTTGTCCCGAAAGCTCCTGGTGTCTGTCGTCGAGCGCGAGGCGGCGGCGATCGTGGAGATCGGAGCCCCGTCGACCGCGTGGCTGGTGGATTCGGGCGGCACGCCCTTCGCATTCGCCACCGGCGTCGACCGCGAGATGCATCCGACCATCGTCGGTGTCGAAGATGCGCAGCCGCAGCAGCCGCATCCCCTCCTCGCCCAGGGTGTGCAGATCGCACGCGCCGTCGACAGGCGCGAGCTTCCCGCAGCCCGGCGGGTTCGCGTCGGAGGCGGCGATCCTCGCGCGCTTCCCGAGCTGCGGCTCGGTTCCCGCGAACGAAAGGTGGTGCTGGGCGGCGGGGATCTGGAGGCCAAGCTCGATCGGCTGGCATGGGTTCTCAAGGCTGATCTCGCCGAGATGGGACCAGCCTCGACCATCGATTTGCGTTTCGGAAGTCGAGTGATCTTCCGAGACGGCCCGCCTCCTTCGGGAGACGAGGCGACGGGTGCGCGCGGAGGCGCGGGTCCGTCCAAGGGAGGACGCGCTGGATGATCCGGCCGTCCCAATCAGGGGGGTGAATGGAATGGCACGCAAAGACGATCTGATCGTGGGCCTCGACATCGGTACCACCAAGATCTGCGCGATCGTTGCGGAGCGCGCGGAGAATGGCGCCGATGTCGTCGGAATCGGCACGCACCCGTCGAAGGGGCTGCGCAAGGGCGTCGTCGTCGACATCGACGCCACGGTCGATTCCATCAAGCAGGCCGTCGAAGAAGCGGAGTTGATGGCGGACTGCGAGATCTCGTCGGTATACGCGGGTATTGCTGGCGGACACATCGAGGGCTTCAACTCCCACGGCATCGTCGCCGTGAAGGACCGGGAGGTGGGTAGCAACGACGTGCGCCGCGTGATCGACGCGGCCAAGGCAGTGGCGATCCCGATGGACCGGGAGGTCATCCACGTGATTCCCCAGGAGTTCATCATCGACGACCAGGACGGGATCCGGGAACCCCTGGGAATGAGCGGCGTCCGCCTGGAGGCGAAGATCCACATCGTGACCGCCGCCGTCACCAGCGCCCAGAACATCGTGAAGTGCGCGAACAAGGCCGGGCTCAACGTCGTGGACATCGTGCTCGAGCCCCTCGCCTCGGCGGAGGCGGTCCTGGCCGGTGACGAGCGAGACCTGGGAGTATGCCTGATCGACATTGGCGGCGGCACCACCGACCTGGCGGTCTTCGCCGACGGCTCGATCAAACACACATCGGTGCTGGGACTCGGCGGCTACCACATCACCAACGACATCGCGGTCGGACTGCGCACTCCCTTCGAAGAGGCCGAGCGCATCAAGAAGCGCTTCGGCGTCGCCTCGGCGCGCTACCTGGGAAGCGATGACGTGATCACGGTGCCGAGCGTGGGGGGACGGCGCCCACGCGAGGTCTCGCGCAAGATCCTCTGCGAGGTGATCGAGCCGCGGATCGACGAGGTGCTCTCCCTGGCACGGCAGGAGCTGGTGAAGGCGGGCCTCGACGATCGGATCCCCTCCGGCGTGGTGCTGACGGGTGGCTGCTCGGCCCTCAACGGGATCGCGGAGCTGGCGGAGGAGATCTTCGAGTCTCCGGTCCGCAGCCGGCACCCCCACCCGCGTGGGAGGACTGCAGGACGTGGTGCGCAGTCCCGATGTACGCCACCGGCGTGGGGCTGGTGCTCTACGGATTCTCCCAGAGCTGCAGCCGCGCGACGAGCCGCTTCCGGATCCGGGACGACTCGATCTTCCGCCGAGTCAAGCAGCGGATGCGCGACTGGTTCTACGGGGAGTTCGAGTAGCCGAGAGGGGGCGGAGGAATTCGCAACTTTTCGTCCCAAACATGCGCAAAGCAATGCGAATGATGTTAGATTGCTGAAAAAGCAGCGCATCGACCCGGGGGGGTGAGAGATGGCGCCGAAGAATCGCAATCCGCGTGAACGGCGGAGTTCGCAGGGCCCCGAGCTGAGCTCGGGAGCCCCCGAGTCTGTCGACCTGCTCGAGGTGGGCCCGGACGACGGCGAGGATCTCCTCGAGTTCGAGGAGGCCGGCGCCTTGCGAGCCAAGATCAAGGTAATCGGCGTGGGGGGCGCGGGCGGCAACGCCCTCGACACCATGATCCGGGCCAAGCTCGGAGGCGTGGAGTTCGTCGCCGCGAACACCGACGCCCAGGCGCTGGAGCACAAGCTCGCACCGGTCAAGGTGCAGCTCGGCGTCGAGGTGAGCCGCGGCCTGGGATGTGGTGCGAACCCCGAGCGGGGCCGGGCGGCGGCGCTGGAGGATCGGGACAGGATCCGCGATCTGCTGATCGGCTCGGACATGGTCTTCGTGGCCGCGGGGCTGGGAGGCGGCACCGGAACCGGTGCAGCACCCGTCATCGCCGAGATCGGCCGCGAGGTGGGCGCGCTCACCGTGGCCGTGGTGACGAAGCCCTTCCCCTTCGAGGGCCGCATGCGTTCCCGGTACGCGGAAAGAGGGCATGGATGAGCTGCAGCGGGTGGTGGACACCCTGATCACGATTCCGAATCAGCGCCTGCTGGCCCTGGCCGGCAAGGACACTCCGATCGCGGAGTCCTTCATGCTGGCCGACGAGGTGCTGCTGAACGCCGTGCGGGGGATCTCGGACCTGATCACGGTCCACGGGATCGTCAACCTCGACTTCCAGGACGTGCGCACCATCATGAACGAGATGGGGATGGCCCTGATGGGCACCGGGGTCGGGGTCGGAGACGATCGGGCCAAGGACGCCGCCTACGCGGCGATCTCGAGCCCCCTGCTCGAGGACGTCTCCATCGACGGCGCCCGGGGCGTGCTGATCAACATCACCGGCGGCCCGGACATGACGCTCTACGAGGTGAACGAGGCCTCCTCGCTGGTCCAGGAGGCCGCCCACGAGGATGCCAACATCATCTTCGGCGCGGTGATCGACGAGGAGACCCCGCAAGGTGAGGTCCGAGTCACGGTGATCGCCACCGGCCTGGACGACGGCCGGGGTCGGCGCATCCGCGACGAGGAGCCCGTGCGAGAGGTGCCGCACCTGAGATCGGTCGAGAGCGAGGCCCCGGCCGCGGTGGAGGTGTTGCCGCCGCCAGCGGCGCAGGAGGAGATCCCGATTCAGGCGGAGCTCGCGACCTCGCTCCCCTCGGCCGAGGAGCTCGGCGAAGAACGAAGAATTCGTCTCTCCTTTCGAAGATGAGCTGGACGTCCCGACCTTCCTGCGCCGGAACAAGAAGGACGGCAAGAGCGAGGAGAACCGAGAGCTCCCGGCCTTCCTGCGCCGATCAGCCGACTAGCAGGTCAGGGGCAGACGCCTCCCGACCGGTTGCGCTCCCGGAGGGGCTCGGTCAGGCTTCGATGCCATGACCGAGCCCCTCGTCGTTTTGGAGCGCGACGCCGACGTCGCCATCGTCACCTTCAACGACCCGAAGCGCAGGAACGCGATGACCGAGGCGATGGGCCACGCCATCGCCGAGCAGATGAACGCGCTGGTCGGAGACCCATCGCTGCGGGCCGTCGTGCTCACCGGAGCCGGGCGCGCCTTCTCCGCCGGCGGGGACCTGGCCATGATCGAGAGCATGGCCAGGCAGGGATCCTCGAACCCGGGAGACGAGACTCGGCGGGAGATCAGCGAGTTCATGCGCCGTTTCTACGGTCTCTATCTCTCCGTGCGCGACCTGCCCTGTCCGACCATCGCCGCCCTGAACGGAGCGGCCATCGGGGCCGGGCTCTGCATCGCCCTGGCCTGCGACACCCGGATCGCCGCTCGAGACGCCAAGCTGGGTCTCAACTTCACGCGCCTGGGCATTCACCCGGGCATGGGTGCCACCTGGACTCTGCCCCGGATCGTCGGACCGGCCCACGCGGCGGAGCTTCTCTTCACGGGCAGGATCCTGGACGGAGCCGAGGCCGAGCGGATCGGCCTGGTGAATCGGGCGGTCGATGGCGAGGCGGTGCTTCCCGAAGCACTGGAGATGGCCCGGGCCATGGCGCTCTCGGCCCCCATCGCCGTGCGCGGGACCAAGCGAGCCCTGGCGCGCTCACTCGACTCCGATCTGGCCGGACAGCTCGACTTCGAGGCCCACCAGCAGTCGCTCTGTTGCGAGAGTGCGGACCTGGGCGAGGGGTTGGCGGCAGGTCGTGCGAAGCGACCGCCGCGATTCCGCGGAAACTGAGCCGGAAACGAGAAAACCGGGCGAATCCGTGAGCGGGATCACCATTCCCGCCGTCGGCGTTGTGCTATTCCCTCAAGTTACTGGGGGTTCGTTCGAAAGGTTCAATACCGAAGGCGAACGACGGGATCGATGATGGGGGGTCCTAGTGACGCGCGCACTCAAGAGCCATAGCCTCTGGCTCATCGTCAGCTACATCGGGCTGATGCTGCTGCTGGCCCGGGCCTACGCATAGGTCCAGCGGGGACGTTGCTGAACGTTCAATGTTCCACCGGGGACGAATTGAACGTTCAACGAACGTCCCCGCTAGGGCTAGAGCGCCTCGACGGGCCCGATGATCTCGGTCGCGTTGAAGAAGTAGGCGATCTCCAGCTTCGCGGTCGCGGTTGCGTCGGAGCCGTGAACGGCATTCTTCTCGATGTCCGTGCCGAAGTCGCCGCGGATGGTGCCCTTCTCCGCCTCCTGCGAGTTGGTCGGACCCATCAGCTCGCGGTTCTTGGCGATCGCCCCCTGACCCTCGAGGACACTGACGATGATCGGTCCCGAGGTCATGAACTGGACCAGGTCGGCGTAGAAGGGGCGCTCCTTGTGAACCGCGTAGAAGCCCCGTGCGTCCTCCTCGGTCAGCCGCAGCGCCTTGATCGCGACGATCCGGAGCCCCGCCTCCTCGAAGCGCCGCAGGATCTCACCGGTAGCCCCCTTGGCCACGGCGTCCGGCTTCACGATAGAGAGGGTCCGTTCGATCGCCATCGTCACTCCTTCCCAGCTCGCATGGCTCAGGAGCCGTCGAGCGCAGCTCGCGCCGCGAACCGAGCGGCGGAAGCTAGCCGAGTACCACTGGCTTCGCGACGGCGTTGCCTACAAGGCGTCGGAGAGGGCCCGTTCCACCAGGATGCCGATGGCGGCCTGCGTCTCCTCGTCCGGGTAATTGAAGCGGATCCCCATCCCGCCCGGGCCGCTTCCGTCATCGCTGCTGCGGACCCACGCCACCGTGCCCTCGACTGCGATCGGCCCATCCGGATCGCCGGTGTCGATCTCCAGGTGGAGCGGCGTCCCCGGAGCCAGAGGGCGGCGGGTGATCAGGAACAGCCCACCCTCGGAGATCTCCTGGGTCGAGCTGATGTCGATGGTGGAGCCGCGGGTGAAGCGGACCTTCAGATGGGTCGGGACCCGGAGGGTGCGGCGCATCGGACGGCCCTGGTCGTCGATGGGTGATTTTCCGGCGAGGGAGTGCTCCAGGAGCCAGCGCAACTCCATCCAGCGCTCGAGCTCGGCAATCGTGAGCGGCGGGTCGCCGCGCGTCCGGCGCCGGTTGAGAGGGAGGAACTCTTCGACCAGCGCTGTCGGCTCGACCGGCGAGAGCAAGCGGGAATCCACCACGCTGCAAAGTATCGGCAAAACCCTCACGAGACCTGAAGAACGATCTTGCCGAAATGCTGGCTGGCCTTCATGACCCGATGGGCCTCGGCCACCCGCTCGAGGGGGAGGACGCGATCCACGACGGGTCGCACCCGCCCGCCGGCGAGGGCGTCCCCGAAGCGGCGGGAGAAGGCGGCGGTCAGCTTCGCCTTCTCCTCCGCGGGCCGAGCCCGCAGGGTCGAGCCAATCAGCTGGATCCGCCGGGTGAGGAGGGAGGCGAGGTTCAGCTCGGCCCGGGCTCCTCCCATCAGGCCGATCAGAATCAGACAGCCACCGGTCCGCAGGGCCGCGAGGTTCCGCTCCAGGTAGTCCGCTCCGATCGAGTCGAGTACCACGTCCACACCGTGGCCGCCGGTGGCGTCCTTGGCCTCCGCCACGAAATCCCCGCTCCGGTAGTTCACCGCCAGGTCGGCGCCGAGCTCCCGGCAGCGCCGGCACTTTTCGTCGCTCCCGGCAGTCACGACGATGACGCCGCTCGCAGCTTTGACCAGCTGGATGGCGGCGGTGCCGATCCCGCTCCCGCCCCCGTGAACCAGCGCGGTCTGGCCGCCCGCGAAGCCGGCGATCTGGAAGAGATTGAGAAAGACGGTGAGAAAGACCTCGGGAACTGCGGCGGCCTCCTCCCAGCCGAGTCGATCGGGGACGCGCAGGGCAGATCCCGCCGGCACCGCGACCTCCTCCGCGTACCCGCCACCACTGAGCAGCGCCATGGCGCGATCGCCGGGCGCCCAGCCCTCGACCCGGCCGCCGACCTCGATCACCTCCCCGGAGCATTCGAGGCCGAGGATGGGCGAGGCGCCGGGCGGAGGGGGATAGAGCCCCTGCCGCTGCAGCAGGTCGGCGCGGTTGACGGCAGCTGCGGCCACGCGGATGCGCAGATCACCTGACCCGAGCTCCGGCGAAGCGACCTCAGCGATCCGGAGGACCGACTCGTCACCGGGCTCGTCGTAGACGACGGCCTTCATGGGCACAGGCTAACCCAGCGCGAGCACCGTCGCCGACGGTGTTGCAGACCTCGCCCCCGCGGGGTAGCCTGGCCTTGGCTGGAGGTGGAGGGAGGATCGCCGGTGGGCAGGTATCGCCCGCGGGAGGAAAGTCCGGGCTCCACAGGGCAGGGAGGTCGTTAACGGCGACCCGGGGCAACCCGAGGGAAAGCGCAACAGAAACCACACCGCCGATGGCCGGTGACCCCGTGCGTCTCTGAGAGGAACGCCGGGTGAGGCACAGGTAAGGGTGAAATCGTGGGGTAAGAGCCCACGCGCGACAGCCGGGTGACCGGCGGCGGGGCAAGCCCCTCCCGGAGCAAGCTCGAATAGGGACGTCGCATCGGGCTGCCCGTCCGAGTGACCTCGCATCGTGCGGGGTCCCGATGTCCGGGTGAGAGCGCTCGAGCGACGCAGCAATGCGTCGCCTAGATGAATGATCCTCACCGGCGCGGGGGCAACCCCGCGCCGGGACAGAACCCGGCTTACAGTCCACCTCCGGCCACACCCGCTGCAGGGACGCCCTTGCGCACGTAGACGTCCTCGAGAATCAGGTGCTCGAGCCCCGAGGCGTAGAACATGGTCAGGGCGTCACGCGGCGAGCAGACCATGGGCTCGCCGCGGCGGTTGAGCGAGGTGTTGATCACCAGGGGGAGGCCGGTCTTCCGCTCGAACTCGGAGATCAGCCGGTGGAAGCGCGGGTTGGTCGCGCGAGTGACGACCTGGGGCCGCGCGGTCCCATCCACGTGCGTGACCTCGGGAGTGCGCTCGCGCCACTCCTGGGGCAGGTCGAAGGAGAGCGTCATGTAGGGCGACGGGTGCTTGGAGCCGAGGAAGTCCGCCGCGTACTCTTCCAGCACCGACGGGCAGAAGGGGCGCCAGCGCTCCCGGTACTTGATGCGGGCGTTGATGTCGTCGGCGGTCCCGGGGACACCCGGATGGCCCAGGATGCTGCGGTTGCCGAGAGCCCGCGGCCCCCACTCCATGCGACCCTGGAACCAGGCCACCACCTCACCCGCCGCCAGAAGAGACGCCGCCGTGGTCGGCGGGTCCGCGAGCCGCTGGTAGGGGATGCGCAGACCCTCGAGCTCCCGGGCGATCGAGTCGCCGTCGTAGTCGGGGCCCAGGTAGGCGTCGCGCAGCGGCTTCACGGGATCGCCGAGCTCCATCGCCGCCCAGGCAGCCGCACCGAGGGCCGTGCCCGCGTCGCCGGGCGAAGGCGGCACGTAGAGCTCGTCGATCCAGGGGTGCTGCATCAGCCTGCGGTTCAAGACCACGTTGAGCGCCACCCCCCCGGTGAAACAAAGGCGCCGGGTATTCCGGAGCGCGGGCTCCAGGTGGTGGTCGATGAGGGCGATCGACGCTTCCTCGAGCAGCTGTTGGGCCGCAGCGGCGATGTGCACGTAGGGCTCGTCGATGGCATCGCCTTCGCGGGGCGGCCCGAAGCGCTCGACGAACTTGCGCCCGAAGACCCGGTCGCGGTGCCAGCGCTTTGCCTTCGGCGTCCACAGGTAGTCGATGTCGAGCCACAGGTCCCCGTCCCTGCAGACGAGCAGGTCCGACAGGTCGATGCGGCTGGGGTCGCCGTAGGCGGCCATCCCCATCACCTTGTACTCGCCGTCGTTCACCTCGAACCCCAGGTAGTCCGTGATCGCGGCGTAGAAGAGACCCAGTGAATCGGGCCGCTGGATCTCGGAGATCGTGTCGACGCGGCCTCCGCGCGCGGAGCCGAAGAGACAGGTCGTCAGCTCCCCGATCCCGTCGATGCTCGCAACCGCGCAGTCCTCGAAGCCGGAGGCGTGCACGGTGCTCGCCACATGGGCCAGGTGGTGCTCCACGTAGGCGATCCGCACCCGTTCCGGATCCAGGCCGAGGCCCTTCAGCGTGGGAGCCAGCTTGCCCACCCGCCGACGGCGATTGTGGCCGGTGCGCAGCACCGCCTTGAGCGCCTTGCCCGGCCGCCGGCCGAAATAGCGCCGCACGTGCGGCCAGAGGTTTCGGCGCAGGGCCGCGACCGACCACGGATAGGCCACCGCGTGGACGTCCTCGGGACGCAGCCCGGCGAAGTCGAGGCACCAGCGCGCGGCATCCACGGGCAGCTCGCGCGGCGCGTGCTTGCGCCGGCAGAAGCGCTCCTGCTCTGCCGCCGCCACGACCTCGCCGTCCACCACCAGCGCCGCGGAGGGGTCGTGCCAGAAGGGGCAGGCGATGCCCAGCACGTTCATGCGAGCGAGCATAGCGATCGCCTTGGCTATGGGCTGGACGCGACCTGGTGAGAGCTGCAGGCCAGCTCTCGCCGGTAGCAGCGGACCCGGGAGCGGCGCTCCGCATCGTAGCTTCGCCACTTCGCCTGGGGGATCTCTTCCTGGGCAACCGCGCGGAAGCCATTTCGCTCGAAGAAGGCCCCGACTCGTTCGGAGGTGGTGCAGGCATAGACCTGGGAGAGACCCAGCTCGCGGGCCCAGGAGCAGGCGAAGCCCACCAGTGAGCCGCCCACCCCCTCGCCCAGGAACCGAGTCAGCGTATACAGGCAGGCGATCTCACCCGATCGTTCTTCTCCACCGGGCAGCAGTGCGCCGATCCCCGCCAGGTGGCGATCCTCCACGAAGGCCCCGAACCCCGAGGCCAGGATCGCATCCACGTCTTCCCCGGATCGCTCCACGAGGTATCCCTCCTCGACTCCGCGATGAATCAGATCGTGAGCGGCATCGAAGTCGTCGATCCCGAGCCTGCGGACGCTCATGTAGCGGTCGCGCGTGAAGAGAGTCCCCGAGCCGGCGTAGGTGAAGAGCTCTTCGGCGAGCCCCTCGGCGGAGCAGAGGTTCACAGCCGGTAGACCCGCCTCGAGCATGGCCGACACCTCCCCCCAGAGCTCGACGCGATCCGTGTTCACCAGACCACCCCCCTCTCCCTCGAGCAGGGAGTGGAGCTCGGCCAGGTGCAGGAACGACTGCCGGTTCCCGGTCGCAGCGCGCAGTCCGCCTCGCCGATCGATCCAGACCAGCTTGAAGACCCCCAGCTTGACGGCGAGCTCGCGACAGCCGGCGGCGAAGCGATCCCGGCGCGAAAGGACGATCCCCAGCCGAGGCCACCCGCGAAGACGCCGCCACACCTCCCCCTCCAGGCGGGGCTGCTCCGCGGAGACGACGCGCCCCGCGAGGTGCTCCTCGAGAGCCGCTGCATCCGGGGAGAGCAGCAGCACTCGCGATCCACCCTCTTGCAGATCGTCGAGCACCGGACGAATCCGTGCGAAGGCCTCCCCCTCCTCGGCCGGCAGGGCGATGGCCAGGGTCCTGCCGCGGAACTCGCGCAAGTAGAACTCGCGCTCGGAGAACGGCACGGGCAAGGGAGCGGGGGGTGTTGAATCCATGCAATGGATTGTCGCGGATCGATCGGGATCCCGGTACGGTGGATCTGGAAAGCACCGCGACCATCGGCCTGTCCCGGACCTGCGGCTGCCAGGGAGGACACACCCATGCGGATCCTGCACCTCGCGCTGCCCCTGCTCCTCGGCTGCATGGTCCCGACGACCGGGCTGGGCCCGGAACCGGACCCCGAGGCCGGCCTGCCCCTCGGGCGCTCGGAGCACATGCGGTCCGGGAGCTTCACCTACCGGCTGGGAGAGGTCGAACGGAATGGGAACCGTCTTCGAGTCGCCGTCCGCTTCAGCAACGGGACCCACCGCAGCTACTCCAATGTCATGCTCCGCGTCATTCTCTACGGGGATGAAGGGGAGATCCGCGCAGTCCGCCTGCCCGCCGGAGCGATACTGGCCGAGCAGACCAGACCTCTGGTGGCACGGTTCGACGACGTCACCTTTCCGGTCGAGGATGTCACACTCGAACTGATCTACGCGCTTCCGTGATTCAGCCCCCACGGGGCCGGACTACGGGTGGATGGACTTGCGCCTACGCTGCCGATCTCGCGCTCGCTGCCTGTCTCCGATGGAGCCCCAGGGAAAACCGGCGATGTGCGCTCCGTCGCTTGGGATTCGCATCGTTCAGTCGATACGTGAAACGTGGTGATTTCGACACGATATCCCTGTATCCCGTGGGGATGCAGACAAAATGGAGAACTCTACGCCTCGATTGGTCATCGAAGCGAAAAAAAGCTGGAAAATCCGGGGCAGACATTAGAAGATACCTCGCCGCTCCGTAGCCCCCCGAACAATCGGCAGCCGGCGGGCGTCTCACCGATGGACGCCGGAAGGTATCTCCCGCAGCTCCAGCGGGGGGTCGTTCAGATTGGTCGGAACCGGATGAGAAGCTCGAACGCCCCGGACTCACGAGGGACTGACACGGAGATTGATCAGCGCGCCCGGTGACGAAGTTTGAAACCGAACCCCTGCGGACGGTATCCGATTCTGGGGTGCGCAGTTTCACCCGGAAGATCCGGGGAGAACCAAGAGGTAGGTAGTGAAGTTCGAGGAACGGTACCGAGCAGCGACTCGAGTAGAGTCCCCGCGGCGAGCGCGCGGCAGCGCACCCGTGGTACCCGCTGAGGACATCGATGCGGCCAAGGAACGCCGGCCCCTCGAGTCCTACTTCCAGGAGATCGGTGGCACCCGGACCCTGAAGCGCGAGGAAGAGGTCATCCTCGCCAAGGATCTCGAAGCTGCGACGGTTCGACTCCGCGAGGCGCTCTACGCAGTGCCCTGCTCGGCGCGCCACGTGGTCGCGCGCTGGGACGGTCTGCGTGCGCTCTCGCACACGGGCGCCAAGCTCTCCGAGTCGGCCGGAGACGAAGAGACCGGTGAGGTCGCGGCCCGGGTAGAGCGCTCCGTGCAGAGGCTCCGCCGCCGTCTCCGGCGGCGCGAAACCCTCCTGGAGGAGGGAGGCACGGACGCGGCGCTCCGGCGGATCGACGCCGCGATCAGCAGAGATCTGCTCAACGCTCAGCTCTCCCTGGTGCTGCTGGCCGAGCTCCGGGAGCGGGTCGTGCGCATCGCCCGCGAGATGCGGCAGTGCCGGCGTGGGACGCGCAGGCTCAGCGCCCTGGAGGCCGAGGCGGGACTTCCCAAGCAGGCCCTGCTGGAGCGCTGCGAGGTGGTGGAAGATGCCCATGAGCGCATGAGCGCGATCAAGAACCGCTTCATCGAGCACAACCTCAAGCTCGTGGTCGCCATCGCCAAGGACTACCGGAACCTCGGCCTGTCCTTTCCGGACCTCATCCAGGAGGGAAACCTCGGCCTGATTCGAGCCGTGGAGAAGTTCGACCACCGGCGGGGATTCAAGTTCTCGACCTATGCGGTCTGGTGGATCCGGCAAGCGCTGGTGCGCGCGATCCAGAATCACTCGCGGACCATCCGACTGCCTTCACATGTCCACGACAGGCTGCAGCGCAGTCAGCGGGTGAGAGCGGAGCTGACCGGCAAGCTCGGACGTGAGCCGACCCCTCAGGAGCTGGCACCCGCGCTCGGCACCGACGCCGATGCCCTGGAGGCCCTGGACCGCTTCTCGCGGGAGGCCATCTCCCTCGAGTCTTCGGTGGCGGGCACGGAGAAGCGGCTGGAGGACTTCGTGCCGGACCCGGGCTCGGAGGCACCGGACGGCGGGATCGACGACGACCGCATGCGCATCGGGGTGGGTCACCTGATCGGCAACCTGACGGACCGTGAGCAGCTCATCCTGCGCCTCCGTTACGGGCTGAGTGGCGAGGAGGAGCACACCCTCGAGCAGATCGGCCAGTCGCTGGGCCTGTCCCGGGAGCGGGTGCGCCAGCTCGAGGCGCGGGCTCTGAAGAAGCTCCGCGACACCATGCCGGCCCAACGCCTGCACCCGGTCCTGGAGCCGTAGCCCGCATTTCTCACCAGCTCGCTGCTGCCGCCGATAGCACCGCATCTTCGCGGCCTCGGAGTCACCCGCCGACCATGGAAATCGCCTGTCTCGACCTGGAAGGGGTCTTGGTCCCCGAAATCTGGATCAACTTCGCCGAACGCACCGGAATCGAGGAGCTTCGCCTCACCACCCGGGACGTTCCCGACTACGACGCGCTGATGACCCGGCGCCTCTCGATCCTGGCGGAAAACGACCTGGGGCTGGCGGACATCCAGGAGGTGATCGGCGGGATGGCACCGCTTCCCGGGGCCGGGGAGTTTCTCGACTGGCTACGGGAGCGAGCTCAGGTGGTGATCCTCTCGGACACCTTCTACCAGTTCGCAGCTCCGCTGATGCGACAGCTCGGCTGGCCCACGCTCTTCTGCCATCGCCTGGAGATCGGAGAGGGCGGACGGGTCACGAACTACCACTTGCGCCAGAAGGACGGAAAGAGGCAGGCCGTCAAGGCCTTCCACCAGCTGAACTTTCGCGTCATCGCCGCCGGGGATTCCTACAACGACACCACGATGCTGTCAGAGGCCGACGCGGGCATCCTGTTCCGGCCGCCGGACAACGTCATCGAGGAGTTTCCGCAGTTCCCCGTGGCCCGCACCTACGACGAGCTGCGCAGCGAGTTCCAGCGCGCCATCGAGTCCCTGGAGTAGAGGCGAAGCCTCGTCCTCCAGCACCGACCGGCTCAGGGCTTCTTGAGCGCCGCTGCCGGCAGGAAGAGATCGATGCGGGTTCCGCGTCGCTGGAGCTCTGCGGCGGCGCGGCCGCCCATCAGTCGCAGCACCGCGTCTGCGACACGGATGGCCAGCTCCCGCCCCCTGGGCGTCGATCCGCGTCGAAGCTCGTCGAGATCCACCTGGCGTCCATCGTCGCTCACCGACAGGATCACCCTGCGCCCCTGGTGCTTCGCAGAGACGCGAACCCGCCCCTTGGGAGCTGCGGCTTCCAAGGACCCGTGGACCAGCGTCAGCAGCAGGTGATAGAGAGCGTCGGGATCGACCCGGACATCGGGAAGGTTCCGACCCCGCGCGATCGAGAGCGTCGCACCTCCGGTTCGGCAGTCCTTCAGCGCTCGGGTCAGCGCCATCAGCACCTCGGCCGGAGAGACCCGGACGCGGGCGAGTGTGGCCCCAGCGAGCAGCGGTCGAACGTGGGCGAGGAGCGCACCGGCCCGGGCCGCCAGATCCTCGACATCCCTGGAGAGGGAGAGGCGTTCGCTCTCGGCGATGTCGTTGGCGAGCAGATGGGCGGAGAGGCGCACCGCGGCCAGGAGGTTCCCGACGTCGTGAGACAGCGCGCGGATCAGATCCTGGGGAGGCAGCTCCGCTTTGGAGGTACCTCGCGATCTGCCGCGTGTCTGGACCGCCACCAGAGGCAATCATACCCCTTTCGTTGTGCTCCCGAAAATGGGTCGAGGGTGATGGATTGAGGTGGAGAGGTGAGGATGTATTCGGTTCAAGCGGCGTAGGCGAGGCGGTGTTCGGGGGCGTTGGCGATGCGCCGGGTGGGAACGCGTCGCCAGTAATACTGTGCGAGCCGAACGGGGAGGCGGATGCGGGTGGGGAAGAGCCGTTGCGCGAGCACGTCGTCGACCTGGAGCTTGCGCTCCAGGATTCCGAGCCGCTGGGCGGGGGTGGGATCCTGGCGCCGCTCGGAGACGGACTTCAGGTAGTTGCGCCAGACCATCAGGATGGCCAGCCGGTAGGCAGCCCCTTGGCGCCGCTTGGAGAAGGCGATGGTCTCGCGTTTGTGGTTGGCGGAGCTGTGGCGGATCAGCAGGTCGAGGAGATTGACGGGGAACAGCGGGTTCTGGGGAGTCCGGGGCCGCTTGGAGGAGGTGACCCGGTGGCGGATGGGACGGTCTTCGAGGTGCCGAAGCGCTCGTGGATAGGCCGGGTGTTCGTCGGAGTGAATCTCGGCCGCGCTTTTTTCGGGGACCACCAGGGCGATCAGCGCAGCCATCTCGCGCTCGATCGACCGGGGATCGGGGCGCCCCAGCTGGGCCTCGAGCTCGGCCCGCCGCTTCTTCTGGTGGGCGGTCATGCGCCCTTTGCGCCGCAGCTCGGAGTCCGTAAAGGCGTGGAAGAACTGGGAGTGGGCTCCCACGGCCGTGTGGAAGTGCATCGGGTGGTATTGGCTGTACTCGAAGCTCTCGAAGCCGTCGATCACCAGGGGCTCACAGAGCGGACCCTTGGGACGGTGACGCTCGTGGAAGAGCAGGCAGTGACGGCCGAGCCGCTCGACCTGGCGCAGCACCGTGGTGGGAGCGATTCCCATCTCCCGGGCGATCTGGCGATATCCGGAGCAGGCCAGGACCCGCATCAGCAGGCCCGCGAAGACGTCGGGGCGCTTTAGCCAGTAGGTGGGATGGAAGGTCTGTGCACTGAAGGACCGGCCACACTGAGTACAGCGGTACCTCTGGATGCGGTGAGGTGCGGCCTGCCGAGCGAAGAATCCCTTCTTGGTGAAGCGCCAACCCCTTGAATCCGCATGAAAACGGCAGCCCGGGTTCGGACAGAACGGCGGAGTGTGGCCCTCCCGACGGCACGACATGACAACCCATCAAGCACTTCCCGTGCCAGACCCATTCTCAGGGGCACAACCCTCCCGTCTAGGGTGGTTGATCTCTGGCTCCGGAGAAGTCCGATCAGCGACCGTTCCCGGCGGCCCGTCGCGCTTCCTCCCGAAACTCCGCCATCTCGATCACCGAGCCGGAGAGCCGAGCCTGCTCCGCGGCGAAGCCCATCAGGTGACTCTCCAGCGAGACGCGGCCCGAGGCCCGGATCTCTCCGGCCGCCCGCCGCTCCAGGACCTCCGAGAAGTGGTCCAGGAGCCCGCCGTCACCACCGTAGTGCCCCAGCGCGGACCCGCCCATCTCGTGGCGCTCGTCGCCGAGGACGCCGTGGCGGCTGACTTCGATCACACCGGACTGGAGAGAGCCGGACAGCTCTCCCCGCGTTCCGCTGAGACGGACGGTTCGCTCCTCCTCCGAGCCCAGACCCTGCATCGTCAGCGAGGCCGTGGCTCCACCCTCGAACTCGACTGCGACGACCTGGTGATCCGCCACGTCGTTGTCGCAGCGGTAGACGCAGCGTCCGTAGCGCCCGCTCTCGAGGGCACGGCGCCTCGCCTCGCGGCTGGAATCGAGAGAGACATCGCTCCAGGGCCAGATCCGCGCGACCTCGTGATCGGGCCCGAGATAGAAGCGCTCGGCATCGTGGGGACAATCCTGCTGCGCGGGGCAGCCATCGGTGCAGCGCGCCGGTGCGCCCTCGGGAGCGGCCGCGGCTCGAAAGTGCCCGACACTTCCGAAGGAGGAGACCCGGTTCGCCGGCCTTCCGGCGAACCAGACCATCAGGTCGAGGTCGTGGCAGGACTTGGCGAGGATGATGGGGGCAGCGAGCTCGCGGTTTCGGAACTTCCCGCGCACGAAGGAGTGGGTCATGTGCCAGTAGGCGACGTCTTCCCGGAGGTCGAGGGAGACGAGTTCGCCGAGAACACCGCTCTCGATGATCTCGTGGACGCGCCGATAGAAGGGCGTGTAGCGGAGCACATGGCCGATCTGGAGCATCCGCTGCGCCGCCTCGGCGGCCTCGACCACCCGCACGCACTCCCCGGGTGTCGGCGCGATGGGCTTCTCCAGCAGCACGTGGTAGCCCCGGGCGAACGCCGCCAGGGTGGGCTCCACGTGCAGGGTGTCGCCGGTGGCGACGATCGCCAGGGGCGCCAGGCGATCCTCCCCCAACAACTCCGCCCAGTCGCGAAAGCGCCTTTCCGGAGGAATCCCGTGCTCCCGTGCCATCTCCTCCCGCTTCTCGTCGTCGGGCTCCGCGAGCGCTGCGATGTGGAGACGCTCCGGGTTGGCGAGAGCGTATCCCCCGAAGACGAAGCGACCGCGATTTCCAGCACCCAGCAATACGGCATCCACCGCCGCCATGGTCTCCTCCTCGCTGCACCGGTTATACTAGGTCACTCGGATGCCCGGCACTGGTCTCTACCGACTCACCGAAGCTCTCGAACTCGAGACTCGGATCTGCCGTTTTGCAGCCAATCGCCCTCTGGGCGATGCCGCCGACCTGGGGACCCCATGAGATCGGCGCTCCTTCGCGGACGCGAGCACCTGGAGATCGGTGCGACCGATGCGGTCTCGGAGGGTCCGGCCGCCATCGCCATCTCCATGGGTGGGTGCGAAGAAGACATACATCCACACCGATCCCAACGAGGACTCGGTGCTCTTCGCCGTCGGCGCTGCGGGCATCCTGGTGGCCCTGGCGGATGGACACCGCGGCTTCGAGGCTTCCGAGGTCGTTCTCGAGCATCTGCTCGCCCACCCCGGGCCCCAGTGGGTGGAACCGGGCGGTGTGACGCCGGCCTCCTGGGGCCGCCACGCCCTCGCCGCAATCTGCGACGCCAACGGGGAGATCCTCCGGGAACGACTCGACACCGAGATGGGAAAGGCGCGAACCACGCTCGCCCTGGCGCTGGTGCTCCCCGAGAGCAATGCACTCCTATACGCCTGCATCGGCGACAGTCATCTCTTTCAGGTTCGTCCGGACGGCGTCGTCGAGCCCACCAAGGCCGAAGCCGCCGTGGGAATGGACTGCTTTCTCGGTCACGGTCAGGAGACGCCGGAGAGTCTGGCGGAGAAGTGCCAGATCGGAACGCAGCCCCTGGAGGATACGACCGCCGTGGTCCTCGCCAGCGACGGACTGTCGGAGCACCAGATCGGTGTCGAGGACCCGGGAGCCGTGGTGTTCCAGAGCGTCGAAGCCGCGAGGAAGGCGGCGCCGGCGCTGCGCCCACTCGAGGCCTCGAGAAACATCGTCGATGCCGCCCTGGCCGCCCACCGGAAGAACGCATCCGGCGACAACATGTGCGCCGCAGTGGTCTGGCTGGAGGGGTCGGAAGAGTAGGAGAAGAAAGGGAAGAGCCGGCGGCGTCAGAGAGCGCGGAGCAGATCGACCACCCGCTCGGAAATCGCACCGGCGGCGGTGAGGCCCGGCGATTCGATGCCGATCAGGTTCACCAGGCCCGGCAGACCCGCCTCCGACTCCTCCGTGATCACGAAGTCGCGGAAGCTCTCCCCCGGTCCAGCGAGCTTGGGTCGCACACCGGCGTAGTCGGGGCTCAGCCACTCGGTTCGGAGCTCGGGCAGGTAACGCCGGACCGCTTCGGCAAAGCTCCCGGCCTTCTCCGCATCGATGCGGTAGTCCACCGAGTCGACGTAGGTCGTGTCCGGACCGAAGCGAATCCGACCACCGAGATCGAGGGTCGCGTGAATTCCGAGCCCCGCCGTCGTGTGCACCGGGTAGACGAGATGGCTGACGCGAAGCGGCGCTCCCGGCGCCAGGCTGAAGTAGTCGCCCTTGCAGGGATGGAGACGATAGCCCCGCTGATCGACGTCGATCCCGACCAGCTCCGCCACCGCGTCAGCGGAGAGACCGGCGGCGTTCACCAGGGCGGCGCAGGTGACGGTCGAGACCTCGCCATCGTCCCCAGCCGCCGCCACCCGGAACCCGTTCCCGATGGGTTCGATCTCGATCACTCGCGCCCGCAGTGCGATCTGCGCTCCGCGGGACTCGGCCTCGGCCGCGTAGGAGAGACAGAGGGCATGGGAGTCGACGATACCGGTGCGCGGCGAGTACAGACCGGCCACGGCCTGCACCGCCGGTTCCCGGCGGCGAACCTCGGCGGCGCTCAACATCTCCAGGCCCGGCGCGCCGTTGGCGAGACCGCGCTCCCGCAACTCCTCGAGGACGCCGACCTCCTCGTCGCAGGTGGCGACGATGATCTTCCCCAGCTGCCGATGGGAAACTCCGCGATCCTCGCAGTGCTGATAGAGCCGCTCCCGACCCTCCACACACATTCGCGCCTTGAGGGAATCCTCCGGATAGTAGATGCCCGCGTGGATCACCTCGCTGTTGCGACTGGAGATCTCGCTGGCGATCCGGTCGTGCCGCTCGAGCACCACGACGCCGCGGTGCGAGCGCGGACAGGGCCGCCGCAGCCGCCAGACCGACCACCCCGGCGCCCACCACCACCACATCCGCCTCGTGACTCATCGCGGCGGGGTTCGGAGCAGGTCGAGCAAGGCCTGTCGCCGCACCGGAGAGTGGATGAGCAGGCCGAGGAAGATCGCCAGGTAGAGCACGCAGAAGGCGATGCGGACTTCGGTGCTTGGAAACACCAGCTGTACACCGAACAGCGCCGCCAGCATGACCGCCTCCATCCGGGTGATCTCCAGGTTGGAGATCAGCAGCGTCGCGAGCAGCGACTGCGCGGAGGTCAGATACAGCTCCTCGGTCTGTCTCCCGTCGAGGGGAAGCCCGCGAAAGCTCATCGAGGCGATGCAGTAGGCGATCGGAAGCGCTCCGACCAGAAGGGTCCACTGGTTGACCTTCGAGGAGATCAGTGCGCCGAGCCCCATGCCGCCGCGCAGGCGGCTCGCGAAGATGATCGCGATCACGAACTCGGGGGACTCGGAGGCCAGCGGCGCCACCCACTGGACCAGGATGAACTCGTCGATGGCGCGGCTGCGACCGATGTGCACCAGGCCGTCCGCGAAGGGCTCCGCCGAGATGAAGATCGCATAGCCGGCGAAGAGAAGCAGCGCCAGCGCCCAGAGGCGCCGTCCGAGATCGCCGAACTCGCTGTCGAAGAGGGCCGCGGGGCCGACCATCTGCCACCTCCTCGTAGCCACCGTGGGCGGCGGAGAAGGCGTACCAGAGAAACAGGCCCAGCAGGACCGCGGCGTCGAAGAGGTTGATGTAGCCGTCGAGGGGAATCAGGAAGGAGTAGAGCGTCGCGAAGAGAAGGAAGCGGATCTCGATGCGGTGATGGGGCTCGAGGCGGAGGGCTCGTGGTGCGACTGCGACGGCAGGCGACCAGCGCCACCGCCGCCCAGCCCAGGCCGATCAGCAGCCGGTTCGCGCCGGTCATGTTGGCGACGGCGTAGTGGGCGTACTGGGGATCTTCCGCGGCCTTGATGGCGAAGTGGAGATCGACGGCGTACTCCGGGAGCACGCTCACCAGGGCGAGCACCAGGAGCGCCAGCTGTTGGGGGATGTCCCGTTCCGCCAGCTCCGTCGCCCAGGAGAGAATGAAGGCGCTGCCGAGGATGGCGAGGCCGGCGAGCAGGGCGACGAACTCGCTCTGCAGGCCGAAGCCTCCGAAGGCATGGGCGATCACCCAGGGAAGCGGAAGCGCTGCGGCGAAGGAAAACCCCGCCAACTCCCGCATCCCCGCCGGCGACTTCTTCTTGGCGGACATCAGAAGCTGGCGCCGAACTCTCGCTCGAAGCGCGCGCGGAACGCATCGAGGTCCAGCGTGAGACTCTGGGTGCCCTGCTTCTCGACCATCAGGGAGCCCATCAGACTCCCGAGCCGGGCGCAGGTCTCGAGGGGAAGATCCCGCCGCAGTCCCGAAGAGGAAACCGGCGCGATAGGCATCGCCGCACCCGGTGGGATCGACGACCTGCTCCGGTGCAACGGCTGGAATCTCCTGCCGGTCCCCGCCGCGGAGCAGGATCGGATCCCCGTCTCACCCTGCGTGATCGACGACGGTGCCGACCCGCTCGGCGACCTCGGCCTCGGTGAGGCGGGTCTTCTCGAGGGTCACGGACCACTCGTAGTCGTTGACGGTGTAGACAGAGGCTCCTTCCATGAGCTCGATCAGCTCCTCGCCGTCGAACAGCGGCAAACCCTGCCCCGGATCGATCACGGTGGTGACGCCGCGCTCCTTGAGCGCACGTGCGTTCTCGATCATCGCCGTCTTCCCGTTCGGGGAGACGATGCCGATCTCGAATGGCTGGTCCACATCGGCGAGCTTCGCCTCGTGGGCCCGGTCCATGGCGCCGGAGTGAAAGCCGATGATCTGGTTGTCGTCGAGGTCCGTGATGATGTAGGCACCCGCCGTCGCCTCGTCTTCGAGCACGCGAATCCAGTCGCGACGGATGCCGTGCCGATCGAGCCACTCGCCGTAGGCGGCGAAGTCGTTCCCCACCGTGGCGAGGATGATCGGATCCTCTCCGAGCAGGCGCAGATTGAAGGCGATGTTCGCCGCGGTTCCGCCGAAGCTCTTGCGAAGCTCCGGAACGTGGAAGGCCACGTTCAGCATGCGGATCTTCTCGGGCAGGATGACGTCCTGGAAACGGCCGCGGTAGACCATGATGAAGTCGACCGCGACCGAGCCCGTGCACAGAACCGACATGGAGAGACCTCCGCTTCGCGCAGTCTCGCGGGCGCCAACCCGGGCGTCAATGGGGATCCGGAGGTAGACTCGCATGCAATGCGGATTCCCGAGCTGTACGCCAGCGGACGGCCGGTGTTCTCGTTCGAGTTCTTCCCTCCGAAGACGGACGCGGGATATCGGTCGCTATTCCGCACCATTGCCGATCTGACTGCCGCTCGAGCCGGGCTTCGTCTCGGTGACATGCGGCGCTGCCGGATCGACGCGCAGGAAGACCGCAGACCTGGTGAATCGAATTCAGCGGGAAACCGGGCTCACGGCGATGGCCCACGTGACCTGTACCGGACACAGTGCCGAGGAGCTGGCCGGCAGTCTCGAAGAGATGGAGCGCGCGGGAATCGAGAACGTGCTCGCCCTGCGCGGAGATCTGCCCAAGGATCAGCCGGACTGGCAACCGGCCCCGGGCGGATTCCGCCATGCGAACGAGCTGGCAGCGTTCATCAAGAGCCGCTTCGGCTTCAGCCTGGGGGGCGCCTGCTACCCGGAGAAGCACCACGAAGCGCCGAGCTTCGAGGAGGATCTCGCGAACCTCCGCAAGAAGATCGAGGCCGGCGTCGAGTTCCTGATCACCCAGCTCTTCCTGGACAATCGACCCTTCTTCCGCTTCGTCGAGCGGGCGCGGGAGGCGGGAATCGAGGTTCCGATCGTTCCGGGAATCATGCCCATGGTGAGCCTCAAGAACCTGCGCAGCGCCATGCAGCTCTCACCGGGTTCCAAGGCGCCGCCGGAGCTCGAGGAACGACTGGTGGAAGCGGGCGAGGACGCCGACCGCGCCATCGAAATCGGCGTGCAATGGGCCACACGGCAGTGTCGCGAGCTCCTCGACCGGGGCGCTCCGGGAATCCACTTCTTCACTCTCAACAAGTCACCGGCCACGCGCAAGGTGCATGGGAGTCTGTCGAAAAGATGAGCGCGAAAGAGAGTCGCGGTTCACTCCGCATCGGCGTATTGCTCTCGGGCGAGGGCACCAGCCTCGAGAATCTCTTCGAGCGCATCGACGCCGGAGAGATCCCTGCAACGGTCGCGGTGGTGATCAGCTCCAAGGAGGACGTCGGGGGCCTCCGCCGCGCGGAGCGGCGCGGTATCCCCGCCGTCGCGATCTCCCGCAAGCGCCACCGCGACCTCCGCGAGTTCAACGACCTGATTCACGCGGAGCTCGAGAGGCACGGCGTGGAGTTCGTCGCGCTCCTCGGCTTCCTCTCCGTCTTCGAGCTGCGCGGCAAGTTCGAAGGACGCGCCATCAATGTCCACCCGGCCCTGATCCCCGCCTTCTCGGGAGAGGGCTTCTACGGGCGAAAGGTCTACGACGCCGTCTTCGCCAAGGGGGTGAAGGTCACCGGCGCCACGGTGCACTTCGCCGACGAGGAGTACGACCACGGCCCGATCATCCTCCAGGAGGCGGTCCCGGTGCTCGAAGACGACACCGTCGAGACCCTGTCCGCAAGGGTCCAGGCCGCGGAGCGCCGCCTGGTCCCCGAAGCCATTCGGCTCTTCGCCGAGGGCCGCCTCGAGATCGATTCCCAGCACCGCGTCCGTATCCGGAAGCCCGATTGACGAAAGGCGAAAATGAGGCGAAAATCGCCTCATGTCGACGCGCCCCCCCTCCCTCGCCATCCAAGCCCTGCTCCGAGATCTCGGACCGAGCCTGCACCGCGGAATCGGCCCCGATGCCCCCCTCACCCGCTTTCCGACGGGACTCCCCGGTATCGATCGCCTCCTCGATGGGGGCTTCCCACGCGGACGTCTGAGCGAGATCGCGGGGTCGGCCTGCTGCGGCCGCACCTCCCTGGCCCTGGCCCTGGTGGCCAGGACCACCGCTGCCGGCGAGGTGGTCGCCCTGGTGGACGATGCCGATGCCTTCGATCCCCCCTCGGCCGCCGCGGCTGGCGTCGACCTCTCTCGCGTGCTCTGGGTGAGGACGTCCGAGGTCCCCGACGCCCTCCGCAGCACCGAGCATCTCCTGGCGGCCCGGGGCTTCGCCCTCGTCCTGCTGGATCTCGCCCCCGGCCAGCAAGCGCCGGCCCGCATTCCCTCGTCCGCGTGGTCACGGCTGCGAAAGACCGCGGCGGGCACGGATACGGCGCTGGTGGTGCTGGGGGATCGACGCCTGACCGACACCTTCGCCGATCTCGCCATCGAGATGAGCGGGGCGAAGCCGCGCTTCCAGGGCACCCCGACTCTGCTCGAAGGCTTCGATGGGAAGATCCAGCTGGTGCGCAACCGCATGGGTCCTCACGACTGCGCCGTCGCCGTGCGCTGGCAAAGCGCGAGTGCCGCGTGAGGGGTCGTCGTGCGCATCGCCTGCCTGCTGGTCGCGGATCTCCCCCTGGCCGCGGAGCTACGGGCCCACCCTGAGCTCCGGGGAGCGCCCCTCGCCATCGCCTCCGGCGCCGGCTCCCGGGCAGAGATTCTCGCCATCTCGCCCGAGGCCGCCCGGAGCGGAGTCCGCCCCTTCACCACGGTGGTGCACGGACGCGCGGCCTGTGCAGATCTCTGCGTTCGCGTCGCCTCGCCGGCCCTGGAGCGCGCCGCTCGGGACGCACTGCTGGACGCCGCGCTCTCGACCTCCCCCCGAGCCGAGGCCGCCCCTCTCTGCTCGGGCATCTACGCCGCCGAGGCCGCGGTCTACATCGACGCCCGGGGGATCTCCTCGCTCTTCCACTCGGAGGCGGGATTCGCCGGCGCCCTGATCGCCCGGGCCGAGAAGCTCGGCCTCCCGGCCGTGGTCGCCATCGCCTCCTCCCGAGGAGTCGCCCAGATCGCCGCGCGAAAGTGCGCTGGAACCCCGGGGGCCACGGAGGTGATCTCCCCCGGCGACGACGCGGCCTTCCTCGCCCCCCTGCCGATCGACCTGCTGAACCCAGAGGACGAGCTGGCGGAATCCCTCACCCGCTTCGGAATCCACCGGGTCCAGGATCTCACCCGGATTCCAGAGAGCGCCCTCGTCACGCGACTCGGCGGCGGGGCGCGAAAGCTCCTCACCCTGGCCCGGGGCAAAGAGAGCGATCCTCCCGTCCCCACTCCTTCGCGAACGCATTTCGAGGAGTCCGTGGATCTCGAGGCACCCGTGAGCCACCTCGAGCCCTTTCTGTTCGTACTGCGAGGGATGATCTCCCGCCTGGTCACCCGATTGGAGTGCCGCGCACTCGCCTGTGGGGATCTCGACCTCGATCTGGATCTCGAGGGTGGCCAGCGTGACGCACGGCGCATCGGCGTCGCATCCCCCACCCTCGACCCCCTCGTCCTGGTGCGCCTCGCCGCGCTCTCCCTCGAGTCGCGCCCTCCCCCGGCCGCCATCGAGAGCGCTTCTCTCGCCACCGCGGGATCTCCCGTGCGCAGCGACCAGCTCGACTTCTTTCGCCCCGCCGGCCCCACCCCGGCGGTGCTGAGCCGGACCCTGGCCGAGCTCGAGGCCCTCTGCGGGCCCGGCCGGATCGGCGCTCCGGTCGTCAGCGACAGCCACCGGCCAGACGCCTATGCCATGGCGACCTTCGCCCCGAGCTCCGGCGCGGGATCCCTGGTGCGAGACGGAGACGCGCACGCCGAGCTTCCCCACGGCTGCCTGGCCGTCCGCGCCCTGCGCCCTCCCCTTCCCGCCCAGGTACAGGCTTCCCTCGGAAGCCCCGAGTGGATTCGCAGCGCCCTGGCCAACGGAGAGGTGATTCGCTGTGCCGGTCCCTGGCGCACCACCGGTGGCTGGTGGTCCCGGGAAGAGCGCTTCGCCTTCGACCACTTCGACGTCCAGACCAGCGACGGCCTGGTCGTCCGCCTCCGCCTCGATCTGATCACCGGCTGCTGGCAGATCGACGCTGTTTACGACTAGCCACCCCCCCGAAATCCGACCCGGCGGTTCTCGTCGCTCACCTCCACCGTCCGCTCCACGAGCTCGCCGTACCCGAAGCGCGCCTGGATCCGATGCGACCCCGGTGCCAGCGAAAGGTCTCCGATCGGCGTAGCACCCACTTCGCGTCCGTCGACGACGATGGTTGCCCACGGAACCGCATTGATATCGACGAGCACCGGGGCCGCCGACACCGCGGCAAGCACCGCTGCGCCGGTCGGCTCGGTGGTCCGCAAGAGAATCGAAAACAACCCCGTGATGACGCCAGCGACGACGGCCGCGCTAGCGGCGATCCCGACGCGGCGCCAGGTGGACATGCCGCGGCCTGGGCGACCGAGGCGGCGGGCAACCGCCGACACCGCCGGCTCGGGCGGAGGCGGAAGCTCCCCGGGCAGAGCGCGTCCGGCTCCGACCACCCGCTCGGCCGAGTGGCGCATCGCGGGCGGACTCGAGAGCACGCCCTGCCTCCCAGGCGCCCCGCGGGACGCCTGGCCGTCGAGAACCCGACGCGGCTCGCACGGAACCTCGTTCACGGGCTTCGGCCTTCGCGTTGCGAGGGCTTTCACGGCGCGGCGTCGCGAAGCGGAAAGCGACAGATCGCGCGCGATCGCCTCGAACCCGGTGGGGGGCCTGGACTCGGCGCGCCGGTACCTCAGGGGAACCCTGGGCATGTCCGAATCGACGATTCGCGGAATCCGGTAGAGTGCAGATCCGTCAATTCCCGCCCACACGCGGCTCAGCCCCCAGTCGCAGCGACGAAGCAACGCCGAAAGATGCCGGAGAGTGTCGTCGGGGATCGCCTGGGCTTCGTCCAGCAGCAGCAGGTTCGGCGCCCACGGACGCCCGCCGCGCATGAGCTCCGGCACCAGTCTCTCTTCCCCTGCGTCCGTCGGCAGGCGCAACAGAGTGAGGAGCCAACGGACGGCCTCCTGGGGCTCGAAATGGAGGAATGGGCAGTAGAACACGCGACCCGGTCGAAGCGGTCGCGCTGCGATGTGACGCAGAAGGAGGGTCTTCCCGACCCCGGGCGGTCCCATCAGCAGCACGTCGTGGGCCCCGGAAGCGACATGCTGCTCGACGCCGTCGAGAGCCACCTGCACCGGGGGGAGGAGCGAGGCGGCCGGATTCGCGCGTTCGTAGGGTCGTCGGTCCAAGGGGGAACCAGAAAGCATCTCTTCTATTATACGGTGATGCGATACGACTGTGCGGGAACTTCTCCCACAGCCGACGGATGCGGACTCCGCAGCGATGAAATGCCGATGAGGGAGACCCGGCGAAGCGTCCGGGCACGGCTGCAGCTCGCAGCTGCCCTCGCCGGCGCGCTCCTGGCTGGTGCGTGCGCGTGGCTCGCGCCGACACCGAGCGAGCGCGAGGAGTCGGTTGCTCCCGTCCACTGGGTCGAGCAGGGTGAAACCCTCTGCTCCGTGGGCGGACGCCACGGCGTCTCGGCGTCGGCGCTGCGGGCATCCAACCAGATCGAGATCGGACTCGCCGAGCCGCTGCCGACCGGGACCTCGCTACGGCTCGAGGGCGAACCGGCCACCTACAGCGTCCGGTGGGGAGACACTCTGTCGGTGATCGCACAGTGGTCGGGGACGGAGCTGGGCGCGCTCGCACGGCACAACGGGATTGGCGATCCCGACATCCTGCTCGAGGGCCAGGTGCTGAGGATCCCGGCGGGTGCCGCGACCGTCTGCGCGCCGGCCCCCAGGCGGGCCTCCACGCGCACCCCGGAAGCCGCTGAGCTCCGGGAGCGCCCACCGACCGTTCCCGCCCGCCCTTCGGCGCAGCAGGAGATCGTGGAGGCAGCGGTCGCCCCCTCGGAGACTGCCGAGGAGGAAGGGCTCCTGGCCCGCGCGGAAGAGCACTACGCGGAGGCGGATTACGAGGCCTGTATCCACGACGCCGCTCTCGCGCACGAGCAGCTGGCGGCGCAGGCCGAGAGCCCAGAGGCGCGCCGGCTCGCCGCACGCGCTGCAGCCATGGAGGGCCTCGCCCAGGCCGGGCGCCAGCACCGCGAGGAAGCCGTCGCAGCGTTTCGAACCGCCTTCGCACTCGATCCGGACTTCGAACTGGAAACGCAGTATGCGTCGCCCAAGATCCTGCCGCTGCTGCAGGAGGCGCGGGAGCCCGAGGCAGTCCGTTAGCAGCGAAGCTCGCGGTCGAAGCGCCCGACTCCGCTACGACGACGACCGGAAGCGGCGGAGCGCATCCGGATCGGAGCGCAGCGCGGGGCCGAGGCTCACCTCGACGGACCGGGGGTCGAGGCGGTCCCCGCACTCGGAGCAGACGGCTTCCATGTGCATGACGTGGCCGCACTGCTTGTGTCGATGCTCGATCGGTCGCCCGCGTCCGTCGTCGAGCCATCGGTCGCCCCAGCGGACCAGCGCCATCATCACCGGGTAGAGATCGAGCCCCTTCTCGGTGAGCCGGTACTCGTGGCGGGTCGGCTTCTCCTGATAGGGGCGGCGCTCGAGCACCTCGTGCTCGACGAGCTTCTCCAGGCGATCGGAGAGCACGTTGCGGGCCGCACCGGTCCGCTCCTGGAAGTTCTCGAAGCGCCGCGTGCCCAGGAAGGCCTCGCGCAGGACCAGCATCGTCCAGCGGTCCCCGACCACCGAGAGGGACCGCGCGATGGGGCAGGTCTGTTCGCCGATATCACGCCAACGCATGCCGAAAGCCTAGCAAAATCAGATCAATATCAAAATGAGAGTTATCAGTTGCATTTTAAAACTAATTGTCTAGAATGGGCCACCGGATCCGAGCAGCAGGCGCTCGGGCCGGCTCAGGAGGAGGGCGCACCATGCCGCGTCTCGAGTTCTTCTTCGACTACGGGAGCCCGTACAGCTACCTGGCGAATTCCCAGCTTCCCGCGCTCGCCGAGCGCACCGGCGCGGAGGTGAGCTACCGCCCGATGCTCCTCGGCGGCGTCTTCAAGGCGACGGGCAACAGCTCGCCGGCCGCCGAGCCCTGCGAGGCCAAGCGCGCCTACGGCGCCCTCGAGCTCAGGCGCTGGGTCGCCCACCTGGGGGTTCCCTTTCCGCGGAAATCCCCACTTTCCCATCAATACGCTCCTGCTGATGCGCACCGCGGTGGCCGCCCAGCACGCGGGCGTCTTCGAGCCCTTCCACCGAGCCGTCTACCCCGCCTTCTGGGCGGAGGGCGAGAACCTGGGCGAGCCCGAGGTGGTGGCCCGGATCGTGGAGAAGGCGGGGCTCGACGCGCGCGCGCTGCTGGAGGGCGCCGGGGATGCGGCGGTCAAGGCGGAGCTCCGCGCCACCACCGAGGAGGCGGTGGCGCGCGGCGCCTTCGGCGCCCCCACCTTCTTCGTCGGAGACGAGATGTTCTTCGGCAACGACCGTCTCGACTTCGTGGAGCGCGCCCTGGTCGAGCTGGGCAAGGCGTGACCAGCGACTCCAGAGTCGCATTGGTGGTGGGCGCCGGGCCCGGGCTCGGCGGCGCCGTGGCGCGTCGCTTTGCGCGCGAGGGCTACGTCGCCTGCGTCGTGCGCCGGAAGGGTGACGAGCTCGATCCGCTCTGCGCGGAGATCGGGCGCAGGGCGGCCAGGCGCTCGCCTTCGGCGTCGACGCACGCGACGAAGACGAGGTCGTCGGGCTCTTCGAGCGCATCGAGCGAGAGGTCGGTCCCGTCGAGGTGGCCGTCCACAACATCGGCGCCAACGTCTCCTTCCCGATCCGCGAGATGACGGCGAGGGTGTACTCCAAGGTGTGGCAGATGGCGTGCTTCTCGGGATTCCTGGTGGGCCGCGAGGCGGCGCGCCGGATGGTGCCGAGGGGCCGCGGGACCATCCTCTTCACCGGCGCCACCGCGAGCCTGCGCGGCCGAAGCGGCATGGCGGCCTTCGCGGGGGCCAAGCCCGCGCTTCGAGCGCTGGCGCAGAGCATGGCGCGGGAACTCGGCCCGGAGGGCATCCACGTGGCGCACGTGATCGTCGATGGCGCGATCGACATGCCGTGGATCCGCGAGAACTTCCCGCAGATCGTCGAGGAGCGCGGCGAAGAGGCGCTCCTGAAGCCCGACGCCATCGCCGAGAGCTACTGGCAGCTTCACACCCAGCCGCGGAGTGCCTGGACCCACGAGCTGGACTTGCGCCCGCACATCGAGCCGTGGTGAACGCGCACGAACCTGGAAACACGAGGAGAGACGACATGAAGGAGTGGCGGACGGACCTCTTGCGCAATGTGCGCGCAGAGCTGCGGACTCGAGGTCCAGGTCGAAGACAACCGGATGGTGAGGGTGCGACCGGACAAGAAGAATCCCCGGAGCGAGGGATACCTCTGCCGCAAGGGAACCAGCGTCATGCATCACCAGCACAACGCGGACCGGCTGCTGCACCCCCTGAAGCGGGTAGGGAGCGAGTTCCAGAGAATCTCCTGGGATCAGGCCATCGACGAGATCGCCGAGAAGATGCGGGCCACCGTCGACGCGCACGGCCCGCGCTCGCTCGCCTTCATGGGCGGCGGCGGGGTGGGCTGCCACTTCGAGGCCGGGTTCATGGTCTCTCTCATGCGAGCCCTGGGGAGCCAGTACTACTACAACCCCCTCGGCCAGGAGTTCTCCGGTTATTTCTGGGCGATGGGAGAGGCTACCGGCAGCCAGTGTGTCCTGATGGATGCCGACATACACCACGCGGACATGCTGGTGACGGCGGGCTGGAACGGCATGCAGAGCCACCAGATCCCCCAGGCGCCCCGGGTGTTGAAGGAGTTCTCCAAGAACCCGGACAAGCTGCTGGTCGTGATCGATCCCAGGAACTCCGAGACGGCGAAGATCGCCGACATCCATCTCGCGATTCGACCGGGCACCGACGCCCTGCTGACCCGTGCCATGATCGCGATCATCCTGCAGGAGGGCTGGCACGACCGGGACTACATCGAGAAGCACGTGAGCGGATTCGAGGAGATCGAAGCCTGGTTCACCCACTTCGATGCGAGGGCCGCAGTGGAGGTGTGTGAGCTCGACTACGAGCAGGTGCGCGAAATCAGCCGCCTCTTCGCCACGCGGAAGTCCTGCATGCGCCCCGATCTGGGCGTCTTCATGAACCGCCACAGCACCGCCACTTCGTATCTGCACGTCATCCTCTGGGCCATCTGCGGCCGCATCGGGGTGCCCGGCGGACACGTGATACCGGGGACCATCGCTGCCTTCGGTCGCCACACGGACTGGGATGATCCGGATGTCTGGCGCACTCTGGCCACGGACTTCGCGCCAACCAACGGCGTCTACCCCCCCGCCGCTCTTCCCGAGGAGATCCTGAGCGATCACCCCGAGCGGATCCGGGCCGTCTACGTTTCTCAGGCCAACCCACTGCGCTCCTACCCCGACACGACGGCCTACGAAGAGGCATTCGGGCGGCTGGATCTGCTGGTGACCACGGAGCTGGCGATGACCGAGACCGCGGCCCTCTCCCACTACGTGCTGCCGGCAACGTCCGCCTTCGAGAAGTGGGACAGCACCTTCTTCCCGCTCAGTTTCCCGGAGGTCTACTTCAACATGCGCCGCCCCATCCTCGAGCCAGAAGGCGAGCGGCTGGAAGATGGTGAGATCCTGGTTCGACTCGCCGACCGGCTGGGGGTGATCCCGGAGATGCCCGAATCGCTTCAGGTGGCGGCCAAGGGCGAGCGCTCGCAGTTCTTCGCAGAGCTGATGAAGTACGCGATGTCGACGCCCGGCGCCCTGGAGAAGATGCCCTTCGTGCTCGGAAAGACCCTCGGACCCGTGCTCGGATCCGCCCATCTCGCCGCGCTCTGGGGGATGCTCCAGGTGCTGCCGGAACAGGCGCAGGAGAACGCCGCGCGGGCGGGCTTCAATGCGGGTCCGGGACTCGGGGAGGAGATCTTCCAGGGTGTCCTCGATCACCCGGAAGGCCTGTGGATCGGCCGCTCCGACCCCGAACGGAACCTGGAGCTTCTTCAGACCGCGGACGGCAAGGTGAACGTGTACATCCCCCGGATGGCCGACTGGATCCAGAGCATCGACGCCGCCTCCGAGGCCGCCGCGCTGGAGCCCGACCCGTCGTATCCCCTGGTGCTTCACGCCGGCCGGCACTTCGACAAGAACGCCAACACCCTGTTGCGCAATCCGGCCTGGAACAAGAAGGGGCACGCCTGCACCCTTCTGATCCATCCCTCCGACGCCGAGGCGCTCCGCCTCTCCGACGAGCAGATGGTCCGCGTGACCACCGAAGCGGGAACCGAGCTGATCGAACTCGAAGTGAGCGACGCAACTCGTCCCGGACAGGTGATCATGCCGCACGGGTTCGGCCTGAACTACGACGGCGAGGTCTACGGAGCCAACGCCAACCGTCTGGTCAAGAACACCCATCGAGACAAGATGGCGGGAACGCCATATCACAAGTACGTCCCCTGCCGCGTCGAGGCCAGCTACAGCTGGAGCAATCATTCCAGCGAGGCGAATTTCCGAGATGAGCTGAACGAAAGAAGACGACCTGTGTACTGTGCGGGAACCTGTGTGGCCTCGAAGCCGTGGTCGAGGACAACCGCATCGTCAAGATGCTCCCGGACAAGGACAATCCCCGCAGCGAGGGCTACCTGTGCCGCAAGGGGCGGAATGTCCACTACCACCAGCACCACGCCGACCGGCTGCTCTACCCCTTGAAGAAGATCGGGGGAGCTTCGAGAGGATCTCCTGGGAGCAGGCGATCGACGAGATCGCGGAGAAGCTCAGCAGCGTCCTGGACGCGCACGGGCCCCGCGCTCTGGCCTTGATGGGCACCGGGACGCTGGCCTGCCCGTCTCAGGCGATGTTCGCGAGCAGCTTCGTTCGGGGTCTCGGGTCGCGATACATCTACAACGCCATCGCACAGGAGCTGACCGGAAGATTCTGGGTGGATGGCAGGACCTACGGACGCCAGTCTCTCCACACCACGCCCGACCTCGCCGAGACCGACATGCTGCTGGTCGTCGGATGGAATCCGATGGAGAGCCACCACACGCCCCAGGCGCCTCGGGTACTCCGGAAGCTGAGCAAGGATCCCGAGAAGCTGCTGGCGGTCGTCGATCCGAGGCGGTCGGAGACCGCGAAGATCGCCGACATTCATCTGCCCATCCGCCCGGGAACCGATGCGCTCTTCTACCGAGCCATGATCTCGATCATTCTGAGCGAAGGATGGCACGATCGGGAGTACATCGACCGACACGTCCGTGGCTTCGATGCCATCGTCCCCTGGTTCAGCGACTTCGACGCGAAGGCGGCCCTCGACGTCTGCGGTCTGGATATCGGGCAGGTGCGGGAAGTCTGTCAGCTGTTCGCCACCCGCAGGTCCAGCCACCACAGCGACCTGGGTGTCCTGATGAACCGGCACAGCACTCTCGTCTCGTACCTCGAGAACGTCCTGCTGGCGGTGTGCGGGCGAGTCGGTGTACCTGGGGGAAACGTCTTCCCCGCCGGCCTGCTGGGGCGGGGGGCCCACTCGGATGAGAGGCATCCGAAGGCCTGGCGCACCGCGGCGACGGACTACCCCGGCATCATCGGTCTGTTTCCGCCGAATGTGATGCCGGAAGAAATCATGGCGGAGGCTCCGGACCGTCTGCGTGCGGTCATCGTCTCTGCCTCGAACCCCCTGCGCTCCTTCGCCGACACCACGGCCTACGAGGAGGCCTTCGCGCAGCTCGATCTGCTGGTCACCATCGACGTCGCCATGACCGAGACGGCGTCCTTGTCTCACTACGTGCTTCCTTCCCTCACCGGCTACGAATCCTGGGATGGCGGCTTCGGGGGTGGCTACCCGAAGATCTTCTTCCAGCTGCGCCAGCCCGTCGTGCAGGCCGAAGGAGAGCAGCTGGAATCGGGGCAGATATTCACCCGTCTGGCCGACCGCATGGGTCTGATCCCCGAGCTTCCCGAAGCACTGTACGAAGCCGCCGAGAGCGGCGACCACGCGCGCTACCACACGGCCTTCATGGATTTCCTGAGCTCGGATCCCGAGGCCAGCAAACGGATCCCGTTCATCCTCTCGAAGACGCTCGGGAAGAAGCTCGGCTCGGGCAATCTGGCTTCACTGTGGGGATTTCTTCAAAACCTGTCGCCCAGAGCGCAGGAGAACGCGGCGCGGGTGGGATTCGACCCCGGCCCCGATCTCGGAGAACAGCTGTTTCAGACCATTCTGGAGCACCCCGAAGGGCTCTGGGTCGGCGAGGTCGAGGCGGGCGACAACCTCGCGGCCCTCGCCACCGAGGACCAGCGTATCGATCTCGACGCCGCATCGTGCGGGACTTGCCAGGCCTGGGGGAGAAGTGCGCGGAACGGGTAGACTACCGGCTCCCGAGCTGGAGAACCCATGCGCAAGCCCGTCTTCCAGGGCTGGTTCGTCGTCGCGGCCTGCTTTCTCTGCATGCTGGTATCGGCCGGCATCGGCTGGTTCGCGTTTCCCGTATTCATCCCTCCCCTCAAGGAGGAGTTCGGGTGGACGGATCTGGAGCTGGGCATCGCCGTCGGCATCTGGGCAGGGGTGGGCGCCCTGTTCTCTCCGGTGGCCGGGCGTCTCGTCGACCGGTTCGGATCCAGGTGGATCATGCTGGTGGGCGCTGCCGGCGGCGGACTGGTCACTCTCGCCTTTGGAGAGGTTCAAACCCTCGGACAGCTCTACGGCGTCATCTTCTTCGCCGCGATCTTCACCGCGGCCGGGACCTACGTTGCCGTAACCAGCACGATCTCGAGATGGTTCGTCCGGCGTCGCGGGTTGGCGATGAGCATCGGAATGGCCGGGATGGGGCTCGGCGGATTCCTGATACCCAACCTCTCGAGCTTCTTGATTCAGACCGTGGGCTGGCGATCGGCTTACCGGGTCTTCGGGATCATGATCTGGGTCATTCTGCTGCCGGTGACCGCCCGCTGGATACATGGTCGTCCGTCAGACGTCGGACTCACGCCAGATGGAGACGACGATTCGAGCCAGGAGCATGGGCAGGCTCAGGACGGCAGTACGGAGGAGGAGGGGATCGGCGCGCGTGAGGCGTTTTCCATACCGCGCTTCTGGCTGCTCGGCTTTGCAGACGTCGTCAACGCAATACCGGTGGTGTCCCTGAACATCTACCTGGTGCGTCTCTCGATCCAGCGAGGGATCGCGGACGACATCGCGGCTCTCGCCTACAGCTCCATCAGTGCAGCCGCGATGGTCGGAATGCTTGCCGCGGGCCTGGCGGCCAGCCGATTCAGCAAGCGGGTCATGATTTCCCTCGGCTACGGGCTCCCAGCGTTCGCCGTGCTGTTCTTGTTCGGCCTGGAATCGGTCGCGGCGCTCTTCTGCTTTGCTCTCTTCTCCGGCTTCTGCGCCGGAAGCCGGTCGACGCTGTGGCCACTGATCGTGAACGATTGCTTCGGCAGCCGCGCCTTCTCGAGCATCCTCGGGCTCCTGATCATCTTCTACAACCTCGGGGCGGTGGTGGGACCACCCGTGGCAGGATGGATCTCCGACACGACCGGAAGCTTCTACTGGGTGTTCGTGCTGAGCATCGTGGCCTACCTGGTCTCGGCTCTGCTGGTGGCGTTGGGGGCCAAGCCGAGACCTCGGGGGGAAGGCGAAATCTGAAACCCGCCCCCGGGGAAATGATCGAGCGAAGATCTCCCGCCTCGACCCTATACCCAGCCGAGAAGGACCGCGAACAGGACATGACATCCGGCGGCGAAGACGACGCTGGCAGCCGCCAGTCTTCCCTTTGCCTCGATGCTCAGGTTGTCGTGGAGCCAGAGCAGAACGTAGTAGGGCACGGCCCACCAGATGACCATGAAGTAGAGATTCGGCCATTGCCAGTGGGTGTACTCCCAGACCAGCAGGCCGCCCTTGTTCAGCAACACCTCGACGAGGACCGCGCCGACGGCCCAGAAGAGCGGCAGAATCCGCCGGTTCGGAACTCCGAGAATCCGCTGGTCCTTGTCGGGAAGCCCCTTCAGCACCGTCAGGCCTCCAACGGCTGCCAGAAACAGGATCTCGACATTCCAGCCGGCGTAGATCACGAACGCCGAGCTTCCCGGCGTGGTCCAGAGCGCGGCGCGACCGCTGAAGTGAAGGACGAGCGCGTTCACGATCTCGAGAACGACTCCGCTGGTCGCCAGGAAGTAGATCCCGAGAAAGACCTCTCCGTGGCGCTTCTTCTCCAGCTCACTGTTGTAGATGTACATGACCAGGGCGATCAGAGGCACGACATGCCACTGAAGATTCTCTGGCGACCGCAGTATCTGCAGTACCTGTTGACTCGCTTCCGTCACGATCTCCTCCTCGTGGTGACGCCGGGCGGCGCCTTCACGCCGACCGGGGGACCGCTAAGATGTGAAACAAATCAGATGGAGGCGATCATGAGAATCCCGGTGGTCGTCGTCGTACTAGCGTTGTCAGTGACGTGCTTTCCTTCACCGGCGAGCTTCGCCGATGAAGCCAGCGCAATCGAAGAGAAGTATCTTGCCATGCAACCGATTGGACAGGTCCGGAAGCCGGAAGACCGCACCCTGATCGTTCTCGATGAGGACTACCAGCCCGGGCTGCTGGGTCTGGATGGCTTCTCGCACATCCATGTCTTCTGGTGGTTCGACCGCAACGACACACCGGAGAAGCGGCAGGTCCTCCAGGTGCATCCGATGGGCGACCCGGAGAATCCGCTGACCGGCGTCTTTGCCACTCGCTCACCGATGCGCCCGAACCTGATCGCCGTGACCCTCTGCAAGATCGCCTCCATCAGAGACAACGTCGTCGAAGTCGAGAAGATCGATGCCTTCGATGGCACGCCGGTCCTCGACATCAAGCCGTTCCTCCCCGGCCATGACTCGGCGTCCGATGCGACGGTTCCCGACTGGGTCGAAAAGGCGAGCGAGCGGCGCCGAGCGAAGCGAGAGAGCGAGTGAACGGCGGGGAGGGCGCCGGGCGGCACCGCCACGCCCGGCCGGCGGTGGATTTCCCGTCCCTACGATATAATGGGTACTTAGCGCTCTGCAGACGGCAATCTCGGAAGCCACCCTGGCTGTCCCGGCAGCACTTGATGGAAGCGCCTTATGAAAGAAGAAACGCTCGAAATCCGATGGCATGGCCGAGGCGGTCAGGGGGCGATTACCGCCGCCAAGATCGTCGCCCTCGCGGCATTCGACTCCGGCTTTCGGGGCGTGGTGATGGCGCCGAGCTTCGGCACCGAGCGGCGGGGTGCGCCGGTCGACGCCTCCCTCAAGATCTCGAAGACCAAGATCCACGATCTCGGCCCCATCGAGCAGCCGGACGTGGTCGTCGTGCTGGACGACGCCCTCCTGGACGAGGTCAACGTGACGGCGGGCATGAAGCCCGGCGGCACCTTGATCATCAACACGCCGAAGGCCAGGAAGGAAATCGGCTTCGAGGGCTTCAAGGTGGCCACCGCCGACGTGACCGGTCTGGCGGAAAAGGCCGGCCTGAAGAGGGGCATCGTCAATACCGGGATCATCGGCGCGTTCGCCAAGGCGCTCCCGATCGTCCCGCTCCCGGCCCTGCTCGAGGCGATCGAGGCCGAGTTCGAAGGAAGCAAGGGCCCCGAGAACGCAGAGGCTGCGCGCATGACCCACGCGCACACGGAGGCGGATTAGCAGGCATGGCCGACAAGAAGCTCGACGTCTTGACTTCCGACAGCTACGCCGGGCCCGGCGACGCCGGACGCACCGGCTCCTGGCGGGTCCTGCGGCCGGTCATCGACTACACCAAGTGCACGCCGGCCAGAAAGGGCAAGCCGGCGTGCTTCTCCTGCTGGCTCTACTGCCCGGACAGCGTCGTCTCCAAGACCCTCAAGCCGGAAATCGACCTCGAGTACTGCAAGGGCTGCGGTATCTGCGCCGAGGAGTGCCCGACCAAGGCCATCGACCATGGTCCCGGAGAGCAGCTTCGCAGACGGGGATGAGGGCTGAGATGTTCGTCTTCGAGTCCGGCAACGTAGCAGCCGCCACCGGTGTGAAGCTCGCGAGGGCTCAGGTGATCGCGGCCTATCCCATCACTCCCCAGACCCCGCTCACCGAGAAGCTCTCGGTCTTCGTCGACGCGGGCGAGCTCGACGCCGAGTACGTGGCGGTGGAGAGCGAGCACAGCGCGCTCGCGGTCTGCATCGGCGCCACCAGCACCGGCGCGCGCGCCTTCACCGCGACCTCCGCCAACGGCCTGCTCTACATGAGCGAGCAGGTGCACTGGACCGCAGGGGCGAGACTCCCGATGGTGATGTGCGTCGTCAACCGGGGCGTCGGCGCGCCCTGGTCGGTCTGGAACGATCATCAGGACTCCATCTCGCAGCGGGACGCCGGCTGGATCCAGATCTACGCCAAGGACCACCAGGAGATCATCGACACGGTGATCAAGGCCTACCGGCTCACCGAGGAGGTCTGCATCCCGGTGATGGTCTGCTACGACGGCTACTACCTGTCCCACACCTACATGCCCTTCGAGGTTCCCGAGCAGGAGCAGGTCGACGCCTTCCTGCCGCCCTACGAGTACCGGCACACAGCTCGGTCCCGAGAACCCGACCAGCCTGAACACGGTGACCCTTCCCGGCGGACGACCGGACATCGACGGCAACCTCTGCCCCGGGGTACATGGAGATCCGGCGCTGTCTCCACATGGAGCTCCGACGAGGCGATCGAGGTCTACGCGCGGATCGACTCCGAGTTCAAGGCGATGTTCGGCCGCGGTGGGAACCCGATCGCGGAGAGGTACCTCTGCGACGACGCGGAGTACGTGGCGGTCGCGCTCGGGTCGATGTCCAACCAGATCAAGGATGCGGTCGACGAGCTTCGAGAGGAGGGGATCCGAGGCGGGTCTGCTCGCCCTCTCCCTGTACCGTCCCTTCCCGAGCGAGTTCATCGCCTCGGAGCTCTCCGGACGAAAGGGCGTGGTCGTGTTCGAGAAGGCGCTCAGCCCCGGGAACTCCGGCGCGCTCTTCGGCGACATCCGCGCCGCGCTCTACGAGTGCTCGTCCCGGCCCTTCCTCCGGAACTACATCCTGGGTCTCGGGGGAAGGAGCTACAAGACCTCCGATTTCTGCGGCGCGATGCGGGAATCCGTCGAGACCGGGTCGGAGCAGTCCCGATCATCCCGGCTGGATCGGCCTGAACCGGTAGGCGAGGAGCAATGACGGAGCAGAAGACCACTGCGTTGAACCTGACGGACGAGGAGTTCGTCTATCCCGGCAACCGGGCCTGCGCGGGCTGCGGGCTCTCCATGCTCTACAGGATCGGGCTCAAGGCGATCGGCAGGGACGCGATCCTGGTCGTGCCGCCGAGCTGTCTGACGGTCATGCAGGGGCTCTATCCGATCGCCTCCACCCAGCTCTCCGTGCTGAACGTCACCTTCGCCTCGGCCGCCTCGGCCGCGTCGGGCGTGCGGGCGGCGCTCAGGGCCAAGAAGAACGATCACACCCGGGTCGTCGCCTGGGCCGGCGACGGCGGAACGGCGGACATCGGCATCCAGGCGCTGTCGGGCGCGATCGAGCGCGGCGAGGATTTCCTCTACATCTGCTACGACAACGAAGCCTACATGAACACCGGCGTCCAGCGTTCCGGAACGACGCCCCGCGGAACGGTGACCGCGAACACCGCCATCCACGGGAAGCGCGCAGAAGAGCAAGGACCTCCCCAGCATCATCGCGGCACACTCCCCCGCCTACGTGGCCAGCTGCTCGGCCGCCTATCCCCACGGACTTCCACGACAAGATCCGGAAGGCGCTCGGCTTGAAGGGGCTCAAGTACATCCACATCCACACGCCCTGCCCCTCCGGCTGGGGAATCGAAGAGAGGCTCTCCGTGAAGCTCGGCAAGCTGGCGGTGGAGACGGGCCTCTACGTGCTCTACGAGATCGAAGACGGCGAGATGAAGCTGAGCCCGCCGTCCGCCAGATTGCTCACCAAGAAGAAGGTCCCGCCGGTCAGCGACTACCTGGGGCCGCAAAGCCGCTTCAAGGCGCTGCCGGAGGCGGCCATCGAGAATCTCCAGCAGGAGGTCGATGCCAAGTGGGAGACGTACCGCAGCCAGATGATGTAGCCGTATGGCGCTGAACTTCGATCTCACCGAAGAACAGAACCTTCTGCGACAAGCGGTGCGCGACTTCGCCGAGCGGGAGATCGCTCCGCTGGCCGAGGAGCTCGACGAGAAGGAGGAATTCTCCGTCGAGCTGACCCAGAAGATGGGCGAGCTGGGGCTGCTCGGCTGCTTCGTCCCCATGCAGTACGGCGGCTCGGAGATGGGCTACACCTCGTACGCCATCGCCGTCGAGGAGCTGGCCCGCGTGGACGGTTCGCAGGCAGCCACGATCGCCGCGGGGAACTCCCTCGGGATCGGCCCGATCTACTACTACGGGACCGACGAGCAGAGGGAAGAGTGGCTGCCGAGGCTCTGCAGCGGGGAGATGCTCGCCGCCTTCGGCCTCACGGAGCCGAACGCAGGCTCGGACGCAGGGGCCTCGAGAACGCGCGCGGAGCTCGAGGGTGATCACTGGGTCATCAACGGATCGAAGATCTTCATCACCAACGCCGCCAACCCCCTGACCGGGGTCGTCATCGTACAAGCGGTCACCGGCGATGCGGGGAGGGGAAAGCCCGAGCTCAGCTGTCTGATCGTGCCTCGGGATGCGCCCGGCTTCACGGCCCGCGAGATGAAGAAGAAGATGATGTGGCGGGCTTCGAACACCGCCGAGCTCTTCTTCGAGGACTGCGTGGTGCCGAAGGAGAATCTGCTCGGCAAGCGGGGCGACGGCTTTCAACAGATGCTCTCCACCCTCGACAAGGGAAGGCTATCCATCGCGGCGATGGGACTCGGGGGGGCGCAGGGCGCCTTCGACATGGCCCTGGAATACGCGAACACCCGCGTGCAGTTCGGCCGGCCGATCGCCTCCTTCCAGACCATCGCCTTCAAGCTGGCGGACATGGCCACGGAGATCGAGCTGGCGCGGAACCTGCTCTACAAGGCGTGCTGGCTACACGATCAGGACCGCCCTTTCTCCAAGGAGTCCGCCATGGCCAAGCTCTACTGCTCCGAGGTCATGCATCGCTGCGTGGACCACGCCGTGCAGATCCACGGAGGCTACGGGCTGATGAAGGAGTACAAGATCGAGCGTTTCTACCGCGACCAGAGGCTCCTCGAGATCGGCGAGGGAACCTCGGAGATCCAGAGAATCGTGATCGCCCGGAACATCGGCGCGGTCGGAAGAGCGATCTGAGAGGGCTCGGGACGGGCGAAAGAGGGAAGTCGAGATGGAGAGGACCAGGCCCAAGAAATCCCGCAAGAAGGCGGCCCGGAAGAAGAAGGCCGGGAAGAAGAAGGCGTTGAAGCGCCGGGCGGCGGCCGGCGACCTCATCACCGACTCGATCGACGCGCCCAGGCCGAGGACCAGGCGGGGAGCGGCCACCAAGAAGAAGACCAGCGTGGGAGAGCGGATCCGCGAGGCGCGCGAGCTGCGCGAGCTCACCCTCGCGGACCTGAGCAGCCGCACCGGGATCTCCGTCGAGACGCTCGATCGCGTGGAATCCGGCAAGGCGACGCCCCCGCTGGGCGCGCTGGTCCGCATCGGCAGAGCCCTCGAGATGCAGATGGGCTACTTCGTCAGCGGAGCCGCCGACAAGCCGCTCAGCGTGGTCCGGGCCGAATCGCGTCCCAAGGTGGCCCGCCGCACCCAGAAGGCCGCCGAGCAGTACGGCTACGTCTACGAGTCGCTGGCCCCCGAGAAGGCCAACCGGCTGATGGAGCCCTTCCTCGTCACCATGACCCCGACCAAGTTCGGGGAGCTGTCGATCCACGAAGGGCAGGAGTTCATCTTCGTTCTCGAGGGCGAGATCTCGGTCAAGGTGGAGGGGGAGACCGAAGTGCTGCGCGCCGGCGACTCGGTCTACTACGACTCCTCCCGTCCCCATCTGGTGAAGTGCCATGGAAGAGAGCCCGCCAAGATCCTCGCCATGATCTACGCGGGCGACAAGTAGGCCCGTGTCACGGTGGCGGAAGAGGGCCGCCGAAGGCATCTCGCCGGGAGATCGCTTCTCGTTCTCCCGCGTCTTCAGCCTCGGGGAGGTGACCGCCTTCGGTGAGCTCACCCGGGACTACAACCCCGTTCACTACGACGACGCCTTCGCCGAGCTCAAGGGATTCGAGGGCCCCGTCTGCCACGGACTGCTGACCGGCTCCATGATCTGCGAAATCGGCGGCCAGCTGGGATGGCTGGCGACGCGAATGGACTTCTCCTTCAAGAAGCCCGTCCATCCCGGGGATGTCATCACCTGTGAACTCACGGTGCAGAGTGTGGACGCCAACCACTTCGCGCGTGCCCACGCCCGCATGACCAATCAGGACGGCGTGGAGGTGATGGCCGCCGACCTGGAGGGCTACCTGCCCGATCCGGCGTCTCGCGAGCGGCTGAATCAGATGATGGCCGACGGAGATCCGACCAATCCGCTTCGCGACACGCGATGATGAGCAGGCCCGGGGCTACACCACCTTGTAGATCCCGTACGAGACTCCGGCCATGGAGATCTCGCAGCGCCCGCCGCGGGTCGAGATCTTCACACCCCGCCCGATCTCGGAGCGCATCTCTCCCAGCCCCGCCGCGTCGACGGTGACGCTCACGGGCTTCTTGGGAGGATTGAGGGCCACCAGGAACTTCTCCCTGCGCCACTGGCGGAGGTATACGAAGGGATACCGTCCGGGCTCGGCGAAGACCGGCGTCATCTTTCCCTTGGCCCCGAGGGCGGGTGAGCTCTTCCTGAGAGCGATCAGTTGCCGCACGTGGCTCAGCAGCGACCTCGGCTGGCGCTCCTGTGCCCTCACCGTGGGGCGCCGCGCCTGCGGATCGATCGGCAGGTAGAGCTTGCGGGGGGCGGCGGTCGAGAAGCCGGCGTTTCGACTGCTGTCCCACTGCATGGGGGTGCGCGTTCCAGTGCGGCCGTAGCCACCTTCCTTCGAGGGGAGATCGGGCAGGAATCGCATGCCGATCTCGTCGCCGTAGTAGAGGAAGGGCACGCCGGGCCAGGTGAGCAGGAACGCGAAGATCACCTCGAGATCGGCCTTGCTGCGGTCGAAGCCGGGCCGGGGCATGTCGTGGTTGGCGCTGGGAATCGAGATGTACCCGCCGGACATCTTGCGTCGCTGCTTGGTGTACTCGTCGAGGAACTCGGAGATCGTGCCCCCGCCCCGCGAGTCGAAGAAGCAATGCCGGTTCTTGCCCTTGAAGAAGAGCGAGGGGAACCCCGGTACTCCGATGTGGATCATGAAGTCGACGTGGAAGCCCGCCGCGATCGCCTCGCTCGGGTGACCCCACTCCGAGATCAGCACCGCCTCCGGGTGCCGGCGGTCGAGCCAGCGGCGGATCTCCTGCCACAGCTCGATGGTCTTCTCGTGCCCGGGATCGTTCTTGACCAGCGAAGAGGCCATGTCGACCCGAAAGCCGGCGGCGCCCTTCCGCAGCCAGAAATCCATGATCTTCTTGAGATCGGCTCGCGCCGCCCGGGGGCCGGGCGCGTCGGTCGGCTGCTGCCAGGAGTAGCGCAGGATCGGGACGGGCGAATCCGTAGTTGAGCGCCGGCTGGCAGTAGAAGAAGTTGATGGCATAGGCGCCGTCGCGCTCGGAGTACCCGTTGACGAATCGGAGCGGGGGGGCGCCCGGATCCCAGACCGACCGGGTCCAGATGTAGCGGTCGGAGTAGCGATTGCGCCCGTGTCGGCAGGAGGCCTGGAACCAGGCGTGCTGGACCGAGGTGTGTCCCGGGACCAGATCCAGACAGATCCGGATCTCCCGGCGGCGCGCCTGCTCGAAGAGGCGCACCAGGTCGGCGTTGGTCCCGTAGCGGGGAGCCACCTTGCAGTAGTCCGCCACGTCGTAGCCGGCATCCTGGAAGGGCGAGACGAAGCAGGGGTTCAGCCATACGGCATTCACGCCGAGCTCGCTCAAATAGTCGAGCTTCTGAATGATGCCGGGGATGTCGCCGATGCCATCGCCGTTGGCGTCGTAGAAGCTCTGCGGATAGATCTGATAGAAGACGGCGTCCTCGAGCCATTTCGGAGTCGCGTCAGGTCGCATGGCGGCGCATTGTAGGAGAAGACCTGGAACGCTGCCCGCGGGAAGTCGGGCGACGGGCGCTACAGGGCGAGACCTCCTATCCCCGTCTCCCGCCTCCACACGTGCGGACCCGAGACGACCGCCTCCTCCGCGAAAGTGCGGACGCTGGCAAGGGGGCGATTCGGATCCTCCGTGACGCGGGCCCTGATCACCGCCCAGTAGACGTCGGAATCCAGGCCGGGCTTCTGCTCGTGAAGACGCGTGGCGAGGTTCTTGGCGAGCTTGGCCGCCACGAAGGTCGCGACGCCGGTGACTCCGGCCAGCACCAGCCAGACCTGCCCGCGTTTGCGCCGCTGCGCGACGCAGACACCGTAGGTGTCCCCGGTGTGGTCGGGGTGCACGGGATCGACGAAGACGTCCTCGGCGGTAACGACGGCGGAGGCGTTGTCCTCCCTGACCGCCCTTGCAGCATCGGGATCTCTCGAGGAGATGTCGGCGCTGCCGAGGTGAAAGTTGCTGGGGAAGACGTAGTCGAGCATCGGTTTCCAGACGAAGTGAAAGGGGAGCCGCTGCTTCTCGGCCGGGGGTGGGTTCTCGAATTCGGGGCGCTGAAACATCCGGCACAGCATGGCCTCTGCCGCGGGACCGGTGCGGCTCGATCCCAGGCAGACGAGGGACGGGCCCTGGTCGTCCAGAAGCTCCGTCCACCCGCCGATCTTCGAAGACGCAGCCGCGGCCTCCAGGGTCTCGTGCAGCAGCACGTCCTGGATGTCGAATCGCACGCTCACCTCGGAGGAACTGATGCCGCGCTGAATCTCGGCCATGGCGAGCACGTCCCAGTGCGAGAAGTACCTGTGCTCGGTCTCGGGCTTCGAGCCGAGGAGGAAGGTCACCCGCCCCGAATCGGCGAGGGTCTGCATCAGGTCGGGCTTCTCGAAGAGCGGGACGTAGGCCAGCCCCTCTCCGTAGCGCTCCAGGTAGCAGTCGAGCGCGCGCAGCTCCTGGAGAGAGAGGACGAGATTGGGGGCGCCCTCGACGATGGCCTTGAGCTTGCGGCGGTCCAACGCTCGGCTGCGGCCCTCCTGCTCCGCATCCGTCTGGCCCACCGCTGCGTTGCTCTTCGCGATGGCCCGCGCGAGGGCAGCGTAACTCCCTTCTTTTTCTTTTCTTTCCCCGAGAGCGCGACTCAGCCGGAAGCGCGGGCTGGAGATATCAGGAGAAGCGGAAGGAGCAGAGAAGGGCTCCATGGGGGCCTCCATGCCTGTCATTATGATGACATAGAATAGCAGTCAAGTGACAAGTTTGCGTCATTACTCTGCCATTGACGTCAAGCTAGAGACTGGCAGAGATCCAATACTTGGGCGATATTTTGCATTTACGAGCCTATAAGCTCGTCTATTGGGCGAACGTCCCATCAGAAAATAATGGCAATATTCTGACAAGATAACGAAAGGATCTCTCTTCTCTGGGAACTCCTTCCTCTCGCGGATTCCTCCCCGCGAGAGATCCCACAGCGCTCTCATGATCCCAATGTGTCCAATCCGTTGCGGATCTTTCGAAAGCTGTACGGATCTCGACAACCCGAACCCAAGACAGAAAAGGTCAGCTGGTCTCGAGCACTGCGCGCCGCCGGCTCGGCATGCGGCGCACCCGAAAATCTCAATACCCAGCAGAGCATCGCGACGCTTCGCTCGCAGGATTCGAGCGGACTCGCGAGCGCACGGAGGAACCTGCATGGAACGTCGCACGCTGTTGGACCACCCCCCGCCCTCCTGCACCCGCGGACCCGAGGAGTTCCGCCCGAAACTCCACCTCGCCCGCTCGCCAAGGGCGAGGAGCGTGCTGCAGCTGACGCTCTCGTCCGGCGCTACCTGCGAGGTGTCACTCCCAGCCCGCTACATCCGACTGCTGCTGGTCAATGCCGAAGCCTGGCACGAAGACGACTCCGACATCGAAGCGTTCCGCGGCTTTCGCAGCAATGAGGGAATCGCCGCGAGGCTCACCGATCTCTCCCCTTCTTCCAGGAACAAGCCGTTCGATCCGGAGACGGTGCCGGTCTACGTCTACGAGATCAAGATTCTGATCTCGAGAGCCGTCTCCAGTCTCCAGCCCGACGAACCAGGCGAACAACCGGCTCCCGTCCTCCTCGAAAACCTGCGGTCAACCGGATACCGGATCGCGGCGTGCGGACTCGACATCGTGCCGCCCCGTCCGCTTCGCACCCCACCCATTGCCCCTCCGGAAGATCGAGGTGATAGTGAAGAAGATCCCTGACTGTAAGAGCGCTTGCCGATCCGGAGCGATCGAACGCCGTGAAGGTTCTCTTTACAGCCCCCGAAAACGCCTGGGGCGGTTTCCTGTCTCTGATCCGATTGGAGCTTCCCGAGCACGACTTCGAAGCCACGGGAAGGTTCGGCGCCGACACACTGAAGGGCTACGACGTCCTGATTCCGACCATGTGTGCGGTCACCCGGGGAATGCTGATGGAGAGCGACCGTCTACGGCTCATCCAACAGTGCGGTGCGGGCCTGGAGAGCGTCGACCTGGGAGCGGCCCGAGATCTGGGCATCCGGGTGGCCAACGTTCCCACCGACATCTCCGGCAACGCCGATTCCGTGGCGGAGCTGGGGATCTACCTGATGATCGGGCTTTCGCGCGATGTTCGCGGAATGGCGCGAAGCATGGCGAACCGGAAGATGGGAGAGCCCCAGGGAAGAGCCTTGCAGGGACGGGTGGTGGGGCTGGTCGGCCTCGGCGGCATTGGCAAGGCCTTGGTCAGGCGGCTTCGGACCTTCGACGTCCGCCTGATCGGCATCAAACGAGATCATCCCGAGCAGGCCGCGCGCGATCTCGGCCTGGAGTGGGCCGGCGGAGCCGGCGACCTGGAGGAGCTGCTGGGAAGGTCGGATTTCGTGATCCTGTGCCTGCCGCTCGAGCGCCGAGAACGAGCACCTGATCGATGCCGCCGCCCTCTCCGCCATGAAGCCGAACGCCTTCCTGATCAATCTCTCACGGGGGGGGCTGGTGGACCGCGATGCGCTGGAAGAAGCCCTGGTGGCGGGCGCGATTGCCGGCGCCGGCCTCGACGTGTTCTGGGAGGAGCCGCCGGATCCGCGGGATCCGATCTTCGACCACAACGTCCTGGCCACCCCCCACATCGCAGCGTCGACCGATGTCTCGATGCAGGGAATCGTCGGAGTGGTGGCGGAGAACATCCGCCGCGTCGCACGAGACCAGGAGCCGCTCCACCAGAAGCAAGGATGACAGCGCGGAGCCGGGCGCGTCCCTCAGGCGGTTTCGACCTCGTCCAGCTGGAGCTCCTCGCACATCGTCTCGCGCATCTTGTACTTCTGGACCTTGCCGGTGACCGTCATCGGGAACTCGCCCACGACCCGGACGTAGCGGGGGATCTTGAAGTGACTGATCTTGCCCCGACAGAACTCCAAGACCTCCTCCTCGGTGAGTGAGGAGCCCTCTTTCAGCCGCACCCAGGCGGCGAGCTGCTCACCGAATCTCCGGTCGGGAATGCCGAAGCACTGCACTTCCCGTATCGACGGGTGGGTGAACAGGAACTCCTCGACCTCCCGCGGGTAGATGTTCTCGCCTCCCCGGATCACCATGTCCTTGAGCCGGCCCGTGATCTTGAAGTAGCCCTCCTCGTCCACGGTGGCGAGGTCCCCGGTGTGCAGCCAACCGTCGCCATCGATGGCCACGGCGGTCTCCTCGGGCTTGTCGAAATAGCCGGCCATGATCGTGAACCCCCGTGCCCAGAGCTCACCCTGTACGCCGGCCGCGCACTCCTCACCGGTCTCCGGCTCGACGATGCGCACCTCGAGTCCGGGTAGCGCCTTCCCCACCGTCGTCACCCGGCGCTCGACGGTGTCGTCCGTCGTAGTCTGGGTGATGACCGGAGACGCCTCGGTCTGGCCGTAGGCGATGGTCATCTGGGATGCGCCCATTCGGGATACGACGTCGCGCATCACCTCGATGGGACAGGGCGATCCGGCCATGATCCCGGTGCGCAGTGAGGAGAGATCGACCTCGTCGAAATGAGCGTCGCTCAGCTGCGCGATGAACATGGTCGGCACACCGTAGAGGGCGGTGGCCGCGAAGCGTTCGACGGCATCGAGGGTGTGGACCGGATCGAAATAGTCGTGCGGTGTCACCAGGGTGCATCCGCGGGTCAGGGAGGTGAGCACCGCCATCACGCAGCCGAAGCAGTGGTAGAAGGGCACCGGCGCACAGACGACGTCTTCGGCGGTGAGCTTCTGAGACAGGCCGACCAGGTCCGCGTCGCCCAGGATGTTGGCGTGGGTGAGCATCGCCCCTTTCGGGAAGCCCGTGGTGCCCGACGTATACTGGATGTTGATCACGTCGCCCGGCTCGGTGGCGGCCTGGGCACTGGCCAGCTGCTCGTCGCCGATCGCCCGACCCAGCTCGATCAGATCGGCCCAGGTACGGAACCCCGCCCCCTGATCGCCCTCGACGAGGATCGCCTCCCGGAAGCTGGGGTAGCCATCGCTCTCGATCAGCCCGGGCGAGGCCGTATCGATCGTCGGGAGGGCCTTGCGCAGCATGGCCACGTAGTCGGTCCCGCGGAACTCCGGTGCCATCACCAGTGCCCGGGTCCTGCTCTGGGCCAGCAGGTACTCGAGCTCGGCCAGCTGGTAGGAGGGATTCACGGTCACCAGGACTGCCCCGATCTTCGCCGTGGCGTACTGGGTCAAGACCCACTCGGTGACGTTGCCGGCCCAGATCGCGACGTTGTCGCCCTTGCCGATGCCGATGGCCAGGAGTCCCTTGGCAGCGGCGTCGACCCGCCGCTTGAACTCGCCGTAGGTGTACTCTTCGTTCCGCGTGTGGTGAGCGAAATACAGCCGATCGGGTGTGGCGATGGCCTGCTGGTCGAAGAGATCGCCGATGGTGATCGAGCGAAGGTCCGTCATCGCTGCCCCGTGTTTCCTCTAGCCCCGTTCTCTTTCGATTTCTTCGTAGAGTCTCCTCGTTCCGAGATCGAACATCATCCGAGCCCCCTCCAGCCTCGCGGGTTCGACCTCGAAGTGGCCGAACATCCGGTCACGAACCCTTCTGACGATCGCGTCACAGGACATTCCTTCCTCGATCGACTGGCTGGTGAGTGAATGAAGCGCACCCATGTAGTCGATGAATCTCCCGATTTCATCCCGTCCGCAGATCACACCGTGCCCTGGAATGATCGTTTCGACGTCGAGAGTGTCCATGAACTCGAGAGCCTTGATCCAGTCGCTGAAGCAGGCGTGGCCCTTGTACGGATGGCTGGCCGAGGTGATGTTGTCGCCGCTCAGGAGAATCCTCTCTTCAACGGCATGAACGACGATGCTGTCGATCGAGTGTCCGCCCACGTGGTGAAGCTCGAGCGTGGTGTCTCCCAGGTTGAGCGTCAGTCTGGCTCCCATGGTGATCTCCGAGGGGATCAGCGGCTCCGAGAGAATGAAGTTCACCTCCTCCTCGGTCCTGTCGGGAGCCAGCCCGGCCATGCTCTCGCGCAAGGTGGCATTCTCCTCGAACAGCGACGCCCTCCCCTTCTCGTGCATGATCACGGTGCCCCCGAGCTGCCTGCACCCGATGATGTGATCGAAATGAGAGTGGGTGACGACGATGTATCGGACCCCCTTGGGGTTGAGACCGAGCACGAACTCCTTCCACTGCGCGATGTCCTTGGGAAGCATGGGCGTATCCACCAGAACTACGCCCTCCGCAGTGTCGATACAGGCGACGTTCGAGCCGTCCCACTCGACATTGGCGTAGATGTGTTCCGTGACCGACTCGATCCCCATGACGTCTCCTTCGCTCGCTGCTCGTTTCCGCCCGGTCCCGGCAAGGGTACCATGGATGGCCGGAGAGAAATCATGAGAATCCTGGTCGCGACCCTGGGAAGCTACGGCGACGTCTACCCGTTCATCGCACTGGCTACGGTGCTGAAGAAGAGGGGACACGACATCGTCCTGTTGACCAACGACTTCTTCCGCCCGCTCGCAGACCGACACGGTCTGACCCTGGCCCCGATCGGCAGCGAGTCGGAGTACCGGAAATTCGCCGACCATCCCGATCTGTTTCACCGTACCAAGGGAGCCTCTGTCTACTTCGACACACTGATTCTACCCAGCCTCCGTACTGCCTACGATCGGCTGAGAGAACAGGTTCGGACGGGCGAAACGGTCATCGTCGCCTCCAGCGCGGTCTTCTCCTCCCGCCTGATCCAGGAAGCGTTGGGCATCCCGACCGTCACCGTCCACCTCGCCCCGGCTGCGTTCAAATCGGCGCACGAGTCCCCGCAGTTCGGGAGTCTTCCGCTGCCGGCGTGGGTCCCTCCCTTCGTCAAGCGATCCGTCTGGTGGATCGCAGACCGGGCGGTGCTGGATCCGATGCTCTGTCCGGCCCTCGACTCGCTGCGTGAAGAGATCGGACTGCCGCCCGTCCGGCGCGTGATGACGAAGTGGCTCCACTCCCCCGAGCGGGTCATCGGGCTGTTTCCGGACTGGTATGCAGCGCCGCAGCCGGACTGGCCGCCGCAGACCCGCCTGACCGGCTTCCCGCTGTTCGACGATGAAGGCGACCAGGCGTCGCCCGAGGAGGTCGAGGAATTCCTGCGGGCCGGCGAGCCACCGGTCGTCTTCATGCCCGGCTCCCTGATGCAGCGGGCGGAGAGCTTCTTCTCGGAATCCGTCGGAGCCTGCGAGCGCCTCCGGAGGCGCGGCATCCTGTTGACTCGCTATGCCGATCAGCTTCCGGAGAGCCTGCCGGAGGGGATCCGACACTTCGACTACGTCCCCTTCAGCCGCCTGTTGCCGCGCGCGGCTGCAGTCGTTCACCACGGCGGCATCGGTTGCGTGTCACAGGCACTCTGCGCCGGAGTCCCGCAGCTGATTCACCCGATGGCCTATGACCAGCACGACAACGCTTCGCGTCTGCGCAGATTGGGTGTGGGCGACTCTCTCGCTCCCCGGCGCTACCGGGCGGACGCCGTCGCAGACCGGCTCGGGAGGCTTCTGGATTCGCCCGACGTGGCCGAGCGCTGCGGGGAGATCGCCAACAGACTCGAAGAGGCTCAGCCACTCACCGATGCCAGCGAGTTGATCGAGGCAATGCTCGAGCGCTGATTCACCGCGAACCGGTTGGGTGTCGAGAGAGGACGGGAGGGAATGGAAGTCTTCGCGATTCTGGGAATCATCGTCTTCCTCTTCGGATTGTTCTCGGGGCATGACTGGTCCCTGTTCTTCCTCCGGAGGGTCAATCTCGACAATCCCGAGCAGTACTCCCGGTACGCGAAATTCTCCGTCACCTTCCTGTCCGCCCTCTTGATCTGGACTGCGGGAGACTCCGCCTTCGACAGCTCCGACGTCCGGAGACTCGGGATCGCCTACGCGTTCATCGTCCTGGGAGATGTCATCTTCTTCTTCAACGTGCACTCGAGATGGGGAGTGATCTCGTTTGCGCTGGCCCATTTTCTCTTGATTCGCAGAAACGCGTACGGCATCTCCGGGTGGCCGGCGGAGGGAGCGATGTGGGCGCTCCTGGCGGTCATACTGGGCGGCTCTCTGTTGATCATGTTTCTGGTGTTCTACCCCAAGCTCAAAGACAACCGGCCCTATTTCGCTCTCCTGACCGGCTACGCGGTGGTCGTAGGCGCTTCGTTCTGGGCCGCGCTGGTAGCGTTCCAGGTCGGCTTCTTTCCGCGCGGGAATGCGATCCTGATCGCCGTCGGGGTGGCGTGCTTCTTCCTGAGCGACGTGTGCGTGGGCTACTACCGTTCGCTTCCGAAGAAACTACACGATGGCGTTCGCCACCTATCTGACCTGGATCTTCTACGCGCCGGCCCTCGTCCTGACGGCGCTCAGCGGTTACGACCTGGACCGGATCTTCTGAGCAACCGCTAGTCTTCCTCGCCCCGCTTGATCTGGAAGGAGAGTCCGGCGCGGCTCACCTCGGCGGATCCTCCCCGCGCCACCGCGCTCGGGCCGAAGCGGTCGACGATCTCGTCGAGGGCTCGGTTCAGCTGAGAGCGGCGCTGCCTCTCGCGATCCGGGCCGAAGAGCGCGAGCTGGGTCGCGGCGGCGCTGCCGAGATTCGTGACCCCTACCCCGAGCAGGCGAACCGGCTCGCTGAGCTTCTCGCGGGCCAGCAGTCGCTGCGCCTCGCTGGCGATCACCGCGCCGTCGTCGCTGGGCTCGTCGAAGGTGGTGCGGCGCGTGAGCAGCGGGTAGCCGCGCGGCCCCGGGCCCACCCGGCGGGCCAGCTTGAGCTTCAGCACCACGGTGCGCGCGCAGTAGCCGCTGCGACGCAGCCGCCGCGCCACCGCCTCGGCGTGGGCGAGGATGGCCGCGTCCAGAACCTCCCGGCTGGAGATGTCGCTCGCGAAGGTGTTCTCCTCGCTGATCGAAACCGGCTCCCGGTAGGGCTCCACCTCGCGCAGATCGACCCCGCGCGCCAGCCGCGCGATGTGATCTCCCCAGTCGCCCAGGATGCGGTGCAGCTTTCCCGCGTCGGCGCGGGCCAGGTCACCGATGGTCCGGATCCCGGCGCCCTCGAGTCGCGCGCGCGCCACCGGACCCACGCCCCAGATCCGACCCACCGGGAGCGGATCGAGGAACTCCCGGAGCGCCGATGCCTCCACCTCCAGCAGACCGTCGGGCTTGGCGCAGTCGCTGGCGATCTTGGCCACCATCTTGATCGGTGCGATCCCCACCGAGATGGCGAGCCCGGTCTGTTCGCGCACCTCCTCGCGCAGCCTCTCCCCCACCTGGAGGGCGGGACCCAGCAGCCGCTCGGTCCCGGTCAGATCCAGGAAGGCCTCATCCAGGGAGAGGCCCTCCACCTGCGGCGCGTAGCGGCGGAAGATCTCGAAGATTCGCTTCGACTCCCGCACGTACCGGGCCATGTCGCCGCGCAGGTAGACGCCGTCGGGACAGAGGCGCCGGGCCTCCACGGCGGGCATCGCCGAGTGCACTCCGAAACGACGCGCCTCGTAGCTGGCAGCCGAGACGACTCCGCGCCTTCCCGTGCCGCCCACGATGACCGGACGCCCGCGAAGCTCCGGGTGATCGCGCTGCTCGATGGATGCGTAGAAGGCATCCATGTCGGCGTGCAGAATGGTGCGCTCGCGTTCCACCCGCACAGCGTAACGGGGACGTTGTTGAATGTTCAACTTTTCGGCATCGCCGAAAAGTTGAACATTCAACAACGTCCCCGCTACAGCTCGCGAATGAAGTCCGCGAGCATCTCTCCCACCGGCTCCGGGCGCTCCATCACCGCGAAGTGGGTGGTGCCCGCGACCTGGTCCACCCGCACGCCGCCGCGGCAACCGCGCAGCCGCTCGAGCAGCGGAGCCGGAATTGCGCTGTGCTCCGCGGCGATCACCTGGACGGGGGCCTCGATGCGGGGAACCAGCGGCCAGAGATCGAGGGCCGCCGCCCCCTGGTAGGCCCAGGCCTCGGTCTCCGGCGCGCAGCGCAGCACCAGCGCGCCGTCTCCGGTCACCTCGAAGCCACCGTCCAGGTAGGCCTCCAGTGCCGAAGCGGCGAAGCCGGAATAGGGGAAGCGACTCTCGAGGGCGGCGCGGGCCGCGTCGCGATCCTCGAAGCGAGCGCGCCGCTTGAGGGCGCGCTCGGCGAAGAGGCGACTTCCGGCGAAGGAATCGGCATCGACTCCGGGCGCCGGCGGCTCGAAGAGCACCGGCTCCACCACGGCCACCCCGGCCACGCGTTCCGGGCACATCGCCGCGGCGGCCAGCACCGCGGTGCCCCCGCTCGAGTGCCCGATCAGGAGCGCTGGCTCCTCCGCGGCGAACTCCGCCTCCAGCACCGCGAGCCACGTCCCCGGCCACCCGCGTCCAGGCGTAGGCAGGAGGGCTCCGATGGCGTGCCGGATCGCCCGTGTCCGCGCTGGTCGATGGCCAGGGCGCGCCGGGCCCCCAGGCCCGCCGACCGGGCTGCCTCCCAGGCCGGTCCCCAGACCTCCGCGCAGAAGCTCGTCGCGTGCACCAGAAGCAGCGGCGGGCCGGAGCCGGGCCATTCGAGCGCACCGAGAGACAGCGCGTCGTCTTCCCCACCGCCAACGGTTATGGTTCGCTCCGTGACCGAATCCACCACGACGGAAGAGTCTAACGCGTACGACGCCGGGCCGGCTGCGGGTATCCGCTGGGATCTCTCGGATCTCTACCGCGGCACCGATGACGCCGCCATCGAAGCGGACCTGGACCGCTCTCTGGACGAGGCGCGCGCCTTCGCGGACCGATACCGGGGACGGGTCGCGAGCCTCGATGCCGCCGAGCTGGCGGCGGCGATCGATACCCTGGAGACCCTGCAGGAGCGTCCCACCGCAGCCGGCACCTACTCCGGCCTGCTCTTCGCCGCGGACACGGCGGATCCAGCCCACGGGGCCCTTCTGCAGAAAGTCCAGGAGCGCGGCAGCGAGATCCGCAACACCCTGGTCTTCTTCGAGCTGGAGTGGGTGGCCGCGGACGACGAGCGGGCCCGGACCCTGCTCTCCGAGCCGGCCCTCGCCCGGCGCCGCCACCTGCTGGAATCGATGCGGCGCTACCGCCCGCACCTGCTCTCAGAGCCGGAGGAGCGACTTCTCGAGGAGACCGCCAACACGGGTGAGCGCGCCTTCAGCCGGCTCTTCGACGAGATCCTGGGCTCGGCCCGCTTCCAGGTCGAGGTCGATGGAAAGAGCACCGAGCTGGGCGAGGAAGAGGTGCTCTCCCTCCTCTACGAAGCCGACCGGGAGAAGCGCCGCAACGGGGCCCGCGCACTCAGCGCCGGTCTGCGTCAGCACTCCCGCACCCTCGCCTTCATCTTCAACACGCTGGTGCAGGACAAGGCGATCCGGGATCGCCTGCGCCGCTACCAGGATCCCATCGACTCGCGGAACCTGGCCAACGAAATCGACGGCGCGTCGGTTCGGGCGCTTCTCGACGCCTGCGAGCGCGGTCATCCGTTGGTTCACCGCTACTACCGGCTCAAGGCGCGCCTGCTCGGTATCGACCAACTGGAGGATTACGATCGCTACGCTCCGGTCGGCGAGGCAGCGGGAACCCGGAGCTTCGAAGAGGCGAAGCGGATCGTGCTGGGCGCCTTCGGAGACTTCGCGCCGGACATGGCGGAGATCGCCGGGCAATTCTTCGCGAAGAGCTGGATCGACGCGGAGCTTCGACCGGGCAAGCGAGGGGGCGCCTTCTCGGCGTCGACGGTACCCGCCGCCCACCCCTATGTGTTGCTCAACTACACCGGCAACCTGCGCGACGTGATGACGGTGGCCCACGAGCTCGGTCACGGCGTCCATCAATACCTGTCCCGGGAGCGCGGTCTCTTCGAGCAGGACACACCGCTCACCACCGCCGAGACCGCCAGCGTCTTCGGGGAGATGCTGGTCTTCCGTCGGCTGATGCAGGAGGAGCGCAGCCCGAAGGTTCGCCTGGCGTTGCTGTGCGGCAAGCTCGAGGACACCTTCGCCACGGTCTTCCGCCAGGTGGCGATGACCCGCTTCGAGGAGAAGCTCCACGCCGCCCGCCGCGGCGAGGGCGAGCTTCCCATCCCGCGCATCAACGAGCTCTGGATGGAGGCCAACCGCCCGATGCTCGGCGACGCCGTGCACCTGACCGAGGACTACGCCTGGTGGTGGCTCTACATCCCGCACTTCGTCCACTCACCCTTCTACTGCTACGCCTACGCTTTCGGAGAGCTCCTGGTCCTGGCGCTGCTCGGGCGCTACGACGAGGAGGGCGCAGATTTCGTGCCGCGCTACCTGGATCTGCTGCGGGCGGGGGGCTCGGACACACCACCCGCGCTGCTCGAACGCGTCGGTCTGGACATCACCGACCCGACCTTCTGGGACGGGGGTCTGGCGCTGATCGAGAATCTACTCGAGGAGGCCGAGGGCCTGGCCGGTGAGCTACCGGACTGACCCGCTCAGGTCTCTCCGAGCGAGCGGACGACTTCGTTGGCGGCGCGCAAGCCGCTGGTGAGGGCTGCCTCGGTGTAGGGCCCCACCAGGTAGTCTCCCGCAAAGGCCAGGCGCGGACTGCGTTCGCTCCGACTCAGGAAGGCGCGGAGATGACGCAGATAGCCGGCGTGGAACTGGGGCATCATGGGATCCCATCGATGCACGGCGGCATCCACCGGTTCGAGACGACCGACGGGGGTGCGAGCGAGATCGTCGAGTACGCGTTCCACCACCACCTCGTCCGGCATCTCGAAGAATCGCGCGGCAGCCGAGCTGGTCAGGGCTGCGTTCACCAGGCCCGCCCCCTTGGGCGCAGCACCCGGCTTGTGGTGGTCCACCGCCATGCCGTAGAGGTCGAGTCCCTCGGAGCGCGGAAAGGCGACACCGTAGTAGGGGAGAGTCTCCGGCGGCTCGGCGAGGAGCAGGTGAGTGATGATGCCGCGCACGTACCGCACCTGCTCGAAGAAGGCATGCTCCGCCCCGGTGAGCCCGCGACACAGACCCGTGACCATCGAGCCCGGCACGGCGACGACCGCGGCGTCGGCGATCAGGCTTCGCTCGCCGCTCGGGGCCAGGTAGCTCACCCGGACACCCCCGGCCTGGGTCTCGACCACCGACGCCGGCCATCCGACGCGAACCGAGAGCTGATCGGCAAGGGTGCGGGTCAGCAACCCGACACCCCCCTCGAAGCTCTGGAGACGAAAGCCACCGGCCAGAAAGCGAATCGCCAGGAGCGCGAACGCCCCCGAGAGATCCTCGGGATCGCTGTCGAAGGTGGAAGAGAACGCCGGTGCGAGCAGGTACTCGAGAGCCTCCTCGCCGACGATGCGACGCAGGTAGCGGGCCATGTCATCGCGATCGATGTCGGCCGCCTTCTCCGGGCGCAGGGGATCGAGACGTCTGCGGTGCCGAAAGACCTCGAAGAGAAGCCGCGGGAGCCGCGCCTTGGCTCGGCGGGAGAGCAGGTCCGAGCGCAGGAACTCCCCCAGCGAGTCGTAGTCGCCCGCACGCAGCTTTCCGTCGCGGAGGATCGCGTTGCGGGTGCAGGCGATGTTCTCGATGCGGTGACCCAGGCCGAGAGAGTCGGCGACCTGGTGAAGGTTCCGGTACCCGCTGGCGATGAACTGGGCGCCGCGATCGACGACGTACCCATCGCGTCGCTCGCTGCGCATCCGCCCGCCTGGCGCCGTCTCGCGCTCCAGCACCTCGACGCTCGTGGCCCGCCTGCTGCAGCCGCCAGGCGCAGCTGAGGCCGGCGATCCCGGCGCCCACGACGACCACCGAGGCCAAGGCTAATCCCCGCCGGGATGACCGATGGGACGGCCCATCGCCGAGACGATGGCGATCAAGGTCTCGGGATCGAAGGGCTTGGCCAGAAAGCGCCCTCCGCAGTCGGCGAGCAGCTCCTGGATCTCGTCGCTCGGGGACGCGCCACTCGAGACGACCACGCCGACGCCACTTCGAAGGGCGAGCATCGATCGCACCACCTCGGCCGCTCCCGAGGGTGGCACCCCGGCGTCGATCAGCACCGCGTCGATGGCGGCCGGATCCTCACGGAAGGCCTCCAGTGCCTCGGTGCTGGTGGCGGCCGTCACCACCTGGAAGCCGGCCCGGCGGAGGACATTCTCCACGAGCCTGAGCAGCATCGCCTCGTCATCGACGACGAGGACGGTTCCGGTGGAACTTCCGGGCATCAGGCCATGATGCCGCAAACAATGCTTGACGGGAGGCGAAAGTAAAACGAAAATAAATCCCTGTTTTGTCCGATTATGTGGAGCTTCGTTGCCGGAGTGCCTTCTCCTTCCTGGAGGGGGCCTCGAACCCGGAAGATCTGGTCGATCGGGCGGCGGAGCTCGGCCACGGGACACTGGCCCTCGCCGACCGCGACGGGCTCTACGGCGTCCCCCGCTTTCACACCGCGGCGGGGGAAGCCGGTCTGCGCGCGATCGTGGGCGCGAACGTCTCTCTCTCTGGAGCCTCTGGGACCGGGAGGCTGCTTCTCCTGGTCGAGTCCCGGCAGGGCTATCGAAACCTCTCGCGGCTTCTCACAGTGGGCCAGGGGAATGCGCCGAAGGGCGAGGCCAGGGTCGGATGGGACGAGGTCGAGACCCACGCTGCCGGGCTCACGGCCCTGGTCCGTGGGAACGGCTCTCTCTCCAGGTACGCACTCGACCGGGCGCTCGGTGTCTTCGGATGCGGGCGGGTCTGGGTGGATGTATCCCGACACCGGGATCGGCGAGCCGAGGCGGAGAATCGCTTCGCCGTCGCCCTGGCCGAGGCGGCGAAGGTGCCCGTCGTCGCCAGCGGTGACGTGCGCTTCGCCCGCCCCGAGGGCCGTCGGCTCCTCGATGCCTTCTGCTGCCTCCGTGAGAAGACCTCCCTCGACCGCGCAGGGCGCCGCCTGCTGCCCAACGGCGAGCACTACCTGGTCTCCCCGGAGGAGATGGCCGCGCGCTTCGCCGATCGGCCCGAGTGGATCCGCGCCACCCGGGCCATTGCCGAGCGCTGCAGCTTCACCCTGGAGGACCTGGGCTATCGCTTCCCCTGCTTCCCGGTCCCCGCCGGTGAGAGCCAGGCCTCCTGGCTGCGCCGTCTCACCTTCGAAGGCGCCCGGAAGCGCTACGGGCCTTCCCTCTCGCCGCGGGTTCGGGCACAGCTCGAGCACGAGCTCGCCGTGATCGAGAAGCTCGATCTCCCCGGCTACTTCCTGATCGTCCACGACATCGCGCGCTTCGCCCGGGAGGAAGGGATCATCGCCCAGGGACGCGGCTCCGCGGCCAACAGCGCCGTGTGTTACGCCCTGGCCATCACGGCCGTGGACGCGGTGGGCATGGAGCTTCTCTTCGAGCGCTTTCTCTCCGAGGAGCGCGGCGAGTGGCCCGACATCGATCTCGATCTCCCCTCCGGCGACCAGCGGGAGAAGGTGATCCAGTACGTCTTCGAGAAGTACGGCCCCCACGGCTCCGCCATGACCGCTACGGTCATCACCTACCGCACCCGCTCGGCCATCCGAGAGATCGGCAAGGTGCTCGGCATGGCTCCGGAAGCGGTGGACCGGCTGGCGAAGCTGCTCTCGAGCTTCGACTACCGCGAGGATCTGGACGAGCTGCACTCGACCCTGCGCCAGGCGAAGGTCGATCCCGAATCCCCGCGCATCGCCCTGCTCCTCGACCTCGTCGATCAGATGAAGGGGCTGCCCCGTCACCTGGGGCAGCACACCGGAGGCGTCGTGATCTCCGCCGGGCGTCTGGACGAGGTGGTCCCCATCGAGCCGGCGGCGATGGCCGGGCGCAGCGTGATCCAGTGGGACAAGGACGACTGCGCGGACCTCGGCATCATCAAGATCGATCTCCTCGGCCTCGGGATGCTGGCCGCCCTGGAGGAGATGATCCCTGCGATTCGCGAGCACCAGGGGAGGCAGATCGATCTCGCCCAGCTTCCCCCGGACGATCCGAAGACCTACGCCATGATCCGGCGCGCCGACACCGTCGGCGTGTTCCAGATCGAGAGCCGCGCCCAGATGGCGACGCTTCCGCGCATGAAGCCGCGCAACTTCTACGACCTGGTGGTCGAGATCGCCATCATCCGTCCCGGGCCGATCGTCGGACAGATGGTGCATCCCTACCTGAACCGCCGGGCGGGCCGCGAGCCCGTCACCTATCCCCACCCGGCCCTCGAGCCGATCCTGAAGCGCACTCTGGGCGTGCCCATCTTCCAGGAACAGCTGCTGCGCCTGGCCATGGTGGCGTCGGGCTTCAGCGGGGGCGAGGCCGAGGAGCTTCGCCGGGCCATGGGCATGAAGCGCTCCGTCGAGAAGATGAACCGCATCGAGGCGCGCCTGCGCGAAGGCATGACGGCCCGCGGCATCGTGGGAGAGGCCCAGGAAGAGGTGGTCCGAGGCATCACCTCCTTTGCGCTCTACGGCTTCCCGGAATCCCACTCGGCCTCCTTCGCACTGATCGCCTACGCCTCGGCCTACCTCCGGGCCCATCACCCCGCCGCCTTTCTCGTCGGCCTGCTCAACGCCTACCCGATGGGCTTCTACAACCCCGCCACCCTGGTGAAGGACGCCCAGCGCCACGGCGTCGAGGTGCGGCCGATCGACGTGGCCGCCTCGCACTGGAAGTGCACACTGGAGCGGGGCGCCGGAGAGCCGGCCGTGCGCATCGGCCTGCGTTACGTGGCGGGGCTGCGCGCGGAGACGGGCCACGCCACCGAGGTGGAGCGGAGCCGCGGCGGCTTCGAGAGCGTGGCCGATCTGGCCAAGCGCGTCGCCCTGCGCCGGAACGAGCTCGAGGCCCTGGCCGAGGCGGGCGCCCTCGGCGCGATCGACCCGGCGGCCCGCCAGCGGCGCTCGGCCCTCTGGCAGGTGGCCGCCGTGGAACGGGACAGGAGCTCGCTGTTCGCCGGCATCTCACCGCCCGCGGAGCCCTCTCCCCTCGAGGAGCTGTCCCCCCTCGAGACCACCCTGGCCGATTACCGGACCAGCGGCCTCACCACCGGTCCACACCTCCTGGCCCACCTGCGCCCGGAGCTTCGCCGGCGCGGAATCCTCGCCGCCGAGCAGCTCCGCGCCGCGCCCGATGGCCGTTTCGTGCGAACCGCGGGCCACGCGATCGTCCGACAGCGCCCCCGCGCCGCCAAGGGCTTCTGCTTCCTCACACTGGAAGACGAGACGGGAACCTCCAACGCCATCCTCACTCCGGACGTCTTTCAGAGGTTCCGGATCGCGCTGCACACCTCGCCACTGATCGAGGTCGCCGGCCCCCTTCAGAACGCGGAGGGCGTCATCCACGTCCGGGTCCGCGAGCTTCGCCCAGTCACGGCCGAGTCGGCCGACTCGGCCAACGCGCCCGACGGCCCTCTGCCCGAATCCCACGACTACCGCTGAGGCCGCTACCGGCTCAGAACTGGCTCACCGAATCCCGACCGATGAGCTCGCCCACCGTCTTGAAGGTGCTCACCACCACGCCGCCGAAGAAGATCGCACCGAGGAAGCCGAAGGCGATCATCCCCAGCAGGCTCTCCGCGTGGAACGCCTCCTGAAAGAGATTCGTGAACAGGCAGAGCAGAGCCAGGTACATGCAGGTGGCCGCGACCCAGGCGACCCGCGAGCGGGCCTTCCCAGGCGCCAGCAACGAAACCGTGAGCCACCCGATCACCAACAGCGCGAGGCTCGTGAAGCCCACGATCTTCAGCAGGGCGACGTCGATCATGGCCGTTCCTCCTGGGACACCACGGCTAGCGCAACCACTCGAGAATTCGCGCCGTCAGGGAATCCGGGACGTAGCCGAAGAACTCGGCCAGCTGCTTGGCGGGAGCGGATGCGCCGAAGCGATCGATCCCGTGGATCAGTCCCCGCCGTCCCACCAGGCCCCGCAAGCTCTCCCCGCGCGCGGCCTCGACGGCCACCACCGGGATGTCCTCGGGCACCAGCTCGCGCCGGTAGGACTCCGGCTGCTCGCCCAGGAGCTCCAGGCTCGGAATCGAGACGACGCGGGCCGACACATTCTCCGCCGCCAGCTGGGTCGCGGCATCGCAGGCGAGCGCCACCTCCGATCCCGACGCCAGCAGCACCAGATCCGCTCCCCCCTCGGGCTCGCGGATCGGGTAGGCGCCCTTCCAGACGTCCTCCAGGGCGAAGGGCACCTCGCGCTTCAGGGCCGGTACACCCTGCCGGGTGAGCGCGAGCGCCACCGGCCCACCGGCGCGCTGAAGGGCCCAGGCCCAGGCCATCGCCGTCTCGACGCCGTCCGCGGGCCGGAACACCGTGAGCCCCGGGATCGCCCGCAGGACGTCGAGCTGCTCGACGGGCTGGTGGGTGGGGCCATCCTCGCCCACGAAGATCGAATCGTGGGTGAAGACGAAGACGGCGGGCAGCTTCATCATCGCGGCCAGGCGGAGCGATGGCCGCATGTAGTCGCTGAACACCATGAAGGTGGCGCAGAAGGGACGGAAGGTTCCGTCGAGAGCGATGCCGTTGGTGATGGCCGCCATCGAGTGCTCGCGGACGCCGAAGTGGATGTTGCTCCCCAGGAAGGGATCCTCACCCTCGCGCGGCGGACCCGACGTAGCCGGTAGCCTTGATCGGGGAGTTGTTCGAGCCGGCCAGATCCGCCGAGCCGCCGACCAGGAAGGGCGCCAGCTCCTGGATGCGCTGGATCACCGCGCCGGAATGCTTGCGTGTGGCGTCGGGCTTGCCCTCGAGTCCCTCTGCCAACCGCGCTGCCAGGTCCGGCGGCGTCTCGTGGCGGCGGGTGGCGTCCCAGCGCTCAGCGAGCTCCGGATGCGCCGAGCGCCAGGCCGCGAGGCGTCGGTCCGCCTCGGCGCGCTCGGCGCTCTTGGCCTGGCTGCGCTCGGTCAGGTAGCTCCTGACCTCGGGCGACACCAGGAACTCGGGCTCCAGGGGGATGCCCAGGTTCTCCTTGGTGGCGCGCAACTCCTCGGCGCCGAAAGGTCCCCCGTGCGCCTTGGAGAGACCCGCCCAGTTGGGGCTCCCGAAGCCGATGGTGGTCCTCGTCATCAGGATCGAGGGGCGCTCGGGCTCGGCGCGGGCTGCCTCGAGAGCCCGCCCCAGGCCGTCCACGTCTTCCCCGTCGACGCTCTGGACGTGCCAGCGCTGGGCTTCGAAGCGAGCCGCCACGTCCTCGCTGAAGCTGATGGAGGTGGGCCCGTCGATGGTCACCCGGTTGTCGTCGTAGAGGACGATCAGGTTGCCGAGGCCCAGATGCCCGGCCAGAGAGGCGGCCTCGTAGCAGACGCCCTCCATCAGGTCGCCATCGCCGGCGAGCGTGTAGATCCAGTGGTGTCCGGGCCCCTCGCCTTCGCGAGCGAAGCGCGCACGGGTCATGCGGGCGGCCAGGGCCATCCCGACGGCGTTGGCGAAGCCCTGCCCCAGCGGACCCGTGGTCACCTCGACACCGGGGGTCTCGCCGTACTCCGGGTGCCCGGGTGTCCCGGAGCCGAGCTGCCGGAAGGACTCGATCGCAGCCAGCGAGAGCGGGTAGCCGAACAGGTGGAGCAGCGAGTAGAGCAGCATCGACGCGTGGCCGCCGGAGAGCACGAAGCGATCGCGGAGCGGCCAGGCGGGGTCGCTGGGATCGAAGCGGAGGTGGTCGTCCCAGAGCAGGAAGGCCGGTCGCGCCAGCCCCATCGCCGCACCCAGGTGGCCGATCCCGGCGCGCTCCACGGCGTCGATGGTCAGGCCGCGGATGGTGTTCTCGATCTGCTCGCGTAGCGCGGGGCTCAGCTCCGTGGGCATCGCTCCTCCGTAGGGAAATCAGCTCGGCGGCGACAATAACAGCCTTCTGCGCGGAAGGGAACCGGGGAAGACCCTCCTCGATCAGCTGCTCGTGCGCCGCTTCCTCCCGAATCACCACCTCGAGGCGAGGAATCCTGAATCGCAAAAGATCGATCAGAGGCTGGGACTTCGACTCTCAAGCTTCCTGTCGGTGGCTCCGATCAGTGCGCTGGAATCCTCGCACGTGTCGAATTGCCCCTCGGGGCCTCGAGTGGATTCGAGGAGATTCCTTGAGCAACCCCAGGAACCACGGCCCCGAGCTGCAGGGGGACAACCGTTGCGTATGACAGCACCGACGCGGGCGATGAGAAGGCAGCTCTTCGAGGATGTCTCGGCGGCGGTCGAGACCGTTCACGGACAGATCGCCGTTCTTCGATTCGGAGCTAGCGATGAGTGACACCCAAGTACCGAGGGCGCGCCTTCGCGCGATGGTGACCGACAACGATCCGGTCACTCGCATGGTGCTCGTCGCCGCGCTGCAGGAGATGGGCTTCACCGCCGAGGTGGCGGAGGACGAAGCGACAGCTCTCGATGCGGCCCGTCGGGCAATGCCCGATCTCTTCATCCTCGGCGTCCAGATGCCGCACCTGGACGGGTTCGAGACCTGCGCTGCGATCCGCGAGATTCCCGGCGGCGAGGACGTCCCGATTCTGATCGTGACGAGGCGGGATGACCTCCCCTCCATCGAGCGCGCCTTCGAGGTCGGAGCCACGGACTTCATCACCAGACCCATCGATGCGGCGCTCCTGCAGAAGCGGCTTCGCTTCCAGATGCGGGCCAGCGGCGCGTTCCGCGAGGTGAACGAGACGCTCGCGGAGCTGCAAGAAAGCCGGCGGCGCCTGGACAGATCCCAGCAGCTCGCCCGCCTCGGCGACTGGGAGTGGAACCTCGAAACCGATCGTCTGATTCTCTCTGTACAGGCCAGCGAGATCATGGACTGCGCCTCCAATCCGCCTTCCAGCTCCCTCGACTTCTTCGCCCGCTGCGTGCACCCAGACGATCGCGACACCGCTTCCAAGTCCCTCCAGGAAGTCCACGAGACCTCCAAGAGCGTCCAGTTCGAACACCGGGTTCTCGACGGAGAACGCGTCGTCCACCACTTCCTCGAGGCAGACGAGCCGATCCCGGGCGAGGGGCGAACCGCGGCGGGAACAGTACAGGACATCACCGATCGCAAGCGCGCCGAAGAACAGATCCGCCAGCTGGCGTTCTACGACAGTCTCACCGGGCTGCCGAACCGGCGCCTCCTCGAAGATCACCTGGGAAAGGCGCTGGCGTGGGCGAACCACTCCGGAACCCGCGTCGGCCTCCTGTTCGTCGACCTTGACCGCTTCAAACGGATCAATGACACATTCGGACACATGGCAGGCGACCAGATTCTCAGGGAGGTGGCCGAGCGCCTGCTCTCCTCGGTGCGCTTCAGCGACTCCTTGGCAAGGGCGCCTCGGTCAGTGGCGGCGCAGACCTCGGTTTCCCGGTTCGGAGGCGACGAGTTCGCCGTCGTTCTCTCGGGGCTCCGGGACGGGCAGGACGCGGGGCGCGTCGCACAGCGGCTCCTGGTAACTCTGCGCCGACCTTTCACCGTCCAACAACAGGAGGTGACACTCGGAGCCAGCATCGGAATCGCGATCTGCCCAACGGATGGCACGGACAGCGTGTCCCTGTTCCGGAAGGCGGACATGGCGATGCATCACGCCAAGGAGAGGGGGCGCGACAACCACCAGTTCTTCAGCGCCTCGATGAACGAGGCCGCTCTCCGAGCCATGGAGATCGAGAGATCGCTGAGCGAGGCGCTCGAGCAGAACCGCATGGTGCTTTACTACCAGCCGCTGGTACGCGCCGACTCCGGCGAGATCATCCGGGCAGAGGCCCTGGTGCGCATGCGCGAGCCCAGCGGAGAGCTCGTCCCCCCCGGAGAATTCATCCCCATTGCCGAGGAGAGAGGCCTGATCATCACGCTGGGTACTTGGGTTCTTCGCGCCGCTTGCCGCCAGTTCGCAATCTGGCACGCCGCGGGATGGGGATCGGGAAGAATCTCCGTCAACATCTCGGCTCAGGAACTCCGTCAGAGCGGCTTCCTCCAGGTCGTCAGCGAAGCGCTGAAGCAGGCCGGGGTTGAACCGCGCTTCCTGGAGATCGAGATTGGCGAGAGCGTCCTCTTGGACGAGCGCGGTCTGAAAGCGCTAGAGGAACTCCACCGGATGGGGATCTCGATCGCTATCGACGATTTCGGGACTGGCTCCTCCTCACTCAGCTGTCTGAGCCGGGCACGTGTGGACGTGCTCAAGATCGACCGCAGCTTCATCGGCGACATCGGGAGGGGAGGTTCTGCGATCGTCTCTGCCATCATCGCCATGGCCCGCGAGCTGGGCTGCTCGGTCGTGGCCAAGGGCGTCGAGACCGATCAGGAGCGCGACTTCCTGCGAGAGCATGGATGCGACACTCTGCAGGGCTTCCGCTGTGGCCGTCCGGTTCCCGCCGAGAAGTTCTCCTGGCAGGGCCCCCGCAGCTAGCAGCCTGCGTTTCTCTGGGGGGTCGGCTCTCAAGCCACCACACCGCGCTCGCGCAGCTCGCCGATACGCGCGTCGCCGAGGCCCAGCACCTCGGCCAGCACCCGATCGGTGTGCTCGCCCAGCTCGGGCGCCGGCGCCACGGGCTCGCGCGCCAGGCCCTGCACCTGCAGCGGCGAACCGGGCATCAGGTAGCGGCCGATCCCCGGTTGATCCACCTCTTCGAACAGCGGGTTGGCGGTGGAGCAGCGCGGGTCCTCGGCCGTCATCTCCAGGAAGCTCTGGTAGGGCCCCCAGCACACGCTGGCGGCGTCGAAGGCGGCGCGCACCTGCTCGAAATCATGCTGCGCGGCCCAGCCCTCCAACACCGTGGCGATCAGATCGCGCGCCTCGAAACGCTGACCCTCGTCGCGGAGATCCACGCCCAGCCTGGCCTCGATCTCGGCCATCTCCTCGGCAGTGCCCGTGGCCTCGCACAGACTGCGCCACTGGCGCTCGGTAATCGCAACCACCATGAAGCGCCGCCCATCGCGGCTCGCGAAGTCACGCCCGAAGGCCCCGTAGATGTAGTTGCCGTGGGGCGCGCGTTCGCTGCCGTTGATCTGGGCCTCGCCGATGTGCCCCAGGGTGCCCACCATGGCATAGGCCACATCGGAGAGCGCCAGCCGGATCTGGCTGCCCTCGCCGCTGATGCGCCGGTGGCGCTCCGCCGCCAGCAGCCCGGTCGCGGCGGTGAGTCCGGTGGCGATGTCCCAGGCGGCCAGCACGTGGTTCACCGGCGCGTCGGGCCTCGCATGGCCGGTGGCGAACGGTACACCCACCGCCGCGTTCACGGTGTAGTCCACCGCGGTGCGGCCGTCGGCGTGGCCAGTGATCAGCAGCATCACCAGGTCGGCGCGCCGCTCGCGCAGGGCCTCGTAGGCCAGCGGCCCGTACGCCGGGAGGTTGGTGAGGAAGAGCCCACCGCCCTCGCCCGGTGCCGCCACCAGCGCCGCCAGGAGCTCGCGCCCCTCCGGATTGCGGGAATCGATGCACACCGAGCGCTTGCCCTTGTTGAGCCCGGCCCAGTAGAGGCTGCGCCCTTCGGCGCGTCAGCGGCCAGCGCCCCACGTCCACCCCACCGCCCGGCGGATCGCAGCGGATCACCTCCGCCCCGAGCTGGGCCAGGGTCATCCCACCCAGCGGCGCGGCCACGAAGGCCGAGGCCTCGACGACGCGCATCCCTTCCAGTAATCGATACATGGAGCTTCCCCCGAAGAAATGGAAGCTAGTGAATCGGCGGGGCAAGACCCGCTAGCGAGAAGGAGATGGCAGTTGAGAAGGATAAGGATGTTCGCTTCTGGAATGGCCGCATTGGCTTCGCTGTGTCTGGTTGGCGCCTCCGCGGCCCAGGCCCAGCTCCTGGACGGCACGACCCATCAGGCAACACTGAGCTCCTCGGCAGTGGTGTACGTTCCCATGCAAGGCCTCGTCAAGGAGGGAGGAAAGGTGACGGTTCCGATCGGCTTGAGGTCCATGGGAGCCGATCCGGACCGGGGCGGTTTTCGCTACGCCATCAACATGCTGACTGGTCCGGGACCCGGCCCCTGTGTCGAAACTCCCCTCGGTATGCTCGCTACCTACACCGGTGAGGGCGAAGGTCTCGTGACGCTCATGATCCTCGACTTTCCGGAGGCAGGTCAAACGCTCCGTGGCCATCTCTTCGTAGCGGTCAAGACCAAGCCCGGCAGCACCGGCTTGAAGACAGTGGCCGGCTGGTCGGAAGTCGAAGATGGTGCGGACCCCGATCCCGATGGAATCTCCAGGAAGGCCCAATTGAAGGCCAAGGAAAAGGAGCCGGCCAAGCTCGTCGAATGCGCGGTGCCTTGACGCAGAGGCGAAGTGGGGGTGGACGCCAACTGAAACGGAGATTCGGCGGATGTTCTCTTGTTGAGTCCATCGAGCAGGTGCTCGAATCTGTCCCGTCGATCGGTCACCGCTTCCGCGAAGGCCTATGTCCGGGTTCCACTGAAACGGTGCTCAGGATCTAAGAGGAGAGGGGGAGTTGTGAGCGCCTATACTCCATCGAGTGCGGTCGTCGCCGCCAGCAAGGGGACCATCGGAGCGCTATTTCACAGTCGCGTGCCGGTGAACCCCGATCGCCGGGCAGTCGTGGATGGCGATCGCGCCGTGACCTACGGATCGTTGGACGCGCGCAGCAACCAACTGGCGCATGTCATGATGGAGCTTGGCTTGAGCCGTGGCGATCGGGTCGGCTTGCTGGCCCGCAACTGTGCCGAATACCTGGAAGTGGAGCTGGCCGCTGCGAAAGCGGGGTTGATCGTCGCCGCTCTGAACTGGCGCCTCGGCGACCGAGAGCTTCGGCATTGCATCTGCCTGGTGGAACCGAAGCTGTTGATTGCTCAGCCGGACTTGCTCGGGACGCTCGAGCGCCTTGATCTGCCGCAGCAGCCGCGCATCAGCCTCGGCGATGATTACGAAGGCCATCTGGCAAAGGTGCGCGACAGCTATCCCAATGCCGAGGTCGACCCGGAAGACGGCCTGATCATCCTCTACACCAGCGGCACCACCGGACTGCCGAAAGGGGCATTGGTCAGCCACCGGGCGATGTGGGCGAGGGCGCTGTGCTTCACCAGTGAAATGCAGGTCCCGGTGGGTGACAATTTCGTGGCCTGGCCTCCCTTCTACCACATGGCATCCACCGATCAGTCCATCGCCACTCTGCTGCGAGGCGGCACGGTACATGTGGTGGATGGCTACCTTCCGGATACGATCATTGACATTGTCGAGCGGGAAACAATGCGGTTCCTGCCCTTGATGCCGGGTATGGTCGGCGACTTCGCCGCCGCTCTCGCGGCGCGGAGGCCCACGGTAAGACACGTCGGCCTTTGTGGAGCAATGGCTGATCTCGTACCACGACAGGACATCGCCGATGTCACTCGCTACTTGAACGCGCCCTATTTGAATACCTTCGGGGCGACGGAAACCGGTCTGCCACCAGCCACAGGCTCTGTGCTTCCCATTGGCATCGCGCCCACCAATCTGGCCAAGCGCCAAAGCGCCTTCTGCGATCTCCGCCTGGTCGACCCCGATGACAACGACGTGTCCCCTGGAGAGCCCGGTGAAGTTGCCCTGCGCGGCCCAACGCTGTTCAGCGGCTACTGGAACGCAGCGGAGACCAATGAGAAGGACTTCCGCGGCGGCTGGTTCCATATGGGGGACGTGATGCGCCGCAACCCGGACGGCACGCTCGATTACGTGGATCGGGTCAAGTACATGATCAAGTCCGGGGGTGAGAACATCTACCCAGCAGAGATCGAACAGGTCGTTCTCGCGGACTCTCGGATCACTGAAGCGGTTGTGGTACGAAAGAGCGATGAGAAGTGGGGTGAGGTGCCCGTGATCTTCGTGGTCCGCAGCGATCCCGAGTTGAGCGCGGAGGACGTGACGGAGCGCTGCGCACGTGACCTCTCGAGCTACAAGAGGCCCAAGGGGGTATTTTTCATCGAAGACGAGGATCTGCCGCGCTCAACCACCGGCAAGATCCAGCGGCACGAGCTGGAAGCGCGTCTGGTGGACGATTGACAGGACGCGCTGGCGTCTTTGAAGAGCCGGTGAACTGCGCCGGCTCCAACACCCCGAATGGGACGGGTAGTTCCGCCACGACTACACCATCAGTCACCAGCCGCGAAACTGGGCTTGCGCCTCTTCTGGTGCCGCGATTTCGGAGGGTTGGTCACTGTGGGCTGCGTGGTTCTTACCGCAGCGGCGTTTTCGCGACTACGCAATGAAATAGCGACTTCCCTTGCTTTCGAGGTAGTACATCTATTTCGCTCGAGAATCCGGTATTGGCCAAGAGTTCGCGAACCTCTTCCACTGTATATAGTCGAAAGACCTCCTCACTCAGATTTCTCTCTCGTAGTTGCTTGATGTCTTCAAAAGCCAGGGCGATGGAGCCACCGGGGACCAGGACATCCGCGATCCTCCTGGCGGTGCTTTCTGGTCGCGACCAGAAGTAGACGGTATTGACACTGCAGACCTTGTCGAAACAGCCGCACTCGTACTCCAGTTCATCGAAATCGCCCCTCGTGATCTTCACCCGTCCGCTTGCGATAAAGCCTCGATTCCGTCTCTTGGCGATTGCGACCATCTCGTCGGAGAAATCGACACCTTCGATATACCCGCGATCAATGGTCTTTGTCATCTCGCGGATCAGGCGCCCCGTGCCACATCCGACTTCCAGAACGCGATCACCTTCCTGCATGGCCATGGCGTCAAGCACGAGATCGTTCAGAAAAGCATTTCCCCTGTCGAAGACAACAGACATCACGAATCGCCCGAAAAGACCGGATGGTCTTCTGGCCTGCCTTGAGAAGAATGCCGCGAAACTCATGACTAAACGACAACTGCTTTCATGTGATCCCCATAGCATGACTTTGCGAAGGCCCGAACGGGGAACGTCGCTTCTTTGAAGAACTCAACCAACTAGAGCGCGATGCGGAATGTAGCATGGCTCTATGTCCTTCCTTTTGTCGTCAAAATACTGACGATTGCTTCCTTTCTCGTTCTTGTCTTGTAGGAGCGCCGCCTGATCAGACGCCGATCCCCAACATTTGACAATTGCTCCCTTACCATCGCGGACCTGATCAGTCACTACCTCCAGCATGCACGGCAGCGCGACCGCCATCCCCTCGGCACCGGCACCTACGCGCTGCAACTCGGCTACCTGGAGAATCACATCGGGCCTAGCGAGTTCGGTCAGCGACTGCCCGAACAGCTCGAGGATGGCGACCTGCGCCGGTTCATGGAGGAGGTGCGGTCCGGGTTGGCACCCGCATCGACCATCGGCGTGCTCAAGCTATTGCGGGCAGCTTTTCGGTGGGCGAGTACGAAAGGGCGCGTGTCTGAGAACATCGCTGCTCCGGTGGCCTCGCCGATCTCCGAGCTAAAGGAAGAGAGCACGAGCGCACCCTCCAAGATCCCGTTTGAGCGCCATGAGGTGGAGGATCTGCTCCGCAAGGCACGCGAGTTCCGGCCCTGGCTCTACCCCATACTGCGGCTGGCGTTCTCAACCGGCTTGCGGCGAGGGGAGCTGCTGGGGCTCCAGTGGGATGACATCGACTGGCCTCGCGGACGAATCCACCTCGCACGGCAAATCAACTGGCTGACGCTGAAGCCCGAGGAGCTGAAGGGCCGCAAGAGGCACGAGCACAAGCTGATCGACGTGCCACCTGGGGCGATGGCAATGCTGGCCGACCTCCAGGCCGAGGCGCGGCCCGGCGTGCCCTGGGTGTTCGCCACCAGCACCGGCACTCACTACCTGCCGAACAACGTGGCACGGGGCTACCGCCAGCTACTCGCCAACGTCCACCTACTACCCGGTCGCCGGGACTTCGCGGCGGTGGAGTTCGGCGACTCATCCCACCACCCGGACACACTCGGACACAAGTCGGACACAAGGACACAGAACAGGGCCAGGCGCGACCCCGAGATCCTGCACTAAGCCCTTGAATTCAATACTGTGCTTAGCGAGAGATCGTGAACACGTCATTCCGGAGACATGGTTTACACAATTGGCATTTGGGGAGAGAGCCCGGATGCCGTGGAGAACGTGTAGACCGATGGACGAACGCCTCAGATTCATTGCCCGCCTGCTCGAGGGCGAGAAGATGGCACCTCTGTGCCGCGAGTTCGGCATCTCCCGGGTCACCGGATACAAGATCTACGAGCGCTACAAGACTTGTGGCCTCGATGGGCTCAACGACCGTTCGCCGTCGTCCGTATCGCCATGCCAACAAGCTCCCATATCAGGTCGAACGGACGATCCTGGGGATCAAGAAGGAGCACCCCTCCTGGGGCGCTCCGAAGATCCGGGACAAGCTGATCCACGAGTTCCCGGTGATCAAGCCGCCCGCGGTGAGCACGGTGCACGCCGTGCTGGATCGCAACGGTCTCGTGAAACGCCGCAAACGCCGGCGCTACAAGGCCAAAGGCACGGAACTCACCGCGGCTCATGCTCCCAATGGCCTGTGGTGCGCGGACTTCAAGGGCGAGTTCATGCTGGGCAACAAGCAGTACTGCTATCCGCTCACGATCACCGACTACCGGTCTCGCTATCTCCTCGCTTGCGAGGGGCTTTCGTCCACGCGTTCTGAGTTCGCCTTCTCCGTGTTCGAAAGAGCCTTCAAGGACTTCGGCCTGCCGGGCGCCATCCGCACCGACAACGGCGCTCCCTTCGCCTCCGGCAACGCCCTGTTCGGGCTTTCGAAGCTTGCGGTCTGGTGGCTCAGGCTGGGGATCCAGATCCAGCGCATCAAGCCGGGATGCCCCCAGCAGAACGGCCGCCATGAACGCATGCATCTGACGCTCAAGAAAGAGGCCACCAAGCCCGCCTCATTCAACTTCCTGCAGCAGCAGGAGCGATTTGACCGGTTCACGGCGGTTTACAACACGAGCGGCCCCACCAGGCCTTGGGGGGCGCCTATCCCGGCGACGTCTATACACCTTCGGTCCGTGTCTACGCGCCGCCGCCCGAGCCGGAGTACCCGTACCACGACAAATCCGTCCGCGTGACTCATTGCGGCCGCATCTGCCTCGGCAAGCGAAAAATCAACCTGAGTAGGGTCTTCGCCGGCCAGATCGTTGGGCATCCGTGAGGTCGATGACCAGATCTGGCTGGTCAGCTTTCTGCGACTATGACCTAGGCTTCTTCGATCAGGACGAGGGCCGGGTAGAACCTGCCCCAATCCCTTCGGGCCGGAGAAAGTGTTAACCATGTCTCCGGAATAATCTGTAAACCATGTGTCCGGAACGGACCCGGACGACTGGTCGGGGTGGTGGGATTCGAACCCACGACGCTGACCCCCCAAAGATCTTCACACCTGAGCAATTTCAGGCACTTACAGACCACCCCCACCGCGCAGAACCGCGAGGAACCGCAGATTCCCGCACGTTCACAACCGTAGGCTGAGAAGCTCCCGTCCCCCCGGTCGGACCGGCCCTCATCTGCAACCTCCCCGTCTCTCCCCTTGTCCTGAGGCCCTTCGCCGTGGTCAAATAGCCTCGGGCCGCGCTCTAAGTGGCTGTTCCCGAAGCGGGTTCTGCGCTGGTCTTGGAGGCGCGAGCCTTCCTCTCGTCCGAGAACCTCGTCGCACGATCCCGGCTTCGGAAGGGCCGCGACTTCGCGTGCTCACGGAGGAACTCATGGGATCTCGGATTGGACGTTGGATTCTCGCGATCGCTTGTCTTCTCGTTGTCGCCGGAGCCGCTGGAGCCGCGCCACCGGAAGACGTGACCTATCAGGGACGGCTGCTCGATTCGGTAGGTGACCCCGTGGCCGGTCCCGTGAACATCGAGATCGGCATCTGGGATCAGCTCCGGGGGCACCCGGCTCTACGGAGAGACCCACTCGGGCGTCGCCCTGGTGGACGGCGTCTTCAACCTCCTGCTGGGAACCGGGAGCGTGGTGGTGGGGAGCTTCGATGCGGATCTCTTCGCCGCCCAGAACCGCTATCTCGAAGTGATCGTGGACACCGAGGTGCTGGAGCCCCGTCAGCCCTTCAGCTCGGTGGCCTACTCGCTGCGGAGCGAGGAGTCGGAGGCGGCGGCGTATGCAGCGACCGCCGGCGATGCGGACACGGTGGACGGGAGTCACGCTGCGTCTCTGGACCAGTCGGCGCACGTCTCTGCCACGGGCAATCCGCATGGTGTGACGGCGGGGCAGACGGGCGCGGCCACGCCGGACGAAGTCACGACCAAGGTCTCCACCCACGCGGCCGATCGCCTCGGCTCACCACAGCAAGACCACGAGCTTTTCGGAGCTGAGTGGTCAGGCGGCGGATGGCCAGATTCCTTCGTCGATCGCTCGCGATTCGGAGCTCACCTGGGGCAATCTCTCCGGTATCCCGGCGGGCTTCGCCGACGGCGTGGACCACGGGATCACAACGGAGAGCGACCCCCAGGTCGGGAGCAACACCACCGAATCGCGTTCCCGTGTGGAACGGCTCTGCCCTGACGACGGGATCAATCGTGGACAAAGGGAACGGCTCGCTTCCGAGAGTGGGCATCGGACATAGCAACCCGTATCACCCGCTGCAGTTGATGGACGATGCACCCCAGCTTACGTACCCGCTGAAGCTGGACAACGACGCCGCTGGGATCGGGACCACGGCGGTCGGCGTCCTGTTCTCGACGGAGGGCAATAACGGGGTGGTGACTCCCTCACGGGGTAAGGGCGCCCTTGTCTACCGCAGCACCAGGACATGGAACCGGGGCGATTTCTACTTCCTGCAGGATTCCGTCGCCGATTCGAGCTACGCCCACCATCAACGATGCGGTCGTGGCCATCACCAACGCCGGTAACGTGGGGATCGGGACGACCTATCCGCAGGCACGGCTCGACGTGCAGGATCTCGCTCGCATCCGCGGCGACAACTGGCCGGCAGGTCGGCACTGGTGGGAGCCTGGAGCTCGCCTACAACAGCGGGGCAAACCGCGGCTATCTGCAGGCCTATGATCGCACGGCCGGACGAGTTCGGTGAGCTCTTCCTGGGCGCTGAGGAAATCACACGGCCGATAAAGGAGGGCATCCTGCGCATCCCGCCCGCGGCGTTCCATGGGGAGGATTCGAATTGGGAGTTGTCGTTTGACACACCAGCCCTCGTGAATTGTAGTGTTGGTCCCACCTGCCGTGGGGTGGCGCCTGTCGATCTACCGGACGGCGCTACGGTCACCCGTCTGGTGACCTACTGGTATGAGCACGCCTCTGATGATGACGCCACCGCATATCTTACTCGGGAGGATCCATCTGGCTCATACCCTCCTGATAACATGGCTGCAATCACCACCACCGGTGTATCCGCATCGACGGCAAACCCTTTCTGACGATAGCATCGACAATGCAGCAGTCTCCCTTTCCGATAGAGCCTACTCATTGCGCGTGAGTATTCCCTCCTCCTCCTGCTACTTCTACGGTGCCAAGATCGAGTATACGTACACCAGTGTCGGTCCCTGAGTGATGCCAAATGGCACAGCGTCGGTCGATCCGCGTGCAGCCAGCTCTCACTCGTTGCTTCGGGGGACAACGAGATGAGAAACGAAACCCACGATCTGGTACTCGCCTTCACCGGTGCAGCAGCCCTTCTGCTTCTTTCCCTTCTTCCATACGAGTCGCGCGCCGAAGACCTCACCAGTGCGAGCTACCGGCTACGCGGCGGCACACTGTGCGGTGGAGGAGAAGTCGCGCTCCAGAGCACCGCCCCGGACGCCGGCGATCGGCTCGGCGGGTGCGACCATCGGCCAATCGGGACCGATCGGCATCAGCACCGGTCCCACCAGCGGCATCACTCTGCACGCGGGCTTCTGGCCCATCGCGGCGAGTGATGCCGAGCTGCTCGACTCGGATGGCGACGGGATTCCCGACGCCAGCGACAACTGCATCGAGGAGGAGAATGCCAGCCAGCTCGACACCGACGGCGACGACTACGGCAACGCCTGCGACTGCGACTTCGATCAGAACCTGGCTTGCAACATCGCGGACTTCAGCATCTTCCGGGAGGACTACATCGCCACGGTGGATAGTGGTGTCGGCACCGACATGGACGGGAACGGTGCGTGGGAATCGCCGACTTCAGCCTGTTCCGGACGGGATACGTCGCCGGCGCGCCGGGGCCATCGGGACTGGTGCCGTAGAACTGGTGCAACGGAAGGACGAGCACCACACGCCTCCATGGCTGCTTCGGTCTGGAGGGAGGTGAGAGGGTTGGAGGCGGAGTCTCGGGGCGGTGACCCGACTCTGCACTAACTTGGATCCACTAAGAAAATCTGGTCGGGGTGGTGGGATTCGAACCCACGACGCTGACCCCCAAAGATCTGCACACCTGAATGATTCCGGACACTTACAGACCACCCCCACCGCACAGAACCGCGAGGGACCGCAGATTCCCGCAGGCCCGCTCCTCCGGAAGGTGAATCTGCTGCTCGCCCGGCAAGGCCGGCCGCCATCTACGCCCTCTCCATCTCTCCCCTTGTCCTGAGTCCCTTCCGTGTGGTCAAATAGCCTCAGGCCGCGCTCCAAGTGGCTGTTCCCGAAGCGGATTCTGCGCTGGTTTTGGAGGCGCGAGCCTTCGTCTCGTCCGAGAACCTCGTCGCACGATCCCGACCTCGGAAGCGGCCGCGGCTTCACGTGCTCACGGAGGAAATCATGGGTTCTCGGATCGGATGTTGGATTCTCGCGATCAGCTGCATTCTCGGCGTGGCCGCAGCCGCTGAAGCAGCGCCACCGCAAGACGCGACGTATCAGGGACTGCTGCTCGACTCGGTAGAAAATCCGCTGGTCGGTCCGGTGAACATCGAGGTGGGCATCTGGGATTCGCTCGTGGGCGGCACCCTGTTGTACGGAGAGACCCACTCGGGCGTCGCACTCGTGGACGGCGTCTTCAACCTCCTGCTGGGAACCGGGAGCGTGCTAGTAGGGAGCTTCGATGCGGATCTCTTCGCCGCGCAGAACCGCTACCTCGAAGTGATCGTGAACACCGAGGTGCTGGTCCCCCGTCAGCCATTCAGCTCTGTCGCCTATTCCCTGCGCAGTGGCGAGTCCGAGGCGGCGGCGTACGCGGCGACCGCCGGCGATGCGGACACGGTGGACGGGAGCCACGCCGCAGCTTTAGACCAGTCGGCGCATGTCTCGGATACGGGCAACCCACACGGCGTAACGGCGGCGCAGACGGGTGCTGCCACCCCGGAAGAAGTCACAACCAAGGTCTCCACCCACGCGTCCATCGCCTCGGCTCATCACAGCAAGACCACGAGCTTCTCGGAGCTGAGCGGTCAGGCGGCGGACGGACAGATTTCCTCGTCGATCGCTCGCGATTCGGAGCTCACTTGGGGCAATCTCTCTGGTATCCCCTCGGATATCGCCGACGGTGACGACGGACTGCTCTCGGAAGCGGACCCGCAGGTGGGGGCGAACACGACCAGTCGCGTTCCCCGGTGGAGCGGGTCTGCTCTCGTAACGGGAGCGATCGTGGACGAGGGGAGCGGAGAAGTGGGCATCGGGATCGACGCCCCGAACCACAAGCTGCACCTGTTGCATAGCCAAAACGGTCTCACCTACCCGCTGAAGCTGGACAACCCCAGCGCCGGGACCCCTGCCGTCGGCGTCCTCTTCTCGACGGAGGGCGACGGCGGGGCGGTGTCTCCCGCGCGGGGCAAGGGCGCCATTGCCTACGAGAAGAGAGGGACGTGGAACCGGGGCAGCCTCCATGTCCTGCAGGACTCCGGCACCGATGCAAGCAACCCGGATCTCGACGATGCGGTGGTGACCGTCACGAACACCGGTGACGTGGGCATCGGCACGGCCTTTCCGCAGGCACGACTCGACGTGCAGGATCTCTCCCGCATCCGCGGTAACACCTGGCCGGCGGGAGGCACGGGTGGGAGCCTGGAACTCGCCTACAACACTGGCGCGAACCGCGGCTATGTGCAGGCCTATGACCGCACCAGTGATGAGTTCGGTGAGCTGTTTCTCGGCGCTGACGAAATCACACGCCCCGAAAAGCAGGGTTTCCTGCGAATCCCGCCGGCGGCGTTCCAAGAGGTGGATGGGTATGGGAACTGGCGTGTGAAGGACGGTGGGGACTGGGCGTACTGCGATGATGCTTTGGCGTTCTTTTGCAGGGCGGTGGCACCCGTCGATCTCCCGGACGGCGCTACGGTCACCCGTCTGGTTACCTACTGGTTGGACACTGACTCCAATGATGATAACGACAACCAAGTAAGGCTTGAATGGCACAATCCATACGATGGGGCGGCGTTCGGCTTGATGGCTGAGGCCGAGATCGTGGGTGCTTCTTCCAGCAGGCGCACGGCCTCTGACGATAGTATCGGCGATGCAACGATCTCCCTCTGGGATCGAGCCTACACAATAGAGGTCCAAACCGACAATCTCGGCCTGGATATCATATTCTACGGGGCCAAGATCGAATACACCTACACGACTGTGGGTCCCTGAGCGATGCGGAGGCAGTCGATTCGATCCCTTTGGGTACAACCAGCTCTCGCTCGCTCCATCGGGAGAAACCGAGATGAGAAATGAAACTCACTATCTCGCACAGGCCCTCGCTGCCGCCGCGGCCCTTCTGGCTTCTTCCTTTCTTTCACACGCGTCGGGTGCCGAAGACCTCACCAGCACCAGCTACCGGCTGCGCGGCGGCACACTGAGCGGCGGGGGAGAGGTCGCCCTCCAGAGCACCGCACCGACGCCGGCGATCGGCTCGGCGGGTGTGACCATCGGCCAGTCGGGACCGATCGGGATCAGCACCGGTCCCACCAGCGGAATCACTCTGCACGCCGGCCTCTGGCCCATCGTGGCGAGTGATGCTGAACTGCTCGACTCGGACGGCGATGGGATTCCCGACGCCAGCGACAACTGCATCGAGGCGGAGAACGCCGGCCAACTCGATACGGACGGAGACGACTACGGCAACGCTTGCGACTGCGACTTCGACCAGAACCTGGCTTGCAGCATCGCAGACTTCAGCATCTTCCGAGAAGACTACATCGCGACCGCGGACCGTGGCGTTGGCACCGACATGGACGGAAACGGTGCGGTGAGCATTGCCGACTTCAGCCTGTTCCGGACGGGGTACGTCGCTGGCGTGCCGGGGCCATCGGGACTCGTGCCGTAGAGCTGGTGCAACGGACGGACGAGCACCGCACGCCAATCGCTCCGCCGCAAGCCCTTGAATTCCCTGAGAAAACCCGCAAGCGAGCCCCATGGGCGAGCGCGCAGTGAGCCGCAGGCGAACGAAGGCCGGCAGGGCGGCCGCGACCGGCCGATAGCCGGCAAGACTGGTCGGGGTGGTGGGATTCGAACCCACGACGCTGACCCCCCAAAGATCAGGCTCTAGCCACTGAGCTACACCCCGACCCCGGCAAGGCTATCAGAGGTCCGAAGGAGTCGCCTCAGACCAGCTGGATGGGATCGAGCGCCTACTCGTGGAGCCGCGTGACGATGGCAAAGGCCCGTAGGCCATGGGAGAATCTTGGCATGTGGCTCTGGTGCCTGACCCTCTTGCTGCTGCTCGGCGCGCGCGCGGAGGCCACCGATTGGGTCGTCGCAGAGACCGGCGGCGACTTCACGGAGATCCAGGTGGCGCTCGACGTCGCAGTTGCGGGCGACACCATCACCGTTCGCGAGAAGGCGCAGCCCTACTTCGAGAAGATCGCCTTCCCCCGCGATGGCGACCTGATCTCGGGCCCGATCACCCTGGAGGCCTATCCGGGCGAGCGGCCGATTCTCGACGGAACCGGCGTCTCCGGCAGCAACATGGTGCTGATCGACTCCAGGAGCCACGTGCGCATGATCGGCTTCGAGATTCGCAACAACACGGGCGTCAACGATGGCTCAGGCGTGCGCATCCTCGGCTCGGGCTTCGGTGTGGAAATCCGCGACAACCTGATCCACGACATCCGGGGCCAGCACGCCATGGGCATCACGGTCTACGGCACCGAGGCCATCCCGATCTCCAACCTGGTGATCGACGGGAACGAGATCTACGACTGCGAGCCATTCCAGAGCGAGGCGCTCACCCTGAACGGGAACGTGACCGACTTCGAGGTCACCAACAACATCGTCCGAGACGTGAACAACATCGGAATCGACTTCATCGGTGGTGAGACCGACATCCAGCCAGACGAGAACCTGGTGGCACGCAACGGCGTCTGTCGCGGCAATCGGGTCTACCGCGCCAACGAGCAGGGCGGCGGATATGCCGGAGGGATCTACGTCGACGGGGCGCGCGACATCGTCATCGAGAGCAATATCGTGGCGGAGTCCGATCTGGGAATCGAGGTGGGCGCCGAGAATCAGGGGACCGACGCGCGGAACATCGTGGTGCGCAACAACCTGCTCTACGGCAACGAGAGGGTGTGCATCGTTTTTGGCGGCTACCGCTCATCTGTGGGCCGCGTCACCAACAGCTCCTTCCTGAACAACACCTGCTACAAGAACGACGTGCTCGGCGAGGGGGTCGGCGAGCTGTGGATCCAGTTCGCAAGCGACAACGAAGTGCGCAACAACATCTTCTACAGCACCTCTCAGAACGTGCTGCTCTACTCGGAGAACGGAAACGTCAACAATATCCTCGATTACAACCTGTTCTTCACCGAGAATGGTGCTGGCGCCGCCGAGTTCATCTGGCAGAACAGTCACTACCTGGGCTTCGACGCCTATCGCGGTGGCTCGGGCCAAGACGCTCACTCTCTCTTCGCCGATCCGCGGCTGTTCTCACCCGGGAATCTGGACTTCCACCTGGGCCCGAACTCGCCGGCGATCGACGCCGGCGACCCTGGCCGGATCATCGAGCCGGGCGAAGTCGACCTGGATGCGGCGCCTCGGCTGAGCGGCGCCCGCGTCGACATCGGCGTCGACGAAGCCGACGGCCCCCCGGGCCCGCCGGCCTGCGACGACCGGTTCGACAACGACGGGGACGGCCTCATCGACTTCCCCACGGATCCCGGCTGCCAGAACCGCTGGGGGACAACCGAGAGCCCTCAGTGTAACGATGGCAGCGACAATGACGGCGACGGCTTGATCGACCATCCCAACGATCCCAACTGCATGTATCCCTGGGGGGACGACGAGAGATGGGTCTTCCGTGTGGTCTGCGGCCTCGGCGCGGAGCTGGCCTTGGTGCTGGCGCCGCTGCTTCTTCTCGTCAGGCGAAGCAGGCGCATCCCGATCGCACGGTGAGGAGTATTACCGCCGTGTGATCTCAGACCAGCTGGATGGGATTGAGCGCCTTCTCGTCGAGCCAGGTGACGATGTCGCGCAGTGCCTCGACGCTGATCTCGTGGCTCATCTCGTACTCGCGGTAGGTCAACGCGACACCGAGCCTGGTGAGATGCTGGCGCGACTCCCGGGCGCGATCGACCGGAACCATCGGATCCTCGGTCCCGTGCACCACCAGGACGGGGAGGCTCTGGTGGGCGGATTCCGGCTGGATCTGCTCGGCGAGATGGTCTGGAAGCCAGCAGGAGAGTCCGGCCAGGCCAGCGAAGCGGGAGGGAGCGCGCAGGGCGAGATCGAAAGCCAGCGCCCCGCCCTGGCTGAAGCCGAGGAGCACGATCTTCCGCGGATCGATCGGGTAGCGCTCCAGGGCCGCGTCGAGAAAGGCGAGGACCAGCCCCGAAGCCCGGGTGACATCCTCCGGGCTTCCCGGGCCACCCTCGCCGAGCGGGTACCACCCGTAGCCGACCGGTCCGTCTGGAATCCGGATGCCGAGCGGTCCCTGAGGGCTCAAGACCAGGGCCTCTCCCCGGTTCAGGATCGGAGCGAGCCCGATCAGATCGTGGGCGCTGGCCCCCCAGCCGTGCAGCGCCAGTACGGTGGGAAAGGGGCCTTCGCCCGCGGGAACATGGGCGGCGTGTAGCAGGTCCATCGCGGCAGCATACCGTCGTGGGCGTCTCTCGTCCCCTCTGCTAAATCCCATGCCATGTCGACCCCCAAGAGCCTCTTCGACAAGGTCTGGGATCTGCACAGCGTCCGCGAGCTGCCCAACGGGCAGACCCAGCTCTTCATCGGCCTGCACTTGATTCACGAGGTCACCAGTCCCCAGGCATTCTCGATGCTGGACGAGATGGGGCTCCCGGTGCGTTTTCCGCAGCGCACCTTCGCGACCGTGGACCACATCATCCCCACCGATTCCCAGCTACGGCCCCTCGCGGATCCGCTCGCCGAGGAGATGATCGTGGCGCTGGAGCGTAGCTGCCGGGATCACGAGATCTCGCTCTTCGATCCGGCCAGCGGCATGCAGGGAATCGTCCACGTGATCGGACCGGAGCTGGGGCTCACCCAGCCGGGGATGACGATCGCCTGCGGCGACTCCCACACCTCGACCCACGGCGCCTTCGGCGCGATCGCCTTCGGCATCGGCACCAGCCAGGTGCGCGACCTGCTCGCCACCCAGTGCCTGGCACTGGCCCGGCCCAAGGTGCGGCGCATCGAAGTGACTGGCGAGCTCGGTCCGGGCGTCTACGCCAAGGACGTGATCCTCACCATCATTCGGCGTCTCGGAGTGAAGGGCGGCGTGGGATACGCCTATGAATACGGTGGACCGGTGATCGAGAGCATGGACCTGGAGGAGCGTCTCACGCTCTGCAACATGTCCATCGAAGGCGGCGCTCGGGTCGGCTACGTGAACCCGGACGCCGCCACCTTCGAGTACCTGCGCGACCGCGAGTTCTCGCCGCGAGGAGAGGCCTTCGACCGCGCCGTCGAGTGGTGGCGCTCCATGAGCAGCGATCCCCAGGCCCGCTTCGACGATCGGGTCGAGCTGGCTGGCGGCGAGATCGATCCCACCGTCACCTGGGGAATCAATCCCGGACAGAGCTGCGGGGTGACCGAGGCGCTTCCCTCCCCGCAGCAGTGCTCCGAAGAAGAGCGCGCCTCCGTCGAGGAAGCCCTCAGCTTCATGGAGCTCAAGTCCGGAGAGCCGATCGCCGGAACCGCCATCAACGTCGCCTTCATCGGCTCCTGCACCAACGGACGGATCTCGGATCTGCGCGAGGCCGCGCGAGTGGCGAAGACCGGAAGGGTGAAGCCGGGAGTTCGCACCTTCGTGGTTCCCGGCTCACAGGCCGTGGCGCGCCAGGCCGAGGAAGAGGGACTCGACGAAATCTTTCGACGGGCCGGCTTCAACTGGAGGGAGCCGGGCTGCTCGATGTGCCTGGCGATGAACCCCGACAAGCTGGTCGGCCGTGAGATCTCCGCCTCCTCGAGCAACCGCAACTTCAAGGGAAGGCAGGGATCGCCCAAGGGCCGCACGCTCTTGATGTCGCCGGCCATGGTGGCCGCCGCCGCGATCCACGGCCGCGTCGTCGACGTTCGGGAGATTCTGTAATGGCAGAGAGAAAGATCGAACGGGTTGCGGGCCGGGGCTGCGTGCTGCGCGGAAGCGACATCGACACCGATCGCATCATCCCCGCCCGCTACCTGCGCAGCGTCAGCTTCGACGGCCTCGGCGAGCACGCCTTCGAGGACGATCGGATCCAGGCCAAGGGAAACCACCCTCTCGACGACGACCGATTCGCCGGCTCGTCGATCCTGATCGTGGGAGAGAACTTCGGCTGCGGCTCCTCTCGAGAGCACGCGCCCCAGTCGCTGGTGCGCTTCGGATTCGACGCCTTCATCGGCGCATCCTTCGCGGAGATCTTCGCGGGCAACTGCACGGCTCTCGGACTGCCCTGTGTCACCCTCGAGCCCGCGGACCTGGCCACCCTGATGGACACGGTCGAGCTGGATCCGGGTCAGGATCTGGTGATCGACCTGGAGGCGCGCACCGTCACCTCACGAGCCGGGACGATGGCCGCGGGCATCCGAGACGGCACCCGCCAACAGCTGCTGGAGGGCAGCTGGAACGCCACCTCCGTCCTGCTGGAAGCCGGTGGCGCCATCGAAGCCGCTGCGGAGCGGCTCCCCTACTTGGGCGGCTTCGGGGTGTAGGGCTCGACGCGCGCGATCTTCACCAGCTCGCCGGCCTCGAAGCGGTGATTGGTGAAGATCCCGTTCAGGACGGCCGTGCGCGAGGGATCCCATGCGTTGTCGGTGCGGCTGCTGAGCGCCATCAGGTCCTCTCCCGCGCGCGCCTCGACCAGGGCGAGCCGCGTCACCTCGATCGACTTCCGCTGCTCCTCCGTGAGCGGACGAAAGGTGCGCGCCGTATTCAGCGTGTTTGGCAGGTACCGCTTCGCGACGTCCGAACGCGAGAACCCGGTGATCCGCCAGGTCACCCCGCGATAGGGAATGAAGGTCACGATGGCCACCATGCGGCCTCCCTCGAGCCGCATTCTCCACGCGTCGATCTCGCCGATCTTGATCGGCTGAGACTGCTTCACCTCGACATGGAATTCCCGCTTCGTCTTCTCCGCGAAGGCTTCCGCCACCTTCCTGGGCTCGCCGGCCGGCAGGTCCGCCGTCAGGAAGACCACCGCGTCTCCCCGCGGCGACACCGCGCCCACTGCGCGGTTGCTGTTCGACGTCCGCCAGCCGGGGGGAAAGGAGAGCTGGAAGTCGAGATCGGGGTGGAGGAAGAGATCCCCCTGGAAGATGCCGGCCTCGGGCCGCTCGCCCAGCGGCAGTCCCTCGATCCGGTGAAGGTAGGAGAGGTGGGTGTCGCCGAGCGCCGGATCGCGCTTCCAGCGAATCTCGCGAGCGCGAGCCGCGTTGGCGGCGGCGCGCCCGCGCGAGCCGGGGTGGGTGTCGAAGAAGCTGGGCCTCCGCGTGCGTCCGATCTGAAGCCTCTCCATCTGACCCAGGCTGCCGAGGAAGGTCGACATGCCCATCGGGTCGTAGCCCGCCGCCGCGGCGAGCATGCTGACCGCCTCGATCCGCGGTGCGCTCCATGTCGCGCCCGTAGGCCGCGAGGTTCGCCGCGCGCACCCACGGCATCGAGAGCGGATTCGTCCCCCGCTCGACATCCTGGCGCGCGGCGGCGTGGCGGCGCGCAGCGTGGACGATCTCGTGTCCGATCACGTTTGCGAGCTCGTCCTCGCTGTTCGCCAGGGTCAGGAGACCCCGCGAGATGAAGATGTATCCGCCGGGTAGCGCGAACGCGTTGGGCTCGAACTGATCGACGACCTTGAACTGGTAGTTGAAGGATCGTCGCGGCACACCGCGGAGGAGCTTCTTGCCGATCTCGTTCACATAGGCCTCGAGCTCCGGGTCGTCGAGAACTCCGATCTCGGTCTCGACGTCGCGCGAGGCCTCGGCTCCGACGCGTGCGTCGTCGTACTCCGTGAGAAGGACGGTGCGCTTCTTCTTCTCGCCGCCCTGCTTCGGCGAGCTCGAGCAGGCTGCGAAGACGAGCGCCGCAGCGCAGGCCAGAATCGAAATGAGCGCGAGAAGGCGTTGGAGCCGCATGGGGTTCGTCAGGGAAGCTCGGATACCCAGGAGCCGTCGGAGAACCACTTGGCCTTGAGCTGGGTGAGCAGGCCGGTGCCGTCCAGCGTGTTCAGGTAGTTCTCGACCAGGTTCGACGAAGAGTGGATCGTCAGCCGGAAGCGCGATGCCGAGGGGCTCCACGGTAAAGGGCGTCGTCAGCATCGAAAGACCGGCCTCGGGGTGACGCAGCACGGAGAGCGCACAGATCGGGTAGTCGGCGACCAGGGCGTCCACTTCGTCGTCGATCACCATATGCACCGCGGCGTCGTAGTCCCGCGTGGCCACGAGCTTCGCCTGCGGCAGGTTCGTCTTCACGAAATTCTCGCTGGTGGAGCCGCGAAGCGCAGCATAGGTGCGGCCCGGCATGTCGAGCACGGCAACGCTCTCGACGTTGGCGATGGTCGTGGACTTGGTGAGGAGCGACTTGCCGGAGATCACGTACGGGCCGACGAATGCCACCCGCGCGTTGCGCTCCGGCGTGATCGTCATGCCCGACATCACCAGGTCCACCTCGCCCTTCTCGAGAGCGGGGAGCAGATCGGCGAAGGGCATCGCGACGAGAAGCGTCTCCAGACCCATGGATTCGGCGAGCGCTTCCAGCAGATCGACCTCGAGGCCGATGATCTCACCGCTCTTGTTCTTCATGTTGAGCGGCGGCTGGTTGCCCGAGAGGCCGACGCGGAGTTGACCGCTCTCGATGATCCGGTCGAGCCGTCCCGGCGCCGACGCACTCGTTCCCGCACCCCCCGTCGGAAACGATTGACAGGCGCCGAGTACGAGAACCAGCAAGCCGCAGAGCAGAGCGCGGATGGGGCACATCACGGTGGGCTCCTTTCGTCGCGATCGCTACAGAGGCCGGGGTATAGCAGCCACCGTTGGGGATCGCTATGCGGCCGGCTCTTCACGGCGGTGTTCCCCACGGAGTGGTAAGTTAGATGCAGGCCGGATGATTGGTGAAGGCGCTCGTGAATCATCCGGGCCAGGAGGGCGAGCAGCAGATGAGACGCTTCAGTTGGGAAATCCAATTCGGCCTGTCTCTGATTCTCTTGTCCGTGGTGCTCTACCTGTTTCACTACGCGCTGTTCGAGGACGCGCGTCACATTCTCCTGTGGACAACCACCAGTGTCGCCTTTCTTCCCATCTCGGTCCTGTTCGTGACCCTGATCATCAACCGACTGCTGCTCCGGCGGGAGAAGGGCGTGATCATGGAAAAGCTGAACGTGCTGATCGGAACCTTCTTCAGCGTGATCGGGACGCGCCTGCTGCGGTACTGCGCTGCCTGGGATCCCGATGTGGATCGAATCCGGCCAGAGGTCGGCGCGGGTGTGGATTGCACGGAGAAGGAATACCGCAGTGTCAGGCAGCCGCTTGGAGGAGTACGAATACACGGTCGACGTGAAGAAGATCGACTTCGATGAGTTGCGCCAGTTCCTCGAGGGGAAGAGCGACTTCATGCTGAGGTTGCTGGAAAACCCGCACCTTCTGGAACACGACTCCTTTACCAATCTGCTTCGTTCGGTGTTTCACCTGACCGAGGAACTCGTGGGCCGCGAAGGTCTGGAAGATCTTCCGGAGAGCGACTACCGGCACCTGGCACATGACCTGGAGAGAGTCTACCGGCTGGTCGTCCTGGAGTGGCTGGATTACATGAGGTACCTGAGTGCGAGCTACCCGTACCTGTTCTCCTTTGCGATGAGAACGAACCCTTTCGAAAAGCGAACGTCGGTGGTCGTCGAAGAATGAGCCGGGCGAACCGAAGCTTCTACTCTGGCACGGGAGGCTAGGAGCTTGACCCGGGAATGGAGCGACTCGCCGCTGCGCATCCTCTGGGTCGCCTCCAAGCTGAGCTGGAGTGGCGGCGTGGGGCGGGTGCTGGCCGGAGCCCCGCCGGCGCTCGCGGCGCGGGGGCACTCGATGCACCTCGCAGGACCCGCGCCCGAGGGAGACGCCCGCCCCGCTTCCCGGCGTGGCGTTGCACCCCTGGCCAGTCCGTCGATTGAAGCTGGCGAACCTCGGCCGGCTGATCGGTCTCCAGCGCGCGCTGCGAGCGGATGTAATCCACTTCCACTCGGCCCTGCCCCACGGAGAGCTGATCGCGCCGCTGCGCGCTCTGCGCGCGCGGCTGGGCGGGCCGGTCGTCCTGGTAACACCCCACACCGCGACGCGCACCCACTATCCGAAGCGCCGCGCGCGGTGGGGCCTTCGCGCCGCCGACGCGGTGGTCACGCCCTCGGTCTGGAGCGCCGAAGCCGCGCGCCGGGCCCGCGTCGATCCCAGCCGGGTGCAGGTGGTGCACGCGGGAATCGAGCTCCCGGAGCCAACTCCCTTCGAGAAGCGCGAGCCGGTCGTGCTCTCGATGGGGCGCCTGGTGCACAGCAAGGGCGTGGACGTCCTGCTGGCGGCATTCGCGAAGGCCGCTGCCGGGCGACCGGACTGGCGTCTCGAGGTGGCTGGCACCGGACGCGAGGCGGCTCGCCTGCGGGAGGAGAGCGCGCGGACCCCGTGCGCGGAACGGATCTCCTTCCTGGGGCACGTGACGGGCGTCGCCAAGCACGAGGCGCTCGCGCGCGCCTCGATCGGCGTGGTGCCCTCGCGCAGCGAGAGCTTCGGGGGGACGCTGCTCGAGCTGACGGCCCAGGGGCTGGCCTGCGTCACGACGGCGGTGGGTGGCATGGCCGAGCTCACCGACGGCGGCCGGGCCGTACGCTGCGTCCCGAAGGACGACGTGGAGGCGCTGGCGGACGCACTGGCGGAGCTGATGGACGACACCGAAACGCGCCGCAAGCTCGGCGAGGCCGCCCGACACAACGCCGCGGAGCTTCTCCTGGGAGGCGACGGCGTCACGCTACGAATCGCTGTATCGTGCGGCCGGTCTCCGGGCGGACGGGAATCGAGTGCGCAAGGGAGCTTGAGATGCTGAAAGGAATTCCTTCGCTCCTGTCGCCGGACCTCATGCATGCGCTCCTCAGCATGGGACACGGGGACGAAATCGTCCTGGCAGACGGGAACTTTCCCGGCCCGAGCCATGCGAGACGTCTGATCCGGGCGGATGGGCTGGGTGTCTGCGCCCTGCTGGAGGCGATCATGCGGTTCTTTCCGCTCGACGCATTCGTAGAGGATCACGCCGTGGTGATGGCCGTCGTCGACCCGAAGGCGCCGGAGCCACCCATCTGGGAGGAGTTCCGCCAGATCCTGGCACAGGGCGAGGGGAAGGCCGTCACCCTGACCGCCATCGAACGACAGGCGTTCTACGAGAGGGCGCGCCAAGCGTATTGCATCGTCGCCACCAGCGAGAGGGCGCTCTACGCGAACCTTCTGCTCAAGAAGGGAGTGGTCCCGGAGGTGTAGCCGCAGAGTCGGTGCGGCGCCCCGCTCAGTAGACGGGGATCTCCCCGGCCCAGCTGCGCTCCGCCTCGTACCACTCCAGGGTGCGCGAGATGCCCTCCTCGAGGGATACCTGGGGGCGCCAGCCCAGCAGCTCTTCGGCCTTGTGGATGTCCGCCCAGGTCGCCAGAACGTCGGCGGGATGGGCTTCCTCGAACTCGATCTCCGCACTGCGTCCGAGGCGCTGCTCGATCAGCCGGACCAGCTCCATCACCTGGTAGGGGTGGTCCCCGCCCAGGTTGATGATCTCGTAGCCGAGGGGTGCCAGAGCCGCCACGGTGCCGTGGGCGATGTCGTCCACGTAGGTGAAGTCCCGAGACATGCTCCCGTCGCCGTAGACGTGGATCGGTCTTCCCTCGCGAATCCTCTGGGTGAAGCGGAACACGCTCATGTCGGGGCGCCCCGCGGGCCCGTAGACGGTGAAGTAGCGCAGCACCGTCACGTCGAGGCCGTGAAGGAAGTGGAAGGTGTAGCAGAGCGCCTCCGCGCCCTTCTTGCTGGCCGCGTATGGCGAGATGGGACGGCTGGTGTCCTGATTCTCGCTGTAGGGCATCGGGCTCTTCGCGCCGTAGATGCTCGAGGTGGAGCCGAGCACGAATTTCGGGATTCCACGGCTGCGGCAGAGCTCGAGCAGGTTCAGCGTGCCGGTCAGGTTGGTCTCGAGGTAGACCCAGGGATTCTCGACGCTGGCCCGCACACCGGCCCGGGCCGCCAGGTTCAGCACCCCGTCGAAGCCCTCGTCCTGGAAGGTGGCCGCCGCGACGGCAGAGCGGTCGGCGATGTCGAGGTGTTCGAAGCGGAAGCCGCCGCGGCCCTCGAGCTGCTCGAGACGGTACTCCTTCATTCGCAGGTCGTAGGCGGCGTTCAGGTTGTCGATGCCCACCACCTGGTGTCCCGCCTCGAGAAGAATCTCGGCGGTTCGCGAGCCGATGAAGCCGGCCACACCAGTCAGGAGGTAACGACCCATCAGCGTCCTCGGAACTGTGGATTGCGCTTCTCGAGGAACGCGGCCATCCCCTCCTCGCGATCTTCCGTCGCGAAGATCGACCCGAAGGCCGCCTGTTCGCAGGCGTGGGCGACTCTCAGGTCCGCATCCGGGGTCTGCTGGAGCAAGCGCTTCGCCTGGGCGACGGCGAGCGGTCCCTTCGCAGCGAGGGTCTCCCCCGCCGCGACTGCCGCGTCGAGCAGCGCATCGGCGTCCTCGAAGACGCGATTCACCAGCCCGATCCGCTCCGCGATCTCGGCGGTGATGGGCTCTCCGGTCATCACCAGCTCGCGGGCCCAGGCCACACCCACCCGCCGCGGCAGCCGGCTGGTGCCACCGAAGCCGGGAATCAGGCCCAGGTTCACCTCGGGCTGACCGAAGCGGGCTCGCTGGGTCGCGTAGATCCAGTCGCAGGCGCAGGCGAGCTCACACCCACCCCCCAGGGCAAAGCCGTTCACGGCCGCGATGGCCGGAACCGACAGCTCCTCCAGGGAGGCCAGGACCCGATGACCCAGGCGGCTGAAGGCCTCCCCCTCGATGGGCGTCATCTCGCGCATGGCGGCGATGTCGGCCCCGGCGGCGAAGGCCCGTCCGGCGCCGGTCACCACCACCGCTCGCACGCTCGAATCCGCCGCGATCTCCGCGGTGCGTTCGGCGAGGGTCTCCAGAAGGCCCCGGTTGAGGGCGTTCAGGGCGTCGGGACGGTTCAGCGTCAGCAGCGCGACCGGCCCACGGCGTTCGGAGAGTACGAGATCAGTCAAACGGGCTTCACTCCTTGGATGGGCTGAGAATAGACGGCGACGCTCGAGGAGTCGATCTGGCGCCCCCACCCAACGCTTCGCCTCCTGGCGCGAAAGGCGCTCATGCTAACACAAGGGGCGTCGCTCCCGTGTTAGCCTGCGGGGCATCTCGAAGAGGGAGGCGAGGGATGATGCGCAGATCTCGAATCGCAGTGCTGGCGGGTGCTCTCGGGGCACTGGGGATCTTCGACATCCTGCTGGGACCGGCCCTGATTCACGCCGGGGCGGTCTCGCCGATGTTCGGCTTCCAGTGGCTGTTCGGGATCGGCCTGCTGGAGGCGGTGGTCGGGCTCGCGGTGGGATTGTTCGCGCTCTACCGCACCCGGGCCGGTGCGGGCCGCGGCGGCCGGGGCTTCGCCTGGTTCGGAATCGGCGCCGGTCTGGCCGCCGTCGCCATCCTGGCCCTGGCTTCGAGACCGGGCGCCGGCCTCCCGGCCATCAACGACATCACCACCGACCCGGAGGATCCACCGGCCTTCTCGGCGACCGACCGGGACATGAGCTACCCGGCGGAGAGCTTCGCTCCCCAGCAGCGCGCGGCCTACCCGGATCTCGAGCCGATCCGCGTCTCGAGCACACCGGATCGAGCCCTGGTCCTGGCGAAGGAGACGGCCGAGTCCCTGGGTTGGGAGATCCTCTCGGTAGATCCCGCGGCAGGCCGGCTGGAGGCGCGCGAGGTCTCCCGGATCTTCCAGTTCGTCGACGACATCGTGGTGCGGGTGCGCCCCATGGCGGCCGGCGCCGTGATCGACGTCCGATCCAAGTCGCGGGACGGGCGCGGGGACCTCGGGGAGAACGCGAAACGCATCCGCGCCTTCGCTGCCGCGATTCCTCGCTGACCCCCTTTAGAGCCCGAGCGCCTCCTCCGCCTTCTGCTTCGCCCAGCGATAGTCCGCCTTGCCACTCGGCGAGCGCAGGATCTGATCGACGAAGACGAAGGCCCGCGGCAGCTTGTAGCGGGCGATCTGCGTCTCGGCGGCGCGCCGCAGCTCTTCTTCCGAGGCGTGGGCCCGTTCGCGCAACGTGACGATGGCGGTCACCTGCTGTCCCCAGCGCTCGTGGGGGGTGCCCACGACCACCGCGTCGTACACCGAGGGGTGGTGCTTCAGCGCTTGCTCCACCTCTTCGGCGAAGATCTTCTCGCCCCCGCTGTTGATGGTGACCGAATCCCGTCCGAGCAGACGCAGCCGACCGTCGGCCTCGGCGACCGCCCGGTCTCCGGGAACCGAATAGCGGACACCGTCGACCACCGGGAAGGTCTTCCGCGTCTTCTCGGCATCTCGGTAGTAGCCGAGGGGGACGAAGCCGCGGCGGGCCAGCCAGCCCTGCTCGTCCGAGCCCGGCGGCAGCACCCGGGAGAAATCCTCTTTCAGGATCACGTTGTCTTCGACGAGGACGAAGTCGCCGCTGCTGGCCTTCTCGCCGGAACGGGAGATCTGCGATGCCTGCTGGCCGCTCTCCGAAGAGCCCAGGGCATCCAGGATCCGCAGCCCGGGCATCGCCCGGAGGAACTCTTCCTTCAGGGCGGCGGCCAGGATCGCCCCGCTGGAAGTCAGGATTCTGAGGGAGGAGAGGTCGTACTCGCGCTTCTCGAGCCCGTCGAGGAGCGGTCGGGCGAAGGCGTCCCCAACGATGGTGAGGGCACTCACCCGCTCCCTCTCGACGGTGGACCAGATGTCGTCGGGATCGAGCCGTCGGGGATTGGACTGGACGATGATCGTGCCGCCGACGTGCCACATGTTGAAGGCCACCCAGTGGGACGCCCCGTGCATGAAGGGCGGTGCGGGCAGCGCGCGAATGCCCTTCCCCTTCGCCCGCTCCACCAGGGACGCAAGATTCCGCTCGACCCCGCGCGGCGTCAGGGCGGCGCCGAAGATGTCCTCCTGGCGCCAGAGCACGCCCTTGGGCATGCCCGTGGTGCCCCCGGTGTAGAGGACGTAGAGATCGTCCGGCGAGAGATCCCGGGGCGGCGTCGGGGAGGCACTCGCCAGCGCCTCCTCGTAGTCGAGGGCGCCGTCGAGGAGTGGCTCACCGGAGCCGTCGTCGACCTGCAGCCAGAGCCTGACCTGGGGGAGGCGCTTGCGGATCCGCGCCAGGGTGGGCGCGAAGCAGGCGTGGAAGATCACCGCCTTGGCGTCGGAGTTCTCGAACAGATAGATCAGCTCCTCCTCCACGTAGCGGTAGTTGACGTTGAAGGGCGCTGCGCGCGCCTTGAAGACACCGAGCATGGCCTCCAGGAACTCGATGCCGTTGTAGAGGTAGATCCCGACGTGATCCTGACCGGATTCCCAGTTCTCGAGCTCGGCCCGGCTCTTCCGGCAACCGAGACCGTGAGCGCGGAGCAGATCGCCGAGACGGCGGCTGCGGTCGGTCACCTGCGCCCAGGTAAGGCGGCGATCGCAATGGACCAGACACTCGCGCTCCGGAATCGCCTCGGCGATCGCCTCGTGAATCACCGCCAGGTTCAGCATCGGACCTCCATCGGCGGAGAATTCTAGCGCTTACGCAGTCAGCCAGCGGAGGGCCACGATGGCGTCGAGCGTCGCGGCGACCCGGGCGCGGTCGAAGGCGAGCATGGGGCTCTCGGCCATCAGACGGTCCCCAGCAGAAGCCCGTTCAGATAGTCCCCCTCCGGGTGATGGATGGAGACCGGGTGATCGACGGGCGCCTGGAGAGCTTGCAGCACCTGCACCGGACGGTGCGCGTCGAGGGATGCACCGAACGCGACCTTCCGGAACAGATCCGCCCCCATGTGGTGGGAGCAGGCGAAGGCGAGCAGCAGGGCGTCGGGTGAGGCGCGGCGGAGCGCGTGGAGAATCAGGTCCTTGTAGGCTCGGCAAGCCCTCTTCACGTCTCGGCGCCGTCGGGCCAGCGGAGGAGGATCGATGACGATCAGGTCGAAGGGCTCGCCGGCCTGGCGCACGAAGCGAAAGGCGTCACCGAGCACGATCTCCGCCTCGAGGTCTGCCGCGTTCGAGGCCAGATTCTCCCGAGCCAGGGCGACCGCCGGCGGCGACGATTCGACCAGCGTGACGCTCGAAGCGCCCCCGAGAGCGGCGGCCACGGCGAACCCGCCCGTGTAGGCGAAGAGATCCAGTACCCGCCTTCCCGCAGCGAGACCCTCGACGAGGTCGCGGGAGTCGCGCTGATCCAGGTAGAAGCCGGTCTTCTGGCCGCTCACGACGTCCACCTGGTAGCGGCGCTTCCCCTCGCGAATCGAGAGGGTCGGCGGCGGCGGAGCGCCCCACAGCGGGCCCTCGCGAATCGGCAGACCCTCCCGCCGCGCCGCGTTGGCGTCGGCCCTCTCGTAGCCGCTGGAGGCGCCGCTGACCTGGCTGAGGATCGCGCTGATCAGCTCACGGCGAACCGCCATTCCCGCCGTGGAGAATCGCACCACGGCGAGCTCTCCGTAGCGATCCACCACGAGACCTGGCAGATCGTCGGCTTCGGCGTTCACCAGGCGAAGCGCTTCCCGGTCCTGGAGCTGGGGGGCCTCGCGCCTTCGCACCACCGACTGTTCGATCCGGCCCCCGAGATGCTCCTCACCAGGAGCCTCCTTCCCGAAGCAGAGCAGCCGGACCCTGATCTCCGAGCGGGGGGAATAGTGACCGTGAGCGAGGATCTCCCCCTCGGCGGACAGCACCTGCAGCAGGTCTCCCGGAGCGGGATCACCCTCGACCTCCGCCACGGAGCCGGAGAGAAGCCACGGGTGGCGCCGGCGTACCGACCGATCGCGGCCGGGCTGGAGGATGACATGGGGCACCGCGTCACGATGGGCCATCCTTCCCGCCGCGTCCATGCCCGAGGCCTGCGATCGGATCCGCACGTGATACTCTCTGGCCCCCATGCCCCCTTCCACCATGCGCGCCGTCGTCTCGAAGAGCGGAGGCTCCCTGGCCGTCGAATCGGTTCCCATCCCGGAGCCCGGG
>CAVROS010000028.1:0-29768 GCA_963722885.1 uncultured delta proteobacterium
ATCCCGCGACTGCGCGCCGAACGCGCGTGAGGCGCGGCAGGTCTTCGCGCCTCAGGCAGCCACTCGCTCGTAGTGCCGGTACAGACGGCCGGTTCCCCGTACCTCAACCACTTCGCCAACCTCCGGCGGCTGCACAGCCCGGGGCTCAGGGCAGTCCATCTCCAGGGACTGGTGGCAGCGCCAGCGGTGGTAGTGGGAGAAGTAGTCGCTGAGGATCCGCCGCAGATGCCGCTCGCTGAGCACCACGACGTTCTCGAGGCACTCGCGACGAATGCTGCCGATCATCCGCTCGACGTAAGGGGTTTGCCACGGACTCCGCGGCGCGATGATTACCTCCTCGATGCCCATCGACTTGACCCGTCTGCGGAAGTCGGCGCCGTAGACCCCGATCTCGGTCTCGGAGGAGAAATCGCGGCGCCGTCTCCCACGGGAACGCCTCTACGACCTGCTCACCCGTCGATCCGCGCCGTCGGGTGCTCGGTGATGTGGAAGTGCACGACCCTGCGCCGGTCGTGGGCCAGAATGATCAAAACGAAGAGCACATTGAACCGAACCGTCGGCACCGCGAAGAAGTCCAGCGACACCAGCTCCTTCGTGTGGTTGGCCAGAAACGCCCGCCACGCCGGCGACGGCGGTTTGCGCCCGCGGACCCTGTACCTCTCCACCGTGGACTTGGCGATGTCGATGCCCAACTTCCGCAGCTCGCTACGGATGCGCGGTGACCCCCAGGCGGGGTTGGCCCGCCACATCTTGCGGATGAGATCGCGGATCTCCTGGGCGATGGGCGGCCGCCCGGGTGGTACCCCTTCGGCTCAGCCGCGTCCAATGGTCGCGAAACCGCCTTCCGCTGCCAGGAGATGACCGTGCTCGGCTTGACGAAGACGAGGGCGTCCCCCCCGTGCCAGGGTAGTTGTGTGATGCCTGGAGGAGCCCATGGATCCGTAAGGTGAAAGTCCTGAAGCGGTAAAAAGTCGCAGCCGCATAGCTTGGGTGGCAGCCGGTGTGGGAGATCCCCTCTGGTGAAGCCCACCGACAAAGCCCCGCTTGGCGGGGTAAGCGAGTGCGCGGGCCGCAACGATGAGTGAACGCCCGGTCGAGGCTCCGTGAACTGAGACTCCGGGTAGCCGAGCCGCCACAATTACGGCGAAGGCAGCAGGTCAACTCGAACGCGACTTGCGAGGATGACCGCCCGGCGGAGTAGAGGAGCGGTGGCACGCGCACAAGGACATGGGTCTGAAACAGGGAAGGGCTCCTCGCCCCGTGGAGAAAGACCACGGAAGCAAGGTAGCCAAGCGAGCCGAGGAGGCGAAGCTTGGTGAAGGCGAGAGCCTGGCGGATGGGCCCGTAGTAGCGATGAAGCGGGGTAACGCCCGCGGAGCAAAGGGGCCCTACCGGAGGCATTCCTCAAACGAAGCGAGGCAAGAGCGGGATGACAAAGCCCACCATCAGTTTGCAGGAGCTTAGGGAGAGGATAGGCAGTCGGGCGAAATCTGCGCCCACGCATCGGTTCTGGGGGCTGTACGTGCACATCATGAAGCTGGACAACGCTCGAGGCCGCCTACCTGGAGGCAAAGCGAAACCGCGGAGCACCCGGGGAAGACGGCGTGACGTTCGAGCAGATCGAGACAAGCAGATCGGGCGCGTTCCTTCGGGAACTGGCCGAGGAACTGCGCAATGGCAGATACAGACCTCGGCCTTACCGGCGAAAAGAGATTCCGAAGGAGGGGTGGCCAGAGTCCGCGTGATTTCGATTCCCACGATCCGAGACCGCGTGGTCCACGGTGCCCTCCGACTGATTCTCGAGCCAATCTTTGAGGCCGATTTCTCGGAAAGCTCCTACGGGGCGAGGCCGGGGCGATCAGCCCACCAGGCGATCGGGCGCGTCCGGCAGGGACTGCACCGGCGCAAGCACCACGTCGTAGATGTGGATCTGTCCCGCTACTTCGACTGTATTCGGCACGACCGGATCTTGGAAAAGGTGGCGCAGGCGGGTCCAGGATGGCCAAGTGCTGGCGATGGTCAAGCAGTTCTTGAAGAGCGGGGGGAAGATGGGGGTTGCCGCAAGGCTCCCCGCTTTCGCCATTGCTCGCGAACCTGGCGCTGAACGACCTGGACCACGCTCTGGACCGAGGGAAAGGCTTCATCACCTACGTGCGGTACCTGGACGACATGGTCGTGCTCGCGCCCGACTCTGAAAGGGAAGGCGATGGGCGGACCGAGCGCTAGAACGGATCCGCGGAGAAGCGGACGACATCGGCGTGTCACTGAACACGGACAAGACCCGGATCGTCAGCATGGCCGACGTGGGAGCGAGTTCGTATTTCTGGGGTTCGAGTTCCGCTGGAAGCAGAGCCGCGCGAACCGGGACGATGGTATGCGTGACACGATTCCGCGACCTGAGCGGGTCACCCAAGTTCTGCGACGAGTCCGGGATACCCTGCGGCGAGCCGCCACCTGCCGATGCAGGAGGCGGTGGCGCGAGTGAATCAGATCACTCCGCGGATGGGTGAACTACTTCCGGGTCGGGGAACTCAGGAGACGCGCTCCAAAGGTCAGGTACCACGTGGAGCGAAAGGTGAGGCGGTTCGCGGCGAGGAAAGAGCAAGCGTAGGGGATTCGGTTGGAAGCGGTGGAGTAGCGAAGTCGTATACGGGGCCTGGGGTCTGTACGATGACTACCAGGTGCGATATCTCGACCTCGCGAAAGTCGGCTGCCAACCTCAAAGGAAGCATAAACCCGCTGCGATGACGCCTTCGCGGTAAGCGGAGTGCGGGAAAACCGCATGCTCCGTTTGATGTGGCGGGGGCTGGAAACGGAGTCACGGTTCTGCCTACACGGGCACGCACGGGGAAACCCGGGACACAGACAAGGCCACGAACCTCACGGACCACCGCGCCAGCCCTCGACCCTACCGCCTCTAGCTGATCTCCTCCGCCGGCCCTCGTAGAGGGTCGGCGGAGGAGATCAGCGCCCCGCGCGGGGGGCGTCGAGGTGATAGTCGAGATGGTGTATTCGGAGAAGTTCAAGTCGCGGATGGTCGGGAAGATGGTGGGTTCCCACGCCGTGAGTGCGAGCGTCCTGGCGGCCGAGGTGGGCATGAGCCAGCCCACGTTATCGCGCTGGCTACGGGAAGCGCGTACGGTCCCGGGTATGGCGAAGAAGTCGCGGAGATCAAAGGAGAAGTCTCGCCCTCAGCGTCCCCAGGACTGGAGTCCGGAAGAGAAGCTTCGGGTGGTGGTGGAGTCGAGGGGCCTCACAGACGAGGAGCTGGGGGCCTTTCTGCGCAAGGAGGGGCTGCACCAGGCCCAGCTCGACGAGTGGTCGGCGACCGCGCGCTCGAGCCTGTCGGCGCGCAAAGGGACGAAGAAAGCCTCGGCCGAGTCGAAGCGCATCCGGGAGCTCGAGCGGGAGCTCCGACGAAAGGAGAAGGCGTTGGCCGAAGCGGCCGCCCTGCTGATCTTGAAAAAAAAAGCCCAGGCGATCTGGGGGGACGAGGACGACGACACGGAACCGAGGAGCGGCAGATGATCGTGGAGCTGATCGATGAGGCGGTCGAATCCGGAGCGCGTCTCGGCCGGGCCTGCGACATACTGGGGCTCACGGCCCGCACCGTCCAGCGGTGGCGTGAGCAAGGCGAGCAGGGCTTCGACCGTCGCCTTGGCCCGAAGACACCTCCTCGCAACAAGCTCAGTCCGGCAGAGCGAAAAGAGGTGCTGGATGCCGCAAATCGTCCCGAGCACCGCGATCTGTCCCCGAAGCAGATCGTCCCGCGGCTGGCTGACGAGGATGTCTACCTTGCATCCGAATCCACGTTCTACCGGATCTTGCACGAGGAGGACGCGCTGCACCATCGCGAGCCGAGTCGCCCACGGTCCGTGGCGAGACCGCGGGAGCACGTTGCGACGGGGCCGTGCGAGGTTCTCTCGTGGGATATCACGTACCTGCGCAGCGCCGTGCGAGGGGCGTTCTACTACCTCTACCTCGTCGAGGACATCTGGAGCCGCAAGATCGTGGGCTGGGCCGTGCACGAAGAGGAGTCGATGGACCTGGCCGCTCGGCTGATCGACGACACGGCAATCCGGCTGGGTTGCGATCGGAGTGAACTCGTCCTGCACTCCGACAACGGCGGCCCGATGAAGGGCTCGACAATGCTCGCGACGCTACAGCGTCTGGGCATCGTGCCGTCCTTCAGTCGCCCGCACGTCAGTGACGACAACCCCTACTCGGAGGCGCTGTTCCGGACGCTCAAGTACCGGCCGGAGTATCCGCGTGGAGCATTCGCGAGCCTGGAGGCCGCCCGTCGGTGGGTCGAGGCCTTCGTCGCCTGGTACAACATGGAGCATCTTCACAGTGCGATCGGCTTCGTGACCCCCGAGGATCGCCACACGGGACGGGACATCGCCGTTCTTGCCGCGCGGCGACGAACCTACGCGGCTGCTCGGAAGAGGAATCCCGAGCGCTGGGCGCGCGGCACTCGAAACTGGGAGCGACTCGAGGTCGTCAAGCTGAACCCTGAACGGGAGAAATCGGCAGCGTAGATCAACTTCATGCGACAACTACCTTGAAACTCACCGGTCCTGCCAGCCAGACCACGCTCGCGATAGCCATACCCAGAGCACGCGGTCGGCTGGCTTGAGTCGTGGGCGCCGTCCACCGCCCTGAAGTACGGCGAGCTGATGCCGTAGGGCGAGGACCTCGAGGTGCAGGGAGACCCGGGAGCGGAGCACGGAGACCAGGGCAACGGCCAAGGCGACGAGGACAGCTCTCATGGTGGGCACACTAACCACGCTGTCGCCGCCGCTCAACGGCGTTGGTGGAGGACTCTGCGCCCATGTCGCTGCCCGGCCGGGGAGTCCCACGGCGGAGGATGCGCCTCAATAACGGGCCGTGATTCGACCAGAATCGCGTTTTCGGGATGGACAGGTGGGGCGATTCCCTACTAGGGAAACATCCTTCCGCGTTCGTGGAACTTCCGTTCCGTTCGGTCCGCTCGCTCGACGGCGTGCAACCTGTAACTACATGATTTCATTAGCAGGCAGCCATTACGCAAGTTGGCACCTATCTTGCTCCATCTAAACGCAGGGAAGGGAATAAGCCTTGAGCTGTCCCCTTTTTCTTTGCCCTGGGAAGGTCGTTGTCCTGCGCAAGGACCTTTCCATTTTCTCCCAAGCTGATGCTGGGAAGGAGAACCAGAATGCGCATTGCTCACCTGAGCCTCACCGCAACGATGTTCACGCTCGCTTTTCTGGCTGCATCGCCAAGCGCGGCCATTTTGATCTCTGTGACTTGGGACGCAGAAGTTGACCAGCTCCCTCCGGAAGGGAGTGGGGTATCGTGGGTGGATCACTGGGTGTCTTCGACGTAAGCGAGGCAGGCGACACATTCCTGCTTCCATCCACGGGTCTGACTGCGCTTGGCCTTTTCGACTGTTGTACCATCAACTTCGAGCAGACTCTAAACCAGGGCGCCCTCTCAATCGAGTTCGTGTCCCTAGATCCCGTGATCCGGGTCAACCTGTTTCCGGAGAGCAGCGCGAAACTCATCTACGAATACGATCGTGATCCCGAGCCCGAGCTCCTCGTTGAACTCCGGGGGTGCGGAGGAGGCGTTTGTGCGCGCGTTGCTGGAAGACCAGCGCACCTACGGGGAGTTCTTGGGACCCGTGACGTTCATAAGCGAGGTCGTCCCCGAGCCCTCCACCGCTCTCCTCCTCGCCGCCGGGTTGGCAGGGCTCGCAGCAGCAGGGCAACGACGCAGGGCGCTGTAGTTCCACTCGCACGGCTTTTCTATGCCTGTCGGTTATCAGAACTCGTCCGCTGGTCCGATCGAGGCCTTGGAGTAAACCCGAGAGCACCTTACGCCGCCTCCGCCCAGACGTACCGGTGGTGAAGACCGCCGGCACGCGGCAAAGCGAGGACCCTGGCGGTAGGGGAGGGCCGGGGCTCGGTTGGGCGGCCATCTGGTGAGTCGCCCAGCCCCGTGTGGACCCGCTCGGCGTTGTAGTAGGCAACATAATCAGCGAGCAGATGCCTGAGATGGCGTTCGCCGAAGACGATCACGTGATCAAGAAGCTCTCTTCGACACGTTCCTACCCACCGCTCGGCGATCGCGTTCTGCCAGGGGCTGCGGTACGCCGTGCGCACGGGATCGATGCCAAAGCCCCGGATCGCAGCCATCACCTCCGCGGAGAAGATCGAGTCGCGGTCGAGAAGGAGGTAGCGAGGAGTGGAGGCCTCAGGGAACGCCTCCCGAAGCTGCTGGATCACCCAGCGGGCGCTGGGATTCGTGGTGACGTTGAGGTGGATCAGCCTTCGGCGTCCGTGATCGATGACGAACCAGACGTACAACAGCTGGAAGCTCACGGTGGGGACGATGCAGAAGTCCATGGCCGCGATGGCATCCTGGTGATTTCGGAAGAACGTCATCCAGCGCTGGCGACGGCCCGGATCCGGTAAGCGCTTCGGGAGATAGCGGGAGACCGTCGCCAAGCCGATGGCGAAGCCGAGCTTCGAGAGCTCGCCCTGGATTTCCGCGCCCCCCAGCCATTCTCGAACGCAAGGCGGCGGATCAGCTCTCGCACTTCCTGCGGGATGCGCGGCCGCCCGGGCCCGCGTCGGGAAAGGGCTCGCCAGTACAGGCGGAGCCCTGCGGTGCCACGGATCACGGTGTCGGGCTGGAGCTGACCAGTACTTCCTTCCAGCGAGGCCAGAGCCGGTGCAGTGCAACCCAGAAGGCGCGGTCAACGGATGTGAGCCTTGGCCTGGGTCGCCGTTGGGCGTAGGCGGCCAGCTGCTGGCGAAGGGCCAGCTCGACGATCGCCGGATCTGTCCCGAGTCCCGTGGAAAAAGGGAATGGCGTAACCTTCCGAGTTGACAAAACAAATCGTCCGAAGGGCGATCGGAGGGCTACGCCATGAGGAAAGATACCACGGGAGAAGCGGATGTAATCCGCCTGCGGCAGGACATCTCGAGCCTGCTGCGTCGGCGCGTGCTCGAGGCCGTCGAGTCGGTGCTCGAGGAAGAGCTCAGCGAGGCGCTGGGCACCGGTCGCTACGAGCGTTCGGAGGAGCGTCGCGGCTATCGCAACGGCCACGAGACGCGGAGGATCACCACCGAGCTGGGCCCGCAGACGCTCGAGGTTCCTCGGGGTCGGATCGTCGAGGACGACGGGAGGGCGCGGGAGTTCCAGAGCCGAGTGGTGCCGCGCTACGCGCGTCGAACCCGCAAGGTCGACGAAGCGATCCTGGGCGCGTACCTGGCCGGGGCGAACACGCGGCGTATCCGCAAGGCGCTCGAGCCATTGCTCGGCTCGGAGCACCTGTCGAAGAGCGCGGTGTCGCGGGTGGCGGCACGGCTCAAGGTGCAGTTTGCGGAGTGGAGCGAGCGAGATCTGTCGGAGGAACGGTACGCGATCCTGTTCCTGGACGGGTTTCACCTCAAGGTGCGGATGGCGCGCCGCGTGGTGAGCGTACCGGTGCTGGCTGCGCTCGGGGTGGCTCCCGATGGGACGAAGCGCCTGGTCGCGCTCGAGCTCGCCGTGAGCGAGGCGGAGGCCTCTTGGTCGAGGCTCGTGTCAGATCTCGAGAGACGCGGCTTTGCGAGCCCGGTACTGATCGTCTCCGATGGACACCGGGGTCTGGCCAAGGCGATCGAGGCTTGGCCGCAGGCCCAGGTGCAGCGTTGCGCCGTGCACAAGTGGCAGAACCTGGTGAAGCACTGCCCGGCTCATGCGCACCGCGAGCTCAAGCGAGACTACGATCGGATCGTGTACGCGAAGAGCGGGCTCGCCGCCCGCGAGGCCTACCAGGCGTTCGTGGCGAAGTGGCGCAAGCTGTGCCCGGCCGTCGCAAAGAGCCTCGAGGAGGCCGGCGAGCAACTGCTGACCTTCTACGCGTTCCCGAAGGCGATGTGGAAGGCGCTGCGCACGACGAACTCGATCGAGAACCTCAACCGGGAGTTCCGGCGTCGGACCAAGACGCAAGCATCGTTCTCGACGGAGGAGGCGGCCGTCACGCTGCTCTATGGCCTCGTGGCCTTCGGGCAGATCCTGTTGCGCAGAATCGATGGGCATGGCCATGTGTCCGCTCTGCTTGAGCCCCACAAGGAGATCGCCGCATGAATCCGTTGCGCATCACCCCGGTGGCCGATTCGAACCGCCGCTCGAAACGGTGGGAGTACGGGGCGTGTCGATCCGAGATCGTGGCTCTGGGGCATTTTCGAAAGCCGTCTTCGAGCTCGGACCAGAATTCAGGCCCAAAATATGAAAGTGATCGTGATAGGCTGACCGATAACTCACATCAACTCGTCGGCTCGAAGGTTACGCCAAAGTCCACGAGAAGCGGGACGCATCCCGATCGTCTGGTCCCTGCGACTTCGGAAGAAGGCCAGAACACAGCGAAGCAGTAGCGTCGCGAAGCGCAGCAGAGCGTGCATGGCGCGCGGGATTCTGCCCGATGTCGCGGTTCAGCACGAGTCTGATTCTCGGCTCAGGTCTGGACTATCATCGGCCGTTGGACGAGCGGAGGCGGGAAAGGGAAAAGCTCAGCAGTTCCGCGGCGAACCGATAGTGAGGACTCGAGTGCGTCCAGCGAAGGCTGGCGTGTTCAGTGGGAGTCAGTCCCACCGGGGTAAGAGTCAGGGGCCCCGTAGCTTGAATCGCATCGGGTGGAGGAAACGAAGAGTCCATGAAGCCGATTGACAAAGCCATCTTCGGGATGGTGAGCGAGTCACCGGGCCGCAACGCAAGTGAACCCATAAGTGGCCTCGACACAAAAGAACTTCGGAGGCCGAGTCCTTTCGTTCGGGACGAAGGCAACATTGGTCGTCGCAATCCTGACCGAAGCGACTATCTCACTCCGACGGGGTAGTAGGGGCAGCACGGTGACAAGGACCCGCCGAGCAACTGGAGAAACCGTCCTCGTCCCGCCGAGAAATCGGCGGAGCAAGGTAAGCATCATAGGGGGGTGGCGTCTGCGGCGATCGACGTAAGTCCCCGAGAACGCGAAGGTTGGTGCCTCCCGGCCCCGTCGGACATCCTCGAGTTGGGAATCAACAACCCCCAACGAGAGGAGGCACCGATGGAACGATACATCGGGCTGGACGTCCACGCCGCGAGCTGCACGCTGGCGGTGATCTCGCAGACCGGGAAGCGGCTAAAGGACTTTCCGGTCGAGACCAACGGCCAGGCCTTGGTCGAGGCGATCCGGATGATCCCGGTCGCAAGCACCTGGTGTTCGAAGAGGGGCTTCAGAGCGCCTGGCTCTACGAGACGCTGAGTCCTCACGTGGACGAGATCGTGGTGGCGGGGATCACGGAGAGCCGAGGGCCGAAGAGCGACAAGCGCGATGCGTATGGCCTGGCCGAGAAGCTGCGCGTGGGGGACCTCGGCAAGCGCGTCTTCAAGGCGCCGCGGCAGTTCACGCGGCTGCGCGAGCTCTCCCGGATCCACATGACGCTCGTCGGGGACGTGGTGCGGGCGCAGGCTCGGATCAAGAGTCTGTACCGATCCCGGGGCATCCTGGTCTCCGGCGTGAAGGTCTACAGTGTTCGTCCCCGAGAGGAGTGGCAGAAGCAGCTCTCTCCGGTGCACAGACGAGGGCGACAAGACTCTACGATCATCTCGACTTCTTGCTGGAGCAGAAGAAGCAGGCGGAGGCCGATCTCCTTCGGGAGGCGAAGAAGCACCCGATCGTCCGGATCCTGGAGACGGCGCCCGGGCTTCGGACCGATCCGAGCGGCGCGGCTGGTTCCGATTGTCGTGACGCCTCACCGTTTTCGAACGAAGCGACAGTTCTGGAGCTACTGCGGGCTCGGGATCGTGACTCGCTCGAGCTCGGACTGGGTCCAGACGGCCGACGGAGGCTGGATCAAGGCGCGCGTTGCCCAGACGCGAGGGCTCTCGCGCCAGCACAATCGCGTCTTGAAGAGCATCTTCAAGGGCGCCGCGACGACGGTCATCACGCAGCGCAACAAGGATCCCATCCATGCGCGCTACCAGCGGCTCCTCGACGGCGGCACGAAGCCGACGCTCGCGAAGCTGAGCTTGGCGCGCATGATCGCAGCCACGGTATTGCGGATGTGGAAGGACGAGGAGGAGTACGACCCCGGACGAGCCGATCCGTCCACGGAGACACGCGAAGGCTAGGTAATGGCTCGATCGGGGAGTCGACGAGAAGGCAGTCATTCGAGCACGCAGCGCGAAGAGTGTTCGCATGCCACGCTAGCGTGGCCGCGGAGGTGAGCATCCATGTTCTTCCTGGCCTACGGCCTACGGCTGGAGGTCCGACAGTTTAAGCTATGCCCCTCCGAAGAACCGAACGAAGCGATGGCCGGCAAAGGCCCAGATGGAAGGATGGTTCCCACGTTTACGTGGAGAACACACCCGCCAATGAATCGCGATGCGACGGGATTGCCCTCGAACCGAATCCTCCGACCGAGCAACTCGTAGAGATTCCGCAGCTGCTCCAACGGAACCACGAGCACGAATCTCAACTCGAGACCGCCCAGCCAGAACGGGAGCAGACGCCCGGATCGAAGAATCTGTGGCGAATGGGGAAGTGCGTCTTGCGATCCTCCCCTATGGAAGGTCGCATAACCGGCAACCACCGGGAAGTCGGCCGAAGACGAGACGGTGGCGGTGGGGCCCGTAGTAGCGATGAAGCGGGGTAACGCCCGTGGAGCGAAGGGGCCCTGCTGTTCATGAGTTCTTCGCCAACACGGAAGGCAGGGGCGAGATGATAAAGGCGCCCATTGGTCTGCAGGACCTGAGGCGAAGGATATACGCCAAGGCGAAGGCTGAACCGTCATGGCGCTTCTGGGGACTGTACGTGCACGTCTGCAAGATGGAGACGTTGCAAGCCGCGTACAAGCTCGCCAAGGAGAACAACGGGGCCCCTGGAGTGGATGGGGTGACGTTCGAATCCGTGGAGAGTGCGGGGCGCGCGGAGTTCCTCGAGCAGCTGCGCGAGGAGCTGGTATCCGGCACGTACTTGCCCCAACGGGTGCGGCGCGTGGGGGTTCCGAAGACCGGAGGAAGCCTCCGGATGCTCTCGATTCCCACGATCCGCGACAGAGTGGTCCAGGGTGCGCTGAAGCTCATCCTGGAGCCGATCTTCGAAGCGGACTTTCAACCGGGATCGTTTGGCTACCGCCCGAAGAAGTCTGCGCACGATGCGGTACTACGAGTTCGTCAAGGAATTCTTCACGGCAAGACCCGTGTCATCGATCTGGATCTTCGATCCTACTTCGATAACGTGCGTCATCACCTCCTCTTGGAGAAGATCGCCGTGCGTGTCGACGATGACGCGATCATGGGCTTGCTGAAGAAGATTCTGAAATCCTCGGGAAGTCGAGGTGTTCCCCAAGGGGGAGTGATGGCTCCTCCCACGCAATAGGCAACTTTGATTTCGATGTCCGTTTGCCCTACGAGCGGGGAGAGCGTCCCCACTCGAAGATCACGACATAAAGGGTAGTATATTGCTGTCATCTATGGTAGTATTGTTATGTCATGGCGGGATCTCATCGAGCCCGAGCAGATCAGTACGCACGTCGAATCAATGCAGCAGGCGAACTGCTGGCCGACGGGGATGGACGAGGCAGAAGCCGCGCGCCGGCTTTCCCGTCGATATCGCCTGTCCGAGCGGCAGGCCTGGCGCTATGTGGAGCAGGCCCGCGACCAGGGCCCTGTCGAGGTGCCGAGCCCGAAGGTGGTGTTCACCGTGAAGCTACCGATGGATCTCACTCGTCGCATTCGCAGGCAGGCCAAGCGGAGCGGGCAGACGATCAGCGCGCTCGTCGCGCAAGCCCTGAAGGAGTTCCTGGACCGTCTGGGGGCCCGTTCTCGAGATGGACGATAGGCCGGTCGTACTGGATTACGTCTTCGATCGCTTGGGCGAAGCCCATCTTGCCCAGGCGTATCGGCTGCTGGTACCGGAACGCCGGCGGTTGACGAGGGGGGACGTTGGCAATGCTGACGACAGCGGCGATCTACGCGCGGGTTTCTTCGGCGCGACAGAAAGAGGAGCAGACCATTGCCAGCCAGACAGCGGCGTTCGTGCTCACGCTGCCGCAGCGGGGCTGGAGGTGCCTCCGGATTGGGTATTCGAGGATGAAGGGTACTCGGGCGCTACGCTGATTCGGCCCGGGCTGGAGCGTCTCCGGGACCTTGCAGCTGAGATCGAGATCCCGGTGGTGCTTTGCTACGCGCCCGATCGGCTCGCCCGTCGCTACGCCTATCAGGCATTGCTCATCGAGGAGTTCGCGCGGGTGGGCAGCGAGGTTCGCTTCCTCAAGGGGCCAAAGGCCGAGACGCCCGAGGACGAGTTGCTGCTGCAGTTTCAGGGGATGATCGCCGAGTACGAGCGAGCGCAGATCGTCGAGCGAACCCGCCGGGGCAAGCTGCATCGAGCGCGTTCTGGCTCTCCAGCAGTCCTGTCCGGTGCCCCCTACGGCTATCGCTATGTGCGCAAGAGCGAGGAGGCGGAGGCGCGGTACGATATCGTCGGAACGAGAGGCCGTGGTGGTTCGCGAGCTGTTTCGGCGCTACGTCGAAGAGAACGAGTCGATTGCGGGACTCTCACGCGCTGGCTGGGCGAGCAAGGGATTCCCACCGCGACAGGGAAGTCGCGCTGGGACCGTTCGACGATCTGGGGGATGCTCCGCAATCCGGCCTACTGTGGACATGCAGCCTTCGGAAAGACGCGACAAGTCGACGCACGGCCCAAGATGACAAGACCCGTGCGCAGGCAGGGGAAGCGGGTGGTGTCCAGCGGGCATGTCACGAGAGATCAGCCTCGCTCCGAATGGATCGAAATCTCTGTCCCGCCCATCGTGTCCGAGCAGGTCTTCGAGCTGGCCACTCGGCGGCTTCAAGACAATCGGCGTTTCGCTCCGCGTCGTACGAAGGAGCCCTCTCTTCTCCAGGGGCTCGTGGCGTGTGCGAGTTGTGGCTATAGCTATTACCGAACGCTCGACGCGCACCAGCAAGCGAAGGCTGTACTACTACCGATGCCTCGGCTCCGACGACTACCGCTACGAGCACGGACGCGTGTGCTCCAGCCGTCCCGTCCGACAGGACTATCTCGAGGAACTCGTATGGGGCCACGTCGTGAAACTCTTGGCGGACCCCGGGCTGATCCGCACTGAAATCGACCGGCGTCTTCGTGATCTCCGAGCAGCGAATCCGGCGACGGCACAGAAGTCCAGGCTGGAGCTCGAACTCAGTCGATGTACGCGAGCGAAGACCCGATTGGTGGAGGCGTACCAAGAGGAGCTGGTGTCGCTCGAAGAGCTGCGCGCCCGGATGCCCGACCTTCGCAAGAAGGAGTCCACGCTTCGCGCACAGCTCGACGCACTGGAGGCGGAAACGCTCGACCAAGAAACGTACGTTGCGCTGGCGGAGAACCTCGAGCAGTTCCTTCGGCGCCTCCGGGACGGCGCCGAAACCTCCTCGATCGAGGAGCGACAGCGAGTCCTGCGCTTGCTCGTGAAAGAGGTGCTCGTGGATCCAGAGCGCATCGTGATTCGGCACTCGATTCCCGGGCCGGAGCCCCGATTCAGGAGGAAGTTACCCTTTGTGTGGGAGGAGCCATCTCTCCGCTGCTCAGCAATATCTATCTCAATGAGGTGGATCGCATGTTGCAGCGGGCTCAAGAAGTCACGAGCTATGGGGAATGGACGGCTATGGAGTACGTCCGCTTTGCGGACGATGTTGTTGTCCTGGTGGACTGGCATCCGCGTCAAACGTGGCTCTTCGATGCAGTACAGAAGCGACTCCGGGAGGAGCTCGACAAGCTGCAGGTGGAGCTAAACGAGGAGAAGAGCCGGGTCGTCGATCTGGCGCGAGGCGAGTGCTTCGGGTTTCTTGGCTTTGACTTCAGGCGCGTGCGGACCCCTAAGGGACGCTGGATGCCTCTGGTCATGCCACAGATGAAGAAGCGCACGGAGTTGTTGCGGAAGCTGAAAGGCATCTTCAATCGCTCACGCTCTCAGCCACTGCGTGGGGTGATCGAGCAGATCAATCCCATCTTGCGGGGTTGGGTGAACTACTTCGCGATCGGAAATTCGAGCCGATGCTTCTCCTTCGTCCACCTGTGGGTGGAAAAGAAGATCCGGAGACTCTTAGCCAAAGCCCGACAGCGTCAAGGCTTCGGCTGGAAGAAGTGGAGTAGTCGATGGCTGTACGAGCGGCTTGGACTCTTCGATGAGTACAAGGTGCGGTGGCGGCCTGCGACGAAAGCATCTCCAGCATGATAGGTCCCATAAACCTAGGCACGAAGTGAGCAGGGGAGCGTAGTGCGGGAAATCCGCCTGCTGCGTTCGAGGTGGCGGGGGCTGGAAACGGAGTCACGGTCGGGTCTACACGGGCACGAATGGGGAAACCCGGGATACAAGACAAGACCACGACCTTACGGACCACCGCGCCAGCCCTCGACCCTACCACGGAGAACGCTCGGCAGGCGTAGGGCCTGCTGGTGGAACGGAGGGGCCCGACCGACCGGGCATTGCTGTTCGTGATCGAAAGCTCGTATCGCTCCATGGTCCGAGAGACGTCCGCTATCGCTACCCCTCTTCGGTCTTCTCCTCGGCACGCTGCGCAACCCGGACCTCGGTGACGCGAGCGCCGGAGAGATCTGCGACCGAGAGCTCGTAGCCCTGGACGCTGACCACGTCACCCCCCTTGGGGGAGCGTCCGAGGAGGTTGAATACGAGACCGCTCAGGGTATCTCCCGATTCTGCGGGAACATTCCAGCCGGTCTCACGGTTGAAGTCGAGGACCTTGATCCGGCCGAGGGACCGATACGAGCCGTCGGGGAGGCAGCGGATCGTGAGCAGCTCCTCTTGATCGAACTCATCCCGGATCTCGCCCACGAGCTCTTCGAGGATGTCCTCCTGGGTCACCAATCCGAGCGTGACGTCGAACTCGTCCTTGACGATGGCCAGGTGTACGAAGCCGCGCTGCATGTCCTGTAGGAGGGCCAAGATCTTCTTACGGGCAGGGACTCGCAGGACGGGCTTCAAGATGGAATGAAGCTCTCCAGCGTTCTCGCGCACGAGCTTCACCAGATCCTTCAGGTGGACGACTCCCCGGACACGGTCGATCGAGCCTTCGTAGATCGGTACGCGGGTGTAGCGCTCCTCGAGCACCTTCTCGAGCAGCTCCGCCGGGGCGGTATCACACGGGAACGCGACGATCTCGGTCCGCGGCGTCATGATCCCCTCGACGCGCATGTTCACCGCGCCCGCGGTCGCTCCGATGATGGCCAGGAGCTGGTTGTCGGGCTCCGATTCGCGTGCCTTGCGCGCGAGCCTGAGAATATCCTCGGGCAACGTCCCCAGCTCCCTGGCGCGTCCGCCCGCCACCCGAGCGACAACTGGCTCGATCAGGCTGTCGAACAGGATGTGAAGCGGACGAAGTACCTGGTGGAGCAGGTAGAGCGGAAGCGCCACGGCATAGGAAATCCGGCGCGGGTGTCGCGCGGCCACGGCCTTGGGAAGGACCTCACAGAAGATCAACACAAGTACCGTCATGGTCAGCGTTGCCGCGATGATTCCGGCTCGCTCGCCCAGGAAGTAGATGGCGAGTGCCGAGGCGATGGCCGCACCCAGAATGTTGACGAGGTTGTTCCCCAAAAGCAGCGTAACCAGGAGATGAGAGGTCGACTTGAGGAGACCCCGAGCGGCGGGCGCGCCCGGCGTAAGCGAGGCCTTCGCATCGGCATCCACCTCGTGGTTCCGCAGGCGCAGCAGCGCGGTTTCGCTGCCGGAGAAGAACGCCGACAGCGTCAGGCAGACCAGAATCAGAAGTATGTGCACCGGTACGTCCATATGGATGTCCTCACCAGGTCAGTGCAGACCCGGCTGCAGGCTGCCGAGCGAAAGGCTCCGAGAGGAGGGCTTTGAGGGCTAAGTGGGGTTCGTCTGAAAATTCAGCGTCTGCGGAGTCGGCAGCGGGGGGTCGTGCGCGCCCGATTTGACAACGGAATCGGCTGATCGCTGGCAGTGAAGCGCGGTTCTCGCTCATCGTTGCGGCCAACTTCTAGAGTAACGCCCCATCGGCGACACTGCACGCACCATGCGGTCAACCGAAAGTCATGGGAAGCCTTCGACCATCCGGCCCGTCGCTGAAGCCGGCCGCATGCGCGTGACCTGCAACGCGCCGATCGTCAGAGGCAATCTGAGCAGTGGCGTTGTGGCCGTGCGCGACCAGAGCATGCCGGTAGGGTCGAGGGCTGGCGCGGTGGTCCGTAAGGTCGTGGTCTTGTCTGTATCCCGGGTTTCCCCGTTCGTGCCCCTGCTGCGCCTCATGACATTCTGGACTTGGGGCGTTGCAGCTGCAACGCCCCGAAAGCACAGGGCATCTCCAGTGGTGTGGTTGTGCCTCTGGCTGCGCGATTTTCGCCACTGACGACCAACGAAGGCATCGAGAAGGGCTCCGCCGCGTTCTACAGATAGATGAGGGGTGAAGGGCTCGGCACGTTCCTTGCGACAAAGAATCGCATGGCGTGGCTCGTAATTGAGCGCGACGCCTCTCAGCAGGTAAGGCTCGGCGTGCGGGGGGTGCCGCATTGCTCCCGGCGTCACCGCAAGGGGATTTGGACCCTCCTCGCACTGGCGCTCGCGGCAGGTCTGGTTCCTGCGGCGCACGCTCTCGACCTTCGCATCAACTGGACCTCATCCATGCCTCTCGGTCTGTACCGCGAAGCCCCTGCCCGCCTGGACCGTGGGGAGATCGCTCTGATCTGCCTTCCCGAAGAGATCGCGCAGGTGGGTCGCCAGCGGCGCTATCTGCCCTTGGGTGATTGCCCGGAGGGCGTGAGCCCGATCGTGAAGGAGATCGTGGCCATCGCTGGCGATGAGATCGAGCTTCAAGTGGAGTTCCTCGCCGTGAACGGAGTCCTGGTGGACCGAGCTCCGCTCCGGTCCACTGACAGCCTCGGCCGGCCCATGGAGCACGCACCGCTCGGACGCCGGTTGGTCGCAGATGGCGAGGTGTGGGTTCTGGGGAGCGAGCGGAGGCGGAGCTGGGACAGCCGGTATTTCGGTGCGGTCCCGGTCAAGGCCATCGTGGCCTCGGCGAAGCCGGTTCTCACGCTGGGTGGCGGAGCCGACTGATGGCATCGCGAAAACGGGGCACACCCAGGCCAGGGAGCATTCGTTCGGAGCCCGAAGCCGCTCCGGATCGGGCCCATCACCGCGAGCAGAAGCGGGGAGTAGAGCTCTCGTCGCCTTCCCTGGCGAGCTCGCGTGCAACCGCGGTCACGGAACGCGGGGTATCCCACGAGATGCACGTTCGCCCCTCGCGGATCGCACGCGAGGAGGGACGGAGCGGGGCCAGAGCCCTCCGGCGGGTCTCCACTGAGCTCCACCGCCGCGATGGAGTACAGCGCAGGGGGCGGAGCGGTCGACGCTCCCTGCTGGCCTCTTCGACACTCGTTCAGCGAAGCCTCGTCAAGATCTCCTATGCAAGGAACAGCAGAACGAGCGGGTGGCGCGCACACGGCCACTACCTGAGCCGTAAAGGAGCCCAACGGGAAGGAGAGAAAGGTCTGGGGTTCGCCGCAGATCGCGATGAGGTTTTCCTCCCGGACCGCCTTGATGCGTGGCAGAAGGCCGGAGACCGACGACTCTGGAAGATCGTGATCTCTCCGGAGGCCGGTGACCGCGTCGACCTTCGCTCACACGCTCGTGAGATCGTCGCGCGGATGGAAGAGGATCTCGGATCCAAGCTCGAGTGGGCGGCGATCGATCATCACGACACCTCGCATCCCCACGTGCACATCGCCGTCCGAGGCGTCGATGAGGAGGGACGGCCACTTCGTCTGCCGCGCGAGTATATTCGCTCAGGAGTTCGTTCACGCAGCCAGGAGCTGCTCACGCGGACTCTGGGGCATCGCCAGGAGCAGGATCGGCAGTCGGCCCGGGAGCATGCCGTCGAAGCCCCCCGAGTCACGGAAATCGACCGGGCGCTTCTCGCCCGCGCCTCACCCGACCGCAGGATCTCCTTCGAAGACCCGGTGCCGGCACATCCACGGGCGCAGGAGCGCCGGCTGCAGGATCTCCGCCGCGTCGCCTTCCTGGAGCGCCTGGGCCTTGCCGAGCGCGTTGGCAACAGGACCTGGAGGCTCTCTTCACAACTCGAGCCCGCGCTTCGACAGCTTCAGCTCGCTGGCGACATCCAGAAGAGCCTGGCTCGCTCGGGCTCCGGGATCACCGATCGCCACGCCCCGATCGTCTTGACCCGCATCCATCCGGGAACCGAGGTGCGAGGCCGGATCGCCGGAACGGACCTCGATGAGGCCCGCGATGAGCCTCTCCTCATCATCGAGGGGACGGACGGCCAGCGGCACCTGGTTCCTCAGACGGCCGCCATTGCGCGGGCAAGAGGCGCCGGAAGGCTCCGCCCGGGGCAGATCGTGACGTTGCGCGGCCGCAGCTTCAGTGGGGGAACCAAGAGCATCGAATACACCGCGATCGCGGAGCACGGTCGCCTTCGCGATCTCAAGCGTGTCGAGACCCCTTCGACCCCTCTCGATCTCGAGGGGCTCCAATCGGTACGCAAGACGGGCGAGCTGCCCCCTGAATCACCCGCTGATCGAGGGTTCTTCCAGCAGTGGCGTCGTAGTGTTCGCTCGAGGGCGGCGATTCTCGAGCGATTCGGATTGATCCGGGCCCGTGAGCCGGAGCACGAATCCGCGAGGGAGCGAACCTACCAGATCACAGAGGGAGCAGAGCACATGGTCGAATCCCGGATGGCTGAGCGCGAACGTACGCCCATGACCTTCGAGGAGCTCGAGCAGGCGCGGGGCAAGTCGCTTCGGCTGGCCAAGGCCGAAGCGGGGCGGCTGTACCGCGGCGAGCTGGTGGCTTACGCCCAAGGTGAAGAGAAGACCCAGTGGGCGGTACTCGATACCGGCCGTCACCTCACCGCCGTCCCCACGGATCGGCAGGACTTGGAGATCGGTCAGGAGGTTCGGGCCCGCGCACGCATGATCCAGGAGGCGGAGAATCGGGAGCAGCGAAGGATCGCCTGGACGCTCGACGACATGGAGCACCAGCGCGAGCACGGGCGCGGGCGCGGACGGTGACACGAATGGCACCTGCACGCCTCCCCTGTCGACCGTGTACGTCACACCCATTACGGGAGGTGGCGGTGCCGCTCGGCTCGACCGCCCTGCCCTTCGATTCCCCTCGGATGGCCGGTATTCCACAGCCCTGGAGCCGGCCCGTGCCCAGCAATCCGCTCTATCGCCTTCCAAACACTGGCGAGCGCAACACCGCCGCCGGGATCTTCGTTAGCTCGATTGTCAGCATCGTTGGAATCCTGATCCTCGTCCTCTGGGTCGGAACCCAGTGGGCCGCCTGGAAGCTCGGCTATCAGCCGGCTCTCGGCGTGCCCCTCTACGAGCCAGACCCACAGGTCCGCGACGTGGCTCCTCGCGGTGGCGGTCACGGCGTCGCTGGCGGGAGCTGGGGGCCTCGCCTTTGCGAGGATCCGCCGCTGGTGCCCTGCCCTCTTCGCCCTCGGACTCCTGGCCGGGGCGTGCTGGTGGGGCCCTCTCTATGCACCCTGGGACTTCTTTCTCTGGGAGATTCGCTACGGCCAGGTGGCGGATACCGAGGCGATCTGGAAGACGGGGCACTGGCTGATCGGCATCCCCGCTCACTTCGTCTTCGTGGTTGGAATCGGGCTCGCCGTGAGACGTGCTCGGAAGATCGGAGGCCGATCCGACAGCCATGGCTCCGCCCGCTGGGCGCAGTACGCGGATGTCCTGGCCACTGGGCTCCTGGGAGGATCCGGCGTCTACGTCGGGGCATGGCGCCACAAGGACCACACCCAAGCTCTTCGTCACGATGGCCCACAGCACGTTCTGGGATTCGCACCGGCGCGCTCCGGCAAGGGCGTCGGCTGGGTGATTCCAACCCTTCTCTCCTGGCCACACTCGGTGCTGGTGAACGACATCAAGGGCGAGAACTGGGCACTCACGGCCGGATGGCGCCAGCGCGAGCTCGGGAGCCTCTGCCTCAAGTACGACCCCACCTGCGACGACGGCACGGCGGCCCGGTACAACCCGCTTCTCGAGGTCCGCAAGGGCCCCGAGGAGATCCGCGACGTCCAGAACATCGCCGACATCCTCGTCGATCCCGACGGTGCCGGACTCAAGGACCACTGGGACCTGACGGCGCAAGAAGTGCTCACCGGAACCATCCTCCACGTGCTCTACGCGGGCCGCGACAAGTCGCTCCGCGGATGCCTCGATGTTCTCAACGACCCCCGTCGGTCCATCGAAGACGTGCTCAACGAGATGCTCGATGCCGAGCACGACCCCTCTGGTGATCGGGGCTGGCAGAACCCCCAGACAGGGAAGCCCACGAAGACCCATCCTGCCGTTGCGCGCGCCGCCCGCTCTCTCCTCAACAAGTCGGACAACGAGCGCTCGAGCGTGCTGTCCTCAGCCACGAAGTTCCTGAGCCTCTACCACGACGATCTGGTGGCCGAGAACACCTCCGCCTGCGACTTCTCGATCACCGATCTCATGCACCACGAGCGACCCGTGAGCCTCTATCTCACGGTGCCGCCCTCCGATCTCAGCCGGATGAGGCCACTGCTCCGGCTCCTCATCAACCAGATCGGGCGTCGGCTGACCGAGCAGATGGACTTCGAGGACGGGCACCAGGTGGCGCGCTACCGCCACCGGCTGCTGCTGATGCTGGACGAGTTCGCGACCTTGGGCCGGCTCGACTTCTTCCAGACCCAGCTCTCATACCTGCCCGGCTACGGCATCAAGGCCTTCCTGATCGTGCAGGACCTCTCGCAGCTCTACGCCGCCTACGGGCACGACGAGAGCATCATCTCCAACTGTCACGTCCGTGTGGCCCACGCCCCGAACAAGGTCGAGACGGCGCGGCTTCTCTCCGACATGGCCGGATCCACGACCGTCCACAAGGAGACCCGGACCTACACCGGGAACCGCCTGAACCCGGTGCTCATGCACGTGATGGCCTCGGAGCAGGAGTCCCACCGCCCGCTCCTCACACCCGACGAGGCGATGCGGCTGCCGGACGGCGCCACGCTGATCTTCACCGCTGGCGCGAGACCGATCCTGGGGAGAAAGCTGCGCTACTACGAGCACGACGGGTTCGTGAAGCGCGCCCGGATCCCCGCGCCCGAGGCCTCCGATCGCATCCCCAAGAAGCAGTGGGATTGGACGGGTGAGGGAGCCCAATCTTCGCGCGGCACTCCCCAGGACCGTGCTCCAGAGGCAGCTGAGACGACCCCTGTGCCGCCTCCGAAGGAGCCCTCCCCTTGCAGCTCTCCTGGCACGAGCGCAGAGCAAGGAACGACAAAGGCCGTGCGGCCGGAGGATCGCGAGCTCCAGCGAATGCAGGGATTGATCTCACCGGCGGCAGGTGAATCAGAAGAATCCGCGGGCGGAGACAGCAGCGATGGCCAGGCGTAAGCGCTCCCAGTACGAAGTCCGATCCTACGTCCCTCGGGATCTATACGATCGACTCCTTCGCGAGGCGGCCGCGCGAAACCTCAACGTCTCCCAGTGCGTTCGCGCCGATCTGGAGGAGTTCTACGCCATCCGGGACGAGCTGACCCTGGCCGTGAACGCGCGAACCGCGGAGGGGGCTCCGGGCCGGCGGATCATGCACACACTGCTCGCCGAGATGGAGGCTCGGATCGCGGCGGATGTCGATTTACAGACACCCCGACTGCTAGCGATCGAGCAGCGTCTTGCACAGATCGCATCGATGATCGACCGCCACTATGCCGGCATGATGCTCCACCTCCCGGGGGTTCCGGACGCAGACGCCAAGGCACGATCCACGAGCGCGCTCGAACGGCACCGCGCGTGGAAGTGCGCCGTCAGGGAGCTGCTGCGGGATGGGGAGACGGACGCTGGGCATCTCGCCGAAGGCGACGGCGGAGCCTCCGTCGGCGGATCGGCGGAGCCGGAGAGCGCTCCCGAATAGCCCTGCGAGCATACGCGGAGGCGACCCCGAGGGCTGCTATCTCAACGCACGACTCCAACCGCGCAGACGCCCTGGATTTGCAGCCGGCCCGCAGCACTTCCACCGAACACCTGCCAGCGACGCGACCGTGAGGAACCGTCCCCGGCGCGATCGCCGCGGCTCCCAGGCACGGTCGGCGCTCACATCTGAGCTCGTGCGGCACCGCACTCCGCGCAGGAGAGTTTCTCCTGCCACGCTCATGGTCTCCCATGAGAACCATCGCGATTCCGAGGGGATACACGAATGTCTCCGGCCCTTTATCTTGCTGTTCCAAATTACACTATATTATGTAATCACGACCAATACCTTCGCACCAGAAAACGCCTCCCTTTCGCACCCATCACGGCAGATCGGCTGCAGCACCTCTGCACGGCGGCTGCACATCCAACGACCGAACTGTGGCGCCCGGTCTGCAGAACCGGCGTCGAATCGCGGCGCGAGTGCGGTCACCCTTTGGGCGATTCGATGGTGAAATAGTGGTCCCGGTGTGGCGCCCGTGAGGGCGAGACGACGCGGTACTCGACGTCGATCACCTCCGACAATGCGGACATACTCGCGGCTCCCGCTGCAGCTCTCAGGTCGCCCGGCTGCGCGTGGTTTGACTCTACCGGCTGCGAATCAGGTACTCGTTGCGCGCGCCTCGCCTCGATCAGGATGCCGATTCTGAGATCCATTCTCCGAACCCACCTGCTGGAAGGCGTTAGCTTGTCCCGGATCAACTCCAGGACGGCGGCGCTCGGGCTACTGATTCGGGCGAACGAAAAGGCGTCCCGGTAGGGCCAAGAGGTGCTGGCGGCCCAGGGCGTGGAGCTGATCTGCGTCGACCCGTGCAGACACGAGATCCGCGTCGACGACGACCTTCTGATGCCGGATGTCGACGCCTCGATGCTGAAGGCCGACTCCCTTCCCTGGTGATCCCTCCAGAAGCTCGAGCAGCTCGGGATCCGGACCATCGAGATCACGCCCGAGCACGATCCGCGGCCACTACCAGCCCCCGCCTCGCGGGGAATCCAGTTGGAGTCTCTGCTGCGGGGGCGCAGAGGTCTCCACCCCGCATGTCCACGCGACACCTGAGGAACTCAGCGAAGACTCCAACTCCTTTATCTTGCTGTCCATGATATTCGGCGTCCGGTGCGCGCGTCTCGTGTACTGAGTGCGGAGAGGTCATCCTCTCTTCGCCGGCCACGGGCGCAGATCACCGGCGGAAACGAAGAACGAATGGGAGAGCCTCGGGGCGCCGAGGATCTGTGGGGAAGGCCGGATAAAGCATGAGCTTCGAGCTCGATGTCTTACTTGGCTCCCCTCCTCGACTCGGACGGCTGCGCCGTGAGCGCGAATAGATACGTGTCGTTCTTCCCAACCTTTCGCCGAGGCTCTCCGAGAGGAGAGTGTGATGTTCTACGGACTCGATGTCCACAAGGAGTTCATTCAGGTCTGCGCGCTGAACGAAGACGGTAAGACCCGCCGGGACTTCCGCGTCGGCGGCACCGCGGCCGCGATTGAGGAGTTCGCTCGGCGTCTCGACCGCAGCGACCCGGTGGTGCTCGAGGCCACCTTCCACAGCTGGGCGATCGTCCAGATTCTGAGGCGCTACGTCGACCGCGTCGTGGTCGCGGACCCCGCCCAGCTCAAAGCGATCGCGAACGCCCGGATCAAGACCGACAAGGTCGATGCCCACATCCTGGCCCAGCTGCTGCGGCTCGACTTCCTACCGGAGGTGGAGCTGCCGAACCAGGGAACCTGGGCGCTGCGTCAGCTCATGGCCCACCGGCGGCAGCTCCGCCGCCAATCGGTCGCCACCAAGAACACCATCCACGGGGTCCTGAACCGCAGCCTCCAACGCTATCCAGGGAAGTTCCTCTTCACGGAGAAGGGCTTCCGCTGGCTCGCCGAGCTCGAGCTGCCCGCCGCCGAGCGGATGGTGCTCGACCACCAGACTGGGCTGTTGAGGGAGGTCCAAGCGCACCTCCAGAGCGTGGACCGGGCGTTGCGGGAGCAAGCGCAGCTGTACCCCGAGGCACACCTCCTGGTCACGATCCCGGGCGTGGACGTCGTAGTGGCGATGGGGTTTCTCGCGGCGATCGGCTCGATCGAGCGCTTCCCGAGCCCACAGAAGCTGGCGGCCTACTTCGGCCTGGTGCCCAAGATCCGCCAGTCGGGGAGCACCACCTACTACGGCCACATCACCAAGGCCGGCTCGCGCAACGCCCGCTGGCTCGCCATCGAGGCAGCGCACACGATCGCTCGCAGCTCCTCGCCCCTGGCCGCGTCGTACCACCGGCTGCGCCGCCGCAAGGGTCACCAGATCGCCGTCACGGCGCTGGCGCGCAAGCTCGTGGTCGTCGTCTGGCACATCCTCACCACGGAGCAGCCCTACCGCTACGCCGCGCCCGAGCGCACCCGCATCAAGCTCCGCAAGCTGCAGAAGCACGAGCGGCCTCCGCGCGGCCGGGCACCCCGCAACCTGGACGAGGTCTACGCCGAGGCCGGGCTCGCGCTCGCGCCGCCGGCACCCGGTGAGAAGCGCGCCGCCAAGCGCAGCCGCACCGCACTCACGCGGATGCGCAACGAGAACTCCTGAACCGGAGAAGGAAACCTCAGCGATGACAACACCTTGCCGAGGGCCTTGACGAACTCATAGATGCATCACGATTTCTCGACTCCAACTGGCGGGCATCCTGCGTATCAGTGTGTCAATTCCCGTCGAACTCGAGCCGACTGTCGAAAGTGTCACAAACGTCGAAGTTGTACATCGCCGTCGCCGGAGCATGGCCATGTCAGCCGCCGTTTCGATATGATCGGCTCACCTCCCGGGTGCCTGGTGTTCCGCGCGACGAACGGACGCTAGGATGCCTCTTCCCGATTCGAAGCCCGGCCAAGAGTCCGTCGCACTCGAGAGTCCCGCGGCAGGCCGTCAAGAAGGAGTCGAGGCGGATCCTCGACAGGCTGGGGGCAGGGCTGAGACGTCTTCCGGTGCGATCGTTCGGCCTCGCCGGGAAAAACCCGCTGAGATCGACTTCAGAAGCGGGTTTCTGCCCCTCTCCAACCTTCCCCAGGACGTGCCCCGGCGCTGGAGGAACCACTGGCTGAAAGTCGCCGATCGGGCCGCCACTTCCTACCGAGCTGCCGTCGAGCTCAAGTGTCTCGAGTGCTGCGCCTGGCAGAGGACCGAGGCGGGAACCTGCGAGATCCGGGGGTGTCCGCTGTGGGCGGTCGGCAGGAGGATCTTCAGGACGTCCACGCGGTCGGAGGCCCACCGTGAGTAGGCCCAGCCCCGAACGTTTGGCCGAGCTGCGCGGCTTGACAAAGAAACCGCAGGTTCACTGCCACCTACAGCGCGACGGCGTGCAGGAGGCTGGCGACCGTTGGCTGCATCACCGCAGCCAGAGAAGGATGCGTGCGCGCCGCAGCGGCTCTTACGGCCATCTCGGAGGCTGCGCTCCGTGTGGCACAAGGATTGCTCAATGGTCGTGGCGATGAACTCCGCCTCCCGCACCCGTCGCATCGCCGCAAGCCGCGGCGAACTCGAGGCAACGACCGAGGTGAGCGCACGAAAGCTGCACCGGTGGCTCTGCGACCGCGCCGGGATCGAGTGGAGGCGTAGCCGCGGGTGGCCCGAGGTGACTCACCGATGAACGTTGACGGCGAGTTGATCCCCCCGGACCTGCGCGAGCGGGTCGCGCTGTCGATGACGGAGGTAGGGCACGCACTCGGCCTCGCGGCGTCCACTGTGGAGCGGATGGTCGCAAGCGGAGAGCTGCGAAGCGTGAAGCTGGGCGGCCGCCGCCTGATCTTGGCCGCCTCCGTCTGGCACGCGCTGGGACTCGACTGGTCGCGTAACCCCTCGGAAAATGAGGACTCTGAGCTGGCCGCCATCGCCGATCGCGAAATTCCTCCTAAAGTGGCGTAGGATGCGCCGTCGGGAGGTGACGGAGATGGCGGCTCGCGCGCGACACCTGCGGATCGTGGTCCGCCAGCCTTACAAATACCGCGGCGACATGTCGTGGCACGTCGTAAAGCGATACCCACGGCGGCCCGGGGAAAAGGAGGGGAGAAAGGAAATCGTCGCGGAGGGATTCGAAGATCGCGCACACGCCGAGCAGCTCGCTCGGATGATGAGGCGGCGCCTCGTCGTGCAGACCGACGACCGCCTCACCATCACCGACCTGGTCGCCCATTACCTCGAGTACGCGCGGCAGCGCGACCGCAAGCCGCTCGGCGCGGGCGCCCTCGCCCTCAACACCGGTTACCTCGAGAACCACATCGGGCCAAGCGAATTCGGCCGGCGCGTTCCCGAGGAACTCGCGGACGGCGACCTGCGGCGGTTCATGGTCGAAGTTCGCGGGCGACTCGGACCGGACGGGACGACCAACGTCTTGAAGCTCCTTCGCGCGGCGTTCCGCTGGGCACGCGACAAGGGGCGCATCCGCGAGGACGCTGCAGCTCCGATCGCTTCCCTGATCGGCGAGCTGAGGGACGACACGGGGCGTGGACGTGCGACCCCGTACGAGCGCCACGAGGTCGAGAACCTGCTGCGCAAGGCGGAGGAGATCCGTCCCTGGCTGTACCCGATCCTGCGCCTTCTGTTCTCGACCGGCATGCGCCGCGGGGAGGTGCTCGGTCTTCAGTGGGACGATGTCGATTGGCCGCGCAAACGACTCCACCTCGCGCGGCAGATATCTCCGGTGACGCTGCGCCCCGAGCGGCTGAAGGGAAGGAAGAAGCGCGAGCACCGATTGATCGACGTCCCGCCTGGCGCGATGGAGATGCTCGAGTCACTCCGGGCCGAGGCGCGCGCAGGCGTCCCCTGGGTCTTCGCGACCAGCAACGGAACGCACTACCACCCGAGCAACGTGAACCGCGCCTACAATGGGGTGATCGCCGCGCTCCAGGAGGAGCAGAGGCGCCTGAAGAAGACACCGATCCAGCGCCTCAAGCTTCATGCCACGCGCCACACTTTCGCATCGCTGGCTTTCGCTGACTACATGGACCCGAACTGGGTTTCGAGACAACTCGGCCACTACTCAACCGCCTTCACCCTCGATACCTACGTCCACCTGCTGTCCAGGTCGAGGAGTCTGGCGCCGGTCGACTTTGGCGACGTGGACACATCCGGACACAAGCCGGACACACGGACACAACGGAGGGGCAAGAAGGACGACCGCCTCCTCCACTAAGTACCTGAATTTCCGATGGAAAGGTGGTGACCCAGGCAGGATTCGAACCTGCGACACCCAGCTCCGGAGGCTGGTGCTCTATCCAGCTGAGCTACTGGGCCACGCGAACGGATGGACCGCTCTTCGAGCTTGTGGTGGGGCGTACTGGACTCGAACCAGTGACCTCCGCGGTGTGAACACGGCGCTCTGCCAACTGAGCTAACGCCCCAACCTCACTTGACTTTTTTTAGGGTAGCCGGGGGGTGAGCGCAAGCTGGCGGCCTCCCGCCCCCGCTCAGCCGCCCCGCGCGCCGGATCAGTCCCGATCGGAGTGATGCAGCGCCGCTCCGACGAAGGCGGTGAAGAGAGGATGGGGAGCGAATGGGGTCGATTTGAACTCCGGGTGGAACTGGCAGGCCACGAACCAGGGGTGGTCGGCGATCTCCACCACCTCCACCAGGTGCCCGTTCGGGGAGGCGCCCGCGAGCACCAGGCCCGCCTCGGAGAGTCGGTCGCGGTAGTCCGGGTTGAACTCGTAGCGGTGGCGATGCCGCTCGGAGACCTCGAGCGTCCCGTAGGCCTCGGCCGTCCGGGTCCCTTTGCCCAGCACGCAGGGATAGGCTCCCAGGCGCATGGAGCCGCCCTTGTCCTCCAGCTTCCTCTGCTCGGGCAGGAAGTCGATCACGGGGTGGGGACTCCTCTCGTCCACCTCGGTGGAGTTCGCACCCTCGAGGCCGGCCACGTGGCGGGCGAACTCGATCACGGCCAGCTGCATCCCGAAACAGATTCCCAGGTAGGGGACGCGCTGCTCCCGGGCGAAACGCACCGCCTTGATCTTTCCCTCGACGCCGCGGGAGCCGAAGCCGTGGGGCACGAGAATGCCGTTCATCTTGGAGAGTTCGCTGGCATCGGTGATCTTCTCGGAGTCGAAGTACTCGATCTGCACTCGCACCCGGTGGGCGATCCCGCCGTGGTGCAGGGACTCGTTCAGGCTCTTGTAGGAATCGGTCAGGTCGACGTACTTGCCGACCATGCCGATCCGCACATCCCCCTCCGGATGGGTCAAGGCGTGGACCACCTGATTCCACTGATCGAGATTCGGCTCACCGGTCCAGATTCCGAGCACTCGGGTGAGCTTCTCGTCGAGCCCCTCGCTGTGGAAGATGGTCGGGACCTCGTAGATGTGCTCGACGTCCTTGGCCGTGATCACGGCGTCCTCGTCCACGTTGCAGAAGAGCGCAATCTTGGCCTTGACGGACCGGGGAAGGAAGCGATCGGTCCGGCAGAGCAGCACGTCGGGCGCGATCCCGACGGCCTGGAGCTCCTTCACCGAGTGCTGGAGCGGCTTGGTCTTGAGCTCTCCCACCGACGGGATGAAGGGGACCAGGGCCAGGTGGACGTAGCAGGCATTGGCCCGACCCACGTCGGCGCGAAACTGGCGGATGGCCTCGAGGAAGGGCAGCGACTCGATGTCGCCGACCGTGCCACCTACCTCGACGATCAGCAGATCCGCCCCCTCGGCGGCCTTGTGGATGCGCTCCTTGATCTCGTCGGTGATGTGGGGGATCACCTGGACCGTCCCGCCCAGGTAGTCGCCGCGCCTCTCCTTGCTGATCACCGCGTCGTAGACCCGGCCTGCGGTGACGTTGTTGACCTGGCCGGTGGTGGTGCGCGTGAAGCGCTCGTAGTGGCCGAGATCCAGATCCGTCTCCGCCCCGTCATCGGTGACGTAGACCTCCCCGTGCTGGATGGGGTTCATGGTGCCGGGATCGACGTTCAGGTAGGGATCCAGCTTGAGGAAGTTCACCCGGAGGCCCCGCGCTTCCAGCAGGGAGCCGATCGCAGCCGCGGAAAGCCCCTTCCCGAGCCCGGAGAGCACTCCCCCGGTCACGAAAATGAACTTCTTGGGCCTGGCGTTCATCGCGAATCTCCCAACCGCATCGTCGCGCAGGAATCCGGGCTGCGCCCGCAGGGGCATCCTGGCTCCGAGCCGGATGAATGAGTGCCGAGGATTGGGAAGCGCCGAAGGGGGGGAAGAGCCGGTCTTACGGTTTATAACCTGCCGCTCCGAGGGCTGTCAATTTCGCCCCCGCGAGCCGGCGTTCGGCCGGCTCCGGGGCGATCCCTACGGGCGGAAAGGCGACGGGAAGGCAGCCTAGCGCTTGGAGAACTGGAAGCGCGCTCGAGCCCCGCGTTGACCGTACTTCTTGCGCTCTTTCTTGCGAGCGTCGCGCGTGAGCAGGCCGCTCCGCTTGAGAGCGATCCGCTGGCTCGGATCGAGCTTCTCGATCGCCCTGGCAATCCCGTGGCGCAGCGCGCCGGCCTGCCCCGAGACACCACCCCCCTTGATGCTGGCGATCACGTCGTAGCGGCCAACCACGCTGGCGACCTCGATCGGCTGGTTGACCAGGCCGACCAGGGCCTCCCTCGGGAAGTACTCCTCCGCAGGGCGGCCGTTCACCAGGATCTGACCCGTACCGAGCCGCATTCTCACCCTGGCGATGGCGGTCTTGCGCTTACCGGTCACGAAGGCTTCGGTGGGGATCGCGGGCTCAGTCAAGCTGCAGCTCCTCGGGCTTCTGGGCCGCGTGGGGAT
>CAVROS010000029.1:0-237025 GCA_963722885.1 uncultured delta proteobacterium
ATGGGCCGCGGGAAGGAGCGAGCGCGCGATGAGTGATTCCCAGGCCAAACTCGGGCGGGCAGCCGACCCGGCGGCAGTTTCTCAAGCTCTCCGGCGTGGCGGCGGCCGCGGCGGCGGCGGGAGCCGCCGGGCTGCCGCTGTTTCACTTCCGGCGCAGCGCGCACGCGGCCCTGCCGAGGCCGACGCCTCTCGGACAGCCGCGAAGCTCGGAAGCTGGGAAGATCTCTACCGCCAGCGCTGGACCTGGGACTCGGTCGCCAAGGGCTCCCACGGCTGGGCCAACTGCCGGAGCGCCTGCGCCTGGGACCTCTACGTGAAAGACGGGATCGTCGTTCGCGAGGAGCAGAGCGCCAGGTACGAGGCCTCCGAAGCCGGCGTGCCGGACTTCAATCCGCGCGGCTGCCAGAAGGGCGCCTGCTACACGGAGCTGATGTACGGCCCGAGCCGGCTCACGGTCCCCATGAAGCGCGTGGGCGAGCGGGGCGGCGGCCAGTGGCAGCGCATCAGCTGGGAGCAGGCGATCGAGGAGATCGCCGAGAAGATGGTGACCATCGCCGAGAAGTACGGCACCGACACCATCTACCAGGATCTGGGTCCGAACTTCGATCTGGGCGCCACCACGGTGGGGCGCTTCAAGTTCCAGATGAAGGCGGGCGGCATCTTCGCCGACAACTGGGCCGAGATCGGCGATCTCAACATCGGCGCCACGCTCACCCTGGGCTTTGCCCACGTGGGTGGCTCCAGCGACGAGTGGTTTCTCTCCGACTTCCCGGTCGTCTGGATGATGAACCCGACGGTGACGCAGATCTCTGACGCCCACTTCCTCCACGAAGCCAGGTACAACGGCGCCAAGCTCACCGTGATCGATCCGCAATACAGCGCGACCGCGATCCACGCCGACACCTGGCTGCCGATTCGCACGGGCACGGACGCCGCACTCGGCCTGGCGACCGCCCGCCACATCTGGGAGAGCGGCAACCTCGACCTCGCCTACGTGCGCGAGCAGACCGACTTCCCGCTGCTGGTTCGGACGGACACCGGCCGCTTCCTGCGCGAGGCGGACCTCGTCGAGGGCGGCCGCGACAACCTCCTCTACATGTGGAACCCGCAGGCGGGCCGGCCCGAGCCGGCTCCGGGCTCCGAGGGCGCCGACTACGGGAAGCTCATCGTGGAGGGCTTCGAGCCGCCCATCGAGGGCAGCTTCGAGGTCGAACTCGAGGACGGCAGCCAGGTGGCAGTGACCCCGGTCGGCAGCATCATGAAGAAACATCTCGAGCCCTGGACCTTCGAGGCGGCGGCACAGGTGACGGGGCTCGCCCCGGGATTGATCCGAGAAGTTCGCGGACGGCTTCGCGAGGTCGAAGCGTCCGATGATCTTCTCGAGCTGGGGCTCGAACCGCTTCATCCACTCCGATCTGATGAACCGCACCAAGCTGCTGTGCCTGTCCATGAAGGGCGCCCTCGGCCGCAAGGGCTCGGGCTACCACTCCACGGGCTTCTTCGATGTGGCCGGCTTCGGCTCGGGCCTGCAGAGGAGCCGCACCGGCCTGCCCGGCCGGCTGCAGATGATCTGGGGAATGCTGTCGCCCCAGGAGACCTTCGAAGCCGTCGTCGACTTCGTGAAGGAGCGAAAGAGCTGGGAGCAGATCCTCGCCGAGCAGGCGGACAAGGGTCAGGACGAGTTCGTCTGCGCGACCAATGTCTCCACGCTCGACTACCACTATCAGGGGATCAAGGAGGATCTCGACAAGGAGGTGGAGGGCCTGTTCCCGCGCCCGCTCGGCGCCTACGACCGGGAGGCGACCGAGAAGGGCTGGCAGCAGGTGCTGCCCCGAAAGGGACAGCCCCGGATCTACTTGAGCGGCGGCGCCAACCTGCTGCGCCGCTCCAACCACACCGCACGCATGCTCGACACGATGTGGCCCGGCATCGAGCTGGTCGTGGTCATCGACCAGAAGCAGTGCTTCACGGGCATGCACGCGGACTACCTGCTCCCGGCCGCGGGCTGGTACGAGAAGTCCGGCATCAAGTACGCCCTGACCTACGTCCCCTACCTGCACTACTGCGACGCAGCGGTCAAACCCATCGGCGAGAGCAAGGACGAGTGGGAGATCTACTGGCTGCTCACCAAGGAGATCGAGGAGATCGCCAGGCGCCGCAATACTCCCGTGTTCGACGGCTGCGGCAAGTTCGAGGTGGACTGGAAGGAGCTACACCAGGAGTACTCGTGCCAGGGGGAGTGGGGACCGAAGGACGCCGAGAAGGTCGCGCAAGCGGTCCTCGACGACAGCCCCTCGGCCCTGGGCATGACCGTCGAAGGCCTGAAGAAGACGGGCATCGAGAAGTTCCGCAACACCGGGCTCAACATCAGCCCCACCTTCCTCTACAACCCCGATTGGAAGGGCGAGGGCGTGCTGAGCCCGCTGACCCACTTCGTCGAGTACAAGTGGCGCTGGCCTACGCTGACCGGGCGCCAGCAGTTCTACATCGATCACCCCTGGTTCCTCGAGGCGGGGGAGACGCTGCCCACCCACAAGGAGAGCCCCAGGGCCGGCGGCGACTACCCCTTCCAGCTGGTCTCCTGCCACTGCCGCTGGAGCATCCACACCACGTGGCGTGACACGGCGCTCTTGATGCGCCTCGGGCGAGGCGAGCCGGTGCTGTACCTGAACACGGAGGAGGCGATGCGGCTGGGCCTCGGCGACAACACCTGGGGAGAACTCTACAACCGGCTCGGCCAGATGCGCATGCGGATCAAGCACGCCAGCATGGTGCAGCCCGGCGTGGCCTTCTACTTCCACGCCTGGGAGCCCGTGCAGTTCCCCGATCACAAGAGCTACAAGTGGCTGATCCCCGGTCTGATGAAGCCCCTTCACATGGCCGGCGGCGAAGGACATCTCCGCTTCGGCATCAACCACTTCGAGCCGGGCTCCTTCGTTCAGGACACGCGCGTCGGAATCCGGCCCTGGAAGGAGGAGCGAGCGGGGGGTAAGAAGCGTGAGCGCGGACTCCACGGCGGCAGCACTCCCCTTCATCGCCTGGTCTCGCATCTGGAGCCCCGTCGCGCCCGAGCCGCTGCGCAGGGAGGCCTGGGAGGCCCTCGCGCTGCCCGGCTCCTTCGAAGAGCTGGGCCCCGAGTTCTGGAGCACCTTTCACGTCGGGAGCCCCGCCCCGAAGGTGCCGCTGCTCCTCCACGCCGCGCTGCGGCTGGAAGGTGCGCGCGCGAGGGAGGACTGGATGCGCGCCATGAGCTACCTGGAGCTGCGCTTCGACGAGTTCCATCTGCCCCGGACCAGCTGGGCGCGGCCTGCGAGGTCTACGCCTGCGCCATCGAAAGCGAGGAGCCCGTCCTGATCGAGGAGCTACGCCGCCGCTACCTGCTTCCGTGGTGCCGCTTCGCCCGGGAGCGTCTCACACAAGAAGACAGTCCGCTCGCCTTCCTGCCGGAGCAATTCGAAGCGGACCTCCTCGCCGTGGATGCAGGCAGGCTTGGACGGATGCAGAGAAGGCAAAAATTGCAGATTTGAACTGGCGAATCGTAGCTGAGAAACGCTGAGCAGCTGCAAGAATTGCTGAGCCCTGCATTGTGTTCTGGAGACCCGCCCGTCTGTCTTCCTGTTTCCTGATCTGCGGTGGCTCTCGTGTTACGCATTCCCTCGATTGGACAACGGCCGAACCAGGGTTGACCGGCTCACTCATTTCGTTCCAGAAGCGCTACCACCGCCCAATGGGGCCCGTACTTCCCTGCTATTGCGGTCGTGTCGAGTTCGAGAGCCCGGAACTTCTGCGAAAAGAGTCGCTCGATCTCCTCTTCCGACGAGAAATAGAGCGTTGTGCCGAGCGGGGTCTCTCGATACTTACCGCTGCCTCCGAAATCCGGATCCTCCTCGCTAAAGCATACCGACAAATGCGTTGCGCCCGGCCAAAGCATACGATGGACGTTGCTGACGTACGCTTGCCGCTTCTCGGGAAACACGTGGTGAAGCACCTCCCAGTCGTAGCCAAGGTCAAACGCACTTTTATGCCATGCAAGATCTTCCGTTACATCCCCCTCGACGAATAGGCACTCGACGCCCTTCTCACGCGCCAGCCGGCCAGCCAGCGCAATGGCCGCCGGAGAGATGTCGATGCCGGTCATCCGGAATCCCTGTGCAGCAAGCCAGATGGCATGATTCCCGCACCCGCATCCGATGTCGACGGCATCGCACGGAGCATCTTCCTCGTCTGGACTAGATCGACCAGCAGCTCCGGCGTTTCCTCGAGATTCCAGGGAATCCGATCCAGCGGCAACTCCCGACAAATCGACTCCATCTGCTCGCGAATGCCCATGAGGCCAGCACTCCAGGGCTGTTGCGCGTCACCGAAGGTATCAGCCCGGGATGGCGCAGGGGGGAGCCCGCCGGACTCGAGGGTAAATCCAGTGCAGCCTCCCCGAATCCCCCCGCCCCTGACAGCAACCGTGACAGAAACGGGGGCGGACGCCGGTGGGCGCGGTGGACGTCCAGTCGAGCCCCGCTGAAACCAATTCGCAATCAGCAGGTCGGCGGTTCGAGTCTGCTCGTCGGCTCCAAAACCGTCTAAGAAACGAGAACTTACAGAGGTACTTCAGCGGACTCGCGCAGCGCGGAGTCTCGTGGTAGACCGTCTCGGGTCAGATCGCCGTCTATCCGCTCAGCGGCGACCTCTTCGTCGATCCGGGATGCGAAAGGTCAGTGATTTGGCCCGAACAAACAAAGAGAACACACAGGTCAGGTCACAGGGGGGGCGTGGGCTCCTGGAATCGGGGATGATGTCCACTTGCCCGTTTATACGGACTATCCGCCTACCCGCTCGAGGAGACACTCGTGATTGCGGATAGAGTGCCCGTGAGCGCAGCGTTCGTGGGGAGGAAGAAAGCATGAATCGGAAGCTGAAGAACATCCGCTCCAAAGCCGCCGCTCTCGGTGGTTTGTTGACGATAAGCGATGCTGAATTCAATGCTTTCATGGGCACCTACGGCGCGTTGTTCATCGACTCACCGGAAAGTACGAAAGCTGATTACGACAACGGTGTTCCGATGCAAGGCTACAAACAGGGCAGTAGCAAGGAGCTCGAGCAATATTACAAGATCATCCATTTGCTGTGTACCCTCGGATCCGTCGAAAAGATGTATATGCCTCCAACCATGGATGCAAAAAAATCGGTCAAAGAAAACCAGAATCTGCTCGAAGAACAAGTGGCAAGAGATCTTGATGTAGGCAAAGGCGATATTGTTTTGGATTTGGGATGCGGATGTGGTGCGATCGCAGAGCACATCGGGGCATTGACAGGCGCTACCATTTACGGCATCAACATCGATAAATCGCAGATCGAAAAGGCCTGGGGAAACCCGTTGTTGCAGAAAGACCACTTTACAGTCGGTGATTTCAACAAGCCTCTCGAGTTCGGCGACAACACGTTTGACGGGGTTTACGCGATCCAACCGATGACGTACGTAACCGATATGGAATTCACATTTAGGGAGGTGTTCCGCGTCCTAAAGCCTGGCGGGAAATTTGTCATCGATGACGTTGCTGCACTCGACGACTACGATCGTGAGAACGACCACCACAGGTTGTTGATTCAGCATACCCGCGAGTTGACTGCATTCGGAGGGTTTTGGCACTACAAGTTTTGGGAGGACACGTACAAGAACACGGGGTTTGAGTTGATTACATCCAAAGGGCAGAGTGCAGTGGAGAACATTCGAAAGGAGGTCGCGCTGTACGACAAATACGAGGCAATCGTCTCGTTTCTATCGACGACGCACCTGTTTCCCCGAAAGATGTTCATGATGATTCGTCGTATGCACGCCAATGCCGAATCGTACATCAAAGCGGAAGAAGAAAAACTGATAAGCCTGAACTGGTATTCTGTCGGGCAAAAACCGCGATATTCGTAATCGTGAAGCAGCAACTCCTGCGGCGGCCACCCGCCCCGACGGTATCCAGGGAGAACATCCATGAGAACGCTCGACAACGCCTCGTCCGGTAACCCCCAGTCCGTCTTGTACACCCGCTGCACGGTGGACCTGGCGAATGGCGCCGCCGAGTTCGATGAGGTGCCGTGCGCAAACCTCGAGGACGTGCTGGGCGGATTCGGCAGATCTTTCCAGATGCTGGCCGATCTGGACATCCGCGACGCCTTCGCGGACGAGAACCCGCTGATCGTCAACACGGGCGTACTCACGGGAAGCGGCCTGATGACGGGCTTGCGCAGCTATTTCTCCTCCTACAGCCCGATCAAGGCATCCAACCAGGGCCTGCCCGCGGCCATGTGGTCGGCGGCCAGCGGAAAGTTCGGCAGCAAGCTCAAGTGGACGGGCGTGGACGAGCTGGTGTTCATCAACAAGTCCCCGGAGCCCGTCTACGCCGTGGTCGCCGAGAGCCCCTCCGGCCCCACGTTCGAGCTCTTGCCCGCCGACGGGCTGCGAGGCCTGACCAGCCACGAGAAGATCATGGCGCTGCACTCCGAATACGCCGACGCCCACTTCGCCGTCATCGGCCCGGCCGGGGAGCACCCGGAGACCGTCTATTTCGCCGCGGTGGCTCTGAGCACCGAGAACCAGCTCAAGTCCGGCGAAGAGAAGGCCCGCTGGGCGGGACGGGGCGGCATGGGCACCGTGATGGGTTCCAAGAACCTGCTGGCCATCGTGGCCCGGAGCAAGGACAAGCGGGCCAAGCGGACCCCCGTCTTGCGCGACCTGAACCGGGAGATCGCCGGGGGGGTGGGCTCACGGAAGTTTCGTGAGAAGAAGCAGGGCGGCGCGGGCGGCACCTGGTCCAACTACGAGCCGTTGCAGGAACTCTACCTGGTGCCGGAGAACAACTTCCGGCCCACGGGCAACGACGCGATCGAGGAGATCTTTCGCGACAACCTGGAGGACGAGTTCTTCATCAAGGCGGAGTCGTGCTTCGGGTGCGGGATCAGCTGCCACAAGAACATCCACGAGCGCACGGCCGAAGGCGGCCGGGGCGAGTTCCTGGCCAAGTTCGACTACGAGCCACTCAACCTGTTGGCCACCAATCTGGGCGTGACCGACCCGCGAGAGGCCGCCGCGCTGGTGCGCCGGGTGGACCTGCTGGGCATGGATTCCGTCTCCTGCGGCACCACCATCGCCTACGTGTGCGACTACAACGGACGCCATCCGGACGCACCCATCGCCAACGGTGCCACGTTCGGGGCGTTCGAGAAGATCATGGAGTTGGTCGAGACCACCGGCTCCGGGAAGCTGCCCGAGGTGGGACGCGGCGTGAAGCGCCTGGCGGAGAGCCTGAACGAGCCGGGGTACGCGATGCACGTCAAGGGGCTGGAGCTGCCCGCCTACCTGCCGGATACCAACCCCGGCTATCCCTGGGCCATCGCCGGCGGCCACATGTCCATGTACACCTTCCTGCTGCTGGCCCTGGAGAACGACACCTCCGTGGACTACTGGGTCAAGGCGATCACGGAGCGGGGTTACGCGCCGCTGCGCGACGACATGACCGGCGCGTGCAAGTTCGCGGGGCTGACCCAGGAGATGGCCGCCCAGGCCATCCAGGAGGCAACGGGGCTGGAAGTGAGCGTGGAGGAGCTGCAGGCGAGCTTCCGGCGTGCCTTCCTGCGGGGTCTGGCACTGGAACGTAAGCAGGGCTACCAGGACGAGGACTACACCCTGCCCGGCCAGGTCTTCGATGATCCCAACGAAAAACTGAAGACCCCCAACTTCATCACCCAGGAGTTCTTCTCCGAAATGAAGCGCCGGGTCTGGGAAGTGCTGAACCCGGAAATCGACGCCCTGTGACGGTCAAGGTCACGCTGGCGCCGGCCCTGGCCGATGCCATCGGCGGCGAGCGCACCCTGCAGATGGAAGGCAGCACGGTCGGAGAGGTGCTGCGCGACCTCGGCGAGCGACACGCCCCCCTCGCCCGGCTGCTGTGGCGGGACGGCGACGCGCTCAACCCCATGTTGACGGTCTTCCGAAATCAGGACGACGTCCGCACCCTGAAGGGTCTCGCCACCCCGGTCCGGCCGGGCGACGAGGTGGCCGTGATCTCCGCAGTGGACGGGGGGTAGGCCGTACCAGGTGCTGGGGGCACGGGCTCGAGCCCCAGGAGTCCACCGGGCGACTGGTCGTGGTCGGATATCACCGCTTCCCCTACTACCTTGACGACAAGCTGCTCGTCTGGGGTGAGTACCAGGCGAGCCCCGACTCGGAGCCGATCGCCTCGCCGTGAGCGCGCCGGAAGAGCTCTGGACTGGATATCTCAGCCTGGCTCGTCGGCGCAGCGCACCAGCGTTCGGCTCAGCTGCCGCTCGAACTCAACGTCCCGCTCTGGCTGGCCAACTGGGTCTGGCGATCGAATCCGATCTCGCAGATCGCGAGGTCGGCATGAAACGCCCGTCCAATAGCGACCAGGCCGATCCGCCGAAGCCGCGTGGTATCCAAGGGCGCGTCGAGCCGATGGGGCGTAAAGTCCCGAAAAGGAAGATGGATCGTCTCCCAATCCGCACCCGCGGTGAAATGAGCGCGGTAGGACTGCCAAGGGCGGACATTGTCCAGAGTGCGGAGGTGAACGGAATATCTCTCTCCATTGCCGCGCGCCACGAGTCTGACCCCGGTGTATCCAGACACATCGATGTCGTTGCCCGATGGGTGGAGGTCGAGCGCCGCTTGGAGAAAACCGCCGTTGTTCTCGAGACAGACGTCGCCGGTGAGGCGAAGGCACTGCCGGCCATCGATGGTGTCGTGGGCGATCGAGGCTTCCGAGATCCCGCCCATGACCCGGTCGCTGACAGCACGCCATCGCGTGCCGAGCTTCGAGATGAAATCGCTGCCGCTAAAATCGTCGATCAGCATGTAGCGATTCTCGCCTGCCAGAGCGGGGACGGATTTCACGCCGGCGTGTGGACGCCCTCGGCGTCGGGCGCGAAGCGCTCGATCAGGAAGCGCTCGATGGGCTTCTCCGAGGCCGTCTTGGGGATCTCGTCCAGGACCTGCAGGTAGGAGGGGACGAAGTTCGACTCCAGTCCCTGGCGGCAGATCTCGAACACCGACTCCGGATCGAGGCTCGCGCCGGCCACCGGCACGATGGCGGCGACCACGTCCTTCTCTCCCGGTGCGCCGGACTTCGCCGGGACGCCGTAGACGCAGACGTCCGAGACGTCGGGGTGCTCCGCGATCACCTTCTCGACGAATCCCGGGTTGACGAAGTCGCCGCTGCGGCGGATGCCGCCGCCCTTGCGGTAGTCGAAGTAGAGCCAGCCCTCCTCGTCGGCGTGGCCGATGTCACCGCTCCGCAGCCATCCGCCTCGGGTCTTCTTCTCGGAGGCTTCCGGATTCTCGTGGTACTCGACCTGCGCCGACTCTCCGGTCGCGGGTCGCGAGCAGATCTCGCCCGGTACGCCGGGCGGACACTCCTCGTCGTTCTCGTCGAGGATCTTCATCTCGAGACCCGGCGCCGGCTTGCCGAAGGAGCCGATCGGGCCCTGACCGATCGGCTTGAAGGCGAGTCCGCCCTCCACCGCCCCGTACCACTCGAAGATCTTGAGGTCGAAGCGCTTCTCGAAGGCCTCCCAGATCGCGTGCGGCATCCCCGCGCTGGTCAACATCCGCACCGGGTTGTCGGCGTCGTTGTCCTTCACCGGCTCGCTGTAGATGGCGGTGGCCATGCCCCCGAGCTGCGAGAAGGTGGTGCAGCCGTGCGTGCGGCAGATGTCCCAGAGCCTCGACTTGGTGAAGCGGCGGCTGATCACCGCGGGAAGCTCGATGCAGAGCGCGGCCGAGAGGGTCACCGCCTGGGCGTTGCCGTGGGTGAGCGAGAGCCCCGTGTAGAGCTTCTCGTCGGGGGCGAACTGGAAGATCATCCTTCCCAGCATCGACATCCCCCCGTAGCGGCCGTTCTGCATCACCACGCCCTTCGGGTCCCCCGTGGTGCCCGAGGTGTAGATGATCTGCAGCGGGTCCTCTTCGCTCTCGAGGCGGATGTCCACCGTCTCGGCGGGCCGGTCCAGGACTTCGCCGAGGGAGTCGACCCCCTCGAAATCCCCGAGCGCCGGCGCCTCGTCCTCGCCGGTCTCGAGGGCGAGGCTGAACGAGAGATCCGGCAGCGACCCGCGGATCTCCTCGAGCTGGGCGAGATTGTAGTCCGCGAGCAGGATCCCCTTGCATCCGGCGTTGCGCAGGGTGTAGGCGAGCTTCTCGCCCTTGGTGCGCGGATCGATGGGAACGAAGACCGTCGCCGAGATCGAGGCGGCGATCATGGTCTCCACGAACTCCGGATGGTTGCGCATCATCAGTGCGAAGCGGTCGCCGCGCTGGAGGCCACGAGCGATCAGCTCCGCCGCGATCCGGTTCCCTCGCTCGTGGAGCTCGGCGAAGGTGCGAACCTCGTCCTCCTTCCCGGCGCACTCGAAGGTCAGCACCGGGAAGTCGGAATTTCGCTCCGCCCTCGTCGCGATCAGGTCCGCGAGGATCATGTCCGAAGGTTCTCGTGCCATTGCGAACTCCCCTAGCTCGAAACGATCGTCACACACATGGCGGCGGCATCGGTGCCGATGGTCCCGCCACCGTTGTGGGCCATTCCGACCCGCGCGCCTTCCACCTGGCGCGGGCCGCTCTGTCCGCGAAGCTGCTCGACCAGCTCGGTGAGCTGGGCGAGGCCGGTGGCCCCCACCGGATGTCCCTTGCGCAGCAGGCCCCCACTGGTGTTGACGGGGATGCGCCCGCCGAGCTTGGTCGCCCCCGAATCGATCAACGCACCGCCCTCGCCGATCTTGCAGAGACCGAACTCCTCGTAGTAGGCGAGCTCCGCCGGCGCAGAGGCGTCGTGACACTCGATCAGGTCGAGATCCTCGGGGCCGACGCCCGCCTTCTCGTAGGCCTCTCGCACGCAGCGATCCGTGACACCCTCCTCGTCGAGGCCGTGATCCCAGCCCGAGCGGAGCACGCAGGCGTCGATGAAGATCGGCTTCGAGATGCCGAGCTCGCGGGCCTTCCGCTCGCTCACGATCACCGCCGCCGCCGCGCCGTCTCCGATGGGCGAGCACATCGGTCGTGTCAGCGGCTCGGCGATCATCGGCTCCGCGAGCACCTCGTCCACCGAGAGCGCCTTCTGGAACTGGGCCTTCGGGTTGAGGCTTCCGTGGTAGGAGTTCTTCGCGGCCACCCCCGCGAACTGGCGCGCCGTGGTGCCGTACTTCTCCATGTGCCGGCGCGCCACGGCGGCGTAGAAGTCCATGAACATGCTGCGCTTCTCGCCGGCGCCGCTCGAGGCCTTCTCCGCTCCCTGAGCGGCGGCGTTCTGCTTGAGCGCCTCCATGATCTGCGCGATCTCCTCGGTGTCGATGGCGCTCCCGATCGCGGCGAAGCTGCGCTTCTTGTCGGGGTGGTAGAGCTTCTCCACACCGAGGGCGAGCACGACTTCGTAGATCCCCGCCGAGACCATGGCGCTGGCCTGGTGAAGCGCGGTGGAGGCGCTCGCGCAGGCGTTCTCGACGTTCACCACCGGAATCGCCCCGATCCCGGCGGAGCGCAACACCACCTGGCCTCGGATGCACTCCTGGCCGGTGACCAGCCCCGCCATCGCGTTTCCGACGAAGGCCGCTTCGATGGCATCTTTGTCGATTCCCGCGTCGGTCAGCGCCGGCAGCAACGCCTCGCGACCCAACGCCTTCAGCCCGGTGTCCATGTGCTTTCCGAACCGCGTCATCCCGACTCCGGCTACCACAGCTCGTTCCATTGGATCCTCCTCAGTGGGTACTCTCGACAGGAGCGCAAAACCCGTCGCTGATATGATCGTCACTCACGCCGCCTTCAGGTGGCGCTTCTTCTTTCCGTGCCACTTCTCCATGTGGCGGCGATGGCGGTCGGTGTAGGCGCCTTCCTTGTAGTAGGTGTCGTAGAAGTCGCATTCGAGGTGGTGCGCCTGCACCATCAGAGTCATCAGGCATGGATCGACGAAGGCGGGGAAGCGCCCCCACTTCTTCACGACAGCGTTCAGGATGTCCTTGGTGCACTGAATGACCGCCGGATTGGTCCTGGGAATCCCCTGCTCGATCTGGCCGGGGTTCTTGTAGGGAGCGGCGTCGGCGTTGGCGGGGTTGAAGATCCCCTGGGCGCCCCACTTCCGTTCGATCACGTCGTCCACGGCGTCGTCGATGGATCCACCGAAGTAGTGGGGATGATGGGTCTCGAAGACGCCGTCCTTCCCCACCGGGTAGGGAAATCCCGCCGAAGGCCCGTGCCGAGCCGTCTCGAAGCGGAAGCCGAGACCGCGGCAGATGGGCGTCCCGCCCAGCACCATCATCGCGGCAAAGCCGCCGAAGGGCCAGCCGCCCAGCCCGATGGCCGATTCGGCCAGCAGGATGTTCTGGGACATGAAGCCGACCTCGATGTTCGACGCACCCATGGCGACCAGCGGCTCCAGCATCTGGTAGGGAGCCGGGATCGTCGCGAGCCCCTCCTCGACCCACTTCGCGCAGCCCAGCGGCTTCATCTCATCGGTGGCGTCGACCGGATAGCTTCCCTGCTCGAGGAACAGCATCACGCCGTTGATGAGCTCCTCGGTGACGTCGCAGACCGGCATGAAGAGGGTGGTAGCCGGGCCGGTTGGCATTCCAGAGATTGAGGGACATCAGCGCTGGCGAGCTCTGGGGAAGATCGAGCCGCCCCTCGCTGATCTGGATGCGGCGATCCTTGAAGGTCTCGACCAGCTTCTCCAGATCGTCGAGCTCGGCGATCTCGCGCATCCGCTCGGGATGCGTGCCCCGGATCTTGACGACGTAGGTGCCCTCGTCGTTGGTGTAGAAGAGCTCGGTGCCGTGGGATCCGCAGGGGCTCGGAAAGGTGCGGCCGCTGTACTCGAGCATGGTGTTGCAGTTGCCGTCCCACTCCTCGCCTTCGCCCACCTCGTCCTTCCTCGTGTGCGGCATGTCCGCGAGGTTCATCCCCGACATCCCGGTCGCGGCCATGCAGAGCAGCGCCTCCTCTTCGAGAGAGAGGGGAACCGGATCTTCCTCGGACTTGAAGGCATTGGGGCCGTGCTTGATCTCCATGCCGAGGCCGAAGCGGCGGGAACGCCGGGTGAAGATCGCCTCGAACAGCGGCATGTTCCAGGCTTCTTCCAGGAGCTTCCGGGTCTCTTGATCCATGGGGGGCCTCCCTGGTACCGACCACCGCGGAGACGGGATCTCGACGGCGCACCCGGTCCCCTCGGGATCGGCGCATTATACCCCGATCCGACCTTTGGCGTCGGGAACTGGCAGCTCCAGATCTGGGGAGGCCTTCTAGCCGACCTTCTCCACGTCGACGCGCACCGCGCGGTCCGCCGGAATCGGCTGCCACGAGAGCGGCCGGTAGTTGAGATGCCCGTAGCCCGCCGCGAAGCCCAGGTGCTTCACGTGACCCGACTCGAGATCCGCCTGGCTGTACCAGTCCTCGTGCTGGTACGGCTCGAAGCCGTTGTACAGGATCACCTGACCCGGCCGCACCGAAGGCGAGAGCTTCGCCTGCACCAGCGAATCGCCGTCGTTGCTCACCAGCCGGACCCGCTCCCCGTTCTCGACACCCAGATCCGCCGCGTCCGCGTCGTTGAGGAAGACGAAGGGCTCCCCGCGGTGGGTGTTCTGGATGATGTTGTTGGTCATGTTCATCGAGTGGATGCTCCAGCGATTGTGGCCGCTGGTCATCTGGAAGCGCCGGTCCGCACCACCGGCATTGGGCGGCTCCTTGTGGGTGGGAAGCTCCTCGCCGGCCTCCAGGAACCACTCGTGGTCGATGTAGTACTGCGCCCGCCGCACCAGGGTGTCGTAGGGAACCTTGTCCTCGGTGTGCCAGCGCAGCGGGTTGTGGACCTCGTCGGGACGGATGGTCGAGGCCTGGGACTGACCGTGACCCACCATTCCCCAGCCCACGTAGCGGACACTGCCCTTCTCGCGCAGCGTCTCCAGCGTGGTTCCCTTGGGCAGCACACCGTAGACCGCGTTGTCGCGAATGATCTCGTCGAAGCGCTTCTCCTCGTCCCGAAGCGCACCGGAGTGGGTGATGCGGTCCACCATCCCCGTCAGGCCGTGCTTCTTGCCGAGATGGTCGGTGAACTCCTTCATGCCCCGCGCGTCGGCGCGCTCCTCGATCTTCTCGACGATGCGGATCCCAATCTCGATATCCGGCAGTGACTCGCCCTGGGGAGGCACGGCCCGATCGCAGAGCACGTAGTTGAGGTGGTGCACCGAGGGCATGCTGTAGCCGAGCTTCTCGTAGTGCTGCGCCGCCGGCAGGATGTAGTCGGAGTAGAGCCCGGTGGTGGTCATCCGGTAGTCACAGGTGATGAACATGCTGAGCTTGGGCCAGAGATGCTCGAGCAGGAGCTTCTGGCCGCCCCGCTGGCGGCGCAGCATGTTGCCGCCGGACTCGAAGATCACCCGGGGCTCCACCTTCTGGAAGACCTCCGCGTAGCGCGGGTCCCACCAGCCCTTCTCGGTCGCCTCCTGGACGTACTCGTCGAAGCTGCGCTTCATCGAGGGGTCGTTGTTCTCCGGGTCGTTCCAGCGCTCCTTGTAGCCGAACTGGTGGTACCACATGAAGGCCGGGGGCATCGGGAAGCCCATCCCACCGAGCTCCGTCGACATCTCCGCGATCCGGTTCTGCATCATCTCCGCCGTCATGGTGGGATCGTCGGCGGCGAGCAGGCGGCGCATGGCAATGATGGCGGCGATGTACTTCTGGGCCGCCTCCTGGCCCGGGCTCTCCTTGTCGGACATGAAGGCGTCGCCGTCGTAGCCCATGATGGCCCAGGAGCGGGTGCCGGTGCCCTTCTTGCCCCAGTTGCCGGTGAGTCCCAGCAAGAGCGCCATCGAGCGCTCCATCAGATCGCCGTGGTAGTACTTGCCCGAGTTCCAGCCGATGAAGATCTTGGTCTTCCGCGTCGCCACCTTCCGCGCCAGCTTGCGGATGTTCTCCGGATGGATCCCGCAGATCTCACCCGCCTTCTCCGGCGTGTAGTCCTCCAGATGCCGCCGCAACCGGACGAAGACCGGCTCCACCTCCACCGTGGTCAGGTCCTTGAGCAGCACCGAGTAGCTGCCCTCCAACGCCGGATCGACCCCCGTGGTCGCCAGCGTGCCCCGCGGCGCCGGGGTCAGCGTCCCGGTCAGCGTGTCCCACCAGTAGAACTGGTCCTCCCGCTCCCCCTCCACCACGTCGCTGCCGCGCAGGAAACGGCCGTTGTCCTTGCGCACCAGCAGCGGAAGATCGGTCTGCTCCTGGACGAACTGCTTCTTGTACAAGCCCGCGTCGATGATCACCTTGCACATCGCCAGGGCCAGCGCCGCATCGGTGCCGATCCGCACCGGCAGGTGGTAGTCGGCGTGGATCGCCGAGGGGCTGTAGTCCGGCGCCACCGTCACCACCTCGCCGCCGTTGTAACGGGACTCGGCCAGGTAGTGGTACCACTGGATGTTGGTGTAGACCGGATTGGCGTGCCAGATCAGCGTCAGCTCCGCCAGGAACCAGTCGTCCATGGTGGCGACGGGGTTGTAGAGCCCCCAGGTCAGGTGCCAGCCGGGACTGAAGTCCTGGAACTCCGCATTGCCGTCGGTGGTCGGCAGGCCCAGCACGTCGCTGAAGTACCGCGCGTTGGCCGCACCCACCTCGGGTGTGAAGAGGGTGACGACCGACTCCGGTCCCGGATCCTCGATGGCATCGAGGATGCCATCGGCGATCTCGGTGAGCGCCTGGTCCCAGGAGATCTCCTCGAACTTGCCCTCGCCGCGCTCCCCGGCCCGCTTGAGCGGCGTGGTGACGCGGTCCGGCGAGTAGTGGCAGTGGCTCCAGGAGGCCCCCTTCTGGCAGCCCATCGGGTTCATGTCCGGGATTCCGGACTCGATCGGGGAGAGCGCACCCGCCTGCTCCTCGCGGAGGATCTTCCCGTCCTTGGTGTAGACCCGGAAGGGACAGCCGCCCGGGTAGCAGTCCACCGAGTGGCTCCCCCAGGTCACAGAGTCCCAGGTCCACTTCTTCCGGTACGCCTCAGCCCAATCGCCGCGAATCTCGCCCACCCTGCCTCACCTCCGTCCTGCGCCACGAGCCCCTGCCGGCGGAAAGGTCCGCTGGCGGGGGTGCCCGTCGCCGTCCACGCTGCCGAGCTTTGCGCCAGATCCGGCCTGGCGATATGAGCGCGGTCATAGAGCCTGGAATTGGCCTGACTCGCAGTCAGATCACTTCCAGACGATGTCGGCGGGATCGCGGCTCAGGTGTCCGAGGCAGTCCTGCCAGCGGTACAGGATGAGCTGGTCCATCAGCTCGGAGTCCAGACCGCGACGCTTCTTGTCGAGCTCCGTGCGAAGCACGTCCATCGCCCCGTGGACCGCGGTACCGAACAGCTCCTCCAGATAGGAGGGAGGAATCCGCTCCGCTCCCTCGTCGAAGCTCCCGTCCTCGCGAAGCGGCGCCGGCGCCAGCGGCGGCACGTAAAACACGTTCGCCTCCGTCCCGTACTCCGGATGCAGCGGAAGCGCCACCTTCCACTTCTCCACCAGCTTGTACACCGCGCTCCCCTCGTCGTCCTTGAAGCCCACGAACGCCGCTCGGCCCGGACACTGACGCACGCAGGCCGGTGCCACGCCCTGCTCCAGCCGCGGGAAACAGCCGATGCAGTGCTGGCTCACCTTCGCCGTCGCGTTGAAATAGATCTTCTTGTACGGACAGGCTCGCGCGCAGTCCTGGGCTCCCTGACAGATGTCCTCGTCGCGAAGCACCAGACCGTCCTCCTCGCGCTTGAACATCGCTCCACTCGGACACGCCTCCACACACGCCGGCTCGGTGCAGTGGTTGCACATCCGCGGCAGATAGAAGAAGTAGGCGTTCGGATACTCTCCGCCTCCCTCGTCCTCGTCCCAGTTCATCCCCCAGCTCTTGCTGCCCGCCGTCTTCTGCAGGTACACCTCGCGACCGCGACCCCCACGAAGCACCTCGTCGTAGTTGTAGTCCCAGCCGCCTCCAAACTCCTCCGCCGTCGGAAGCTTCCCCAGCTGAAGCTTCCCCGCGTCGTAACCACCACCCATCTTCTCCCAGTCCTTGGGCGTCCCCGCCCCGGGCTGGGTGTTCACCGTCATCCACCACTGGTGCTCCGCACCCTCTTCCTCGTGCGTCCACAGCACCTTGCAGGCCACCGAGCAGGTCTGACAGCCAATGCACTTGTTCAGGTCATACACCCACACCAGCTGCCGCTTCGACTTGGTCATCGTTGCCATCTGACTCGCTCCTTCTCAAATCGTGATGCGATCTTCAACTGATCGCGATGCAAAATCCCCGAAAACGGCTCAGCCGACCTTCTCCACGTCGACGCGCACCGCGCGGTCCGCCGGAATCGGCTGCCACGAGAGCGGCCGGTAGTTGAGATGCCCGTAGCCCGCCGCGAAGCCCAGGTGCTTCACGTGACCCGACTCGAGATCCGCCTGGCTGTACCAGTCCTCGTGCTGGTACGGCTCGAAGCCGTTGTACAGGATCACCTGACCCGGCCGCACCGAAGGCGAGATCTTCGCCTGCACCAGTGAGTCGCCGTCGTTGCTCACCAGCCGGACCCGCTCCCCGTTCTCGACACCCAGATCCGCCGCGTCCGCGTCGTTGAGGAAGACGAAGGGCTCCCCGCGGTGGGTGTTCTGGATGATGTTGTTGGTCATGTTCATCGAGTGGATGCTCCAGCGATTGTGGCCGCTGGTCATCTGGAAGCGCCGGTCCGCACCACCGGCATTGGGCGGCTCCTTGTGGGTGGGAAGCTCCTCGCCGGCCTCCAGGAACCACTCGTGGTCGATGTAGTACTGCGCCCGCCGCACCAGGGTGTCGTAGGGAACCTTGTCCTCGGTGTGCCAGCGCAGCGGGTTGTGGACCTCGTCGGGACGGATGGTCGAGGCCTGGGACTGGCCGTGACCCACCATTCCCCAGCTCGTGTAGCGCATGGCTCCCTTCTCGCGAAGTGTGTCGAGCGTGGTCCCCTTGGGCAGCAGGCCGTAGACCGCGCTGTCGCGAATGATCTCGTCGAAGCGCTTCTCCTCGTCCCGAAGCACACCCCCCTGGGTCACACGAGCCCCGAGACCCTCGAGGCTGCGCAGGTTTCCGCTCAGATCGGTGAACTCCTTCATGCCTCGCGCGGCGGCGCGCTCTTCGATCTTCTCGACGATCCGGATGCCGATCTCGTAGTCCGGAAGCGCCTGGTCCAGGGGAGGCGCGGCGCGATCGCAGAGCACGAAGTTCATGTGGTGCACCGAGGGCATGCTGTTGCCGAGCTTCTCGTAGTGCTGTGCCGCGGGAAGGATGTAGTCGGAGTAGAGCCCGGTGGTCGTCATCCGGTAGTCGCACGAGACGATCATCTCGAGCTTGGGCCAGAGCTTCTCGAGCAGCAGCTTCTGACCGCCCCGCTGGCGCCGCAGCATGTTCCCGCCCGACTCGAAGAGCACGCGAGGCTCGACGTCCTGGAATGCCTTTGCGAAGCGCGGGTCCCACCAGCCCTTCTCGGTCGCCTCCTGGACGTACTCGTCGAAGCTGCGCTTCATCGAGGGGTCGTTGTTCTCCGGATCGTTCCAGCGCTCCTTGTAGCCGAACTGGTGGTACCACATGAAGGCCGGCGGCATCGGGAAGCCCAGGCCTCCGAGCTCTCCAGCCATCTGGGCGGCCTTGTTCTGCATCATCTCCGGCGTCATGGTCGGGTCGTCGGCGGCGATCAGGCGGCGCATGGCGATGAGGCCGGCGATGTGCTTCTGGGCCGCCTCCTGGCCGGGGCCCTGCTTGCGGGCCTGGAAGGCCAGGCCGTCCATTCCCATGAAGGCCCAGGAGCGGGTGCCGGTGCCCTTCTTGCCCCAGTTGCCGGTGAGTCCCAGCAAGAGCGCCATCGACCGCTCCATCAGATCGCCGTGGTAGTACTTGCCCGAGTTCCAGCCGATGAAGATCTTGGTCTTCCGCGTCGCCACCTTCCGCGCCAGCTTGCGGATGTTGTCGGGGTGGATGCCGCAGATCTCCCCGGCCTTCTCCGGCGTGTAATCCTCCAGGCGCTGCCGCAACCGAACGAAGACCGGCTCCACCTCCACCGTGGTCAGATCCTTGAGCAGCACCGAGTAGCTGCCCTCCAACGCCGGATCGACCCCCGTGGTCGCCAGCGTGCCCCGCGGCGCCGGGGTCAGCGTCCCCGTCAGCGTGTCCCACCAGTAGAACTGGTCCTCCCGCTCCCCCTCCACCACGTCGCTGCCGCGCAGGAAGCGCCCGTTGTCCTTGCGCACCAGCAGCGGAAGATCGGTCTGCTCCTGGACGAACTGCTTCTTGTACAAGCCCGCGTCGACGATCACCTTGCACATCGCCAGGGCCAGCGCCGCATCGGTGCCGATCCGCACCGGCAGGTGATAGTCGGCGTGGACGGCCGAGGGGCTGTAGTCCGGCGCCACGGTCACCACCTCGCCGCCGTTGTAACGGGACTCGGCCAGGTAGTGGTACCACTGGATGTTGGTGTAGACCGGATTGGCGTGCCAGATCAGCGTCAGGTCGGCGAGGAACCAGTCGTCCATGGTGGAGACGGGATTGAACAGACCCCAGGTCAGGTGCCAACCGGGGCTGAAGTCCTGGAACTCCGCATTGCCGTCGGTGGTCGGTGTCCCCAGCATCTGGGTGAAGATCCGCGCCGGCTGAGATCCGAACTCCGGCGTAAAGAGAGTGACGATCGAGGCCGGTCCCTGATCCTGGATGGCATCGAGCATGGCGTCGGCGATGTCCGCGAGCGCCTCGTCCCAGGAGACCTCCTCGAACTTGCCCTCGCCCCGCTCGCCGACCCGCTTGAGCGGCTTGGTGACGCGGTCGGGCGAGTAGTGGCAGTGGCTCCAGCAGGCCCCCTTCTGGCAGCCCATCGGGTTCATGTCCGGGATCCCGGCCTCGACGGGGCTAAGGGTGCCCGACTGCTCCTCGCGGAGGATCTTCCCGTCCTTGGTATAGACGCGGAAGGAACAGCCGCCCGGGTAGCAGTCCACGGCGTGGCTTCCCCAGGTCACAGAGTCCCAGGTCCAGCTATCTCGATAGCGATCCGCCCAGGCACCTTCCGCTCGTTGCGGCTTCGTCGTCATGGCAAGCTCCCCCTGTGCTTCCGCGTTGGTGTTCTTCCGCAGTCTCTCGTCGCGCCTTGTCTTCGTCGCTATTGGATCCTATCGCGGGAGCCGCCGCGACCAGCAGCACCGGAATCCACTGCCAGGACCGATATCCCGGGTTACAGCGGCGTGGTTATGACCGCAATCATACGGACCCGCCGCCAGGGCGAAACGACGTCCCAGCAGTGGGAATCTCCGGGCGAAAAGGCGGAATCCACCGGTGCGGGCCGCCACCGAGCGCCAGATCGCCCTGGAATCAGCCGCTCTCCTGGGGGCCCACCACCCGCCCGTGGAGCACCGAGTAGTAGCGCCAGCGTCCCGGCATGTGCGAACTCACTCCGCCGATGATCACGGCGAGGGTGAGCAGGAGCACGCGAATCTCCCAGAACAGCCCCACAGCCGCCACCAGGGCGAGCTTCACCATGGTGGCCACCCCGCGAATCTGGATCAGCCAGACCGAGGCCTGGTAGACCTCGAGCGCCAGAAACGCGCCCCCTGTGGCGAGGACGGCCGCCAGCGCGGGCACCAGCCGTTCCGCCTCGACCCCGTAGACATGGCCTCCGTAGAGCGCACCCCCTGCGATCAGGTGAGCGGTCCGCAGCAGGGTGCGCATCACCCGGGCGCCCGGTACCGGCCGCGGATCCACGCGAAGCCACCGGTCCGCCCGCTCCCGAAGAGCGCTGCCACCCGGGTTGGCCATTTGTCGTCGCATTCAGCCCTCGACTCGGGACCGCTCCCCCGCTCTGTCCCGAGGCTACACGGTGGCCGGGCGAGGCGGATATGACCCGCGTCATGGCTTCCGGACCCTAGTTCGCGTACGCTTTCTGCAGGAAGACGGGTCCCGCCGAGCCGGAAGATCCCATCCGCGGCGTTCCCGGCCGCCGCAGCGCACTGCGAGGGTCGGGGCGGTGGCGAGGAAAGTGGAGAGCCTATGAGCGGTCCCGTAGTCGTGGGTGTCTCGGGTCGTTCCGGAAGCGGCAAGACATCGCTGCTGGAGCTCTTGATTCCCCATCTCACCGCACGGGGTCTCGCCGTCGGCACCGTCAAGCACACCTCCCACGGATTTCTGGCGGATCGCCCCGGCAAGGACTCCTTCCGCCTCTACGAGTCCGGCGCCGCGTCCGTCGCGCTGATCTCCCGCCAGCAGCTCGCCACCTTCACGCGGCGCAGCGACGACGCCAGCCCGGACGTCTCTCTCGACACCGCTCTCGCCTCACTTCCCGAGGGTCTCGACGTGGTGCTGGTGGAGGGCTTCTCCTGGGAGCCGATTCCCCGTTTCGTGCTGGTTCCCGATTCCGAGTCGCCGCTCCCGGATCACGTCTCGCGGGGTGAGGTCCTGGGGATCCTGCGCATCCCCGCGAAGGCCGACGGACGGAAGCCGAGCTTCAGCCAGGCGATCGTCGAGGCGATCACCGGCGAGATCGAGCTGCGGGTGCGACAGGGGGGTGCAACGCCCCCGGCGGACGGCGGCGCTGACGAGACCGAGGCCGATCTTTCCACCGGTGGGAGGTGAGGGGACCTCGTATCCCGTGACGCGGGCCCTGCCCTGCAGGGGGTGTGGCGCCCGGCGAGGAGGTAGCGATGGCGGGGGAGATCCAGCGGCAGCTGGCGATGGTAATGGATCTGAACAAGTGCCTCGGCTGTCAGACCTGCACGATTGCCTGCAAGCGTCTATGGACCCGCGACGAGGGCATGGATTACATGTGGTGGAACACCGTGAACACCCAGCCCGGGCGCGGGACGCCGCGCGACTGGGAGCAGTCGGGGGGCGGGTTCCGGGAGGACGGCTCGGCGCGTCCGGGGCAGCTGCCCTCGCGGCGGGACTTCGGGGACGCCTGGAAGTTCAACCACGAGGAGGTCTTCTTCGGCGGCCAGGGCCAGAAGGCCCATCTAAAGGTGGTGGGGGAGCAGCCCGACTGGGGTCCCAACTGGGACGAGGACCAGGGCGGCGGCGAGTATCCCAACGCCTACTACTTCTATCTGCCGCGCATCTGCAACCACTGCACCCACCCGCCTGCATGGCGGCGTGTCCCCGCAATGCCATCATCAAGCGCGAGGAGGACGGCATCGTCCTGATCGACGAGGACCGCTGCCGCGGCTACCGCTTCTGCATGGAGGCGTGTCCTTACAAGAAGATCTACTTCAACCACACCACCAAGGTGGCGCAGAAGTGCATCTTCTGTTTCCCCCGCATCGAGAAGGAGGTCGTCAACGCCTGTGCCCGCCAGTGTCCGGGCCGGATCCGCTTCGTGGGCTACCGGGACGACCAGAACGCCCCGATCTACAAGCTGGTGGACCAGTGGAAGGCGGCGATCCCCCTGCATCCGAGCTTCGGCACCGAGCCCAACGTCTTCTACGTGCCGCCGCTGGCGCCGCCGCGCTTCGACGAGAACGGTGAGATCGACGAGTCGCAGCCGCGCATTCCCGAAGAGTACCTGGTCTACCTGTTCGGCCCGGTGGTGCTGGAGACCTTGGAGATCCTGAAGGCGGAGATGGCCAAGACGCGCGCCGGTGGAAAGTCGGAGCTGATGGATCTCCTGATCGCTTACCGCTGGACGGAAATGTTCGGAGGCTTCGACCGCGACCCCGCCACCATCGAGTGGACCGGGACCTGAGCCGAGATCTATCCACCGAGCAGTGTCGCCATCACCAGGTCCCGGATCCGCTGGGGATCGACGTCCGTCGCGACCTCGACGTTGGCGGGGCCCGGACGGCGGACGCAGCCGGTGCCCTCGTCTCTCTCGAGACGGAGTGGCTCCATGGGACAGAGATCCGGGGCGGGGATGGACGCAACCGTCAGGGGATCGTGAAGGAGGATCCGCGGCCGGGGATTTCCGATCTCCTCGAGCTTCTCGAGCCAGATCTCGCTCATGGAAGCGAGGGCCCGGCAGAGGGCGTCGCCGTCGGCGAAGGCGGTGTGATCTCCCGGGGAGAGCGGAGTGCGAAAGGTGATCTCCGCCGGGAAGACGCGCGGCAGCCCGACGCTCGGCGGCTCCTGCTCCAGGAGCGTCGCGGTAGCGTCGGGATCGCAGTGCCAGTTCCACTCGTCGATGGTGGGCGTCACCCCCTTGGCTCTCCACCGGAGCGGTCTTGCCCCCCATGATCGAGAGGCGCGGAAGCTGCGCACCGGCGCGGAGCAGCGCCGCCACGTTGGTGAGCGGCCCGATCGCGACCAGCGCATCCGGCCGGGCCGCCTCGATGGCCTGGGCGAGAGCGTCGACCCGGCGCGCCGGGTCCGGATCGGAATCGGTCCGGAGCTGCGGTGCCGCGTCCTCCAGGAGCCCCCGTCCCTCGTGGCCGAACATGACCCCGATGCGGCCCTCGGTCAGGGGCTTGCCCAGCCCCACCAGGGAGGGAACCTGCTCGGCATCCCCCAGGCGGAGAAGTACGTCGACCATCTTCGAGCGGAGCTCCACGTCGCCGAAGACAGTCGACACCCCTACCAGCTCCAGCTCCGGGTGCCGGAGGGCAAAGGCGAGGGCGAGGGCATCGTCGACGTCGGTGCCGATATCGGTGTCGATCCAGATGCGTGTGGCCATTGGCTGGTCGCTCCTTGGGGTTGACCCGAATGATTCACGAGCGCTCGATTGCGGACACCGATAGCACAGCATCTACGCGAGCTGGTGGGAGATGCAGGCTGGCGGCGGCTCGCAGCCGATCTGGCGAGACTTCCAGCGAAGCTGTAAGAAGAGCTCCATGCGTCTTCCCCTGCTGCTCGCGCTGCTACTGAGTCTCGGCTGTGCAACGACGGAGCTCGACCGGACCAGCGGGTTCGAGGAAACGCTGCACGTCTACAGCCTTTCCAAGGGCAAGAAGGCCCTGGCCGTGGCTGTCGACGAGAACGGGAAGAGGGCGTTCGCCGCCCTCTACGGCAGCTGGTCACAGGCGTCCGCCGATGAGAAGGCCCTTGTCGAGTGCACCGAGAACGCGGAAAGGAGCGGCGTCGAGGCGACCTGCTACCTGTTCGCGATCGGTGACGAGGCCGCCCCCTCCACGCTGCGCGGCTGCGCCGAGGGGCGGATCGGCGCCAGACGATGCGCCCTCCAGGAGCAGTATCCGCTCGCCAGCGACTGAGCGAGATCAACGAGCGGAAGGGCTTCGTCTTCGCGGATCTGCTGCCGGTGAGGCTTCGTCGTCCCGCGCCTCCTCGGAAGCCCTGCCAGCGAGCCATTCCATGGCCAATGCCTCGGCGAGGTCGATCTGTTGGGCCGTGAGCTGGTACTCCAAGGCCACCAGCGCCCGGTGGGCTCTCTCGAACCCGGCACCGTCACTGAGGCTCAGCCACATGTAGGCATTGACCGGGTCCTTCCGCACCCCGCGCCCCTCCGCGTACATCTGACCCAGGGAATACTGGGCGTCGGCCAGTCCCTGCTCCGCCGCCTTGCGATACCAGCGAGCAGCCTTGGCGGGATCCTTCGGAAGGCCCAGGCCCATGTCGTAGCTCACCGCGAAATTGTACTGATCTCTCGCACCGCCCTGCTCGGCGGCGCGCCGGTACCACTTCGCCGCCTCGGCGTGGTCGACGGGGACTCCTTCCTTGCCGGAATACAGCGCCGCGAGGGCCGCCTGAGCCTGGGCGTCACCGCCCTCCGCAGCTTGGCGATACCAGCGCACCGCTTCCGCGTGGTCCAGCGGTACGCCGAAACCGTAATCGTACATCGCTCCCATCTGCCGCTGTGCCTTGACGTGGCCCTGCTCCGCGGCCCTGCGCAGCCAGGCGACCGCCTGGGCGGGATCCGCGCTGACGCCGGCGCCGTAGTCATAGAGAAGGCCGAGGCGATACTGGGATTCGGCGTCGCCCTGCTCGGCGGCGCGCCGGTACCACTGCGCGGCCTGCTCGAGATCCGTCTTGACGCCGCGTCCGGTGGCGTAGCGCTCGGCCAGCGCCGCCTGCGCCTCCACCTTGCCGCCCTCGGCCTCCACGCGGTCGACCTGCGCCTCGGCGGCCGCCTGTCTGGCTTCCGCCTCCCTCTCCGCCACCAGCGACTGCTGCTCGCGAACGCCAGGACCGGCACAGGCGAGCCCGCCCCAGGTCAGTGCGAGGGCCAGACTCGCGATCATCGGTGCTCGGAGCATCAGCGTTCCTCAGGAGGCTCGGGCTCGATCTCAACCTCGAGCCGCTGGTGGATATTGCGTCCTCTTTCGATCTCTGCCCAGAGCGCGGTCTCACGCGTTCTGCGGCGCAGCTCCTCCAGGAGTGCCCGGTTGGCGCTCGCAGTCGGACCCCTCCCCGTCGCCATCTCCGCAGGGCTCGCGCAGAGAGGTCACGTCGCGACTGACCGAGGTCATGCTGCCGTCTCTCGCCTTTGCCGTGAACACCACCAGGTTCCTCCCCGGGGCGAGCTCCACGAAGCCGTCGAAGGACCCGTCGGGAAAGACTCGAAGAGCTCGCACCGACTTCCCAGTGGAGCGGTTCACCACGCGAAGCTCCTCCAGGTCTGCCAGGTCGACCTGCCGGAGGCGCGCGATCGCATCTGCCGGCCGCCCGATCTTCTCGAACCGCCCACCGCTCGATATCGCCATCCGGCGGTAGACCTCGAGCGCCTCCTCCGCTTCCCGGCCAAGGGCGAAGGAGTAGATCCGGATGCCAGCGATGCCGGCGGCGCGAGCGGCCTGGAGAGCATGGACCTGGGCGCGGTCCGCGTGGACAGGGAGCGTGGGTGCGCCATCGGAGAGAAAGAGAATGGAGCGCTCGCGGTCTTCGCGGGAGGCCCGGCGATCTCCCGCGTCGCCGGGATCCGGTATCAGCTCGGCGTGCGCCAGCTGGATGGCGTCGGCAAAGTTGGTGCCGCGAAGCTCCTCGAAGAACTCACGGCGGATCTTCCGGAGCGCCTCGGTGAGGCGGCCGCGCGGACTTCCCAGCGGCGCCGCCACCCGCGCGCGGTCCGAGAACACCACGATTCCGATGCGAAAGACACGCAGATCCAATCGCTGGATCAGGGATTCCGCGGCGGCGACCTCGGCCATCAAGATGCTGTCGTCGAAATCCGCCTCCTGGAGTCGTTTGACCAGCCCTCCCCGCACGCCGGGCTGCTCGGCCAGCCAGGTGAGGAGATCAGGATCGGTGCGACCCGAGGCGCCATCTCCATCGAGATCCAACCCGGACGAGCGGACGGTGCTGTCCGAGAGATCCAGAACGATCAACAGATCGTGACCGCGGCTCCGCCGAGCGCTCGCCCTCCCCTTCACCTCGATCAGTGGCGAGGATATGGTGGATCGCTCCTCTCCAGGTGCCGTCACCTCGAGCCACGGCTGCCGTTCTTCCGCGGCACCCGGGTTGGCGAGCGGTCCACACGTGAACCCGATCACCAGCAGTACCCGAGGCAACCAGCCCACTCGCGACTCCGTTCCCCTCCGAGCCAAAAGGATGCGGCAGATCGGGTGCGGACGAAAGCCAGATACCACAGCCGCGGAGTTGCTTCGGTTTCGCCGCGATTGCGACTATCCGATCGGAACTGAGAGACCGAGGCTCCAGGCGGTGGCGATCGCCCAGCCGAGCACCGCGATCTGCAGGGATCGCGAGCGGTAGGCCAGCTCCACCGGAGATCCACCCACGCCCTCTCGCATCGCCACCCGCAGGTAGTCGAGGATGCCGAATGCCACGAAGGGGAGACCGACCAGCTGCCGCCCCTCGACGAAGGCCGGCGATTCCTGACTGTAGAGGGCATAGGCGAACAAGGCGATTCCCGCGGTGATCGCCAGGGCGGAATCCAGGAACCCGAGCGTGTATCCGGAGAGCGAGGCGCGGTGCTCGCTGGTGAGTCCAGCCACCAGGTCGGCCCGGCGTTTGCCGAAGGCGAGAAAGAGGGCCAGCGCGGACGAACACAGCAGCAGCCAGTTGGACGGTGCTGCACCGACCAGCGCGCAGCCCAGGAGCACGCGGATCAAGAAGCCCGAGGCGAGCAGGAAGACATCCAGCACCGGCAGATTCTTGGCGCCCAGCGAGTAGACGAGGTTGGTGCTCAGGTAGATGAGGGCGAGGACGATCGCCGCCTGCACCCCGGTGAGCCAGCAGAGCGTCAATCCGATCAGCGCCAGGCTCGCTGCCAGAGCCAGCGCCAGGGCGGGGGAGACCGCTCCCGATGCCACCGGACGGCTCCGCTTGGCGGGGCTGAGGCGATCTGCTTCCACGTCGCGCATGTCGTTGAAGGCATAGGCGGCGGAGTTGACCAGGGAGAACCCGAGCAGCCCCAGGAAGAACACGGGCAGATTCAGCTCCGCCCCGACCGCGAGGGCGAAGGGAACCGGCGCCAGGACGAAGCCGTTCTTGATCCAGTGCCAGGGGCGGGCGAGCTTGAGGAGCTGAATCAGCTGGGACCCCATCGTCAAGCGTCAGGGACCGAGCTGCCGCGCGGGCAGCGGGAAGAGCGGGTCCATGAAGCCCATGATGGCACAACAGCCGCGGGCGGCGCAGTCCCGAGAAGCGCCCCGGCCGAAGGCAGGGAGCGCACGAGACGGCTCACCAACTTCCACCGCCACCCCCGCCGAAGCCGCCACCGCTGAAGCCACCGCCGCCGAATCCGCTGCCTCCGGATCCGCTCGACTTCGGCGCGGAAGACATCGTCTGTCCCATGGTGCTGAGAGAACGTCCCAGGTCACCGACGAAGAGACGCGGCGCAAAGCCGTGGGTGTAGCGGGGAGAGCGATACCAGTTCGGAGGCTCGGTGTAGATTCCCGCGAAGGCATCGGCCCACTGGTCGGCAACCCCGAGCACGATCGCGTAGGGCAGCAGCTTCTCGAACTGCCCCACCGAACGGGCGCCCATCCGCTCGAGCCGGTCGGCGTCCACCCTCTCCACGAACTCCTTGAAGCCGAGAATCTCCTCGTAGACCTTTCGTCCTCTTCGGGTGCGTCGGGGCATGATGCGCGAGAACGCCAGGATGATCGCCCCACAGGCGATCAGCGCCATCCCTGGGAGAGCGAGCGAGAACGGCGCGAGGACCAGCACGCCCAGGCCCAGGAGGACCCCGCCAGCGATTGCGTAGCCCTTGCGCACCCGATCCGGCGACACCGGAAAATAGCCCTGAGCCCCGCTCAGCTGCTGATACAGGGAAGTCTTGAGCTCGGGGAGGTGCTTGTAGAACTTCTCCTTGAGCGAGGAGATCGTCACCCGGCTCCCCGTAGAGAACAGGCGGGAGAGAAGCAGCTGCTCGTGGGGCCGGAGGCTCGCGTCGGGCTTCCTCTTCTCGACGAGGGCGAAATCGCGATCGGAGAAGAACAGGAACTTCGTGGCCTCGAGCTCCTCGATCTCGAGAAATCCCCGCACCGCGAGGTCGAGGATCGACGAGGTGATGTCCTCGATGTCGACCTTCTCGTCCACCAGCGTCCCCAGCTCGGCGGGAGTCATTCCTTCAGGGGGCTCGTAGGAAACCGGGACGGCGTCCCTTCCGCCGGGATCCCGACCCCGGCTGCGCCAGAGGTGGGACAAGGCCAGGAGGGTGCCGAGGGGCAGGAGAATCCAGAGGCTCAGATAGTCACCAAGTCTGGAGAGGAACCTCTCGAGCGCGGTCGGCTGGGTGAGAACACCCTTGGGAAGCCACACCGCGATGGTGAGCCCCTCCTGGGCGCGGAGCGGGCGATCGGTCGCGAAGGAAACGACGCCAGCGGAGGCCCGCTCCCGACAGTCGGAGCCGACGGCGCCCATCGGTCCCGTGAAGCAATTGAATGTCATCAGCTCCAGGGGTGCACCCTCCGGGAGGAAGACCACTGCCTCGGCGCCGTCGATCGGAACCGGCCAATCGGTCCCGGTCACGTTCCAGTAGAGCTCGTCGTGATCGTCGAAGTAGAGGATCCCGCGCTTGACGCGATAGCGAATCACGTAGGTCATGGTTCCCGTGACCTTGCGGTTCGGATCGCCGATGCGGATGCGCAGATTCCTTCCGCTGGTCGTGATCCGGTAGGGCTGGGCGGTGCCGATCTCGTCCGTGACCGACTCCACGTCGAGGGAGATCCGGTAGTCCGCCGCCCGGCCGCGGCCGTAGCGAATCGGAATCTCGCGGTAGATCCCGTGGCGGTGCTGGGACCCGAAGTCGTACCGGATCGTCTCCTCGACGGTGAAGGCGTCCTCGGTCTCGAGCTGAATCTCCGTCGCGAACGAACGAATCGCCTCGCCGGCGGCCGCGGCGGGAATCCAGAGTGCCAGGACCGCGAGGATCAGCTGGACCGGGCGCCCCATCATCAGGTACCGAAGCTGACCGAAGGAGCGGTGCGTTCCTCGGGCGCGTCGAGCTCGAAATACTCCTTCTTCTCGAAGCCGAAGTTGTTCGCCACCAGGTTGCTCGGGAAGGCTTCGCAGCGGGTGTTGAGATCGCGCACCACCGCGTTGTAGTACCGCCGCGCGTTCTGGATGGCGTTCTCCAGGCTCGAGAGCTCTTCCTGCAGCGCGAGAAAGTTCTGGTTGGCGCGGAGCTCGGGGTAGGCCTCGGCCACCGCGAAGAGGCTCTTCAGCACCCGCGTGAGATTCCCTTCGGCTGCCGCCTTCGCCTCGGGCCCGCTGGCCTGCATCGCCTGGGAGCGAGCGTTCGTCACCTCCGTGAAGGTGCCCTTCTCGTGCTCGGCGTAGCCCTTGACCGTCTCCACCAGGTTGGGAATCAGCTCGTAGCGGCGCTTGAGCTGGACGTCGATGTCGCTCCAGGCGCTCTCGGCTCCGTTGCGGAGCTTCACCAGCTGGTTGTAGAGCGAGACCACGTAGAAGACCACGCCTCCCACGGCAATCAGAAAGATCAGAAATCCCATCGTTCCTCTCCTCTTGCGGACACGCATCGGCAGTCTGCCGGGCGCCCTGAAACGGTGACGGGTTTGGATGAATCACGCTGCGGGAATCGACTGGGGGGCGGAGCCCTCATTGGCTCGCGCCGGTTCCCAGCAGATCGCGGGTGCGAGCCACCGCCTCGGGGCCTCCGAAGACCAGCAGCCGATCTCCGGCTCGAATCGCGAAGGATGGCGGGGGGTTCGGGCTCGTCGTACCTCCCCGATCCACCGCCAGGATGCTGGCGCCGGTCCGGGCCCGAAACTCCAGATCGGCCAGGCTCGCCTCCCCCTCGAAGCTCGCGGGCACCTCGATCCACTCCGTCGAGACTCGCTCGAGCAGCTCGGTGAGCCAGGGATCGAGCGCCAGCGCAGAGGGCATCCGGAGCATCTCGTAGCCCTCGTCCCGAAGCTCGCCGGTGAAGCGCTCGATCGCCCCTTCGGCGATCCCGAAGATGCGCAGCGTCTCGGAGACCAGATCGATGGTGCCCTCCAGCTCTTCGGCCACGACAACGTTGGCACCGGACATCTGGAGGCGATCCACGTCGAGGACGTAGCGCGTCCGCGCCAGGATCGCGGCCTTGGGACTGAGCGAGCGGGCGAGTTGGACGATCTGGCGCGTCGCGGTCGGGTCCGTGATCGCCACGGCGATCAGCTTCGCCCGGGCGATCCCGACGCGCTGCAGGAGCACGGAGCGTGTGGCGTCCCCGTAGATCACTTCCTCGCCTTGAGCCTGTGCCTCCCGCACCGCCGCCGCGTTGGTCTCGACGGCCACGTAGGGGATCTCCAGCGCGCGGAGCACCCGGGCCAGGTTGCGTCCCGCCAGACCGAAGCCAATCAGCACGGCGTGGTCCGAGAGACTCACTTCATCCGCCCGCCGCTGCGTGAAGGGAGTGCGACGGGTCAGCTGTGCCGCCAGCGCCGGAGCCGCGCGCACCAGGAAGGGGGTCGCGAGCAGGGAGAGCACCGATCCCGCGATGAAGACCTGCTGGAGACCTTCGTCGAGGAGTCCGGCGGACGCGGCCACCGCCGCCAGTATGAAGGAGAATTCACCGGTCTGGGCGAGGGAGAAGCCCGACAGGATCCCCAGACGAAGCCCCTGGCGAAGCACGAGCGCCACCACCGCGACCACGATCCCCGCCTTCAAGAAGATGGCGGCGGACGCGAAGAGAATCACGCCGCCCGCCTGTTCGAGGGCGGTCTCGGGATCGAAGAGCATCCCCACGGCGGTGAAGAAGACGCCGAGCAAGACTCCGCGGAGCGGTATCACCTCGGCGAACAGCTGATGGCCGTAGGCCGTCGAGTTCACCGCGAGCCCGGCCAGGAAGGCGCCCACTGCGAGGGTCAACCCGATCCGCTCGGCGGAGACGGCGGCCCCCACCACCACCAGAACGGCGATCATGCTGAACAGTTCCTGGGAGCGCAGCTGTGCCACTCTCTCGAGCAATCGGGGAAGAAGAAAGCGCGCGACCACGAAGAACACCGTCAGAGCGACGACGGCGCGGATCAGGGCGATGAGAAAGGGAAAGGCGGAGGCGGGCGTCTCCCCGGCGATCACCGGAATCCCGAGCAGGAAGAACACGATGCAGATGTCCTGGAAGAGCAGGATGCCGATGACGAGCTGACCGTGAGGTGCGTCGATCTCCCCCCGTTCGGACAGAAGGCGCATCACCAAGGCCGTGCTCGACATGGCCACCAGCAGCCCGAGGACCAGGGCAGTACTCGACGTGACGCCGAGAAGCGAGGCGCTGGCGGCGACCAGAACCACGGTGAGGCTCACCTGGAGCCCACCCGCCAAGAGGGAGATCCGCCAGACGCGCCAGAGCCGCTCGACGGGAAGCTCGAGGGCGATCTCGAAGAGCAGGAAGACCACGCCGAACTCGGCGAGGCTGCGGACCTGCTCCGGATCGGAGATCAGACCGACGCCTCCGGGCCCCACCAGCGCACCCACCACCAGGAAGCCTGCGATGGAGGGGAGCCGAAGTCTCTCGAAGAGCGCGACGCCAGCAGCGGCGAAGGCGATCAGCAGGACCAGCTCGGTCAGAAAGTGGGCGACATCCACAGCCCCATTCTACTCCGGGGAAGGAAAGCAGACCCCCAAGAGTGATAGGTTTCCTCACCAATGGACCAGATGGACCCGAGCTTCACCTTCGCCCTCGCTCTGGGTGCGGGGGTCGTCGCCCAGCTCGTCGCAGGTCACCTGCGGGTTCCCAGCATCGTGCCTCTCCTCGCGGCCGGGATCCTCCTGGGGCCCGACGGGCTGGGGCTGATCCTTCCGCGATCCCTCGGCGAGGGTCTCTTTCCCCTCGTCTCTCTGGCCGTCGCCGTGATCCTCTTCGAGGGTGGCCTGAATCTCGACCTTCGACGGCTGCGCCGGGAGGGCTCCGCGATCCGGAGACTCGTCACCGTTGGGGCCCTGGTCACCGCTGCGGGCGGTGCTCTCGCCGCCGGATCGATCATGGGCTGGTCGCCGAGACTCTCGATCCTGTTCGGAGCCCTGGTCATCGTCACCGGCCCCACGGTGATTCGTCCGCTGCTCCGAAACGTCCCACTGCGGCCGCGACTGGCCACCGTGCTCGAGGCCGAGGGTGTGCTGATCGATCCGATCGGCGCGATTCTGGCGGTGGTCACTCTCGAAATCGTTCTCACCCCCAGCCTCGATTCCTTTACCTCCGGCCTTCTCGGCCTCTTCTACCGTCTGGGATTCGGAGCGGGAGCGGGCCTGGCCTTCGGCTTCGCGGTCGTCGGGGTGCTGCGACTCCGGAAAGCGATTCCCGAGGGTCTGGAGAACCTCTTCGTGATCGGAACGGCGCTGGTCATCTTCGAGGTCTGCGACAGCGTCGTCAGCGAGAGCGGAATCCTGGCGGTCACCGTGGCCGGCGTGGTGGTCGGAAACATGGAGACCCGCGTGAGCCAGGAGCTCGGCGAGTTCTCGGAGCATCTCACTGTAGGCCTGATCGGCATTCTCTTCGTGCTGCTCGCCGCAGACGTCCGGATCAGCGAGGTGACCGGCCTCGGCTGGCCCGGCGTGGCCAGCGTCGCGGTTCTGGTATTCCTGGTCCGGCCCCTGGGAGTGATCCTGAGCACGATCGGCTCGGAGCTCGACAAGCGCGAGAAGGCCTTTCTCTCCTGGGTCGCACCTCGGGGAGTGGTCGCCGCCGCCGTCGCCTCGCTGGCTGCGGTCATCCTGGAGGAGTCCGGCATCGCCGGCGGAGCCGAGATCCGCGCGCTGGTCTTCCTGACCATCGCCTTCACCGTCGTCGTTCAAGGGGGAACCGCCGCTCTGGTGGCGCGAATGCTGGGTGTGCGCACCCCGGGACGTGACGCCCTGGTGATCCTCGGCGCCGAGGAGCTGGGCTTCGCACTGGGTGAGATTCTCCGAGAGAACGGGGGACATGTAATCTTCGCCGACAGCAATCCGGGGCACTGTCGCGCGGCTCAGGAGCGCGGCTTCCCCGTCGTCTACGGCAACGCCCTCGAGCTACGCACGCTCGCGCGAATGCGCCTGGAACGGGCGCGGGCGGTGTTCGGCCTCACCGCCAACAACGAGGTGAACAGCCACTTTACCGGCGAGGCTCGCGACGAGTTCGGTGTTCGCGACAGCTACGTCGCGGTGAACCCGGGCAGTAGCGAGGTCACCTCCCGCATCGTCGAAAAGCAGGAGAGCCGCGTTCTCTTCGACGGACCCAAGGATGTGGAACGCTGGCACGTACGATTCCGCCACGGCGACGTCGCAGTCCGGAAGTACCGTCGACTGGAGCCGGAAGGGGCGCCGGAGGCGGCAGGCGACGCACCTGCCGCCCCGGAGAGCCGGCCGACTGCAGCCGACAGCCCGGACCCCTTCGTCGTGCTCGCCGTGAAGCGCGGCGAGCGCTGGGAGCCCATGTCGCGGGACCTCGAGCTCGAGGCCGGCGAGACCTCCGCCGTGGCGATCTACCGACCCGCCGAGGAGATGGCCAGCGAAGCGCTGGCGCGGAAGGGGTGGGTCCCGGCCGAGCCAGACCTCCAGTAATTCCGGGAACAACCCTGGGGGACGAGAGACGGAACGCGCACGAATTTCCCGCCAGGACCGCCTGCGCAAGATGAGACTTGGATTTTCGCGGGATTTCCTCTACACGAGAGGATTCCCCCGATGAGGGCGGGCGGAGACGAAGCGTGAACCACCCGATCGTGACCGAGGAGCTGAAACTGCTCGAACGGGTCTCCGCGGCCCTGGAACGTTTCCCCCTGTCGGAGCCTCCCTCGGAGGACTCTCTGGTCGACGATCTCGAGCGGATCCGCGAACAGCTGCTCCGCGGCGAGATGGACTACTTCGAACGCTCCGCGCTCAACGCCCGCTGGAACCTCCAGACGGCGCTCCTGCAGCAGCTCCGAAAGTCCCGGAGCGCACCCCGGGTCGATCACGGCTCTCCCTACTTCGCTCACCTCCGCCTCCAGGAGGGAGACCGGATCCGAGACCTCTGCCTGGGCAAGGGCACCTACCTGAAGCAGGGTCTGCGGATCGTCGACTGGCGTGACGCCCCGATCGCTCAGCTCTTCTACCGCTACCAACAGGGGGACGAGTACGAAGAGGAGATCAACGGTCGAACCGTCCAGGGGAGCGTCCTGGCTCGGCGCACCCTCGCGATCCGCAACGGCACCCTGGAGCGGGTGGAGGCGCCCGAGGGCACCTTCCTCGCCGATCCCGCACGCCCCGACGAATGGAGACGAACCCGCCGCGAGGCACCTCGCCTCTCGGGAGGCGAAGGCGCGGCCCTCCGCGTCCACGGCGTCAGCGAAGGTTCCGGGAGGCGCCTCGGAACCGATCTCTCCGGCTCGAGGCGACGAGCGGACAAGCACCTGCCGGATATCGCCGGCCTGATCGACCCGGAGCAGTTCGATCTGATCACGCGTCCCGACTCCGGCTTCGTGGTGATCCGCGGTGCCGCGGGCTCTGGCAAGACGACGGTGGCCCTCCACCGCATCGCCTACCTCGCCTACGAGAACCCCGACATCGACTCGAGTCGCACGCTCTTCGTGGTCTTCTCACCAGCACTCCGCAACTACGTCAGTCACGTTCTGCCCGCCCTCGGTGTCGAGCGCGTCCAGGTGCGCACCTTCAGAGAGTGGGCGGCGGAGCAACGCCGCCGGCTCTTCCCGGATCTCCCCAACCGTCACCGCGAGGACACGCCGGCCCAGGTCACGCGTTTGAAACTGCACCCCTCCCTTCTGGTCGCTCTGGAACGGCAGGTGAAGCGCGTCGCGGGCCCGGCCACCCCCAGCCAGGTCATCGATGACCTGGCCAGCGTGCTGACCGGGCGAGCGCTCCTCGACGAGGTCCTTCGCGAGACCGCGCCGGATGCCTTCCGGGAGCGGGAGCTCGAGGAGATCACCAACTACTGCCGGCGACGCAACGAGGAGCTGGCCTCCTGGCTGGGAGGCGATCGAGAAGTTCCGGGCGAGCTCGATGAAGAGGACGATGCGCTGTTGCTGCGCGCCTGGCAGATGCGAGTGGGCCCCATCACCGCGGGTTCCAAGCGCCGGGTCGAATACAGACACGTCGCCATCGACGAGGTGCAGGACTTCTCGCCCACCGAGGTGAAGGTCCTGATCGATTGCCTCGACGAGCACCAGAGCCTCACCCTGGCCGGCGACACCCAGCAGCACGTGATGCAGGACGCGGGATTCACCTCCTGGACCGAGTTCTTCTCTCATCTGAAAATCAAAGGAACCGAGGTCGACACCCTTCAGGTGAGCTACCGCACCTCCCGGGAGATCGGCGAGTTCGCAGCCGCCCTGCTCGGGAAGCTGCGCGAGGACGACGTCCCCCTCATCACCACCCGCTCCGGACCACCGGTGGAGTTCTTCCAGCACACCGACGACGGCGCCTGCATCGCCGCCCTCGCCGATGCGCTGACCGAGCTGGCAAGCGAAGAGCCCCTGGCGTCGGTCGCCGTGCTCACCCCGTCCCCGAGCTCGAGCGAGCTCTACTACTCCGGGCTGGAGAGGAGTGAGGTGCCGCGTCTGCATCTCGTCCGCGATCAGGATTTCCGCTTTGCGCCGGGCGTCGAGGTGACGGAGATCGAGCAGGTCAAGGGGCTCGAGTTCGACTACGTGATCCTGGTGGGTGTCAGCGAGTCGCACTTCGCCGACGAGCCGATGGCGCGTCGGCTCCTGCACGTGGGTGCCACCCGCGCGGTCCACCAGCTCTGGCTGACCAGCACCGGCGCTCCGTCGAAGATCGTGCGGGAGGCGATCCTCGAGGGCGAAGTGCCGTGAGGGAGCTCCGCGACATCCTCGGCGCCTTCCAGATGCTGCGGGAGTCGGGAGAAGCGGGAGTGCTCGCCAGTGCGGTGCACACCGAGGGCTCCACCTACCGGCGCGTCGGGGCCCGGATGCTGGTCCTGCCCGACGACCGGATCATCGGTCTGATCAGCGGCGGCTGCCTGGAGGGAGACCTCCTCGAGCATGCCAGGAGCGTCCGCGAGGCGGGGGAGCCGCGGATCGTCCGCTACGACATGCGCTCGGAGGACGACATCATCTGGGGTCTGGGACTCGGCTGTGCCGGGGCGGTGGACGTGCTGCTGGAGCGCGTCGACGGCGAAGCTCCCGGTCCGCTGGATCTCGTGGCGGAGTGCATTCGCGAACGAAAGCCGGGGGTGATCGCCACCGCCCTGGCGGGAAAGGCGGCGCTCGCCACCCACTGGGCCCTGTACCCGGACGGGCGCTTCAGCGGGCCGGCGGCCGGCTCCGCGGAGATCGAGCGCGCCGCCCGCCAGGCCGCTGAGCGGGAGCGCGATTCGCTGCTGGAGGACGAAGCGGGGAAGATCCTGATCGAGGTGGTCCGGCCTCCGCCGCGTCTCCTGGTCTTCGGGGCGGGCCCCGACGCCGTCCCCGTGGTGCGCATCGCCAATCGAGCTCGGCTGGGAGGTGGTCGTGGTGGACTGGCGCCCCGCCTATGCCCGCCGGGAGAGCTTCCCGGAAGCGAGCGACGTGGTGCTGTGTGAAGCGGAGCGGGTCGGAGAATGCGTGGAGGCGGACGGAACTTCCGCAGCTCTCGTCATGACCCACCACTACCTCCACGACCGCAGCCTGCTGCGCTTTCTGGTGCCCTCGGCGGCGCGCTTCATCGGCATCCTGGGACCGAGTAGACGGACGGAGTCGCTGCTCGGGGATCTCAGGGAGGAGGGAGTCTCCTTCACCCCGGAGCAGCTCGAGCGACTGCACGGGCCCGCCGGGCTCGACATCGGAGCGGAGTCTCCCGAGCAGATCGCCCTGGCCCTGGTCGCCGAGATCCAGGCCGTGCTGGCCGGGCGCTCAGGAGGTTGGCTGTGCGAGCGCAAGGGCCCCATTCACGACCCGGGCGCGTGACTCGCGTCGCGACCGTCGTCCTCGCAGCGGGTGGGTCGCGCCGGATGGGCTCGCCCAAGCAGCTGCTCCGGATCGACGGGATCACCTTGGTGCGCCGGGCCGCCGAAACCGCGCTGGCCTCCCGATGCCAGGGTGTCTATGTCATCGTCGGCGCCTCAACGGAGGCGGTACGCCGCGAGGTGTCGGAGCTGAGCCTGGACGTGATCGAGAACCCCAACTGGGAAGAGGGACTGGCGGGATCCATCCGCGTCGGAATCGAAGCAGTCCAGGCCGGGCGACCCGAGTTCGATGCCGCGATCCTGGCCCCGGTCGATCAGCCCCGGATCCACCCCGCTCTCCTCGACCGGCTGATCGAGGTCTTCGAGGGCGGCGATCGGGAGATCGTCGCCTGCACCTACGCGGAAACCTTCGGAGCACCGGCGCTGTTCTCACGGCGCCACTTCGCCGACCTCAGCCGCTTGAGCGGCGATCGGGGTGCAAAGTCCGTCCTCCAAGCTCGCGAGGCGGAGGTGGCACGGGTCCCCTTTCCGGAGGGCGCGACCGACCTGGATACGCCCGAGGACTACCAGAAGTTCCTGGAGCGGGGACGTTGTTGAATGTTCAACTTTTCGGTCCCCGAAAAGTTGAACATTCAACAACGTCCCCGCTGCTCCCCGCGCGCTCAGTCCAGGAAGGCCCAGAGCAGCTTCCGGCTCTTCTCGTCCAGTGAGGCGGGGCTGGGGATGAAGTAGAGATCGCCCACCACGTCCCGAATCAGCACGCCGCCCCCGGGCATCTGGCGCGGCCACTCGTCCCGCAAGGTCTGGAACGAGCGAACACCCTGTCGCGTACGCACGCGGAAGGTCCGGATCTCGATCTCCTCCTCCACCTCCTCGACTCCCTCGATCTGGAGCACGAAGCCCGCCTCGATCAAGGACTCTGCCAGGGCGCGACGGGAATCCGGACCCAACTCCGCGAGGTCGCGGATCAGAGCGACCTCCTCGTCTTCTCCATCGCGAAGCGAGAGGTAGCGGCTCGGCTCGGACCACGGGAAGCACCGCGTGACCCGCACTGCGCGCGCGGCGTCGCCCAGCCCTGCCCAGAGCTGCCCGTCGGATCCCCGCTCGAGCCGCAGTCCCTCTCGCCTGGGTGCTCGCTGTAGATTCGCTCTCGTCATTCTCTTTTCTCCTCTCTACCGCTTTCGCTGTCCGGCTCCGGTGAGCTCGCGCTGGAGCTCGTAGAGCCTTCGATAGGTTCCCTCCGGCCGCCCAAGGAGCTCCCTATGCGTGCCCTGCTCGGTCAGGCAACCATCCTCGATCACGAAGAGCCGCGATGCCCGACGAAGCGTGGAGAGCCGGTGTGCGATCGCGAAGACCGTGCGACCGGAGGTCAAGCGCTCCATCGCCTCCTGGATCTTGTACTCCGTCTCCGTATCGACGCTGCTGGTGGCCTCGTCGAGGATCAGGATGCGCGGATCCGAGAGAATCGCGCGAGCGATCGAGATCCGCTGGCGCTCACCGCCCGAGAGCGTGTGGCCCCGCTCGCCCACCATCGTCTCGTAACCATGCGAGAGCTTGCACAGGAAGTCGTGGGCGTTGGCGGCCCGAGCGGCATCCACCACCTGGTCGAAGCTCGCCTCCGGCATTCCGTAGCGAATGTTCTCCGCCACCGTCCCGTGGAAGAGGTACGGCTCCTGCAGCACCATCCCGAGCTGACGCCGGTAGTGACCGATGGCGAGCTTGCGGATGTCCACGCCATCAATGCTCACGCTTCCTCCGCTCGCCTCGTAGAAGCGCGCGATCAGGTTGACTACGGTGGTCTTTCCTCCGCCCGATGGGCCGACCAGACCGATCATCTCGCCGGGCAGCACGTCGAAGGAGATCCCCTTGATCACCTGCCGCACCCCGTCGTAGGCGAAGCTGACCTCCTCGAAGGTGACGCGTCCCTGCACCGGATCGAGTCGCACCGGTTCCGGCGGGTCGACGATCTGGGGCTCGGTGTCCAGCACCTCGAAGATCCGGTGGGCCGAACTCGTAGCTCGGTTCATGATCCGTGCCATCTGCCCGATGATGTCGATCGGATTGATGAACATGGTCATGTAGAGCAGGAACGCCACGAATGTTCCGGAGGAAAGCGTGGGCCCCAGCTCGCTGTCGCTGCCGATCACCCGCGGAATCGCGAAGACCCACACCAGCACCACCATTCCGCGCACCGCGAACATCAGTCTCGGCCAGAAGGATGTCCACACGCGGTGGATCCGGTTGAACTCGTCGGTGGCGGAGCAGTTTCTTTCGTGAAAGCGCTGCATCTCCCGGTCTTCCTGGTGGAAGGCCTTGACGACCCGCATCCCGGGAATCGTGTCGGAGACGATGTCGGTGAGCCGCGACCACTTCCGCCAGGCCCGCAGGAAGAGCACGTTCATGCGCCGCCCGTGCAGGAAGACCCAGACACAGAGAAAGGGCACCGGGATCGTCATGATCAGTCCGAGACGCCAGTCCAGCCAGATCAGCACGGACGAGAGTCCGACCAACATGACCATCGAGAGCGAGACGTCGACGACGCCGAGGGCCAGAAATTCCCAGAGGCGATCGGTATCCGAGCTCACCCGGGTGATCAAGCTGCCGGTCTTCTTGCGTGAGTAGAAGCTCAGACTGAGCTTCTGGAGGTGCTCGTAGAGCTCCGTGCGCAGGTCGCGCGCCACCCGCTCGCCGAGGATCGCCATCCAGCGCAAGCGGGCCCAGGCACAGACCTGACGCAGCGCGTAGACGACCGCAATGGCCGCCACCGCCATCCAGGCGGTCCGACTCACTTCGGCGACGGTGCGGTCCCCCGCCTGGACGGGCCGGATCACCTCGTCGATCAAATACCCAGTCAAATACGGAGGCACCAGGGTGAGGCCGGTTAGAAGCGCCGCCGAGGCCAGGCCGAAGACCACCTGCCCGCGGTAGGGCTTCAGATATGCGAGCAGCCGCCAGAGCACTGCCATGTCGTTGCCCGCGACGAGGGCCTGGGCCTCGCGAATCGGCGATGCCACGCCCTCGGCGTAGACCGCATCCGGATCCGCCGGCGGGATCTCCCTTCCGTCGAGCTGCTGCTCCACGACGAACTGCAGGTTCTCCATGGCGCGGCGCTGGCGGTGGGTGAAGCGCACCCGTGCCAGAGCCGGCTCGCCCGACCCGGCCAGGAATCGAAGGGTGTTGCAGGAGAGGCCGGGCTCGAGGCGCACGCCCCCGATCCGCGCGCGTTCGAAGCTCTGAACCTCCACCTCCTCGCCCCGCTCCCGGGCGACGGCGATCGCGTGGCTCCCCAACGCCAGCCAGGTCTGGCTCAGCCGGAGCGAGCCGTCCAGGTCGGACAGGGCGTAGAGCTGGACCGGCTCACCGCCGAAGCGCTCCTCGACGCGGCGGCGCACCGGCGGCGGCATCAGGGCGGGCTGATCGGTGTAGCGCTCGATGATCTGTCGGTCGGAGTCGTCTCTCTGGGTCAGCATGATGGGTTCTCTCGTTGCAGTCGTCTGCTGAACTCACGGAACCCGGGTTGGCAAAGAAAACGGCCTTCCGGGTCTGCACCCGGAAGGCCGTCAAAAACGACAGCGGAGCTTCCTAGGGTGCTGGATCCCCTCGCGCGTGCGCGCCAACCACCGGCATGACGGACTGCGCGCGCGCAGCGCCGAAGAGCGGCAGGGAGGCCCCCGCGCCCAACAGCCTGCCGTCGAATGCGCGCAGGTCTCGCATCGAGTGGTGGATTGCCAAGAGGTTCATTGTTTCCAGCTGTTCATCGAAGCGGGTCCTCCCCCATGTGGACCGAAGTCGGGGAAGGATACGCGAGGTTCTCCCCCGACGTCAAGCGGTGTATTCCAATCGCAACCGCGGAGCGCCACTTTTTTCGCGACGGAGAATCCCCGAAGCCCAGGTGTAAGATACAGCGGTACAGTAAGCTTAAGGGGTGAGCCGAGGAGGCGATGTCAGAGCTCGAGTTCTTCTTCGATTGCTCCAGTCCCTGGACCTATCTGGCCTTCCACCGGATCGGGGAGCTCGCAGCGGAGGCTGGAGCCGATCTGGTCTGGCGTCCGATCCTGGTGGGGGGAGTCTTCAACGCGGTCAACCCGAGTGTGTACGAGCAACGCACCAACCCGGTCCCGCCGAAGGCGCGCTACTACGCCAAGGACCTCGGGGACTGGGCGCGGCACTACGGTCTGCGGATCGGAATGCCCTCCGTCTTCCCGGTAAACAGCGTCAAGGCCATGCGGGGCGCCCTGGTGGCCGACGAGAAGCAGCGACTCCCCGCCTACGTACGGGCCGTCTTCGAGAAATACTGGGGAGATCTGGAGGACATCTCCCGGGACGAAGTGCTCGCTGGGATCGTGGATCGAGTCGGCTTCGATCGGGACGAGTTCTTCGCGAAGATCGCCGCTCCGGAGTACAAGGCGAAGCTCCGGGCCAACACCGAGGAACTGATCGCCAGAGGCGGCTTCGGCTCTCCGACGATCTTCGTGAACGGGGACGACATGTACTTCGGGAACGATCGCCTGGTGCTGGTGAGGGAGGCACTTCGGAAGAGGGGATGAACGAATTCGGGAGGTCGTGGCTGTGTGTGATACCGCTGTCGTCGTGAAGGCCGGGCGAGTGCTGTTCGCCAAGAACTCGGATCGGGATCCCAACGAGTCCCAGCTCCTGGACTGGCGGCCGGCGCGCTCGCCACGAGGCGGGGGCCCGCGTGCGTTGCACCTGGATCGAGATCCCCCAGGCGGATGAGACGAACGCCGTGCTGCTCTCCCGCCCCTTCTGGATGTGGGGCGCTGAAATCGGAGCCAACCAACACGGGGTGGTGATCGGGAACGAAGCGGTCTTCACCAAGGAGCCCTACGCAGACACGGGGCTCACCGGAATGGACCTGCTGCGCCTGGCCCTGGAGAGGTCCGCCACGGCGGAGGAGGCGGTGGAGACGATCACGCGTCTGCTGGAGATCCACGGCCAGGGCGGAGGCTGCGGCCACGAGAACCGGCTCTCCACCTACCACAACAGCTACATCGTCGCCGACCCGGGCGGCGCCTTCGTGCTCGAGACCGCCGGGCGCCGCTGGGTGACGGAGACCGTGCACGGCGCCCGGACCATCTCCAACGCGCTCAGCATCGAGCCCTTCGCGAGCCGGTACGTCAGCTCGTTCATGAGCCGGGCGGCGGCCGCCTACCAGCGCCAGGCCTGCACCGAGCGCCGGGCGCGCCGGGCGGAGAGCCTCGCCGACATGATGGCGCTGCTCCGCGATCACGGGGCCGGAGGTGACTCCCCGCCCTACTCCTGGATCAACGGCGGAATGGATATGCCTTGCGTACACGCCGGCGGGATCCTAGGTGGCTCCCAGACCACCGCGTCCTGGGTGGCCGAGCTCTCGGCGCTGGGCGTACAGCACTGGGTGACGGGAACCGCGGCACCGTGCACGGGACTCTTCAAGCCGGTTCGCGTGGAAGAGCCGCTGGACCTGGGCCCCGCACCCACCGATCAGGCGGACGATACGAACCTCTGGTGGCGGCACGAGCGCCTTCACCGCCGGGTCGTCGCGGACCCGGCACGCCTGCTGCCCCTCTACCGGGAGCAGCGCAACGCGGTGGAGAAGGAATGGTTGGCCGACCCGCCGGAGCCCGCCGACGCCTTCGCGGAGGGGGAGCGGCTCCTGGAAGAATGGGAGGACCAGGTCGCCCGCAAGGCGGGTGCCGACACGCGGCCCCGCTTCGTGCGCCGCTACTGGAAGAAGCGCGACGAACGCGCGGGGCTGCTGCTCGATTGACAGATCGGCGACGCCTTCCGACAATGCGATGTCTCGGGGCGGGCAAAAGGCGTGCAGCGCCGAGGCGATGATCTTCGAGGACTCAAAGTAGACAGCTCTCACCGCACCATCGCGAAGTACATCCTGTTCCAGCTCCCCGAGCTGGCGGTGGTCTCCCTCCTGGCAGTCGGGGCGCGCAGCTGGGTGGGGCTTCCCGATTGGGCGGCCGCCGGGATCATCGCGCTCTGGGTGCTCAAAGACGTGGTGATGTTCCGATTCGTCCGGATCGCCTACCAGACCAGCTCCGGGGGCGGCGGAGCAAGCCTGCTCGGCGCACGGGGAACCGCCCAGGACACACTGCAGCCGTCCGGCTACGTCCGCATCTCCTCGGAGCTCTGGCGCGCCGAGCTTCAATCGGGGTCGCCGCCCGTAGAGCCCGGCGATCGGGTCCGGGTGCTCCGCGTCCACGGACTCACACTGCTGGTGGAGCCCGACACCAGCGAGGACTAGTGGGGACGTTGTTGAATGTTCAACTCTTCGGCAAGCCGAAGAGTTGAACATTCAACAACGTCCCCACAGTGACGCGACCATCTGGATCGAGCGCTCGGTCACCATCGCGGCGCAGTCGGGGTCGTAGGTTCCCGAGACCCGATAGGCCAACGGGGCCTCCTCGACTTCGTAGCCACCTTCCGCGTGGGCTTCCGCCGTGGGCAGATAGCCGATGCAGCCGTTGCTGTAGCCGGCGAACAGTGTGTGGGGAGCGGGGGACCCCTGCTTGATCGCCTGGCCGATCTCCGTGAATGTCTCGGCGGCGTAGCCCACCAGCGCCAGATCTCCGATTCGAAGGACCTGCACCTCCATCGGGAACTCCGGCCGCCCATCGGGGCCGGGCCGAAGCCGGGGGCGCCAGGGATAGAGGTAGCGGAGCACGGGATCGATGACGAAGCTCGGCACTCCCAGGATCTTCGCGGCGGTCTCGCGGTAGCTCTCCCCGTTGCGCTCGATCACCGGGAGCGCAACCTCCTGCCGCGCTGACGCCAGCGGAGTGGCGGCGATCGGCGTCAGTCCCCGCTCACAGCACTCGAGCACCGCCCGCCCCACCTCTCTTCCCAGGTGTTCCACCGCCTCGAAATCCTGATCGCCCCATTCGTGCTTCGGGTTCAGGTTTCCGGTCGCGCCCTGCAGGAAGAGACACACCGCTCCCGTGGCAGCCTGCACCTCCCTGCGCATGACGCCGGGCCACTCGGCTGAGATCCGGCGATTCTTCGGCGAGAGAATCGCAGGGTGACAGGCGAAGTTCACCAGAGTCGCCCGGACCGCGCCGCGCGCGTCCAGAAGCTGGAGCACACCGAGTTCGGGATCCACCACTCCGTCCGGGTTCACACCGAGCACGATCTTCCCGTCCGGACCGCGCTCGCGACGGTTGACGGCGATGCGGGCCTCGCCGACTGCGAAGCGAAGCTCGGCGGGCTCGAGGGACCGCCCCGCCTCGGCGACCGCACCCACCACCTTGCGAACGATGCCCTCGATCAGACGGCGGCGTCTCCAGCCGCTGTGCCGGTCGGCGAAGGCGATCGGCCCGGCGTGGGTATGGGAGCAGGCAATCAACACCTCCCCGGGGCAGCGCTCGCGGATACGCGCGACGACGTCTTCATGAAGGCAGAGCATGTCGAGGGCGACGATGGTGAGGCGATTGGATCCGTCGTCCAGCACCAGCGCCGTGGCGGTGAGATCGTCGTGCACGCCGCTCGCTCCGAGGTAGCGATTTCCATAGCCGATCAGATAGCTGCCACGGGGAGGAGTGATCACGGACCGGGCGAGACCTGCGCGGAGCGATGCCATCGGGTCAATCTACACCAACCCCCTGGGGAGCCGCGAACCAGGCACCGGAGTCGTGCGTATTAGGGGTATCCAGGGGCTCGATCTGGGGGAGCGCCAAGTCGAAGGAGACCCGATGAGGGAACCGGTCACCGGTCAGGAGCGCCACCCGCTACGAGAATGGAACCGCGATCTGGAGGAGAAGAAGATCGCCGGTGTCTGCGCGGGCATCTCGAGCCAGCTCGACATTCCGGTCACTGTGGTTCGCGCGATCTTCGTGGTGCTCGCCTTGCCGACCTTCTCCGGCCTGGGGATCGTCCTCTATCTGGCCCTGTGGTTCCTGATGCCGGCGAGTCTGGACGAGGAGTCGGGACTCGATCGCGTAGTGGGCGCGGTCAATTCGCTCGCAGGGGACATCTCCTCCCGCCGCACCGACGACGAGGATCCTACCCAGGACCACACAACCATTCGCCACGACCCGCTGTAGACGACATCGTGAAACGCTTCACGCGACCGGGCGGACGTGCTGCACGACGGCTGCTCGTCGGTCTCGCCGGCGGTGCGATCGTCGTCCTCGGGCTGCTGTTCATCGTCACCCCGGGCCCGGCCTTCCTGGTGATCCCGGCGGGGCTCGGCGTCCTCGCCCTCGAGTTCGAGACCCCTCGCCGCTGGCGGGAGCAGCTGGCAAGCTGGATTCGCGCCCAGCGAAACCGGATCGGCTAGCCGAGGAGGTCCGCGACTCGGTGCACCTCGTCGGGATCGGAGGTCGTCGGCGCCAGGATCAGCTCGTCGGCCCCGAGATCTTCGATCGTTCGGACCGCGGCCTGGAGCGCCTTGTCCGAGGTCGTCGTAACGGTGGGAGCCAGCTTCTGGGCGATGCCGGGACCCATGAAGTTGAGGTAGCGATGCAGATACTCGTCCATCTGATCGCGTGCACGAGTCCCCAGCGCGAACCAGCAGCCCGTGACGAGGCGAGGAGGGGCGCTGCGCGCTTCCCCCTTCCACGCGGCTCGCGCCAGCTCGAACTGGCGCCCGACCTCGTCTGCGGAGGGACCGAAGCTGAAGCTGCAGAGCCCATCGGCCCAGCGCGCCGCGCGGCGGATGGATTTCGGGAATAGCGAACCGGCGAGAATCTCGGGCCCGCCCGGCTGCACCGGACCCGGCTCCACCGGGCGGAGCGCGCCTTCCACCACGGGCTCGCCCGCCCAGGCGCGGCGCATCAGCCCGACCTGCTCCTCTAGACGCCCCAGCCGCTTCTCGCCGACAGCGACGCCAACCGCCCGGTAGTCCTCCTCGCGCCCACCCACACCCACGCCGAGCGTGACGCGGCCGGCGGAAATGACATCCAGCGTCGCCACCTGCTTGGCGATCAGCACCGCGCTGTGCATGGGCAGGACCAGGACGTTGAAGGCCAGCCGGACGCGCTCGGTGACGGCCGCCGCCGCCGCCAGGGTGACCATCATCTCGGGATTGGGAAAGGTGATTCGCTCGCCGGCGGCGAGGCTCGCGTAGGGTCCCTGATCCACGCGTCTCGACCACTCGAGAATCAGGTCCCGGTCGAGACCCGGGACCATCACGGGAAGGTTCATCCCGATCTTCATGGTGCGGAGCCTCCTGGTCGTGATGTCCAACCGCCTCCGGCAGCTCGAGGCGGATGCCAAGTCTTTCTACGCCCTACCAATAGCTCGTTTCAGCGGAAACTCAGGCCGCTCTCCGGTGGCAGGCGGCCGGGCTGGCTTGGGTCCTCAAAGCTTCGATGTCACCGGAGTTTGCAGATGGTGCGTCATCGGACGTTGAGGAAACCCACTGTAGAGTAGCCCGGGGCAGTCACCCACCCCGGGCCCTCACCAGATCCGTACAAGGAGATTGTTTGGATAGAACCGAGGCGCGCGCACCGGTAGGTGAGGAGTGACCAAGTCCCGCTCTTTCGATTGCGGGTTGGGTTCCTAGGCTCACCATAGGTCACGTTTCCCCGGGCCCCCGTTTTCATCCCGGACGGTCGGATTTCCCGAATCCGGTTGGCGACCCGAGCATTTCCCTGCGATGCCTTCCCTGGTGGGCGGAAGCTCAAGCGCTGGCCCACATACACCCCGCGCTCACCAGGTTTGCTCCGCAGCTCGACAACAACGAAGCGATCATCGGACTGTTCGGAGTCAATGCTCCGTTCCGCCACCTCGTCACTGCCCGCTCGATGCCGAGAGCCCCTTTGCCCCTTCGAGGCGTCACCTCGAGGGGAACGGCATCGTGTGCCGTCTCGAAGGGCATTACCCCTTCTTCTTCGCTCATACGGGCTCATGCGCCAGACCAAAACCCTCCCACCGACTCCAGTTCCCCTCGCCGATGGGTCTTTGCAGGTTGTTGCCAGTCCCTGCTGGGAGATGGCCCTTCCCGACGTTGTCTCTGAATTCCTTGTGCAGGTGCTTGGACCCATACCCCGCGATGTTCTCCTGGTGCACTCGCCCGTTTCTTCCCAGGAAACGACGGCTTCACATCTGGTGGAACGTGTTTCGCACATCGCATGCTCCCGGCAATGCAGCTTCAGCCGGGGAGCCGTTTTCGAGGCTGCAGTCATTCGCTCATGTTCAGGCCCCTGCACTCGCTCAGCCTCCCGGCTGCACCCACCGCGAGATGAAACATCAATCTCGGGCGGCCAGGCCTTATACACCGCGCAGAACTCGGCTGGTTACCCTGGCCGAGCAGCGGTATCGCTACGTACCCGTTTCGGGCAATTGGTACGGCTGGACTCTCACCAGCTGGATATTCAGCCTTGTCGGCTGCTCCTCCACCATACGGCTCCTCCGTGAATGAGGCTCGTGGCTACGGACCCCAGAGCGGGACCATGATCCGGGGCTTGGGGAGCGGGAAGCCGCGAAGCAAGTCCGCGAACCGCTCCCACGTGAGACGCTTGCGTTGGCTCCGACGGCAGAGCCACTTGTACCAGGCCCGCTTCACCTGTTCGATGACCAACAGCAAGCTGATGAAGTTGCCGCTGACACCGAAGTAGTTGAAGTGTCCTTGGATGCGTCTCTTGAGCGCCTTGTGCTGAGCCGCGACTGGAAGGTGTCGGTGGCGACGACACCAATCGTAGACGGATCCGATGAACCGCCTCAGGCTCGCACTGCGTGTCTTGCAAGTCATCCCCCAACGTCCCTTGCGAGTCCGCGCCCAGTAGAACGTGAACCCGAGGAAGTCGAAGGTCGCCCGACCTTTCCTGCTCTCCTGCCGCTTCGGCGGACGCCGGAACGGTAGAAGCCGCGTCTTGTCGGGATGCAGGGTCAGTCCGAAGTGCCCCAACCGCTCGCCGAGGGCATCCATCACGCGCTTCGCATCGTCTTTGTATTCGAAGCCGATGACGAAGTCATCGGCGTACCGGACCAGGGTTGCCTGTCCGCGAAGCTGAGGCTTGACCCTCCGCTCGAACCAACGATCGAGTGCGTAGTGCAGATAGACGTTTCCCAACAGCGGTGAGAGCACAGACCCCTGGGCGGTGCCGGTCTCCGACGTGGACAACTCCACGCCCTCCAGCACGCCCACATGCAAGCACTTCCCGATGAGGCGCAGCAGCGACCCATCGGCTACCCGAACCTCGAGCATCTTCTTCAGCTGGGTGCGATCCAAACTGTCGAAGAAGGACACGATGTCGGCCTCGAGAATCCAGTTCACCTTACCCCGGTGAACGACCCGGTCGAGGGTTCGCACGGCGTCATGGGCGCTGCGCCCGGGCCGGAAGCCGTACGAGCAGTCCAGAAAGTCCTGCTCGTAGATCGCCTCCAGCACCTCGCGCAAGGCGTCCTGGACAATCTTGTCCTCGAACGCCGAGACCCCAATCGGCCGCGTCTTTCCCCCTTCCTTCGGGATGTGGACACGTCGGATCGGTTGATGGCGATATCGCTTCGCCTTCATGCGTGCGTGCAGATCCCGGAGGTTCTCCTCCAGATTCTGCCCGTACTGCTCCTTCGTGACCCCATCCACGCCCACAGCCGCATCCTTTCGCATGCGGTGGTAAGCTCGCTCCAGAGCCGGCACATCGATTCGATGTGCCAGTGAGTGGAACCGTCCTTCGGGCTCGCGCCGCGCTCGTTCCACTACCTCCAGCAGTTGCAGTGACATGCCTCCTGATGTCGATGCATCAGACATGGTTCCCTCCTGAAGATCCCATTCACACGGGCCGCCTTTGCTCGGCCGGGTCCGAGTTGCCAACAAGTTCCCCGACGTCGAAGCTCGTATGCAGCCCTCCGACTTCCTCGCCTCCTTGAGCCGTAACTTCGGTTCCCCTTGTCAGCGGCCTACCTCGATGCAGGAGCTTGTTCTGAGACGGCCGCGCATGCACCTGCCAACACGCGGCGCGTCGGAGACGGGTCACCGGCTCTCCGCTGGACCGGGTTCGTTCGAGGAGAGGTGAGGACCTCCCGGGTTACTGGGCCGTCCTCTTCGTGCGCGCCATGGTCGAACACCCCGCCGGATACGACTTCTCCTCGCCCCTACCCCTCTTCGAGGGGATCTGCGGAGAGACCGCTGTCGCCTTCAGGGAAAACAGAACCCTCGGCATCCGGAAAGTCATAGTTTTCGAGGCCGCAACCCCACGGCTCACACGCTCGCGTGCCAACGCTTCGCCGGCCTCGTTGCCGGGACCGGCGCAAGGCTCACTACCGGCCCGGGCGGGCTCACCCCTGGCCGGGCGGGTTTCGCACCCGCTGGACGACAAACGAAGTTTCATGGAGTCATCGCAACCCTCCAATCCCAATCGACCAGCAGGGCCTGGTCGCACTGTGATTCCTATCCCCAGATCCCGATAGGCTGGCCCAGGCGTTCGGCGATTATTCCTCGCGCAGTGGCGGAGCTGTTGATCCACGACCCGCCGGCCCTCGTCCGTTGGCCAGCGAAACACTGCGACGCGACGCATTGCCTTCCACACGGTTTCGCTACCATTGCAGTTCTCAGAGGAGCGGGGTAGGCCACCCGACCCTCGTCGCGGCCAGACGAACCAGACCGTCGCGCTTGTCGAGATTCTGGCTGACGCAATCGAACGGGCATGGGCGCCTCACGTCTCCGCGCGCAGCGCCTCCGAGATCTCGATCCGGCTCACTCTCCTCGCTGGCAGTGACGCCGCCACCACCGCGACGCCGAGAACGGCAACGAAGGTGACGACGACCGCGGGCAGCGAGACGATCGGATGGGGAAGCGATTGGGAGGCGGAGATCCGCCCCAGAGCCGCACAGGCCGCGAGACCGAGAGCGACGCCGCCCAGGGCGGCACTTCCCGAGACCAGCAGGGACTCGAGGACAGTCTGGAAGATCAGGGCCCGATTCGTCGCACCGATCGCCTTGGAGACGGCGATCTCCACACTCCGCTCGCTCAGCGTGGCCAGGTGGTAGTTGGCGATGCCGACCGCTCCGATCAACAGGGTGATGATCCCCGCGACGCCGATGAAGACGCTGAAGCCCGCGTAGAAGAGGTCCACCAGGTCGAGGAGCTGGGCGTTGTCGAACCACTTGAGAGCGTCGCCGTCCTCGGGGTGGAAGCCGGCCCGCGGGCCCAGGCTGGAGAGCACCGCATTCACCGACTCCGCGGCGGAGATGCCCGGGAGCGTAAAGACCATCAGCCTCGAGACCGCCTCTTTCCGGAAGCCGAGCTTGGCCTCGGCGGTGGTGATCGGGAGGATCAGCAGGCGGTTGTCGGGCCGGTGCGTATTCATGTATTGCCGGCCCTTGGGATCGGCCACGCCGATCACCTCGAAGCCGCGGCCTTCGACACGAATCCGGCCACCGAGGGCACGCTCCGCGTTGCCGAAGAGATCGGCGGCCGCCTCGAATCCGAGAATCGCGACCGCACGGCGGCCCTCCACATCGCTGGCATCGAAGAAACGCCCCTGGCCGATCGCGAACTTCCGATAGTGAGCGTAGCGGTGATCGGCCGCCGACATGTCGAGGCGACGGACGCGATCTCCGGCCTCGACCAGAAGGCGCTCCTCGGAGAGGTGCTCGGGGAGGATGGTCTCGATGAGATTGGTGTTCTCTCGTGCGACGACTTCAGCGTCTTCTCGCGAGATCTCGACGCGAACGCCCTTGCGGTAGCCCGAAAACCCCGAGGAGGTACTCGCCGGATACATCGTCACGGCGCTCCTGCCGTAGCGGCCAAGCTCGCTCTTCATGTACTCCCGAAAGCCCGCGCCCCAGGCCATCAGCAGGACGATGGCGGCGGCTCCCCAGAAGACGCCCAGGGAGGAGGCTACCACGCGCCTGGGATGATCCGAGAGGATCTCGATGGCCTGACGAAGGGATTCGCGAAGCTCCATCAGGTCACCCGGAGCGCGGTCGAGGGATCGACGCGAGCGGCGATCCGAGCCGGGGCGATCCCGGCAATCAGACCAACGGCAGTCAAGACGACGAACGTGGTGAGCAGCACGTTTGCCGAAACCCGAGGTGCTGGAAATGCGGGCGGCAGCGGGGCGTAGCCGAGGAGCGTCGTGATGAGCAGGGCGCTCGCCACGCCGACGGCTCCGCCCAGGCCGACGATGACCAGGGTCTCGACCATGAGCTGGAGCAGCAGGTCGCTGCGGCGCGCCCCGCAGGCCCGACGCATGGCGAGCTCGCGACGCCGTCCGCCGACGATGGCGATCATCAGGTTGGCGACGCTCACGCCCGACATGGCCAAAGTGACGGTGCCGACGACGCCGAGCAGCAGCTGCAAGGCGACGAAGACGTTGCGGACCGGGCGCAAGATCTCGGGGACGCTCTCGAAGGCGAGCGCCTCGCTCTCCTCGGGGTGCAGGTAGTGCAGCGGCCAGAGAGCTGCGCGGATCTCCTCCTCCATGCGATCGGCTTCCTCGATGCGACGGGGCTCGACGTAGATGTGGTCGACCGACCTCCGCTCGCGAAACAGCCGCCCGCCCGCGCCCAGGGGAACGAAGACCATCCGGTCGTGGAGATCCATGTTGGTCATCAGCTGAGAGCCTTTTGGCGCGAGCACCCCGACCACCTCGAAGGGAACTCCGTCGATCTGGAGAGAGCGGCCCAGGCCGTCGGCGTCGGCGAACAGGATCCCCTCCAGCTCGGCGCCGATCACGGCGACGCGGCGCCCCGAGCGCTCGTCGGAAGCGTCGTAGTAGCGGCCTCGCCGGATCACATGACTGCGAATCCCGCGGATCTCCGGGCTTCCGGCCGAAACGATGGTGGCCCGGGTGCGGTGGGGCGTCTCGACACTGGCAGACTCGAGGATCTCGCCGGCGGCGCGGAGCGCGCTCGGCGCGCCCGCGCGGATCCGGTCGAGGTCGTCGAGGGTCAGCTCGACGCGTCGACCCGGGCGCCGCCCCCCCGACTCCGCGGTGGTGTACTCGCCCTGGACGACGGTCCAGCGATCCCCGGTCTTCTTGACGCCCAGGTCGAGAAACTGCGTGAATCCGACGCCAAAGGACAGGAGCAGGACCACGGCGGCGGAGCCCCAGACCAGGCCGATCAGGGTGAGGGCATGGCTTCGCCAGGCGGCGCGAAGCTCCGCCACTCCGTCGCCCGCCACGGGGGAGAGCATCCGCAGGCGGCGGCCGAAGGAGCGTCCCATCTCACGCCCCTTGCGCGATGCGTCCGTCGCGGAGACGGATCACCCGCTCCGCACAGGAGGCGACCTCGTCGTTGTGGGTGACGACGACGAGGGTGCGCCCCTCCCGGTGGAGCTCGCAGAAGAGCTCCAGGATCTCCCGGCTGGTGGCCTCGTCCAGGTTGCCGGTGGGCTCGTCGGCGAGAATCAGGCCCGGATCATTGGCGAGGGCCCGGGCGATGGCGACGCGCTGCCGTTCCCCACCGGAGAGCTGTGCCGGGCGGTGTCCCAGACGATGACCGAGACCGACGCGATCGAGCAGGTCCGCGGCTCGCTCCTCGCGCTCCCTTCGCGCGACTCCAGCGTAGAGCAGTGGGAGTGCCGCGTTGCGCACGGCGGACATGCGAGGCATCAGGTTGAAGGTCTGGAACACGAAGCCCATGCGGCGGGCCCGCAGATCGGCCAGCGAATCGTCGTCGAGGTGGTGAACCGGCTGGCCCTCGAACGAGTAGCTGCCCTCGGTAGGGCGGGAGAGGGCGCCCAGGATCTCCAGGCAGGTGGTCTTCCCGGATCCGGAGGGTCCCATGATCGCCACGAACTCCCCCGCTCGCACGTCGATGTCGACGCCGTGGAGGATCTCCACCTGCTTCTCTCCGAGGCTGAAGCGCTTGCAGATACCGCGCAGCTCGAGGAGTGCGCTCATGGCTCGGTGCCGTCCGAACGAACCAGGACGCTGTCGCCCTCGGAGAGGCCCCGGAGCGCGACGGTCTGAAAGCCGTCGCTGTATCCCTCGTCGATGGCGACCAGCTCGGACCGCTCGCCCTGGTGCACGACCCGCACCTTGGCTCCCTCCTCGGTCCGCACCAGAGCGGTGTTGGGCACCAGGAGCACCCGCCGGTGCCTCCGAACCTCCACCCGGGCGTCGGCCGACATTCCCACGCGCACGCGGTCGTCGGGAGCGACCTCGATCTCGATATCGAAGCTGGAGACGCCGCCCTCGCTGGTTCCCGAGGACGACACCTTGCGCACCGCCCCCGCGAAGACCTCGCCCGGAAAGGCGTCGATCTGGACACGCGCCGGTTGTCCCACCCTCACCCCCGCCACGTCGTTCTCGTCCACCTGGGCGAGAACGTGGATGCGGTGATCGTCTGCCAGGCTCGCCACCACCGTTCCGCCGTTCTGGAGATCGGCGACGGCCGTGCCCACCTCCACCTCCCGGCGCACCACGACGCCATCGACGGGCGAACGAATCACCGTCTTGGCGAGATCGCGCTCGACCCGACGGTGGGCGTTTTCGGCCTCCCGAACCGCCGCGCGTCGGGCGGCGAGCTCGGCGTGCGCGTCGGAGAGAGAGATCTCGAGGACCGCGACCGCATGGGCGAGATCCTCGATGTGCTCCTTCGACACCACTCCCTTCTCGAAGAGACGGCGTTCTCGCTCCAGGTCCCGCCGTGCCTTCTCGAGCTCGGCGCGAGCCCGACCCACCAGATCGAATCGCGCGCGGGCGCGGCGCATCTCGAGGCCGGCGGCGAGCTCCGCCACCCGGTCCTCGAGCCGCTCGCGGTCGAGCTCGACCAGCGCCTGGCCCTTCGTCACCCGCTCGCCGTCGTCGATGTGCACGACGGCGACGATGCCCGGAATCTCGGACTGTACGACCACTCGGGCGCTCGGCTCCAGGACCCCGGTGGCCACCACCGTCTCGGGAAGATCGCCGCGCGCCACGGCCACGGGCTCGAAGGCGGCGTCCGGCTCGCGGGCGCTGGAGCGGAGGTCCCAGGTGAGGCCGAGGTAGATCAGCCAGAGCAGGGCCAGAAGCCCCAGCGCGCTGGCGAGGGCGGTCCCCAGCTTCTTGCTCCGGCCAGGAGTCACCATGGCTTGAACCGTCATGCCGATCCCGTCATGCCGATCGGAATCAGCAAGAGCCGGGCCAAGCTGCGGACGCAGGAGAAGCAGTTTTGCTGCACTAGGGAGCTCGGAGGCGCAGCCTCAGGGCGACAGGTGCAGCGCGAAGACTTCACCCGCCAGCAGGCGCAGAGCGATCACGGTGAGAACGCCCATGTAGAGTCGCCGGAAGAAGCGCTCGCTCACGCGCTCGAGGATCTGGCTCCCGATCCAGGTGCCGACCACGACGCAGGCCCCGGCGGCCACCAGCAGCACCAGGTAGGGAGCGAAGGCGAAGCCCGCCATTCCGAACAGGACAATCTTGACCAGGTGGCCCAGGGTCTGGCAGGCGGCCTTGGTGCCGACGAGGGCGCGCCGATCCAGGCCCAGATTGAGGAAGAAGGGCGCGATCAGGGGCCCCGTCGCACCGATCGTCATGTTCAGCACGCCCACCACGCCGCCCAGAGCCAGGAAGCGACGGCCGGGATTGGTCTCCTCGGGATGGGTCCCCAGCAACAGCCATCCCGGGAACCAGGTCGCGATCAGCACGAAGATCCCGATCATGACCCGCGTCGCGGCGGCCGGGAGCGCATTGGCCAGATGCAGACCCACCCAGCTCATCGGGACCAGGAGCGCCGAGTAGCGCAGCAGGATGTGCAGGTCGACCTGCTTTCGCTGAATCGCCGTGCGCGAAGTGTTCGAGACCAACTGGATCACGCCGTGGAGGGGAATCGCCGCGAGTGGCTCGAGAAAGAGAAGCATCACCGCCAGCAGGGTGATTCCCCCGGCCATGCCGACGACGGCGGACAGGATCGAGGTGGCAAAGGCCGCAGCGGCGAGGATCGCGAGGTCGAGAGCCTCCAAGCGACCTCAGCTCTGGGGCGCCGGACGCCGCGCGAGCCATTCGAGGAGCGTGCGGACCGCGTCGACGTTGGGCAGCCGCCGCGCAGCCGCCGTCAGGGTCTCGGCCTTGCCTACCCGGAAGGTGATCGCCAGGCCGGCCAGGAAACGGAAGGCGTCCTCATCGGTCTGGTCGTCGCCCACGTAGATCACGCGCACCCGCTCGGACCAGGCGCGGCCGTACAGACAGCGAAGGATGTGGAGAACGGCTCGCCCCTTGTCCCACCCGATGGGAGGCCGCGCCTCGACGGCGAGGTGCGCGTCGCGGGGCTGGTAGCCGGCTTCGGTCATGATCCGCCGCGCCGCTTCCACGGGAGCCGCCCGCTTTTCCTCCGGGACTTCCCGGTAGTGGAAGGTGAGCGTCGGGCCTTTCGCCTCGGTCCATGCCCCGTCGACCTCGACCTCCTCGAGCTCTCGCGCGAGAGCGTCGGAGCGTCTCCGGTAGTGGACGAGATCCTCGTGGTGAAACGGCTCGAGGCCCGGGCCTTCGATCTCCAGCCCGTGATTCCCGGCGTAGATCACGTCGGAGCGGTTCACCATCTTCGCGACGTCGTCGAGGGCGCGACCGCTCACGATCGCCACATCCGTATCATCCCTCTCGATGCAGGCATCGAGCGCACCGCGCATCTCCTTGGACAAGATTGCCTTGGATGGATGCGAGACGAGGGGCGAGAGCGTCCCGTCGTAGTCGAGGAAGAGACAGAGCGGATACTCTCGGAGGAAGGCGCCCAGCCAGGAATGGACCTCGGCGTCGCTCAGGGGCGGGATCTGCGCGGGGCTCTGCTCGGCGGATTCGAGAAAACGATCGACCCAGGCTTCCACGTTGTCGCGCCTCTCGCGCCGGCGCAGCGATGCCATCCTCGAGGCTCGCTCGTCCAGGTCCATGGTGAGAGCGCGGTGGATCGCCTCGGCGGTTCCGTCCAGATCGAAGGGATTGACGAGGAGAGCCTCGTGCATCGTCTCCGCGGCGCCCGCCATGCGCGACAGCACCAGGACACCCGGGTCGTCCACCTGGCACGCGACGAACTCCTTGGCGACCAGGTTCATCCCATCCCGCATCGGGGTGACCAGTCCGACGGCGGCGTCGCGGTAGAGGGCGACCAGCCGATCGCGAGGAACCGAGCGGTAGAGGTAACGGATCGGCGACCAGCTCGCGGTGGCGAAGCGGCCGTTCACCCGGCCCACCAGCTCGTCGATCCCGCGTTTCAATCCCTTGTACTCCGCCACCTGGGAGCGACTCGGAACCGCGAGCTGAAGGAAGACCACCTCTTCTCTGTAACGTGGATGGAGCTCGAGGAGCCGTTCGAAGGCGCGAATCCGCTCGGCGATTCCCTTGGTGTAGTCCAGTCGATCCACGCCCAGCACGAAGCGCTCGCGCTCCTCGTCCTCGGAGCTGGCCACCTCGCGGGCCTTCTGATCGAAGAGGTCGAAATCGATCCCGATCGGGAAGATTCCCACCTGCGAGATCCGGTCTCCCAACTCGACGACCATCGCCTTTCGGTCGACGCGAGCGCTGAGCAGACGCTCCACGCAATCGAAGAAGTTGTTCGCGTAGCTCTGGACATGGAAGCCGATCAGGTCACAGGCGAGCATGCCGCGAAGCAGCTGGCGGTCCCAGGGGCAGAGCCGGAAGATGTCGTAGGGGGGAAACGGGATGTGCATGAAGAACGCGATCCGCCGGGCGGGCGCGAACTGGCGGAGGTACTCGGGGACGAGCATCAGCTGGTAGTCGTGCACCCAGACCAGCTCCCCCTTGTGTGCGTTTTCGGCGGTCACCCTGGCGAAGCGCTCGTTGACCTTCTCATAGCTCTGCCAGTCCCGGCGCTCGAAGCGCGCCAGGGCGGGAAGCGAGTGGAGAAGGGGCCACAGGGTCCGGTTGGAGAAACCGTGGTAGTAGCGGGTGACCTCGCTCTCGCTCAACAGGACCGGCGCCACCTTGTAGTTCTTGACCCTGGTCGAGATGCGCTCGCGCTCCTTGATCTCGAGACCGGGCCAGCCGATCCAGGTGCCGCCCCGCCTGCTGACCACCGGCTCCAGCGCCGAAACCAGTCCGCCCGAGGAGGGACGGCGCTCGATGCCCCGCGAGCCGCGATGGTACGTAAAGGGAAGGCGGTTGCTGACGATGACGACGGGACGCCCCGTGTCGTCCTTTTCGCTCTCTTTTGCCGGCACAGAGGGGAGATTAGCTGCATCGCGCCTTTCGTGCCTGACCCACCGGGGTATGCTTGCTGCCGTATCTGGAGGCCGGCGTTGGACTCGATCGTTCTCGGGATCGTCTGGTACGTGGTCCTGCTCTTCTCTCTCACCCTCCACGAGGCGGCCCACGCCTGGGCGGCGATGCGCGGGGGAGACCTCACCGCATATCACGGCGGCCAGGTCTCCCTCGACCCCAGACCCCACCTGCACCGCGATCCCTTCGGGACCGTGATCGCCCCGATCCTTTCCTATCTGTGGATGGGCTGGATGATCGGCTGGGCGAGCACCCCCTACGACCCGGCCTGGGCATACGCACATCCGCGACGCGCTGCTTGGATGTCTCTGGCCGGACCCGCCTCGAACCTCCTCCTGGTGCTGATGGCCGGGGTCGCGATCCGGCTTGGCTTTGCCGCGGGGGTCTTCGACGCTCCGGCGTCGATCACGTTTGACCACCTGACCACAGCCACCCAGGCCGGTCTCTTCGAGACCGTCGCGACACTCTTGAGCGTTGTCTTCACGCTGAACCTGCTGCTCTGCGTCTTCAACCTGATCCCGCTCCCGCCCCTGGACGGGAGCGGCGTTCTGCCGCTCTTTCTCGACGACGACTCGGCGAGGCGGCTGATGGACGCGATGAGGCAGCCCGCGTTCTCCTTCGGCGGCATCCTGGTGGCCTGGCTGGTCATCGGGCGGATCTTTCCGGCGATCCATCTGGTCGCCATCAATCTCCTGTATCCGGGAATGGGCTACCACTGATATCCTTCCCAGATGCGAATTCCGTGCCTCCTGATCTCGCTGCTGGCTCTGGGCTTCGGCGCGGCGGCTCTCGCCGGGGACCTCGATTGTCCTGACGGCGCGACCCTCGAGGGCGCTGCGCCTCCCAGCGGGCACAAACAGTGGTGCCAGCTACCCGATGGAACTCAGCACGGACCGAGCGTGTTCTGGTACCCGACCGGCGAGAAGCGGGTGGAGGCCAACTTCGCGGGCGGGAAGTTGGAGGGCCTCGTCACCGAGTGGCACCAGAATGGCCAGAAGGCAGAGCAGGGATCCTACCAGGACGACAAGCGCGAGGGCGCCTTCACGACCTGGTACGAGGATGGAACCAGGGAATCCCTGGAGGAGTACAAGGCGAACGTCCTGAACGGCAAGTGGCTGGCCTGGTACCGGAACGGCAAGCCCATGGTGGTCAGTGAGTACCGCGACGGCGAGCGGCACGGCAAGGCCGCCAGCTACTACGAGAACGGACAGATCCAGACCGAGGGCGAGTTCCGAGATGGGCAGTACCACGGTGTCTGGACCGCATGGTGGGAGAACGGAGAGAAGATGAAGGTGGCCGAGTTCGACCACGGCGTGGAGCTCAACCGGGAGTACTTCCCCCAGAGCGAGTAGCCCCGCTCGGCGCTGCTAGCCGACTTTGGAGATGGAGAGCTGCACTGGCTCGTCGCCGAGCTTGGTCTGCTGCTGGAAGAGAGCTCCCTCGAGGTGGTTCCCCTCCACGTCGAGCTCGCTCGCCAGCGTGTTCTCCGCCAGGTAGTCGCGGAAGGCGGTGGCCGCGGCCTTCCAGTCGGGCGGAAGTGAGAGAGAGAGCCGAATCCGATCGGAGACGTGAAGCCCGGCCTCGCGTCGCGCCTGCTGGATCAGCCGCACCAGATCCCGCGCCCTGCCCTCCTGGACCAGGTCCTCGCTGAGCTCGAAGTCGAGCACCGCGACCATGTCGTTGGTGGAGAGCGCCTGGCACGCCACGCCCTCGGCGGGCCGGAGCAGCAGGCTGTACTCGTCGATCGGAGAGCACCTGTCCGGCGACCTCGACGCGGCCCCCCTCCCCGGTCGTCCAATCACCCTGCCTGGCCGCGGCGATCACCGCCTTCATCTCCGGCCCGAGCCTGGGTCCGAGCAGCCGCGCATTCACCTGGAGCTGGAAGCTGGCGAAGGATTCGATCTCTTCGCTCAGTCGCACCTCCTTCACGTTCACCTCGTCCTGGATCAGGTCCAGGAAGGGACGCAGGCGCTCGACCTGGGGACCCGCGACGGTGAGAGAGCGCAGCGGCTGGCGGACCCGGACGTTCTCGGTGCGTCGCATGGCGAGAGCCGTGGAGCAGACGTCGCGCACCCGGTCCATGTCGGCTACCAGAGCGGGATCCGCAGGAAGGCTCTCCGCGTCGGGCCAGTTGCCCAGATGCACGCTCTCCTCTCCGGTCAAGCCGCGGTGGATCTCCTCGCTGAGGAGGGGAAGCAGGGGGCTCGTCACGCGGCACAGTGTCACCAACACCGTGTAGAGAGTGTCGTAGGCCCGGCGCTTGTCGTCGTCCTTCTCGCTCTTCCAGAAGCGCAGGCGGCTGCGGCGGATGTACCAGTTGTTGAGAGCGTCGATGAAGGCGACCACGCGGCTGCAGGCGCCGGCGATGTCGTAGGCGTCCATCAGCTCGCCCAGATCCTCCACCAGCTCCCGGGTCTTGGCGAGGATGTAGCGGTCCAGGACGTTCCGATCGGGCGTTCCCCACTCCGCCCGGATGCCGTCGGCGTTCGCGTAGAGCGAGAAGAAGTACCAGGCGTTCCAGATCGGGTTCATCACGTTTCGAACCACGTCGGCGATCGGCTTCTCGTCCTTCTCGACGCGCAGGTTGTTGCCCTTGAGCAGGGGCGAAGCCATCAGGTACCAGCGAAACGCATCGGCGCCCTGGTTCTCGAAGACCTCCTCCGGATCTGGGAAGTTCTTGAGCCGCTTGGAGAGCTTCTGGCCGTCCTTGGCGACCGCGACACCGTGGCAGACGCAGTTCTTGAAGGGATGCCGGTCGAAGAGCGCCGTGGCCAACACCAGCATCGTGTAGAACCAGCCGCGGGTCTGGGCCACGTACTCGACGATGAAGTCGGCGGGGAAGTGGTTCTCGAACCACTCCCGGTTCTCGAAGGGATAGTGGACCTGGGCGTAGGGCATCGAGCCGGACTCGAACCAGCAGTCGAGCACCTCGGGAATGCGCCGCATCTGGCTCTTCCCGCTCGGATCGTCGGGGTTGGGACGCACCAGCTCATCGATGGCGGGACGGTGGAGATCGTCGGGGCGCACCCCGAAATCCCTTTCGAGCTCGTCGACACTGCCGTAGACGTCGAGGCGCGGATAGCTCGGATCGTCGCTCTGCCAGACCGGAATCGGCGCACCCCAGAATCGGTTGCGACTGATCGACCAGTCGCGGGCGTTCTCGAGCCACTTGCCGAAGAGTCCGTCCTTGATGTGTCCGGGAACCCAGTTGATGTTCTGGTTCAGCTCCACCATCCGGTCGCGGAACTCGGTGACGCGCACGTACCAGGAGTTCACCGCCTTGTAGATCAGCGGCGTGTCGGTGCGCCAGCAGTGCGGGTAGTTGTGGAAATGGCTCTTCTGCTTGAAGATGACGCCGCGCTCCCGGAGATCCCGGATGATGGGTCGATTGGCCTCGATCACCTGCACTCCCTGATAGGGAGGCACCTCCGCGGTGAACTTTCCCTCGTCGTCGACGGGACAGACGACCGGGATCCCCTCCGCCTGACAGAGATCCATGTCTTCCTCGCCGAAGCCGGGAGCCATGTGAACCACGCCGCTTCCCTCTTCCACGTCGACGAAGGGCCCCGCAAGGATGCGGAATGCGTTCTCGGTGCCGTCGAAGAAGGGGAAGAGCGGCTGATAGCGGCGGCCGACCAGCTCCGAGCCCCTCACGGTTCCGACCCGCTCGGCGTCGGCGAGCTCCGCGGCGTACGCCTCCACGCAGGCGGCGCCGAGGATCAGCCGGCGTCCGGAGAGCTCGAAGATCGCGTAGTCGATCTCCGGTCCCACGGCGAGGGCCAGGTTCGAGGGAAGGGTCCAGGGCGTCGTGGTCCAGGCGAGGACGTCGGTGGGACGGTCGTCGCCCTCGGAGCGCAGGGCGAAGCGCACGGTGATGGCCGGATCCTCACGCTCGCGGTAGGAATCGTCGAGCCGGGTCTCGAAGTTGGAGAGCGGGGTCTCGGCAGCCCAGGAGTAGGGAACGACCCTCTGTCCCTCGTAGAGCAGCCCCTTCTCCCAGAGCCGCTTGAAGGCCCATAGCACGCTCTCCATGTAGTCGCGGTCCATGGTCTTGTAGTCGTTCCCGAAGTCCACCCAGCGGGCGGACCGGGTCACGTAGCGGTGCCACTCATCGGTGTAGCGAACCACCGACTCGCGGCAGTGGGCGTTGAAGTTGCCGATTCCGAACTTCTGGATCGCGGCCCGCCCCGAGACCCCGAGCTCCTTCTCCGCCTCCATCTCCGCGGGAAGCCCGTGGCAATCCCATCCGAAGCGGCGCTCGACCCGGCGCCCGCGCAGGGTCTGGTAGCGCGGCACGATGTCCTTCACGAAGCCGGTCAGCAGATGCCCGAAGTGGGGCAGGCCGTTGGCGAAGGGAGGACCGTCGTAGAAGACGAACTCGTTCTCCCCCGCCTCTCCCGCGGCTCGCTGCTCGACGGATCGCTCGAAGGTCCCGTCCCTGCTCCAGCCGTCGAGGATCCGCCGCTCGATTTCCGGGAAGTCCGGCTGCTGCGGAACATCGGGGTAGGGCTTCTGGGTCCTGGAATCGCTCATCGGGTCGAACACCTCTCTCGCCGCGAGCCAGAATCTAACCGAGCATCGGCCAATCTGCTGCCGGCGGGCCGGCGGCTTCCCCGGCCCTCGCCCCCACCATCTCGCGCCTGGGATCCGGACAGATGGCGGAGGCCGCCCGGCGGATCGCTGCGGCGACCGGGAGGTACGAGGAGGCAACAGCCGTCCCAACTACAGAGTCCGAAAAGAAGAACTCGAACCACGCGAGTCCCACCTCTACTCTGACTCGGAGTTCTCTCTCGAGACGCGGTCCCGCTCCCCAAAATCCAACAAGGATCGCTGTGTTGGTGTTAGAATGGGGGCGCCTGTTCAGGGGGAGGGGACGCGGCGCAAGCGAATTCTACGGATGAGGTGTGAGAAGATGAAGAGGCTGAGCGTGTTGGTAGCAGTTGCTGTTGCGGTGTTGATGATTGCAGCCACTCCGGAGTCGCGAGCTAGCGTCAGGATCGAGCACGGCACGGCTTTCTGCGTCGCGGGAGAACTCTGTACGCTCGAAGTTCGGGCGAATTCCACGGACTTATTGGGGCGACTCGCTGTCGTGTTGAGATTCGACAACACCAAGATGACAGTGGACAGCGTCTCGAACGGCGAATTCATGCCGACGCAGCTCCACGCGCAGTCCTTCAACGACGTATGCGCACACTCGATCTACTGCAGCGCCCCGCAAACCTGCGGCGAGGTTCAGTTCATAGGAGGTGACGTCACCAACAGCACCTTTGGGTCCGGCGTACTGTTTCGCGTGACTTTCTTCGCCTATGCCGACACCGCGCTCACTTGGGGTCCCTGCCCCAACTGGTGCGACCCCCCCTACTTCTGCGGCAGCATCGGGGCGTTCGCCGGGTCCTATGACGGAACCACGACCTATTCGATGTCGTGGACGCCGGGAAGCATTTTCTACAGCGGAGGGCCGCTGACCGACACCGATGGCGACGGCCTGCCGGATGTCGTCGAGACGTACTTCGGAACCAACCCGTACGATGCGGACAGCGATGACGACGGGCTCATGGACGGACACGGCTTCAGTGAGGACCTCAACAACAACGGGGTGGTGGATCCGGGCGAGACCGATCCGAGAGATGCCGACTCGGACGACGACGGGATTTTCGACGCCACGGAACAGGGCAAGACGGCGCCCGAGACGCCGGACACGGACCTCTCCGCGGGTTACTTCGTGGCCGACGCCGACCCGACCTCGACGACCGATCCCACCAACCCGGACTCGGATGGCGACGGCGTCCTGGACGGGCTCGAGGACCCGAACGGAAACGGCGCGTTCGAGCCGGAGCTGGGCGAGGGGGATCCGGAGGACGATGCGTCCCAGCCGGACCCCGCACCGATCAATGCCTCGGCCCGCGTTCTGCTCCTCGGTGACGGCGACGCCGAGGACCAGGTGCAGCCCGCGCTCGAGGCGGCCGGCCACACCGTCACCTTGGTCGACTACTACTATGACTGGGACGGGGTCACACCCGACCTCGACGACTTCGACATGGTCGTGCTCCTCGATGGCTACGACTATGGATACGAGCTCCAGGAGGCTGCGGCGTCGGCGCTGCAGTCATTCGTAGCCAGGGGCTGCGGCCTGCTGATGACCGAGTGGACCGCGTATGACGTCTGCGAGGAGGACAAGACCGGAGCGATCGCCGACCTCCTGCCGGTGAGCTCCGCACCCGACTGTGACTACGACTACGATCTCACCTGGCTGGTGACCGCCAGCCACGTGCTCACGGCTGGGGTGCCGACGAGCTGGACCGACGGGGCGAGCTCGAGCGAGGTGCAGCCGAAGCCCGGTACTCTCGTCGTGATGAGAACAGATTCGGACATTCCGCTGCTCTCGTACAGCACCCTGGCGGGAGGCAACGTGGTCCACCTGAACCACACCATGACCTACGACACCTCCACCATTGAGCCCAATGCGCTCCAGCTGATCGTCAACGCCGTCAACTTCGCCTCCTATCCCTGCTCGCCGGCCGCCGCCGACAGCGACAGCGACGGAGATCCTCTTCGACGTGATGATGCCCGACATCGACGGCCTCGAGACGCTGCGCCGGATCCGCTCCCTGGACGGGGAGATCTCCGTGGTGATGCTCTCGGCAGTGCACGAGGCCTCCACGATCGTCGAGGCGATGAAGCTCGGCGCGACCGATTACCTGAACAAGCCCTTCGAAGAGAGAGAGCTGGAGCTCACCATTGGGAAGACCTTCGAGAGGCGGGACCAGGAAGCGGAGGGCGAGCGGCTCAGCGCTGACCTCGGTACCGAGGGCACCATCGTTGGAACGTTCTGGGAGAGCGAAACCTTGGAGGAGATCCGCGAGCTCCTCGAGCTGATCTCCGACACCGATGTGACCGTGCTGATCCAAGGAGAGAGCGGCGTCGGCAAAGACATCGTGGCCCGGGCAGTCCACTCGACCTCGACGCGGCGTTCGAAGCCCTTCGTCAAGGTGAACTGTGCGGCGCTTCCCGCGGAGCTTCTCGAGAGCGAGCTCTTCGGCTACGAGACGCGCCGCGGCGGAGAATCTAACGGATCACACCGCGCCCCGCGGGGGCAACGCTGTGCGAGAGTCGCCGATGCGGACAACAGCCGAGCACCGGGTCCCCCGGATCTCGCTCTGTTAGCATCCGCTCTTCGCCTGCCTGCCAGACCAGAGGAGGAACGCGATGCGCGCGGCGGTCATGCGTGGTGGAAAGATCATCTCCGACACGGTGCCCGATCCGGTACCGGGCGAGGGCCAGGTGCTGGTGAAGACCCTCGCCTGCGGCATCTGCGGCTCGGACCTTCACGCCCTGCGCCACGCGGACGAGATGGCCCGCGTGGCGGAGGAAACCGGGTCGCCCGGCTTCAGCATGGACCTGCAGCGCGACGTAGTGATGGGCCACGAGTTCTGCGCGGAAATCGTCGAGTTCGGTCCGGGCACCGCCCAGATCCTGAAGAAGGGCGACCGGATCTGCTCCATGCCCGTCGTCCTGCACCAGGGCGGCGTGGCCGCTCTCGGCTACTCGAACGACTTTCCCGGCGGCTACGGAGAGCTGATGGTGCTCTCGGAGCCGACCTTGCTCCCTGTCTCCGACGATCTCTCCACCGAGGAGGCGGCGCTGACCGAGCCGATGGCGGTTGGAATCCACGCGGTGGCCAAGGCGAACCTGCAGCCAGCAGACGTACCCCTGGTGGTGGGATGCGGCCCGGTGGGTCTCGCCGTCGTCGCCGCCCTCCGGCTGCTGGGCCGGGAGCCCATCATCGCCGCGGATTTCTCGGCCAAGCGCCGCGGGCTCGCCCAGCATCTCGGCGCCCACGTGGTGGTCGACCCGAAGCAGCAGCCCGCCACCGAGGTGTGGAGCGAGAAGGCCGGCGCGGGTTCCGCCGTGATCTTCGAGTGCGTGGGGGTCCCCGGCATCATCCACCAACTGATGCTCGAGGCGCCCCAGGGCGCCCGCATCGTGGTGGCCGGCGTCTGCATGGAGAAGGATCTGATCGAGCCGATGATCGGCATCTACAAGGAGATCAATCTCCAGTTCGTCCTCGGCTACACCCCGGAGGAGTTCCTCGCCGCCTTCCGCGCGCTGGAGGAGGGCAAGATCGACGCCGCACCCGTGATCACCGGGAAGGTCGGAGTGGACGAGGTCGCCGAGTTCTTCGAGCGCCTCGAGAGCCCCGACGAGCACGCCAAGGTCCTGGTCGAGCCTTGGCGCTAGCCCGCTCGGCGATGCCGAAGGCCGCAGGCGAGCGAACCGGTGAGGTGGGTTGCGCCGCGCTCCCTCCGCGGCGCGACGTCTGAGGTGCCGGAGCTTCCCGAGGTCGAGGTGACGCGGCTCCGGATCGCGCCACTGCTCGAGGGTCGCACCCTCTCGGAGATCCACACCACCCGCCGGAGCCCGTTCTTCCTCACCCCGCCCCAGACCCTGCGCCGCCGCCTGGCGGGCCGCAGCTTCCGCTGCCTCGCGCGCCGCGGCAAGTACCTGGTCGCCAGCCTCGATGACGCCAGCCGCCTGGTTCTTCACCTGGGGATGACCGGCCAGCTCTTCTCCAGCGATGCGGCGAGTCCGCGGCTGCTCTCGGCTACGCGTCGGGCGGCACTCGCGCCCGAGGAGCAGCGACACTTCCGCCCCGACGCCCACACCCATCTTCGCCTCGGCTTCGAGGACGATGGCCCCGAGGTGCTGTTTCGCGACGTGCGCAAGTTCGGAAAGGTCCTGCTGCTGCGGGCCGGGGGAGCGCAGCGAGCGGCTCGATCGACTCGGAATCGAGGCCCTCGAGCTCTCGGGACAGGAGCTGTTTCGCGCCACGCGGGGTCGCAAGGTCGCCATCAAGAGCCTGCTGCTGGATCAGTCGGTGGTGGCCGGAAGCGGAAACATCTACAGCGACGAGGCGCTCTTCCTGGCCGGCGTGCGTCCCACCCGCCGCGCGGGGCGCATCACCCGGCGAGAGTGCGACCGGATCAGCGAGGAGATCAAGCGGGTGATGCTACGATCCATCGAGACCGGCGGCTCGAGCATCAGCGACTTCATCGCCCCCGATGGCCGCGACGGCGGGTACCAGGACGAACGGCGCGTCTACGCGCGCAAGGGGGAGCCCTGCCATCGCTGCGGAGGGAGGATTCGCCGCGTGGTGATCGGTCAGCGGAGCACCCACTACTGCCCGGGATGCCAGAGGTAGTCCCCGTGTTGAGCTCTTTGCGAGCTTCGCCGGGCGGTTGCGGCAGTCGAGCGAGAGCGGCTGGGCGCGCGTCTCGACAGGGCGGTGCAGGTCGACGGCTTCGAGCTCGTCCTGATCCTGAGCGGCGGTGGGGGACGCCCCGCGCGCGACAAGTGCCACCTCCTGCTCTCCTGTCGCCCCGGCTTCGCCCGCCTCGCCGTCCTCGCCAAGCCCCGCAAGGCTCCGCCCACGCCTCCCGGATTCGTCAGCTATCTGCGCGCTCACGTCGAGGGCGGGCGGCTCGAAGAGGTGCGGATCCAGAACGACGATCGGCAGGCGCTGCTCCGCTTCAGGACCGCGGAGGGATCCATGGACCTGCTGCTCTCGATCCTCGGGCCGCGCAGCAACCTCTACCTGATCGACGGGGCGGGAATCCTGGTGGGCTCCCAGCGTCCGCTGGACCAGACACGCCGGGATCTCCGAGGGGGAGAGCCCTGGCGAGATCCAGAGACCCGTCCTCCCGGCGAAGGGGAGGATCGCTTCGCGGAGACGCCGGAGGAGGAGCTGCTCGCCGCGATCGAGGAGCACTACCAGGCGACCGAGGCGGAGACTCGCAAGGATCTGAGGCTCCAGCGAATCGCCCAGGCCTTGAAGAAGCATCGCAGCCGGGTGGAACGCAAGCTGCGAAATCTGGAGCGCGACGCGGAGACGGCAGCCGCGGCGCCGGAGCTCCAGCGTCAGGGCGAGCTTCTGAAGAGCGCTCTCGGCTCACTCCGTCAGGGAGCCGACCAGGTCCTGGTGAAGGATTTCGAGACCGGCGCAGAGGTGCGCATCCCCCTCGATCCCGCCCTCTCGCCCGCCGAGAATCTCCAGCAGATCTTCAAGCGCGCCCGGAAGGCGGAGCGCCAGGCGCACAAGACGCAGCAGCAGCTAGGCGAGGTGCGGGGACGCCTGGAGGAGCTCGACGCCCTGCGCTCCGAGTGCGACGGGCTCGCCGAGGACGGGGAGCCGGGCCCGGAGGACCTCGACGCCTTCGCGGCGCGCCCCGCCATCCGGCGACTGCTCGATCGCTACTTTCCCGCGCCGCCGGAAGAAAAATCCCCGGCACAGAAGAAGGCGATCTGGAGGATCGGGAAGACGGAGATCCCGTCCCGGCTCCAGCCCAAGCGCTACCGCACCACCGACGGACTCGAGATCTGGGTGGGGAAGAGCGACGAGGGCAACGATCTGCTGACGACTCGCCTGGCCCGGGGCCGGGACCTCTTCTTCCACCTGGAGGGATCACCCGGAAGCCACGTCATCCTGCGCACCGAGGGCCGTGGCGATCCACCCTCGGAATCGCTGCTCGAGGCCGGCGAGCTGGCCGTCCATTTCTCCAAGCAGAAGAACTCGACCCGGGCCAGCGTCCACGTCGCCCCCATCAAGCACGTCTCGAAGCCCTCGGGGACGAAGCCGGGCCTGGTCTACGTCCACCGCGGTCGCACCATCGACTTGCGCCGCGATCCGGCCCGGTTGAAGCGCATTCTCGACGCCCGGATCGAGGGCTGAAGGGGGGATCAAGCGGAGATCCTGGGAGACCGATGTTTCCCGAACATGGGCCTCTCGACCAGCATCCACGACATCCGGACCCTGGTGCTCTCCTTCCACCCGGTGATCGCCATCGACACGGTGGAAGAGGAGCGGGTGGAGAAGCTCCTGGATGCAGTGGCCGAGGAGCTCTGCATGCCGGTCTTCCACTGGACCATGACGCGGGGCCTGATCCAGAAGCCCACGGCCCACGGCAACCGCAGCACCGGCCCTCCCCTGGACCTGATGGGACATCTCCGCACCCTCCAGGTGGAGGGGATCTTCCTGCTGAAGGACTTCGCGCGGCACCTGGAGGACGCAGCGGTCTGCAGGGAGTTCAGGGATGCGGCGCGCGCCTTCGGGAGGGGCTGCGCCACCATGGTGATCACCGGGGCCTCCCACCGCTTCCCGCCGGACGTGGATCACGAGGTCGTGCACTACCAGCTGTCGCTGCCCGAGGAGCGGGAGCTCCGCGAAGTCGTGAGCACCGTGGTCCGTTCGCTGCGCCAGCGAAGGGGAGCCCAGGTCGAGCTGACCCGCGCCGAGCTCGACGACCTGGTGCGCGCGCTTTCCGGGATGACGGTCAATCAGGCCCGCCAGGCGATTGCCCGAACCGTCCTCGAGGACGGCAGGCTCTGCGCTGCCGACATCCAGCGCATTCTCGATCAGAAGGCGCAAGCCCTCGGAGAGGACGGGCTCCTCGAGTACTTCCCCTCGGAGGACAACCCGTTCAAGCTAGGCGGCTTCGCTCGTCTCAAGCAGTGGCTCGAGCGAGCGCGTGTCGGCTTCTCGAAGGAGGCAGCGGCCCTCAACCTGACGCCGCCCCGGGGCATCCTGATGGTGGGAGTCCAGGGCTGTGGAAAGTCGCTGGCGGCGAAGTGCATCGCCCGCCAGTGGGGCTTGCCGCTGGTGAAGCTCGACGCCGGCCGCCTCTACGACAAGTACGTCGGCGAGTCCGAGAAGAATCTCCGCAGGGCCATCGATGTGGCCGAGTCCATGTCGCCGGTGGTGCTCTGGATCGACGAGATCGAGAAGGGCTTCTCGCCGACCGGCGGCGACCAGGACGGCGGGCTGAGCAAGCGCATCTTCGGGACCTTCTTGACCTGGATGCAGGAGAAGAAGAAGGAGGTCTTCGTCGTGGCGACGGCCAACGACATCTTCTCTCTTCCTCCGGAGTTCCTGCGCAAGGGCCGCTTCGACGAGATCTTCTTCGTGGACCTTCCCGATCCGGATGAGAGAGCGACGATCTTCGGGATCCACCTCTCCCACCGCAAGCAGGAGCCGTCCGCCTTCGACCTCGGCCAGCTGGTGGTGCAGAGCGACGGCTTCAGTGGAGCGGAGATCGAACAGGCGGTGATCGCCGGGCTGTATCGCTCGCTGCACGAGAAGCGCTCCCTCGACACGGAGCTCCTGACGAGGGAGCTTCGCGAAACGGTGCCGCTCTCGATCTCCCGACGCGAAGACATCGATCGCCTGCGCAGCATGGCCCGGGAGCGATTCGTCCCGGTCCGCTGAGCGCTCTACGGAGGTGGTGCGGGTGGCGGACCAGAGCCGGTAGCCCCGGCTCTCGCTCTGCACTCTCACCGAAGCGAAGCGGTCCTCCAGCCAGCGTCCCAGAGCAAGCCGTCGCTGGGCCACGACCAGAAGCTCACCGCGCCGTCGAAGCCGCCCGGCTGCGCCGTCGACGAGCTTGCGGATCAGCTCGAAGTCCTCCTCCTTGCCGCGATGGAAGGGCGGATTGCTGACGATCAGATCGAAGCGGACGCTCTCTGGAAGGGCCAGCCAGGCGTCTCCCAGGTGGACGCGGGCGCCCGGCAGGTTGCGGCGCGAGGCCTCCACGGCGAGGGCGTCGGAATCGACCAGATCGAGCTCCACTTCGGGGAAGCGCTGCCGCAGCGCCAGAGCGATGACGCCGGCGCCACATCCGTAGTCGAGCACCCGCACGCCGGGGAGCTTGCGGGGCAGGGACTCGATCAGAAGACGGCTGCCGTCGTCGAGGCGACCGTGGGCAAAGAGACCGGGATAGGAGAGCACCGGAACCGCGCCGCCCGGGAGATCCAGGGTGAAGCGGCTCTCCCAGTCCGAGAGAGCCGACCGCAGCTGGCCGGGCTCCTGCTCCCCGGATCCCCCGCCAGATGCGGCAGTGACCGCGGGTCTCGACGGTCCGCACCTCTCGGAGCACGCTCTCGAGCAGCGGTCCCACCGAGCGCACGCCTTCGTCGTTGGAGCCGTAGAGCCAGAGGCTTCCCGCCTGACGGATGCGGGAGGCGGCTGCGTGGAGGACCATTCGGAGGCTCTCGCGGCCCTTGGGCAAACGGAGCGTGGCCGCATCGAAGGGACCGTCGGGAGGCCATGGATGCGCGGGGCGATCCCCGACCGCCCTGCGTCGCCAGGCGCTCACCAGGGCGCCGCTCCGCACCAGCTCTGCCTCGACACGCCCCGCCTCGTCGTCTACGGCGAGGACTCGACCCGAGAGCGGCTGCAGCGTCGCCAGGTGGTCCGCCATCACCCCGGCAACCCGCGCCTCTCTGGGCTTCCGGCTAGCGGACATCGGCGGAGGGCTCCAGCACTCTCGTCTCACCCTCCCGCGGCGAACCTATCACAGCTGCCGCTGCTATTCTTCGGGTTCGAACCAGTCCGCCACGGAGAGTGCCCGCTGTCCCGGGAGGAGGCCGAGCAGCTGGAGCGGAAGCTCCAGCACGTGACCGAGCCGTCGATGCGGCGCGAGCTGGTGCTCGAGGCCCTCGAGGCGCGATCCGCCGAGGATTGCTTCGCCCTCGTCCACGCCGCGCTGCACCAGCCCGCGGTCGAAGCCAGGAGCCTCGAGCTGCTTCGGGAGACCGTGCTCACGGTGCTCGCCCAGGGCGGCGCAACGCGGCCGCTGCCCTACGAGCTGCTCGAGGGGCTCTACGCCGCAGCCACCGAGCACGGCGACGATCTCCTGAAAAGGCTGCTGCGCACCCCCACACCCGGAGCAGTCCATGGCGAATCCCGCCGACGCGCTTCCCAGGGACGTCAGCGAGATTCCGCTGGGAGTGCGCCGCTCCCTCGCCAAGGGCACGGAGAAGCCCTGCTCGAGAGGCTGCTCCTCGATCCCGACCTGCTGGTGATTCGCCATCTCCTCGACAACCCGCGCATCACCGAGGACGACGTGATCCGGATCGCCTCGCGGCGTCCCATCCCGGGCTCCACACTGAACGAGGTCGCGAAGAGCGGGCGCTGGGCCTCGAGGAGAAGAGTGCGCGTCGCCCTGGCGCGCAATCCCTATTGCCCCACCGACCTGGCGCTCCGGGTCCTGGGCTCACTGCCGCTTGGGGAGCTCCGCGAGCTGCGAGGCGACGGCACCCTTCCGAGCGAGATCCGAAGACACGCAGACGAGGAGCTCGCCCGGCGCGAGCCGAGCTCGGATTAGCCCGGCCTCTGCGAGGCGAAGGAACGATCTAGGCCCGCCCCCTTCTCCACGAGGCGCAGGTCACGACCTGTGAGTTCCAGCTATCCAGCACGGGGCTCGGTGTGAAACTATGCGATGACGGAGGGGGATCAGAAGGGAAATCATAGAAGGCCAGGCCGGCGGCGCGACGCGCTCCTGGCTCTCCCGGTGTCTGGCGGCGACAAGGGTCCCGTGGCCCGTGACACCGATGAAGCGCACCAGTACCTCCTTCGGGCAGCCGTAGATCTCCAGCAGGTCCGCTCGGGTGAGCCCGGCCTGTTCGTCGAGAAGGAAGAGGCAATGCCGTCGCCCTTGGGCGTGTTCGGTCAGGAGAGGGCGATCAGCACGATCTCCGGACGGCAGCGGAAACGCACCGGCGGAGTGATGGTGCCGATGCCTCTCGCCACGAAGACCTGCGTCGTCGGGGTGCGGACCAGGCCGTGCAGGTATTTCTCGCCGTAGCGAGAGGGAACGAAAGGAGCGCCGGCAAACGGGAAAACCACCTGGCCCCCGTGGGTATGGCCGGAAAGCACGAGCCCGACGCGCTGGTCGTGGATCTGCTCGACGTAGTCGGGGTTGTGGGAAAGGAGTATCGCGGCGTCACGGTGCTCGGCCTCTCCCAGAGCGGCTTCGAGATCCTGCTGGTCCTCCCACAGGTCGCCCACGCCACACAGGCGGATCTCGCTCCCCCGATTCTCGAGCCATAGGCCGCGGTTGGTCAGGTCCGGGATCCGATGCCGCTCGAGCGCCGCCCGGATCTGCATCGGCCCCCTCCCAATGGTCGTGGTTTCCGAGCACCGCGTAGCTTCCCAGGCGGCTCTCGAGCCTGCCTAGCTCGCGGATGCAGGGTGCGATGTACCTGCGGTCTCGGTGGACGTAGTCGCCGCATAGGCACACCACATCGGGCCTCAGGCGATTGACGGTGTGAACCACGTGGCGCACATAGGCCAGCGGTACGAACGGCCCGTGGTGAATGTCGGTCAGCACCGCAATGGTGGTTCCGCGGAAGGAGTCGGGCAGATGGGGCAGTCGAACCGATGCTCGCAGGACGCGGCACCATTTGGCCTCGAGCAGCGCATACGCAAGCCCGGAAACCGGGATTGCGGCGGCTGCCAAGGTCGCGCGCATCAAGAAACGTCTTCGGCTCAGGACCATGCGTTTCTGACCCCGACGATCACGAGCTCGTCACTCTCCCAGCTGGTGAGGAGAGCCCGCAGAGGCTCCGAATCCGGTTCCCGCTCTCCGCTTCGGCGGACGATCCGTCCTCGCTTGGTCACCGTCGAAAGGCGGTGGGTTCCCAACTTGCCGGGAAGTGGGCTAGAGAGCTTCGCAGAATTCAGTAACGGTTCTATCGACGGTGGGGCCTGTTACTCACTTCCGAAAGCTCTCTAAATGTCGCTTCGAGTGCCCGTCCCGACTGCTCGCTAGACTCCTCGCCCCGATCCACCGCGACGGAGAACCAGGGAATGGCGCGAGGCTACTGGCTCGTGAAATCCGAGCCCTTCAAGTACGCGTGGGACGATCTCGTCAAGGACGGCTCCACCTACTGGGACGGCGTGCGCAACTACGAGGCGCGAAACCACCTGGCCTCGATGCAGAAGGGAGACCTCGCGCTGTACTACCACTCGAACCAGGGGAAGGAGGTGGTCGGCGTCGCGCGCATCACCCGCACCGCGTATCAGGACCCGACCACGAAGGACGAGCGCTGGGTGGTGGTGGACCTCGAGCCCGTCGTGCCGCTGAAGCGGCCGGTGACGCTCGCGGAGATCAGGGCCGACGCCTCGCTCGCGGAAATCCAGCTGGTGCGGCGCGGAAGGCTCTCGGTGGTTCCCGTCACGAAGCCCGAGTTCCAGCGCGTCCTGAAGCTCGGCAAGACCAGCATCCCGCGGGTGAAGAAATGAGCGCCGCGCCCCGGTGCTCGACGCCGAGCAGCTCGACCGCATCGGCGAGAACGTCCCGCTTCTCGAAGGCATCCGCACGACGCGGGCGATCCGCCGGCTGCGGCCCGACCCGGTCCCGCGAGAGCTCCTGCGGAAGGTCTGCGAGGCGGGGACGCTTCGCGCCGAGCGGCGGCAACCGTCAGCCGTGGTTCTTCATCGCCGTCACTGAGGCCGAGCGCCGGGCCTGGGTGGCCGAACGCTACCGGCCCGTGTTCCACGAGTACATCGCGCCGGCCCTCGAGGCCGCGAAGGCTCCCGGCTATCCGAAACGGAAGAAGCGGAACCTGGAAGCCGCGCTCCACCTCGCGAACCACCTCGACGAAGCGCCGGTGCACCTGTTCGTCGCGGGCTCGGAAGAGGCGCAACACCGAGCAGTCGCAGGCGCTGTTCCCGGCGATCCAGAACCTCCTGCTCGCGTGCCGCGCAGTCGGCCTCGGCGCGTCCCTGACGACGCTCCACACGAGCTTCCGCCGAGGAGCTCGACCCGTGGCTCGGTCTACCGCCGGAGATCCCGACCAGCGCACTCATCCCGATCGGCTGGCCAATCGGCCGCTACGGCCGCCCGCCGCGCGAGCCAATCGACACCAAGCTCAGCTTCGAGCGCTTCGACTCGCCGATCGATCCGCGCCGCTGACCGAATCGGCTACCGCAGCTCGCCGAGCATCCGGTCTCGTCTCTCGACCGGGTTGAATCCCGCGCCGACCCCGATCAGCGAACCGTCGTCAGCGGCGCAGTCGAGAGACCCTGCACCTCCTCCAGCAACTTCCGCTGCGCTACTCGCCGAAGTGTCCCCGCAAGAAGAGCGGCGCCATTTCGCGGTGCGCGACGATCGGCTCCATGGGGATCTCCTCGGACACCTCCCCGAAGCTCTCCGCGGCCTGGAGAATGCGCTCCAGCAGCCCCACGTCGCTGGCGCTGTTCACGAAGATCATCGGCCGGGAGAGCGCCCAGTGCACGGCGCGGTCGATGTCGGCCTGCTCCTCCAGCGGCTCGTACCAGGTCGTGGTGCGGGGGGCTGCGTTCTCCGGCCAGCGTCGGCGCGCGATGCCCTTGATGGTCTGAAGCGCCACCTTCCGCTCGGAGCAGATCTCGAAGAGGGCTTCGAAGTCCGAGGCGTACTCGGGATCGCTCATCTGGAGGAAGTTGTAGGGCAGGAGCACCGAGTCGAAGTCGAAGCGCTCCAGGCTCTCGCGGTGCCTGGCGGCGACGCGGGTCCCGTGACCGGTGACACCGATGAAGCGCACCAATCCCTCCTCCCGCGCCTCCAGGCAGGCTCGCACCGCACCGTCCTCCGAGAAGACCCGCTCCCAGTCGTCGGGCTCGACCAGATGGTGAAGCTGGATCAGGTCGACCCGATCCACCCGCAGACGCTCCAGCGAGCGGCGGATCTCCTCCCGCGCATCCTGGTAGCCGCGCTGCCCGGTCTTGGTGGCGAGGAAGAAGCGATCCCGGTGCTCCCGCATCCAGCCCCCCACCCAGATCTCCGCGTCACCGTAGGAGGCCGCCACATCGATGTGGTTGATGCCGTACTCCAGGAGAAGCTCCAGAGCGCGCGCCGTCTTCTCCTCCGTGGACTGGGCGAGGGCGGCGGCGCCGAAGAGGATCCGGGTGCTCTGGTGACCGGTACGACCGAAAGGCTGAGTCGGAATCAAGGCAGTCCTCCCACGATGCTGTCCGGAGAAAGCATAGGTCGGATCCGAGAATCCGCTCCTCAGCTTGGATCGAGCGGCTCGACTCCGGTCTCCCCGCCGAGGCGAGGCAGCGAGTCTTCGACGGTCACCCACTCCGCGCGGCGGTCGAAGTAGACGTGGACCTGCGGCTCTCGATCGATCGGGCCGTCCATGTTCGCCAGCGAGATGTCGACCCTCTCGGGGTCGAGCGTCGACTCGAAGAAGAGAGAGCTTCCGCAACATCCGCAGAAGGATCGGGTGCCGTGATCGGAGGACTGGAAGCGAACCAGGTCCGATTCACCCGCCGTGATCCGAAGCTGGGTCTTGGGAATCGAGAACCAGGTCACGAAGCCCGCTCCGTGGATGCGACGACACATCGAGCAGTGGCAGTGTGCACAGAAGAGGCTCGGCATCGAGGCTTCGAAGCGAACGCTCCCGCAGAAACACGATCCGGAAGTCACAGCGCTCATCTCTCGTTCCTCACCGGGGCTGACGGTTCCATCTCCACGTCGTCCCCCTGGCCCGGACGATTAGCGCGCCCTCGGGGCTTGCGCTCACCCGGTTCGCGAGCTCCGCTGGGGCCGAGAGGGAGCGATGGCTTATGCTACCGAGGACGCCCTCGAGGAGACCCTGATTGCCGATCCGGCTCCTGATCATCGCCTTGCTGCTCGCCGCCTCTCCGGCGGCCGGCGACGAGTTCACGGTGCTCTCCTACAACACCCACGGTCTCATCGCCTGGGTGGCCGGAGACGATCCCGCCACGCGGTTTCCGATCATCGGCGACAAGACCAACGCCTACGACGTCGCGCTGCTGCAGGAGGATTTCTCTCACCACGCTGCGCTCCGGCAAGGCGCGCGGCAACCGATCGTCGAACGCGGCAATCCGAGCCGCTTCGGGAGCTGGTGTCTGGTCTGCAGCGGCTCGGGCCTCACCATTCTGTCCCGCTGGGGGATGGAGAATCTCGTGCAGGCGGTGAGCCGAGCCTACGGGCAGTGCGCCGGCTGGATCGGCGGCGCCAACGACTGTCTCGCCACCAAGGGGTTCCAGCGCATGCGGCTACGGCTTCCGGGCGGGGCGGAGCTGGACTTCGTCAACACCCACCTGGACGCGGGCCGACGGAGTGGAGGACCGGGAGGCTCGTCGCAGGCAGCTCGACCTGCTGCGCAGAAGCCTCGAGGCCGAGGTGGCGGGAGGGCCGCTGATCCTGGCAGGCGACCTGAATCTCGATGCGGCAGTCCCGGAGGACGCCGCCCTGCGCGACGCATTCACCGACGCACTCGGACTCGCGAACTCGGGGGCGCGGGGCGGAAGCCGCTGGGCGACACTCGACTACATCTTCTACCGAAGCGGGGGAGGCCTGGAGCTCGAGGTGGTGGAGGCCGGAGAGGACACGAGCTTCGTCCACGAAGAAGCACCGCTGAGCGACCACCCGGCCATCTTCGCCCGCTTCCGCACGCGCTGAGGGGTGGTGGAGACGCCCCTCAGTTCACTCCCTGCGTCTGAATCAGCGTGGCCGGCTCGATCCCCAGGCTCCGCACCACCGCATCCCAGAGACCGTCCTTCTCCTCTTCGAAGACCAGGTGCGGAGAGACGGGAGCCACCAGCCAGGCTCCCTGGGCCAGCTCGCGCTCGAGCTGCCCCGGCCCCCAGCCGGCGTAGCCCAGGAACATGCGCATCTGGTGCGGTGGGTTCTGGGCCACATCGCGCAATACGTCGTTGGAGCGGGTGAAGCGAATCCCCTCGGTGACCGACTCCACCTCGGGAACTTCGGGGCCGCCCTTGCCGAGAATCATCCAGCCGAGCTCGGGCTGCACCGGGCCACCCCAGTCCACCTGCATGTCCGGTGCGCCCTGCCAGGTGAGACCGAAGGTCTCGCAGAGGCTGGTCATCGGAAGGTCGGTGGTCCGGTTGATCACCAGGCCGATGGCACCCTCGTCATCGTGATGGAGCATCAGCACCACACTTCCCCGGAAGTTCGGATCCCAGAGCTGGTTCATGGCGACCAGAAACGCGGGTGCGAGATCGGACTCGGACATGATTCGAGCGTAGCAGGCCCGGCCTTACCCGGAACGTTCTAAGCTGCGGCCCATGTCACGCGCGACACGCTTCGTGACCGGCGCGGGTGTCGTGACCGGCGTGCTCCTGATGGTCGCCGGGCTGGTGCTGCTGATCACGCCGTCTCCCGAGATACCGGATCAGCCCCTCTGGGGATCTCTCCTCATGCAGGGGGTCTGGATCCTGCTGGCCCTCTCTGGGGCGGTCTTCTCGAAGTCGCGCAGTCTCGGCGACCGCCTCGGCCTGGGCCGAGGTGCGCTCCCGGTCTCGACTTCGCTGGTCGCTGGTGGTGGGCTTCGTCGCACTGAGCGGCGGCCTCCATCAGTGGCTGGTTTCAGTGGATCTCCGCTACACCGGCTCCCTGGCCGAGATCGACGCGGTGGTCCGAGAGGCCCGGGCGCGGGCCCCCTCCTTCCTGCTGGCGCTGCTGGCCCTGGGAATCGCGCCCGGCTTCGGCGAGGAGGTCTTCTTCCGGGGCTTCATCCAGCGAGGGCTGGTTCCCCGCCTCGGCGCCACCTGGGGAGTGCTGCTCGCCGCTGCCGTCTTCGGCCTGGCCCACTTCGACCCGATTCACTCGAGCCTTGCCTTTCTTCTCGGCGCCTACCTGGGCGTGGTGACGCAGCTGGCCGGGTGCATCCGAACCGCGATCCTCTGCCACGCGCTCAACAACACCTTGGGCATCCTGGCTCCCGCTCTGATGCCGAGCGCCCTTGCGAGCGGGGGCGCCTGGGCGATCCCGATGCTGCTGGCGTTGGCGGGGGCATCGTTGCTCTACGCTTTCTGGCAACGAAGGTCGGCCTAGAGAAAATCCCATAGAGGCTTCGGCGAATCCCCCGGGGGAAGAAGGACTTCTGCGTGCTACAGCGGGGGAGGCGAATCGCCGACCTAGTGGTAGGTGACGATGAGACAGTTCGGATGACCACCAATCCCTCGGTGCTCTTGCTCCACGATGGCGAGCTCGACGACGTTCGAGAGCTTCTCGAAGAGCTCGGAGCCGACTACGTGCACCTCCGCGGTGGCGATATTCCGGAACGGGTCGATCCCCCCGAGAAGCTGTTCATCGCGACCTCGCGCCGCGCGATGATGGCAAGCGAATGGCCCGCCAGGCGAGGAACGCCTCACCACACTGACCCAGATCGGAATCGTCTCCGAGGACTCGAATACGCTGCGGAGCATGCTGCGGCGGATCGGATTCGACCTGCTGATCCGCCGTCCGGTTCATCCCTATGCGCTTCGTCTGCTGATCCTTCGCGCCCTCTTCTGCGGCGACGAGCGCCGCCGGGAGAAGCGCGTCCCGGTCGGCTACGAGATCTCCTATCGCAGCGGAATCAGGCGTCGGAAGGCCATGCTGGTGGAGTTCACCACACTCGGTTGCCGTCTGGTCTCGGACCAGCCGATCGGCCTCGGATCCCGCTTGACGCTCGACCTGCCTCCGGAAGTCACCGGCTGGCCGCCCGCTCCAGCTGCAGGCCAAGGTGGTTCGCAGCATCGAGGGCGGCGACGGCACCCGCGGCGAACAGTACACGCGTGGGTCTCCGCTTCGAGAAGATGAAAGTCGGGAAGCGACGCCAGCTCCTCCAGATTCTGAAGGCACGCACGAGCGGCCCCCTGGTGCTCTCGGAGGCGATGGCGAGGGTCAGCGGTGCGCTGTCGGAAGGATCGGCTCCGGCGCCACCGCGGGGCGGCGGAAAGGCACCCATCGCGGCGGCAGCCTCGGTCGAGGATCGACGCAAGAACGCTCGGGCCAACTTTCAGGGTCCTGTCAGCTCTCTCGGGGAGGAGGCAAACCTGGTGCTGATGGGACGAGACCTCTCCGTCGGCGGGATGCGGGTCGAGCCCCATCCCGAGCTGGAGATGGGAAAGACGCTCCAGCTCGCCATCTACGGCGCGCCGAGGGAAGAGCCCTTCCTGGTCCGCGCCACGGTGGTGCGAAACGACGGAGATGAAGGCGTCGGCCTCAGCTTCGAGCAGATCGAAGGAGGCGTCGCGGCTCGGCTCGAGTCCCTGGTCGCCGGTCTCCCCAGCGTCGAATCCCTGCGCGGGGGAGAAACAGACGCGCTCGGCAGCATCGTCTCCCGGATCCTCCAGAGAGAGGCGCTAGTCGACCACCTCGAAGAACTCGATCTTCGGGGCGCCGGCCATGCAGGCTCCCATCTTGGGACCGGCTTCCTTGAAGTAGCTGGTCGTGGTGTGATGGGTGAAGGCTTCCTGATCCGTGTAGTTCTCCAGAACGACGTAGGTCGGCCCTTGCGTCGACTTGCAGACCTGATAGAGGGTGGTCCCCGGCTCGCTCGACCGAACCTTCTCAGCCAGGTCCTTCATCACTGCCTCGAAGTCCGCCTCTGTTCCCTCTTTCACCTGAATCGTCGCCACGACTGCGATCACGGTTCTCTCCTTCGCATTGGCCTGAGCCCCACCATCGTTCCCGACGCGGAGTCTAGCCCGCATTTCTCGCAAGCTCGCTACTGGGCGACGGCTCTTCCCAGCGCTCCGCAGCGGCCGGACTGCAGACACCCTTGGGGCAGAAGATCACCTTCAGCACTTCGGCAGCGATCTGTGAGGCACTGACCCAGTAGAGCGGCGCCTGGACGGAGACCACCGCGATGGCGATCGTCGGCCGGTCCACCGGAGCCACACCGATGAACCACTCGTAGCGCCCATCGGGATCCTTGCCGTTGAGGCTGCCCGTCTTCCCCGCCACCTTCACCTTCTGAAGCAGGGGGCGACCGCGCCGGTCCCGGAAGGCCCTGCGCGCAGTGCCTCGTACCGTGGTTTCCGCCAGCATTTCGCGCAGCTCCCGGGCGAGCTCCGAGGTGAGCACCCGCTGCCGCGGGCCCTGGGGGGGCAGGACCAGCTCTCGCCCCCCGGCGTCGCTGATCTGCTGGATCCAGTGGGGCTCCACCCTCCAGCCATCGACCAGTGCGGCGGCGAGGCTCACCGCGTGAAGCGGGGTGATGCGCGCGCCTCCCAGGCCGGAACCCAGCCGACCGAGGGCGTAGGAGTCGTCACCGGGATCGACGATCACACCCTGGGCGTGTCCGGGTCCGGGGACGTCGAACCACCCGAAGCGATCGATGACGTCGAGGAGGGTCGGTCCGCCCACCGCGTGCACCGCCAGCTGCGCGAAGCACTGGTTGTTGGAGGTAATCAGCGCACGGCTGAGAGAGACCGAGTGCCCGTTTCGGGGGGGATCGACTCTCCCTGGAGTCAGCCGGTACTTGTTTCCCACGTAGCGACAGGGACGTGTCACCACCTCGGGCGCACTGTCGAGGGCAGCGGCCATGGTGATCACCTTGACCAGTGAGGCGGCGGGATAGGGCCGGGTCGGGGGGAACCGCTCCGGGTCGGTCGAGACATACCCGAGCAGCGCTCCGCTCTCCGGATCCATCACGAGCACGTGACCGAGGTCGACCCGCCCTCGCTTCAGAACCTTCCAGATGGAATCGGTGAGCTCACCGTTCAGGGTGTACTCGACGCGCAGGGGGCCACTCAGATCGCTGCGACCTTCGGGTACGGCGACGCTCGCGGTTTCTTCCAGAGCGCCCTGGCTGACGGGCGGATCGAAGAGCAGCCGGAGAGGGGCGATGGGCGGCGGCGCATCCACAGGGGGCGGAGCCTCGGCGAGGACGACGGGCTCGCCCTCCCCCTCACCCCAGCCGCGCAGGATCCCGTAGGTCGTCCCCAGCAGCGAGGGCCAGCAGGGCCGCCAGTGTGATGCGACCCCGCAGCAGCATTCGCCTACGTCTCCCCCCAAGCATCTCGCTCGTCCGCTCCTGATGCCTCGCTTCACCTCGCGCACCCGAGGGGGGATCGGGCGCGCTCCTCGGTAGGATCGGCTAGACCGAGATCACACTTGTGACCTCGGGCACCTCCTCCTTGAGACGCGCCTCGATTCCGAAGCGGAGGGTCGCCGACGCGCTGGGGCAGCCCTGACAGGCTCCCTGAAGGTAGACTTCGACCACGCCGTTCTCGAACCCGGCGAAGATGACGTCGCCACCGTCCATGGCGACGGACGGGCGGATCTCCTCGTCGAGGACCTTGCGGATGCGTTCGACCACCTCTCCCTGGGGATGGGCTGCGTCGGTGTCGTAGCCGGGACCGAGGGCGGACTGCTTCGAGTTGACGAAGCCCTTGATGGCTTCCGCGAGGGACTCGACGATGTCGTTCCACTCGACGTCATCGCGCTTGGTCGTGGTGATGAAATTCGCGGCGAAGAAGACACCGACCACCCCGTCCACGGCGAAGAGTCTCGCCGCAAGGGGGGAGACATCGGCCTCGACCGGCTCTTTGAAGCTGGCGCTCACCCCGTCGGGCGCCACCGGCTCGCTGAGAACCCACTTGATGCTCTCGGGGTTCGGTGTGCGCTCCGCGTGTAGTCGAAAACTGGGACTCATGGTGACCTCCGGTCCTCGGAGCTTAGCGGGCCCTCTGGGCTCCCGCAGGGGAACCCCGCGGGAGATTCTCCGCGGGCGGAGAAGGCAGGAGACGCCGATCCCACCCCGGCGGGGAGGTCAGCCGAAGAGTTGCGCTTCCAGATCGTGGAGATGCAGGACGAGATGGCCCGCTTGCTGCGCGGCCTCCCACTCTCGCTTGCCGTTGTAGCCCCAGGCCGCCAGGCCACACCGCACTCCGAGGCCCGCCACCGTGTCCAGGTGATTCACTTTGTCATCGACGAACGTGATCGCGTCGAATGGAACCTCGAGGCTCTGCTGCAGACGTTCCAGGTGGGAGCGCTTGGTGACTCCCGTCTCCTTGTCGAGCACCAGATCCTCCCGAAACAGCGATGCGATCCCGTAGTCGTGGAGGAGCATGCCGACCGAGAAGCGATCCTTGGCGGTTGCGATGGCCAGGGTTACCTGCGAGGCGCGGCGGTGGAGAATCTCGAGCATGTCTGGATAGGGAGACAGCATTCGCCGCCACCCGTCCGGGTCGCGCTCCGCCCAGGCGGTCCGGGCCTGGTAGAACCGCTCATGGAAGGCCCGGAGCTGTTCCGCGTCCTGTTGACGATAGAAGGAGTCGTAGTCCGCCTGGTCCGCGATCACCGCCTTCTCCTCCAGGGCGGCCAGGATGACGGCGTAGTCCTCGGCTCGGTTCCCGAGCGGCATCAGCTCGACGAACCCCGCGTATAGCTCCTCGGTCTCCTGCAGCGGGGATGCTGGACGCAGGCCCGTATAGGTCCGAAGCGCCACGGCGAAGGCCTCCGGCGCGCTGTCCGAGATCACACCGTCGAAGTCGAGTGCCAGTACCCGCATGGGACGTGGATGGTAGCCCGAATTCCTCACCGGCTCGCCGAGCTCTGGCGCCGGTCGGGAATTCGCTGCTCAGCCGGCCCCTCCGATCTCCAGCACCGCGGCGCCACGGATGCGGTCCTGCTTGAGGTCGACGAGCGCGTCGTTCGCCCGCTCGAGAGGATAGGGGATGGTGTGGGTCGCGATCGGGATCGCCTCTGCCAGGCGCAACAGCTCTTCGCCGTCTTTCCGCGTGTTCGCCGTCACGCTCCGGAGCACCCGTTCCTGGAACAGGTGACGCTGGTAGTGCAGGGAGGGCACGTCGCTCAGGTGGATGCCGGCGATGGCGAGCGTTGCGCCGCGGTCGAGGGCTTCGAGGGCGGGGGGAACGATCTCGCCGGCCGGGGCGAACAAGATGGCCGCATCCAAGGGAGAGGGTGAAGGGTCGTAGCTCCCCCCGACCCAGGTCGCGCCGAGCTCCCGCGCCAGCCCGCGGTGGCGATCGCCTCGACTGAACACGTAGACCTCGTTGTCGAAGTGGCGCGCGATCTGGATCACGATGTGGGCCGAGCCACCAAAGCCGAAGATTCCCAGCCGTCCACCCGGCTTGACGCGAGATTGCGCATAGGCCCGGTATCCGATGATGCCGGCGCAGAGCAGTGGCGCGGCATCCCGGGCGACCAGGCCCGCGGGCAGGGGATAGACGAAGGCTTCGGGCGCCACGGTGTATTCGGCGTAGCCGCCGTCGACGTCCCAGCCGGTGAACCGCGGCTCCAGGCAGAGGTTCTCCGCGCCCCCGCCGGCAGAACCGGCAGCGGCCACAGGCGCGGTGCAGCCAGGCGATCCCTACCCGATCCCCTTCGCGAAACCTCCGCGCCTCGGACCCGCGCGCTTCGACGGTCCCGACGATCTCGTGACCCGGTATCACCGAAGGTAGGCGGGGTTCGAGATCTCCCTCGGCGACGTGGAGGTCGGTCCGGCAGACGCCGCACACCTCCACCTGAATCCGCACCTCGTCGGGGCCCGGCTTTCTCGGCTCCCGCTCGACCTGGCGCAGCGGCCCCTCCTCGGCCGGCCTCGGACTCTCCACCAACATCGCACGCATACAGCCCCCCTTGGCCATCCCGAGCGGTGCTAACGGGAGGCGAAGGACCGCCCCCGAACCATCACCACCGGCTCGGGATCGACCAGGCCGAGCCCCTTCTGGATGCGCGCGAAGAGGGCTCTCACGTCCGGGTGGAGCTCTTCGCCGCGCATGGCCCGGGCGATCCGCCCGGCCGACACCGGACGACTGAGTACACGCGCCAGCGGTCCCTTGCGCCCGAGCAACTGCTTCGCGTCCAGCTCCCGCAGCGCCTTCTCGTCGTCGAGAGCGGGAAGATGCGCCCGCATCAGCCGGTCGAAGTGTCCATCGTGGTCCCGGATGCGAAGCCCGCGCCGGATCGCGTCGGGAACCAGCAGGTAGCTCTCGATGTGACGCCGGCTCCAGGTAAAGAACTCGAGGCCCGGCTCGGTGGCGGGCTCCGGCGTCGGGTGGCCGTCGCGGTCCAGCACGCAGATTCCGTGAGTCGCCGCCTGGTGTCGGCGGAGCTCGCGAAGGTGCTCTGCCGCGCGGGCGGGCTGACGCCCTCCCAGAATCACCGTGGACGCCACCAGCTCCCCCGAAAGCCGCGGCGAGAACCGGCGAGCCCAGGCTCCGAGGATGTCGCGATCGCGGGGCCCCTCGACGTAGACGAGGAACCCGACTCCGCCCTGATCGCCACCACTGGCGCCCTTTCGAAGCGACACGACGCCTCCGAAATCCATCTATTGCCGGGGAACCAGGTGGCCTGGATAAGCCAACTTTAGCTTGTTCCCGCCGTCAGATCATTGGCCTTGGAGGAAGTGGGCAAGCGGAGTTACCCTGGACGGGTGATATCTGCACTGATCGCCGACGATCACGGGATCGTCCGGGAAGGCCTGCGGCGGCTCCTCGAATCGGAGCCGGACATCCGGGTCTGCGCAGAGGCTACGGACGGCCGCGAGGCCCTGGAGCTGGCCGAAGAGCACAGGCCCGACCTGGTCATCCTCGACATCACCATGCCCCGCCTCGGTGGCCTCGAGACTCTCGAGCGGCTGCGAGCCAAGCACCCGGGCCTGAAGGTGATCCTGTTGTCGATGCACGGTGACCCCACCTTCATCGAGAGCGCCGTCGCTCTCGGTGTCGACGGATACATCCTCAAGGACGGCCGGGGCAGCGAAGTGATCGCCGCAGTGCGGGCGGTCATGAAGGGGGGCAGCTACTTCAGCCCGCCCGTCGCCCGAGAAATCGTCGAGCAGGTGCGATCGCCGAGAAGCGGGAGCACAGAACCCTTCACGGCGCTGTCGGCCCGGGAGCGCGAGGTGTTGCGGCTGATCGCCGACGGCCTGTCCGCCAAGGAAATCGCCAGCAACCTCGGCATCAGCACCAAGACCGTCGAGGCCCACCGGACCAGCCTGATGCGCAAGCTCGGCGCCCGCAAGGCGACGGAGCTGGTCCGCTACGCGCTGCGTCACGGCCTGGTCGAGCCCTGATCCGCAATTCTTCCCTGGCCCGGATTTCGTTACCGCTTTCTCACCGGGTCGCGTAGCGAGGGGTGTCCCCGGTCAAGCTCTCTCGGCCACGGCGAGAGCCTCGACGTGGGGAGTCTGCGGGAACAGGTCGAAACCCGTCACTCGGGTGAGGCCGAAGCCGCATTGCTCGAGGGACGCCAGATCCCTGGCCAGGGTGGCGGGGTCGCAGGAGAGGTAGACCACCCTGTCTGCGGCGAGGGCCGAAGCCACCCCCCGGGGCAAACCTGTCCGAGGTGGATCGAGCACGACGACGTCGGGCCGGAGGCGCCGCAGCGAAGCATCTCTCAGGGCGTCCTCCACCGGCGCGGCGTGAACCTCCACCGAATCGATACCGGCGGTGCGAAGATTGTCGCGGAGGTCGCGGACCGCGAGGGGATGGGACTCGACGGCGACGACACGCCCGAACCGGCGGGCCAGACCCAGCGTCAGGAAGCCCGCACCCGCGAAGAGCTCGAGAGCCAGCTCTCCCTCTCCCGCCGCCTGGTGCACGGCGTCGGCCAGGTCCGCTCGCAGGGCGATGTTGGCCTGGGAGAAGACTCCCGCCGAGATCGCGATCACGTCACTGGCGACTCGAATCCGGATCCTCTCCTCTCCCAGAGTCCGTCCGTCCGGAGCCAGAAGCGAGACCTCGCCGGCGTCCCCCGCCGCCAGCTCCCAATCGCCGCGGAGCACCTGCGGACGGCTCGCGAGCTCGCCCAGGGTGTCGTCGAGAGCGGATACCAGCACCGGACAATGCGCCGTGGCGCAGACATCGTGGGAGCGCCGGCGCCGGAATCCCACCTCTCCTTCCTCCACAGCGACGCGGGCGCGGTTTCGGTACCCGTAGGCCTCCGGCGAGCCGCGCATCTCGATCTGCTCCGGAACGGCGGCGAGCTTCCCGATGCGCGTCAATGCGTCTCTCAGGATCCTGGCTTTCGCCTCCAGCTGACCGGAGTAGCCGATGTGCTGCCAGGAACAGCCGCCACAGCGTCCGAAGACCGGGCAGACCGGCTCCACTCGAGAGGGGCCGGGCGCGATGATCTCGATCAACGAGGCGCGGAGATAGCGGCGGCGCGCTTCGGTGGTACGCACCCGAAGCCGATCCCCCGGCGCCGCGAATGGGATGAAGGTGACCCGCCCGTCCGGGGCCCGCCCTACCCCGTCCCCGCCGTTCGCGAGGCGGTCCACGGTGAGCTCAAGGGTGCTGGCCTGGGGCACTGTTGCGGTCGAGGTGGACGGGAATCGACTTCTCGGGACTCCACACTGCGGAGGCCAGGCGGTCGGCGAAACCGTACTTCGCAGCCATCGCCTGGTTGACGGCGCGCCGCACCTCCGGGTCGTCCACGGGCAGGGCGAGGAATGACTCGCTCGCATCTTCCCGGCGGATCTCCACCTCGGGATGGTTGCGGAGTCGCGTCAGCCACTTCGCCCCCGGAAAGTGAGCGCGAAGGTAGAACTCTCCCTCCCGCTCGATCACCCATAGCTGGGTGTCGTAGTGAGCGCCGTCGGGACCCTGCGTACGGAGGGTCACCAGCTCGCCCTCGTCGACGAGCATGACGCCCGCGAGCACGCCTCCGATCAGGAGGCCGATGATGAGCATGGCATTGCGCACTGCCCGGGAATCCCTCCGCACGGATCCATCACTCTATGCTTAACACGGTCGCGAGCATCGGGCCCGCCCCAGCTAGTGAGGCGGGAAACCCATCTCCTCGAGATCCCGACGGACCTGGCTCCCGGGCTCGAGAAGCCGACGCAGGGCTCGAACCGCCGGTCGCTCCCAACGATCCTCTGGAATCGCGAAGTCGTAGTGCTCGGCCTGCAGCGGCCGGAAGGAGAGGCCGCTCTGCTGCGCCACGGTCTCGATGGTGACGCCCCAGTCCGCCCGCTTCTGGGAGACCGCCGCCGCCACCGCGTAGTGAGAACGGGGCTCATAGGGGTATCCGGGCGGGCGGCGCTCGCCGAGCAGGCGGTCGATCAGGATCCGCGTTCCCGCGCCGCGATTGCGGTTCACCATGCGGAGCGTCTCGTCTGCGATCAGCTCCTCGGTCTCCCGAGGTTCGTCCGGGCGGGTCACCACCCCCTGCATGCGGGCGTATCCGGGCAGGAGACGAAGCCCAGGATCGAGGAAGGGCTCGTTGTAGCGCCCCGTCTCGGCGTCCAGCAGGTGGATCGGCGCCACGTCGCATTCACCCCGACCCACCGCGGCCAGTCCGCCCTGGCTGCCGACCGCCATCACCTTCACCGTGAATCCCGCCCGCGAGAGAGCGCTCGCAATCACATCCAGTCCGGCGCAGTGGCTCCCGATCACGACCAGGTCGGAGATCCGGAGCTCTCCGCCGATCAGTGTCACCTCGACCTCGGTCTCCGCCTCGACGATCTCGGTGTTGCGCGCGATCCGGACGAACCCGTCCGCCCGGCTGAAAGCCGTCACCGATCCGCTGCCCTTGCCCATCGGATAGGCCGAGAGTCCACCCCCGGGGCGGCTGACGAGGCCGACCAGGAGATACTCGATCCGCCCCCGCTCGGAGACCGCGCGGAGAGCCAGCTTCGCCCTCACCGCCTCGCGGCGGTCGCGCGGAAGACCGGCGAATTCGCGAATCACGGGCGCCACGAACTCGTGGAAGGTGAAGACGGCGGAGGTGGGGAAGCCCGGCAAGATCACCACCGGCTTGGTCCCCTGGGCCGCCAGGCAGATCGGCTTTCCGGGCTTGAGGGCGACACCGTGAACCAGGATCCCGGGCTCGAGCTCGCCGACCACCCGCGCGTTCAGATCACCCTCCCCCTTGGAGGTGCCACCGGAGAGCAGGACCAGGTCCGCGAGATCGAGGGCACCGTCCAGCGCGCTGCGCAGAGCTTTCTCGTCGTCGCGGAACGCGCCCAGGAAGCAGGGCTCGCCGCCGACTTCGCGCACCGCGTCGGCCAGGATGCGGCCGTTGCTGTCGTAGACGAGGCCCGGGGACATCGGCTCTCCCGGCTGCACGATCTCGTCGCCGGTCGAGAGGATCGCCACCTTCGGCCGACGCACCACCGGGATCCGCTCGCGGCCGATCGCGGCCAGCACCCCGGTCTCCCGGGAAGCGAGCCGAGTACCGGCGAAGAGCACCGTCTCGCCGAGTCCCATGTCGGTGCCGGCGAAGGAGACCGCGGCGCCGGGGACGCAGGCGCGTCGCACCACGACGCCTCGGCCGTCGTCGTCGAGGTCGGTGTACTCGACCGGAACCACCGCATCGGAACCGCGGGGAAGCATGCCGCCGGTCGCGATCGCGCTGGCGGATCCGGCCTCCACCTCCTGCTGCGGTGCCACGCCGGTGGGAATCGTCTCCTCGTTGCAGCGCAGGCGGACCGGCGTCTCCTCGGAGGCGCCGAAGGTGTCCTGAGCGCGGACGGCGAACCCGTCCATGTTCGAGCGGTCGAAGCCGGGAACGTCGACTTCGGCGCGGATGTCGGCGGCGAGCACGCGACCCAGCGCCTCCTCCAGGGAGACGTCCTCGCTGCCCAGGGTCTGGACCGCGATCCCCTCGCGCCAACGGCGCTCGGCCTCGTCCCGATCCATGACCTCGAGGAACTGCTGCTGCCTCACGGTGTCACCTCGTCGTATAGCAGCACCTCGACCTCCTCTCCTTCGGGCATGCCCTCGCAGCCGCGGGCGACGATCACCGCTCCGGCGGCCCGGACCGTGGAAGAGAGAATCGACGCACCGGCGGTGGAGATGGGAACCACCCTGTCCTTCTCGACGGCGACGCGCACGTAATCCACCCGCCCGATGGCGGAGCTGATCTTGCGAGCCAGGGGCAGACGCACGCGGCGATGGGGCCATTCCCGCGGTCGTCCCCCCATCGCGCGAATCGTCGGGCCCGCAAAGAACTCGTATGCGCAGAGGCAGCTGACCGGATTGCCGGGCAGCAGGAAGACGAAGCGGCCGCCCTCGCCGCCCGGAAGACGACCGATCCCCGTCGGACTCGAAGGGCGCATGGCGATGCCGTGGAAGTCGAGTCGACCGAGCTCGGCCACCAGCCGCGGCGCGTGATCCTCCTGTCCGACGGAGCTTCCGCCGGAGACGAGCAGCACGTCGGCGCTGGAATCCTCGAGGGTGGAACGAATCAGCTCGGCGCGATCGGGCAGGATGGAGTAGGGAAGAATCTCGCCCGCGTCCCGCTCGACCAGAGCTCGCAGCACCACCGAGTTGCTGTCCACGATGCGGGCGCCCTCGGGGCGACTTCCCGGCGGCAGCAGCTCGTCGCCGGTAATCACGAGCTGCACCCTGGGCCGCCGCACGCAGGCGACCGAGGAGACACCGATCGAAGCGAGCAGGCCTCCGTCCTGGGGACGCAGTCGCCGGCCCACCGGCAGGACGCGAGTGCCGGCGCGGATGTCCTCGCCAGTGGCTCCCACGTTCTTTCGGGGCGCCACCGAATCGCGACAGCTCCACGACACCCTGGAGCTCCTCGCAGACCTCGGCCATCACCACCGCGTCCGCACCATCGGGGATCGGCGCCCCGGTCATGATCCGTACCGCCTGGCGCGCTTCCACCCGCCCGAGAAAGGGTCGACCGGGCAACGACTCGCCGATCAGGTCGAGGCGCAGCGGGTCGTAGGCGGAGGCGCCGAAGCTGTCCTCGCCGCGGATCGCGTAGCCGTCCATGGCCGAGCGGGCAAAGCCGGGGACGTCGAACTCCGAGATCACTTCTTCAGCGAGAACCCGGCCCACGCAGGCGAGCAGATCGACAGGCTCGGGGCCAAGGCGGGCGACCTCCTTGGCGAGGAAGGCCTGCACCTCCTCGACATCCGCCCGTTCGGCGAATCCCCGCATCCTGACATCACGCATCGTCGGCGGCGCCTAACCTACAGCGGGAGGGAGGAAAGCGCCCCCCTTCCCCGAAATCCCACGGTTGACGCGATCGGCTAGCCGGACGCCTTGGAGCCGAACAGATCCTCCCGAGCGGGCATGCGCTGCTTGGCGGCCCGAATGATCTCCCTGGGCACGTCGAAGACGGTCGGCGGATTGCCGATGGCTTCCTCCTGCAAGCAGTCGGCGAGCTTGTCATCGGCGTCGGTGAAGCCCGCTCCGTCGTTGAACTCCCACTCGTCGGACAGGCACTGCCAGCCGAGGTCGTGAATCGCCTCGCGGCTGACCGGGGTGCCGTAGAGGGCCGCGTAGAAGCCCCGAATGTCGTCCAGGGAGGTCTGCAGAAACTGGCAGAAGCCCGAGGAGTCGCACACCGCGTTGACGATCTGCACTTTCTGGGATTCCCAGGCCATTTCTTCGGTGGGGAGACCCGGCTTCACCACCAGCCCGGCGGTGTGGTCGGCCCCCATGGCGCTCGTGCAATAGGTCACGCCGGTCGCCTTGAGGGGCCGCGGATCCCAGGCCGGAATCGCCTGTCCCCGGCTCTCCGGAACCCGGTGGTGGCCCATGTACTTGCCGGTGGCGACCGCGCCGTTGCCGATCGCTCTTCCCAGCTCGCTGCCGTCGGCGATCTCCTCGACCAGCTTCTTGGCGGCCTCGGCATCGCCCCAAGCCATCCCGCCCGCGTCCATGTAGATGGCGATGGCGGCGCCGGTCTCGATGGTGTCGAGGCCGAGCTCGTCACACAGGCGGTCGAGGTCGGCGACGTCCTCCCAGCTCGAGATGGCGCAGCTCGAGCCGAGCAGCGTGAGAGTCTCGAATTCGAGGGCCGACGTCTTGTACTTGCCCTGGGCGTCGTGGACGACGTTGCTGCACTTCACGATGCAGCCGGTCATGCAATTGTGCATCTTGCCCCCGCGCTTCTCGAAGCTCTCGTTGATGCGGGCGCCGTCGAGGGTCTCGACGTCGGGGGACTGTCCACTGGTGCGGTTCTTGTACAGGAAGGTGTGCAGTGCGTTCGCCACCGGGACCACGCCGGCGGTCCCCGTCTTGAACATCTGGGGACCGTCCAGGTAGCTCTTGGTGTAGCTCTTGCTGAGCGCTTTGAAGCCCTCGGGGTCTGCCGGCTGACGCAGCGGCGCCCGGCCGGGATCGACCATCACGTACTTGAGCCCCTTCTTCCCCATCACCGCACCGAGCCCCCCGCGCGCCGCGTGGCGGGCCGGGTAGCGGTTGTCCTGGTCGGTGCAGGCCACCGATGCACCTCGGAGTCCGAGCTCTCCGGCGGGCCCGCAGGAGATGAAGGACGCGGTCTTCGGGTACCTGTCGTGCGAGCGCCTCGCAGAGCGCGTAGTTCCACATGCCCTTTGTACTCGTCGGCGGGCACCACCTGGATCCCGTCGGCGCTGATCTCCAGGGCGTATCGCCGCTCGGAATCCGGGGCGGCACCGGTGACGACGATGGCCCTGTAGCCGAGCTTCATCAGGTGTTGCCCCGGCTGACCGCCGGCATTGGCCTCCTTGATGCCGCCGGTGAGCGGGCTCTTGCCGCCGATGGAGATCCGGCCGGAGGTCGGTGCTGCGGTCCCGGAGAGGACGCCCGGCGCCATCACCAGAATGTTTTCGGGCCCGAGCGGATCGCAGGTGGGATCGCACTCCGCCAGGAGGATCTTCGCCGAGAGCGCTCGTCCACCGAGCAGCCGCCACCCTTCGGGAAATTCCACCTCTTCCGCGGTCTGGTGGGTCATGTCGACGCGGATCAACTTGTCACCGCTGGGCCCTGCGCTCATTCCTCATTCCTCCATCTGCATCCGGGGCTGTCGGCGAGGCGTCGCCGCACAGCAGGTCAGCCGCCGCCGACCGCGGCCAGGATCTCGACCTCGTCATCGATGTCCAGCGGCGATGTCCAGGTTTCCATCCACGATCTGCTCTTTGTTCACGAAGAGCTTCACGAAGCGCTGCGCATCCCCGTCTTCCCTGCACCACCTGGCCGAGAAACCCCGTGTACTCGGCGTCCACGGCTTCGAGGCACTCGCGGAGTGTCTCTCCCTCGACCTTGATCTCTCGCTGTCCCCTGGTCGGGCCCTGAAAGGGCGTCGGGATGATCACTCTCGGCATCGGAAGCTCCCGTCTCGGCGGCGGTTTGCAGTCCACCGAGTGTAGCGGGGATCTCCGCCGAGAGGATCCATGGAGGGGGATGGCGGCTCGAGGCTGCGGGGTCCTCCCGGGCCTCCGACGGAGCAGGCCCGAGTTCTCGGTTTCGCGAAGCAGCGCCACGGCTTTCTGGGATGCAACGTGGTGGACGTCGGTCCCTCGATGCGTTCCGAACGCTGCAGGACCAGACATCCGAGGCGGGCGATGCACCCCTGCTGCGACGCCCTCGGGAAGCGCTTCGCGCCGACACGGCCCACCGGTGACGGCCGCTCTCAGCCTCCCTTCGCGCGACCTTCCGGGTGGCTCGACCAGGTCGATGTCCGAACCCCGTACCACTCGCACTGTGGACGCCGAAGTTGCGGCCTGCCGCAATCGGCACGAGGGACGCTGCCCTCTTCTCCGCGTATTTGTTGGAAGCTCCCGGGTCCGGGAGGACTTCCCGCACTGTCATCCGCGGCGCCGCTTGACTCGCTTCGAGCACTCGCGCCGCGCGCGGAAGCGCTCACTCCTGTCGGCACTCGACATCGTATCCCAAATGCGTGACGCGGCTTTCGGCCGACAGAGCGAGACCTCGACCTCCTTGCGCCACGCGTCGGGATACATTTTCAAGTTACGCTCGATGTCGTCCGCGAATCAATCTGTTTCGATCGTTCAGCCGTCGTTTCTTGCTTACCGAACGGTGGGTTGGTTCTCTCCAGGGAGTGGCTCGCGGAAGTACCTTCGGTGCGCGCGCACCTGCCAGAACTCCCGGTCGGGCAGGGCAAAGGGATCTTCCCTCGACGGCTTCGGAAGCCATGCAGTCAGGAACCCCTGGTGCTCTTCCCGTCCGTGGTGAACGCATCCCGTGTCGAGTCCGCGCAGTCCCGGAGCCACGTGCAGGCCCTGAAGAGCCCAGTGTCCGTAGACGACGCCATAGCCGTGATCGCGGCGACTCCAGGCAGCGTGCCACGGGACGGCGGGTGGAACGGGTTGCTCGCTCGACCAGCTGCCATCGGGGCCAAAGCTGCGACAGCTCGTGATCAAGAGCAGCGCGTCGAGCGCGACGTCGCGTTCGGGATCGCCAGCCAGGAAGCGCTCCGCCACGGACCGATCGGCATCTCCCAGCCGGGCCTCCGCTTCGCGGGCGCGCTCCACCAATCTGTCGAGATCCCAGTCGGGGTGAATCGCCGCGTGGACCATTGCGAAGGGTCGACCCGACAGCTCGCCGGTCTCGACCAGGGGCCGGCGCCGGATCCACTCGACCCAGTCTTCGATGTCGGGGCGCTCCAGCAGATCGGCCATGGTGTCGGGGTGGCGCAGGGGTCGCCGGCCAAAGAAGGACTCGAGCAGCCAGATCTCGTGGTTCCCGAGCACGTAGCGGGCTCGGCCCTGCTCCACCAGCGGGCGAACTGCCCGCAGAACCTGATGGCTCGCCGGCCCCCGGTTGATCAGGTCTCCGACCAGCCAGAGCTCGAAGTCTTCGCCGTGGACACCTCGGACTCGCTCGAGCAGCTCCTCGAACTCCGCGCCGCACCCCTGGACATCTCCGACGAACACCGGCTGCACGAGCGCGAGCTATAGGCGCCGGCGGAGGCGGGGGCAACGGAGCCCTGTGAGCTCTGCCCGCGAGAGCCTCAAGGCGAAATCCCCCAGGGGACGCATCTGGGAATTTCGGACCCACGGCCGATCCCTCAGTCCGGTAGAATCCCCAACCCTGGTCTCCGGAATCTCCCCCCAATGGGAGGGGAACCGGCCAGCGCATGGGGGTTGGGTGGCACGTCGATTCATCGTCTGCGACGGGGCCGACATCGCTCGGCTCTGGGCGCGCATCGGCACCGGCGAGAGCGAGGAGCTCCTGTGGGTACCGCGGGAGGACGAGTCGCGCGCGCGGCCACCCGGCTTCCGTTCCCTCCAGGGCGGTCTGGCCCCGGACGCCATCGGGAAGCTCAACCCCAAGGAGGGCGACGAGTTTGCCCTCGCCTCGGAAGAGGGTCCCTTCGTGCGCAGCGCGGTGGCGGCCGTCTCCAACGCGGCACCGGACGCTCCGATCCTGGTGATGTCGGACAAGCTCGAGGACGACGATCTTCCCGAGCACCCGTGTCTTCGCCGCACCGGCCTTCGTTCCCTGATCCGGAGACGATGTGGATCAGGAGTTCGCCCATCTGGGCAACCTCCACCGGGTCGTGGAGATCCGCAGACTGCTCGGCGAACGCGAGAAGCTCGGCATTCTGCTGCAACCGGACCCGGACCCGGACGGGATTGCCTGTGGGTATGCCCTGCGGGCGCTGCTCGGGCGCAAGTCGCCGACCGCGCCTCTGGTCTCCTTCGGTGAGATCAAGCGACCCGAGAATCAGGCCATGGTCCAGGCCCTCGGGATCGAGGTGCGCACCATCAGCTTCGACGAGCTCGACGGGTTCGACGGCCTGGCCCTGGTGGACGTGCAGCCGACGGTCTTCGGCGAGAACCCCCCCTCGAGGCTCCTCTCGGTGGATCTGGTGATCGATCACCATCCAGAGCGCTCCGGCTACGATGCGGCGATCAAGGACATCCGCGTGAGCTACGGGGCAACGGCCACCATCATCACCGAATACCTGGAGGCCGCCGGTATCGACATCCGACCCAAGCTCGGAACCGCGCTGCTGTACGGCATCAAGAGCGATACCCAGCTGCTGGGCCGGGACACCAGCAGCGCCGACATCAAGGCCTTCGCCACCCTGCATTCCTGGCACAGCCCGGCCTTGCTGCGACGGATCGAGCGGCCGGCACTGCCCCACGACGGTCTGCGCGCCCTCGGTCGCGCCCTCTCGAAGACGTCGGTCGAGGAGGGGATCCACCTGCTGGTGCTCGGGCGCGTCCGCGAGGACGTGATCCCCCAGGTGGCGGATCTGGGGCTCCAGGCGGAGGGAGCGGAGTGGGCCATCGCCGCCGGCATCGTCAACTCCGACCTGGTCTTCTCGGTCCGAAATCGGGGCTACGTGCGCGCCGCGGGTGAGGTGGTGCGCGCCGTGGTCGAGGGGCTGGGCGTCGGAGGCGGACACCGTTCCATGGCGAAGGGGATCATTCCGCTGAAGGCCTTCCGGAAGGTCTACAAGCGGGCCGACCGCGCCACGATTCGGGCTGCGCTGATGGAGGCCTTCGTGCGCGCGATCCACCGGGACGACGGCTGAGCCTCACCGGCGCTTGGTCAGCTCGTTCACCGAGATCATCCGCTTGACGACGTTGTCCGGCGGCGGTGTCGCGACATTCTCCCACGACTCGCGGCGCCAGCTGCCGGCCTCCGACAGGTTCGCGAAGGCCGCCCCCACCGAGTCGAGCACGCGGATCTCTCGCTGCGGATCATCGGGCCAGGCGGGGTAATCCTCCCGGTCCTCGCTCCAGCGACCCACGTAGTAGCCCACGTTGGTCATCTCACCCTTGCTGTCGTAGGTGGCCATGTACAGGGGCTGAAGCGTCTGGAGATCGACATAGAGGATCAGCTTGGCGTCGCGGTCTCCCCCCACCGGATTCTTCGCCGTGGCCTCGAGGACCAGGGCCCGTCGAAGATCCCATCGGTCGCTGGCGAAGGAGAGCCCCCATGGGCCGAAGGCGCGATCCGGGCTTTCGGGGTAGCAGGGAATCGTCGCGTTGATCGGCGCCAGCACGTCGTGCATGCCGAGCAGCTTGGCATCGTAGAGAAGAGGACGGAACTCGAGCCCCTCGTATCCGCTTCGCTTCGCGGTGATGGTGCCGCTGACACCGCTGACTCCACCGGCCGCCGCCATTCCACCGGCCATGTCAGCCTCCGGTACCGACGGCCAGCTGCTGGTTCTGCTGCACACCGACCGCGAAGGATGGCATGTAGAGCCCTTCGACCTGGTTCGCACTCAAGCGCCGCACCCGTCGCCACTGGGGCAGATAGGCGTGGAGGTCGTCGGAGCGCCCGGGCTTCGTCTCGTGGTCCAGGTCCCGGAATTGACGCCACGCGTACTCCCGGGCGTCGAAGGGCTTGAAGAAGAGACCCCCCGCGATCCAGTGCTTGTTCCGCGCACCCTTCATCGTGTAGTCGGCGTCGGGCAGATCGCTCCGATGCGCGAGCAGGATCTTGAACATCTCCCCTTCGAAGGGCTCGGCGCGACCGACGCGTCCAAGCAGATCGGTCATCCGAAACTTTCCGCGAAAGCCGGCGGCCTGGTAGCGGTGCTCGACATTCCACAGCCACTTGAGACCGACCTCGGGGTTCGTCGCGCGCAATCAGCTGGGGAGAGAAGGGGAGACCGGCCACGTAGTCCTCGAGCCCGCCGTTGTCGAGCAGCTTCGCCCTGCCCTTGAACGACTCCGTCGCCTCGCGGAAGAAGCCCGGCGCGCTGTAGTCCCGGAAGCAGGGCCCGATCTCGAGCCGCATCCCCTCGAAGAAGAAGCGCTCCCGGTTCTCCCAGATGAATTCGGGGATGTAGTCTTCGAGCAGATCGATCCGGTCCAGGCCGAACACGTCACCAGGCTGGAAGGGAAGCGGCGCCGCGTCCTCCGTAGAGCTGGGGCGTCCCAGCAGTCCCCCCTTCGGCGCGCACGAACCATCCCCGGGAATCGGCCAGGCCGTGGCCGACCCCTCACCCCCGGCCGACTCCTCCGCGAGGAGCGAACCGGTGGGAGCCAGAAGCAGACAAACAAGTATGGCAAAGAGACCTGTCAGATCGCGTAGAGGGCGCATCTCCCGAGTATACGACGAATCCGCAGTGCCTTGACCGATTTTGCTGCTGATTGAGACTATGGGCTAGCCGGGGAGCCGCGGAAGACGACCCTGTCGAGGGACGGTCGTCCGCTGGTGACCCGAACCAGTGCGCCGACCAGTCGGGTCGCCAGACACTCCAGTACCCCCTGCACACTGTGGCGAAGGGATTCCGGAAGCCCGCTGGCGTCGGTCACCTCGAGCGTGAAACGACCGCGGTCGTCTCCGGGAACGAGAAGCCAGTTGGAGTCGCTGTAGATCGCCGAGGGCAGTGTCACCAGGGCGGGACCCACGCGCAGCCCACCAGGGATCGGCGGTCTCGCGATTCAAGCTCGCCTCCTCGATCCGGAGCTCCAGACCAGGGGCGGTCAGGCTCTCGACGGCTTTCTTCCCCCGTTCGACGAGGTACTCGCTGGATCCACCACCCTCTACGTCCATCAGTGTGGTGACGAGCCGATCGTAGGTAGCAACCGGGTACCAATTGAGGGAGGGCGGCATTTCCTGGACCACGGAGATCTCGCCGGGCTCGAGCCGGGCGTGAAGATCCTCCCAGGAGAGGCGTCTCTCCGCGACGAGGGCGAGCACCTCCTCCCTCGCCGTCCGCACTGCAGTATCTCTGATCCGGAACTCGTTCACCGTCGGCTACCTCAGACGAGTATTCATCGGTACGGATCCCGCCAATATTGAGGGGCTTTCAACGCGTTCGTCTGCAGGAACGCGCAGCAGACCGGCAAGCAGGCGGCATCGGTGTAAGGATACGCTCTACGACCTCCGCCGCGGGGGAGCTACGGCTCTCCCGGCATAGCGCAAGATGCCGTGCCGGGGCGGGGGGTAGGCGGCAGCGACGGCTGCGAGGATCTCGTCGCGCCGTGCCTTGCGCGCGGCCGCCGGTAGATCCACGATGATGTCTTCCACGTCGTAGGGCTTGAAGCCCCAGTGACCGCGGATCGCGCCCCGCAGATCGCCGTCGATGAGCAGGTACTGCAGAATGTCTGTGCTGCCGAAGCGCCGCTTCAGCTCGGACGCGCGCGGTCGGGTCAGGAAGTCGGCCTTGTGCATCACGAAGAGGCTCGGCTCGAGAGACGCCTCAGGCAGCTCCGTGTCGCCCCGCAGGCAGAATCCCTGACCGAGCTCCTTCACCTCGCACGCGACGATGCGGCCCTCCCCTCGAGCTCACGGAGACAGCGATCCAGCAGCCGTACAGGAAGGCGCGACCAGTCGCGAAGGTTCTCGCGTGTTGCGAACACATGCCCGTGAAGGAAGCGCAGTAGGACCTCCCGGACCGCTTCCCCGTTTCTCGCCTCGCGGATCTCGAGCTGGGGCCACTCCGTCTCGAACACGTACCAGGGTCTGTCCCAATCGTCGTCCAGCTGGTCCTCGTAGACGCGGAACGCGGTCTGCAGCCGTTGAAGAGCTGGCATGATCTGCTTGTTGAGCAGGCCGGTCTCTTCCTTGATCTGTCTGGCGGTCAGTGGTCCGGCCCGCTGGATCGCGTCGAACACGCTCTCCTGGATCTGGCTTGGCTTCACCAGAGGCTTGCAGAAGGCGTTGGCGTAGAGCTCCAGATCCTCGGCCAGCACGTATCCGATGCCGCCTCCCTGGAAGCGCCCCTTCACCAGCCTTCGCCTGCCTCGCAGCCGGGCCGTCGCCCTGGTGTCATCGAACGCCGTTCGGTGTACGAGCCTCGGCGGGCTGCCGGGCCGGTCGTAGGCACCCGTCGAGATGGGTTGCAGGGCGCGTATCAGCTCCTCGAGCCCCCGTGTCGTGGACAGGGGATCCGTGAGCTGCTGCCGGCGCATGCGCTGAGCCAGGATGGATCCGGCTTCGAGCCGCCGTTTCGTCGCCACGGGTCGCGTCGCGAGCTCCGATTTCACTCCTCTCGCGCCGGTGCATCGCGCCAGAGCTTGGGACGCGCGCGCACCGGATCCAGGAGGCTCAGGTCACCGGGCTCGAGATCGTAACCGTCCGGCTGGGGAGGGTTGCGCACGCCCAGCCGATCGGTGATCCGGCGATCGGTGTAGTAGCCGAAATAGGTGTGCATCACGAGCGCGCCGAAGAAGGCCGGCTCCGCCGCCTCGATCTCGCGCAGCAGAGCCGCGCGTTCCGATCTCGAGAGCCCGCCGAAGCCGGAGGGGTTGCGGCTCTCCGCCAGGCGCCTGATGGAGGCAAGCCCCTGCTCGATGACGCGGCCAAACTCGGGCTGCTGGGCGAGCACGTCTGCGATTGCTCGCCCACGCCGAGCTCTCCAGCTCCCGGGAAGCTCCCGTCGGCACTCGGCGGGATGATCTCGTCCAGCACCTCGCGGAGCAGGGCGCCGCTCCCGTCTTCTTCTCCGCTCATCGCACTCCCTCCAGCCTTCTCTCACCGGCTCGCTTCAGTCGAAGAGGTTCCCGAGGTTCTTCTTGATCTGGTCGCCGATGTAGAGCGCCAGGGCCTGGATCGTCGAGCACGGATTGACCCCGCCGGACGTCACGAAGACGCTGCCGTCGACGATGAAGAGATTCGGAACGTCGTGGCATCTTCCCCAGGAGTTGACCACCGAAGTTTCCGGGTCCCGCCCCATGCGGGCGGTCCCCAGGAGATGCCACCCCGTATTCCGCGCGGGGTAATCTGCAATGGTCTCCGTCGCCCCGGCCGCGTCCATCGCCTCGCGGGCCCGGGCCACGCCGTGCTCGATCATCTTCGAGGAGTTCTCCCCCAGCCGGTAGATCACGCGGGGCGCGGGGATACCGTCGCCATCGACCAGCTCGGGATCCAGCTCGACGCGGTTCTCGATCTCGGGCAGGTCCTCGCAGATCGCGTTCATCGAGATCGTGCGGCCGAAGATCCGCTCGAATTCGCTTCGGTGACCCCCTCCCCAGGGAAGGGGAGCTCCCGTCATCGCCCCCATGGCGGTGAGCGCGGGCGCGACCGACCTGACGGTCTGCAGGGTGTAGCCCCTCACGAAGCCACGCGAGCGATCCGTCTCATAGAACTCCTGGCTCGCGATGCAGCAGGCGATCGGTCCCTTGAACCCATCCATCCGCTCGTCGAAGAACCCCGTCACGAAGCCCCAGGGGTGGAACATCAGGTTCCGGCCCACCAGTCCGCTTCGATTGGCGAGGCCATCCGGGAACCCGCCCGAGCGGGAGAGGAGCAGGAGCCGCGCCGTCCCGATCCCGTTGCACGCCAGGATCACGAGCTCCGCCTTCTGCCGATGCGTCACGCCATCCGCGTCGAGGTAGACGACTCCATCGGCGAGACCGTTCGATCCCAGGGTGATTTCGCGGACGCGACAGCGCGTCTCGAGTCTCACGCCCCGGCGAACCGCCGAGGGCCAGTAGGTGATGTCGGCGCTGGCCTTCGAGCCCTGCGCGCATCCGAACATGCACACCCCCGCATTCACGCAGGCCTCGCGCCCCTCGTAGGATTGGCTCACGATCGCGCTATCCGCGGGCCACCAGTGCCACCCCAGCCGGTTGAAACCCTCCGCCATGGTCGTGCCGAGCCTGCCGAGTGAAACCGGCGGGGTCTGGACGGATTTCGGGGGATAGGAGGGATTCCCGGACAGGCCGGAGACCCCCATCATCCGATCGTTCAGATCGTAGTAGGGCTCGAGAGTCGCGTAATCGAGCGGCCAGTCGTCTGCGACGCCATCCAGTGTTCGAACGCTGAAATCCGAGGGATGGAAGCGAGGAAAGTGCGCCCCCCAGATGATGGTGCTGCCCCCCACGCCGTTCCACATCAGCGGCGAGATCGGTGAACCGAGATCGTTCACCGGGTAATCCTCGGGCCGCTGGCGCGTGTTGGGATTCGAGCTGAAGTCCGAGATCACGTGGGACTCCCAGTCCTCGGCCACGGTCGGGTACTCCGACGGATTCACCCAGCCGCCCTGATCGAGGCAGAGGATGTTCATCCGGGTCTCCGCGAGGCTCCAGGCAATCGCCGCGCCCGAGGCCCCCGCGCCCACGATCAGTACGTCAACCGGATCCTCTGCCATGTCTCGAGACTCCCCTGTTGGATCCGCTCTCGCGACCGTTCTCCTCCTCACCGACCGTCCGCTCGGGCTGGCGGCCATGGGCGAGCGCCGGGGACTAGTACGCCGCCGCCGGCGTCATGTCGGTGCGGTTGTCTCCAATCGAGAGGTTTGCCCGTACCTTCTTCTTCCCACCCTTGATCTCGAAGTGGCGGTAGAAGCTCGTCGCCCCGAGCGGCCCGACTGTGTTGACCATCGCCTGGCGAGTGCCGGGATGAACCGTCACCGTGAGTTCCTCTAGAACGCTTCCGCCGCCCGAATCGCGCAGCTGGATCACGGCCTCGATTGGCTTCGACCCCACTTTCAGGATGCTGCACGCCACGTGGTCGGTGGCGACGATGGTAGCCAGTACGGGCGTGTCCAGCGTCGCCGCTCCCGCTCCCGTCGCGGCCATGCTCAGGGCCGCCAAGAGGGTGGCGCAGAGTCGGGCTCGTCGCTCCATTGCCTCCTCCTCTCTAGCATGACGCGCTGTTTACGCGGATGCCGTTCCGTCTGCACGGTTACCCCAGCGATCACGCTAGCGCCAGCGGCCCGAAGGTCGGGAAATCTCGCCCCAGGTTGCTCACCTTGGCGCAGGGTATACTCCGGCGCCATGGCCTCTCCCCGCCGGCTCCTGGTTCGTCTCGAGGAGGCGACCGCCACCCCTCCTGCGAGCCCTGGGCATCCGGAGTCGGTTTCCGGGGTCGCTCTGGTCTTTCGTCCCGAGGTGGGGAACCGCGCCATCGGGCGCATCGACGACTTCGCCTGCCTCGACGATGCGCTGAGCGTGGAGTCCGCACTCGGCGTCGGAAAGGTGCTGCGGCTGCTCCGGGCCGCCCGGATTGCGGCGCCTCCCCAGGCGAATTCTCTCAAGGGCGATCCGAACCGGGCGGCCACACTGCTCGAGCGGGCACTCGGGACCCGCCTGCGTCTCGAGGTGCGTCCTCGCTCCCGGGTGCGATTCACGGTCTGGACCGAGTCCGATGTGGAGTCGGTGAGCGACGTGGCCGAGGTGCTCGAGGACGAGAGCGCCTACCTGGTCCTGCGTCTGGGAGGTCGGTTCCCGATCAGGCTGCCGCGCGAGAAGGTGGTGCGACAGCGCACCGAGTCCGAGACCTGGTACGAGGTAGTGTCCATCGAACGCGCCTGACCCTGCTATCTTCGGGCGCCCATGAAGAGCGGTTGGACGGAGGCCGGCGCGCAGGAGGCAGTCGAGCGCTTTGGAGAGCGCTACGGCGAGGACCTCGCTCTGCGGGTCTATACCTCGCGGCTGATCGGGTCCGATCCGAATCTGGTGCTGCACGGCGGCGGCAACACCTCGTTGAAGGCGACACGGACCACGCTGCTCGGGGACCTGGTCGACGTCCTCTTCGTCAAGGGGTCGGGCACCGCCCTCGACGCCGTCGAGCCACGGGACCTGCCGGGCCTGGAGCTCGAGCCGCTCCGCCGTCTGCGCGGGCTCGAGAGTCTCTCCGACGACGAGATGCTGAACCAGCTTCGCGCCCACCTCCTGGAGACGAGCTCGCCGAATCCCTCGGTGGAGACGCTTCTCCACGCCTTCCTGCCCCACCGCTTCGTGGATCACTCCCACGCCGACGCCGTCCTCGCATTGACCAACCAGCCCGAGGGCGAGGCGCTGGCGCGAGAGGCGTTGGGTGAGCGGGTCGTCGTGGTTCCCTACAGCATGCCCGGGTTGCCCCTGGCGAAGGCGGTCGCCGCGGCCGTGGAGAGGCAGCCCGCTGCCCGGGGCGCGGTGTTGCTCAAGCACGGCCTCTGCAGCTTCGCCGAAGAAGCTCGCGGCTGCTACGAGCTTCACATCGAGCTGGTCGACCTCTGCGAGCAGTATCTGGCGCGCAAGCTGAGTGGTCGCTCCCCCCTGACCCCGCGCCCCGGGTCCGCGACGAGCGGCTCGCCGGAATCACGGGTCGCGGCCTCGGCGCCGATCCTGCGCGGGCTGCTCGCCGAAGAGACCGATGACGAGGACCATCCCCGCCGCCACTGGGTGATGGAGTGGCGCGGGAGTCCGGCAGTCCTCGACTTCTGCGCGAGCGAGGAGGCGCGAGAGCTTGGTCCGGCAGGGGCCGCTGACGCCGGATCACGTGATCTGGACAAAGGCCCTGCCGCTCTACGTCGATGACCCGGATTGGGACGAGGCCGATGGCCTGGCCGAACGACTCGGCGACGCCGTCGCGGAATACCGCCGGGCTTATGACCGGTACTTCGAGGGGTGCGCGAAGGCCAAGGGAGGAATCCTCGCCCAGATCGACTCCACGCCGCGGGTGGTGCTACTCCCTGGTGCGGGTGCCCTTTGCTTCGGAAGATCGAAGCGGGAGGCCCGCATCACCGCGGACATCACCGAGCACACCCTGGCTACCAAGGCCCTGGCACAGGCCGTGGGGCGCTACCAGGCGGTCTCGCCCTCGGATCTCTTCGACGTGGAGGTCTGGCGGCTGGAGAGAGCGAAGCTCGGGAGCTCCGGCGGGCGCCCCCTCGATCGCCAGGTCGTTCTGGTGACCGGAGCCGCCGGCGCCATCGGCATCGGTGTGGCAGACGTGTGCGCCGCGGCGGGAGCCCATGTGGTGCTCGCCGACCTGGACGGAGAGCGAGCGCGGGAGGCGGCCGCAAGGCTCGAATCCCTACACGGACCCGGGTCGGCCACCGGTCTCGAGGTCGACGTGACGGACGAGGCCTCGATGCGCAGCGGCTTCGACGCCACCTGCGTCGCCTACGGGGGCGTCGACGTCGTGGTGCCCAACGCGGGAATCGCCCTGGTCTCGCCCATCGAAGAGCTCTCCGCCGACGAGGCGCGGCGGGTCGTCGAAGTGAACTACCTGGGAGTCCTGAACACCATCCGGGAGGCCGCACGTGTCTTCCGGCTTCAGGGGACCGGTGGACACATCGTGGTGAACTCCTCGAAGAACGTATTCGCCCCCGGCAAGGACTTCGGCGCCTACAGTGCGAGCAAGGCCGCCGCCCATCAGATCAGCAAGATCGCCGCCATCGAGCTGGCGCCACTCGGGGTACGGGTCAATCTGATCAACGCCGACGCGATCTTCGACGAGGGCGAGGTGCGCTCGGGCCTGTGGGAGGCCGTGGGACCCGACCGGGCGCGGCGCCGCGGGCTCGAAGCCGAGGAGCTGCCGGAGTTCTACCGGCAGAGGAATCTGCTTCGCGCGCGGGTGCGAGCGCGCCACGTCGGAAACGCCGTCGTCTTCTTCGCCAGCAACGCCACGCCGACCACCGGCGCCACCCTGCCGGTGGACGGTGGGATCCCCGAAGGCTTCCCTCGCTAGCCCGCTTTTCTCACCAGGTCGCGAAGCGAGGGAGCACGCCGCGACCGACGAGGAGAAGTGCCAGAAGAAGAAGCTGATCGCACTGGGCAAGCGCGATCTCTTCCGAACGGCTCGACGATCTGGCGATGCTGCTCGGGAAGCAGGCCTTCTTCTACTCGGATCGGCCCAGTGTGGCGGATTTTGCGATCTACGGCGTATTCAGCACCGGCTGTGCGGAGGAGGTAACGCCTGACTTCGCGGAGCAAGTCTCCCAGAGCACGGCGCTGGCCGATTGGCACGAGCGGGTGGAGGAAACCACGCGCCACTAGTTGGCGGTCCTCGGACCGGAGGGGGCCGAAGGGGATGCTGGGCGGACTCCGGCCAGGATGGTAGGATCCGCCGTCCATTCCGCGAGGAAGCTAGGAGCCTGGATTCCCCCATGGCTGCGCGCACGGTGGTTCCCGAGATCGCGTCGTTCAAGTCCCTGGTGGGCAAGGAGCTGGGGCCCTCGGAGTGGATCGAGATCAGTCAGGAGCGCATCGATGCGTTCGCCGCCGCCACCGGGGACGACCAGTGGATCCACACCGATCCGGAGCGGGCACGGCGAGAGTCACCCTTCGGCGGAACCATCGCCCACGGCCACCTCACCCTGTCCATGGCGCCCCGCCTGCTGCGCGACATCCTCGAGGTGAAGGGCACGCGGCTGCTGGTCAACCCGGGGATCGAGAAGGTGCGGCTGCGCTCGCCGGTCCATGCCGGGCAGCGGGTGCGAATGAGGGCGACCGTGACGAAGGTGCGGGAGATCAAGGGCGGCGCGGCCCATGCCTCGCTGCACCTGGTCTTCGAGGCCGAGGGTGAGAAGCGCCCCGCCGCCTTCGGCGATGTCCTGGTGGTCCTCTACCCCTGAGCTTCGGGACGCACGGCCTCGAGGAGCGCGGACTCGAGGTGCACCTCGCCGCCCTTCCCGGTGAGATAGTGGACGCGGCGGTATCCGGCCCGCTCGATCGCCTGCAGGCAGGCGTCGAGACCAACACCTACATCTGCCGGACCGTGGCTGTCGTCTCCGAGAGTCACGGGTATTCCCATCTCGCAGGCGCGCTCCAGGATAGGGGGCAGGGGGTAGACCGGGCCCAGCTTCCGGCGGGCCGGTGCTGCATTGACGTCCAGGACCGCTCCGGCGGCGCGCACCGCCTCGAGGGCTCGTTCGATGTGCTTCCAGGTCTCGGGACCGAAGCTCGCCCCGGCCCCGTCGAACTTCCGGATCAGATCGAAGTGCCCGACGATCTCCGGGCGCAGCTGCTCGACCATCTCGGCCACCTGCTCGAAGTAGAGGCGCTCGAGAGCTTCTCGGCCGCCCACTTCCCGGGTCACCCTGGCGGTGAGCTTGGGGTGCATGTCGATGCTGGCGCCGTCCAGGTTGTGAACGCTCCCGACCACGTAGTCGAACTCCGGATGCCGGCGGCGGAGCTCGCGCATCCGCTCCAGCCAGCTCTGCGGCGGGAGGACCTCGGTCTCGAAGCCGATCAGAAGCTCGAGGCGACCGGCATGCCGCTCGCGAAGCGCCAGCGCCTTTTCCACGTAGTCCTCGAACATCTGCACCAGGTCGCCGACGCTGAGATCGGACTCGTCGGGGAACAGGTCCTCTTCGCGATAGCGCGGTGCGTGCTCGGACAGGCCGTAGATCGAGAAGCCCGCCTGGATGGCGCTCTCGACGACCTCCTCCAGGGAGCCCTCCGCGTGGCGGGCGAACTCGCCGCTATGACCTCCGTGGTAGCTGAACCAGGGCACTTCGGGGTCGGCTCCCAGTCTATTCGTCGAGGAAGGCGCGCACGACGCGCAGGAACTCGTCGAGGCGGTCGTGATGAACCCAGTGACCGGCGCCGTCGATGTTGATGGATCGGGCGTTCTGGAAGAACTGCATGCGACCGTCCTCCTCGGGATCGCTCGCCCAGCTTTCGTTACCGCGGATCAGCAGTGTGGGGCAGCTGATCCGCCCCCAGATCGATCTCATCTCCTCGAGATCGAAGCGGTAGGGACCGAAGGCGCGCACGTAGTTGTCGAACTTCCAGCTGAAGGTCCGATCCTCGTTGCGGGCCACACCGTGGATGGTCAGGTGACGGGCCTGCTCTGCGGAGAGGAAAGGGTTCTCGTCCTGCATGCGCTTCGCCGCCGCATCGATCGATGGATAGCGGCGCGGCGATCGGCCGGCGAGCTTCTGCATCGCTTCGATCCAGTTGTGCATCCGCTGCCAGGTGGGAACGCCGACGTATCGCGCCAGCATTTCTGGTGGCGGGCCCATCCCCTCGATCGCCACCAGCTTCTTTACGCTCTCCGGAAAGGTGCCGGTGAACTGAATTGCGACCGAGCCTCCCATGGAGTGGGAGATGATGGTAAGAGGCGAGAGCTCGAGGGCCTCCACCAGCTGGGTCACGTCGAGGACGAATTCCGACTGGCTGTACATGCCCCCGATCGCCCAGGCACTGTCGCCGTGACCCCGGAGATCCGGTGCGATCACGTGGTAGTCGCGGCGCAGGTCCCGGGCGACCCAGTCCCAGTTGCGGGCGTGGTCCCGACCGCCGTGGATCAGGAGCATGGGGGGCGCGCCCTCGTTCCCCCAATCGACATAGTGGAGCCTGAGTCGCTGGGAGATGTAGAAGCTCGAGCTGGGACCGATGATGTCGATTCTGTCATCCGCCATCACGCCAGCGTAGCAAAGCCCCGTAACGGGGACGTTCCTTGCGTTCTTGCGTTTTCAGGGCCCTGAAAACGCAAGAACGCAAGGAACGTCCCCGCTCGAGAGGCCGGGGATTGACGAGAGACAGCGCGGCACCGATCCTCGCCCCGTGCGCATCGCCATCGCCCAGCTGAACCCGACGGTCGGAGACCTGACCGGAAATCGGAAGCTCGTAGAGGAGGCAGCGGTCCGTGCCGAGGCCGCCGGCGCGGAGATCGCCGTCTTCCCGGAGATGGTCCTCACCGGCTACCCGCCGATGGATCTGCTCGAGCGGGACGGTTTCGTGCGCGATCAGCTCGCCGAGCTCGAGATCCTGGCGCCGCTCTCGCGAGGCATCGACATGGCTCTGGGTGCCGTCCTCCCCGTGGAAGGGGGCAGCTCCAAGCGTCTGATCAACACAGCCGTCCTGCTGCGCGGCGGGGAACGGGTGGCGGTCCAGGGGAAGAGCCTGCTGCCGACCTACGACGTCTTCGACGAGAAACGCTACTTCGTGCCGACGGATCGCCGCGAACCGGTCGCGACGCGAGACGGCAGCTCTCTCCTCGGTCTGACCGTCTGCGAGGACGCCTGGGGCGGGGAGATTTCCTACCGGACGGATCCGGTCGGAGATCTGGTCACTGCGGGCGCCGACCTGATACTGAACCTCTCTGCCTCGCCCTGGCACGTCGGGAAGCCCGCGGAGCGGCGCCGAATGCTCGCTGAGCTCGCCAGGCGTCACCGCGTTCCCTTCGTCTTCGCCAATCAGGTCGGTGGCAACGACGAGCTGATCTTCGATGGCGCCTCCTTCGTCGTGGACGCCGAGGGAAGAATCCGCGCGTCACTGCCGCTCTTCGAGCCGGCCCTCGAAATCGTCGATCTGCGGGACGGAGGACCGGTGCGGCTCCCCGGGGACATCGCCGATCCGGAGCCCGTCGCCCAGCTCGAATCGGCCCTGGTGCTGGGAATCCGCGACTACTTCCGCAAACAGGGCCTCCCTCCCGGCGCCGTGGTGGGGCTCTCCGGAGGAATCGACTCGGCGGTAACCGCACACCTGGCCGTCGAAGCGCTGGGAAACAGTCGCGTCGTGGGGATCGCCATGCCCGGCCCCTTTTCCTCGGAACACAGCGTGGACGACGCCCTGTCACTGGGGATGCAGTTGGGAATCGAGGTCCGCACCGTGGAGCTCGGCCCGATCTACCAGGCCTTCCTGAACGTCTTCGCCGAGCTCTTCGGCAAGCGCGACGACTACGGCGTAGCCCAGCAGAACATCCAGTCGCGGATTCGCGGCTCGATTCTGATGGCCGTGTCCAACGCCGAAGGGCGGCTGGTGCTGGCCACGGGAAACAAGAGCGAACTCTCGGTGGGCTACTGCACCCTCTACGGGGACACGGTGGGGGGTCTCGCGGTGCTGGGCGACGTCTACAAACGCGACGTCTACGCCCTGGCGCACCACGCCAACAGGAACGGGGAGCGCGTTCCCGTCGAACAGCATCTCCAAGCCCCCCTCCGCGGAGCTCGCGCCGGACCAGCTCGACAGCGACGACCTGCCTCCCTACGAGGTGCTCGACCAGGTCCTCCAACAGGCGATCGAGGGGGGTCTCGGCGTCACCAGCGTGCGCCCGCCCGAGGGAGCCTCCCCGGAAGACACCCGCGCCATCGTGAGGCGACTCGACCGCAACGAGTACAAGCGTCGCCAGGCGCCGCTGGTGCTACGGGTCTCCACGAAGGCATTCGGGAGCGGCCGAAGACTGCCCATCGTCCACCGCTACAGCGGCGGGGAGACTAGCTGACCTCCGGAGGGATCTGGCGGACGTGCTCGGCGCGAGCGCCGCGAGGGCCTTCCTGGATCACGTACTCGACGGTGTCCCCCTCGGAGATCGCATCGTAGTCGGACCCGTTCATGCCGGAGCGATGGAAGAAGACCTCCTTGCCATCGTCCCCGCGAATGAATCCGAAGCCGCGATCGCGCACCATCTTCTTGATCCGGCCCTTCGACTTCGGCCCGGTGGGAGCCGGCGTCGGCCCGGCGGCCCGGCGAGCGCGGCTTCGCCCGCGCCCGCGTCCCCGGGAGCGACCAGGGTGGTAACGCTCGCCCAGGACGAACTCGGTGACAAACAGATCCGTCGGAACTACCAGGTCCTGCAGGTCCTCGGCTTCGGCCGAGAGCAACACCTCGTCCTCTCCGACTTCGACGACGCTGTAGCGAAGGCCGGTATTCTTGTGGGTGCACTGAGCCCCCTGTTCGATCTCTTCGCGCGACAGCATCGCACTACCTCAGTCTCGTCGGTCTCGGTCCGGAGGGGACTTGGAAGACGCAGGAGGGGCCGCGGGAAACGCGGTACCGCGAAGCGTTCAAATTAGGCGATACCTACCTGGCAGTCAAATCGTCGGCCTCTCGGCTACAATGCCCGCCGAAAATCCCGGAGAGCTCTCTTGCCGCACCGCGCCGTCTTCTTCGACTTCGGTGGAACCCTCTTCAGCTACGCGGAGATGCGTCCCTACTTCGATCGGATGCTTCAGGAGCTGGCAAGACGCTACGCCATCACCGCGCCGATCGAGCAGATTCGGGAGGTGTATCGCCGCACCGTCGCGAGGAAGATGGCGGAGTTTCTTCCCCGCCCCTTCTATCTGCATCGGGACCTCTTCGAAAGGGCTGAGGTCGATCTGCTGACGGCGCTCGGGGTAGAACCCGACGAGAGCAGCGAGCCCAGCCTCTACCTGGGCCAGAGCGAGGTGGGCCACGTCGCGGTCCAGGCCAGGGAGGGAGTCAGCGAGACCTTGACCGCGCTGCGCCGTCGGGGCCTCCACCTGGGCATCGTGAGCAACATCGACGAGGACCAGTTCCACCCGCTCTGGGAGCGCATTGGTCTCGGTTCCTACTTCGACGCCATCACCACCAGCGAGGAAGCCGGCTCCTGCAAGCCGCATCCGGGAATCTACCGCCACGCCCTCGGCAAGGCGGGAGACGTGGCGCCGGAGGAGGTGGTCTTCGTCGGGGACTCGTTGGAATTACGACGTGGTCGGAGCCAATGCCCTGGGGATGACGACGGTGCTGATCACGGAACCCCCGAACCAGGTCGAGGGCGACGAAGACCCGGACTACGTGATCGAGACGATCCCCGAACTCCTCCAGATCGTCAGCGGGTGAAGGCTCTCGCACCGCTGCTTCTGGCGCTGATCGCGGCGATCTCTCCCGCTGCTGCTCAGCAGGTCCGCGCCCCTACGGGTCGGAGTCAGCGGAGACTATCCCCCCTTCAGCTTCGCGACGGGGGAAGACCCGGCGGATGATCGAGGGCTTCGACCTCGCCGTCGCCCGGGCCTACACGGCAGAGCGGCAGCGAGAGCTCGAGATCGTCAGATTCCGCTGGCCCGAACTCCTCTCCGATCTGGCCGCAGACCGCTTCGACGTGGCGATGAGCGGCATCACCATCCGACCCGAACGCTCCGTCGCCGGCGTCTTCACCGTCCCCGTCATGGCCAGCGGCGCGGTGGTCCTGGTGCGCAAGAACGCCGGCTTCACCGACCTCGCCTCTCTCGACCGGCCCGCCGCGCGAATCGCGGTCAACCAGGGAGGGCACCTGGAGCGCGTCACCCGCGCCCACTTTCCGAGGGCCGCCGTGATCGCGATCCCGGCGAATCGGGCAGTCCGCGAGGCGCTGCTCTCCGAGAAGGCCGACGCGGTGGTGAGCGACACGCTGGAGGCACCGATCTGGCTGGAAGGATCCGAGGGTGTGGTGCAGCTCGGCCCCTTCACGAGCGACCTCAAGGCCTATCTGGCGCACCCCGACCGGAGCGAGCTCGCGGCGGATCTAAGCGCCTGGCTGATGGCACGCGAGAGCGACGGCACGCTGGCGAACCTGCGGCGACACTACCTGGGGTACGGCGATTCCCCGCCCACCGCCGAGCCGGTGTCCGCCCTGGTGGCCGCAGTCGGCGAGCGACTCGATCTGATGCCCCTCGTCGCCGAGGCGAAGCGCGCGACCGGAACTTCCGTGACCGTACCGGGGCGCGAGGCGCGCGTGATCGACGCGGCACTCGCAGCCACCCGCAAGGCCGCCCGCGAAGCGCATCTCACACCGGTCTCCGACCGGAAAGTCCGCAGCTTCTTCGAGCTGCAGATCGCAGCCGCAAAGGAGATCCAGAACGCCACCCTGGCGGGTCCCGCTGGAGGAGCTCCACCCGCGGATCTCGACACGGCCCTGCGGCCCGCTCTCTTGCGGATCGGCAACCGCATCGCCTTCCTTCTGCAGAAGCTTCCCGCGCGGATCGACCCTGGCCATCTCGAAGCTTGCGCCCGTCAGCGACTTCGCACACCCGGCCTCTCGGAGAGCGCGCGAGACGCACTGGTCGAGGCGATTCGGGCGCTCTCCGAAGCTCGGCGCGAATAGCCTGGCCTACCGGCCCGCTCCGTTCTGGCATCGAGAGCGCACGGCTCACTCTTCCATCTCGTCGAGCAGGCGTTGGCGGTCGCGGTCGAGACCGGGTGCCGGCTCGCGCGTGTCGGGATCTTCGAAGGCGGAGAGCTTGATCGGGTTGCCCGGCATCGAGATCTCGCCCGCCACCTCGTCCATCACCCGGATCACCATGTTGCGGGCAGCCACCTGCGGATCCGCCATCACCTCCGCAACATCGTTGATGGGACCACAGGGAACGCCGGCAGCTTCCAGGGCGGCGAGCCAGTCGGCGCGGGTGCGCTCGCGCAGGGCTTCCTCGATCGCGATCTTCAGCGCATCGGCGTTGCGGGTTCGCTCCTCGTTGCTGCAGAAGCGGGGGTCGTCCGCCAGCTCCGGGCGAGCGAGGACATCGCAGAGCTTTCGAAACAGGCCGTCATTGCCCGCGGCGATGATCAGATGTCCGTCGGCGCAGGCGAATGCCTCGAAGGGAGTGATGGAGGGATGGCGCGAGCCCAGAGGGCCGGGCACCTGAGCGGTGGCGACGTAGCGCGCGATGGCGTTCTCGAGGAGCGCCACCTGGCAATCGAGCATGGCGACGTCGATCTTGGTGCCCTCACCGGTGAGCTGCCGGTGGTAGAGCGCCGCATTGACCCCGACAGCGGTGAAGAGACCGGCGGCGATGTCGCCGATGGAGGTGCCCACCCGCGTCGGTTCCGATCCGGGCTGACCGGTCAAGCTCATCAGCCCACCCATGCCCTGGGCCACCAGATCGTAGGCGGGGCGCCCTGCGTAGGGCCCGGTGTGACCGAAGCCCGAGGCCGCGGCGTAGATCAGGCGGGGATGCCGAGCGTGCAGCGTCTCCCAGCCGTAGCCCAGCTTCTCCATGACTCCGGCCCGGTAGTTCTCGACCAGGACATCGGCGCGGGGGAGCAGCTTCTCGAAGATCTCGCGATCGGCCGGATCCCGGAGGTCGAGGGAGATGCTCTCCTTGCCGCGGTTCAGGGACATGAAGTAGGCCGACTGCTCCTTCACGAAGGGACCGATGGCCCGGGCGTCGTCTCCACCCCCTGGACGCTCGACCTTGATGACGCGAGCGCCCAGGTCCGCCAGCACCATGGTGCAGTACGGACCCGCGAGCACGCGGGTCAGATCCAGGACGGTGACATCAGCGAGCGGGCCGAAGCGATCCATGAGTTTCCCGACCGCGAAGCGTGGCCTTCCCCTGGCCGCCCCGCAAGATCTTCTCCGGTCGCCCCAGCTGGGAGCTTCAGCGCCGGGTGAGCGCCCGTGCCAGGGCGATCTTGCGGAGATCCGAGAAGGTGACGTCCCCAGCCTGCGGCGAGCTCTTTCCCGCTGTCCTCTTCTTGGCCTTGGCCGCCTTGCTTCTGGCGACCTTCCGCGGGGCCCTCTTTGCGGTGGTGCTCTTCCGAGTGGCCTTCTTGCTCTTGGCGACTTTCCGCGGGGCCTTCTTCCTGGTCGTACTCTTCCGAGTGGCCTTCTTGGCCTTGGCCGGCTTGCGCCTGGTGACCTTTCGCGGGGTCTTCTTTCTGGTCGTACTCTTCCGAGTGGCCTTCTTGGCGCTGCTCCGGCGGGTCTTCTTCTTGGCGGCCATCAGTGCTCGCTCCCTCTTCGACTCGGTGACGAGTGGAAGAGGGCAGCTTAGCCAATCGACTCGGACGGCGCGTGATGGAGATGACTCTCTTCAGTAAAAAGTGCACCGGGTGCGGTGACGAGGGCGAGCCTTGATGTCCGCACGCTGTCCGAAGTTCCAGAGAATCCCGTCGAGTTGGTGGGGGCGCACCTCGAAGCCGCACTCCGCACAGGACTCGCTGAGCCGCTCCACTGCGTGAAGGGCTACGGCGCGGATCTCCACCTCCTCGGCACTCTGGGACTCGATCAGCTCTCCCGCTTCGATGCGCTGGGCGAGCTCCGGTTCGTAGACCAGCACGCCGAGCATGCGAAGCACGTGGGGAACCAGGTTGTCGGCGAAGAGAGTGAGCTGATCGAGATCGCTGAAATGACCGAGCCCCTCACCGCCGAGGGCGGTGGCGAGGTCCAGACAGGTGATCTGGGCGCGCTTGTAGAACGGCACCTCGAGCCCGCGATAGCGGGCCACGTCTCTGTAGAGCTCCATCTTCGCGAGCTCGCCCACCAATCGCTCGGCAGAGCCTGCGGCCGTCTCGACCGGTCCCTCGAAACGCCCGCCGTGGTCTTCGAGGAGAAAGCGCCCGAGATCGCGGAGCGCTCTTGCGAAGAGCCCCATCAACTCGTCCGCGACGGCCTCGGGTGCCTGGCCAAAGACCCGCGCGCAGTCGGCGGAGGTGAGCCGCAGCAGGGCCTCGGCGCTCCAGGGGCCTTCTCTTTCGAAGTGCTCACGGAGCCAGCTGGAGAGGGTGAGATAGCCGGAGAGGCCGAGCCGCTTGCGCAGGTGCGGGAAGTACCCCGAGCCGAAGTTGACCGCGTCCAGTGTGATGACGAAGGCGACGGTGGTCGCCGGCTGCGCGAAATGGTGATGAGCGGGATCGATCCCCGGCGCCGACCGTCCCTCCCTCGCCAGACGGCTCGCAAGGGACACGAGACCGTCCTCATCGATCCGAATCAGGCGCGCGCACCGCGCCACCTCGGCGCAGGCAGAGCGAATTCGATCGAAGAGGCCCTCTCCTACCGGAGGAGGCACTCACCCGGGAGAGCCGAGCACCGAAATCGCTGCGGGGAGCACTTCGATGCTGGCGGGAAGAGTCCCGAGAGGCTCGCCGTCGATCTCGACCCAGACTCTTCCCGGCGGCGCTTCGGCCTCGATGCGCTGGCCACGGTGGAGAGAGACCTCCGGAACCGCGAGGTGGGTGCCGCGGTAGATACGCGGCAACTCGCGCAGCAACCGAGCCTTGGAGAAGCCCGGAATCACGACCACATCGAAGAAGGCCGTCGGTTGGCTCGGCCCGGGGTGCAACCTGCATTCCCCCCCCGAAGTAGCGGCCGTTCGCCGCGGTCCCGAGAACCAGGGGACCGTCGTGGACCAGCTCTCCGCCTACGCGAATCCGAACCGGCTCGGGCTGGTAGCGGGAAATTCCGCGAAGTGTTCCGAGCAGAAACGAGACGCGACCGCCGAGGGCCTTGGTGGCGCGATTCACCAGCTCGGTGATCAGACCACTCACTCCGAAGCTCGTCACATTCAGGAAGTGGGCGGTGCGTTGGCGGCCTTCCCGATCCGTGTAGCGAACGCGACCGGCGTCGACCCTCTTGCTGCTCCCCGCTGCGATTCCCTCGAGGGCGCGGTCCAGCTGCCGCGGAACCTCGAGGGTCCGGAGCATGTCTCCCCCGGTCCCCAGGGGCAGCGGTGCCACCTCGGCGTAGTTGCCGAGCTGCGCGCCCAGGAGACCGCTCACCACCTCGCTGGTGGTGCCGTCACCGCCGGCCACGACAATGCGCTCGATACCGGCGCGGACGCCCTCCCGGGCGATCCGCTCGGCATCCCGGGGAGCGCGGGTCCACTCCACCTCGAAGCCTCCCAGGGAGTCGCGAAGCCTTGGCTCCAGGGACGCAAATTGGCGCCGGGTCGCGCCGCTTCGGCTGCGCGGATTCACCACCACGAGTGTGCGCACGGCCATCGCCGCTTCAGCTTAACCGGTATTGCTCGTGAAGCTCGCGGCAGGCGCCCAGCGGATCAGGCGGCGTACTGGATCTCGGGCGGCGGTGCGATCTGGTATCGGGTGCGAACCGCCGAGACGTAGCTCGAAGCCTCCTCGCGGGCCCGCTCGGAATCCCAGCCAGCGGCGGCGGCGGCGATGCCGGTGATCTCCTCCAGATCCGGGAGTCCCTGGCCGATGGCGAAGAGGGCGAGGCGCATCCGGTGCTCGAGCAGGTCGCAGAGGGTCGCTGCGCATTCGGTGCGAAGGCACCAGGGGATCTCCGCATAGGTGTAGCGGCTGTCTCCGATCGGGCGGAGCAGCTCCGGGTCGGCCTCGCGCAGGAGCTCCTCGGCGTCGAGTCCGTGGGTGCGCACCAGGTGCGCGATCCGATGGGCCGCAAGCCCGTAGCGCGCCTCGAGCTCGGCCTCCAGCTCCGCGACCTCGAACTCATCCTCGCGGAGAGGGAGGGTGCCGGTGAGGCTCGGACCTGCCGCGGCTCGCCGCTCCTCGGGAAGCCGGTCGAGAGCCTGCTTCACCACTCCCTCGGCCATGGTGCGATAGGTGGTGAGCTTGCCGCCCGTCACCGAGATCAACCCGGACGGGTCGTCGTAGATCTTGTGCTCCCTCGAAACCGAGTTCGACGGGGACTCCTCGTCGCCATCGGCCACCAGGGGCCGCACGCCGGCATAGGCGCTGAGGATATCGTTGGTGGTGAGCGCCAGACGCGGGAAGGCGTCGTTGGCCGCGGAGAGCATGTAGTGAACCTCCTCGATGCCCACCACCGGCTCGTCGATCTGGTCGGTGAAGGAGTCGGTGGTTCCGATCAGTGCCACCTCGTCCCAGGGGATCAGGGAGAGATGGCGACCGTCCCGGGCGTCGAAGACAATCGCGCTCTCGCAGTGGACCCGGCTGCGCGGGATCACCAGGTGCACGCCCTTGGCTGGGCGAAGCTCCGGGCGGGTGACGGGCCGATCCAGCCCCCGCACCCGCTCGACGGCGGGGCCGGCGGCGTTCACGACTACCGCGGCCCGGATCGCGCGGCTCTCACCGCTCTCCTTGTCGCGCACCCGCACGCCGACGATTCGGCCCTCGTCGCCGCGCAAGAACTCGAAGACCTCGGCGTAATTCACCGCTTCGCCCCCGAGCCGGCGAGCGCTGATCAGCGTCTCCAACACCAGGCGCGCGTCGTCCACCTGGCCATCGTGGAAGACTCCCGCCCCGCGCAGCCCCTCGCGTCGCAGATCCTGCGAGAAGGCAGGCACCTGCTCCGGGCTCAACATGCGGAAGCGCGCAGAAGAGCGGAAGCTGGCGAGGCCCCAATAGGCGAAGAGGGCGGCGCGAACCTGCCAGAGGGGCGTCTTGCTGTCCTCGAAAATCGGCCACAGGAAGGGAACCGGGCGCACCAGGTGCGGATTCAGACGGAGCAGGAGGTCTCGCTCCCGACAGGATTCCCGGGTCATTCCGAGCTGGCCCTGGGCGATGTAGCGAAGCCCGCCGTGGATCAGCTTGCTGGAGCGGCCCGATGTTCCAGAAGCGAAGTCACCGCGCTCGACGATCAGGGCGGAGAGGCCGCGCGAGGCCGCATCGCGAAGGATGCCCGCACCGGTGATGCCGCCACCGATGATCAGCAGGTCGACACCCTCGCGCTCGGCCTTCTCCAGAGCACCGACGCGCTCGCGAACCGACCACTGGAGCGCCGTCATGACTGCACCCCCTGGCCCACCGCTACGCGGGTTTGCGGTCCGATTCGGCCCTCCGCGTCGAGGCGCTCGATCTCAGCGACGATGGACGACTCGCTGTAGTCGAGCATCTGTTCGAGGACGCGACGGGCCCCCTGAGCGTCACGGGCTTCGATGGCGTCCAGGAGCTGGCGATGTGTCTCCAGGGAGCGGCTGAAATCCCGGTTCTCGTTGTAGTAGAAGGGGCCGAGCCGGTGCAGGAGCTTGGTGAAGAGGTTGCTCACCAGCTGATACATGAGGTTGCCCGTGGCTTCGCCGAGCAGGCGGTTGAACTCCACGTCCAGGTTGAGGGCGCGAGTGGGGTTCATCCCCTCGTCTCGCTCCTTCGACAGCAGCCTTCGAGCCCGTTCCAGCTGCTCGTCGCTGTGGTTGTGAGCCGCCAGCTCGACCACCTGAAGGGTGATGTGGCGACGGAACTCCAGGATCTGGCGCAGCAGATCCATTGTCACGGTGCGGGGATCCCGGAGCAGCGCTTCGATCACCTCCAGGGAAGAGGAATCCGAGACTCCCTTGACGAAGGTGCCGTGGCCATGGCGCACCTCCACCAGGCCGAGGTACTCGAGCCGTTTGACCGCCTCTCGGACCGAGGTCCGGTTGACTTCGAAGGTGTCCGCCAGATCCCGCTCGTTGGGAAGCCGGTCTCCCCGAGTCAGCGCACCGCCCAGGATGCGCGATCGCAGCTGCTGGAAGACGCCGTCCGCGCGGCGGAGAGGAGGTCCCAGAGGCTCCAGTTCGACCACCATGCTGTGCTCCTCGGAAGACACTGCCCGAGAACGACACGTCGAGTCGGCTCCGAGTCGGACATCGGACGTTGGAGGTCCAACCTTTAGCACAGTAGGAGAAAAACCTCAACATCACGATGAGTTACGATCAATCTCGCCTGGAATCCGCGACGCTAGCCACCCTTGAGCATGTTGAGGGCGGATCCGGCCTTGAACCACTCGACCTGGTCTGCGTTCAGGGTGTGCTTCACCGGGACGGTGTCCGACGAGCCGTCCTGGTGATGGAAGGTCGCCTCCAGGGGCTTGCCGGGCGCGAGATCCTCCAGGCCGTGGATGCTCACCCGATCGGTCTCGCCGACCTTCTCGTAGTCGGCGGCCTCCACGAAGGTGAGCGGCAGCACGCCCTGCTTCTTGAGGTTCGTCTCGTGGATGCGCGCGAAGCTCCGGGTGATCACCGCCGCCGCGCCGAGCCAGCGCGGCTCCATGGCCGCGTGCTCCCGACTCGAGCCCTCGCCGTAGTTCTCGTCGCCGACCACCACCCAGCGCAGCCCCGCGGCCTTGTAGTGTCGGGCGATCTTCGGGAAGGAGACCCCCCGCTCGCCGCTCGACTGGTTCAGTCCCTCGCCCACCTCTCCGGTGAAGGCGTTCACGGCTCCGATGAACATGTTGTCGCTGATCCTGTCCAGGTGGCCGCGGAAGCGCAGCCAGGGACCGGCCATGGAGATGTGGTCGGTGGTGCACTTTCCCCTCGCCTTGAGGAGGAGCGGCATCTCTTCGAAGTCCTTCCCATCCCACGCCGCGAACGGCTGAAGGAAGGCGAGTCGCTCGCTCTCCGGTGCGATCGTGACCTCGACCTTCTCGCGATCGGCTGGCGGGGCGACGTAGCCTTCGCGGGTGCTGACGAAGCCGCTCTCGGGCACATCCGGAGCGGGCGCGGGCGGCGCCAGCTTGAAGCGCTCGCCCTTCTGATTCTCGAGCTCGTCCGTCAGCGGATTGAACTCGAGGGTACCCGCCAGGCCGTAGGCGACCACCACCTCCGGGCTTCCGATGAAGGCGAGGGTCTCCGGGTTTCCGTCGTTGCGCTTGGGGAAGTTCCGGTTGAAGGAGGTGAGGATCGAGTTCGGCTCGCCCTCTTTCACGTCGTCCCGCTTCCACTGGCCGATGCACGGTCCGCAGGCGTTGGCCAGCACCACCGCGCCGATCGCCTCCAGGGCATCGAGCTGGCCATCGCGCCGGACGGTCTGGTGAACCTGCTCCGAGCCCGGCGTGCAGAAGAGCTTCGTCTTCGCCTTCGCTCCGTGCTTGCTCGGCCTGGCGCGCCACGTCGGCCGCCCGCGAGAAGTCCTCGTAGGAGGAGTTGGTGCAGCTTCCGATCAGCGCCGAGGAGAGATTCGGCGCATAGCCGTTCTCCTTCACGTCCGCTGCCATCCGGGAGACCGGCCGGGCCAGGTCCGGCGTGTGGGGACCGACGATATGCGGCTCGAGCTTCGAGAGATCGATCTCGACGATCTCGTCGAAGTACTTGCCCGGATCCTTCTCCACTTCCGGATCCGCCTGCAGCAGGGCCGACTTCTGATTCGCGAGGTCGACGAGCGTCTCGCGACCGGTCGACTTCAGGTAGAGCGCCATGCGCTCGTCGTAGGGGAAGATCGAGGTCGTAGCGCCGAGCTCGGCTCCCATGTTCGTGATGGTGGCCTTCCCGGTGCAGCTCAGGGAACGCGTCCCCGGGCCGAAGTACTCGACCACCCGGTTGGTCCCGCCCTTGACCGTCAGCTCGGCGCAGACGCGGAGAATCACGTCCTTGGGCGAGGCCCACCCGTTCAGCTCACCGGTCAGGTGAACACCGACCAGCCTGGGATACAGCACCTCCCAGGGGAAGTCGGCCATGACGTCGACCGCATCGGCGCCCCCGACACCGCTGGCGAACATTCCCAGCCCGCCGGCGTTCGGCGTGTGGGAATCGGTGCCAATCATCATCCCGCCGGGGAAGGCGTACTGCTCGAGGACCACCTGGTGGATGATCCCGGCGCCCGGTCCCCAGAAGCCGAGGCCGTAGCGCGCCGCGGCCGAACGCAGGAAATCGTAGACCTCCCGGTTGGTGACCTGGGCGGCCTCCATGTCGGCGCCGGCGCCCTGGTAGGCCATGATCAGGTGATCGCAGTGAATCGTGGAGGGCACGGCGGCCTGGGAGCGGCCCGAGGTGATGAACTGGAGCATCGCCATCTGGGCCGTGGCGTCCTGCATGGCCACGCGGTCCGGCCGCAGCTCCAGGTAGCTGGTGCCCGCATTGAGCTCCTGGGTAGAGGGCTTTGCGAGGTGTCCGAGCAGTACCTTCTCCGCATAGGTGAGGGGGCGGTCGAGGCGCCCTCGAATCACCTCGAGGTTGCGCTCGAGATTCTGGTAGGCGTTTCGGACGAACTCAGGGGTCGTTTCGATCTGCGGCATGGATCCTCCAGTAGCGGGGGAAAGACCTTAGCGGCGCCGGGCGGGGTCGGCGAGACCAGTCGGCCTTCCCTCGACCCAGCGGGGACGGTGTTGCCTTCTTGCCTTTCTGGTCCTCCAAAAAGGCAAGAGACAGGCAACACCGTCCCCGCTATCCTGCGCAGATGGAACCGCGATCTCGCAGCGTCCCCGGTGCAGATGGTCTCTCGATCCACCTGCTCGAGTGGAGTCAGGAGGGCGTTCCGCTCCTCCTGCTTCACGGGTTCGGCAACGAGGCGCACATCTGGGACGACTTCGCGCCAGTCGTGGCTCCCTACTACCGGACTGTCGCGGTGGACCTGCGCGGTCACGGCGATTCGGCCCGCGACCCGGAGCGCCGCTACGACTATCAGAGCCATGTGCGCGACCTGGAGGCCATCACCGCAGAGCTGGACATCGATCGACTGGTACTGATCGGCCACTCCCTCGGTGGCCGGATCTCGACTCTCTTCGCAGCCACACATCCCGAGCGAATCGCGGGACTGGTTCTCGTCGACTCGGGCCCGGATCTCGATGCCCGGGGCATCAGCCGCATCAGCACCGACGTGCAGCGAAGCGTCGATCTCAGCTTCGCCTCCCTCGCCGAGTGCGAGAACGCCCTGACCCACGCCTACCCTGCTGCGCAGCCCGCGGCCCTCGCGAGAATGGCCCGCCACGGGATGCGAAAGCGGGAGGACGGCCGTTACGAGCGCAAGATCGACCCGGCCTTTCACGCGGCCCGAGGCGAGCTCACGGCTGCGGAAGCGGAAGCGCTGGAGAAAAAGACCGCGAAGGAGCTCTGGGACGCCCTCGCCCGGATCCCCTGCCCGGCCCTGGTCGTCCGCGGTGCGGCCTCCGATGTGCTCGACCCCGACACCGCCGAGCGAATGGCCGAAGAGGCGCTCCCCAACGCGCGACTCGCCGTGGTCCCCCGCGCCGGTCACTCGGTCATGACCGACAACCCGGAGGGCTTCTCCGAAGCCGTCTCGAAGTTCGTCCTGGGTGACGGCTAGCGCTTCGACGCCGGGGGAGGCGGGGCCCTGCCACCTACCAGCGCGATCAGAGCCGGGAGCACCATCAGGTTCGCGATCAGCATCAGCGCGATACCCAGGGTCAGGAGCTGTCCCAGGCTCGCCATGCCGCGATGGGACGCGAATCCGAGGCTGCCGAAGCTGGCGATGGTGGTGAGGGCGCTCCAGAGCACTGCGCGGGAGGTACTGGTGGCGAGCAGCTCGCCGCGCGGCTCGAGGCCGGACCGGTGTCGGTGAACCAGGTGGATCCCGCTGTCCACACCGATTCCCAGCAGCAGCGGCAGCACGATCACGTCGGCGAAGTTGATCGGCAGGCCCGCGAGCACGCAGACTGCGCCGGTGAGGAGCCCGGCCAGGGTGAGCGGCGCCATCACCAGGACCAGGTCGCGGAGATTCCTCCAGATCAGCCACACCAGGGCCGCGATCAGGACGAAGGCCGAGAGGAAAGCCTGCTGAAGGGCCCCGACGATCACCCCCGCCGAATCGAGCATGTAGACCGAGATCCCGGCGGCATCGGGAGCGAGACTCCGCACCTCCTCGACGAACCTCTCGAGGACAGTGTCGTCGTTGAGGTTTCCGGTGGGATACACCTCTACCAACGCACGGCCGTCCGCGCTGATCAGGCGCTCCCTCACCACCTCGGGGAGATCGTCCATCGTCACCGGGGAAGCGGTGAGAGCCAGCTCCAGCCGCTCGACGCGCTCCAGGATTGCTCCGACCAGACTCGTCTCCAGCGCCGCCACGGCATCCGGCCCGCTGCGCGGGTCCCTGGCCTCTTCGAGGAAGCGATCCAGGGTCGTCACCAGCTGGTTTGCGCTCTCCACCACCAGGATGGACTCCTCCCACTCCCGAAGGCGTACCAGTGCGGCGCGAAGCCGCTCCACGGCCTGGATCTGTTCGGCGAGATCCGGGGGGTCGCGAACCTCGCCGACCATGGGCAGACCGAGAAACAGCGACACGTCTTCGAGAATCAGAAGCTTCGGAGCCTGGTCTTCGGGCACGTAGTCGCTCAGCGTCAGCGCCCGATCCACACTTTCGAGCTCGCGCAGCCGAACCGAGAGGGCATCCGCATCGGCGAGGTCCCGCGCCAGGATCTCGATTCTCCAGGGATTGAGTTCACCCTCTTCGACGAGCTCGTCGAAGGTCCGCACCGACTCGACGCTGGGGTCGCGGACCCGGAGCGGATTCGCGTCGAAGCGAAGACGGGGGATCAGCGCCAGAGCGCCCACCGCCAGCAGCGCAGCCACGGCGCACACGACTCGCGGATGGCGAACGGGAAAGCTCGGGAGCGCGAACTGCGCTTTCCGAAGCCGCCGCGGTCCCTTCTCGGGATCCTCGCGGATCCCAACGCTCATCAAGGCCGGAAGCACGGTCAGGCTGGCCAGGAGGCTGATGAACATGCCCGTCCCGGAGATCACGCCGAGCTCTGCGACGCCGACGTAGCTGGTGGGGATGAAGGCGTAGAAGCCGATCGCGGTGGTGAGGGCGCACAGCACCAGAGAGCTGCCGACGTCCCGGGCCGCGTGGTCGAGAGCGCCTGCGTGATCCGAGCTGGCGGTGCGGGCTTCGCGGTAGCGAAGGGTGAAGTGGATCCCGAAATCCACGCCGAGCCCGATGAAGAGCACGGCAAAGGCCACGGAGATCAGGTTCAGGTGTCCGATGCTGAGGGCCGCGAAGCCGGCGGTGCAGGCCAGCCCCATCGCGAGTGTGAGCAACGTCGCGAGGATCAGGCGCAGGGAGCGGAGCGCCAGGAAGAGGATCAATGCGACCAGGAGAAAGGAAGCGAGACCCGCCATCGCCGCCTGCCTCTGCACCGCGTCGAGCTCCTCGGTCTGCAGGACCCGATCACCGGTGATGCGCGCGCGGACCCCGTTCTCCTGGTTCCAGCCGAGCTCCGCAAGGATCTCCCTGAGCCGTAGAAGCTCACTGCGCCCCGGAGCGAACTCGCTGAAGTCGATACGGGGCTGGACCACGACGTAGCTCCGGGGACCGAGACCACCGCCCGTTCCCCCCAGGATCAGCTCGGCAAAGACCTGGGGGCTGACGCGAAGGCGGGCCGCATCGCGCACCGCGCTCCGCACCCCGTCGAGCACCTCGGAGAGCTCCAGACCACCCTCCTGGGCGCCGGGAGCCCGCTCGATGATGGTCGCCAGCAGGTCGAAGAGACCCCGGAGGCTCCGGTCCCGGGAGAGCTCCGCAAGGAAGGGCTGCGCCGCCGCCAGGTGGTCGGCGAGCTCTTCGAGCTCCTCGGTCGAGAGGTAGAGGAGACCGTTCCGCTCGAAGAAGGGATCGATGCCGGGGGCGTAGACACTCGCGAAGGTCTCTCCCTCGCCCTCCAGACGCTCGACCAGGATCCGCGCCGCCGCCTCCGCCTCGAAACGGCTGGGCGCATCGATCACCACCAGCGCCACCTCTGTCAGCAGCGGAAACTCGCGATCGAGCTCGTCCTGTAGCTGCCGGAAGTGCAGGGAGTCGTCGAACAGCTTCTCGCTGTCCGCGTTGACCCCCAGGTGACCGGCCGCGTAGAGGAGGGAGGCGGCGCTGACGAGAAGGCCGATTCCGATCACCCAGGGAGCGCGCCGCCGGACCCGTTCCACCCAGGCGGCGAGGAGATTCCCGAGAGCTGCGTCGATCCGCCTCGCCACGGGGCTAGAGCTAGCAGAATCTTCCGCTCAAGGGGCTAGAATACTTTCGTGATCCGTCTTCTACTCGTCATGGTTCCCGTTCTGCTGGTCTCTCTCCAGGCTGCTCCCGTCCGCGCCGACGAGACGAAAGCCGGCGCTGACGCAGCCCGGGCCAGCGTGGAGCAACTCTACGCCACGCTCCTGGAGGTGATGCAGCGCGCCGAGCAACTCACCTACGAGGAGCGCTACGCCGAGCTCGACCCGGCGATCCGGCAGGCCTACGACCTTCCGTTCATGTCGTCCAAGACGCTCGGGAGATACTGGAAGGATCTCTCGGAGCAGGACCGGGAGCGGTGGGTTTCGACTTTCTCCCGCCTCACGGTCTCCACCTACGCAGACCGATTCGAAAAGTACTCCGGCGAGCAATTCGAGGTCCTGACCGTCGAGCCCTCCAGCCACGAGACCCTGATGGTGCGGACCCGCATCGTTCCAGCCAAGGAGAAGCCCGTCGACCTCGACTACCGGCTTCGCGGCGCGGACGGGAGCTGGCGAGTCATCGACGTCTTCATGAACGGCACGGTGAGCGAGCTGGCCCTGCGACGGTCCGAGTACTCGTCGGTGTTCAAGCGCGACGGCTTCGAGTCGCTCATCTCCTCGCTGGAGGAGAAGATCGCCTCTCCCTGATCGGCTCAGCTATTCGCCGGCGAGCAGAATCTCGATCCGCGCGTCGCGATCCAGCAGGTAGGCGCTCCGCAAAGCGGCGTAGAAGTCGACGGAAGTGATTCGGAGTGCGTCGAGCCGCTCGCGCTCGATGTCGTAGGTGGTGAAGCCGCTGCCGGCCGCCATGATCAACCGGGGAGTTGCGGCGAGCAGCCAGGTATCCGGGCGCATGACTCCGTCGACGAGGCCGCCGACGGCATCGCGGGCGGTCGAGGGACCCATGATCGGCATGACGAGGTAGGGACCGCTCGGAACCCGGTAGACGGCCAGAGTCCCGCCGAAGCCGCTGGTGTGCGCCTCGAGTCCCCAGGCCGTCGCTGGATCGAAGAGCCCGCCCACGCCCGCCGTCGTGTTGATGAGGAAGCGTGCCCCGCTCGAACCCGCCTGCACCGGCCGCAAGCGGAGCAGATCGTTCACGAGGGTGACCGGCTCACCCAGATTCGAGAAGAAGCGCCGCACCGCTCTGCGGCCCGGACCCGGGATCACCCACTGGTAGGCGACTGAAACCGGTTCGAAGACCCAGCCGTAGACCACCTCGTTGAATCCGAAGATTCCCCGGTTGACCGGCTCGAAGGGATCGCGATCGGCGGGATCCGGCGCGTCGTCCTCGAAGAGCCAGTCCGCTTCCGCGTCCAGCGGAATCGGACCGAGCTCCGCCCACGCGGTCGCGGAGGTGAAGGACACCGCCACAAGACTCACCGCCAACGTCAGCGCCAATGCTTTGAACGTTCGGCGCACTGCCAAATGCCCCCCCGACCCAAGGCGGGGGAGCCCGGGTCAAGTAATACTAGTATCGGACGGCGCCGGTTTCCACTACAGCGGCATCGCCCCCCCCGGGGCCGAGGCCAGCGCCATTCCCCCGAGGGGACACCGGCGGGTGGAGATCGTCCTCGCCCATCATGTTGTTGAGCATGATCCCGGCGCCCGCAGTAGCGACCTGGTGGGAAATGCAGGCTAGGATGCCGCGGGTAGGTAGCAATCCAGACCTCGGCGGCTGCAGCACTTCAGGTTCCGTTCACGGCCTCCAGAGGCAGATCGGGGCTCCGTCATCGGCAACAGAAGGAGTGCACATGCAGCGCTGGTTCATCCTCTCGGCAATCGGAAAGGACCGGCCCGGCCTCGTGGCGGAGCTCGCCCGCCTCGTGTTCGACGCGGATGCAAACCTGGAAGATTCGCGGATGACGATCCTCGGCACCGACTTCGCCGTCATCCTTCTCTGCTCTTCCACGTCCGACAACGCGGGGGATCGTCTGGCGGTCGGTGTAAAGCGGCTGGAGCGCGACCACGGCCTCACCATTCTGCTTCGGCATCTGGAGGATGGGCCGCGGCCTGCCGTGCCAGCGCCGGGCACCAGGCTGTACCGCGTGGAGGCGTTCGGCGAGGACAGGGCGGGCATCGTCGCCGCCATCTGCGGCGTCCTCGCCGAGCGCAGCGTCAACATCCTGGAGCTCTCCACGCGGAATCGGCCGGGCCCCGGGGGCTCGCCGCACTACGAGATGGTGATCTCGGCGGAGGTTCCAGACGACGTCGAGAGCCGCGAGCTGCGCGAAGCCCTCGAGATCGAGGCCAACCGCCTGGTGATCGACGTCGCCCTGATGCCGGCCTAGCTCTAGCTCGCGGGGACGTCCCAGGGGATTCGGTAGCGCTCGGCCGACCGCCGAGAGGAAGATCTCGACGAAGCGGAAGGTGAGTCCCCAGACGACGTGCCTGTCCGGATCCCCCACCAGGATGCCGGGATAGGTCTCGGTGCCGATCAAGGGATGGGTGTACTCGACCCGCCGCGCGGGATCGGAGAGGACCGAGAGGGAAACCCAGAAGGCTTCCTCCACTTCATAGTTGGCGCGGAGAGGTCCTGGAGACTGGTGGTGATAGACGAAGGCGGAGATCACGATGCCCGCGGAAAGGCCGCCGCCTTTGAGCCCCTCCAGGTCGTCGAGGCGACCCAGCCTCTCCGCCTCCTCCAGAGAAAGACCAACCTCCTCCAGGGTTTCGCGCTCGGCTGCGGACTGGGCGGTCGCGTCGGACAGATCGATACGACCACCGGGAAAGGCCATGTGACCGGACCAGGGATCCGCGGGATGCTGGGCGCGCTCGATGAAGAGCACCTCCGGCCGCCGCTCTTCCCCCTCCCGCAACACGACGGCCACCGCGGCCTTCTGAGAGTGCCCGCCGGAGAGGATCCGGGGAGTGTACTCGCCGAGGCTTTTTCGAATGTCCTCGATCATCAGCACCGGAAGAACATAGCGGACGCCGCTCGGCGGGAGTCCAGTCCCGCGTCTACTCTGGCAGGCGGAGCAGGCGCCAGTGACCGTTCTCTCCGCGTCGCCGCACCAGAACCGGCTCCTGGCTCGCGACCGCGCGGTGGGGGCTGGCGGGGTCGAAGCCTTTCTCGGAGGGATCGAAACCCTCGAGAATGTCCTGAGGCTGGAGCCCAATCCGATCCGCCGCGCCTCCGGGGAGGACCACCGCAGCGAAGACGCTGTCCTCGGTGCGGTAGAGCAGGGCTCCGCTGGCGCGGACCAGTGTGTAGTCGGCACCGAGGAAGATTGGAATCGCCCCGGACTCTCGGCGAAACCATGCGCGCTTCCTGGGATAGTCGATACGCAGGGTCAGCTGCGAGAGGAGGTCGAAGCCAATCAGGGAATCGTTGGCCGTACCTTGTTGGTACAGGCCGCGGGGCGCGACGACCACCGGCAAGTCGCGGAACTCCAGCGATCCCACCCGGACGCTCCCCGCCTCCGCAAACTCCACGCCGATCTCTCCCATCACCCCGACGGCCGAAAGCCCGGCAGCGGGCTTTGACTCGAGGCCCGCAGCGCGAGCGACGCTGCCGCCGACCAGCACGCCGTAGGAGGCTCCGGTATCCAGGAGCAGCTTCACCGGGTTCCCCTCGATCTCGACCTCTACGATGGGGCGGTTCGAGACCAGGCTCAGTGGAAGCACGGTCTCGCCGGGGACGGAGGTCTGCGGAGCGACCGTGTAGTGGTCCGGATCCAGAAAGCGTACCCGTCGGCGCGGAAAATCGATCTCCACGACGTATTCGACCAGGAAGTTCCCGCCCAGCAGCCCGAACTCCCTTCCCGTCGGCGAAGCGACGTCTCCGTGCCGCACGTCCACCTGGAACTGGAGGTCGCGCCCCAGACGGGTCGCGCGCCGGTAGGGAGACCTCTTGGCCGAGCGAACCCGTACACCGAGCTCGCGAGCGAGGAGAGGAGTCAGCGTGCTGAAGCTGGCGCCGGTGTCGAGAACCAGCGGAAAGGGGCGCGCTCCGTCTTCTCTGGCGAGATCGATGACGACACTGCTCGGATCGGGCGAGTCGAGAAAGGGTAGATCTGCAACCACCGCTTCGGGCGGGGGAGCCTGGGCCTGCGCCGCAGCCACCGAGAGCAGGACGACCGGAAGGAGCGCGTGCGCGAAGCGCCAGCCTCGCGAGAGCCCCCAGCGGTGACCTCGCGACGAATTCCCAGATGCGCCAGTTCAACCCATCGTCTCCCGGTCTTTGCACGGCGACGCGGTACCAGGGTAACACGTCGTCACCCGGGCCAGAGATGCAGCGAAGAGGTGTCGACCGCACTCAGCCGCCACTGCGGCAGTGCTACGCTCATGCGCACATGGCGGCTCTCCCGACTCTCTCTCCCCAGGTACGCCAGATCCTCCAGCTCGCTCGCGACGACCCGGCGGCCGCTCGCGAGGCCATGGCGGCGCTCGACATCGAGGCCCAGACGGCCCTGGTCTGCGAGGCCCCGGTCTCACGGCGAAGCGAGCTGATCGACCTGGCGCCGGAGCCGGAGCGTCTGATCCCGGCACTGCCACCGGCCGAGCTCTGCTTCACCGCGAAGGCGTTGGGCCTTCACGATGCGGGTTGGTTGATGGAGCACGCGACCACGGAGCAGATCGCGGTCTGTCTCGATCTCGACACCTGGCAGGACTTCGTGCCCGATCGCGCGAAGCTCGACGAATGGCTCAAGGCCTTCGCCGACTCCGGCGAGGAGACCCTGCTGCGCTCCACCCGGGCCATCGACCTGGAGCTGCTGGTGCTGCACATGAAGTCGCGGATCGGCGTGTTGCTCAAGCCCAACGAGGATGGATGGGAGCCTCCGGCGCAAGCGCGCACGCTCGACGGTCAGTTCTATTTCTTCGCGCTCCAGGAGAAGGACGACCTGGCGGAGGTGGAGTTCCTGCTACGAACCCTCTTCCAGAACGACTACTGGGTCTACTTCCGCCTGCTCCAGGGCGTGATCTGGGAGCTGGTGTCGGAAACCGAGGAATCGGCGCTGCGCTGGCGAACCGGCCGCCTGCAGGATCTGGGATTCCCCACCTGGGAGGAGTCCATGAGGATCTACGGCTTCATTCGCCCGGAGGCGCTTCGCCTGCTGCCCGAGGGCGACCGCTACCACGAAGTGGGTGAGTGGCCCCTCCCGATCTGGATGCCGAATCTCCCGGTCCAGACCAGTGCGGAGCAGTCGATCTTCCGAGCGATCGCAGAGCTTCCCGAGGAGGAGCGGCGCCCCCATCTCTACGCGTTCCTGGCCCTGGCCAACCGGATCGCCGTGGCGGAACGCATGCCCCTGGGCGATGCCGAGACCATACCGCGGGCCATCGAGAGAGCGGCCGAGGTGACGAGCCGCGGCCTCGACTACTTGTCTCGGGAGAACGCAACCGATCCGCCGGAGGTGCTACGTCGAGTCACCTTCGAGCGCCTGTTCAGGGTCGGGCACAACCTGACCGAGAGCGGATCGGGCAAGCCCCCGGCGTAGGCACCTGACCGAAGACGAGCGACGAAGGATCAGCGTGGGACAGGAAAGGGCCCGCGGGAGAAAAGCCCTCCCGCGGGCCCGATTCGCTGCGAGCGACGATCCGTCTAGAGATCGACGGCCTTCAGCGTCTTGCGCTTGTTCCCGACCGCGCGAGCCTCCGCGCCCTTGATCAGATCCCGAACCGCACTGTCCAGGGCGCCGTAGAACTCGGCGCCAACGTTGCACTTCTTGACCGCGGCTTTGGTCCGGGACTTCGAGATGATGAGCTCGGCGGGCTTCGCAGTGCGCCTAGCTGCCTTCTTCTTTCGTGCTGCCATTTAACCTCTCCAACAAGCCGATCCTTCGGCGTCAATCCCCCCGGCGCTTAGTACGCCGTGGTCAGCAGCGTCGAATGTTGCGCGTTCCAGGCAAGTAGTCAAACGAAAAACGCGTCTAGAAGGGCTGGAAACGTCGAATTCGACCGGTTGAGAGTCGGGCCGCCGTCGGAGGATGGAACCGCCGGCACAATGAAACGCGATTTCGCGAATGGGGGAAGCGCAGGGGATCTTGCGATACGCTGCGCGCCGGATGCAGGGACGCGGAGAGCGATTCACCGGTCCGAAGCTCGATGGCGTTCATCTTCACGCCGTTCACCACGGCTCGACCGGACGAGCCAAGCTGGTCCTCCTCCACGGTGCGGGGGCGAACGCACACTGGTGGGACCATCTGGCTTCCGGCCTCGCCAAACAATTCCACGTGGTCGCGCTCGACTTCCGGGGCCACGGAGACTCGGATTTTCCCGAGCAACTCCGGGCCGGTGCGTTCTCCGAGGACCTCGATGCCCTGCTCGAACACCTCTCGGCACCCGAGGCGATCCTGATCGGACACTCCCTCGGCGCCCACGTCGCCGTGGAGCACGCGGCCCGCAGCGCGACGACGCCCGCCTTGATTCTCCTCGACTTGACCCGGGGCGCATCCCGGTCTCGAGAGCGAGCCACGCGGCTCGCCCTCACCCTGAGCCCGAGCTACCCGATCCCGCGAGGAGGCGATCAGGCGGTTCCGGTTTCTTCCCAAAGCCACCCGCGCCGACGAGGAGATGCGGCGGCGAATCGCGGCGCACTCGGTGCGGCGGGAGGCGGATGGCCGCTTCGGCTACAAGTTCGACCCGCGCTGGTTCGGGGTGCCGCCGCGGAGCCGGCCGGATCTCGGCGAACATCCGCTGCCCGACTCTGCTGCTACGCGGGGAGGAGAGCGCGCTGCTCACCCACGAGGGCGCCCTCGAGATCGTCTCGGCGATTCCCGATGCGCGGCTGGTGGAGATTCCCGGAGCCGGTCACCACGTCCACATCGATCGACCGGCTCTGGTGCTTCCGGCGATGCTGGAGTTCCTCAGCCACCACGGTTGCGCCGGTGCGCCTCCTCCCAGTGACGTCCATCGAAGGTCGTGAGGGGGATCGCAGCGAGGTCGACCCCCTCGACGCAACGCAGATTCACGTCGATCTTGTCCGGGTCCGAGCGCGGGATGTAGAAGGGCGCAACCCCGCAGATCGGGCAGAAATGGTGGCGGGCGACCCCGGTGTTGAAGCGGTAGGTCGAGTATTCCCCTTCCGGCGTGAGCAGCTCGAAGCGATCGGGCGTCACGTACCAGTGCACGTATCCCTTCATCTGACAGATCGAACAGTTGCAGATCTCCGCTCCCTCGATCTCGCCGCTGACCCGGAAGGCGATCCGCCCGCAATGACAGCCACCGCGGTAGAGCGTCACGACGCGAGGACCCTGTCGCCCAGGCTGGGGAGTGTGGCCTCGAGGGGATCCGCGAGCTTCCAGTCCGCTGCGTCGTCGAAAGGCGTCTCGGAAGCGGTGAGGATCGCACAGCGAGCACCTGCCCTCTTCGCCTCGGCGAAGAGCTGGTTGATCGGGCTCACCACCAGCGAGCTGCCCACGGCGACGAAGAAATCGCAGCGCGCCGCCTCGCCGAAGCAGCGCTGGAGATCCTCGGCGACCAGGCTCTGCCCGAACGAGATCGTGGCCGGCTTGAAGGGTCCTCCACAGCTACAGCGGGGAACCAGCTGGCCGGCCTCGAAGAGATCCTGCCCGACCCGGCGAGGTTCCTCCTTCCCGCAGCCCATGCACTGGACCCGGGAGTCGGTTCCGTGGATGTTGACGAGGCGATCGGTGGGAAATCCGCTCCGCTCGTGGAGTCCGTCCACGTTCTGCGTCACCAGGAGATGGACCCGGTTCGCGCGGCCCAGCTCGGCGAGGGCGCGGTGGGCGGCATTGGGCTGCGCCGAAGAGATCAATTGCCAGGTGTCGCTCTTGTACTGCCAATACTCGCGCCGGGCCTCCTCGCTGGCCAGGAAATCCTGGATCGAGACCGGCTGGTAGCGCTCCCAGCGCCCGCCCGGCGAGCGGAAGTCCGGGATGCCCGGATGCGGTCGAGATGCCGGCGCCGGTGAGCACCACCACACGCTCCGCTTCACGCCAGACGCGGGCAATCTGGCTCACGGCATCCATGCGGCGAGTCTAGCCCGCTTTTCTCACCGGCTCGCGTAGTGAGGCCGTTCGTAGCCAGGATTCGGCGCAGCGCCGAGGTGACCTGACGCTATCCTGGGAGCCATGAAGGTCATCGATCTGCGGAGCGACACGGTCACCCAACCCACCGCGGCCATGCGGGAGGCGATGATGGCGGCCGAGGTCGGAGACGACGTATACGGTGAGGACCCGACGGTGAACCGCCTCCAGGAGCGCGCGGCGGAGCTGCTCGGCAAGGAGGCCGCCCTCTTCTTTCCCTCGGGCACGATGGCGAACCAGACCGCCATCCACTCGCTCACGCGCCGGGGCGACGTGGTGCTCGCCTCCCGGAACTGTCACATCCTGAAGTACGAGTCCGGCGCGGCCTCGGCGCTCTCGGGTGTACAGATCAAGACGATCGGTGCGGAGGGAGTCTTCGACGCCACCGACGTCCGCGAGAACCTGCACCCCGACGAGCAGCACTTCGCTCCGACGACCGTCGTGGCGGTCGAGAACACCCACAACATGGCCGGCGGACGGGTCTTTCCAGCGGAGCGCTCGAAGGGGTGGTGAAGGTGGCCCGCGAAGCGGGACTGCGGCTGCATCTGGACGGTGCCCGGCTGTTCAATGCGGCGGTGGCCAGCGGGACCGACCCCGCCCGCCTCGCGGAGCCCTTCGACACCGTCTCCATCTGCCTCTCCAAGGGGCTCGGGGCCCCGGTCGGCTCACTGGTCGGCGCCTCCTCCGAACGAATCCACCAGCTGCGGCGGATCCGAAAGATGTTCGGAGGCGGAATGCGTCAGGCCGGCTTTCTGGCCGCTGCCGGGATGCACGCCCTGGAACACCACGTGGAGCGCCTGGCCGAGGACCACGCGAACGCCAGATTCCTCGCCGAGGGACTGGAACGGCTCGGACTCGCCGTGCGGGGCACCCCGGAGACGAACATGGTGATGTTCGACTTCGAGGACACCCTGGCCCTGGTGCGCGCAACCCGTGCACGCCATCTCCTGATCAACCCGACTGGCCCGGGGCTGCTTTCGCGCGGTCACCCACCTGGACGTCTCCACCGCCGACCTGGAGGAGGCCCTGGAGCGGCTGGGTGCCGCGCTCGAGGAGATCCGGAGCTGATGCGAATCGTGATCGGGGCGGGCGCGGTGGGTCTCGCTCTGGCCGCACGGCTGGCGCGTGCCGGACTCCCGGTGTGCCTGGTGACGCGAGACAGCCCGCTCCGCACGGACGCCTCGAATCGCGCGGAATCCGGGTCGAGGACCCGAAGAGCGGCGAGCACTGGTGCGCACCGGTCCGCGCCGTCGCAGGGCTCGAGAACGCGGACCTCCAGGGCGCCGATCGGCCTCTCCTGATCTGCGTCCGCGCCACCGACACGGAAGCGCTGGCATCCCAGCTGGCCGAGTGCGCGCCCGACGCCGCGGTGGTGAGCGTGCAGAACGGCGTGGACAACGACGTCCTGCTGGCGAGGTACTTTCCGCGGGTGATCGGAGCGGTGTGGCGGCAGACCTGTACCCGGGTCGAGCCGGACCGGGTCCGCTTCACCGGCCGGGGGCGGGTGGTGGTCGGGCTCCACCCGCAGGGCTCGGCGCCCGAGGTCGATGCCCTCGCGCAGGATCTCCGTCAGGCGGGCTTCGACGTGGGCATCTCGTCGCGAATCGCCGAGGATCGCTGGCTCAAGCTCTGCGTGAATCTGATGAGCGCTCCCAACGCGCTGATCCGGAGGGAGGATCACGACTCGCCACCCTTCGTCGAGGTCAAGGCCCGGCTCCTGGAGGAGGCGCGAGTGGTGCTCGCGGCCACCGGTATCGAGGCGCGCTCCTGCGACGAGCGAGATCGATCCCTCGATCAGGAGATCCGCCATCAGCGCGAATCGCTGGAGCGCGGAACCAGCGCCCGACGGCTTCCCCTCTACAACCAGGTGTGGAGCAGCCTGCGAAGCGATGCTCCCCTCGAGGCGGACGGATACCACCAGCGGATCCTCGAGCTCGCGGCCTCCCGCGGAATCCAGGCGCCGACCAACGCGCGGGTCCTGGAGAAGCTCGTCGAGGCAAAGAACGGCCGGCGCGGGCCCGAATGCCTGCAGGCCGCAGAGCTACTCGGTCCCTGAGGGTCTACCCGGGTCGTTCCATATTTCGGTGTCGGGATGAAAGGCCTTCCAGGCGAACCAATAGGCCTCGGTGACGTCGACGCCCTCTTCGACGTCGTAGCTGAAAATGCCGTCGTCGGTGCTGTAGACCAGCCCGATCTTCTTGCCACCAAGCTCGTCCTCGACCTTCCCACCCGCCTTGGTGACCAGGGAGCCGAGGTATGCGCGCGGTCGGCCGTCGACGACCACCCCGAGCACCAGCTCCTTGGCATGGAAGCGGTCGTCCCGGGCCTTCACCGGAAAGACGATCTTGTCCTGGACCATGTAGCGCGTGTAACGACTGTAGCGGTAGTCGATCTTGGTGGGACGAGGCCGCGAGAGCACCCGCGAGAGCGGATGACGGGACAGCCAGGTGCCCAGGAGTTCCTGGCGGATCGGGATCCGCTCGAGCTTCTTCCCCGCCATGGGTCCCGCGATCGCCTCACCGGTGAACTGCAGCCAGAGACTCTCGGTCTCGCGGTCGTAGAGCAGGAAGTTCGAGTTGTAGAGCAGGCCCGAGACGCCGAAGGTGAGCGTCTTTCCCTCGACATCCCTTCGGTACGCGCGTGGGACAGCCACCAGCGGGTCGTAGGTGACCACGACGGGCACACCACCTACCTCGTCGTTCACGATCTGGTGCGGCTCGATCAGGTGGACCGGGTAGACATGGGCCTCTTCCCCCACGGCGACACCGAGCACTGGATTGCTCTCTACGACCCAGTGCGCCTCCTCCACCGCGACGAACTCCGGCTCGTCGACGCTCTGGATCCCGTCGCGGGCGGGACCGCCTGCGCGAATCTCCTCGCGGGGAAGCAGGGCGCCTTCGAGATCGAACCCGTTGAGCGAGCTGTCCGCCGCGGGCGCGGGCGCCGTGGCGACGAGGCCGATCGCCAGGTAGAGAAATCCGCCGACGAGAAGCTTGCGTCCGCGTGCCATTGCCCGCAGTCTAGCCTGCATCTCTCACCGGGTCGCCTGGCGATCTGTGCGAGAGGAGGATTTCGATGACGATGGGGGGTCCCGAGATCTCGGGAGGAAGAGAATCGGGCCGCAGTGGCCTCAGGGTCTTCCTCTACGTCCTGCTGGCAGTGGGAGGCCTGGGCGTGCTCACCTGCGGCGGCCTGCTCTTCTTCGCCGCCAGCAATCCCGCGGTCCGGCAGTTCGTCGAGATGATCGCCGGATCCCAGTCCGCACCGGGAACCCAGCAGCTCCGCGACGCCGGCTGCAGCCTCGCGCAGGTGTTCGACGTCGGGAGCGCAATGGAGCTGCTCTCCGAGCTCGACACCACGAAGAGTGACGAAGCCGACGCGCTGACGGACATGACCATGGTCCAGTGCGTGCTTCCCAAGTCGGACTCGAGTGGGCTCGACTGTGACGAGGTGGCGAGGATCTACAGCTCCGCGGTACCGGACCCGCCGGAGCGGTTCTTCGTCCAGGTGATCCTCCAGTTCTCGTCGCAGGCCGTCTGCCGGGTGGCGTACAGCGCGGACGGCACGCCGATTGCGCCGCTGGACGAGTACGATCCCGACGCGATGCCAGAGGCGGAGTCCTGAAGCGCCTGCTCAGGCGCTCTCGATCGACTCGCGAACGATCGCCAACAGGCGCTCGAGAGCTTCGTCCGGGATGTTGAGAGGTGGCGTGACGTAGACCAGGTTTCCCATCGGTCGCAGGTAGGCGCCCCGGGAGCGGGCCTCGTCGTAGACACGCCATCCAGCCCTGGCCAGATAGCCTTCGTCCCCGCTGAGATCGACGGCCCCGATCATTCCCAGAGACCGTGAGCGCGCGACCGAAGGCAGCTCCTCCAGCGCCTCGAAGGCCGCGGCAATCTTCGCCGCCTTGGGCCCGGCGCGTTCGAGGACCTGCTCCTCCCGGTAGATGCGCAACACCTCGAGTGCCACCGCTGCACCGAGGGGATTGCCACAGAAGGAGTGCCCGTAGTAGAAGGCGCGGTCGGCACTCCCCAGAAAGCCCTCGAAGACGCGAGCGGAGACCAGGGTGGCCGCCATCGGGAGCATTCCGCCGCAGAAGCCCTTTGCGGTGCAGATCAGGTCCGGGGCGACGCCGGCGTGCTCACAGGCCCACATCGGCCCGGTGCGTCCGTATCCAGTGAAGACCTCGTCGGCGACCAGCAGGACATCGTGCTCGTCGCAGAGCTCCCGCGCGATCCGAAGGTAGGCGGGATCGTAGATCTGCATTCCTGCCGCGCCCTGGACCACCGGCTCGAGCACCACCGCAGCGAGTGTCTCACCGTGGCGGTCGAACACCCCGGAGAGGATCTCGGCCGCGGGTTGGAGACCGCCGGCCTTGGTGGGAGAAGGAACTCGGAGATGCTCGGGCATCGCGCCGGCGAATGGTCGCCTGAAGAGCTCCACGCCACCGATCGACGTCACGCCGAGGGTTTCGCCGTGAAAGGCGTCCTCCAGTGAGACAAAGCGATTCCGCGACGGGTGTCCGTTCTGATCCCAGTACTGGAGAGCTGCTTTGAGAGCGACCTCCACGGCAGTCGATCCGTTGTCGCTGAAGAAGACGTGTTCGAGACCCGCCGGCGCCACGCCGCACAAGGCCTCGCCGAGCGCGGCGGCCAGCTCGTGTGTCATCCCCGCGAGCGCGCTGTGACAGTTCCGCTCCGCCTGCCGCTTCAGGACCTCGACCAGTCGCGGATGGTTGTGACCGAGGGAGGCCACCCACCAGGAGGAGTTCGCGTCGATGTAGCTGCGGCCGTCGACGTCATAGAGGTAGGGCCCGGACGCGCGGTCGACGACGATCGGGTCGATTCGCGCCCGGTAGTCGTCCATTGCCGTATAGGGATGCCAGACTCTCTTCTTGTCGAGGGCGACGATGCTCTCGCGACTCAGCGACTCAGCACTCATGCGGCGTCTTCCTGAGGCACCGCCACCAGCGGCAGGGTGATGCTGAAGATCGTCCCGCCGCGGGGCGGACACTCCACGCTCAGCTTCCCCCCGTGGCGCTCCACGATGCCGTGAGAGATCGACAGACCGAGACCAGTCCCCCGACCGACGGGTTTGGTGGTAAAGAAGGGATCGAAGATCCGGCTCCGCATCTCCTCCGGAATCCCGGGACCGTCGTCCTCGAACTCGAGCAGGACTCCCTCCGGCACGGGTCTGGTGCAGATGCGAATCTTCCCCTTTCCCTCCAGGGCGTCGCAGGAGTTCATGATCAGATTCATGAACACCTGATTCAGCTGGGCGGGCAGACACTTCACCGGCGGCAGCTCCTGGAAATCGCGCTCGATGGAGATTCCGCCCTTGAAGCGGGGCTCCATCAGGCCCAGGGTGCGATCGATCTCTTCGTTGAGGTCGGTCTCGGAGATTTCCGCCTGGTCCATCCGCGAGAAGGTTCGCAGATCCAGCACGATCCTCTTGACCCGCTCGGTCCCCTCCCGGCTCCGGCTCAGCAGCTTCTTGATCGCTTCTCGCACCTTCGTGGCGTCATCTCCCGCTTCCTGGGCTCGGATCAGCCTGCCGATGTATCCGTCGAGAAGCTGGAGATTGGCGTGGACGAAGCCGATCGGGTTGTTGAGTTCGTGGGCGACCCCGGCGACCAGCTGACCCAGCGACCGCATCTTCTCGCTCTGCATCAGCTGTGTCTGGGCGCTCTTGAGCTCCCAGGTGCGCTCGTCGACCCGCGCCTCCAGCGTTTCGTTCAGCTTCGCGATCTCGTCGAATGCCTGGGCATTCTCGATGGCGATCGCGCTCTGGTTGGCGAGGGTGCGGAGAAGCTGCCTGTCGTCGGCGCCGAGAAGTTCGCCGGAGAGCTTTCCTCCCACAGCGATGACTCCCAGCAGATCCACTCCGAAGAGAATCGGCACCAGGAGCTTCACCTCGAGGCTGTCGAAGAAGTCGCGGCTCACATCGCGGGTCTCCGCATCCGTGGCGTCGTCGAAGTCGCTGCGGGCCAGCTCCTGGCGCCGCATCCACAGGTGCTTCCCGATCGGATGGTCCACCGACAGAGCGATCTCGAGATCTCCCTCGTCGAAGTCACCGCGCCAGGCGATGGGCTGCAATACGCGCTCGTCCTTGGCGAGCAGCAGGACCATGGCCCGATCCACACCCATGGTGTCGGTCACCGCGACGAGCAGACGGTCGCTGATCTCGTTCAGGGAGAGCATGGCGACCATGGCTTCCGAGATCTCGCGAACGGCGGTGCGGTAGCCGGCGCGGTCGCGATCGAAGACCCGGTCGACCAGTGACTGGAGACGGTTTCGAAGGGGATTGAAGGCGAGGATCGCGAAGAACAGAGAACGTGACCGAGAAGTACGGCGAGCTGGCTTCCACATTGAAGCGCGCAAAGGCGGCGTCGGCGAAAGTAATCAGCGAAGCAAAGAGACCCGTGATCGCGAGCGTCGCCGTTCCGTAGGCGGCCGAAGACCGCGCGAGTCCGCGGATGTCGAAGAACTGACCTCGAACGATCCCGTAGGCCACCGCCACCGGAAAGACGGCGAACCACAGCAGCGCCAACCAGATCGGGAAGGTGACGCGCAGCAAGAAGACCTGAGTCCCGAGCAGCAGCAGCACCGGCACGAAGCTCACGACAGCGCCCAGCATCACCAGATCGGCATTCGCGGCCGCCTCGGATCCTCGCATTCGGATCCGTTCCCTCACCAGGATCAGGACCGAGGCCAGCGCGCCTCCGATGGCGGCTGCGTAGGCCAAGGTGGGGACCACGGCTTCCGGAATCCCCAGCAGCGTGTCGACGACCGCCAGCAGGGCGATGAGACCGGCGATCGGATAGGGAACGAAGCGGATCCAGGGACGGCGAACCACCCAGGGAGGTTCGAAGGGCAGGGTCGTAAACAGGTGGAAGGCCGCCGCACCGACGAAGGGCAGGTTGATGATCATTCGCTGGTAGCCCAGGATGGCGTCGTAGGTGTGAAAGGACCCGAAGAGCTGTGTGGCAATTGCCGCGGTGAAGAGCAGAAACGCCCAGGACTCCACCCGGTCCGGCCTGAGCTTCCAGACGAAGAGACCGAGGCTCAGGTAGGCGGCACCCACAAAGATCAACGCCGCCATGATGGGCAGCAGGAAGCGATCGTAGGACTCGCTCCGGATCTCCGCGTAGAGCTCCACCGAGAACTGCTCGCCGGCCGAGGTCTCGATCAGGTAGCGGACGGGAACGTCGACCCGGAGCTCGGCCCAGCCCCGATCCCGGTACCACTGACGAACCGGGATTCCGTCCACCTCGAGGACCCGATCGCCTTCCTTCACACCGGCCTGGGTTGCCCCGTCGCTGCACCAGCTGACCAGCGCAACACCGCCCAGGGCCGAGGTCTGGATGGGCGAGGTGACGCTGCGCTTCGAGGACAGCTGCCCGTGGATCGCCAGCACCAGGGCCGACACAGCCCAGAGCACCGCCAGCAGTGCGGTGGCTCGTCGGATCCGCTGGGTCGCCGTCGGGCTCACTGCGCCACCTCCACGGGGGCATCCGGCGGCAGCTCGATCAGGAAGGTCGACCCCCGGTTCGGCTCCGACTCCACCCACATTCTTCCGCCATGGCGCTCGACGATCCCGTGGGAGATGGAGAGCCCGAGACCCGTTCCCTTGCCGACGTCCTTGGTCGTGAAGAAAGGATCGAAGATGCGGGTCTTCACCTCCGGGGACATCCCGGGACCGTCGTCCTCGATCTCGACCCGCACACCGCCATCGATGGGGCGGGTTCGGATGGTGATCTCGCCCTTCCCTCCCAGAGCGTCGCAGGCGTTCATCAGCAGGTTCATGAAGACCTGATTCAGCTGTCCGGCGAAGCAGCGCACCAGGGGCACCTGGCCGTAGTCCCGAACCACCTCGATGCCGTCCTTGAGCCGCGGCTCGATCAGCACCAGGGTGCGATCGAGCTCGTCGTTGAGGCAGGCCTCCTGGCGCTCGGCCTGATCGGTGCGGGAGAAGGTCCGCAGATCCTCGACGATCTGCTTGACCCGCTCGGTCCCCTCCCGGCTCCGGCTGAGGAGCTTGCCGATCGCCTCCCGGATCCGATCCCGGTTCTCGGGATCCACTCCCGGCCGCATCAGCTTCTCCACGTACTCGTCCAGGAGCTGGAGATTGGCGTGGACGAAGCCGATCGGGTTGTTGAGCTCGTGAGCGACGCCGGCGACGAGTTGACCGAGCGAGCGCATCTTCTCGCTCTGAACGAGCTGGGCCTGGGTATCGCGCAGCTCCCGGGTGCGGCCCTCGACCCGGCCTTCCAGGGTCTCGTTGAGCTTCGCGATCTCGTCGAAGGCCCTGGCGTTCTCGATCGCGATGGAGCTCTGATTCGCGAGGGTGCGCAGCAGCTGACGCTCGTCCACCCCGAGGCGCTCCCCGGAGAGCTTTCGCCCCACCGCGATCACACCCAGCAAGTCGACACCAAAGAGGATCGGGACGAGCAGCTCCGCGTCGAGGGTGTCGAATACGTCACGGCAGGTCTCACGGATCTCCGGATCCCCCTCCTCGTCGAAGTCCCCGCGACTCAGTGAGGTGCGCCGCATCCAGAGCTGCCGACACAGAGGATGGTCGGAGCGGAAGGCGGCGCTGGCGGCCTCCTCGTCCCAGCCGCCGCGGGACGCTTCGGGGCGAAGGACCTCGTCCTTGTCGTCCAGAAGCAGGACCATCGCACCCTCGACTCCCATCGTGTCGGTCACCGCCACCAGGATTCGATCGACGATTTCCTTCACCGAGAGCATGGAGACCATGGCCTCGGAGATCTCGCGAACCGCCTCCCGGTACGCGACGCGATCGCGATCGAAGAAGCCGTCCACCAGGCGCTGCATTCGAACCCGAAGCGGGTTGAAGAGAAGGATCGCGAAGAAGAGAAAGGCGATCGAGAACACCGGCGAGCGAGCGTCGACGTCGAAGCGCCCCACCAGCGCATCGGTAAACGTGATCAGAAAGGCGAACAGGCCGGTGATGGCGAGCGTCGCTGCGCCGTAGGCAGCCGAGCTCTTGGCGACCATGCGGATCTCGAAGAGCTCCTGGCGGACGATCCCGTAGCCGACCGCGGCCGGGAACATGAAGAACCCGAGCAGCGCGACGTGCCAGGGGAAGGGCGTGCCGAAGACGTAGTGCACCATCAGCAGGCTGATGACGGGCAGGAAGCTGAGCGCACCGCCGGCCAGCATCACGTCGGAGCGATCCACTGCCACATCGCGGCGACGATTCCACCGTTGGTAGAAGAGGATGCCGATGCAGATCAGCGAGAGGCCAACCGTAAAGAAGGTTCCGATGGGAGCCAGGATCCCGGCGGGTACGCCGAGATAGGGCTCGAGGATGGCGACAAACGCCAGCAAAGCCGCCAGCCCGTAGGGAATCACCCGAGCCTCGGGATGCCTCACGATCCAGCCGGGCTCCGTCGGATAGCTGGTGAAGAGATGGAAGGCCGTCGCGCCTATGAAGGGAACCGTGGCCAGGTTGAGGATCACCCCGGCCGCGGTGTAGGCGCCGGACAGGAAGAGCTGGGCGGCGACCACGCCGCAGAAGAGCAGCAGGGACCAGGACTCGGGTCGATCCTGCTTGAGACGCCAGACCCCCACACCGATCGCCAGGTAGATCATCGCCACGAGGGGGATGGCGAACTCCAACACCCGCTGCGGCAGGAATGTCTGGATGTCCGGGTGCACCGGCTCGAGAGCTGCGCTGATCCGGCGGCCGTCGGGCTTCTGCACCGTGTAGGTGTTTGCCACCCCGGTCACGAGGCGCTCCCGGCTCCGGAACCACCAGGTGATCGGCTCACCGTCGACCATGATCAGCCGATCCCGGGTCTCGAAGCCCGCCGCCTCGGCAGCGGGAGTGAGAGTGTGGATCACCATGCGGCCGGCTGCGGCGGACCAGGTGAAGGGCAGATCGGGGGAGCGCGAGGCCTGCACCTGGCCGTGGAGACCCACCGCGAAGGCGAGCATCGCCCACGCGATGGCCAGAGCAGCCGTCGCCCGTCTGAAGCGAAGCGTCGCTCTCGGGTTCATCCCACTCCAGGCACCCGCGGGGATTCTAGTCTGCGGGGGCCCGCAGTGTCAAAGGGAGTGGATTCAGCGGCCGGCGGGGGCCTGTTCCTGCTGACGCGCGGCTTCGGATTCCACGAGCCTGAGCTCGCGCTGCGGATCTCGGGGGACCCTGTAGTTGTAGCCGCGGCCGTTCAATACCAATGGCTTCTCGCCGCCGCTCTGCATCTCCGCCCGGAGCCGCTCGGCGATCTCGCCGGAGAGACCGGATCGGATGGCGCGGCGGTTCTCGTCGTCGACCTTGCAGACGCCGGGTGCGCCACTGCTCGAGACACCGGCCGGGGAGGGTTCGGCGGAAGCCGCATCGCCGTCCCCGGCCCGGGCCACTCGCACACCCGGGGAGGAAAGAGCCAGCATCCCCACCACCGCCAGCACACCTGCGACAGTCTTCGCTGCGGATCCAGCTCGCATCCGAACCTCCGTGTTGCACCGTCCCCTATCAGAATCGGTCATCGGGGCGGCCCGCTTGATGCCAATTCCCACCCTCCGAGCCGCGAAATCCATCCCCTGCCGGCGACTTGCCGTCTCGCCGCCGGCGAGCTGCGGATTCCCGCGCACCAGCAGGCCTGTTCAATTTCCGCTTCCGTCCACCGATAACATCCTCGTGGGGCTGCGAAACGTACCGGTCAATTCCAGCGAGCGGCATCTTCGTCCGGAGAAGGCCGCTCGGCTCGAAGCCATGCAGCGGCTGAGCATGGGCGCAGCCCACACCTTGAACAACGCCTTCACCACCGTGATCGGAGAGGCGAGCTTCCTGTTGGAGGACCGCAAGGACGACGATCTGGTGGTCGAGTCGTGTCAGTCGATCCTGGCCGAGTTGGAGCGCTGCGCCAAGCTCACCCGAGCGTTGCTCACCCGACGCCATCCCAACCAGGCGGGTTCCGGTGAAGTGGAGCTGGTGCGTCTGATCCGGGAGCTGGAAGAGGTGCTCTCGGAGACGCTGGGGCGGAAGAACCAGCTCGTGGTGGAGACCCCGGACGACATCCTGCTGGTCGGGGGAGACGCCGGCGACCTGGAGCTCCTGGTACTGACACTGGTCCACTACGCGGCCGACCGCGCCGAGGGCCCGACCAGGCTCGTCCTCTCCGTCGGCAGGGAACCGACGGAGGGAAAGATCCGGCTGAGCCTCGCCGTCGAGGGCAGCGATTCTCCCGAGCCGACCGCCGAGGCCGTCCTCGACCCCTCCCGGGCCCCCGACGAGATCGCATCCGTCAGTCTCGAGAACGCCGCACGAATCGTCCGGGCCCACGGCGGGAGCCGCTATGCGAGCTCCACGGGACCGGATAGCTGGGCCGCCCTGATCCTCCTCCCCGCGCTACTCGACGACGACACCGCCACCTGATCGGCCTTCTCGCCAGGGACGAACCGCCAGCGGATCGCGGACGCGCGCCGCGAGCTCAGCGATCGTCTCTCCCGAACCCGGATGCACCCACTGCGGCGCCAGCTCGCTGAGCGGCTCGAGCACGAAGCCCCGCTCGTGCATGCGCGGATGAGGAACGACCAGCGCGTCCTCGTCGATGCAGCGGTCGGCAAAGAGCAGCAGGTCGAGGTCGAGTGTCCGCGCCTCGCCGCGCTCTCCGCGGCGGATCCGACCCTCCTCGGCCTCGATCTGCAGCAGGCGCTCCAGCAGGGCCCGGGGCTCCAGTCCCGTCTCGATCGCCGCGACCGCGTTCAGGTAGGGGCCCTGGGGAGGCGGCCCGACCGGATCGGTCTCGTAGATCCCCGACACTTCGAGCCACTCGATCCCGCGCGTCGCGCGGAGCGCCTGGAGCGCGCGCCGCAGGTGGGCCTCCCGGTCGCCCAGGTTCGAGCCGAGTGCGACGAAGGCCCGGCTCATCCCCCTGGCCTGCATTTGCTCACCCGCTCGCGATCGGGAGCAGGAGAGGCGCGAGGCGGGCGATCAGCAACCATTCGCGCCAGTCTGACATACGGCCTGCAGACCCGCCGCAGCGGCGAGCTGGCCGGAAATGCGAGCTAGAGTTCCCGCGTGTCTCACTGGAAGACGTCGCCCCCGGAGCTGCTGACCGCGGTGCCCGGACCCCGCTCGAAGGAGCTCGCGGCCCGTCTGGCAAGGGTCGAGAGCCGGAACGTGACCTGTCTCGCACCCGTCGGGCCGATCTTCTGGGAGCGCGCCTCGGGCGCAAACGTCTGGGATGTCGATGGCAATCGCTTCGTCGACCTGGGCGGAGGATTCGCCGTCGCAAACGTGGGGCACGGTCACCCCCGAGTGATCGAAGCGATCTCCCGCCAGTCGGGTCGGCTCCTCCACGCGATGGGCGACGTGCACCCTCCCGACGTGAAGGTGGCGCTCCTGGAAGCCCTGGTGGAACGTTTCCCAGGAGGCGAACCCGCCCGCGCGGTGTTGGGTTCCTCGGGAACCGACGCCGTAGAGACCGCTCTCAAGACGGCGATGATCGCAACCGGCCGCTCCGGTGTAGTGGCCTTCGAGGGCGCCTATCACGGGCTCGGCCTCGGTGCGCTGGACGCCACCTGGCGCCCCTTCTTCAGGGAGCCCTTCGAAGAGCGGCTGCCTGGATGCTCGACCTTCGCGCGCTACGGCGACGCCGACGACGTGGTGCGCGCGGCGGCAGAGTCCGCGCGGCCGGTGGGCGCGGTGCTGGTCGAGCCGATCCAGGGGCGCGGCGGCGAAAGGGTCCCACCCCGTGGCTTCCTCCGGAAGCTTCGCCAGCGATGCGACAGCGAAGGCTGGCTACTGATCGCCGACGAGGTCTACACGGGTTTCGGTCGCACCGGACGCTGGTTTGCCTGCGACCACGAAGCTGTGGTGCCCGACCTCCTCTGCGTCGCGAAGGGGCTGGCCTCGGGAATGCCCATCTCCGCCTGCGTGGGCCGGGCGGAGGTGATGGATGCCTGGCCGGTCTCGGCGGGTGAGGCTCTCCACACCCAGACGTTTCTGGGACACCCGCCGGGCTGCGCTGCCGCGCTCGCCTCCCTCGCGGTCCTGGAGGAGGAGAAGCTCGTCGAGGGCGCGGCGGAGAGCGGTGACGCGGCGCTCGGGTTTCTTCGTGGCGTGCTCGCCGGCGAGGAGCGGGTCACGGACATCCGGGGGCTCGGGCTCATGATCGGCGTCGAATGCGACCGGCCCGAGACGGCGGCTCGCATCTGTTCGGCGGCGCTCTCGCGCGGAATCATCCTGCTCCCCGGCGGCGACGATGGCGCCGTCCTCTCCATCACACCTCCCCTCTGCATCGAGCGCGATGCGCTGATCGCCGCCCTGGAGATTCTGGTGGAGTGCATCCGGTGAGCGGCGCGGACCCGGCGCGCTCGGAGCTCGACCGGCGGATCCTCGCCTGGATGGGCGAGCCGGAAGCCGCCGAAGACGAAGCTCGCTTCGAGGATCTCGCCCTCCAGCTCTTCGCCCACCAGTTCGCCCGCTGCGAGCCCTTCGCGCGGTTCTGTCGGGCTCGGGGCCTTACACCGAGAGATGTCGAAACCTGGCGAGAGATTCCGCCGGTACCGACCGGCGCCTTCAAGGAGATGGCGCTGCGCTGCTTTCCACCCGAGCGCGAGTGCCACCTGTTCCGCACCAGTGGCACCTCGACCCGGCGGCGGGGCGAGCTGCACCTGGATACATTGGCGCTCTACGAGGCCTCCCTTCTCCCCAGCTTCGAGCGTCACGTGCTGCCCGACCTCGGCGGGCCCGGGCAGCGCATGCGAATGCTGATCCTCGCTTCCTCCGCGCTGGAGGCGCCCGACTCGTCACTCTCCCACATGTTCGGCCTGGTTCTCGAACGGCGTGGCGACCCGGAGAGCGGCTTTCTGGTGGAGGCAGGCGAGCTCCGGACCGGACATCTGCTCGACGGGCTCGAGCAGGCGGAGACGAGCGGTGTCGCGGTGGTGCTCTGCGGGACGGCCCTCGCCCTGGTCCATCTGCTGGAGGCCATGGAGAGCGCGGAGCGTCGAATCGCGCTCCCGGAGGGCTCGAGAGTGATGGAGACCGGGGGGTTCAAGGGGAGCTCCCGTGAGCTCCCGAGGGATACGCTCTACCAGCGCCTGCATCGGTCCCTCGGCGTCCCTCCCAGCAGGATCGTCAATCAGTACGGCATGACCGAGCTCGGCAGCCAGTTCTACGACTCGGTGCTGCGTTTCCCGGCGACGCCGCGGCGCAAGCTGGGACCGCCCTGGACGCGGGTGCGAATCATCGATCCGGAAAGCGGCGACGAAGCGCGTGACGGCGACATCGGTGTGGTGACGGTGCTCGACCTGGCCAACACGGGAAGTGTCCTCTCCATCCAGACTGCGGATCTCGGGCGCGCATTGGGGGACGGCTTCGAGGTGATCGGAAGGGAGCCGGGCGCCGAAGACCGCGGCTGCTCGATTGCGGCAGACGAAATGCTGCAGGGCGACGCCGCGAGCGAAACGCGAGAGCGCGGAGATCACCACCTGCCATGAGTGGGACCAGCCCGCAGGAGATCCGCGCGGCGCTGCAACGGCTTCGCGGCGCGGGACACCGACTGCGCCGGCGTCCCGCCCGGGAGACCCTCGACGCCCTCGGGTCGGTGCTCGAGTCCTGGCGGGAGCCGGACTCCCCGGTGCGACGCGCCTTGCGCACGGAGTACGCCGACGCCGCCGGCTTCTCACCCGCAATGGTGGAGGCGGGCATGGCCCGGGCGCTGGCGGAGTGGACCGAAGATGCTCTCCGGTCGCTGCTGGACCGGGAGCTCGGCGGGATCGAAGCCCTGGAGGGCTCTGCTCCGAGAAACGCCTCCGGCTTCGAGGTCACCTCGGTGCTGCTGGCCGGCTCATTGCCCTCGCCGACCCTGCTCGGGCTGCTGGCTCCGTTGCTGCTCCGCTCGCCGGTGCTCGCCAAGACCTCCGCTCACGATCCGGTCACGGCCGGGCTGGTGGCCGACTCCGTCGCGGCAGCGGATCCGGAGCTGGGCGCGTGCATCGAGATGACTCGTTTCACCGGCAGCGATCGCGAGTGCGTCGAGGCGCTGCTCGGCGCCGACTGCGTAGTGGCCAGCGGATCCGACCAGACCATCGCCAGCATCGCAGCGCGGGTGCAGCCGCCGCGAAGACTGGTCAGCTACGGCCACCGGCTCTCGGTGGCAGCCGTCGCCGCCGATCGGCCGGTCGACTCGGCCGTGCGGCTCGCGGAGGACATCGCCCTCTGGGATCAGCTCGGCTGTCTCTCGCCGCTGGCGGTCTTTCTCACGGATCGTGATCGCGGCGGAGCGCCGGCGTTCGCCGCGGAGCTGGCGAAAGCACTCGCCGATCTCGAGGAGCGCTGGCCCCGCGGTCCGATCTCCCCGCGAGCCTCGGCGGCCATCAAGCGGGAGCGCGACGAGGCCGAGATGCGTGCCGCCAGCGGAGCTCCGGTGCACCTCCACCGGGGCGCAGGAAGCAGCTGGACGGTGGTGGCCGAAGCCGACTCCCGGATCCGGCCGGCCCCCCTGCATCGCTTCGTCCGGGTTCACCCGGTCGCGGGAGTCGCAGGCCTGGTAGAGGCTCTGACACCGGTAAAGCACCACCTGGCGAGCGTCGGAGTCGGGGGGTTCGGAGACCGACGGCGCGAGATGACCGGCGCCCTCAGCCAGCTCGGGGTCTCTCGGATCTGCTCCCTCGGCACCATGCAGGCGCCGCCCCTCTCATGGTGCCACGACGGTCGGGGCGTGCTGCTTCCACTGGCACGCCTCTCCGACGTAGACGGGGCCGTGTTTGAGTTGTGACTTTTCGGGCGAGTTGAGCGCACAAGCATCATCGATGAGATGGCGTCTGCGAGCAGGAACGTAAGTCCCGAGAAAGAGAAGGTTGGTGCCTCCCGGCCTCGTCGGACATCCTCGAGTTGGGAACAAAACCGCCGGAAACGGATGCTCGCCGTGCTCGCGGCGGCTTCGCTGCGAGGGCGCAGCACCAGCCACATCCTGATGGAGCGAAGCGAACTCATCGAGCGGCTCGTACCCCTGATTCCTCCCCCGCGTGCCCACCAGGTCCGTTACCACGGCATCCTGGTGCCCATCACCGCGAAGAGCCATCGGTCGAAATGGCATTGGTAGCATCTGCCGGCTTGCCGCTCGCGGAACTGGCCGAAGATTCCATCGTTGTCATGGATCAGGTAGCGGGGCCCTTCGCCGAAGGCTGTGACCGTGCGGATCTGCTGCTTCACCCAGTCGAGGGTCGGCTGTCAACAAGCACACCTGCTAGGACTCGCCGATGCTCCGAGCCAGCAACGCCTTCCTCGCCGAACTCGGCCTCAAGCGTGGAATAGCCCCGCCTATGCGGAGCTGCGCATAGCCGGGTGAAGTCCATATTGCGGATCAAGAAGGAAGGGAGGCCCTCAGCCCCGCCGGACTTGACCGAGCGGTGCTTGTCGGACGAAGGAACGGCCCTGGAACTGCGTATCCGCTCCCAGGCCGGCCAGACTCAAGCCCCTTCGGAATGACGTGCAAGGCGGACACGTTTCCGCATATCATGGCCGAGACCCTGAAAGGAGAAGGCCATGAGGAAGATCACCTCGATCCTGGTCGCGACACTGCTGAGCAGTCTCCTCTGCGGTAGCGCGTTGGCCGCTGGACCGAAGAAACTGACCAAATGCAGGGCGATCACTGAATCCGGCTCGTACGCGGTCACCAAGGATCTGCAGGCCACTGCAAAGACGAACGGTAACTGCATCCTCATCGAGGCCGATTTCGTCACGTTGGACCTGAATGGATTCGCCTTGAGGGGAGATGGAACCGGATACGGCGTCTCGGACAATGGCACCGCCCGCCAGGCCGTCGTCGTTCGCAATGGCATGATCACCGGGTTCCTTTATGGCATCGATCTCGGCGTCTCCACGGATTGCACGATCGAAAAAGTGACCGCCATAGACAATGGCCAGGCCATTGAAGTCGGTGAGAGAAGCCTCGTTGCGGGGAACATCGCCTCTGCGGGCAACTATGGAATCGAAGCGGGCGCGAGCTCCACCGTCACCGGGAACATTGCCCATGACAATGCGAACTACGGAGTCATAGCGCGTCTAGGGAGCACGGTCAGCGGAAACTCGACCACCGCCGGCTCCGGTTCCGGGATGTTTCTCGATTGCCCCTGCAAGGTGATTGGCAATACATACGATGGACTCGCCTATACCGGAACCGGCTGCCAATTCCTCGACAACCTCGACCTTTAAGCTTTCGTGGTAAACTCCCAAAGGCAAATCGAGAACGGACGAATCCCGTGATCCCGACCCCCCCAAGCGTATCTCTGGAGCTGATCTCGGTGGGCTGAGGCCGGCCCCCCTGCATCGCTTCGTCCGGGTTCACCCGGTCGCGGGAGTCGCAGGCCTGGTAGAGGCTCTGACACCGGTAAAGCACCACCTGGCGAGCGTCGGAGTCGGGGGGTTCGGAGACCGACGGCGCGAGATGACCGGCGCCCTCAGCCAGCTCGGGGTCTCTCGGATCTGCTCCCTCGGCACCATGCAGGCGCCGCCCCTCTCATGGTGCCACGACGGTCGGGGCGTGCTGCTTCCACTAGCGCGCCTCTCCGACGCCGACCTCCTCTAGCGGGGACGTTCCTGCCTGACTGCATAACTGCGCCCCCGGGGGATGAATCGCCTCTTTAAATAGAACTAAATTAGTCTTATATTTACAGTACCGGTTCGGTCCGATATGGTCCCGGCCACGCCATCCCACGAGGTGCCCATGCTTCGCATCACCAAGCTCACGGATTACGGGATCGTGCTCCTCGTCCACCTCGCCAATGACGCGACCGGGGCCAGCCAGAACGCCCGCAGCATGGCCGAGGCGACCTCCCTGCCGCTTCCGGTGGTGAGCAAGATCCTCAAGGCCCTGGCCCAGGGAGGGCTTCTGACCTCACAGCGCGGCGCCAAGGGTGGCTACACACTTTCGCGTCGACCCGAAGAGGTCAACGTGGCCGAGATCATCGACTCCCTCGAGGGCCCGATCGCCCTGATGGAGTGCAGCGCCGGGCCGGGCCGCTGTGAGCAGGAGACGAATTGCGCGGTGCGCGACCCCTGGCAGCGGATCAATCAGGCCATCCTGGAGACGCTCCGGCACGTCACCTTGCGCGAGCTGGTCGGCCCGCCGCAGGAACAGTTCCTGTACCAGGAGTCCGCCGAGATCGGGGGCACGCCATGTCGAACGCAACTGAGCTCACCGAGTTCACGGAGCGCGAATACGAATACGGCTTCGTCACCGACATCGAGTCCGAGACGATCCCGAAGGGTCTCAGCGAGGAGATCGTCCGCATCATCTCCGCCAAGAAGGAGGAGCCGGAGTGGCTCCTGCAGTGGCGCCTCAAGGCGTACCACCGCTTCGCGAAGATGCTCGAGGAGGGACACGAGCCGACCTGGGCGATGGTCACCTACCCGGCGATCGACTACCAGGACATGTACTACTACTCGGCGCCCAAGCAGAAGGAGCAGCTGGAGAGCCTGGACGAGGTGGATCCGGAGCTGCTCAGAACCTACGAGAAGCTCGGAATCCCCCTCGAGGAGCAGAAGCGGCTGGCCGGCGTCGCCGTGGACGCCGTCTTCGACAGCGTATCGGTGGCGACCACCTACAAGGAAGAGCTCGAGAAGCAGGGCATCATCTTCTGCCCCTTCTCCGAGGCGGTCAGGCGCTGTCCGGAGATCGTGAAGAAGTATCTGGGATCGGTGGTTCCCTACGCGGACAACTTCTTCGCCGCTCTCAACTCCGCCGTCTTCAGTGACGGCTCCTTCGCGTACATCCCGAAGGGCGTGCGCTGTCCGATGGAGCTCTCGACCTACTTCCGCATCAACGCCCAGGAAACCGGGCAGTTCGAGCGCACCCTGATCATCGCCGAAGAGGGCAGCTACGTGAGCTATCTCGAGGGCTGCACGGCGCCGATGCGCGACGAGAACCAGCTTCACGCCGCGGTGGTCGAGCTGGTTGCCCTCGACGACGCCGAGATCAAGTACTCGACGGTCCAGAACTGGTATCCGGGCGACAAGCAGGGCAAGGGCGGCATCTACAACTTCGTCACCAAGCGAGGAAAGTGCCTGGGCAAGCGCTCCAAGATCTCCTGGACCCAGGTGGAGACCGGCTCCGCGATCACATGGAAGTACCCGAGCTGCATCCTCCAGGGAGAACACTCGGTGGGTGAGTTCTACTCGGTGGCGCTCACCAACAACTACCAGCAGGCCGACACCGGCACCAAGATGCTCCACATCGGGGCCAACACCCGGAGCACCATCATCTCCAAGGGGATCTCCGCCGGCCACGGCCAGCAGTCCTACCGCGGACTGGTGAGGATGGGGCCGAAGGCGGTGGGTGCGCGCAACTACTCCCAGTGCGATTCACTGCTGCTGGGCGACAAGTGCGGAGCCCATACCTTCCCCTATATCGAGGTCAAGAACTCCACGGCGACGGTGGAGCACGAGGCCACCACCTCGAAGATCGGCGAGGACCAGCTGTTCTACTGCCGGCAACGGGGCATCTCCGAAGAAGACGCGATCTCGATGATCGTGAATGGATTCTGCAAAGAGGTCTTCCGGGAGCTCCCGATGGAGTTCGCCGTGGAGGCCCAGAAGCTCCTTGGCGTGAGCCTGGAAGGAAGCGTGGGCTAGCAGTCATGCTCGAGATCAGAAATCTACACGCCAGCGCCGGGGAATCGGCGATCCTGAAGGGGATCGATCTGACCATCCGGCCCGGTGAGGTCCACGCCGTGATGGGCCCCAACGGCTCGGGAAAGAGCACCCTCGCGAATCTGCTCGCGGGGCGCCCCGGCTACTCGATCACAGAGGGCGAGATCCTCTACGATGGCCGCGATCTCACCGGCATCGAACCCGAGCAGCGAGCCCGGGAGGGCATCTTTCTCGCCTTCCAGTATCCGGTCGAGATCCCCGGTGTGGGAAACCACTACTTTCTCAAGGCATCCCTCAACGCGATCCGCACCCATCGCGGCGAAGAAGAGCTGGACGCGATGGACTTCCTGGCCGTGGTCCGCGAGAAGATGAAGATCGTGGACGTGCCGGAAGACCTGATGAACCGCTCGATCAATCAGGGGTTCTCCGGCGGCGAGAAGAAGCGCAACGAGGTGCTGCAGATGCTGCTCCTGGAGCCGAGGCTCTGCATTCTCGACGAGACCGATTCGGGTCTCGATATCGATGCGCTGCGCGTGGTCGCAACCGGTGTGAACGCATTGCGCAGCCCGGATCGATCGCTGCTGGTCATCACCCACTACCAGCGCCTGCTCGACTACATCGTTCCCGACTTCGTCCACGTGCTCTCCGAGGGACGCATCGCCCTCTCGGGCGGGAAGGATCTCGCCCTGGAGCTCGAGAAGAAGGGATACGGCTGGCTGGAGACGGCACCTCCGGGTGCCGAGGGCGCCGCCTCTCCGATGACTCCCCTCGAGCTCGCGCGCGATCGCCTGCTCGGCCAGACCTCCGCATTCGACCGGGGAATCGGCGATGCGGACTCCGTCCACCTGCGCCGCCTCCGCGAGGAGGGACGCAGCCACTTCGCCTCACTCGGCTTCCCCACCACCCGCCTGGAGGAGTGGCGCTACACCAACGTCGGTCCGATCGCGGCCACGGATTTCCGGCTCGCCGATCGGGAACACGCGCCGATCCCGCGGACGGTGGTGGAGGAGATCGCCTTCCCGGTCTTCGCCTGCAGTCTTTTCGTCTTCGTAAACGGACACTTCAGGCCCGAGCTCTCCTCGTCCCCGATTCTCCCCGGGGAGCTGCGAGTCGAAAGCCTCGCCCGGCTCCGCAGCGAGAACCCGGCCGCCCTGGAGCGTCACCTGGGCCGCTACACGGACCAGAAATCGCACGCCTTCGCCGCCTTGAACACCGCGCTCCTGGACGACGGGGCGGTGGTGACGATTCCCAGGGGCGCGCGCCTCGAGAACCCCGTGCACCTGGTCTTCATTTCGAACGGAGAGACGGCGACGCTCTCTCAGCCTCGGGTCCTGGTGGTCGCCGAGGAGAACAGCCGCGCCGTGGTGATTCAGGACCACGTGTCGGTGGGCGAGGAGGTCCGTTTCACCAATAGCGTCAGCGAGGTGGTGACCCACGCCGAGGCCGACCTCGACCTGGTGATTCTGCAGCGTGAGAACGATCGCACCCACCACGTCTCGAACCTCACCTCCCGGCAGCAGCGGGGCAGCCGATTCAGGGCTCATACGGTCACGCTGGGCGGGTCCCTGGTGAGGAACGACCTCGGCGCCCTGCTCGCCGAGGAGGGCGCTGAGTGCACCCTGAACGGGGTCTTTCTGGGACGGGGATCGCAGCTGATCGACAACCACACGGTCGTCGATCACGCCGTGCCCCACGGCACCAGCCGCGAGCTCTACAAGGGCATCCTGTGCGGCAAATCCAAGGGTGTGTTCCGCGGTCGGGTCATCGTTCGCCCCGACGCCCAGAAGACCGACGCCGAGCAGTCGAATCCAAATCTGCTGGTGGCCGATGGGGCGGAGATCAACACCAAGCCCCAGCTCGAGATCTACGCCGACGACGTCAAGTGCAGCCATGGCTCCGCCATCGGACGCCTGGATGCGGACGCGCTCTTCTACCTGCGGTCCCGAGGGATCGACGAGGAGAGGGCGCGGCTCGTCCTGACTCGCGGCTTCGCCGTCGAGGTCCTCGAGCAGCTTCCGGCTCCCGCCCTTCGCGACGCCACACTCGCGCTGCTGGAGGAGCGGCTGCGGGATGCCGGGGTCGGATCATGAGCGCGGCCACCGCCATCGACAGGCCCTTCGAGGTGGAGAGGATTCGCGAGGATTTCCCGATCTTGAGCCGGTCGATGCGGGGCAAGCCCCTGGTCTTTCTGGACAGCGCGGCGAGCGCTCAGAAGCCTCAGGCCGTCATCGATGCCATCGCGGATCTCTACTCGAATCACTACGCCAATATTCACCGGGGGCTCTACGAGCTCTCGGAGACGGCGACACGGCTCCACGAGGAGGCGCGGGCAAAGGTCCAGGCGCTGCTGCACGCGGCGCAGTCCCGCGAGATCGTCTTCACGCGCAACGCCACCGAGGCAATCAACCTGGTGGCCCAGAGCTTCGCGCGTCATCACCTCGGCGCGGGCGACGAGATCCTGATCACCTGCATGGAGCACCACGCGAACATCGTCCCCTGGCAGATGATCTGCGAGGAGAAGGGGGCCCGGCTGCGCGTCGCCCCCATCAGCGATGCCGGGGAGCTGCTCACGGGCGAGCTGGAGGGCCTGATCGGCCCGCGCACCCGCCTGGTGGCGGTCGCTCACGTCTCGAACGTGCTGGGAACCGTCAACCCGGTGCGACGGATCGTCGAGGTGGCGCACGCCCAGCGGGGTTCCGGTGCTGGTGGACGGGGCCCAGGCGGTTCCGCGCCTCGCCGTCGACGTGCAAGAGCTCGGCTGTGATTTCTACGTCTTCTCGGGTCACAAGCTCTACGGCCCTTCCGGGATCGGCGCCCTCTACGCCCGCGCGGAGCTGCTCGAGGCCATGCCTCCCTACCAGGGAGGAGGCGAGATGATCTCGTCGGTCAGCTTCGAGAAGACCACCTACAACGAGATCCCGTACAGGTTCGAGGCGGGAACACCGGACATCGCCGGAGCGATCGGCCTCGCCGCGGCCATCGACTACGTGGAGGCGATCGGCCTCGACCGCATCGCAGCCCACGAGCACGCCCTGCTCGCCTACGGGACGAAGCTGCTCTCAGGGATCCCCGAGGTCCGGCTGATCGGAACGGCGCGGGAGAAGACCGGAGTGCTCTCCTTCGTCGTCGAGGGAATCCATCCCCACGACGTGGGGACGATCCTCGACGGTGAGGGCATCGCGATCCGCGCGGGTCATCACTGCGCACAGCCGCTGATGGATCGCCTGGGGCTGCCCGCCACGGCCCGGGCCTCCCTCGGTCTCTACAACAACCAGAGCGACCTGGATCGGCTCGCCGAAGGGATCCAGCAAGGTCATCGAGGTCTTCCGCTGATGTCGGATCTTCGCGAGCTCTACCAGACCACCATCCTGGATCACAACAAGAAGCCCAGGAACTTCCACAAGCCCGACGGCGCGAACCGGGAGGCGAACGGCTGGAACCCGCTCTGCGGCGACAAGGTGACCGTCTACCTGGACGTGGACGACGACGGGGTGGTCCAGGAGGTGGGGTTCCAGGGCTCGGGCTGTGCGATCTCGACGGCATCCGCCTCGATGATGACCCAGGCCGTGAAGGGCAAGACAGCTGGACGAGGTTCTCGAGGTCTTCGATCGCTTTCACGAGCTGGTCGCCGGTCCTCCCGTCGCCGAGGCCGACCAGAAGGCGCTCGGCAAGCTCACCGTCTTCAGCGGAGTCCGCGAGTACCCGATGCGCGTGAAGTGCGCGACACTTCCCTGGCACACGCTGCGCTCGGCCGTGCGGGGCGAGGACACGACCGCGAAGACCGAGTGATCGGAGGAGTCGAGGATGGAACTCGACTGCGAGAGGCTGAAGGAAGAGGTGATCGCGATGCTCCGGGACGTCTACGACCCGGAGATTCCCGTCAACATCTACGAGCTCGGCCTGGTGTACGAGGTTCGCGTCGACGAGAGCGGCGGCGTCGGCATCGTGATGACCCTGACCTCGCCGATGTGCCCGGTGGCGGAGATCCTGCCGCTGGAGATCGAGACCCGGACCCGGGAGATCGAGGGCGTTCGTGACGTAAAGATCGATCTGGTCTGGGATCCGCCCTGGGATCCTGAAATGATGTCCGAGGCCGCGCGCCTCGAGCTGGGGATGTAACCTCGGGTCGGATGCGCAATCGCGTTCTGGCACTGGTAGCGATCCTCGTCCTCATCGGAATCCTCGTCTTGCCCCTCGCTCTCCTCGACCGCCTGATCTTCCAGCCTTCCCCGGGAGTCGATCTGACGCCCGAGGCCCTCGGAATCGAGGCCGAGAGTGTCTTCCTCGAGAGCGAGGACGGCGTCAGGATCCACGCCTTCTTCCTGCCCTCGCCCGGCGCCACCCGCTCGCTGCTCTTTCTCCACGGGAACGCCGGAAATGCCTCCCACCGCCTCCCCAACGCCGCCGAGCTGGCGGCACTCGGCGCCGACGTCCTGCTGCTCGACTACCGCGGATACGGACTGAGCGAGGGAAGGCCCTTTGAAGAGGGCGTGTACGCGGACGCGCGGGCCGGCCTCGAGCATCTGCACACCGGCCGCGGCTATCCCCTCGACCGCATCGTCGTGTTCGGCCGCTCTCTGGGTGGTGTGGTCGCCGTGGACCTCGCAGCGGACCGTCCCCTGGCAGGTCTGATCCTGGAGAGCACCTTCACCTCGATCGCGGACATGGCTCGGGCGGCCATCGGAATCCCGCTCGGAGCGCTGATCGGACGGCGCTTCCCCGCCGAAGAGAAGATCCGGCGAGTGCGCTGCCCGATCCTCTTCTTCCACGGCGACAGGGATCGGATCGTTCCCTTCGAGCTGGGACGGCGGCTGTTCGCGGCGGCTCCGGAGCCGAAGACCTTCGAGACGATCGCGGGCGCGGGGCACAACGACACCACCCTGGTGGGTGGAGCGCCCTACTACCAGCGAATCCAGCGCTTCCTCGATCAGGTCGCACCGTGAGCGAGGCCTTGAAGAAAGGAATCGTCGGCTAGACTGGGGCCGGGAGGGCCCATTTGGCCGGCGAAACGGCGGGAGGGCTGGGTGCGATCTGGGCCGGTCTGAGACACGCTTCTCGGGCGGGCCTCTCCCAGATGCTTCCGGCGCTGACCCGGGTGAACCAGAGCAGCGGCTTCGACTGCCCTGGCTGTGCCTGGCCGGAGAGCCCGCACCGAGCGCGGATCGAGTGCTGCGAGAACGGTGTCAAGGCCATCGCCCACGAGATCGGCGCGACCCTCCTCAACCGCGAGTTCTTCTCTCATTGGTCTGACCTCCGCTTTGCTGGAGCAGAGCGACCGATGGCTCGAACAGCAGGGCCGCATCGCAGAGCCGATGATCCTCCGGCCCGGCGCGATGCGCTACGAGCCGATCTCGTGGGATGCCGCCTTCCACCGCATCGGCGAGGTCCTGCGGCTCCTCGAGTCCCCGAAGGAGGCCGTCTTCTACTGCTCGGGCAGAGCCAGCAACGAGGCCGCCTTTCTCTATCAGCTCTTCGCCCGGCAGTTCGGCACCAACAACCTGCCCAGCTCCTCCCACTTCTGTGACGAGTCGGGCCGCGCGGGCTCGCCGAGGTGATCGGCACCGGGAAGGGAACGGTCTGCCTGGACGACTTCGAGCAGGCCGATCTGATCCTGGTGCTGGGACAGAACCCCGGCACCAGCCACCCGCGCATGCTGAACACTCTCGCAGGCGCGGTGAAGCGGGGATGCAGGGTGATCAGCATCAACCCCCTGCGCGAGCGCGGCCTGGCGCGCTTCAAGCGCCCCGGGAATCCCTTCGCAGGCGGGACTGCCCTGGCGGAGCGTTTCGTCCGCGTTCGGATCGGAGGGGACATCGCGCTGCTCAAGGGCGTCATGAAGGAGCTTCTCGCCCTCGAGAACCTGAGGCCGGGAACCGTGCTCGACCGGGACTTCATCGGCCAGCACAGCGAGGGTTTCGAAGAGCTTCGCCGCAGGCTCGCCGATTGCAGCTTCGAATCGCTGGTCGCGCAGAGCGGCATCCCCCGAAGCGAGATGGGCGAGATCGCGGAGATCTACGCCGCTTCCGAGCGGGTGATCGCCTGTTGGGCAACGGGACTGACCCAGCATCGACACGGGGCGGACAACGTCCAGGAGCTGGCCAATCTGCTCATGCTGCGCGGCAACCTCGGCAAGCCGGGTGCCGGCCTCTGTCCGCTGCAGGGTCACAGCAACGCTCCGGGAATCCGCAGCATGGGCATCGCCACCAGACCGGAGATGGGCTTCCTGACGCGTCTCGGCAGGGAGTTCGAATTCACGGCGCCGGCCGAGCCGGGCTACGACTGCGTCGAGGCGATCCACGCCATGCAGGACGGGAAGGTGCAGGCCTTCATCGGTCTGGGCGGCAACTTCGCTGCCGTAGCTCCAGACACCGAGTACACCGCGGAGGCCCTGCGCCGCTGTCGCCTCACCGTCCAGATCGCCACCCGGCTGAACCGCAGCCAACTGATCACGGGCCGGGAGGCGATCCTCCTCCCCTGCCTCTGCAGGAGCGAGCGCGATCGCCAACTCAGCGGCGACCAGTTCGTGAGCGTCGAGAGCGCCATGGGGAAGGTTCACCGCTCCCAAGGGCAGCGCGAGCCCGCGTCCGCGGCACTCCGCAGCGAGCCCGCCATCGTCGCCGCCATGGCCCGCGCGACGCTCGGCGACGCCACCAGAGTGCCGTGGGAAGAGCTGATCGTGGACTACGAGCGAATCCGGGAGCGGATCTCGCGCACCATTGCGGGCTTCGAAGACCAGAGCGAGCGGATTCGCGAGCCGAGCGGGTTCGCACTTCCAAACCGCGCGCGCGATCGGCAGTTCGCCACGCCCAGCGGCCGCGCCCGCTTCCGGGTGGTCCCCCTTCCCGAGATCGAGTCGGCCGAGGGGCGCCTGCTCCTGATGACGGTGCGCAGCCACGACCAGTTCAACACGACGGTCTACGGGGACGGCGACCGGTATCGCGGCATCCGAAGCGGGACGCCGCGTCGTGCTGTTGAACCGCGCCGACATGGAAGCGATGGGATTCTCGGAGGGGCAGCGCCTCGACCTGACCAGCCACTTCGAAGGCCGGACCCGGAGCATCTCCGGCCTCGCGGCCGTTGCCTACGACGTTCCGGCAGGCTGCGCCGTCAGCTACTTCCCCGAAGCCAACCCGCTCTTTCCCATCGACCACGTCGCCCCCGGCTGCGGCACCCCCTCCTACAAGCTCCTCCCCATCAGCCTGGCTCCGTCCCACGAGTAGCGAGAGAACTGAGTACGAGAATGGGAGAACGGTGATATCCTGCAGTGTACGGCCCAAGCTCGGGTCGAACTCGAGGGTTGGCCGGAGCTCGGATCGAGGTAGGATCCGACTCCTGGCATGGTGAATCCGCGGAAAGTCGAGGTCTGGTGAGAGAACGAGAAGGACGGATTCTGGTGACCGGCGCCAACGGTCACCTGGGAATCCGGCTGATCCGCCGTCTGGCCGATCGCGGCTCCGCGCCGGAAGGGGTGCGAGCGCTGGTGCGCTCGGAGCGCGCCGCGAACACCCTGCGCGAGCTTCCCGAGAGCTGCCGTCCGGAGATCTGCATCGTCGACTACGCTGACGCGGAGGCCGTTACGGCCGCGGCGGGCGGCTGCGACCGCATCGTCCACCTGATCGGAATCCTGAAGGAGACCCGAAGCGCCCGATATCTCGATGCCCACGAGGCCGCTTCCAGCGCCCTGGCGCACGCCGCCGAGAGCGTGGGCGCGAGAAGGATCGTCTACATGAGCATTCTGGGCGCGGACCCGGAGGCGGGGAACGCCTGTCTGGCCTCGAAAGGAAGGGCGGAGCAGCATCCTGCTCGACTGCCGGGTTCCGGTGACCGTGCTCCGGGTGCCCATGGTCCTCGGGCCGGGTGAGATCGCAGCCTTCGCCCTGCGGAGCAGCGTTCGCGCTCCCTTCGCAGCGCTGGTGCGCGGCGGCGCCGCTCTCGAGCAGCCCATCGACGCGGAGGACGTCACGAAGGCAATCGAGAGCGCCCTGGCGGATCCAGGCAGCGACGACGCGGTCCTCGACCTGGCCGGTCCCGAGTCCCTCACCCATCGGGAGCTGGTCTGCCGCGCCGCGAAGCTGATCGCGAAGAGGCCGCGCTTCCTGCCCATTCCCATGGCGGCCGCCTCCCTCTTCGCCCGGCTGGCGGAGCGCTTCTCGGACGACCCTCCGCTCACACCCGCCATGCTGGGAGTCCTGGAACAGGACGACCGCATCGACCCGAGCCCCGCCTGCGCACGGCTCGGACTGACCCTGACACCTCTCGACGAGACCTTGAGACGTTGTCTGGGAGAGGACGGTACCGCCTCATGAGTGCAACCCCCGAACCGGAAGGCACGCCGAAGCCGCGCGCGGCACTGTGGAAACGCCTCGCGCCCTGGGCGATCACACTCGTCTGCTTCGGCTACCTCTACATCCGCATCGGGGGAGCCGCACAGCGCAATGACCCGCCGCTGAGCGTGCCGGCGTATCTGGCCGGAATCTTCGCCAGTGTGGACTGGGTTCACTGGCTCGCGCTGATGGTCCCCTACTCGTTTCTGTACCTGCTGATCGACACGCTCGTGCTGTGGCGGGTGGTGAACTGGTTCAACACCAGGGTTCCCTACCTGGATCTGCTCCCGGTGCGCGCCAGCGCCTACATCATCTCGATCGTGAACGAGCAGGTGGGAAAGGGCGCCATCGCCGTCTACCTGAATCGGCGTGACGGCGTCCCCGGCTGGCAGATCGGCTCGAGCATGATCTTCATCATGTTCTGCGAGTTCTACTACCTGCTCTTCTGGGCGCTGGAGGGCGTCACGCTGCGCTGGAACGAGCTCCCCACCATCTTCCACGCGATTCCGTGGATCTCCGTGGTCGGGGTGCTCTTCTTCGGGGCCTTCGTCTACTACTTCCGGAGCCCGCGCTTCGCCTCCTCCGCCCTGAGAGAGCGCGAGCTCTTCCTCTCCTTTCGCAAGGCCCCCCTCCGGTACTACCTGATCATCATCGTGATCCGATCACCGGCGCTGCTGGCCGCGGCCTGGGTCTACGCGGAGGTGGCGAAGCTCTTCGGCGTGCCCCTCAGCTTCCTGGAGATGCTGGGCTATCTGCCGGTGATCTTCTTCGGAACCCTGGTTCCGGGCCCCTTCCGAGCGGTGGCCGTCGCGATGTGGCCGACACTGCTCCCCGATCACGCCGGAGAGATGACGGTGTTCGGCCTCGTCCAGCACAACTCCTTCCTGCTCTTCAATGCGGCGATCGGCCTGGTCTTCCTGCGCCGCGCCAGTCGCGAGCTGTTCGGGACGCCCGCCGAGCAGAGCCCCTGAGCGCGGCCAGCCGCTCGCTGAAGACCGGGCTCTCGACCAGGCCGGCGAAGATCGCCGCCGCGACCGCCTCGTTCCCCGCCGGTGTCAGGTGAACGTGATCGCGGAAGTTCTCGATGCGGTGGGGAACCGCGGCGTAGACATCGATGAAGAGTCCGCCGTGGCGCTCGGCGGCGGCGCGTTGGATCGCGCCGATCGCCGCCCACTGGCGAAGGATCTCGGGGTAGTCGAGGCCCTGGTACTCGGTGTAGACGCGGCGACGCACCTCGGGATCGTCGAGATTCCCGTCGCCGAGAAGACCCGCCTGTGAGACGAAGACCGGAAGCACGCCGTCGGCGCTCGCCAGCAGTGCCAGATCCTCGTAGTTCGCCCGTCTCCCAGCGATGGGCGCGACCGCCCTCGGGGATCGCGACGGCCTCGGCAGAGACCGACTTCGAGCCAGCCTTGCTCTCTGGGTGGAAGGCCGCCCTCGGAGGAGTCGAAGAGGCTGCGCAGGCGCCATAGGATCTGGAAGCGGCGCAAGAAGTCGCGAATCGGGCGCGGGCGGAATGAGGGCGCGAGGAAGCCCTCCCCCTCCTCGATACGGCGGAAGAACTTCATGTCGTTCCAGGCGTGATAGAGGAGCAGTACGTCGGGCTCGAGGGCGCGGATCCGGTAGAGATAGTGGATCTTCGAGGTGAAGGCGCTGTAGCCGGGCACGCCGGCGTTCACCACCTCGATGGCGGCGCCGAATCGGGCTCGGAGCTTCTCCTCCAGCCTTCTCGTCCAGATCTCTGTGTCGTCGGTCTGGTAGGAGAAGGTGGAAGAGCCTCCGAGGGCCACGATCCGGAAGATTCCCGCAGGCTTGGGGATCTCGAATTCGGGACCGCGATAGCCGGCCGAGTTCACCGTGCAGAGGCCGCCGTCGGCGAGGCGGTAACGCCGCTTCGGCACCAGCCGCTGCCCCACGAATCCATCCGGCTTGTACTCGACCTTCATCGAGTAGGGAATCGGCGCGAAGAGGCGCAGCGCCACCTCGGCCATCGCGACCGCCAGCAGCGCGGAGACGAAGAGCAGTGCCGCGTTCTTCAGGATGTTACGCATTGGCGTGGGGGCGCCGCCACGCCCGCAGCCGCTGCGCCATCGAGAGCAGTGTACTGACCACCAGCAGCCATCCGATCGCGTTCACCAGCAGAGCACCCGGCCAGGCCAGCCCCAGACCGTCGCGCACCACGGGTATCCCCAGCACCACGAAGTAGGCGACCCCGTTCCAGCGCCCGAGAGCGCTGGCTCGAAGCGACCTGCCCGCGGCGACCCGGGAATCGACGACGTACTGGAGGAATGCGGCCGCGATCAGCCAGGGAAGGATCTGGGGAACCTCGCCGGCGCAGCCGAGAGCGCCGGTTCCCGCGGTCACGAAGGCCGCATCGGTGGCGTGGTCGAGAACACCTCCCAGCGAGGAAGCCTCGCCGAAATGGCGCGCCACCCGGCCGTCCAGAAGATCCGTCAGCACTGCCGCGACGAAGATCAGCAGAGCCACCCCGTGAGCCTCGCGCAGGATCGCCAGGGCCAGCAGCGGCGCCGCCACCAGGCGCGACGCGGTGAGCCCGTTCGCCCAGGTGAGCCAGCGACCGCGGCCCGGGGTTGAGGCGGTGAACGACATGGCCAGCCAGGATACCGCAGGCGGGGACGTTCCTGCCTAACGGCGCTCCTCCAGGACGTTGTTGATGACGGCGTCCGCGGCCTTGTGGACGTCCACGTCGCGCTTCGCGGCCTCCCCGGCGGCGGAACACCTCCACCTTGCCGTTCGCCAGGCCCTTCGGCCCGACGGTGACCCGGTAGGGAATGCCCACCAGCTCGGCGTCCTTGAACTTGACGCCGGGTCGCTCGTCCCGGTCATCGAAGAGCACCTCGATCCCCTCGCCCTGGAGCCCCTCGTAGATGCGCTGCGCCACCTCGGTGCACTCTACGTCCTTCGGGTTCAGCACCGTCACCACCACCTCGTAGGGCGCGATCGAGAGCGGCCAGATGATCCCGCTCTCGTCGTGGCAGCACTCCACCACCGCGGCCATGGTGCGACCGATCCCGATCCCGTAGCAGCCCATGATGATGTTGCGGGCCTCGCCCTTCTCGTCGAGGACCGCAGCCCGGAGCATCTCGGTGTACTTCGTTCCCAGCTTGAAGATGTGGCCCACCTCGATCGTCTTGCGGACGCTGAGCGGCGCCTCACAGGCGGGACAGCCATCGCCCTCGGCGACCTCCCGAAGGTCGAGCCACTGGCTCGCCCGAATGTCGCGCTCCACGTCCACACCGCGCAGGTGGAAGTCGTCCTGGTTGGCGCCCGTGGTCATGCCGGTGCGGCCGCGAAGGGCCAGGTCGGCGAGAACCCGGTAGTCCCCGACGCCGACGGCCCCGAGGCTCCCGGGCCCGGCGCCCAGCGCGGCGCGGACCTCGTCGGCCGCCGCGGGGCGAAGCTCGGTGGCCCCGGTCTCGTCCATCAGCTTCTGCTCGACGAGCGCGTGGTCGCCGCGCAGCAGCACCAGCGTGGTCTCGCCGTCGATCAGGTAGACGAGGGTCTTGATCTGCCGCTCCGGCGCCGCACCGCCCTCGAAGCGGGCGAGCTCCTCGATGGTGCGGACGCCCGGGGTCGGAAACTTCTCGGGAGCATCCAGCGCGGGGGAATCTTCCACGGGGATCAGGCTGGAGGTGGCCTTCTCGGTATTGGCGGCGTAGCCGCAGCTGGCGCAAGACGCGATCCAGTCCTCGCCGGCGTCGCTCGGGATCATGAACTCGATCGACTCGCTGCCACCCATGGCGCCCGAGGACGCCTCGACCGCGATGGCGTCGAGACCGCAGCGCTCGAAGATGCGGCGGTAGGCTTCGAAGTGCAGCTGAAAGGCGCGATCGAGTCCCTCCTCGGTCACGTCGAGGGAGTAGGAATCCTTCATCAGGAATTCGCGCACCCGCAGCAGGCCGGACTTGGGACGGGCCTCGTCGCGGAACTTCGTCTGGAACTGGTACCAGATCTGCGGCAGCTCCTTGTAGGAGCGCAGCTCCCCGGCGATCGTGGTGAAGACCTCCTCGTGGGTCATGCCCAGACAGAGATCGGCGCCGTGCCGGTCGCGCAGCCGGAAGAGCTCCTCCCCGAACACATCCCAGCGGCCGGTCTTCTGCCAGAGCTCCGCGGGATGGAGCGCGGGGAGGCAGAACTCCTGGCCTCCGATCCGATTCATCTCCTCGCGGACGATCCCTTCGATCTTGGACGCCACGCGGAGTCCGAGGGGCAGAAGCGAGTAGCCGCCAGCCATGAGCTGGCGGACGAAGCCGGCGCGGAGCAGGAGCTTGTGACTCGGCGCCTCGGCGTCGGCCGGGTCCTCTCGCAGGGTCGGAATGAAGGCATGCGACCAGCGCACCGGGAGATCCTCCCTCTGGTGAACGCCAGAAGCTACTACTAGATAGGCGTACCCGTCGAGCGCACGCATTGCTCGAAGGCCTGGCAGAGGCGGCGGGTGATCGGACCCGCCCCACCCTTTCCGATGCCGAGACCGTCCAGGGAGCCGACGGCGACGATGCGGGCGCCGCTTCCGGTGAGGAAGACCTCTTCCGCGGCCAGAAGGTCGAAGCGGCCGAGAGTGCGCTCCTCGGCGGGGATCCGCTGCTCTCGAGCGAGCTCGAGCACCGTGTCCCGGGTGAGGCCCTCGAGGGCGCCATCGCTGGCGGGCGGGGTGAGCAGCCTCCCCGCTCGCACGGCGAAGACATTGGCGACGCTCGCCTCGACCACCTGGCCGGCGGCATTCAGGAGCAGCGCCTCGTCGGCACCCTGGCGGCGCGCCTCCCGCTTGGCGAGGGCGTTGTTCAGGTAGTTGAGACTCTTCACCCGCGGGTCCAGGACATCCGGCGCGGGCTTGCGCAGGCTCGAGGTCACCAGGTCGATCCCATTTCGAAGCTTCTCCTCGGGATACAGGCTCACCTGGTCCGCGATGCAGACGATGCGCGGATTCGTGCAGCTGGTGGGATCGACGCCCAGAGAACCCTCGCCTCGGGATACGATCAGCCGCAGGTAGGCATCGTCCCGATCGTGAGCGCGCGCGGTGTCGATCACGATGCGGCGAGCCGCCTCGACGCCGCCGGGGATCGTCAGACCCAGGCAACGCGCCCCGGTGGCCAGCCGGGAGAGATGATCGTCGAAGCGAAAGATGCGCCGGCTGTAGACGCGCATTCCCTCGAAGACACCGTCACCGTAGAGGAAGCCGTGGTCCGTCACCGGGATCCGCGCTTGCGAGCCCTCCACGATCGCACCGTCGATCCAGACCTTCATGTCGCCCTTCCCTCCATTCGCTCACCGATGCGCCCCGCCGCCTCGACGATGCGGCCGGCGATGGCGGAGCTTCGAATCGCCTCCAGGCGCGGCGACGAGCTCGCCACAGCCAACGCCGCGACCATTTGGCCCGCCACCAGAACCGGCGCAGCAATTACCGAAAGCCCGGGGATCCACTCGTCCCGGTTCTCGGCGTAGCCCTGCCGCCGAACCCGCTCGAGCTCGGCTGCGAGAATCGCCGAGCTCGTCGTGGTCGAGGGGGTAAACGCCTCCAACGGATCTTCGCCGAGCGTCACGGCTTCTGGCGCGTGCGCCAGAAAGAGCTTTCCGACAGCGGTTGCGTGCAGCGGTACGGTCGAACCGATCCGCGGGGCTGCACGCAGGAAACCGGTCCCCTCGGCTTTGTCCAGAACCACGACGGCACCGGCGCGCGCCACGGTCAGGAAGACGGTGTCCCCGAGCCGCTCGGCCTCGAGCTCGAGCACCGGACGGGCCGCAGCGACCACGGGCTCGCCCTCCAGAACGCCGAGGCCCAGTGCAACCAGACCGATGCCCGGGCAGTACTGGCCCCGCTCGTCCCGCTCCAGCAGACCGCGCCGGGCCAAGGTGGAGAGCAGGCGATGGGCACTGGATTTCGACAGGTCGAGAGCCTTGCCGACGGCGGTGACCCCGCGGGGCGCAGCCTCCGCGTGAAGATGAAAGAGAAGGTCGATAGCCTTCTCGACGGTGGAGAGAGATTGCACCTGTCTCGTGTCCATTTGTTCCGATAATAGGAACATAGTTCCTTATTTCGGAACAATTTAGCAATCGAGGATTCCAGTGCAATACCCCGAGGGATCTGTCTTTCGCGGGAGTTCCCCCTGGGCTAGCCTTTTCTCGCCTCGTCGCGCGAGATTTCCACCGCGGCGGAGCGCCCGGGCACCGGCTCCGAACATCGAATCCGAATAAGGCCCCCCGGAAACTGAGGCGTTAGTGGCAGATTTCGGGCGCATCGAGACCCACCGGGACCTCGAAGCGCTTGCGCAGGTGTTGCTCTCCAAGAAGGTCGTCGCGATCGACACCGAGGCGGATAGCTTCTATCACTACTTCGACAAGACCTGTCTGGTTCAGATCGCGACCCGCCAGCAGACCTATCTGGTGGATCCCCTGGCGCTCGGCGGTCCGGCGGAGCTTGCTCCCCTGGCACCGGTGCTCGCGTCGCCGAACGTCCGCAAGATCTTTCACGCGGCCGAGTACGACATCTTCGTACTGAAACGGGACTGCCGCTTCAGCTTCGCCAACCTCTTCGACACGATGGTGAGCGCGCAGCTGCTCGGATATCCCGCCATCGGGCTCGCGGCGCTTGCCGAACGGCACTTCGGGGTGTCGCTTCCCAAGGACGAGCAGCGCTCGGACTGGTCTGTGCGGCCCCTGCGCGACAGCCAGCTCACCTATGCCGCAGCGGACGTCACCTACCTGATTCCGCTGGCGGAGAAGCTGGAACGAGAGCTCAAGAAGGCCAAGCGACTGGCTTGGGCTCAGGAGGAGTTCGAAACCCTGACCCGGCGGGCCTGGCCCGAGCGCGAGTTCGACGCACTGGGCTATCTGCGAATCAAGGGGGCAAAGGCTCTCGATCCCGGGAGCCTCTCGGTGCTGCGCGAGCTCTATCTGGTGCGCGACAAGCGCGCGCGAGAGATCGACCGCCCCCCCTTCAAGGTGCTGAGCAACAGGGCGCTTCTGGAGATCGCCCAGCAGCAGCCGGCATCCGAGAAGAGGCTCGGCCAAATCAAGGGGGTCACGGAACTGATCCTTCGCCGCTTCGGGCGCGAGATCCTCGGCGCGGTCAAGCGGGGCACCACTCGGCAGCACGGTCCGATTCCGAAGCGGGCGAACCGGCTGAACGGGGGAGGAAACTCGCGCCGCCGCATGGACCGCGGCACGGAGAAGCGCCTCGGCGTCCTGAAACGTTGGCGCGCCACCCGGGCCAAGGAGCTGTGCCTCGATCCCGGCGTACTGTGTCCGAACTCGGCGCTCGAGGCGATCGCCTGGCTGAATCCGGGGGATGGGAGCGAGCTCCTGAAGCTGTCCGAGGTGAAGGGCTGGTTCGCGAGGAGCTTCGGTGCAGAGGTGACCGAGGCGTTACGTTCCGCTGAGGCCGCGGAGACCTGAAATGGAAAGGGCCCCCCGGCGACTTGCCGGGGGGCCGTTCAACCTGAGGTCCCCGAACTCACGGGAAAGGCGGGGTGCCGTTCTGGGGGAAAGCGCCTTGTCTGTCTCCCGAGAATTCTGGACTCTGGACTCAGCAGGTGAGCGCGCCCGATGCCACCAACTGCGTCCTAACCAGGTTGGCTCCAATAGTCTTCTATATCCACGTTTCGTGCCAACTCGACACCAACTCGCAAGAAAATCTATAAATGTTTGATAGTAAAGAGCTTTCTTTGTCATCGTCGAGCTGGATCGGGTGCCTGAGACGCAACCTGAGGCTGCGTCCACGCAATGCTCCAGTTGCAGCGAAACTGGAGAAAGCGACCGGATCTCGCATAGTTGAGTCCCCTCCTTGGGGTGCATCGAAATGCTGCGGCGCAGCCATTGGATGCATCCTGTTTCTCGCCTGCGGGATGCCGCTGCCAGCGGGTCGCACCACCCCGCCTCTCCAGGTGCTCACCGCTCCCGCCCCCAGCGAGGCCGAGCAGTACTGTGCCTGGTACGGGGATTCCAGGGACCAGGTCCTCTACTTCGGCGCCTCGCCATTCTGGTCGGCCTACCGAGAGGCGGGAGATGACCCGCGCGCCGACTTGCGGGCCGAAGGCCCGCAGATCGTCGGGCGCTTCGACTTGAAGCGGCTGGCCTTCGCCGAGCCCCTCGTGGTCGGCGGGCCGGACGCCCGCGCCGGTGTCTGGGACGTCCTGGCTCACCCCAACGGCCTCGTCTACTTCACCACCTATTTCGAATCGGCCGGCTACGTGGACCCGGCGAGCGGCCGGGTGCGGCGCTTCGATTCGGCCGGGCTCGGTCTGAATGAACTCTATCTCGGCGAAGACGGCGTGATCCTCGCGACCCGGTACGGCGAGAGCCCGGTCGGCCAGGGCTCCGTCGTCGTCCTCGATACCGAGGGCCTGATCCTCGCGGAGTATCCCCTGGAGGCCCCTCAGGGGTACCAGGCGGCCCCCAAGAGCCTCGCCTTCGACCCGCTCCGCAAGGAGATCTGGGTGAATACGGATCTTCTGCCGACGGCGCAGGGGCAAGGCGAGGTCCGCTACGACACCCGGGTCCTCGGATCCGGGGGAGAGGAGCGGATCCGCTTCGAGCGTCCCGAAGTTCAGTTCATGACCTTCGGCCCCGACGGCACCGGCTACTTTGCCGAGCGCGGCGGCCCGCTGCTGAACCTCCGAATCCGCCCACCCGAGCGCGCAGAAGCCGCCATCTTCACCGGGCGAATCGTTCCACTGGACGACGAGTTCCCGGGAGACCAGGACTTCGTCCAGGACCTCCGCGTCGATGCCAAGGGCAGGGTCGTCGTGACTCGCTGGAGTGGGCGGATCCATCTGGTGAGCCGGAGTGGGGCAGTCGAGCTGATCCAGCTACCGCGAGCGGGCGGCGAAGGGCTCTACTACACCGGCGTCCTCGCGGGGGACCGGCTCTGCGCGACCTACTGCGACGAGGTGACGGTGGTGTGCCACGCCCTGGGCCGCTGAGAATCGCCTCCCCGCATGCGGTATGCTGCTTCGCCGTGCACGCAGAGCGCCGACGCCTCCTTCTCGACGCGATGGGTGAGGGTTCCGTAGCCCTGTTCCTGGGCGCTCGGCTCGCCATCCGCTCGCACGACACCCAGTACCCCTTCCGGCAGGACAGCGACTTCTGGTACCTGACCGGATTCAACCACCCGCAGGCGATCGCGGTGCTTCGCACCGATGGCGGCGCCCCCTACACCCTCTTCGTGGAGCCCCGGAACCGGGAGGCGGAAACCTGGACGGGCTACCGCCCCGGAACCGAGGGAGCGAAGAGGGACTACGGAGCCGACGAGGCCTTCGAGATCGGCGACTTCGAGAAGGAGCTCCCCGGAATCCTCTCGAAGGCGAAGCAGATCTACCACGTGCTCGGCCGCGAGCGCGACCTCGACGCGAAGCTCGCCAAGATCCTCGGCGACATGCGCCTGCTTTCGCGGCAGGGCTTCGAGCCGGCTTCGATCATCGCGGATCCGCGCAATCTGCTCCACGAGATGCGACTGCGCAAGGAGCCCGCCGAGCTCGAGATCATGCGGCGCGCGGCGGCCATCACCACCGAGGCCCACCATGAAGCGGCGCGGCTGATCCGGGACGGGCGCTTCGAGTACGAGATCGCCGCGATGCTCGAGTACAGCTTTCGCCGGCTCGGCGCCGAGGGCCCCGCCTACACCACGATCGTAGGAGGTGGACGGAATGCGACCACGCTCCACTACACGACCAACGACGAGCAGCTCGTGAGTGGAGATCTCGTCCTGATCGACGCCGCCTGCGAGCTCGAAGGCTACGCCTCGGACGTGACCCGCACCTACCCGGTCGACGGCTCGATGGAAGGCCCGGCGCGGGCCATCTACGAGGTGGTGCTCATCGCCCAGGAGGCCTCCCTCCAGGCCTGCCGGCCCGGCGCGACTCTCGAGGAGATTCACGACGCGGCCGTGCGCTCTCTGGTCGAGGGCCTCGTCGATCTCGGTCTGCTCAGTGGAGACGTCGACGAGCTGATCGCCGAGGATGCCTACCGCCCCTACTACATGCACCGCACCAGTCACTGGCTCGGCCTCGACGCACACGACGTGGGCACCTACACCGTCGGCGGAAAGCCCCGCCTGCTCGAGCCGGGCATGGTCTTCACCGTCGAGCCCGGGCTCTACGTCGCCGTCGACGACGAGAACGCGAGCTCGGAGTTCCGAGGCATCGGGGTGCGCATCGAGGACGACGTCGTCATCACCGCGGACGGCTTCGAGAACCTCACGGCTGCCGTGCCCAGATCGCCCGCGGACCTCGAGACGTGGATGCGAGACTCGGATTGAACGAAGGAGTCCCGGCGCAATGCCCGACATCGAAACCCTGCTGAATGAAAAGCGCGTCTTCAAGCCGACTAGCGAGTTCACGCGGCAGGCGAACTGGAACAAGAAGACCGTTGCGGAGTACCGAAAGCTCGGCGCCAGCAGCCCAGAGCGCTTCTGGGCGAAGATGGCGAAGGAGCACGTTTCCTGGTTCACCCCCTGGAAGCGGGTGCTGCAGTGGAAGCCGCCCTTCGCCAAATGGTTCGTCGGCGGAAAGCTCAACGTCTCCTACAACTGTCTGGATCGGCACATCGACGGCAAGAACTCCTGGCGCAAGACCAAGGCCGCCATCATCTGGGAGGGCGAGCCGGGAGACTCGCGCGTCCTGACCTACGGCGAGCTGCACAGGGAGGTCTGCAAGTTCGCCAACGTGCTGAAGGGGCTCGGCGTCAAGAAGGGCGAGCGCGTCGCCATCTACATGCCCATGGTGCCGGAATTGGCGATCGCGATGTTGGCTTGCACGCGGATCGGCGCCCCCCACAGCATCGTCTTCGGCGGGTTCTCCGCGGAGGCTCTTCGCGACCGCATCGTCGATGCCGGTGCCAAGGTGGTGATCACCGCTGACGGTGGCTTCCGAAAGGGCGCGGCCTTCCCTCTGAAGCCGGCCGTGGACGAGGCGATCGAGGGCGTCCCGGAGGTGGAGCACGTGGTGGTCGTCGAGCGCACCAGCCAGGCGACGACGATGCGGGAGGGACGCGATCAGTGGTGGCACGAGCTGATGGCCGACGCCAGCCCGAAATGTGCGCCGGCGAAGCTCGACGCCGAGCACCCGCTATTCATCCTCTACACCAGCGGCACGACCGGAAAGCCAAAGGGGATCCTGCACACGACCGGCGGCTATCTGACCCACGTCACCACCACCGCGAATGCCATCTTCGATCTGAAAGACGACGACATCTACTGGTGCACGGCGGACATCGGATGGGTCACCGGCCACTCCTACGTCGTCTACGGGATCCTCGCCAACGGGGCGACTACGGTGATGTACGAGGGCGTTCCTACCCATCCGGGGCCGGATCGATGGTGGTCTTTGATCGAGAAGTGGGGTGTCACGATCTTCTACACCGCGCCGACCGCCATCCGCACCTTCGTCCGCCTGGGGGATGAGTACCCGAAGAAGCACGACCTCTCGAGCCTGCGCCTGCTCGGCACGGTCGGCGAACCGATCAATCCCGAGGCGTGGATCTGGTACCACCAGCGTCATCGGCGGGAAGAAGTGCCCGATCGTAGACACCTGGTGGCAGACCGAGACCGGCGGAATCCTGATCACGCCGCTGCCCGGCGCAGTGGAGGCCAAGCCGGGCTCGGCAACGCTCGCCTTTCCGGGAATCGACCCCGAGGTCTACACCCAGGAGGGCGATCCGGTGACGGCGCCGGATGGCGGGCTGCTGGTGCTGCGGAAGCCGTGGCCCGGGATGCTGCGCGGCATCTGGGGTGATCCCGAAGCGCTACCGGCAGACCTACTGGAGCAAGTACGAGAACACCTACCTGACCGGGGATGGCGCCCACCGCGATGACCAGGGCTACTTCTGGATCATGGGGCGAGTCGACGACGTGATGAACATCTCGGGTCACCGGATCGGAACCATGGAGGTGGAGAGCGCCCTGGTCTCCCACCAGATCGTGGCGGAGGCCGCGGTCGTCGGTCGTCCCGACGAGATCACCGGTACCGCCATCGTCGCCTTCGTGACGCCGAGGGCGGGAACCAGCGCGGGTGGCGAGCTCGCCACGGCTCTGCGCGGCCACGTCACCAAGGAGATCGGGGCGATCGCCAGGCCGACGGACATCCGCTTCACCGAGGCGCTGCCGAAGACCCGCTCCGGCAAGATCATGCGCCGCCTGCTTCGCGACATCGCCTCGGGAAAGGAAACTGTCGGAGACACGAGCACTCTCGAGGACTACAGCGTACTCGCGCGACTGCGGGAATCCGAGGAGAGCTAGGACATGGAACAGGTCGGCATCGGGATGCTCGGGTGCGGACGCATCGCGGATCTCCAGTGTCTCGGATACCTGGAGCATCCGCGCGCGAAGATCGTCGCGGTGTGTGACCGGGACGAGGATCTGGCGCGACGACGCGTTGAGGAATGGGGTGCGCACAAGAGCTACACCGATCTCGATCGGATGCTGGCAGATCCCGAGGTGGATGCCGTCGAAATCCTGACGCCTCATCACCTGCACGAGGCCCACGCGGTGGCGGCTCTGGAGGCGGGAAAGCACGTCTCCCTGCAGAAGCCGCCGACGCGAACCCTGGAGGAGTTCGACCGGGTCGCTCGCGCGGCGGAAGAGTCTGGACGTGTCTTTCGCGTCTTCGAGAACTTCATGCACTACCCGCCTCACGTGCGGGCGAAGCAGCTCATCGAAGAAGGGGCGATCGGCGTCCCGATCTCGGTGCGGGTCAAGACCGCGGCGGGCCGGATCGGCGACGGCTGGGAGATCTCACCGGAGACCCAGGCCTGGCGGATGGATCCCGAGACCTGCGGCGGCGGCCCCACCACCTTCGATCACGGCTACCACTGCTACCACATGGGTCAGTACTTCATCCCGGCGGAGATCGATCGGGTCCACGCGTTCATCCACTGGACGAAGCTGGCCGAGAAGCAGTGGATCGACGGTCCCGCGCTGATCTCCTGGAGCTACGCGGGCGACCTTCCCCGCTACGGCTCCTGGGAGGTGATCGCCTCGCTGGGAATGCGCGTTCGCTCCAAGTACTACGCGAGTGACGACCGGACCGAGATTCACGGAACCGAGGGTCTGATCTGGGTGAACCGGTGCACCGGGAAGCTCCTCGACGAGCCTTCCCTGGTCCTCTACCGGGACGGGGAGACGCGGGCCTTCCACGACATCGAGGCCGACTGGGCGGAATCGTTCCGCCTCGGCGGAATCGACTTCGTCGACGCTCTGCTCGAGGGAAGGGCCCCCCGTCAGACGATCGCGGAATCGCGGCGGACACTCGCCTTTGCGCTGGCAGCGGTTCGGAGCGCCGCCGAGGCGCGAGAGGTGAGCCTGGCCGAGGTGGCCAGCTAGGCGGAGAGGCAGCATGGCGTCCGGCCCGGACCCTCGGGAAGCGAAGCGGATCCTGGCGATCCAGCCCCATTACGACGACAACGACCTCGGGGCCGGGGGGAGCCTCGCGGCCCTCGCCGCGGGCGGTGCCGAGATCGACTATCTGACCGTGACCGACGACCTGGTCGGGGTGCTGGACACGACCCTCAGCGACGAAGAGGCGACGGTGCAGCTGCGCAGCGAGCAGGAGCGCGCCGGCGCCGAGATCGGCGTCAGGCGCCAGTACTGGCTCGGCTTCCCCGATGCGGGGGAATACGACTACTACACGCTTCGCCGGGGGATCATCCGCCACATTCGAATGCTTCGGCCGGACTTCATCTTCAGCGTGGATCCATGGCTTCCCTACGAGGCCCACGGCGACCACCTCAAGACCGGACGCGCTGCGACCGAGGCGATGCTGCTCTACCGGTTCCCGCGCCTGGCCACCGATCCGGAGGTGGACCGCGACTACCAACCGCATACAGTGATCGGGATCGCGCTCTACTTCACGCTGAAGCCCAACCGGATCTTCGACATCAGCGAATTCCGCGAACGAAAACACCGCGCCATCGACGCCTACCAGGCACAGTTCACGCCGGAATCCCTCGAGCAGCTGCACCAGGGCCTCGACTTCATGGAGCGGAGCTGGGCGGAGGGAAAGGCGTTCTCCCACGGCGAGCCGCTCAAGCTGCTGCACCCCGGTCAACTCCACTGCGGCCTGCTGCCGGTAGACGACTGAGTGCCACGAGCCAGGAACGGACGGCCGCAGTAGCGACCTGGTGAGAAATGCGGGCTAGCGTTCACAGCCAGGGAGGACTCTCCATGTCCTTGTTCGGTGACGTTCTGGGTGCGCTGGCGACCCCTCCGGAGGGGAGGAACCGCCGCGTTTCGAGCAATGAGCAGCCCAATTGGAACGACGGCAACTTCGACGTGACCCCCCTGGCGCCGGGGCAGGCGTTCGAGCTGCCGGTTCTGGAAGGCCCCGGAGTCATCAATCACATCTGGTTCACCAGCTACGCGGGTGGCTTCAACGAGTTGAACGCCCTGAGCCTGCGCATCTACTTCGACGGCCAGGCGGAGCCCGCCGTGGAGGTTCCTCTGGGCGATTTCTTCGCCGTGGGCCAGACGCCCGCCGTGGTGGACAGCTTCCCCGTGCAGGTATCCGCAAGCGGGAGTCTGACCTGCTACTGGCGGATGCCGTTCGCGCAATCCGCGCGGATCGTCGTGACGAACGACAACTCGGAGCGTTCCAGCGGCCTGTATTGGCAGGTGGATTGGGTGCAGCTCGATCGGCTTCCCCCCGATACTCCCCACTTCTACGCGCGCTATCGGCAGGAGTACCCCGCGGTAATGGGACGTGACTATCTGATCGCCGACCTCGAAGGGAAGGGAAAGTACGCCGGCACGGTCATGTCCGTCACGATGGCACAGGCCGGCTGGTTCGGAGAGGGGGATGACTTCTTCTACATCGACGGCGAAACAGTCCCCAGCCTGCAGGGGACTGGCAGCGAAGACTACTTCAACGACGCCTGGGGCTTCCAAACCCGCACCAGCCCGTGGTTTGGACAGCCCCGGTGGTCGGGCTTCGACGCGGGCGACGCTGGAATCTGCTACCGCTGGCACATTCTGGACCCGGTGGGCTTCACCAGATCGTTGAAGCTGACCATGGAGCACAAGGGGAACCGTCCCGATCCCACGGAGGCCTGGTTCATCGAGAGGCCGGACTTCCTCTCGAGTGTCGCCTACTGGTACCAGCTGGGCGAAGCGAAGAGCTTCGGATCCCTGCCGGCGTATCCGGAGCGCTGCGTGCCCTGGCGGGAGCATCATCTCGTCCCCGCCTTCGAAGAGGCAACGGTCCGCGGTGAGGGAAAGCTCACCGTCAGGACTGTGGGCCATTTCGGGGGCCGTCCGGTACTTCGGTTCAAGACCGAGACGGAGGGAACCACCCTGACGTTGCCGTTCAGCGTGTCGGAGCAGGGTCGCTTTGCCGTTCGGTTGGCCGCCTTCGCCTCACGCAATCACGGCGTCTACGACATTCATCTCGACGGCGCTCCGATTCTCGAAGGAGCGAGCTTCCAGCGCGAAGACTACCAGGACGTCGATCTGCCCCTCGGAAGTCACGAACTCCCTCCCGGAGAACACGCCCTGACGTTCCGGGCCCTGACTGGACCGGAGCGACGGGTGCGTCCTCTCACCCTCGAGAAGCTACGACTCCTGAAGCTTCCGGAGGAGGTCAAGCGGGAGAAGGGGACACACAACGAGGCGCACCACATTCGACTGGGTATCGGACGCGCCGTCTACGCCTATCGCCTGGCTCATGGTGTCCTGCCGTCGTCATTGGAGGGACTCGTGCAGGACGGCATCCTGCCGTCGCGCTTTCTCGAGGACGAGAACGGCTACCCGGTGACTTCGCAGCTCGAAGGAGAGTCGTTTGCGGTGACGAGCACGGCTCCCGACGGCTGGAGCCACCGCTGGTCCGGGTTGGACGCGAGGCGGTAGCTCCCAGCTCGTTCGATCATCGCCCTTCTCAGTCGAGCTCGATCACCACCAGCGTCCCCATCCAACGCGGCGCGGTTGGGCGCAGCCGGGAAAAGACGGAGTCGCGCAGCTTCGGGTCGTCCTCCACGGCGCGGATGTGGCCGTGGAGCGTCTCGCCGCGAATCAGCACGCTGGCCCGGCCGCCTTCGCCGCGCAGCTCGCGCCACCAGGGGAAGTCGGCCGCGGCGTACACGGTGTCGCCGTCGCGCAGGTAGTTCACCGGAAGGGCCTTTCCCGAGGGCAGGGTCAGCAGCATCACTTCCCGCGCCCGCTCGCCCTGTGGGTCTTCGCGCAGCTCCCGGATCACCCTGGGGTTCGTCCACCAGGAGTACACGAAGGCGCCGCCCACGAGTAGCACCACTCCAACGACGAGAACGATACCCAGCCACTTCATCGCAATACTCCCTGGATCGGACCCAGCGCCGGTCAGACCACGCTTCTCTGGCTGTGCGGCCGGAAGTCCACCGCGATGGCCCGGTCGTAGTAGTCCACCGCCACGCTTCGGGGCGGCGCCAGAGCATCGATCCGCTCGAAGTCCGCGGTGTCGAGCCGGACGTTCACCGCACCCAGATTGTCGGCAACCTGCTCGAACGTCCTCGGTCCGATGATGGGCGCCGTGACCCCCGGCTGCGCCCCGCACCAGGCCAGGGCCAGCTGGGAAACCGAGCAGCCTTTCTCGTCGGCCATGGTTCGCAGCAGGTCGATGACGTCCCAGGCCTGCGGCGTGGCTTTCCGGTTGGCGTTGTCTTTCCCGGCCTGCCAGCGCCCCTCGGGATCCCCCTGGTCGCGGCTGTATTTGCCGGTGAGCAGACCGCCGCACAGGGGCCCCCATGGAATGACGGCCAGACCGAAGGACCGCGCCGCCGGAATCACCTCCCGCTCCGCGGTGCGGTCGAGCATGTGGTAGGCGGGCTGCTCGCAGACGAAGCGGTTGAGCCCCAGTTCCTTGGCGACCCACAGCGACTCCACCATCTTCCAGCTGGGAAACATGCTGCAGCCGATGTAGCGGACCTTGCCGGCGCGGATCAGGTCATCGAGCGCCCGCAGGGTTTCGTCGATGGGCACGTCGGCATTGCAGCGGTGCAGCTGATACAGATCGATCCAGTCGGTCTGCAGCCGCTTCAGCGAGGCGTCACAGGCCTCGATCAGGTGCCGTCGGCTCAACCCTCGCGCGTTCAGCGTCCTCGCCCTGTGAAAAATTGAACTTCGTGGCGAGGATGGTGTTCTGGCGTTTGTCTGCCGTGGCCAGCGCCTCGCCCACGATGCGCTCGCTCTCGTTGCCGGCGTAGACGTTGGCGGTATCCACGAAGTTGACGCCATTGTCCAGCGCATGGTCGATCATGCGGATGGACTCCTCCCTGTTCGCCTTGCCTCCGAACATCATGGTGCCGAGGCAGATCTCGCTGACCTGCACCCCCGTCCTTCCCAGTGATCTGTATTCCATGCCGGTCAGTCTCCCTGTGTTCACCACATTCTACCAGCCCTGGCGCCCGGGAGCGCGAACACCACGACACGGCTCTCCAGTGGTGTTCTGCTCGATCGGACTACCGATCTCGTGGGCGATGGCGACATTGGCGAATGCGTTGCCGTAGCTGCTCCAATTCCGACGGACCCACCTCAAGATTCGAGAGCAGAGGTTGACATCATACTCTTCGTCGGGTCGATATCCTCTGGCATGAAAAGCGTCGACCATCAATTCTGCTATCGAGACGACGTCTGGAGATGGATCTTTGGAAAGTGCGGACAATATCTGCTGAAGGACAGATTCTACTTCTGCTGTTTCAAGGACGGAAGGAAGTCTGTTCAAGTCAGGGTACGTCGTCATATGGCATCCACCAAGCGTTGGGCGTCGACAGTGTGCAGCGGAGCGAAACTCGGTCAGATCGATTCGCTCGTTGAACGATTGCTGACGGCTTCAGCGAGAGACCGGGCCACAGCATGCAATCGGTCACATTGCTCGAGCTGTTCCAATCGTGTCTTCGGCAGTGCATCCAGCCCACGTACAGCACCCCAGATAGCACACGCCATTGAAGCGATGGTGTCCACGTCGCCGCCTAGCCTGATCGCAAACTCCAGGAGTTCGTCGAAAGAACTGCTGCGAAAGGCAAGGGCCAGATAGACCGCGGTTACGCATGACTCTGCCGCCGCGATACCATTCCCCAGTTCGGCAGCCACCCTTGGCGGCGCAATATTGTCTCCCGCTTGGAGCCATGCGCTCGCCGTGTGAAGTCTACTCGAGAAATCAGGTGATTCAGCGCGCTGGCATAGCCTTTCGAGAATCTCCGGTGAGGTCGTGTCGTTGTAGGCGAGGGAAGTCGCCAAGGCGATCAATACAGCACCCTCGCGTCCGAAAGGATGTGCGTGAGTCACCGCCGCAGAGGCGGAAGCCGCCTCGACAAGCTCATCTTCGTTGTCGGCGGAGAAGAAAAGTCCAACGGGCGCGGCTCGCATCGCGCCACCATTGCCGAAGGAGCCGTCACGGTAGACCGAAGAGCTCGCGGCTTCCCAAGGTTGCCCCCGGCGAATGCGTTTCAGTGCTTTTGCAGCACCGGGACCGTATCCACGTGACCATCGATACGATTTGGAAAATCTCCGTGCGAGGTCATCCTGATCGACACCCCCGCATGCGACCAACGACTCAATGACATCAATGGTCATCTGGGTGTCATCCGTCCAGCGGCGCTTGCCGTTTCGTTTGCCGACTAGAGCCCAGGCTGCGCGTTCCAGCGCTCCCCCCTCGAACGGAGCGCCAAATGCGTCGCCGAGTGCAAGGCCGAGAACTGAACTGACTATACGATCGCCCTTCAAGTCACTGTCCGGAGAGCAGGAGAGCCCTGCCATCGCGTATCTCCGGCAGGACGTCGTTGGTTCCGACGAACTCGTAGATGGTCCGGCCGCGGCGAACCAACGCCTCCTCCGACTTCATCCCCTTCAGTGCCTCCATGATCGAGTCGGCGTCTGCGTCGCTGGCAGCGACGATGGTATTCAGCTTTACCTGCTTTCCGCCGACGTCGTAGGTAGTGTTGCGGAGAGCGCTGACCTTGCCGCCAAGCCGCTGGGCCACCGGTTCGATGTCGGCCGCGGCGAAGTCGATGTCCGAGGTCACCTTCCAGTGCGAGGGCATGGCCGGGGTGGACGGCGCTGCGGCGGACGCCGCTCCGGTCGATCGGTCGCAGGCCAGGGCGAGCGCCAGGGTGATCACGATACTGAAACAGACGAGAGCGCGGAAATCTGTCATGACGAACCTCCGACACGAGAGCGTAGCGCCACGCCGTCGCCTCTTCCGCAGGGGACCGCCGGAGGTGACCGCAGTCTGGATATTCTTGGCCAGGGGGTTGACGTTTTCCCTATACGACTCTCACCACTGTCTCGCCGCCCGAGTTGCAGCCCCGAGAGCCTGTTCGGCTAGTGGTTGTCTGGATCGCCGCGAATCTTGACTAGTTGCGCCCCCCCGTCCAGGATCTGGGGTAGGAGGCGTGCAATGTCGACGAAGCAGGACATCGTCATCATCGGAGCGGGCGTCATTGGCTGTTCCATAGCCTATCACCTGGGTAGGAAAGGGATCCGCTCCCAGATCATCGAGCGCGAGTCGATCGGAGCCAGGGCATCGGGGAAGGCCTGGGGAGTGATCACCTATCCGCCGGCTCTTCTGGTTGCCGAGAAGATGCCCGGTAGCGGCTGGGCGCTACCCGAGGGAGAGACCTACGCCGACTGGCTGGATCTGTTCTGGTCGGGCTACCGCCGGATGGCGGACCTCTCCCTGGATATCAAGGAGAAGGGCGGAGTCGACATCGATTACGCCGAAACGCGAAGTACCTATCTTCTCAGCTCCGATCAGCCCGAATACGCCGCCAAGGAAGCCGTGCTTTCCTTCTTCAGGGAGAACGGCGCCTACGAGTGCGAATGGCTCGGCTACGATGAGCTGCGAGCGACATTCGGCCGCATCGGTCCGGGAATCGTCGGAGGAATCAGCAGGCCCGAATTCCAGGTGGAACCCTACAAGTACACTCTCGGTTTGGCACAGGCGGCAGAGCACCTGGGCGCCGAGATCAAGCAAGGTGAGGTCGTAGGGTTCGGGATCGAAGGCGCCAGGATCACCTCCGTCAAGCTTGCCTCGGGAGCCGAGATCGGTGCCGATGTGGTGGTCATCGCCATGGGACCATGGACGACGCGAGCCACCTCCTGGCTGGGGAAGGAGATCCCCGCTCACCTGCTCATGGAAGAGTGCCTGCGGGTGGAAGGTCCCCAAGGTTGGCCGGTGCACTCGGTTGCCCATGGTCCCACCACCATCGTTCCCCTGATCAGCGGCGACGTGATCCTCGCTGGAGGAGGCGACGGGGATCCTTTCCTCAGCACACGAGATGATTCCGACGACGCTCTGTCTGAAGAAGTGAAGGCCCGGATCCTGAAACGGGTGGTCGAGGTGTTGCCGGGGCTCGAAGAGGCGAGGCTGATCGAACACAGGGGAGACCTCCTGGCCTATACCCCCGGCCCCAATCACCACAAGCCGGTCATGGGCCGTCTTCCGGGGTGGGAGAACGGCTACGTCGCGACGAATTTCGGGGGGATGGGGATCTGTCTGAGCCCGGGTGCGGGGCAGATCATGGCCGACCTGATCTCCGATGGCGAGGTGCCCTTTCGTGCGAGACAGCTGATGGAGCAGCTGAGTCCCGCCCGATTCTAGTCAGACGAGATCTTCTATTTCGCCGGACTCGGGCGCCGGCCGAGGCGGTCTCCGTCGGCTCAAGCTCGCTGCCGCCCCGCGGACGACCCCGGATGCTTGTTCGCGATGGATACCCCATCGAGGGTCCCGTGTGAGATCTCAGAGACGATCTTGAACGTACCGCGCTACCTGCTCCAGAGTTGCGAACCAGACGTCGCCGCGCGCCATCGCATGGTCTATTAGCCTCTCCAGGATCTCGAGGCGGTGAAATCTCCCGATGATGGAAGGGTGGCAGGTGAGCGTGAACACCCCGCCCGCATCGACGACGCCATCGAGTTCGGTCCTCCAAATACGAAACACGCTTTCCGGATCGTGAAACTGTGCGAACGTAACCGGGGGCTTGAAGAACAAGAAGTACGCCGCGTCGTCCTTCGACCAATCTATGGGAATCTCGAGCAGCTCCACCTCTGGATCGTAAAGTGACAACCGATACGGGGCGTCACCCGCAAAGAGGCTGGAATCGTAGAGAAAGCCGGTTTCCTCCAGCAGGCGCGGCGTGCGGCGATTCATATCCCAGGCCGGGGATCGATAGCCGGTAGGGGCGAATCCCAAAGCGCTGCGGAAGACAGATTGAGCCCGCTTCAGCAAAGCGGCTTCTTTCTTGGGAGAGCGCTCGAGCTGGTCAGGCGCTTCGTGTGCGTATCCGTGATTGCCTATTTCGTGTCCGGCTTCGTGGACCGCATTCAGTTGTTCCGGATACTGTTCCATGTTGCGCGCAGGGACGAAGAACGTTGCTTCGATACTCTTGTCCTTCAGCAGATCCAGAATGCGCGGGAGCCCGGTATAGAGACCGTAATACCCGCGTGACTCGACGGAAAGCCCACCGGCTAGCAAGGTCTTGAGGCCGAGCCAGCGAGGGAGGGCACCCCAGGTCTGGGTTCCCTTGGTGTAGGCATAATCGACATCAACGTCGAAGGTCAAACACAGAGCTCCCCTGCAGTCGTTGGGCCAGGGTCCGTGGTAGTAGCGCATGGGATGCCCCGTTCACTGGTTAGGAGAGATCCACCAAGGGAGACAGCCGCTGAATGGATTCCCCCGCGAAGAGCTCCTCATCGAAGGAGAGTTCGATGGCGCCTTCCGGACAGGTCTCCACGCAGCGGCCACAACCCCTACAGGCATCGTCGATCACGGCCAATTCATCGTCCATTCGTATGGCATCGACGAAGCACACCCCTTCCGCGCAGAGGCCGCAGCCCGTGCACCCTTCCCTCACGGCCACGCTCACGGTCGGCATCTTGGTGATCTTGCGGCCAATGGAAGGATCGATGTCCGGGATCATCTTCCAGAGGCAGCAGCAAGGACAGCAATTGCAGATTGTGAGCAGCTTGTGGCCGGGATCAACACCCAGCCAGACCTTGTCCAGCTTGTTGCGCCCGATCATGTGCACCAACCCGGCTTCCCGGCAGCGCCGCAGGTGTGCCAGCGCTTCTTCTTTCGAGGCCAGGCGACCGAGCTCCGGATTGATGCCCAACACCGCCTCGCCCAGAAAGAGACAGCCCAGATCTATCGGGTGATCCTGGCAACCGGTGGCATCGCGACAGATGCAGAAGTTCATGATCCAGTGGTGGGTGGCCTTGTGGATGAAGTGCTCCAGCAGCTGCGAGGGGAGCACCATTTCTTCCGGGCGCGTGACGGATTCGTTGACTTGAATCACGCTTTCCTTGGGCAAATAGATGATGTCGTCACCATCGAAGAGCCCGTAATCGATGACCCGGCCGACGACCGGTACCGTGGTGAGCCTGGCAAGAGAAAAACGGCTGGCAAAGTACTTCTTGAGGAGATTCACGAACCACATGGGCCGTGCCATCGCGATACTCCCTCGTCAAGTCGTTCGCTTCAATCAGGTGGATCCACTGGCGTCGGCGTGTAGAAGATAGGGGCAACCGGAGGACGTCGCCGCAATGAGAGCCCCTCTTGCCGTCCCTATTGGCCGTGCACCCGAATCGCCTGCCGGGTGAAGCGTTTGACCAGGCCGCTGATGCTGAAGCGCTTCTTGCCAATAAGATACGAGTGAACCGTATTGTTGAAATTCTCGTGCCAATGCTCGGGGATGCCCTCTCTGCCGACAACGGCACCGAGAATGCTGCCAACGGTTGCAGCAGTACAATCGTTGTCCAGCCCCATGGCCACTGTCTCCCCGATGGCTTTGGTGAGATCCGTCCCTCCGATGGTCAGACCCCAAATCGTCAAGCATGCGTTGTTCAGCGTGTGCACGGGAGACATCCCGCCAAACCGACGGTCTACGGCATCCCGTGCCAGCTGATAGTTCTTGATCTGGGGTGCCGTCTTCAGGGCCCATCGCACCGCCTGTGCCATGGCACTTGCTTTGGGAATCTCGCTCAGGCCGATCTCGAGAGCTTCAACAGGATCCGACACAGTGAAGGCTGCGGCAATCACGGCAGAGAAATACATCTCCCCATATATCCCCTGACGCCGGTGACTGATGAAGGCGTCCTGGTAGGCCATCTCGGCTGCCTTTTCCGGCCAGCCGGGTGCCATGTATCCCCAGGGATCGGATCGGATGTCGGCACCGATCCACTCGCAGAAGGGATTGTCCTTCAGGGCGGCCTTCTTTGCCGACACGCCCTTCTTTAGATTGGCCAGGGCAACCGCTTCGGCCGTTGCGGCATAGGGAAGATACTTCAGCCATGCTCGACCGACCTCTTCGGTGGTGAAATCGGGGCCGAAGTCCTCGGCTATGAGCAACCCCAGGAGGGTGTAGACAACATCGTCATCGACCGGAACACCATTCATCTTTCCGCGGGTATAGGCTTCAACCGGACTTACCCCATACCGCAAGGCCTTGGGGTAGTAGACGTACGACCAATAATCCTTTGGCGGGAAAGCATCGCCGTTCTCCTTGGCAAGGTTCTTCATTCGATGGATGGGCCAACCCTCAACGGGGGCCCCGAGCGTACATCCCGCCATACGTCCCAGCAGTGCACCTTCGCACTTGTCCTGGAACTGCTTCCTGTCTATCCCCTCCCACAGTCGTCGGGGTCCCCTGGGCCTCAGCTTCTTGATGGAGGCAAGATCGTCCGGCTCACGATCAGCCATGCCTCTGTCGATGGCCAGCCTCTTCAGTTCTGCCAGAGCAGATTGCATGTCTTTTTCCGCACGCTTCAGAATGGGGGAAATATTCTTGGCGCCATACTCATGTTTCAGTTGGCTGTATAGGGCAAGCTGAGAAGCCAATTCACTGAGACCGGGGATCTTCGGATAGGCCATGGTTCTGCCTCCTTCTCGAGGTGGATTGCGTTCACGGTTCCAGAGACACGCGGCGCATCCTCAGAGCCTGTAGAACAGCTCGCTCACCGACTGATTGTAGTGAAGACGGTTGATCGTGGTGGCGAACTGGCGCGCCAGGGGGTGGAGCCGCACGAACGGCAGTGACAGGAAGTCCTGGGTCTGAGGAATCGTGTCCGTGACGTGGAGCTCCTTCAGCCCGTGCTTCTCGTGGGCCCGAACGAGCCTCGCGATGCTCTCCTGGTCCAGCTTCGGGTGGCTGATGGCGACGTGGGTCTCCTTGATTCCGTAGCGGTCGTGGAGCGTCTCCACCGTCTTCAGAATGGACGTCCCCGTGACCGTCTCGTCGTCCGTGACCAGCGCGACCCGCTTTCCGTCGGTGTCGCCGACCACGCCGAGGAGGTCCGCCTTGCCCTTGTGGTCCCGGAACTTGCTCGTGATGGCGTACGTGATGTCCATCGCCTTCGCGAAGTGGACCGTGAACTTCGCGCCGCCCGCATCCGTGCTGACCGCGATCGCCTTCTTCTTGCCGCGGAACTCCTCGAACACGTGGATGAAGAGGTCGATGCCGCTGAGCGCCACGAACTTCATCGCCGGCTCGTAGAACCCGTCGAGGGCCATCGTGTGCGGGTGGTAAGTCAGGAGGATGTCGACCCCGGCGACGCGAAGCTGGTCGGCGAAGAGGCTCGCGAGCGTGGCCTCGCGCTTCATGAACGTCGGCTTGTCCTGACGCGAGTAGGGGATGTAGGGCAATACGACGGTGATCGTCTTCGCCCGGTGGGCGCGCAGGGTCCGGCACGTCTGGAGAAGTTGCTGGATGTTCTCGTTGACTGTCCGGCCGGAAAGCTTCTCGTGAGCGCACTGAAAGACGAACGCGTCGGAGCCAGCGACGTGGAGCCCCATCCGCGGACAGGTCTCCGTGTCCGAGAACTCCCGCGTGACGGGCCGTTCCGGGGAGCCCTCCAAGGGGACCTCAGAGAGATCGCTGTGACGCTCGGCGAGGAGCGACTCGTACTCCAGCTTCACCTGGCGAGCGAACTCGACGCCGGAGTTGCAGGCCACGAAGAGCAGCCACCCGTTCGGCCCGCCCAGCTCCCTGAGCTTGGTGAGGTCGAACTTCTCGGGGGTGATGAACAACTCGGAGTAGCGGTCCCCCATCTCGTCCCTCCTTCTCGCAACCTCGATCTGGCGGCGGATGCCGGTAAGTCCTCCCCATCTTCCCACCATCGGGTGCCTTTGGTCAATATGCGCGCGGCCCCACCTCCGCGAGCTTGGCCGACTCGATGAGACATTGGAAAAGCGCCGGCCGAAGCGGCCCCCTCCGGCAGCTGACTACAGGAAGCCGTCTACTCGTACTTGCTGAAATCCACCCCGCGCGCCTGGCCGCGAGCCTTGAACCACTCCGCTTCGTCGAGCGGCGGGGAAACGATCTCGCTCTCTGGCCTGCGCTTCAGCTGGATGGCCTCCTCCGGGCAGGTAGTGATGCACAGGCCACAGCCGATGCATTTCTCGCTGATGATTTCGTAGTAGTCGTCCTTTTCATCGATGGCGCCGACCTGACAGCGCTCGTCCGCGCAGACCCCGCAAGAATTGCACTCGTCGACATCGATCTCGGCATAGTAGTGGGAGCTGACGACGCTGGTCGCCGGGACTCCCAGCTCGTTGATTCCGAGGAGAATGCCGCAACAGCACTTGCAGCAGTTGCAGATGAAGTGACGATCGCTCTGGGTGTTGCTGGTCAGGTGTACCAGCCCGTTTTCCTCACACTCGGCCAGAAGCTCGTAGGCTTCTCCCTTGGTGATGGTCCTTCCATAACTGGGATTGTCGAAGGCCCCTTCCACGGGGGCGACGCCCAGACAGACCTCGAGCGGCCGGTCACATGGCTTGTCCACCAGGTGGCGTTGCTTCTTGCAGACACATTCCATCACGAGGAAGGACCGGCCATCGTCGATCAGCGACGAAACCTTCTCGTACGGAAGAGCCCGCTGTTCAGACGAAATCTCCTCTTCGATCGGGAGCGTCTGCATGATCTGCGGAGTCTCCGAGAAGAACTGCGGGCCGAACACCTTGAGGTTGTACGCCTCGGTCATCTCGGCCAGCTCTCGATCCATGTGCGGAAGCTGATACTCGAAGATCCCGACCACCCAGGGCGACATCTTGAAGAGCCAGTTTCCTCCGAGCACCGTGCCCATGAGCTGGCCCCTCTCGGTCATTTCGATCAGTTTCTCTTCCAGACCCTCGAGTGGACGACCGGTGCGTTCGGAGATCTGTTCCGCGGATTCGAAGGCGAGCCGAAGATCGCAGAGCAGCTCTGCCTGATCGGGCTCGAAGATCTTCTGGAGTATCCTGATCTCGAGGTGGTCTTCCGTTGCCGGGAAGCCATTGGGCAGGGTGTCGAGAACCGTGGCCAGCTTTCGGTAGATCTCATGGCTCATGTCGATTCATCTCTCTCTGTTTGTGCCGCTGCGATGTCGGGCGCGTAGCATGGGCGCACCCATCCAAACGTAGCGCTTCAACGCTCATCTCCGCCCGTCACTCGAGCTCTCGGGTTTCGCACCACTCCGCTTTCGATATTCCGCAATTCGGACCCTTCCAACGGGGGGGGTCGAGCCGGCCCTCGGTGACTTCGCAGACGACGTCTGCGGTCTCCTCGACCGTCTTTCCCTTCGTCCTCATCACTCGATGGAACGCGATCAGCTTTACCGCGTGCGGTCCATAGCGCCAGTACAGGCGAAGATCCGGACGTATTGATCGAATGCGATGACCTCAAAGATGCCAAGCAGTTCTTTAGGGATGGTTTTGAAGACATGCGCGACCTCATGCAGGCTGATTTCGAGATTACATCCCCGAAATCGGGAAATCCTGCTCTCGCCGATTCATGGAGGCTGGCGAGTCTTCTCGTAGGCAAACTACCGCCTTTCAGACCGATCATGGAGAGAACAGAAGGAGCCGCAACACTCAACCGCCGTGGCAATTCCAATCAACCAATCCCTAGGTGGATTCAATAACGAAATACTGCCTGTCGCAGTCGTGGAGCATTTCATCGACAAGGCCAGTCATATCTTCCTTTACGATCTATGCCCTTGTCGAGTAACGCGGAAGTGCGAGCACTTTGATCACTACAATTTTGGCTGTATGTGTCTGGGTAGGGGCGTTCTGAGAATGAAGCCCAATGACGGCCTCATTGTACAGGGGCATATCGCCACGAAAGAAGAGGCATTGGAGCGCTCGCGAAAGGCCGTTGAGGTCGGGCTGATCCCAGGCTTCGGCAGGCTCAGAAGCGATGCCATCAACCGTATCGGTGGACCTATCCCTGATACAGGGGACCTCTTCAATCTGTGCTATTGCTGCCCGTGCTGCTGCGTCTTGAAGGGCGAAAAATACGCACCGAGCTATTTAAGATCAATTATGGAGAGATTGGAAGGGCTGACTGTTGCAGCAGACGAGGAGCTTCGCACCGACTGTGGAGATTGCGCTGAAGTCTGTATTTTCGGTGCGCTGGAAATGGTGGATGGCAAGCTGGAACGGGACGACGAGAAATGCTTTGGCTGCGGCAGATGTGAAACGGTGTGTGACACTGGAGCGATAACCATCGCGCTGGAAGAAGGCAGCGTGGAAAGAATGATCGCCCGAATTGAGGCCCACGTCGACGTTACTTAGTGATCGTCGGCGTTCGTTCATCGATTCGAGGAGCTCGATCTAGATCTGCCCGGCACACTCTACCCGGGCATTCAGGGAGCCACCCATATCGCGCCGGGTATCCCCCCTGGAGCTGATTCTTGCCCGCCTCCAGGAAATCCTTGCTCCAGCGGTAGTACAGGTTGGAGGCGATGCCTTCTCGGCGGCACAGCTCCGAGAACTCGCTCGCCACGTAGGCCTCGAGGACGCCCGGCGAATCTCCCGCTCGGCTACCGTCAGGAGAGCCTCTGTTGGGCGGTTGGACCATAATGCCTTTGAGATGGACGAGAAGGCCGGAGTAGCCATGCACGAAAAAGAGGTCAAAGTCAGAGAGCTCTTCGTGAAGATGCTGGAAGATGCCGCGAAGTATGCACTGCGAGAGAAATACTATGCAGAGGACATGAAGGACTTCCACGAAGTAGTGCAATGGAAATTCGGCCCCATTAAAGGATATCAAGTATTCGACGAGACAGAATATTCATTCAAGATCGACGAAGAGCATGAAGACCCGACTCTGTTGCTGGGGTGTACTGATCTTGATTTGGCTTACCAATTCCTCAACAACGAACTCAGGCATTGGCCGGCCTTTGGGACGACAGACTTCTTGGTTGCCGCGAAAGGTGCCGACGGGTCTCTAGTGCATACTACCGTGGGAAAGGTCACCGGTTTCGCTCCCGGAAATGCCCCTACCACCCATTCCGCCGAAGAGAATGCCCCTACCAAGCAGAGAAGCCTGACTGCCCGCCTGCTGCGAATACCCGCGTTTCGGCCGATCATGGAGCGGACTGCGGACCCCGAGAACTCCAACGACGTTCGTATTCCAATCAATGAGTCCTTGGGAACGTATGAGAACCAGCCAATACCTCTCGCAGTTCTCGAGCATTTCATCGACAAGGCAAGTCATGTCTATCTCTTCCCGGTGTGCCCCTGTCGAGCGATCGCAGGCTGCAAGGATCATGACCCGGACCAGTTTGGATGCATGGCGCTGGGCAAGGGAGTCCTGAGGATGAGAACCTCGGGGAGCATCGCCACCAAAGAAGAAGCAATGGAACGTTCGCGACGTGCGGTTGCGGCCGGGCTGTTGCCCTCTCTGGGAAGAGTCAAATCCGACACGATAATCTACCGGGCTCTCCCTGAACAAGGTGATCTGATGCATCTGTGCTTCTGTTGCCCCTGCTGTTGTGTCGAGGGCTCTAGCCAAGGACTCGCCGAGGTATCTGAGACAGTGGCATCAGAAGATGGAGGGTGTTTCCGTCACGGTCGATGAGGATCTCTGTGATGGATGCGAGCTATGCCTCGAGGTATGCATATACGGTGGGATGGAGGTGATAGATTCCACAGCAGTGATTGACCGAGAAGGCGAGGATCGCTGCAGAGGTTGCGGAAGGTGCGAGAGGGCATGCCCGACCGGAGCGATAACCATTGCCATCGAAGATAATGGTGTGGAGAGAATGATTGCTCGTATAGAATCCCACGTTGACGTCACTTAGGAGTATCTACACCGTTCTCCCTAGAAGTTGAGCCAGCCATGAGAGCTGGCACCATGGAGCTGCTTGCGCAGCTGCTCTATCTCTGGCGGCAGGAGGCAGGCGCAGATCGTTGCAGGTGAAATCACTCGATCACATCCACATCTACGGGGCCGAGCCGGAAGAATCGGCGCGGTTCTATGAGCGTCACTTCGAAGCGAAGCCGTTCCTTCGCAACACAAATGCCAACGGCGACACCCGAATCTTCCTTGCGCTCGGCGGGCAAGTCCTGGTTCTAGGCAGCTTTCCGAGTGGGCTGGCCCCGGCGCCTCCACCCGAGGCCGGCGATGGAGCGTACCGCCATGGTTTTGGCGTCGCCCACTTCGGCCTCCGCGTCGCGAACGTCGACGCCGCGGTCGCGGAACTCTCGGCTTCCGGGGTTCCCATCCTGAGCCAACCCGTCCGAGAGCCATCTGGGCTCACCTACGCGTACATCGCTGCTCCGGACGGCGTCGTTGTGGAGCTCACGCAGTACGATTCTGCCGGCTAGAAACCCGCCGAAGCTGATGGCGGAGCGCCTCGCCGCAACCGATCCGCGGCGCCGGTCCGGGCTCCCCGGGGCGGCGCGCCCGTGGTACGCTCGGTGCCGGCCGCGGCCTGGCGGCCAGACGTTGGACGGCGCGCTTGGACGAACCATGTGCTAGCAGCACTGCCAAGAGCAGTATGGTCTTCGCTAAAGAGTTCTTTGATCTCCAGCTTGCGTTAGCAGAGAGAGTTCGCGCGCTTTCTGGAATGCCTCTGGACCGGGCTTTTCTCGAGTACACCAATCTCTATGTCCGATTCGGTCTTGGACGTAGGTTCGACTCCGACCACGAAGGCTGGCAGGCGTATCTGGCGGGTCTGCGCGATGCAGAGGATGGCCGGGACTGGACGTACCGGTTCTATCTCGAGGACCCCGAGGCGACGACGGCCCCACCTGTCGTGGCAACAATTGGCTGCTTCTCTTACGCCCTATCAGGCGCGAGTCATGTTCGGCTGCATTTCCGAAACGCAGAGACGGGTGGCCGCTCGCCTCTAGGAGTCGCGCGGATCGAACAACGACGAGCGGATCTACGGGCGACTCTTCACGCACTTGAGGCGAACGGCAGGCGATGACGTCACGGTGATCGGTGTGTCGTGTCTCTACAACCTCAATGCCTACCGCCGATTGTTTCCGGTGGAGTACGGTTCCTCTGCCCGCGTGGTTCGAGGTGGATTTCGATCGATGCGGCTCTGGGGTCAATTCTTGGACCACCGCGGTGAAGCCAAGGAGCCCATGACGCGTCAGTTCCTGACGTCACTTGCGCAGACCTCGACCGTTGATCACGTGGATGAGTGCTTCCCCTTCAAGGTGCTTACTGTCCATGCCCCGGCACAGCGATTCTATGACTTCTATGGCATCTAGTTTGTCGTGAACAGCCACGCGTCGCTCCGGGCTGCTACCTTACCGCTGTCAAATGGACGGGCGCCTCGCCCGTGGTAGTCTTAGGTGTAAGTCGCAACTTGGCAGCCAGACGTTGGGCGGCTCGTCGCGAAGTGAAGCAGACCAAGATCGTACGCATACTGCTGTTTACAGCTGTGCTCTTCGCCATACTTGCGACTACGGCCTGGCCGCACCGACGAATTCTGGGCCTCCGAATCGTCGGACTGGTGGAGGAGCCTCCACCGTTGAGTGAACCTTCGTCGGAATTGGAGTCGGTTACCTGGTTTGACGACTACTTCACTATCGAGTTCGTTGACACCCAGACGATTGCGATCGGCGAGCCGCGGTACTGGCAACAGAACTACAGTTACCTGATCCTCGGAAGCAATCGCGCCATTCTGTTCGACTCCGGCCCCGGCCTCAGGGACATCAAACCCGTCGTGGAGTCATTGACGGAGTTGCCGGTCACGGTGGCCTCGTCTCATCTACACTACGACCACGTAGGAAACCACGAGCAGTTCGATCGGATCGCCCTCGTGGACCTGCCCCATCTCCGCGAACGAGCGCAGTCCGGGGTATTTCGACCATCTTCAAGAGAACACCTTGGATTCATGGAGGAGTTCGATCCGCCCACTCTCGTGGTGTCGGAGTGGTGGGCTCCAGAGTCCCAAGTCGACCTGGGTTCGCGAACTCTCACCGTGATTCATGCACCGGGTCATGCGCCCGAATCCATCGTCCTTCTGGATCGCGATCGCCGGCTCTTGTTTACCGGCGACTACATCTATGAGGGGCCGCTGTTCGCGTTTCTGCCGGGCTCGGATCTCAACCACTACTTGCTTACCGCGCGGCGCATGGTCGAGACCGTTCCCGCCGGAACGCGGCTTCTCACCGCGCATCGAGAGACGCCGCCTGGGGCTCCAGTCCTCGACTATGCAGACTTGGTTGATCTTCAAGAAACACTGGAGCAACTCCGCCAAGGCACACTGGAGGGCGATGGGTTCTACATCAAGTCCTATCGCATCAACACAAGAATACGGCTACTTGCGGAGATGCTGTGGCTGGAGCGATGGGAGTGAACCTCCCACCAATTCGCTGAACCTGCTGGGGATCTTCCCCAATCGCACCAGCGATCCGCTTGTCTACACTCGTATGAGATCTATTGGACCATGGATTGCCGCACGACATCTAAGGGCTCACCGGTCAGCTTGTCTACGGTCTCCTTTACGATGGCAGCCGGTTTTCCCTTCACGGTCAAAGCGATCTCCACTGCCCCGCGAATCTCCTCGGTGGTGACCCCTGCTTCTATCAGCTCCCGGGTGACCGTGTTGAGGCAGGAATCACAGTTACCCGCCACGGCGGCCCCGAAAGCGATCAGCATGCTCGTCCTGTCGGCCTTTAGCATCTCCATCACCTCCTGGGCGCACTGTTCCGGGATCTCCGCATCCAGGAAACTCGTGCCCACGAGAACATCGGCCGCCTCTTTCATGATGTCGGCTTCTCTGTCTTTCACGCACTGACCGATTTCTACCGCCCTGCGAATCTCGGCCTCTGGAACTCCGACCTCGATGAGGTTGGGAATCACCATGTTGAGGCACGGCTCGCAGCTGGCGGCCATCGCGGATCCCGCTGCAACCAGCATTATGCGCTTATAGTTCTCGTCCTTCTGCATCTTCTCGGCCGGACATTCCATGGTCCTCTCCTTTGCCTCGCGGCTCTGGGTGCTGATGTTTCTGTCACTTGGACGAAACGGCAGCCCAAACCGTTACACCTCACAGGCGCAGGAGTCGTCCTTCTCGCCCCGCTCTGTGGCGGGCTTTCGCTCGCAGGGGATGCTTTCGCCACCGAAGGAGAGGAGGCAGTCCTCCTCGAGCGCTCGGCGAAGCGCCGCGCGTCCGCGGTGAAGTAGCACCCTCGAGTTGCCCACCGATACCCCGAGTACCGTTGCGATCTCGGCGTGCGTCAGGCCGGCCATGTCATGCATCGAAACCACGTCGTGGTGAAGACGAGGCAGCCGGGAGATGTATCCACCGACGCAGGAGGCCATCTCCAACTCGAGCAGCGCTCCCTCGGCCCCCTCCCCCGGAGAGGCTTGCTCCGCCGCCGCGGCAAGGGAAGCCGAATCGGGCGCTCGCTGGAGAGCGCGGAAGTGGTCTCGCACCACGTTCAACGCGATGGCGAATATCCAGCTCCTCAGGCTGGCCTCGCGTCGGTAGGAGCCGATCGATCGCTCAGCGCGCAGAAATGCCTCCTGGGTCAGGTCATCGGCGAGGGATCGGTCGCCGACGCGCCGCAGCACGAATCCGCACACCGAATCGCGATACGCGGCCAGAACGTCATTCGGTCGCTGCGTCGCGCAATCCTCTGCCGGCCACTTCATCTCGGATATCTCTCCGGTGAGCTTCACTGTCGTGTTCAGGGCTCGGTCTCTCATTTGACCGCCTCTACATGAACGCTCGTGACGTTCTCGAGAAACCCCTGAAGCTTGTCGGTCTCGGTGGCGGCCTGCCCGCAGCAGTCGCAACTTGCCGATTCGTTGGAAGGGTATGCACCCGAGGCATTTGCCTCTCGAACGATGGTCACGTCTCGGAAGCCCGCTTCCTCGATCTGCTCGAGGTATTCCGCGCGAACACTGGCGCCGGCTACGCACGCGGTGTAAGAGCTGATGTCTCCCGCGATCTCCGGGGGCGGAGGTCTTTCCAGGACGATGTCCGAGATCATCAGCCTCCCGCCAGGTCGCAGGGTTCGGAAGGCCTCGCGGAATACCCGATCCTTCTCCGGAGAGAGGTTGATCACGCAGTTCGAGATGATCACGTCGACACTTTCATTTTCGATCGGCAGGTCCTCGATGGTTCCCTTCCGGAACTCGACGTTCGTGAAATCGCCTTTTCGTGCGTTCTCGCGCGCCTTCTCCAGCATCGCGTCGGTCATGTCCACACCGATGACACGACCGTTGGGGCCGACAGCACGCGCCGCGAGGAACGCATCGAAGCCGGCGCCAGACCCGAGGTCGACCACCACCTGGCCGGAGCGGAGGGCGGCGAGCGCCGTCGGATTTCCGCAGCCGACGCCAAGATTCGCTCCATCGGGCGCCGCCTGGATCTCGTCGTCCGAGTAGCCGATGCGTCGGGCGATCTCTTCGGGATGCGTGGGCCCGCTTCCACAGCAGCCGGATGATTGCTCCACGACGCGCGTGTAGTCCTTCTTCACGGCCTCCCGGATCTGGTGCGAACCACCGAGGTTCTCGTTCGTGGACATGTTGATCTCCTCAGGCGGCAGCTTCGTCAGCGCCACTGCACGCGACCCACGACTGTTTGAAGAAGTCGGCGAGCGAGCAGACGACGTCCGGATCGATCCAGCAATGGATGTTCTGTCCGCGGCGCTCGACTCGGATCAGCCCGGCCTGGCGGAGCTCCTTGATGTGGTGGGAGACGGTCGAGGGCGCGAGGCCAAGATCGCTACCGAGCTCACCCACGCAGCGGCGCATGGCCTGCTCGCCGGTGCCGCAGCTGGCTCCCGTCTCGCAGCAGAGCGCGAGCTGGCGAAAGATCTGGAGCCGGCTGGGGTTCGACAGGGCCTTGAGTCTCGTCGCGAGCAGCTCTATATCTATATTATTCGAAATCGACATATATCGAAATATAGAATCCTCTCCGCGCCTGTCAATCCTCTCCTTCCTTGTCTTCCAACGCAGGCTTCTAACCATCTGAAAAGATTCAACTTTATGGATTCTCCCAGGGCAAGAACGTAACCTGGATCGCTCCTTCGCGGGTCTGAGCTGCAAGGTTGCCGAGCCGCCGGGAAGAGAATGCCTGTGTGTTCTCTTTTCTCGTTCGGGACGGAATCACTCCATCTCGCCGACGATCCCCGAGGCTGCCGCCAGCGGTCTACTCCGCAACGCCTCGGGGGAATCCCGGGACGCCCGGGTCTAGCTGCACACCCAGCGAATTCAGCGTCATGGAGACCAGGTGGTATTGGCCCACCGTCATGACCACATCGATGAGCTGCTTTTCGTCGTAGCGCTTCGCGAGTACATGCCAGGTGTCGTCTGTAATGAAGGCGTCGTGATGCAGCTCATCGGTGGCGCGGATCAGAGCTGCGTCGAACTCGCTCCAGGCGTCGGCGTCCGGTCCCTGTGTGACTGCAAGGATCTCGCCATCGCTCAGACCGACTCGCTTCCCTATCAATGTGTGCTGTCCGAATTCGTACTCTGATCTGCACAGCCAGCCGGTACGCAGGATCAGGATCTCTCTGTCCCTGGGCGGAAGGGCTGAGTCTCGCATCACGTGAGTCCCGAAGGCGCTCCAGCTCTGGGCTAGCTCCGGGTGCCGAATGAGTGTCGTGTAGAGGTTGATCACGCGCCCGTCTCCCCTCCTGAGAGGAGTCAGGGCTTGCCTCTGCTGTTCAGTCCATTCCGACTCCGGGATGGGGTAGATCCTGGGTTCCTTGAGGCGCAGAGTCTCTTCCCCTCCCTCCTGCAGGACCGCACAGCCCATCAGAGCGACGAGTGGCCCGAACAGGAGGAGGGAGCGCATCGCCCGGACGGATCTCATGTTGGCCCTCCTCATTGAGTCAGCGACTATACCCGTCGCGGAGAGTGTTCTTCCATGCCTCCGATGGGGAAGCTCGCGACGGCTCGGGAGCAGCGGAATCCGAAGGTCGTCCCCGGCCGGCGCTGGCCTTGTTGCGCCGCGGGGGTATCATTGGTCCATGTCCAAAGCCCAAGACAAGAAGCGCACCGAAAAGACGAATAAGGCCAAGCTCACACCGAAGGAAAAGAAGCTCAAGAAGGCCGCCAAGAAGCTCGCCAAGCAGGGCAAGTAGAGCGCCCAATCGCCTCCCGCTCCGTCACCGCCCGCGGATGAGCATCATGGTGGGATTGGCGTCTGCCAGGCCTTCGTGATTCCTCACGAAGGTCCTGGCATCCATCAACTGGCCAGCTGTGCTGCTTTCGTCATCTTCATCTGCATCATCTCGCCCAACCGCCCCAGGTACTCTGCGTTGAAGCGCTGGAGTTGTCTTCCCCGGTAGAGAGGCACGCCCTGACCGAGAAGTACCGGCACCACGGTTAGAATCAACTCATCGACGCAGCCCGCGTCGAGCGCCTGCGAGATGATGTTCCCACCATCGAGATAGACGTTCTTGTCGCCAGCCACGTGTTTGGCCTGCTCGCAGAGCTGTTGGATGTCGCCATGGCAAGTTGATACCGTCGCTGGGGCATCAGATAGAGGTCGTGACGTCGCAACGAAGACAGGCGTGGATCCGTAGGGCCAGTCTCCTTCAAAGCCCACCACGGTATCGAAGGTCCGTCTTCCCATCAGCATCGCCCCCGTCTGCTCCATGAACGCGGGAAAGCCGACCGTACCGGGGTCACCCACCTCCTCTGGATCAGGTTCTCCGAGCCAACTCAGGTCGTCATCCGGCCCCGCAATGAAGCCGTCAAGGGAGACAGCGCAGTAGACTCGTATTCTGCTCATCGGGTCGCATCCTCTCCCTTGTTCGGCGCGTCGCGCCTGGTGGGAGCCAACGGCTCAGAGGCTCGCCCCTGTCCAGCCCTCGCTGAGCTCCCAGAGGCGCTTTGCGTCCTCGTCGTTCGTCGCCTGCTCGGCGGGCTCGTGCTCCTTGCAGTCGTAGTAGTAACGCCCGGTCTCGCCCTCGACCTCGGGAGAGGTGCAGAGGTAGATGCCCGTCTCGGCGCCCTTGAGGTTGCTTCGCGAGAAGGGACGAAGCAGGTTCATCACGATCCGAGCGAGCAGGCCGTTGTTCTTCGAGAAGTCGCTTCCCACCATGCCCGGATGGAAGGCGTTAGCCGTGATGTCGCGCCCCTCGAGGCGCCGGGCGAGCTCCCGGGTGAAGAGGATGTTGGCGAGCTTCGAGCTCCCGTAGGCGCGCATGATGCTGAACTTCCTCTCGGCTCGGAGGTTGTCGAAGTCGAGGCGACCACCGGAGGATTTGTGCGCGTCGGAGGCGGTGTTGACGATCCGGGCCGGCGCCGAGGCCTCGAGGCGCTCCACGAGGAGAAGGGTCAGGAGGAAATAGCCGATGTGATTCACCCCGAAGGTGGTTTCGAAGCCGTCCACCGTCTCTGTCTTCCTCTGCATGATCACGCCCGCGTTGTTGAAGAGCACGTGCAGGGGTCGATCCGTCGCGAGATAGGCCTCGGCGATGGCGCGAATGTCTCTCTGGGATCCGAGATCACCCACGAAGAGCGAAGCGCAGTCGCGCCGGGTTCGTTGCGCGATCTCCTCCTGTAGCGCTTCTCCCTTGCTGCGATTGCGACAGACCAGCGCGATGTCGGCACCCATCTCTGCGAGCTTGATCGCCCCGACTCTTCCGAGTCCGGCCGTGCAGCCGGTGACCATGACCTGTCGGCCCGTCATGTCGACGTCGTGGACTCCCATGGTTCGATCTCCTTCACCAAAATGAGAGGTCCAAGCTTAGCGTCGATCCGGCAAGGGCCAGACAATTCAAGAAAGGGCGTCTCGCCGGTGCTCGCGGGAGCCCGCCTGTTGACTGGCGTCGCCCGATCGAGCGACAATCATTTGGACGGCACCGCACCCATCGGAGGGCGAAGTGCAAAACGATTCTCGGACTCGGGAGAGCGAAAGCCTGCTCGGCGACTTCGACGAGACTGCCCGACTCGTCCGGCGCTTCCTCGCCGATCGATACGGCGAGCAGGGCGCGGACGCTCTCTGTAGCGCTGCCCGGGAGAAGTACGAAGAGATCATCCCGCAGACTCCGCGCATCGAGGGTGTGCGAGCGAGGGCGATGAACAGCTTCCTTCGCATTACTTCCCAGGAGATCGCCGTCTACAAGGCTGTGGAAGAGCGCGGAGGAACGGCGCCGGAGGCTTGGGAGATCTGTCACGAGGCGATCCGTTTGAGAATGGGTGGGTTCCCGAAATGGAAGCGCTGGCTACTCAGGCGGTTCATGCACTCGGGGATCGTGAGGCGGATCGCGAGGCGACGCGAAGAGAAGAACGAGCAGCCGCGATTCGGTGACTTCGAGGTCCGCTACCTTTCAGGCGATGGGAGCGACTTCGATTTCGGCGTCGACTATGTCCGATGCGGGAACCTGGAGCTGGCGAAGAGGCTGGGGGCGGAGGAGTTCGCGCCCTATGTATGCATGTCGGACATCGCGCTAAGCGACGCTCTTGGCTGGGGCCTGATCAGAACTCAGACCTTGGCGGATGGCTGCAGCCACTGCGACTTCCGGTTCAAGAAGAACGGAGAAACCCGGATCAGCTCCAAGACCCCCGAAGTGCAGGGGACGATCGAGAGAATTGAACGGCGGTCTTCCTGACTCACGATCAACTGCGCTCGAAGATCATCAAGTACTGATCGGTGATGAAGTCGTGTCTCTCCGCGAGGGCGAACCCCGCCTGCTTCATCCACCTCTCCAGTTGGTCGGCGCTGAACTGGCTGCCCACGGGTGGCCAGTTCTGGATGAAGCTGATGATCGCCACGCGCCCACCTGGGCGGACATGCCCATGCAGCTCTCCTAGATACCGCTCCGGCCCCTCGATCAAGTGCAGCGTGTCACAGATGAAGACGACGTCGAGCGCCTCCGGCAGCCGGGGATCGCCCTCGGTGGCGAGCACGGTCTTGACGTTGGCGAGACCGGCCTCTTTCGCGCTCTTCTCGATGTGCGCGAGGAGATTCGGGTTGATGTCGACGGCATAGACGACACCCGGAGCGACCGCCTTCGCCAGCGTTCTCGTGAAGAGCCCGGATCCAGCCCCGATGTCGGCGATCGCCGATCCCGGTACCAGCTTTAGCGTCTCCACCACGCGCTCCACCTGCATCCGCTCCAGCCGGCCCGGATTCTCCATGTGATCGATGTAGAAGCGTGCCTTGATCCAGGACAATCCCCCCGCGAGGAGCGCGATGGCCACCCCCACGATGAGCAGTGCTGTGCCTATCGCGACCACTCTCCACATTTCTTTCACTCCATCTCCGAGTGTCCTCAGAGGTAGAGAACCTCGGTTCTCTCGATTTCTGGCCCCTGGCGGCCTGCCCCAGCGACCCGGAAGGAATGCTAGCCGAAGCGCTACCTGGGCGCGGTAGAGCTTCGAGCACCTCGACGACGATCGTGATCAGCTTGCCAGGTGAACTCAGGCCACGCGAACGTGAGCGTCGCCCGCATGGTGTCTCCGGAGGGCGGCGTTCACACCCGGCACCGTCCACCGTGATCCAGAATAGAACGAGTCAGCAGTCCTGCCCCCGAAGCTGACGGCCGAACGGCGCAGTCCGATCGATCCGCGGTGGCGTTCAGGGCTCCCCGGACAGGGCGGAGGCACGGGGTCGAGGGCCGAACCTGCCTCCTCGCGTCGCCCCGGTTGGCGGAACCCCGGATTCCGTGGACGTCCGCCGCGCCTCTGGGCGTCCACCCCGGTTGCCACACCGTTGCTGTCAAAACCGCTGTCGAAGGCGGGCGACTCTGGGGAGCCGGGTCTGGAGGATCGTCGGGGACTCCCGGCGAGGCGGTGTTCATCGGCTTGAGCTCGCTGCCAGTCCGTGCCCAACTTCGGATGGGTGTTCGCGAGCCATGACCCCTCGAGGCTTCTGGCTGACGAGGTGCGCGATCACCTCGCCTTGCGCGTCCACGGCATCGCGTCGCTGGAAGGTGCTCAGCTCGGCAAGGGCGGATCCGCCGTGTGGAGGAACCAGCGGTCCACGACCACGTGCCGTGCGAAGCGCCGATTCGCGAGAAGCCTGCCCGCGAGTCTCGAGACCACCGGGCGCGGCAGCAGGTCGGCGAGGCCCCGGTGGCGGGGGCCTCGCCGACCGAAGCGGCGGGTCATGGCGCGCTCGTACGCAGTGAGGGCCTCGCGGTACGGCGGACCCGCGGCGTTCCGGAGCGAGCGCGCCAAGAGCAGCGCGGACTCCACTGCAGGCCGGATGCCCTCGCCACTGCGCGGGTAGGCGAGACCGGCTGCGTCCCCGACCAATGCGAGGTTCTCGCCCACGAGCTGGCGCGGTGACTCGCTGTAGAGCAGGTAGGCGTGTCCAGGAAATGTCCTGGGCAGCTCTCGGGGCAGCCGCCCCGCGGCGCGGAGGAAGTCCAAGAACTCCGCCAGATGGTCGGAGAAACGCCGCGTGTCCCGGCGCCCGAGACCGACGTTCAGGTAGTCGCCCTTCCGGAACAGCCAGCCGTACCCCTTGAGGTCGGCGGTGAAGAAGATCTCCGGTAGCTCGGCCCGGACGGGGCAATCTCCCCGGTCCGGCTCGTCCAGCAGGAACTCGACCTCCTGAGCTGCGACGACGGGCTCCGGTCCGGCGGTGCTCTGGCGGCGTCCCACCGGACAGAAGTGCCCCCCCGCACCCACCACCAGCGGTGTCTCGATGGATCCGTTCGCGATCCAGCGTCCCCCGACGCGCTCCAACCGCCGCAATGGCTCGCCGAGCCGCAGGTGAGCCTCGCTCCGCTCGAGCAGGAACTGATCGAACTCGCAGCGGCGGATTCCGTAGCTGATCGGTACCTCCGATCGGACCTCGGAGGGGGCGTTTCCGATCCGCCGGACCCGGAAGCCACGGATCGGCTGGAGCACTCGGCTCTTCGCGTAGATCTCGGGGTGGATGGCGAGCTCCTCGAGGACCTGAGGTGTGATCCAGCCTGCACAGGGCTTGTCGCGCGGGAACGTCTGGCGGTCGAGGATCCACACATCGACACCCGAATCGCGCAGCGCCCAGGCGAGGGTCGAGCCGGCCGGACCGCCCCCCACGATCAGCAGGTCACACCGCTCCACGCCTCTCTCTCGACGCGAGCGCGTGCTCGGCGAAGCCCGAGGGCTCATCCGTGTAGAGGTGGGCCCGGGTCCAGGGGATCTGATTATTGGTGGCCCGGGTGAAGACCACCTGGTAGAGCTGCATGGTTCCGACCCGGAAGGTCGCCGCGGTGCCGATCAGGTAGAGGTTCCAGGTGCGCGCGCGCTCCTCGCCCACCAGCTCGACGACGCGCTCCCGGTTCCGCTCGAAGCGCCGCAGCCACTCCGCGGCGGTCATCGCGTAGTGAAGGCGAAGGTTCTCCACGTCCAGGACCGCGAAGTCATGGGGCTCGAAGATTGCCATCATCTCGCCGAGTGTGGGCGGTCGGGCGTTCGGGAACAGCCGCTTCTCGATCCAGGGGTTCACGGGCTGCGACTGGCTGCGCCCGATGGTGTGGATCAGGCCGCGTCCCTCCGGCTCGAGACAACGGTCGATCACGGACCCGAGCTCGCCATAGTGGGCCGGGCCCACGTGCTCCAGCATCCCGACGGAGACAAAGGCGTCGCAGCGACCCGTGATGTTACGATAGTCGTCCTCGATGAAGTCGACGCGCTCTGCGAGCCCCTGCTTCTCGGCCTGCTCTCTCGCGTAGAGCGTCTGCTCTCGGGAGACATTGTAGGCGCGCACCCTCGCTCCGCAGCTCCGGGCCATGTGCAGGGCCAGCGCACCCCAGCCGCAGCCGGCCTCGATGACCCGGTCTCCGGGCCGTAGCGCCAGCTTCCGACAGACGTGGTCCATCTTCGCGACCTGCGCCTCTTCGAGGCCGGTCGAAGCCGTCGGGAAGTAGGCGCAGGTGTAGAGCATGCGCTCGTCGAGCCAGAGCTCGTAGAAATCGTTGCCCACGTCGTAGTGGTGCTGCGCGCTGCGGGCCGAGGCGGCCAGGCTCTGGTCGAGGCCGCGCTCGAGGAGGCGCCGCAAAAGCAGCTTCCGGACCCACCCCACGCCCGCCTTTGCGCGGAAGACCGCCTCGATCAGGGAGACGGCGTCGCCTTCGAGGCTCAACCGTCCCTGCGTGTGCAGCTCGCCGAGCTGGAGCTCCGGGTCGATGACGAGGCGGAAGAGAGCCCCCCGGTCCCGAATTCGCAGTGTCCCCAGGGCCTCCTCCCGGGGTGCACCGACGGCCTCTTCGCCTGCGAGCTCTATGCGGTAGCGCGGGCCCGCCGTGGCCGCGAGGAGCCCCCGCAGCAGCCGGAGCCGAATCATACGCATGGGATCGATGCCACTACCCATCCTTCCGTCCTCCCCCTCCATCTCATCATCGTGTTCCCTTGAATGCAACCCCTTGGACACAAGCGGCGCTCTCGGTGTCGAGGGGGCTCCGTTCGCGCGAGAGATCCCGTGGGGAAAGCCTTCCGGCTGAGCGGCTGCGCCGCAGTGGTTCGAGCGGAGCGGTGGCCTCGGCGTCGAGCCATTGCCCCTCTTGCCACGGCTCGCGGGGGCTCGAGTCCCCCGGCGCCGGATCCAGTCGCCCGTCCTTCGCCAGAATCGGTTCTCGCGAAGAGCGGCGGATAATCGATGGAAAAGCCGCAACACTAGGATTGATCGGATCCCCGGTTCTGCCTATCGCCTTCAGTCAGCCGGGCTGTCGGACATCGTGGACCTCCGCGTTGGTCCGGCCCTGGACACCCTCCCCCGGTCGCCGATGAGGACCCCGGCCCCTTCGACCTCATCTTCATCGATGCCGACAAGAAGAATATTCCGGCGTACTTCGACTGGGCCCTGAGACTCACCCGCCGGGGCAGCCTCATCATTGTCGACAATGTCGTTCGACATGGCGCGGTGGCCGACGCGCACAGCGACGATCCCAACATCCAGGGCGTGCGCTGCTTCAACGAGCTGCTGGCCGCGGAGCCGCGCGTCAGCGCCACGGTCATCCAGACCGTGGGCAGCAAGGGATATGACGGTTTCGCGATAGTGCTCGTCACCGCAGACGAGCCCGCTGCGTGGGGAGGAAACAGCACGACCACCCCACTCTCGATCCAATGGCCGCACGACGGGGATGTGCTGACGCAGCACCGCGCCGCCCGGCGCGGAGGTGGTCGTCGACGGCGTGGGCGCTAGCGCTGGGGCGACGAGTTCTCGTGCTGTAGCCCGTCAACCATCACAGTGTGGCCGGAGTGGGTCAGGTTCCTAGAGCGAGAACTCGACTGGTCTCTATCGGAAAAAGCGCCTCCGATCATTTCGCGGTGCGATGAGCTCGATTCCGCGTACCTCTCAAGCAAGCGGCAAGCGGGTGCGCAACAACCGACTGCGGCTGGCCGTCCTGAGCTAGGGCCAGGGGAAAGTGGCACCTGCCGGGCCACCTCGCTGACAGTCTTGCTTTCCTTGACGAACAGGCCCACCGCATCGCGCTTGAACTCAGGCGTGAAGGTTCTTCGGGCCCGTGCCATGGATCACCTCGTTCGGGCCAGTATTCCCTATGTCTGGCGTCCACTCTCCTGGGGAACTCCTGACGGCCGAACCTCTCAGTCCGATCGATCCGCGGACCCAGTCAGGGTCCCCCGGGGCAGCGCGTCTATGATAGCGTCACGGTTGGCGGCCGGTGGGCGGTCAGCCGTTGGGCGGCGGGATGTTGGACGGAGCTGCCTCGCGTCCGCGAAATCGTGAGTGCTGGCGCTCGCGCTTCCTATCCTGTTGATTGTTCGCTGCCGAACGAAGTAGTCAACTCAAGAAGGAGCAACCTTATGGACTCGATGCAAACGGTCCGCGCAGTTTTCGCTTGGTGCACAGTCTTGAATTTCGGCGTTCTCATCTTTGCAGGGCTCGCTGTCATCCTAGCTGGTGGACCAATCAAGCGACTCCACGCAAAGATATTCGGTCTTTCCGAGGAGAATATCTCGCGCGCCTATTTCCAGTTTCTCGCGCAGTACGAGATCGCAATACTTGTCTTCAATCTCGCCCCGTATCTGGCGTTGCGCATCGTTGAGTAGATGTGTTGGGCGGCGGGGCCGAAACTGCCCGGGCTTGACTGTGAACGTTCTTTCATTTCTCGTATTCGCCTTGCTCCAGATCGCGTTTCTCCCCTTGGCTCTCGTGGGCGTTCTGCTCGTCGCCTACAAGCAGATGGTCGTGAGCAAGAGGCTCGGGGTCTCGCAGACGGCCATCGAGGTCCTCAACGGGCGATGGACCACGCATGTGTTCGACATCCGCAGAGACCAGGCTGCGGCGCAACTCGCTGGCATGGTCCCCAATACGTCGACCCTCGGATTGGGGCTCGTCCTGTTCCCCCTGTGGGTGAAATACAGGATGAGCGGGACGTACTTCGGCTATCCCCGGATGCCCGAGGAGGGTGCAGAAGGAATCGGGGACATCGCCTGCGACACAGAAACTGAAGATCGAAGCCCTGCTCGCCACGGGGAGCGCCTCAGCCGCCTCGTCCGCCGCCCAACACCCATCAGGTTCCCCGGTTGTCAGGTCGCTGCATCGGACCGCCCATGGCCCGGGCCGGGCATGGTAGGCTTCGCAAGGCGGTCGGTGAGCGGCCGGCCGTTGGGCAGCAGCCGGACCTTACGTGACGAGAATCATCTTTGCAGTCGCCGTGGCGGGCCAGACTCTTCTGGTGGGTTCGCTCGTCCTCTCGATCCTATCTCCCAGGAAGCGAATCTGGCCACCCTCGGGGCGCTGGTCGTGGCAGTTCTGGTTCACTTGGAGCCTGGCGTCGGTCGCTTTGGCAGGTGGAATGATACTCGGCTTCCTCGATTGGAACAGCTGGGTCCTTCCGCATTGGGTACGCCTCCCATTTGGCGGTCTCCTGATCGCGGCCGGGTTTTCCTTCGCATTCTGGGGACTGCGGACGCTGGGTTCTCACGCATCTCTAGGGCTGGGAGGTGAGCTGGTCTCGTCCGGGCCCTACCGATACTCCCGCAATCCCGAGTACGTCGGCGACATCGTTGCCCTGCTCGGGTTTGCCATCGTCTGCAATTCGCTCCTGGTCCTTGTCGTGGCAGCCCTCGGCGCAGCTTGGTTCGCCCTTGCACCGTATGCCGAGGAGCCGTGGCTTCACCGGCAGCTGGGCGACAGGTACGACGACTACGCCCGGCGGGTACCTCGTTTCATTGGCTTCCGCCGTCCCTCCTCCAAAGAAAAGAGTGCGGCCTGACAAGCTGCCGATCGCGAGGGTCCGAGATGCACAAGGTGAACCTCTCCCAGAAGCTCCGACAGTTCTCGGAACGCTGGAGCCCCCGCATCGTTGGCGAGCTCAATGATCAACAGGTCAAGGTCGCGAAGCTCGAGGGCGAGTTCGTCTGGCACCATCACGCCGATGAGGATGAATTCTTCCTGGTTCTTCGAGGCCGTCTGGCCATCCATCTGCGAGATCGAGTCATCGAGCTGGACCCAGGCGAGTTCTTCATTGTGCCGCGGGGTGTCGAGCACAAGCCCGTAGCCCAGGAGGAAGTACACGTCCTGCTGCTCGAACCCGTCTCGACCCTCAACACGGGAAACGTCCGCAACCAGTTCACGGTGGACTCTCCCGAGCGGGTCTAGTCGGCTTCCTCTGCTGTCGGCCGCCCGACAAGCCCCACACCGGGTGCCGAGTGGATCGAGCATCGCCCTGGGTTTCTGTCACGTTGCTGGAAAGGACGGAGGCTGAACCGCCCCGGGTTTGCCGAAAGCTCCATTCCTTGAGAGTGGGGATGGCGCCCACCTTGCAATTGACCGAGACCATCTCGAAGCCCTTGGCAGAGAAGATATCCGTCAGCATGCGAGCCTCCTGCTCGAGGCCTACGCAGAACGCCATGCCGATCTTTCGGTAGTTGCACTTGCCCGCAGACTGGATGGTCTCCTCGAGCCGCGGAAACTTGTTGCGGATGCCCTCGGCCGTGAGCTCGTAACACTCCCCCTCCTGCACCGACGCCAGACGGGCGAACTCCCGCACGTCGGCGCGCTCGTATTGGGAGGCCGCCCCCTCCATAACCTCGGGTAGGCGGCGCATGGGGCAGTAAGGGGGCGCCTTCCCAAGGGGGCATGGGATCGTTTTCGCCGATCGAGGGGGCGCAAGTGGTGCCCGGACACTTGACGCAGGCACTGGTGGGGTGTTTTTTCGAATCACCTGTCGGGTTCTACCTCTCTTTTCAGGATCAGATCATTGGCTTGTCCAGGGTCAGATCGGCCATCCCCTATTGCGCATATGCGTTCATCAGCTTCTGGCCGCGCACCGTCCGCGGGCGACACTCTTCCTGAATCGCCAAGCCCGATCGGTCCAGATCGCCCTGACGGGTCACACAGGCCCCAGAAACCGCTCGACAGATCGCTAGAATGAATCTATATTCATTGAGTTATTATTCAGTCAAGGAGTCAACGCGTGACCGCTGCCGAAGCCGTGCCGAACATGCGGGAGCGGGGCCGACTCGAAACACGGCGTCGGCTGATCGAGGCCGGGAAGAAGCTGTTTGCCCGCCGAGGGTTCGCGCGGACGCGGGCCACGGACATCTCGCGCGAAGCGGGCGTGGCGGTGGGCACGCTCTACGTGCACTTCACCGACAAGGACGATCTGCTCCGGGAGATTCTCTTCCAGGGGTTCGGGGAGATGCACGCCGTCGTCCGGCGGATTACTGACACGAAGTACGCGACGGTGGAGGAATCGGAGCGCGCCCATGCGGAGGCGCTGGTGGGCTACGCCGCGGAGCACCCGGCGCTCTTCCAGGTCATGTTCAGCACCGAGGTCGCCACGACGGCCGTCGGCGCCGAGCTGCTGGAATTCGTGACGGCGCACCAGGAAGAACGGCTGCGCGAGGGGATGGCCGAGGGCTACTTCCGCGCGGATCTCGATCCCGCTGTGGCGGCGCACGCCGTGATCGGAATGCTGATCCAGGTGCTGCACTGGTGGACGCAGGACCCGAGCCGGGCGCCACGGGAGGTGGTGATCGACACCGTCACCGGACTGCGGCTGTCCGGACTGCACGCCAAGAACTGTGAAGGAGATTTGACGGCATGAGCAACGAAGGAACGACAGTGGCCTGCATCGGACTGGGTCGAATGGGCGCGGGCATCGCCGGGAGCATCCAGCGGGCCGGATTCACCCTGCGCGTGTACAACCGGACAGCGGCGAAGATGCAGCCGTTCGTAGACGAGGGTGCGACGGCCGCGGGGTCGCCGAAGGAAGCAGCCACCGGTGCGGACGTCGTGGTCACCAATCTGATGGACGACGCATCCGTCCTGGATTCGGTGACGGGTGACGACGGGATCCTCGCCGGCCTGGCACCCGGCCGAATCCACATCGACACGACGACGATCTCGCCGCGGTGCGCGCGACAGCTGGCCGAGCTCCACGCCCAGCATGGAAGTCGCTGCGTGGTCGGCCCGGTGGTGGGGAGGCCCGATGTGGCGGCCAAGGGGGAGCTCCGGACCTTCCTGGGGGGCGAGGCAGAGGCGATCGAGGAGTGCCGGCCGGTCGTGGACGCCTACACCTCACTGGTCATCGGCCTCGGGGAAGACCCCGGCCTGGCCAGCAGCATGAAGCTCGCGATCAACTACACGTTGGTGGCGACCGTCGAGCTGATGGGGCAGGTGTTCGCCTTCGGCGAGAAGAGCGGGATCAGTCCGGACATGTTGAAACTGGTACTGGGGGCATTCTTCGGGCAGCCCGCCCTGCAGGAGTACGCCCAGCTGATCCGCAGCCGCGACTTCAGCGACGCCGGCTTTGCCCTCAGTGGGGCGATGAAGGACGTGGAGCTGATGCTGCAGGCAGCGGGCGACATCCGCGTACCGCTGCCGTTCGGGAGCATCGTTCGCGACAAGCTGCTCACCGCGGCGGCCGGGGGCATGGAGGATCTCGACTGGGCCGTCATCTCCGAGATCAGCCGCATCCAGGCCGGGCTCGACTGAGGCTGGACAAGGAAAGGAGACTCATGTCCCTACAGCGCTTCGTTCCGACACCCAAGTTCGATGACTACCGGGAGAGCTTCAAGGACAGCTACGTCCTGGAGCGCAGCGACGATGGTGTCATCCTGGCCCGCGCCCACACACAGGATGGCCCCATCCAGTTGAGCGTCGAGAACCACCGGTCCGTCGGGCAGCTCTTCAAGACCATCGGTGCCGACCCCGAAAACGAGGTCATGATCTTCACCGGTACCGGACCGAACTTCATGCTGAGCATCGATCCCGATGGCTTCGCACTCGAAGAGGAAGACCTCGAGCACTGGGCCTACGAGTACGCCTTCAAGGACGGAAGAACCAACGTCTCTTCCTTGATCAACGACTTGGAGATCCCCACCATCGGAGCGCTCAATGGGCCTGGCTTCCACGCCGAGCTGTGCCTGATGTGCGACCTGACGATCTGCACAGAGGATGCAGTCATCTTCGACCCACACTTTCCTGGCATTGGATCGGTCCCGGGCGACGGAATCCACACCTGCCTACAGGAGCTCCTGGGCGTCAAGCGGGCCGCGTATGCCCTGCTGACAGGGCAGCCGATCGATGCGGAGAAAGCCCTCGAGTATGGACTGGTCAACGAGGTGGTTCCGAGGGGCAAGTTGATCGAAAGGGCGAAGGAGCTCGCCCGCAACATTCTGAAGCAGGAAAGGACCACACGTCGATTGACCGCACAGATCATTCGTCGACCGTGGAAGAAGAGAATCACCGATGATCTCGACGGTGGGTTCGGAATCCAGATGTTTGCACACCTCGCGAAGAAGCGCGCATTGCATGTAGGTGTAGACGCCAAAGAGGCTGACGAGGATTCATACTTCGCGCAGCTCCTGAAGCTGCTCGGCAATTCTCGATGAGCTTCCTGGGTTCACGAGTATCCACGTTCCACGGATCGTGACGAGCGCACCGCCATCGACAGCACAGCGAGCGCGTTCTTCCGCTGGAGAAGTGTGCGCCTGGCCGACAAGACCGCCATCTTCCTCTGGCTCATCTGCCTTGCGACACTCTCAGCAGCAGCGGGAGCTGATGGTCTGCGACCCGAGGTGAGAACCTCGAGAGAGGAACCCTGGCGAGAAGGAGCCCGCGCACACAGATGGAGAGGAAATCCATGAGACGACTTGCCTTGTTGAGGATTCCGATCGTGGTCTTCTCCGCGATGTCGACGGCTGCTTTCGCCAGCCCCGATGTCGTCTACGTGAATGGGACAGTGCTCACGGTGGACGATCAATTCTCGATCGCAGGCGGCTTCTCCGTCGAGAGCGGTCGCTTCGTCGCGGTGGGCGACTCTGCGGGCATCCAGAAGCTGGCCGGCGGCAAGACGAAGGTGGTCGACCTCGGGGGCCGCACGGTGATCCCGGGACTGATCGATAATCACAATCACTTCGTCCGGGGCGCTCAACACTGGGGCACCGCGTTCACGACTCGGTTCGGAGTCTGGCGAGTCGTGGTCCTGGCGACGGCCGCATTCTCGCCCTTCTTCGACTATCGCGACGCGTGGGCCTTCCTGTTGATCGGATAGCCCGAACGCGAGGATCGGCGAGTACGGCCTACCCCCCGTCCGCCGCGGCGATCACCGCCACCTCATCGCCCGGCCGGACCGGGGTGGCGAGACCCTCCAGGGTGCGGACGTCGTCCCGGTTGCGAAACACCATCAACATGGGGTTGAGCACGTCGCCGCCCCGCCACAGCAGCCGGGCCAGGGGGGCGTGTCGCTCGCCGAGGTCGCGCAGCACCTCTCCCACCGTGCTGCCTTCCATCTGCAGCGTGTGCTCGCCACCGATGGCATCGGCCAGGGATCGGCGCCAGCGTGACCTTGACCGTCACAGGGCTTCGATTTCCGGGTTCAGCACTTCCCACACCCGGCGCTTCATCTCGGCGAAGAACTCCCGGGTGATGAAGTTGGGAGTCTTCAGTCTTTCGTTGGGATCATCGAACACCTGGGAGGGCAGGGTGTAATCCCCGTCCTCGTAGCCCTGCTTGCGTTCCAGCGCCAGACCCCGCAGGAAGGCACGCCGGAAGCTCGCCTGCAGCTCCTCCACACTCACTTCCAGTCCTGCTGCCTCTTGGATGGCCTGGACGGCCATCTCCTGGGTCATCCCCGAGAATTTGCACGCGCCGGTCATGTCGTCGCGCAGCGGCGCGTAACCCCGCTCCGTGATCGCCTTGACCCAGTAGTCCACGGAGGTGTCGTTCTCCAGGGCCAGCAGCAGGAAGGTGTACATGGACATGTGGCCGCCGGCGATGGCCCAGGGATAGCCGGGGTTGGTATCCGGCAGGTAGGCGGGCAGCTCCAGCCCCTTGACGTGCATGGCGTACCCTGGCTCGTTCAGGCTTTCCGCGAGGCGCTTCACGCCGCGTCCGACCAGGGGCAGCTTCCCGGAGCCCGTCGCCTCGACCAACTCCATGATCTTCTCGAAGGCCCCGAACGTGGCGCCGTTGGCGATGGGCGCATCCGGATGGCGTCCGTTGTAATCGCACACATAGGCGATGGTGGTGCCGCAGGAGATGGAATCCATGCCCAGCAGGTCCACCCGCCGCACCAGCGCGGCGGCCTCTCGAGGGTCGGTCACGCCCAGATTGTTGGACAACAGGTTGAGCGGCTCGTAGTCGAACTTGGCCAGGAATTCGCCTCGGCCGCCTTCGGCTGTGCGCTCGTAGATGTTCTTGTGGCAGCTGATCCCGCACCGGAAGCACGACTCCGCCTTGATGACGAGCTCGTCCTCCAGGTTGTCGCGAAACATCTCCTCGATCGCGTCGTTGCCCGTGGGCCGGAAATTGTTCGCCGGCACCAGGTAGAACTCCTGCAACGGCTCGTAGTTGGACCAGGTGCCGCCCGCACCACCCGCCTTCTTCTCGCGAAACTTCCGCGAGCCCGCCCCCCCGGCGATCTCCTTGTTCAGGTCGGTCACGACGGAGGTCCGCTTGGCCCGCTTGTCCTTGCTCTGGGCCACGATGGCCAGCAGGTTCTTGGAACCCATCACCGTACCCATGCCGCCCCGCCCCGCCCAGCGGGCCTTCTCTTCACCCGACTTGAGCTGGTTCTCGGTGCTCAGAGCGACTGCGGCGTAGAGGACGGCCTCCGGGTGCTCCCCGGCTGGACCGATGACCGCGAAGTGGGCGTCGGCGTGTCTGGAGTGCAGGGCCATGATCTTCTCGTGGCTGGTCAAGCCTCTCAGCTCGTCGGCGGGCAAGAGCTCGAAGGTGGGGCCGGAGGGGCTCTCGGCGACCACGGCGTAGACGGGCCGCGGGGACTTGTTGACGAACACCAGCTCGTCCACGCCCGTCCACTTGAGCTTGCTGCCGAACTTCCCGCTGGCCGCCGACCACATGGCCCCGGGCAGGCCCTGGTTGGATGTCTTGACCGGGCTGTAGGAGGAGAAATAGCTGCGCAAGGCCGTCATCACGCCGCTGCCGGTGAGCAATCCCGTGTTGACGATCAGCGGGTTTTCGTCCGCGAAAGCGTCGCGGATGTCCAGATCGGCGAGCATCTGGAAAGACCTGCCGAATCCACCCAGCACGTCCTCGAGGTTCTCGCACGGCACCTCCTCGAATTCGGCGCTGGCATTCGCCAGATCCACCGTGCAGCGGGTGTACAAGACGGATTCGGGGGCGCCGGGGGAGGCGTTGTCGAACATTCGCATGGGTGTTCTCCCTGGAAACCGGTGGAGCGGGCGAGCCGCGGCTGGTGAGAGATGTCGGCTAGAAGTCGCGCTGTCAGGAAAGAGGTTGACCTATGATGTTATGTCAATGTCTGAATCCTGTCGTCTCTGAATGATTCCCGCCAGAGTTCTAGCCGACCAAGAGTCTACTTCTTCTTCAACTTTCTCGGGGCTGAGCCGGGAAAGGGGATCCAGGTCTGCTTCGCGCGCCCTGTGTTCTCAAGGAAGCGGGCTATATCCTTTCGGAGTTTCCGGAAGAGCGGAAACTCCTCATCGGTATCGGAGGACACATACTCCCATTCCCTCCGGATGGGAGTCCACTACGAGGGGACAGGGTCAGTCCGAAACGCAGCTGTGCGAGAACTCACAACGATATGGCGAAATCCCAACCCATTTGAATCGCCAGCCAATGCGGAAGAAGCATTATTGACCCAGAGAAATCCAAGCCTGCGTTTTCGATGTGATCCCTTATTGCCATTGAAAACGGACTTGTCGCCGTCACAACGGACGTGAGCACTATCGGAGCGTCTTCTGTCGATTCCGGATCGTTTGCTGCGCAGCAGGACAGGGGATGCGAACAGACAAAATGCGTTCGACACACGACTGGCCTCACGGGATATGCGCTGCATGCGCCATCTACCAGCAGCGGGCAGCAATGGTCGTAGTTGGAGGGATCCATCGGCTCGTCGATGTTGGCCGACGGATACCTGCCCTCCCTGGAATTCTCCCATTCATGCCATTGTTGCGTTCGCATCCGAAGGTCGTTTATCTGGTCTACTGACGATTCCCGCTTGACATATTGCGCCAAGGTGTGGGCCTCTGCAATGTTCGTGAGGATGTGAAACCGGCAACAGTGACAACAGCCCATTTTACAGGTTGGAATGATGTCATCTTCGCTACGCAGCCGATCCACTCCGCATGCAGTCGCTTCATCCACTGAAGAATACACGCCGTTGACGAATCTCTCCTGCGGTGTAATTGGGAGATCGGCTCCGAATTTCTCAGGGCCCATACCGACACTGCTATTTCCAATCAGGTTCATCACTCTCCCTTTCTTCGACCGGGACTTCAGACACACAAAAGGCTGCACGTCTTCAGAATAATTCGAGGAATCGGGCTCGTTTGGCAAGAGTCACGTTAGCGAGTGCCTCGTGGCAGCGCCGCCGTGCGACTGAACGCGGCCGATCCTGTCACCGCGGGGAATGATCCGCAGGAGGAGAAGTGAGTCCCGACCTCCGCCGGTGTGGATCGTTTTCACGCCTGTGGCGGTCAAGAAGGTCATCTCGGTGTGAAGCCCGGGTACGCGGACTGGCGAGCGATTGGCCGATGGATGGGAAGCGCGGCCTGCGATGCGGAGTTCTTTGAGAGCCGTCGTGACTGCTGCGCTGCTCCGAGTGTTGCCCGGAAGCTCGCGGGTGAGGGCGCGCCAGGAGCGAATGAAGCCGAGCCGGATGGCGGCCTGTGGTATATGCGCGGGAGACCCTGATTTCGGTGCGTTGCAGTTGCGGAGGACGGAGTGCGGAATTTCCTGAGATGCAGCAGTGACGCGACCCAACGCTTGCCTTCGGGCAGTTCGTGTCGATCGCTTTCGAACAACATTCGAAGGACTCCTGCGATCCTGCGCGCCGCCAAACGAAGGAATCCGGCTACTTGCCTCGCTTGAGCGGTGTGGTCGGAGAGGGATTCGCTTTAGCGAGAGCGTCGGCTTTCTTCTGACTCTTCTGCGCCGTGTCCTGCTTCTTCTTTCGTTCTTTGGATTTCGGAGACTTGTCGCCCATGGAGCACCGCCTGTGGTTCGAGTAAGCAATGAGAGGATCGGCTGCGTTCAACAGTAGCACCTTCGGCATGCAAGCGGTCAAAGCGGAATTTTCTCCAGGAGCGAACCATCGCGAAGTCTGACCTTGTTCCTGGATAGTGGACACCCTGGTGATGCGGCGCCCCGGGTTGCTGTCAGACGGCCGTGCGGGGCACACCTGGTTCTCTCGGGTGACCTCTTGCCCTTCCCCTACCCCGGTGCTGGATAAAATACTCTGGTGCAGTCCATCGTGAGTTAGGCAACGAAGAGCGACGCCCCGATGCGCGTGTTGATCGACTCACGGTGTGGCGTTCGAGAGGCGAGGAGAAACGCGAAATGGCCGATGTCGAGACGCGCCCCGACTCCCAGGCCTCGAAGCCGACGGCCCTCGTCGGCCTGGCCGTCGCGGCCGTGGTCGCCCTGGCGGGGCTCGTCTTCGTGCTCGCGCGCCGGCTGGACTGGACGCTCGGCTGGATCTACGTGGGCATCGTCGTCGTGACCTTGACCATCAACCTGGCGTGCCTGCTGCGCTGGAATCCCGAGCTGATCCGCAGGCGCGTAGGCCTCCGCAAGGGGACGAAGACCTGGGACAGTGTGTGGCTAGTGCTGTTCACGCCCGTGGTGATCGCAATCTACGCCGTCGCAGTACTCGAGGCGCGCGATGAGCCATGGAGCGCACCCGGCGCAGCGTGGCTTCTGGGCTTGGCCATTTTCGTCCCGGGATGGGCCCTGGTCATCTGGTCCATGGTCGTGAATCCGTTCTTCGAGAAGACCGTGCGCATCCAGACGGACCACGGGCATCGCGTAATCGACACGGGACCCTACGCCTACGTGCGCCACCCTGGCTACGTGGGCTTCGTGGGCTGGATGCTCTCGACGCCGCTCCTGCTCCCGTCGGCCTGGGCCTTCGTCCCGGCCCTGCTCGCGGTCATCGCGCTCGTGATCCGCACGGCGCTCGAGGATCGCACGCTTCACGCGGAGCTCCCCGGCTACGCCGATTTCGCGGCTCGCGTTCGCTTCCGCTTGATCCCGGGCGTCTGGTAGCCGGGAGGAGCGCGAGCCTACCCACGCTCAGCAGTTCCGAGGCGGACCGATACTGAATACCAGGATTCTCGGCAGACTCCTAGCAGGATGCTGAAAAACCCCTGCATTTCAGCGCTTCCGATGATACAAGATCCGTCGGGGGGTAGAGGGGATGCGGGGGAGCGAGGCTGGGCCGAAGGTGGTTGGAAGGGTTCATCGCGCACTTGGCTGAAGGCAGCGACGGCAAGGGAGGGGTACTCCCCGTGGATGATTGCCTATACCTACGCTCAGATCGGGGAGACTGACGAGGCCTTCACATGGCTTGAGCGCGGCTACCGCGAGCGCGACCCCTTGATGCCGGTCTTGGAGACATACCCCGCCTTGGACCCACTCCGCTCCGACCCTCGCTACCACGATCTGCTCCGCCGCATCGGGTTTCCGGAGGAGTAACCAGCTGCATGTCAGATGGGATAGTCTCCATGTCGCCACTACGATGAGGATCGTGTCAAGGAACCCGAGCTGGTGTTTTGGATCGAATCGCGGGGTCTGAAATACGGGGAGGGATGGAAGATGTTCGATCTCCTGATCGAGAATGGATTCATCGTCGACGGCTCGGGCCAACCGGGCTTTGTCGGCGATGTGAGCATCACCAATGATCGCGTGGTAGCCATAGGCGATCTGGCCGGCTCTGAGGCCGGACGGACCATCGACGCCACCGGCCTGGTGGTGGCTCCGGGGTTCGTCGATGTTCACACTCATTCCGATCTGACCCTCATTGTCGACCCCCGGGCTGAAAGCCAGATCAGGCAGGGCGTGACCACCGAAGTCATTGGGCAGTGCGGAGTCAGCCTGGCCCCTTGTACGGATGAAAGCCGCAAGGCGAGGCTTCGATCCATGGGAGCACCGGATCTCGGCACTTGGACGTCCTACGCCGAACTCCTGGATGTCATGGATCAGGCCGGAATTGCCACCAATGTGGTGGGCATGGCGGGACACGGAGCCCTGCGAGATGTGGTCATGGGACTCGACGCACCCCGTCCGGCCAGAGATGAAGAGGTCGAAGCCATGGTGCGCCTTCTGGAGCAAGCACTGGAAGAAGGAGCTTTTGGCCTGACCACCGGTCTGGAATACCACCCCGGCAAAGAAGCCGGATATGATGAGCTGGCAGCCCTTTGCCGGGCCACTGCTCGGGTGGATGGTCTCTATGCCACCCACTCCCGCAACCGTGACCGCCGGTATTTCGTGGGCTTTGGCGAAGCCCTGGACGTGGCCCGTGATTCGGGCGTACGCCTGCAGATTTCACACATCAACCCCAAGTATGGCCGCCCGGCTCATGCGATGCGCAACACCCTTCAGATGATCGACTGGAGCAGGGAAGAAGGGCTGGATGTGGCCATGGACGTCATGCCCACCAACTGGAATCACACCGCGCTGGTGGCCTTGCTCCCCTCCTGGGCCTTCGGCCTGCCAAGAGACGAGCTCATGGCCCTCCTCGGCAGCGCCGAAGGCCGGGGAAAGCTGAAAGTCAATCCCCTGCCCATCTGGCTGCTCGCTGTCGAGGAGAGATGGGACATGATCAGGCTGCTGAGCAGCCGGCGCAACGTCGAGTATCTGGGCTGGACGATCGAAGAGATTGCCCGGGACAGAAAGACCACAGGCTGGGACGCAATCTTCGACATCCTGATGGAAGAAGGCGAGAGCCTTGGCTCGGTCATGGTCACCAGTGAGGCTTTTCAGGAAGAAGACAACCGCCGGGCCATGGCCGATCCCCGGTGCGCCGTCATTTCCGACACCATGGCTCTCGCCAATGACGGGGTGCTGGCCGGTCTCAAGCTCGGCTTCTCGGGCTACAACTGGGTGGCCAGATACATCGCCCACTATCTACGCGATGAAAAGGTGCTCACCCTCGAAGAGGGCCTGCGGCGCATCTCCAGTCTGCCTGCTTCCCGTGTTGGCCTGACCGACCGTGGCCGTCTTGCACCAGGGGCTGCCGCGGACGTGACCATATTCGATCTGGAAAAGATCAAGGACAATTCCACCATCCCCAATCCCAATGTGTATCCGGACGGCTTCGAACATGTCATCGTCAATGGCATCCCGGCGGTCAGTCGGGGTCAGAGAACACCGGACCACGCTGGCAGGGTGCTCCGCCGGAAGACATAGAATGCTCGCGCCGCGGCAGCGGTTCGTCTCCACCTGTCGCCTCCACCCAACACGGGACAGGGCAGAGCCTCCGGCAAACCCGGGGCAGTTCACCCGAGCAGAGGGCTGAGCGACTCGACGACTACGGCTTCACTCCCGATGCCACGATGATATGGATCGAAGGGTTGCGCCACCGGCTCAGGTCTTCTTCCTCGTAGTTCGACGAGAGTTCGCGCAGCGGCTCCCAGACCCGCCGGCCGAGGTCGGCGGATGCGATGCGCTCTTCGAGACGCACGAGTACTCCCGAGCGCGGAGCGTGGGCGTCCATGACGACACAGCGGCCGCCGGGCGCCAGCAACTCGAACGCCTTCCGGAACACCTTCTCCCAGTCTGGAATCACGGAAAGTGCGAGCGTGAACAAGACTCGGTCCACCTCTCTCCCGTCAGGGATCAGATCGGAGATCAGCTTGCGCGAAAGAGCGCGCGCGTCGTACTCGATGAGCCGAACCAGGGAGTCCCATCGGTGGCGGCGCGTTCGCTCGCGCGCCTTCTCGATCATTCCAGAGGAGCCATCCACGCCCACCAGAACACCGACCTCGCCCAATCGCGCCATGATGTGTGGGAAGTTGAGCCCGGTTCCGCAGGCCACGTCGAGTACGACGCTCCCGGGCTTCACCTGCAGCTGTTCGATGGCCACCCGCCGCGCATGCCCGTAGAAGAGCTCGGTAAAGCCGTCGTAGACCCGGGCCACCGAGTCATAGTGGCGCCTGGAGGGCGAGCGATGCGCGTCGATCCCGGTCATCCCCGTCTCCGCCACGCCATCCGACGAGTCTCGAAGGGACGATTTCCAGCGAGACTCCTGAGCCTAGGTGAGGGTCGTGATGGATGCCAGGACCTTCGTGAGGAATCACGACGGATTCAAGACGGGGTACGCCAAGCACGTACGAATATCTCGCTGAGCTCTCGTCATCTTCGACCTCCTGCATTCGGTACACTCGAACTCATACATCATGTCCAGCGGGTATTGTAGGATCTCGATGATTGGACCGGGAACGTACGGGTGTTCGCCCACCAGCAGGATGGTGACGTGAATTACATCGACCTCGCCGCAATCGACTGCGAGAGTCTGGATCCGACATCCTGATAGCTTCAACGGCGCTTTCCCGGAGCGCCGGTTGTACTGCACCTGGAGGCCATGTTCGACTTCTGGCGAAAACGACGTCGGCGGCGTCTGATGCGGACGCCGCTCCCACAGGAGGCGGTCGAGTGGATGGAAGCGAACGTTCCCTACGTCCGGTCGCTACCCGAAGCGGATCGCCGGGAGCTGGAGGGCCTCGTCCAGGTCTTCCTGGAGGAGAAGTGGTTCGAAGGTGCGGGCGGGATCGAGCTGACGGACGAGATCCGCGTGACCGTCGCGGCCCAGGCCTGCATCCTGCTGCTGCGGCGCGACACCGATGTGTACTCCGAGCTGCGCACCGTGGTGGTCTATCCCCAAGCCTACGTCGCTCGGGCGACCACGCAGGACGCCGCCGGGATCGTCACCGAGGGCGAGCAGCTCCGCCTGGGCGAGTCCTGGGACCTGGGCACCATCGTGCTCTCCTGGGACGATGTCCGCCACGGGGCCGCCGACATCCGCGATGGCCACAACGTCGTATTCCACGAGTTCGCCCACCAGCTCGACCAGGAGAGCGGAGCGGCTGACGGCACCCCGGTCCTGGGCGAGCGCTCCCGCTACATCAGCTGGGCTCGGGTCCTGAGCCGGACCTTCCAGGACCTGCAGAAGAGGATCGCGGCCGACCGCAAGACCATCCTCGACCCCTACGCCGGGACCGATGAAGCAGAGTTCTTCGCCGTCGCAACCGAGTGCTTCTTCGAGAAGCCCCGCTCCCTCGAGCGGCACCGCCCCGAGCTCTACGCCGAGCTGCGGCGCTTCTACCGCCGTGACCCCGCCGCCCTCGCGCGCGGCGAGCTGGAGCGGCTGGAAGAGGGCTGAGCCCATCGCTCGAACCCGGAGCCGTTCCCGCACCGTGGTCGTTCCCGGGCCTCGACCACGTGGCGCTGACGATGCCCGCAGACGACCTCGACGAGGCCCGCCATCGGGCTGGATTTGGCGCGCCGAGATCGCCATGCTCTAGTCGATGCTGCTCACCCTGCTATCGGCGACGGTCCTGCTGCTCGGCATCCACTACTTCATCCACCGCTCCGTCGTGTCCGCGTGCAACGTAACCCGCCCGCGGGTGAGGCTGACGCTCCTTCTCGGGTTCACGGCTCTCGCGATCAGCATCCCACTCGCCATGCTGCTGCACCGGTTTCATGGCAACCTGATCACGAGAAGTCTGCACATTCTCTTTTCGTTCTGGCTGGGGCTGGCTCTCCACCTGGTCTTCTTCCTGGCGCTGGGCTGGGCGGTCCATGGGATCTCGCGCCTGGTTGGCAGGCCACTCGCCATGGGCGCCGCTGTCTCGCTCGCAGCCGTGCTCGCGTTCTCCGCATCCTTGTACGGGCTCTGGAATGCCAACCACCCGGTCGTCACGTCGTTCGAAGTGGAGATCAGCGAGCTACCCGAGAGCTGGGAAGGCCGCACCGTGGTGCAGCTCTCGGATGTGCACCTCGGCAGCGTGCATGGAAGACGCTTCCTGAGGCACGTGGTCGAGACGGTGAACGCCCTGGATCCCGAGGCCGTGTTCATCACCGGAGATCTCCTCAACGGATCGTCTTCGGACCTCGACAGGTTCGAGGACCTGCTCGACGCCCTGCAGGCTCGCCGGGGTGTCTTCTTCGTCACGGGGAACCACGAAAGCTACGCGAGGCTCACGACTTCCCTCGAGTTCTTGAAGCAGACGAAGATCCGGGTCCTCGACGACGAGTGCATCGAGATGGACGGACTCCAGGTCGTCGGCATCGGCTTCCCCTGGTTCTCGAAGAAGCGCACATCGCTGAACCCATTCGATCGTGGCGGGTGCTACCGGCCGGAGAAGCCTTCCATCCTGCTGTACCACACCCCAACCGACGTGCGCGAGAGATTCTCCGACAGGAACTCCCAGCAGGTTCGGTCCTACTTCGCGCCGAACACTACGTTCTCGTTTGCCGCGGAAGCAGGTGTCGACCTGCAGCTCTCCGGACACACGCACCGAGGGCAGATGTTTCCGTTCGGGATCCTCATACGGATCCTGTGGAACGGCTTCGACCGTGGACTGCACAGGATCGAGGACTTCACGCTCTACGTTTCGAGCGGAACCGGCACCTGGGGGCCGCCCGTGAGGACAGGAAGCCGGTCCGAGATCGTCGCCATCACGCTGAAGAAGAGAAGGCTGTCCTGGTCAAATACTCGGAACTTCCCGCCATCATTTGCATTTTTTCGTCCATAGGTCCAAGTGAGCCTGCGCGGTACGCTCGGGGCAGTCCTCTCACTCGGGAGCCTCAATGGGCGGACTGCAGCTCGTCACCGCCTTCCTTCGGCAGCTGCTCCAGAGCCGCGCCGCACTCGTCGCAGAGAACCTCGCGCCCCGCCATCAGATCGTCATCCTCCAGTGCTCGGTGAAGCGCCCGAGGCTCCATCGGCGAGATCGGATCTTCTGGGTCTGGCTCTCCCGCCTGTGGCGAGGCTGGCGGTCGAGCCTGATCGTCGTCTAGCCCGAGACGGTGATCCGCTGACACCGGCAGGGCTTCCGTCTCTACTGGCGTTGGAAGTCACGGAGGCGGCGCGGTGGACAGCCCAGCAGATCGTGGAAGCGTTCCCGTACGACACGGTGCCCAGGTATCTGCTCCGTGACCGCGACGGGATCTATGGCTCCTGCTTCGCGAATCGGGTTCGCGGCATGGGAATCGAAGAGGTTCTCATTGCACCTCACTCGCCGTGGCAATCGCCATACGTCGAGCGCCTGATCGGCTCGATCCGGAGGGAATGCCTCGACCATATCCTCGTGATCAGTGAAGCTCATCTGCGGCGCGTTCTACGTGAGTACCTAGCGTATCACCACGACTCGCGGCCCCACCAGTCGCTCGACGGAAACGCTCCCCGGCCGCGCGCGATAGAGCCACCGAGCCAGGGGCGGATCGTGTCCGAGCCCCGGGTCGGTGGTCTTCACCACCGATACCGACGGGCCACCTGAGCACCGACCTGCTTCGATCCTCTCCGTCCGCCAGCCCACGAGCTGCTGGGCCGAGTTCGAAGGAGCGCGCCGGCCTCAGCGGCTGTCCAAGGATCCTGCATCGCTGGCTGGTCTTCCCATCCACCCGCCCATCGCTGGCCGGTCTGCCGAGATGGCTTCCGGCTGAGACGACCTTCTTGCGCGCTGGCTGGTCTTCCCATCCACCCGCCCATCGCTGGCCGGTCTGCCGAGATGGCTTCCGGCTGAGACGACCTTCTTGACCGGCACAGGTTGGCGCGGCCCCCCAAGCCACTGAAGCTGACGACCCATCACGCGGCCAAGGCGTGGTAGGATGCGGCCGGTGAGCGAGCCGACGGTGGGCGGCGACAGCACGAGACACACATGATCCGCGAATTGCCCGAACCCGAGTTCGTAGAGACCTTTTTCGACCTGATGGCAGAAGTCGAGTGTGGTCGGCACTTCAAGCCAGGCAACGAAGCACACGTCAGATGGGTGCGTCATCGTATCGCCGTCCACTACTTCAGGGGTGCTCGATTCTTCGCGTTCGAACTCGAGGACAGAACACCAGTCGGGTTCTCCGCAGTCTTGGTGGATCAGGCGCTCGAGGGAGCCCCCTCCATCGGGCACTATTCAGAACTGCTCGATATCGCCTTTCTGCCAGACCATCGCGGCAAGGGCTACGGAGCGGAGTTGCTGGCCCATGCAGAGACCTTCGCGCGAGAAAGCGGGGCCTACTGCATGTACATCAAAACGTACGCTAGAAACCACGATCAGATCGCGTTCTACGGAAAGGCTGACTTCGTTCCGGTTGCAACCTTGCCCGACGTCCACGGGCCAGGCGACGAGGGAACCGTCTGTATGCGAAAGCTGCTCAGATGATGGTGCATGACCCGGCTATGTAGCTCTTCGATGCGCAGGCCGTCGCCCAGCAGGCCGCCGAAGCTGACGGCCCATAGCTGGCACACATCGTGGTAACATGGTCCCGGCGGCCGGTGAGCCACCAGGCGTTGGGCAGTGTGCTCGCCCCGTCAGTCCACAGGAGGCCGTGATCGGTGGGTTTCTTCGTAAGAATGCTGATCAGCGCGCTAGGGCTCTGGTTGGCATCGCGCATCGTTCCGGGGGTCGAGATCACTGCGACGGGCACCCTACTTTTCGCCGCATTGCTTCTCGGTGTCGTCAACGCCGTGGTGAGGCCAGTAGTCATCCTACTCACGCTTCCCATCACCGTGCTCACGCTGGGGCTGTTCCTTTGGGTGGTCAATGCCGCCATGCTCGGCATCGTCGCATGGCTGTTGTCCGGTTTCCAAATCGCCGGGTTGGGCTCTGCCTTGCTAGCTTCGGCCATCGTCAGTATCACAAGCTGGCTTGCCTCGTGGCACATTGGCCCGCGAGGCCGCCACGAGGTGCTAATCATTCGCCGAGACTGAGTGCTTCGCGTGTGAACGATCCGCGGCGCCGGTCAGGGCTCCCCGGGGTTGGCGGAATGAGACGTACCCGATGGCCCGCCCTCGAACCCGAGCTACTTGCGTAGCTGTTGATATGCCTGTTGGATCTCCAACGCCTTGCGATGCGCGAGCTCCTGCAGCTCCTCGCCCAGGTGAGCCACCTTGTCGGGATGGTATTCCTTCATGCGGGCCTTGTAGGCGGATTGGATCGCCTCCGCGGAGGCCGAAGCGGGGATTCCCAGGACCTCATACGGATCGAACGCGGGCTCGGACGCCGCCGGTTGCGCACGACTCGAGCGCTCCTTCCGGCCCGGCCCTTCGCTCTCCCGCGTCTCGCGCGCGGCCGTTCCCCGCAGATGCCTGCGATAGAACCAGACCAGCAGGGCAATGACCAGCAGATCGTCGATCAGGCCGAGACCCCGCCCGAGGAAGTCGAAAACCACGTCGCGAGGAAAGACGAGATAGAGGACGGCGATCGCGATCAGCCACTTCTTGAGAGTTCGGGGGTCCACGGTTCTCAGGGGATGAGCAGCACACGGCCTAAGGCCAGGCGGCTCTCGATGCGGCGATGGGCCGCTGCAGCTTCGGCCAGCGGGAAGCGGCTGCCGATCACCACGCGCAGGGCCCCCTTGGCCAGGTCGGCGATGTGGTTGGCCACCATCGGGTAGACACGGTCGCCCTGCAGCGCCTCGCTCGGGAGCGTCTCCACGAGGGGACGATCAGCCTCCTGCCACGTGGCGGACCCGACCGCCACGGCGAGGATTCGGTGGTTGGTGAGCGCGACCCCTACCTTTCCGCGCGCCCTCGTCCGCGACGCGTTCTCGTCGAGGCGCAGCGGCGTTGCCTTCTGGCCCCCGCCCCGCGCGTCGATCGCGACGAGCTGCCGGTCGAGTACGAGCACCTCAAGGAGGTCCGCCATCGGAATCTCATCAGGCCGCTGCGCCAACGCGAGCACGGCGGTCAGCAGAATCGAGGCGCCGAACGCGGCCTTGGCCATCTCCCTAGGGTTAGCGTCGGGGGCTGTGCCGGTCAACAAGGCCATCTCGGCCCGAAGCCATCTCCGCACACTGGCCAGCTCCGGATCAGGAGTGGCCCCGGCTGCTCTCTTACTGCTGTAAATCCCCCGCGCCGCCTCGCCCATGGTACGCTCGGTGCCGGCCGCGGCTCGGCGGCCAGACGTTGTTGCGACGCGAGGTCGTTTCATGAAGTTGTTCGACTCATCTTGAGATTGAACCGCCCATGTCACTGGGTGAGCCTAGGGACCTGAATGAAGAGCGGTCCTGACAACGTACAGAAGCACATCTCGGTGTGCGGGAAGGAAATCGCGAGAGACCCTTCCTCCTGCCAGTCACAAGGCGGGTAATGGCCAGGCAGCGGGTATGGTGAACATGCGTGAATCTGTGATAAAGATCGTCAGGCCGAAGAGCTAAAGTGACTGACAGGCTCGATGGGAGTGGGAGGTTGGTCTTAACGTTGCCGCCTCGTGACCCACAGACTCCCCGGTCGACAGCAGGCACCTAACCCCGCGTACTTCAGAAACGGAACGTGGAAACCCCGTATCCCTCCCTCGTGAGGGAAAGCGAGCCGCGAGGCGAGCCGATGGGGGTGCGGGCTTGAGAGGTCGGAAGAAGCGAATGCCGTCTCGTAATGAGGCGGATACGGGTTTGGACGTCACCCGGCACGAAAGTGAGCCCACGTCCGACAGGTCTATCTCTGCAAGAGAGTTTGGAGAACCAACGAAGAGGGGGAAGGCAAATGGCGACAGCGGCGAAGCCGTTGATCGGTGCGCCCCCGGCTTTGGCAAAGGAATGGGAGTCCCTTGATTGGGCTGCCCTTCATCGCCAGGTACAGCGGCTCCAGATGCGTATTGCAGAGGCTGTGAAAGAGAATCACAACGGCAGGGCGCAAGCGCTGCAGTGGATTCTCACGCACTCCTTCGCCGCAAAGGCGTTGGCGGTGCGCAGAGTGACGAGTAATCGGGGGAAGAATACCCCCGGCGTTGACGGTGTGGTGTGGCGAACGCCACGCCAGAAGATGCTGGCGACTCGGTCGTTGCAGCGGCGGGGCTACCGTGCCCAACCCCTGCGCAGGATCCATATTCCGAAGAGCCGAGGAGGACAACGTCCTCTTGGGATTCCGACGATGAAAGATCGGGCCATGCAGGCCCTATACCTTCTGGCTTTGAATCCCGTGGCAGGGACCCGGGCCGATCCCAATTCATACGGTTTCCGTTTGGGTCGCTCAACAGCGGATGCGCTCGAACAGTGCTTCGTCACTTTGGCGAAATCATATTCGGCAGAGTGGGTGCTCGAGGGCGATATTGAATCCTGTTTCGATCGAATCAGTCACGAGTGGTTGCTGGAGCATGTGTTGATCGATCGCTCCATTCTTCGCTCGTGGTTGACGTCTGGCTACTTCGAAGAAGCTCGGTTCTTTGCAACCGGGCAGGGAACCCCGCAAGGCGGGATCATCTCCCCCGTGCTCGCCAACCTCGCGTTGGATGGGCTCGAGGAGGTGGCGAGGGGAGCGGCTCCACGCCGCTCCAAAGTGAACACGGTTCGCTTTGCTGATGACTTTGTCATTACTGGCAACTCGCGTGAGCTGCTGGAAGAGAACATTCTCCCGGCAGTCTCGGCTTTCCTTGCAGAACGGGGTCTACGTCTCTCTCCGGAGAAGACGAAGATCACGCACATCGATACTGGGTTCAACTTTCTCGGTGCCAACGTACGGAAGTACAATGGCAAGCTCTTGATCAAGCCGTCGAAGCGCAACGTCGTCGGTTTCCTCCGGAGTATACGGGAGTTCATTCGAAGGGCACGTTCGATGACGACGGCGGAGTTCATCCGCGCACTGAACCGCAAGGTGCGGGGCTGGGCGCATGCTTTCCGCCATCTGGTATCGAGCGGCATCTTCAAGTGCGTCGACGCCGCCATCTTCAAGAGCCTCTTGCGCTGGATCCGTAGACGGCACCCGCACAAGGGCTGGCGATGGCTGCGGAAGAAGTACTTCCGAAGCCATCGAGGTCGGCGGTGGGTCTTCACCGCCAAGACTCGCAATGCAGACGGGATCGACACAGACGTCGATCTCTTCCAGGCGAGTAGCCTACGCATTCATAGACACATCAAGGTACGCGGGGAGGCGACGGTCTTCGACCCCGACCACGCGAGCTACTTCCGCGAGCGAAAGCAGCGAAGGGACTCACTGGCCAGGCACAGGTCCGTCGTCCAACCTGCGTTCTAGAATCGAGGATGCGACAGGTGGCGACACGCTCCGTACACTCTACAGCTGGGTCAGTTGGGCAACTGGCCTTTGATTAGGCTTGAGCCGTATGAGGGGAAACTCTCACGTACGGTTCTTAGGGGGGCCCGGGGCTGGCAACAGCCCGGGGCCTACCCGGTGGCGGCGCAATAGGAGTCCCATCTCATGAACCGCATTACGTTCCAGACCAGCTTACTATTTGCCCCGCTGGCTCTACGCTCTTCATCACATCGAGGAGCACATATTTTTCAACTTCCGCGAATGGCGGACGACATACTATTCTGACAACAATCAGATCCCGACCGAAGCTGTCGTATGTCTCCTCATGGCGGTTACGCTGGTCTATCTGATCCTTCACTCGACCCGCCAAAGCAGGGCCAGCGCGCTCTCGATCCTCCTCTTCCTCATGGCCCAGCAGGTCCACAACGTGCTCTTCCACGTCGGCGGAACGATCGTCTTGCGCGACTTCAGCCCCGGAACGATCACGGCTCTGTTGCTGTATCTGCCAGTCAACATCGTGATCCTGCGTAAGGCGTCCGAAGAAGAATGGATCAACTGGAAATCGGGAGTGATCCTGTTCCTGCTCGGCGGGGCGTGGTTCTGGGGGTTCGAGGCACTCGGCCCCCCCGTATTCATCCTTGCTGTGCTCGCCACCTGGATCTGGATTGGTGTGGCTGGCGCTGATGCGCGGACTGCGGAGCCGACCATCGCATAGCGACTGCTGAAGTCCGAGCCCCGCCGCCCAACGAGCCGCCGAAGCTGACAGCCGAGCGGCGCGGTCCAGTCGATCCGCGGTGGTGTTCGGGGTTCTCCGGGTCGCGGCGCTCTTCTACTCGCTGATCGAGTCCGCGAAGCTGCGCGGGGTCGGGCCGCGCGCCTACCTGCGGGAGGCCACCCGGCGGGCCGCCCGGAACCCGGGCACGGTCACGCTCGTCCCCGACCTCAAGTCACCGGTATACTGAGAGAAACAGCCGCCTGATCAGAGACCCGCGAAAACGCGAGAATGGCCGAGGACTTACCGCTGGCCAGAAGGGAGATTGACCATGAGCTTCTTGAATGCCAACGGGCTACCCATGACCGCCACCGCCCGGCCAGTTGTCGAAGAGTACGATCGCGCTCTTGACCAACTCCACAGATATAAGGGCGACCCAGTTGCAGCGATCGAACTTGCGCTTTTGGAGGATCCCGAATTTGTGATGGGGCACGTCTTTCGCGCGGGGGCCTTGCTCTCCGGCACCGAGAAGGGTTTGGAGGGCGACGCCCGGCGGTCGGTCGAGGCGGCCGAGGCTCTGGCCGGAACCGCTAATGAACGGGAACTCCGCCTGATCGGCGCGGTCCGAGCCTGGCTGGACGGAGACCTTCACGATGCTGCCGCGCGTCTCGCGGGCATCACCGTCGACGATCCCCACGACGGCTTCGCCCTGCAGCTCGGGCACCTCGCCGACTTTTATGTCGGCGACGCTGGGATGCTGCGCGACCGATTGGCGCGTGCCGTCCCTGCCTGGAACGAGAGCATCCCCGGCTTCGCCTACGTGCTCGGGATGTACGCCTTCGGGCTCGAGGAAGCCGGCGATTACCGGCACGCGGAGGACGTTGGCCGCCGCGCAGTCGAGCTGGCGCGCGACGACTGCTGGGCCATCCACGCCGTCGCCCACGTGCTCGAAATGGAGGGGCGTCGCGAGGAGGGAATTGATTGGCTCACAACGCGCATCGACGACTGGGCGCCGGACAACTTCTTCGCCGTCCACAACTGGTGGCACCTTGCCCTCTACAACCTCGACGTCGGGAACGAGGAGGAGGTCATGCGTCTATACGACAAGGTCGTCCGACCTGGCCCGAAAGCGTCGATACTCGATGCGGTCGACGCCTCCGCCCTGCTGTGGCGGCTCCATCTCGTCGGACTGCCTGTCGGCCAGCGCTGGGATGAGCTCGCGACCCTCTGGGCCTCCTGGGCACAAGAGGGCTACTACGCCTTCAACGATGCGCACGCCATGATGGCCTATGTCGCCGCCGGTCGGCGGGAAGCGGCGTACAACCTGCTCGAAACCCTGGAGCGCCGTGTCGACGGCGTCGGTTCCAACGCAACCATGACGCGCGAGGTCGGTCTCCCGATATGCCGCGCACTCCTGGCCTTCGGGGACGCACGATACGGCGAGACCGTGGACGAGTTGCTGCGCATCCGGCGTTATTTGCACCACTTCGGGGGCAGCCACGCGCAGCGGGACGTATTCGCGCGTACGCTGGTCGAGGCGGCCGATCGCTCGGGCCGGGACGCGCTCTCCACCGCGCTTCTCTCCGAGCGAATGGAGCGGCGTCAAGTGAGCCCAGTTCATCTCCCCAGTCTCCTATCGCGCGCGCGTGCAAAAGCGTGAACCGCCCCGGGTTTGCCGGAGACTATGCCGTGTCTCGGTTCTGGCAGAGGATGAGGCAGCCACTATCCGCACCCCGAACGGTTGGCTGGAACTGAAGGTGCATGGCGCCTGGTGAGAGGGATGAAGGAGCTGAATCAGGACACTCGGAGGATTCGCGCTCGGCTGAGAAGCTACGAGAGGAAGCTCCAGACGGAGAAGAAGCGGTACGGCTTCTACCGGGATGGCGCGGGGAAGCGGTATCAGGTCGGACCGCACTACATGCTTCTTGCCGACAACGAAGGTGCTCTCGGTGCCTTCCGCTGGTTCGAGAAGGAATTCCCTGACGACGTCGGTGAGCCGGGACACCACCTCTGCTGGAGCCTCGCTCTGTACCGCTCGGGGAACGAGGTGGGGGGCGCGAAGAAGCTCCGGCAGGCCATGCTGAGCAACCTCTACCTCTTGCCGCACCTGCTGGGGTCGCCCATTGAGGAACTCGATATATGGCACGGTTCGAGCGATGCCGAGCCGTTCTACGTCGAGTGCATCCCCGAGGCGTACTTCCAGCTCTGGACGGCGGCGGAGCGAGAATGGGCGTCTCGCCTATACCGCAGCCCGGGATTCCAGTCCGTTCGCGCCCGCTACGTCGAAATCGGCAGGTTGCTGGACACCACACCGCCTGGCCCGGAGAGGAGTCGTCTGGTCGAGGAGCTGTACCAGCTGGAGCGGTGACGCCCGGTGACCTGTCCCCGGCTATTGCGCCGCTGCCTGTGTAAGCCTTCAGCAGCCGCCAGGTGGAGCGGAGCGAGGGGTGGGCCGATCCGCAATCCGGCCTGGTTGCTGTCACGTTGCTGTCAATCCGCCGCCCGGCAACGCTTGGGATTGTTTCTGGCGGGCGTCGCGGCATAGCAGGAGGTACTCGAAGGATGGCAACGCGGAGGCACGAGCGCTGTTACAGAGATTCATCGAGCTCGATCCGAACTTCGCCTGGCCCTATGCCGGACTTGCGCTCATTCATCACGAGGATGTTCTGAACCAGTGGACTGAGTCCCCCTCTCAATCTGTCCTTCAGGCAGGGGAGGCAGTCCGAAAAGCGATCGAACTGGCCAACGATGATCCATTCGTACAGTACGCCCGGGCCAACGTACACCGGCTGACGGGGCAACTGGACAGAGCTGTGGACGCATTTCGACGAGTCGTCCGACTCGATCCGAGCTACGGCTTCGCCTTCTATCAGCTCGGGCTGGTTCTCGCGTGCACTGGCGAGCCGGATCGGGCCATCGATCACATCGAGACGGCCATGCGTCTGAGTCCCAAGGACCCATGATTCAACGCATTCTTCTTCGGGATGGCGATGGCGCATGCTGCCGCGGGCCGCTACGAGGAAGCCGTCCGCGCGGCGCAGCAGAGCATCCAGCTCAACTCTGGCTTTCCCCCCGTATATCTGACTCTTGCGGCAAGCTATGTGGGCCTCGGGCGTCTGCAGGAAGCCCGATCTACGGTGCGAGAATTGCTGCGGCTTCACCCAGGGTTCTCGCTCACGGGAGTCAAGGCAATCATGACGGGCTGGGACTCGGAATTCGCTGAGCGTTCCATCGACGCCCTCCGCATGGCCGGTCTCCCCGAGCAAGCCGTGACCCAACGCGAACCAGTCCTCGTAACCGCGCTGACCACCGTCTTCACCGCGAACGACAAGATTGCGAACGCTGAGCAGAAGTTCGTGAAGGATGTGGAGAAGAAGTGCGCTTTGCTCCAAGACCCGGCCTCGGCCTTCGCGGGTGCCTGCGCCCATCCCGATCTGGGCGTAGTCGGGGACTGTGTAATCAAGGCGGCGGGCTGTCAGGCCTGCTTGGAGATTAACGCGTTCGACGATCTGGACGACGGGCTAGAGAGCTCCGCGTAAGTGAGTAACAGGCCCCACCTTCGATAGAATCGTTACTGAATTCTGCGAAGCTCTCTAGCCCTCCTGTTGTTCAGAGTCCGCGCACGAGCTGCTCGATGCGTCGTCGCGCCGTGTTGGACGTCATCCACTCGGGCTGGAGCCTTGCCTCGATGCGCGCGCGCAGTTCCGTCTGCATGTCCATCAGGCAAAGACAGGCCGCCTTCAGGGCCGCGCGCTCCGGCGAGGGGAAGCACGCGCCGAGGCGGGCGACCAGCGGTGTGTTGTCCGTCGTGGCCGCCAGGCGCCGGTTGTCGAATCGCGCCTGGCCCGAGAGCCGCGCGCACCACTGCTCGACGATGTCGCGCAGCGCCGCGATCTCGCTGGCAACATGATAGAACTCGCCGCGGGCGATGCGTTGGAAGACGTAGAACATCCACGCCCAGAAGCGCTCGTCCTCGTGTACGACGCTCGACCAGTCCGCCTCGTCATCCGGCACACGGGCAATCTGCTCGGCCCAAGTGGTGAGCTCACCGCGGGCGTCCCAGGCCACGCTGTACGGGCGTCCGGCGCGGGCCGGCATCTCTGCGTGTGTGTAGAGCGCGATGTCCGCCTTCACCTCTGGCTCGTACAGATAGATCACGAAGTGGGGCTTGATGTGGTCGGCGTCGAAACGATGGAACCAAGGCGCGATATCCCAGTCCCAGCGACGCTCCCAGCAGCGGATGCGATCCTCTTCGGAGCCGAACACCACGCCGACGTCGAGGTCGCTCCAGCGATCCATCCCCCCGCGCGCGGTGCTGCCGCTCAGGAGTACGCCGACGGCTCCCTGTGTTTCGCGGAAGTGGCAGAGAATGCGGTCGAGCACTCTGCGGTGGTCCGGTAGCTCGGCGACGTGGGCCAGGGCATCTTGGTTGTACATGGTGAGAGGATAGAGACCCAGCGAGTGCCCCTCCAACTCAGGACGACGATCGCCCGACCGGAACCGAGGCCGAGCCTAGACCGAGTCCGATACCAGGACCGACTCCGCGACCAACACCGACTCCGTACCCCCCCCCCAGGTGACACGATTCCTTTGGCTACCGACGACGTACGAACCTTTCGCAGGTCCTTGCGAGGTCGATCCCGGCGATCCTTGCGCTGTCGATACTTCGGCAGCAGCGGAGCGATGAACTCCCACTGGGCGTCTGTGAGATCCACGAAACTCCCCCAAAACGGGGGGTCGGTTCAACATGGGGAGGCCCATCAGGGATGTGACCCCTACAATACCGATCCGAGACTCCGCTTAATGTTCTTGAGATAGGTTCTAGTTTTCGGGACGACCAAATGGGGCAGTTTCACTTCGATTCAGATACCTACCAGCAAATGATCGAGGGCGACGTGCCGCACTATCACCAGTTGCAGGACAATCTCGCTGCCTGCCTGGAGGATCTGGGTGATACCCCTCAGGTTCTCGATCTGGGCGTCGGAACTGGTGAAACGACTTTACGAGCGTTGGCGAGATACCCTCATGCCAAGATGACAGGTATCGACGACAACGAAGGGATGTAAAATGCCGCAAGCGAGAGGCTTCACGGCAGTGGCGTGACCCTGGTCCGCCAGCGGCTACAAGACGAATTGCCAACCGGTCCTTTCGACGCTGTTATCTCGGCCCTTGCCGTACACCATCTCGACGGGCCCGGAAAAGCCGATCTGTTCTTGCGGGTCGTCGACATCTTGAAACCGTCTGGGCTGTTTATCATGGGCGATCTAGTGATGCCCGAGCATCCAGTCGAAGACCCCACACCGTTTTCCCCGGAGTTCGATCTCCCCGACTCGATTGGCGATCAGCTGCGTTGGCTAGCGGAGGCGGGTTTTTCGACCACGGTTCCTTGGATCGAAGGCGACCTAGCGGTGTTTTGTGCGGTCCGGGATTCTTGAGATGAGTTCTAATCTCGATCTGGCCCCCCGAGTGGGTGGTGAACCTGCCACGGCTACGCCATCGCGCGTCGGACCAAGCTAATCCCACCGGCCCACCACGGCCATATGGACTCCCGATCCACCGCGGTCCATACTGCCCGCAATAGGCAGGGTCGTGTCACGTCTGAAGCGCCTCATCCAAGAGATCCACCGGCGCTCGCTCTGGCAGGTGCTGGGGATCTATCTCGTCGGAGCCTGGGTCGCTTTCCAGGGAATCGAGGCCCTCGTCTCCGGGCTGGGGCTGCCTGAGTGGGTGCCCGGCTTGGCCGTAGTCATACTGATCGCGGGGCTCCCCATCGTCCTCGCCACGGCGTTCGTGCAGGAGGGTGTCGGAGCACAGGAAGCGCCTGCCGAAGCCGCAGCGGTATGCGAAGCCTCCGAGGCGACCATCACCCCGACCACCGCCGCCAAGGTGATGTGGCGTCTGTACCGGTACACTCCTGGCTGGTAAAGCTGCTCAGGAGACGCTTCGTCAGAAGGATGCGCACGCTGCGCATCGAGGAGTAGAGGAAACCCATGCAACTCCTTCGCTGGTTCGGAATCCTGCTGGCGGTGCTCGTGCTGGGACTGGTGGCGATCGCGATCGTCGTCCGTTTCCTGGACGGCCCGCTGCGGACCCTTCCGCTGGCACTGTTCCCGGGCGGTCCGCTGCGAGCGGGTGAACTCCACACCGGGCCCGAGCCTGACTGGAGCTTCGCCCGCGACATCCAGGAGATGGAGCTCCAGCTCCTCGAGCCCCCGCGCTCGCGCATCACCTGGCTGATCGTGCACGAGCGCAAGCTCTACGTGGCGTCCGGCTACATGAAATCCTGGTGGGGGCGTTTCTGGAAGCGGTGGCCCCACCATGCGATGAAGGACGCCCGCGCGGTGATCCGCATCGACGGCAAGCGCTACGAGCGCGAGGTGGTCCGCGTGACCGACCCCACCCTTTTCTGGACCGTGGTCGAGGAGTCCCGCCGGAAGTACGGCTCGGAGGAGGACCCTGCCCTGCCCGACCCGCTACCCCCTATCGAGGAGGCGGGCGTCTGGCTCTTCGAGATGGCGCCGCGCAAAGGGGCCGGAGCCGGGTCGCCACCCGAAAGCTGACTCCGCCGCATCGGGTTCCCGGAGGAGTGATTTCGAGTGTCGCAGGAAAGCGTCGGCGTGCGCTTTTCGCCCGCCGAAACCGCTCCGCCGCTTCCCATGTGCTTCCCAGCGGCGATCGGCTTCGTCGGGCGAGCGTCGCCTCCCCGCGCCGCCCCGGCGGGCGGGGCCCGAGCTGCTTACCAACCCGGGTTGCTGTCACGTTGCTGTCAAACCGCCGCCCGGGGCGCCGGGGCGAGCGCGTAAGTGCCTGGAAAAACTGGAGCCGACGGGCGGACTCGAACCGCCGACCTGCTGATTACGAAGAAGCGAGAGCAGTGAGGGATTCCGAGTACTTACAGCTCCGACTATGCAGGGAGCGGCATATAGCTGCACACAGGACGGCCCTACGGCCCCCAGGCGGCCCCTGTCGATCGCCAGCTCACCTGGGGTGTGACGGGAATGCCCCCGCGCCGTATCTGAGACGCCCGCCACTCCCTATCGAAATGTGTCAACTCTCCGGCAGGTTTGGTGGGGAGCCGTACTGCTAACGAGCCGACCGCACATCCGTCGCCGAGGCCGAGCTCGAGACCGACGAACCGCAGGCAAAGAGGTGAAGTAGTGACATTCATCAACGTCGCTTCCTTCGTCGGCTTCACGGCCCTGGTGGTCATCATCTCCTACCTGAAGACCCGCAGGGACGCCATGAGTGGCTCCGATGCCTATTTCCTGGCCGGTCGGAGTCTCGGCTTCTGGGTGATCGCCGGCTCCCTCATGCTGACCAACCTGTCCACCGAGCACCTCATCGGTCTCAACGGGGACGCCTTCAACCACACCTTCGCCGTCACCGCTTGGGAAACCACCGCGGCTCTGGCCATGGTCCTCACGGCGCTCTATTTCCTGCCGCAGATATCTCAAGAGCGGCTTCACCACGATTCCCCAGTATCTGGCCGCCCGCTACGACAACCAGACGCGGACCATCGCCGTCGTTCTCTTCCTCGTCTCCTACGTTCTCGCCATCCTGCCCGTCGTGCTCCTCTTCGGCGCGACGGGCATGGAGAGCCTGTTCGATGTTTCGGAAACCTTCGGCATCACGGAGCAGCAGGCCATCTGGCTGATCGTCTGGGGCGTGGGCACTCTGGGTTCGCTCTACGCCATCTTCGGTGGTCTGAAGGCCGTGGCCATTTCCGACACCGTCAACGGCGTGGGATTCCTGGTCGCCGGTCTGCTGATCCCGTTCCTTGCCCTCCGCCTGGTGGGAGAGGGCAGCGTCCTCTCGGGATTTCAGGAGGTCTATACGCGAGGAGCACGCGAAGTTCGACATTACCGGCGACGAGCCCGGCTCCTTCTTGCCCTTTGGCGTGCTCTTCACCGGCATGGTCGTCAATCAGATCTTCTTCTGGTGCACCAACCAGTCGATCATCCAGCGAACCCTCGGAGCCCGGAGTCTGGCGGAGGGGCAGAAGGGCGTCTTGCTGGCCGCCTTCTTCAAGCTGCTCGGCCCCATCATCATCGTCTTCCCCGGCATCATCGCCTTCCACATGTTCAAGGGCCAGCTCTCCTCGGACGAGTACCTGATGGCCTATCCCATGCTCGTCAAGGCCGTCCTGCCGCCGGTGTTGGTCGGTTTCTTCGCCGCCGTCATGGTCGGGCGCCGTGCTCAGCACCTTCAACAGCGTGCTCAACAGCTCCGCCACTCTCTTCAGCGAAGACCTCTACCATGCCATCATCAACAAGAAGGCCTCCGGACGTCAGATCGTCCTTTCCGGACGCATCTGCAGCATCGTACTCGCCTTGGGAGCCATGGCGACGGCCCCTCTGATCGATACCACGGGCAGTCTTTACAACTACCTGCAGAAGATCAACGCGACCTTCTTCGGCCCCATGCTCGCGGTTCTGCTGCTGGGTTTCTTCACCAACTGGGTATCTGCGTTCGCCGCCAAGATCGGTCTGGTGGCCGGTCCCGTCCTCTTCTATCTCCTGGTCTTCGTCTTCGGCGACAGCATCCAGGGCCTGCTCATGCAGACGTTCGGTCTGAGTGAGGAGGTGCATTTCCTGCATTTCCTGGCATTCGTGTTCGCGCTGACCGCGCTTCTCATGCTCGTCATCAGCAGGTTCAGACCCGCCCGGCAGACGTACGTGCAGGAATACACGCACGCTGTGGACATCACCCCCTGGAAACACGCCCGGCTCTCCGCCCTGCTCATCTCCCTCGCCGCCGTCCTCTTCTACGTGTTCATGGCGCAGTAGCGGGATCGAGAGCTGTAGAAATCACCGACCTCGCTCGACTCATCTCATGAGTTCAAGGGTCCGGAATCAGGAAGTCGGCCTCTGGCTCCCGAGGCGATCAGGAGCCGACCGCCAAGGCCGGCCTGCTCGGCTTCACCCGGTCCCTCGCGAACGAGGTCGGTCGGTACCAGGTCACGGTGAACGCTGTCTGCCCTGGTGCCACACGCACGCCGCTCGCGGAAGCGATGGGCGAGGAGCATCTCAAGCAGACGATCTCACAGATTCCGCTTGGACGGCTCGCTGAGCCCGAGGAGATCGCCCACGCCGTCTCGTTCTTCGCGAGTCCGGGAGCCTCGTATGTCACGGGCGAGTACCTGCTGGTGACCGGCGGCCGAACGATGCACTGATCCAGCAAGGTCGCGCTCATTACAGGGAGGAGAGGCGGCATGCTACCAGAACGCGCATACCGGATCAAAGAAGGCTGGAATAGACCTGCACTCATCGCGTACCCTGAGGCTCCAGGGGTGAGGCTAGCGAGGGAGAACAGGATGATGATTCGTCGGCAGGAGCTGCTCGATTACCACTCCGGGGAGCGGCCCGGCAAGGTCGAGATCGCCGTCACCAAGCCGTTCCTGACCCAGCGCGATCTGATGTGCGCCTACATGCCCGGCGTGACCGAGCCCTGTCATCTGATTGCCGAGAACCCGGACCGGGTCTACGAATTCACGGCCAAGCAGAACCTCGTGGCGGTGATCACGGACGGGAGCGCGGTGCTCACTCTGGGCGACATCGGGCCGCTGGCCGCCAAGCCGATGATGGAGGGCAAGACCGTCCTCTTCAAGCGCTTCGCCGGCATCGACGCCTTCGATCTCGAGCTCGACACGCGCAACCCGGACGAGTTCGTGCGGACCGTCCGCCTGCTCGAGCCCAGCTTTGGCGCGATCTGTCTGGAGGACATCGCTTCGCCCGCCTGCTTCCTGATCGAGGAAGAGCTGCGCCGCGAGCTTCAAATTCCCGTCTATCACGACAGGCAGCACGGTGCGGCGACCGTCGTCGCGGCGGCGCTCCTCAACGCCCTCGAACTGCAGGGCAAGAAGATCGGGGAGATCCGCCTGGTGATCCTCGGCACCGGCCCTTCCGGAATGGGCTGCGCCAACCTGTTGCTCGAGTTCGGGGTGCGTCTCGAGAACCTCGTGATGGTCGACCAACGGGGCGTGCTCTACGACGGACGCGACGGGGAGACGAATCCCTTCGAGGCCCGTTTCGCGCGGTCGACGCCGGCGCGAACGCTCGCCGACGCGATGGAGGGTGCGGATGTCCTGGTGGGCTGTTCGGTTGGCGGTCTGGTCAACCGTAAGATGGTCGCCTCCATGGCGGATCGGCCTGCCATCTTCGCCCTGGCCACGCCGGACCCGGAGATCTCGTACCACGAAGCGCGCTCAGTGCGGGATGACCTGATCATGGCCACCCGGCGGATCGACTGTCCCAACGAGGTCAATAACTCCCTGGCCTTTCCCTTCATCCTGCGGGGCGCACTGGACGTGCGTGCGACGGCGATCAACGCAGAGATGTTGCTCGCCGCCGCGCGCGCGCTCGCCGAGCTTGCCCGGGAGGAGCTCCCCAGAGAGCTGGCCGAGGCCTACGGCGAGCACGTCATACGCTTTGGGCTGGAGCACATCCTGCCCAAGCCCCTCGACCAGCGGATCCTGTTCCGGGTCGCGCCCGCCGTGGCCCAGGCTGCGGTGGAGACTGGAGTCGCGCGGCTGCGGCTCGATCCCGAGCAGTACCGGGAGCGACTGCATCGGATCTTGAGCCCAGCCCAGCAGATCGTGCGGGCCTTCATCCAGAAGGCACAGGCGAGCCCGAAGCGGATCGTGTTTCCGGAGGGCGACCACGAGCGGATCCTGCGGGCCTGCCAGATCATCGTCGACGAGGCGATTGCCCGCCCTGTGCTCCTGGGCAGGCGGCAGGTGATCGAAGAGCAGTTCCGCGTGATGGATCTCGACCTCCGGAACCGGGTCGAGATCATCGACCCTGCCGAGAGCCCGGATTTCGACCGCTACTGCGAGCTGGTCCTCGATAAGCGAAGCCGCCGCGGCCTGACGCTTCCCGACATCCACAATCTCCTGCGCGGCCGCAACTACTTCGCCATGGCCATGCTCGTGGCGGGTGACATCGACGGGGCAGTGACCGGCCAGACCATGAACTACGCCGACGCGATCCGGCCTACCCTCGAGATCGTCGGGCTCCGGGAGGGAGTCAAGCGGGCCGCTGGCATGTACATGGTGATCTCGGAGAATGCCGTCAAGTTCTTCGCCGACACGACGGTCAATCTCGAGCCGGACGAGGAGACGATCGCCGAAGTGGCCACCGTCTGCGCAGACTCGGTTCGCGAGCTCGGGGTGGAGCCTCGCATCGCGCTGCTCAGCTTCTCCAACTTCGGCTCGGTCCGCCATCCGCTCGCCGAGAAGATGGCGCGAGCCACGGAGATGGTGCGCTCGCAGCGGCCGGACCTGGAGATCGACGGAGAGATGCAGGCCAACGTGGCCCTCGACGCCGACCTGCTGAAGGAGCTCTACCCCTTCTGCCATCTGAAGGGCGAGGCCAACGTGTTGATCTTCCCCAATCTCGACGCGGGAAACATCGCCTACAAGCTGATGGAGCGTTTCGGAGGGGCGGAGGTGATCGGCCCGATCCTGATGGGCCTGAAGAAGCCGGTTACCGTCCTCCAGCGCGCCTGCTCCGTGAGCTCGATCGTGCACAACACGACCATCACCGCCGTGAAGGCCCTCGGTGGCTTCGAGCGGGAAGGCCAGACGGCCATCTTGAGCGTGATGAATGCGAGAGACTGACGCCAAGCAGGGCCGGGAGGAGATGCAGGAGTTCTTTCGCTCCTTCATGCTCTACGAGTATCCGATCCTCGATCCCAACAGCCGCTACCGCGAGATCTTCCGCCAGCTCCTCGACACCCTCATCCTGATCGGGGACCGCCTCAAGCAGGAGTTTCCCGACCAGCTGGTGGCGCTGGGCCTGCGTGGCAGCTACTCGCACGGTCATCCCTACGAGGGAAACGACGTCGACGTGCTGTTCATGGGAGAGGGCCTCACACCCGAGATCGAGGAGGTGATGCTCCGGGTCGCCGGAGAGGAGCTGGAGCCGCGTGAGTTCGAGCTGTGCCACGGCAAGATCGAGATGGGCATGCACGTGGAGCCGATCCGCTTTCTCGATCTGGGTCACGTCGAGCACATCCTGAAGAGCTACATGTACGGACTGGCGGGAATGCTCTACGAGCAGATCGACGAAAAGAACATCGTCGGTCGCTCGCGCGTCGCCGAGAAGAAGCGGGTCCTGCTCCAGAGCGGCATTCTGATTCCCTACCTGCTCTGGGTCTACGGGCTGGAGAACGTGAGCCGCGTGTTCCGCCTGATCTCCCAGTACCTGCCGATCCCGACCCGCCCGATTCCGCTGTTCGGCGCCGACGTCATCGACGAGACCAAGGAGACCCTCAGGCAGGCGTACATCGCCAGGACGCTGACCGGCCGGCCGATGCATCTGACGCTGGCCACGGGCTACGAGGTCCCCGAGATCGAGGAGGAGGACTACGGCACGGCGGTGCACGGGGAGGCCGAAGAGCTCTTCTGGGCTCTCCGGCCGCTGCGGGGGATCTTCGACGAAGCCGTTCGCAAGCACATCATCCAAGCGAAGCTGGAGATGGAGCTGATCGGACGCAGGCTCTCCCCGGAGCGCATCCTGACTTTCGCTCCGTCGTACAACGGCCTGGTGAGGCGCCGTCTCCGCGCCCAGTGGGGGAAGTGGATCAACTGGT
>CAVROS010000030.1:0-351225 GCA_963722885.1 uncultured delta proteobacterium
CAGATCGGAACTACTGCACTTCAGCGTTCCACCATTCACGCAGCCGCGGTGGGTCGATCTCGTCGAGCCGCAGGCTTCCCACCGACGCGGCGCTGGTAGTAGATCACGCCTTTGCGGACGGTTAGATTGCGATACTTCTGTCCGGAAGGTTTGCGTTTCATGACGCCTCCCCTTTGGCTACGAGTCCATCGATGACTTCGAGCGCTTCCTTGCCCGTCATCTTCTTTCGCCTCAGAAGTTGTTCGGCCACACCGGTCACCGCCCACCAGTGGAGGTCGATCACCTCTGCCGCTCGCTCGTCGAGCCAGTTGACGAACAGCTCCAGTTCGCGGTCAGCGGTCACAACATGCATTCCAAGGTCCACCGCGTTGCGGTAGTCCTGGTCGCTGCCCACGTGGTCGAAGCGGCCTGCGAAACGTTTCTCGGCAGCGGAGCCTGCGAGGTAGGTCACGATGGTGTCCACCACTCGCTGAAGCGGCGGGTCAATATCGGGCCGGAATGACGGGGTAGGAAACGGCACTACGTGCCCGAGCGTGTCACCTTTCGGGATGATTGAGAGGCTACGAATCGCCGGAGACTTCTTGCCAACGTACGCAGCAACGAAGTGCCCAGCCTCGTGATAGGCGACTCGCTCCTCAAGGGTGGTGCGCCGCTTCGATCTAAACTTCGTCACCATCGCCTCCCGTGCCCGCGACGCCCGCGGAACCCGTGCGCTCGCCTGGTGCTCGCACCGAACGCTCGAGCCCGCCAGATGACGCCACCGTGGACAGACCGAAACCGGTTGATCCGCTGCGATCGCGCATCGACGCCGGAGCTGCGGACCCAGTGGAATGAGCCCGGGACCGTCTCCTCCCGGTAACCGTACGCCTCGTGGTCGTGGGGCTTCTGGCCGAGGCGGTCATAGGTGCCGTTGAACCGCGGATCTCGCTCCGGCTTCGGCTCCTCTGCTGCGACCACGGAAGGCAGCAGGAGCCAGATGAGCAGTGCCATGCCCGTCAAGATGAAGCCGCGGCTTCTCATCCCTCTCCTCCTTGCGCTGATCCCCGCCGCGACTGGGCGTACTCCTCGCTCGTCAGTCGATCTATTTCATGGAACACTTGGCGAGCCAGCGTTTCTAATGAACGCTCCTGCTCATTGTGAGCGAAATCGATCCGCGTCGTGTTCTTAGGGCACGCGCCTGTAATGCGAAAGCCAGCGGCATAATGCCCGGAGTCGCCTTCGAGGCAGCTGCGCCAGGCATCATGCCGTCCTCGACGTAGCGTCTGAACCGGCGCACGCGATGGCCCTTGAACAGCCACCCCTCGGCGCGGATCATCTGCTCAAGGACGTTGCAGAGCGCGCACTTGGAGGTCGGCCTGAGAGCCTCAAGCCCCACCTCGCGGGCACACGCCGATGATGGCGCGACCGGGGCAAAAAGCCACAGGGGGCCTCGATCGCCTCCCAGAGCCCGTCGAAAGCGCTTGACTTGCCGAAACCAACGGGTGTAGGCTAATCCGTCGCTCCGTTCGCCGAGCCGCGCGTAGAACTCGGCTACGGCAGCAAGTGCCGGCAGTCCGATGGGAGAGCACCACGGACAGGCGCCGAGGGCGCGAGGCGGCTCGAAGAAGAAGCGAGCGACGGCGCCCGGTGTGATCTTCTCCACCGGGCGCCCCCCCCTTTTCGCCCCTCGGGGCATATGTTGACTCTTGAGGCCCGACGAATCTGCTTGATCCCCCTCGGTTTGGGGGTACGTTGGTTTAAGAGCGGGCCGGTCGCTGCGCCCGCGGAGCCCCCCGGCGGCTCAAGAATAGAAAAGACAGCGATGGCGCCCGGCGCTCCCCCCCAAAGTGCGTCGGGCGCCTCACGTCTGACGCTCGCCCTTCAAGGCAGATGCTGATTCTTGAGGCACCTCGAATTGCTTGACCCCCCCCATTTGAGGGGGGTATTGTTCCCCCACCACAGGTAGGTCGCTGAGCCTGTGGAGTCGATCGCGGAGCCCTGCCTCGGTAGCGATCCATGCCGCAGCACGAAATGCCCAATCCGCGAGACGACCCTCTTCCCTACAAGAGACAGCGACGACGCCCGGTGTAGATATCCGCACCGGGCGTCTCACTTCTGCCCTCTGCCCTTGCCAGCGCAGATTCCGAGTCTGTGTCTGGGGGAAAAAGAAAGAGAAGAACCACCGGCCCTGGCCGGCAAGTGCGTAGCCGCAAAAGCCGAAAATCTGGGGGACGGGTAACCCCGCGGGGGTACACCTATGTGGAGACTGGCACCACTCCTGCTTCTCTTCGCACTGCCAACCTGGGGTGTCGTGGTGGAGTGCCCGGATGGCTCGCAGTGGACAGGGACTGACATCAACGACTGCCGGTGCTGCCCGGTGTGCCCAGACGGATCGAGGGGGACTCCGGGCGGGACCTGCGAGGGTGCGCTCTCCGCAGCCAGTACGCCAAGACAATCATCGAGCCGCTCCACAGTCCACCCCCTTATCCCGAAGAAGGGTGAAGCGCTCGACTCGAGCGAAGAGCTGAAGTTCCCTGCTTTCGGCGTCTTTCTGTTCCTTGGCCTGATCGTATTCCTTGGCCTGTTGTATTTCGCGTCCCGCTCCGCGGAGTCACGGAAGCGCCAACGGAGCAGCGCAGTAGAGCGAGGCCCGGACTCCGAAGACGGCTCTCGGCGTAGAAAATAGTCGCTCCCAGATGCAGCTCCTGCTGTCATAGCGCAGCTGCGTTTCATTCTGAAGTAGAGGCGTTGCGGCTGCGACGCACCTGACCTCATTGAGCTTCTCTGTGGTGTGCCGCGGGTGTCGGATCTCGATAAGTCGTCGTGATTGCGGGAGAATCGGATTCTCGAGATCCACAGGGCCCCTCGGCTGCCCCATGACGGACTTCCCCGACATTCCCGCGAGGGCGTAGTTCCTCCCTACGCAGCGGGCTCGTTTGCGGTGACGAGCGCTATCGCGAAACCGTCATATCCCTTGCTGCCCACGGTCTGAATGACCGTGGCGCTGACGCGCGGCTCCGCGGCCAGCAGCTCGTTGAAGCGGCGCACGCCTTGGATGTTGGGATCGTCGCTGTGCGCGTTGGCCACCGCGCCCTGTCGCACGACATTGTCGACAATGATGAGGCTGCCCCGGCGGGTGAGTCTCAGGGCCCAGTCGAAGTACGCCGGAATGTTCTTCTTGTCGGCATCGATGAAGATGAGGTCGAAGGGGCCGAGGCCCTCATCGGCGACCGGGGGGAGGGTGTCCAGGGCCGGACCAACGCGGAGGTCCACGATGTCCGACAGCCCGGCGTTCGCGATGTTCCGGCGGGCCACGTCGGCATGTTTCGGGTTCGCCTCGAGGGTGACCAGGCGCCCATCGGCCGGTAGGGCCCTTGCCAGCCAAATGGTGCTGTAGCCGCCGAGGGTCCCGATTTCCAGGATGCGGCACGCGCCCAGCGATCGTGCCAGGATCTGCAGGAACTTCCCCTGGTTCGGGGCCACGTTGATGGCAGGAAGGTCACTGGCGGCACTGGTCTCGAGGGCGGCGTCTAGCGCGGGGTCGGACGGTGCGAGTCGGTCGCAGATATACTCATCGACCGCCCTCCACTGCGCTCGGATCGCGGCCCGTGCCCTTTCTCTGAACCGTCTCCGCAACCAGGCTGTGCCAATCACATTGAATCCTCCGGTCTGACGCCTAGGGTACGACGCGATCCAATGCATCGCGAACCGCGATTCGGTGTTTCATGAGCTTCTGTGCGGTGGAGGTGGTCTGTAAGTACTCGGAATTGCTCAGGGGTGCACAGCCTCCGGAGCTGGGTGTCGCAGGTTCGAATCCCGCCTGGGTCACCATCCTCCCTGGTTCCGAGCTTCTCTAGCCCGCACTTCTCACGCCGTTTGCGCCCAAGTTGATTGTAAACGAACGTTCGTTTACAGTCGTGCCCGACAGGGCCCGCGCCCGCCGGAGGCTCCACCCCGAGGCCCTCGCCCTCGCGGTGCGGCGGGCATCCCGGCGTGGGCCACGGGAAGGAGCGAGCGCGCTATGGGCGATTCCCAGGTCGAACGGGGAGGGGCAGCGACTCGGCGGCAGTTCCTCAAGATCTCCGGCGTGGCGACGGCCGCGGCGGCTGCGGGAGTTGCCGGACTGCCACTGCTTCACTTCCAGCGCAGCGCGCGCGCGGCGCTGCCGGTGACCGACCCGTCTCGGACAGCTGCGAAGCTCGGAAGCTGGGAGGATCTCTGCCGCCAGCGCTGGACCTGGGATTCGATCACCAAGGGCTCCCACGGCTGGGCCAACTGCCGGAGCGCCTGCGCCTGGGATCTCTACGTGAAAGACGGGATCGTCGTGCGCGAGGAGCAGAGCGCCCGGTACGAGGCCTCCGAAGCCGGCGTGCCGGACTTCAATCCGCGCGGCTGCCAGAAGGGCGCCTGCTACACGGAGGTGATGTACGGCCCGAGTCGGCTCACTGTGCCCATGAAGCGCGTCGGCGAGCGGGGCTCGGGCGGCTGGCAGCGCATCAGCTGGGAGCAGGCGATCGAGGAGATCGCCGAGAAGATGGTCGATATCGCCGAGAAATACGGCACCGACACCATCTACCAGGATCTGGGTCCGAACTTCGATCTGGGTGCCAGCACGGTGGGACGCTTCAAGTTCCAGATGAAGGCGGGCGGCATCTTCGCCGACAACTGGGCCGAGATCGGCGACCTCAACATCGGCGCCACGCTCACCCTGGGCTTTGCCCACGTGGGTGGCTCCAGCGACGAGTGGTTTCTCTCCGATTTCCCGGTCGTCTGGATGATGAACCCGACAGTGACGCAGATCTCTGACGCCCACTTCCTCCACGAAGCCAGGTACAACGGCGCCAAGCTCACCGTGATCGATCCGCAATACAGCGCGACCGCGATCCACGCCGACACCTGGCTGCCGATTCGCACGGGCACGGATGCCGTCCTCGGCCTGGCCACCGCCCGCCACATCTGGGAGAGCGGCAACCTCGACCTCGCCTACGTGCGCGAGCAGACCGACTTCCCGCTGCTGGTGCGAACGGATACCGGCCGTTTCCTGCGCGAGGCGGACCTCGTCGAGGGTGGCCGCGACAACCTCCTCTACATGTGGAACCCGAAGGCGGGCCGGCCCGAGCCGGCTCCGGGATCCGAGGGCGCCGACTACGGGAAGCTCATCGTGGAAGGCTTCGAGCCGCCGATCGAGGGCAGCTTCGAGGTCGAACTCGAGGACGGCCGCCAGGTGGCCGTGACGCCGGCTGGCAGCATCATGAAGAAGCATCTCGAGCCCTGGAGCTTCGAGGCGGCGGCGGAGGTGACGGGGCTCGCCCCGGGATTGATTCGGAAGTTCGCGGACGGCTTTGCCAGGTCCAAGCGCCCGATGATCTTCTCGAGCTGGGGCTCGAACCGCTTCATCCACTCCGATCTGATGAACCGCACCAAGCTGCTGTGCCTGTCCATGAAGGGCGCCCTCGGCCGCAAGGGCTCGGGCTACCACTCCACGGGCTTCATCGATCTGGCCGGCTTCGGCTCGGGTCTGCAGAGGAGCCGTACCGGCCTGCCCGGCCGGCTGCAGATGATCTGGGGAATGCTGTCGCCCAAGGAAACCTTCGAAGCCGTCCTCGACTTCGTGAAAGAGCGAAAGAGCTGGGAGCAGATCCTCGCCGAGCAGGCGGACAAGGGCCAGGACGAGTTCGTCTGCGCGACCAACGTCTCCACCCTCGACTACCACTACCAGGGAACCAGGGAGGATCTCGACAAGGAGGTGGAGGGCCTGTTTCCGCGCCCGCTCGGCGCCTACGACCGGGAGGCGACCGAGAAGGGCTGGCAGCAGGTGCTGCCCCGAAAGGGACAGCCCCGGATCTACTTGAGCGGCGGCGCCAACCTGCTGCGCCGCTCCAACCACACCGCACGCATGCTCGACACGATGTGGCCGGGCATCGAACTGGTCGTGGTCGTCGACCAGAAGCAGTGCTTCACGGGCATGCACGCGGACTACCTGCTCCCGGCCGCGGGCTGGTACGAGAAGTCCGGCATCAAGTACGCCCTGACCTACGTCCCCTACCTGCACTACTGCGACGCAGCGGTCAAACCCATCGGCGAAAGCAAGGACGAGTGGGAGATCTACTGGCTGCTCACCCAGAAGATCGAGGAGATCGCCAGGCGCCGCAACACGCCCGTTTTCGAGGGCTGTGGCAAGTTCGACGTGGACTGGAAGGAGCTTCACCAGGAGTACTCCTGCCAGGGGGAGTGGGGACCAAAGGACGCCGAGAAAGTCGCGCAAGCGGTCCTCGACGACAGCCCCTCGGCCCTGGGCATGACCGTCGAAGGCCTGAAAAAGACGGGCATCGAGAAGTTCCGCAACACCGGGCTCAACATCAGCCCCACCTTCCTCTACAACCCCGACTGGAAGGGTGAGGGCGTGCTGAGCCCGTTGACCCACTTCGTCGATTACAAGTGGCGCTGGCCCACGCTGACCGGGCGCCAGCAGTTCTACATCGATCACCCCTGGTTTCTCGAGGCGGGGGAGGCGCTGCCCACACACAAGGAGAGCCCCAGGGCAGGCGGCGACTACCCCTTCCAGCTGGTCTCCTGCCACTGCCGCTGGAGCATCCACACCACATGGCGTGACACGACGATCCTGCAGCGGCTGCAACGCGGCGAGCCGGTTCTATACCTGAACACCGAGGAGGCGACGCAGCTGGGCCTGGACGACGGCGCCTGGGGAGAACTCTACAACCGGCTCGGCCAGATGCGCATGCGGATCAAGCACTCCAGCATGGTGCAGCCGGGCGTTGCGTTCTACTTCCACGCCTGGGAACCCGTGCAATTCCCCGAGCACAAGAGCTACAAGTGGCTGATCCCCGGTCTGATGAAGCCGCTGCACATGGCGGGAGGCGAGGGGCATCTTCGTTTCGCCATCAACCACTTCGAGCCGGGTTCCTTCGTTCAGGACACGCGCGTCGGAATCCGGCCCTGGGGGGAAGCGAGCGAGCCAGAGGTGTGATTGCGAACTCCACGGCGGCAGCGCTCCCCTTCATCGCCTGGTCTCGGATCTGGAGCCCGGTGGCGCCCGAGCCGCTGCGCAGGGAGGCCTGGGAGGCCCTGGCGCTACCCGCCCGATTCAACGAGGTGGGCCCCGACTTCTGGAGCACCTTTCACGTCGGCAGCCCCGCCCCGAAGGTGCCGCTGCTCCTCCACGCGGCGCTGCAGCAGGAGGGTGCTCGCACTCGGGAAGACTGGATGCGGGCCATGAGCTACCTGGAGCTCCGCTTCGACGAGCTACATCTGCCCCCGGACCAGCTGGGCGCCGCCTGCGAGGTCTACGCCTGCGCCATCGAGAGCGAGGAACCTGTCCTGATCGAGGAGTTGCGCCGGCGCTACCTGCTGCCCTGGTGTCGCTTCGCCCGGGAGCGCCTCGCGCAAGAAGAGAGCCCGCTCGCCTTTCTGCCCGAGCAGTTCGAAGCGGACCTCCTCGCAGTGGATGCAAGCGCGCGTTAGAGAGGCCCGCGCAATACGGTCACGCTCCCTGTCCGCCCCAAAAACTCCCGCAGGCGCCCATAGGACTCTGGCAGCCCCGGAGCTTCCGCCGTGCTGCGTTTCAGGAGATTCTGAGGAGAGGAGGCGTTGCAGGTTCGAATCCTGCCTGGGTCACCACCCTCTTCTCAGCGATCTCGCGTACGAAGCGCCGTCTCTCCGAATACAGCAGCGTGCCTACGGCACATCCTCCCGTGAAGTGTTCAGGATCGCTGAGATTCGCAACAATGCGCCTAGTCTGGATCCGCCCGATACGGAAGGTCAGGAAGATGAAATTCGACAACGCGCTGACGCGGATGCTCGGAGTTCAGTATCCCATCATCCAGGGAGCCTTCGGGCCCAACGGGATGGGAACCTCCGCGATTGCCGTGCCGGTCTCCGAGGCCGGAGGCCTGGGCATCCTTACCTCCGTCACCTTCTCTTCACCAGATGAATTTCAGGAGGACATCCGGAGAGCCAAGGCCGCGACGGAAAAGCCGTTTGCGGTGAACTTCACCGTCCTGAAGGACGGTCCGGCAGATACTGCGTATCACGAGGACTACTTGACGGTCGCCCTTGATGAGGGAGTGGGTACGATCTTCACATCCGCGTATGATGGATCGATTCTCGGAAGGCGCGCCAAGAAAGCCGGCCGCAATTGGATTCACAAGTGCGCCACACTGGAACACGCCGTTTCGATCGCCAAGAAGGGCGTGGATGCCATCGTGATCGTGGGGATCGAGGGGGCCGGCATGAAGAATCCCAACCAGTGCTCCACCCTGGTGAACATGACCGTTGCCAGACGGCTGATCGATGTGCCGTTGATAGCGGCGGGCGGCATCGGAGATGCCCGTGGGTTCATGGCGGCGCTCTCGATGGGAGCTTCGGGGATCTACATGGGGACCGCGTTCATGGCCACCCGGGAGTTCCAGATACCACAGGGGTTGAAAGACGGAATCGTAGACCAGGAAATCCTGGACGCGGAGTATCGAAACAAGGTGCTCAGGGGTGAGCGCGGGAACCACCCATCTCTGGCTTCCGGGGTCGTTGACTCCATTCCGACCGTCAAGGAATTCATCGACAGCCTGGTGACCGGCGCCGAGGCGATCGTATCGGAACTCAAGCAGTGGGGGATGATCGGCTAGGCAGAAGCCGGCGTGAGCAGGAATCATGGCGCATCCGGGTCAACACGCAGCACGACGTCCTGACGATCCCGCCGCCACCGGCCGGGCATCGTCCGGCCGAGGACGTGCTTCGCGAAGAAGCCTGTGATTCCGGGAAAATCGGGTACTCCGGAGGCACTGGGCGTGGAGAGCCGCGCCCCGGGCTCACCTGGCACCTCCCCGAAGGGGCGTAACAGGTCACATCTCAAGCCAATATGAATGATTGAACATTTCTGAATATTTCTTCATGATGGTTGTGGCTCTCGCGAGGACCTGAGAGATGGCACAAGGGACGGCACCCCAGCTGGATAGGGGATCGCGGCGGCGTCTCCGGACCCGGACGCGGCTGATCGATGCGGCGCGACGGATCATCGCCGAACGAGGCGGGATCGATGCGGTCCCGATCGCGGAGATCACCGACGCGGCCGACGTCGCCATCGGATCCTTCTACAACCACTTCCCCTCCCGGGATGCCCTGTTCGAGGCGGTGGTGAGCGAGACGCTGGAGGCGCACGGCCAGAGGCTGGATGCGCTGGCCTCGGAGATCGCCGACGTTGCCGAGTTCTGTGCCGCAGGGATGCGTCTCACCATGCGAATGGTAGAGGCCGACCCGATCTGGGGCGGGTTCATGGTCCAGATGGGCACTTATCTCCCGGAGCTCGGATTAATCCTCGGCCGACGCCTCGTCGACACCCTGCTCCGCGGCATCCAGAGCGGGCGCTTCACCGTGGTCAACGAGGCGACCACGCTCGCTGTGGTCACGGGTGCCGTGTTTGGCGCAATGCACTCCCGGCTCACCCAGCTATCGCCGGGTTCATTTTCGGATCTATTGCCTGATTCATTGCCGGACGACGCGGACTGCCTGGTGGCCGAGCAGCTGCTCCAGTTGCTCGGCCTGCCCCGGGAGGAGGCGGCAGAGATCGCCAGACGCCCTCTGCCGGAGTCATCGGAGCAGCTGCTTCCCACCGCGGGCACGAACGGCGGACAGGAATCTTTCATCAGCAGGAGGATGACGCCGTGACGGAGACTCCTCGAAAAGCGATCACCAGGTTGCTCTGGTCTTCGACCTGAACAAGTGCATGGGCTGCCAGGCCTGCAGCATCGCCTGCAAGATGCTCTGGACCCGCGACGAAGGCGAAGAGCACCAGTGGTGGTGCACCACCAACACCATGCCCGGCCGCGGCACTCCTCGAGACTGGGAGCAGATGGGCGGCGGCTATCGGGACGGAGAGCTGGTGCTGGGGCACGAGCCGACCCTCGATGAGTTCGGCGGTGGCTGGAAGTTCAACAAAGAGGAAGTCTTCTTCGGTGGAAAAGGCCAGTCCGTCCACCTCACCCCCACCACTGCCGAGGGTACTCCGCCTACCTGGGGGCCCAACTGGGACGAGGACCAGGGCGCCGGCGAGTTCCCCAACGCGTATTTCTTCTACCTGCCCCGCATCTGCAATCACTGCACGCGTCCCGCCTGTGTCGAGGCCTGCCCCTCCGGTGCCATGTACAAGCGCCAAGAGGACGGGATCGTGCTGCGCGACGAGGACCTCTGCCAGGGCTCGCGCAAGTGCCTGCAGGCGTGTCCCTACAAGAAGATCTACTTCAACCACGTGCGCGGAGTCGCGCAGCACTGCAACCTCTGCTTCCCGCGTCTGGAACAGGGGATAGCTCCCGCGTGCGCCCGGAACTGCCCCGGGCGTCTGGTTTTCGTGGGGATGCTGGACGACGAGAAAGACCCGGTCCATCGGCTGGTCCACGAGTGGAAGGTGGCGCTTCCGCTGCACGCGGAGTTCGGGACGGAGCCGAATGTCTTCTACGTCCCCCCGCTCTCGCCCTACCGGCTGCGGGAGGACCGCTCGATCGATGCGGAGACGATGCGCATCCCGCCCGAGTACCTGGAGTCGCTGTTCGGACCGGCGGTGCACGAGGTCCTGGCGAAGCTGCAGAGTGAGATCGAGCGGGCGCGAGGGGGCGGCAGCTCGGAAATGCTCGACACGCTGATCGTCTACGAGTGGAAGACCCTGTTCGGACCCTTCGGCAAGGAGCCCGCCGTCGTGGACGCTGCCAGGGAGGACCCACGATGACCCGACCGGAGTCGAGCAACGCCACCGAAGAGCGGCAACGGGCGAAAATCGAGCAGGAATGGGAGCGGTGCAGCTTCGGGACCCACTGCATGAACTGTATACCGGCCTCCTGTGTCTTCTACGTCCTGGTGAAGGACGGCAAGGTGGTGCGGGAAGAAGTCGCCGGTGTGATCGAATCCGTCGAGCCGGGCGTCCCCGACATGAACCCGCTGCTCTGCCAGAAGGCGCTGGCGTGGAGCCGGGAGCTCTACGCGCCGGAGAGGCTCCTGCATCCCCTGCGTCGTGTCGGTGAGCGCGGCGAGGGGCGCTGGGAGCGCATCTCCTGGGACGAGGCACTGGCCGAGACCGCGGACGCCATCCTCGACGCCATCGAGGAGGTCGGCTCGCGGTCGATCCTGATGGAGCTGAGCCCCCAGGTCGCAGCGAGCCTTCCGGCCTCGCGCTTCCTGGGAGCCGTGGGCGGCACCAGCCTGGACGCCAACGCGACGATCAACGACTTCATCACCGGCCTGCAGCTGACCTTCGGAAAGTTCTCCTTCTCGCAATCGTTCGACGACAACTTCCACTCCGAGCTGACGCTGCATTGGCACAGCAACCCGGCATTCACCTGGATCCCGTCCTACCACTTCTGGACCGAAGGGCGCTACCGCGGCGCCGAGCAGGTGCTCATCTCCACCGACGTGAGCCCCTCGCACGTCCACATGGACTATCACGTGCCGGTGCGCCACGGCACGGACGCGGCGCTGGCGCTGGCGATGTGTCAGGTGGTGATCTCCGAGGGGCTCATCGACTGGGGTTTCGCCGCGTCGCAGACCGACCTCTCTCTGCTGGTCCGCACCGACACCGGAGAGTTCCTGCGACAGAGCCACCTGGAGGCCGACGGGAGGGACGATCGCTTCTTCCACGCCCATCCCGAGAGGGGGGTGGTTCCGGCTGACCCCGCCAGCCTGGTGCTCGACTTCGAGCCACTCGCCGAGGGAGAGCTGGAGGTAGAGACGCTCGACGCCGGCCGAATCGCGGTCGAGCCGGTATTCGCGCGACTTCGACGCCGGCTCGACCGTGACTACACGCCGGAGCAGGCCAGCGAGATCTGCGAGGCCCACCCCGACGTCATCCGCATGATTGCCCGCAAGGTCGCGTCGAAGCGCACCCGACTCAGCATGGGAATGGGAGCCGCCAAGTACTACCACGGCGATCTCATCAGCCGCTCGGCCCTCCTGCTGCTGGCCCTGACCGGAAACTGGGGGAAGAAGGGCGCCGGCACGGGTAGCTGGAACTCCTTCACCTTTGACGGCACGTCGACGGTCATGGCCAAGACGAAGCCAGGTGTCGAAGGCGGCATGGAGGTGGTGAAGCTGGCCCGCACGATGCGCGAGCAGATGATCCAGCAAGATCCCACGCTGACCGGCGAGCTGGCCGACCGGGTTCTGTGGAGGATGATGGGCGGTAGCGTGATGGTCCCGCCCGTCTTCTTCTGGTACCACCAGGCCGGCTTCCGGGAGCGCTGGAACCGGCGGGAGTGGGGCGATCCCACCATGAAGCGCAGCTTCGATGAGTACTTCGAGGAGGCGTCCCAGCAGGAAACCTGGAAGGCGGCTGCCGAGGCGGCCGCCACCAAGCCCGCGCGCGTGTTGCTGGAGATCGGCGGCAACACGCTCCGGCGAACACGCGGCGGAAAGAAGGCCGTATTCGAGAACCTGTGGCCGAAGCTCGAGAAGGTCGTCTGCATTGACTACCGCATGTCGGAGACGGCCCTTCACGCCGACATCGTGCTACCGGCCGCACAGCACTACGAGAAGGCGGGCTTTCCGATCGCGGGACCGTATACCATGACCCTGGCGGTGAGTCAGGCCGCGACCCCACCCTACGCCGAGGCCCGCTCCGAGTGGGAAATGTTGGGGGCCCTGTGCAAGAAGATCGGCGAGCGGGCGAGCGAGCGCGGACTGGAGAGCTTCACACACAGTGATGGACTTCCGCGTCGCTACGAGGAGCTATGGGGCACATTCACGTTGGAGGGAACGTTGGTCGACGGGGAGAGCTATGTGGCGGAGGCGTTGGCCGACTCGGTGGCATCGGGAAACATGCCGCCCGGCACCACGCTCGACACCTTCCGCCAGAAGGGGCACAGCCGCTACAACGGCTGGTCCTTCAACCCGATGGGGCAGGCCAACGCCTCTCCCTTCCCCCGGAACGAGACCCACACGCCGCTCCGCAACCACGTCGAGCTAGGTCATCCCTACCCCACGCTCACGCGCCGCGCGCAGTTTCTGATCGATCATCCCTGGTTCCGCGAGGCCGGGGAGGACCTGCCGCTGCACAAGGAAGCGCCGGCCATGGGTGGCGATTACCCCTTCCGGCTGTCCGGCGGGCACGCCCGGTGGAGCAACCACGCCATGAACATGACCAACGAGGTCATGCTCGAGACGCACCGCGGAAAGCCGTTCGTGCTGATCAACGATCAGGTAGCCCGCGAGAAGGGGATCGCCGACGACGCGCTGGTGCGGATCTGGAACGACATCGATGAGTTCGTGGTACCGGCCCGGACCAGCCCGGCACAGCGACCCGATGGCCTGACCGTCTACAACGGGTTCGAGGGCTTCATGTTCCGAGGCGGCAAGAGTTCGAAGGAGATCGAGCCCGGCATGGTCAAGTGGCTGCACCTCGCGGCGGGCGATGGCCACCTGCAGTACTCGCCGCTCGAGTGGCAGCCGGTCCCCTTCGACCGCTGCATTTTTGTTGACTGCGAGCCCTTGGAGGGCAAACTGGGTGGCTCAGAGAGCACCTCAGGTTAGGAGAAGAGCATGAGAATGAATGCGATCGTGGCCGGCGTTGGCATGACCCGGTTCGGGAAGCACATGGAGACGGGGCTCAAGGCCCTGGGTGCCGAGGCCGTCGAGGCAGCGCTCGAAGATGCGGGAATAGGAAGTGCAGATCTCGAGGTGGCCTACGTCAGCAACGCGATGGCCGGCATCGTCACCGGACAGGAGTGCATCCGCGGCCAGGTGGTCCTGCGTTCGATCGGCATCGGGAAGATCCCCGTCATCAACATCGACAATGCCTGCGGCAGCGCCTCCACGGCGTTCAATCAGGCCTGCGCGATGGTCTCGACCGGATGCTACGACGTGGCCCTCGCTCTGGGCGTGGAGAAGCTCTACCACCCCGACAAACAGAGAACCTTTCTGGCGCTGCGCGGCGGAATGGACGTAGAAGAGACGGACTCGTTTCTGGCCAGCATTGCTGCAGACCAACCCGGGGTCGGGGAAGCGCCCAAGGCCGGTGGTGGAGGCGACAAGCGCTCCGTCGCCATGGACTTCTACGCGAACGTGGCGCGATCCCACATGCGCGAGTACGGGACCACGGTGGAGCAGCTTGCCGGAGTCTCGGCCAAGAACTCCTTGCACGGAAGCCTCAATCCACGGGCCCAGTTCCGCGAGGCGTTGAGCGTCGACGATGTGCTTGGAGCACTGATGATCGTCGAGCCCCTCACGCGACCGATGTGCTCCCCGATCGGAGACGGCGCGGCGGCAGCGGTGCTGGTGAGTGAGCGCAAGGCGCGCCAGCTCGGCCTCGAGAGCTCGGTGCGCGTGGCTTCCAGCGCGCTGCACTCCGGGTGGGACCACGAGCCCGGGGAGTTGGACTCGGCCACGCTGTCCGCGAAGGAGGCCTACGAGGAGGCGGGTATCGGTCCCGAGGATCTGGGAGCCATCGAGCTTCACGATGCTACCGCCATCGGGGAGCTGATGGCCTACGAGTCGCTCGGTCTGTGCGAGAAGGGCGAGTCGGGGAAGCTGATCGACGACGGCGCCACGAAGCTGGGAGGCCGCCTGCCGGTGAACACCTCCGGCGGCCTGCTGCGCAAGGGACACCCGGTGGGTGCCACCGGAATCGCTCAGATCGTCGAGCTCACCGAGCAGTTGCAGGGCCGGTGCGGCAAGCGACAGGTCGAAGGCGCGACGGTCGCCCTGGCACACAACGGGGGCGGGGTCGTGGGAAGAGAGGCGGCCTCGATGTGTGTGACGATTCTCACCCGCTAATCCGATTCCATCCAGGAGAAGACCATGGGAAGCATCGAATACGAAGTGGAGCTGAGCGACGAAGAGCGAGCCGTGCAGGAGACGGTGCATCGGTTCGCCGTGGAGGTCATGCGGCCCGCAGGGGCAGAGCTCGATGCGATGGCAGACCCCCAGGACGTGATCGCCGAGGGCTCGGTCCTCTGGGAGGTGTTCGAGAAGCACCGCGCTCTTGGCCTCAACGAGGTCACGGCACCAGGTGGGGACCTGACGCCCAGACAGCAGGCGCGGCTGCGCTGCATCATCGGCGAAGAGCAGGGCTGGGGGGACTCGGGGCTGGCGATCGGCTTCGGGGTGGCCGGCTTCCCTCGGATGATGGCACAGATGTCAGGGAAGCCCGAGCTGATCGAGCGCTTTGGTGCCGACGACTGCATCGGCTGCTGGGCCGGCACGGAGCCGGACCACGGCAGCGATATCATCTACTACATGAACCGGCCGGGCGTGGAGCCGCCGGGTCGTCCCAACTGCATCGCGCGCAAGGACGGCGACTCCTTCGTGCTGAGTGGGCAGAAGGCGGCCTGGGTCTCGAACGGAACCATCGCCAAGGCGGCCGCAATGTTCTCCGCCGTCGACATGGGAGACGGGGTGCGCCGCGACGGCGGATTCCTGGTGCCGCTCGACGTCCCCGGCGTGTCGAAGGGCAAGCCGCTGGACAAGATCGGACAGCGCGCGCTCAACCAGGGTGAGCTTTTCTTCGACGATGTGCGCCTGCCCGCAGACTACATGGTGATCCCTCCGGAGGCCTACGGGATCGCGACGGAGATGATCTTGACCATGGCGAACGGTGGAATGGGCTCGACCTTCGTCGGAGTGGCGCAGGCGGCGCTGGATCTGGCCATCGACTACGCCAAGGAGCGGGTGCAGGGCGGTGTGCCGATCTTCGAGCACCAGAGCGTGAAGATGCGGCTGTTCGAGATGTTCCGGAAGGTCCAGGCAGCCCGGGCACTGAGCCGGCAGGTGACGCTCTACAACACGATGAACCCGCCGCCCCAGCTGAAGCTGGCGGTCGCATCGAAGGTCACCTCCACGAACACGGCCTTCGAGGTGGCGAGCAGCGCCCTGCAGATCTTCGGGGGCAACGGGCTGAGCCGCGAGTATCCGATCGAGAAGCTGCTCCGCGACGCCCGGGCCTCGATGATCGAGGACGGCTGCAACGACATCCTGAGCCTCACCGCTGCGGAGAGCCTGTAGCAGACGAGTCCACGCAATCGGAGGAGGCACCGATAGGAGAGAGGTTCATGACCAATCGAACGATGCGCGCGGCACGCCTCAGCGGTCCGGGAACCCCTGTCCGATTCGAGGAGGTCCCCTATCCCGAGCCCGGCCCCGACGAGGTGGTGGTCCGGGTCGCGGCCTGCGGTGTCTGTGGTTCGGACCTGCACTTTCTGGAGGACATGCCGCTGCTCACCAGCCCCATCACATTGGGGCACGAGCCCGCCGGCACCATCGAGTCGATGGGGGCCGGTGTGAAAGACTGGCGGGTTGGAGATCGCGTTGCGCTTCACGTAGGAGCTGGCTGCGGCAGTTGCCCCGCCTGCGCCTCGGGCCACCCCATGTCCTGTCCCTCGATCCAGTGTCCGGGTCTACACATCGATGGCGCCTTTGCCGAGGCGCTCCGGATTCCGAGCGACTCTCTGGTGCGCGTCCCGGACGGAGTGTCCATGGCGGCGGCCGCTGTCGCAACGGACTGCGTGGCAACCCCGTACCACGCACTGACGTGCCGGGGCGGGATGAAGGGTGGGGAGCGCGTGGCCGTGATCGGCGTGGGAGGTCTGGGGGGTCAGACCATGCGCCTGGCGTCGGTCCTGGGGGCCTCACAGGTGGTGGCGGTGGACATCTCCAGCGTTGCGCTGGAGCGGGCCAGACGTTTCGGTGCCACTGACACCGTGCTCGCCATTCCCGGCGAGGATCCCTCCCCGCAGATCCGTGAGCTCACGGGCGGCGGTGTCGATCTCGCCGTCGAGTGCTACGGCTCGCCCGACACCATTGCCCAATCGGTGAACGCCCTGGACCGAGGCGGCACACTGGTGATCGTCGGCGTGTGCATGCAGCCCCCGCGCATCGACCTCCCCGTCGGCGTGTTCGCGATCGCCGAGATCAGCGTGCTGGGGAGCTTCGCCTCGCACCTGGAAGATCTGGCCGAGGTGCTGCGGATGGAGGCCGAGGGCGTCATCGACATCTGCTCTTCGATCACGCACCGCTTGCCCCTCGACGAGGTGCCGGAAGCGTTGGAGATGCTGCGCACCAAGCGTGGCGACCCCGAGCGCATCGTCATCGAGATGGAGGGCTGAGCGAATTGAAGTGGAGAACTCCTCCCTCGTAGAAATCTAGTTCCCACGTATCGTGAATACATGAGATCCGAGGAGACGTCTCCGATGGGCGAACCGTTCGAGAGAACGATGGGAATCGTGAACGGAATCCTGAAGCCGATGGGCCAGTCCTTGAAAGAGAGCCCCATCCCTCCCTACCAGGACTACGCCCACCTCGGGGTTGCGATGATCGACAGGGATGTCGAACATTTTCAGGATATCGCGGCGGCCATGGCCGACAGGGATCGGAAGGTGGCGCTTTTCGAATTCGGGATGGCGCCGCAGCTCTTCCATGCGTTCGACTGTGCGACGCTCTGCCTGGAGATATTCCCCTCCTTCTTCACGAGGGTCGACGGAAAGCTGGCGCACGAGTTCCTGGACGCCGCGGAGGAGGCCGCGGTGCCCTCCGATACCTGCTCGAACGACCGCTTCATCATCGGTGCAGCACTGCTCGGCGAGCTTCCCAGCAACTCGTTCTTCGTCACGTCCTCTTCCCCCTGTGACGGGACCCGGATTGCCTATCCGATCCTGCAGAAGATGCTCGACATTCCGATGCTGTTTCTCGATGCCCCATTTCGCGACGACCGAGAGGCGATCCGGTACTACGCGGAGCAGTTGAAGAACGAACTCATCCCATTCGTCGAAGAGCACACTGGCAGGAAGTTCGATATCGATCGATTCCGTGAGGTGATCGTCGAGTCGAACAAGGCTTACCAGGCCATGGTGGACATCCATGACACCTATATGGTGAAGCCCTCGCCGCTGCCGGGCATGCTCAAGCTCGCGCCTTTCATGAGTTTCTTCCGGGGCGCGGGACTTCCCGGAGCGACGCGGACGTTGGAGGTGTTTCGAGAGGATGTCACGCGCAGGGTAAGGGAGGGGCGCACCGAGGGGCCGTTCGAAGAGAAGTATCGGGTGATGTGGGTTCACATGCTGCCCACCTACGACCGGGATCTCTTCGCCTGGATGGAGGAGGAGTTCGGCGCGGCGCTGGTGGTGAATTCAGTCTCCAACGTCATGATGCTGGATCCAGTGGACCCCAGCAGCCTCGACTCCATGCTCGAGGGCGTCGCCTGGCAGGGTCTTGACATGACCATGTCATTCATGCGGCTCGAGACGCAGGCCTTCATTGACCACAATTTGCGAGCTTACGATCGCTATGACTGCGACTGCATGATCACCACGCAACACATCGGCTGTCAGAGCATCTGTGGAGCGCGCGGCCTTCTTCGCGCGCAGTGTCGCGACCGGGACATTCCGCTGCTGTTCCTAGAGTTCGACTACAATGATGATCGGGTGCTCTCGACAGGGAAGATGCGCGAGCAGATCGAAGAGTTCTTCACGACGACGATGGCGTAGCGAGGGCGCCCATCCGGCGTTAGATCGCCAAACCAATGCACTGATGCGTTTCAGGGCGTTTTGAAGCCGTAGCGCTGCACTAGCGATATTCCTGAATTATCAGGCCGGCGGTCACGACCAGCCGTGGCCGCGCGAGCGTCGAGAGATCCCTCCGAGGATCTTCATCAACCACGAGCAAGTCGGCGAACTTCCCGGGCGCGACGCTGCCTGTGATGCCTTCCAGGCCGATGCTCTCGGCCGTTCCGAGGGTACCGAGATGGAGCGCGAGTTCACGACTGATGCCCCCGACCTCGACGAAGTACTGCATCTCCTTCCAGACACTGCCGTGATCCACCAGCCCGGCATCGGTCCCGACGCCGATCTTCACGCCGCCCGCGAGCGCCTGCCGGAAGCCCGTGATCATGGCCTCCTTGATTTCTTCGCCGTTCAGAAATCGTATGTTGAGCGCCGGGTCCTGGGCCATCTCCTCGGTGAGCTCGCGATCTCCAGCGATGACGGAGAGTGTCGGGTGGAGCGTCGTGTAGCCGCGCAGGGAACGCGGATTGTCCTTGAACAGGCGGATCGATTCGGCATCGAGTTCGGCGCCGTGCTCGATGTTGTCCACGCCAGCCCGCAAGGCCTCCTTCACGCCCTGGGCGCTCTCGGCGTGGGCCGCAACGAGGAGATTCTTGCGGTGTGCCTCGTCCGTGATGGCGGCGATCTCATCGGGGGTCATCTGCAGCTCTCCGGCTTCGCCGAGTCGTCTGGAATCGGAGACGCCCCCGGTGCTGGAGATCTTGATGTGATCGACCTCGTGAGAGAGGGCGTAGCGCACCGCTCGCCTCGCCTCGATGGGTCCGTCGGCGACGAGACCGATCTCGTGCGCGTGCCCGCCCGTGATGACCAGGAGCGGACCCGACACGCGCAGGCGTGGACCCAGTACCCGACCCTGGTCGATCCGTCTGCGCAGCGCCACGTCCACGAACTCCGGATCGCCCATGCCCCTTAGCGTCGTGACGCCGGAGCGCAGCGCGCGCTCTGCATTGCGCTCCATCATCCGCAGAACCACCCGCCGCCCGGGATACGTCCGAAAGAACGTGAAAACGGCCTTTCGGAGAAGCGGCGACGACAGCAGGTTCGGTGGTGCGTGCGGCTCCCCGGGGACGCGCCCGTTCAGCAGGAGGTGCCCGTGGGCGTTGATCAGCCCGGGCATCAGAAACCGCCCAGCCAGGTCGACCACGTCATGCCCGTTGGGGATGGGGACCGCGGCAGCCGGTCCGACGGAGGTGATCCGCCCGCTGGCATCGACCACGACGACCCCGTTCGGAATCACCGCTGCGCCGGGCTCGCCGGTGATGATGGTTGCTCCCCGAAAGACGGTCGCCGAGCGGACCACGTCGATCCGGTTCCCGGCGTCGAGCCACACGGCTGCGATCGCGAGCAGGGTCGCGATCAGCGCACCACGCGCCCAGCCCCACCCGAGGACGGGCCAGCGCCCGAGCCGTCGCCCGATCCACGGCATGGCGAGTAGAACAGCGATCGCCGAGAGGACCAGGGGCGCCAGTGTGATGCGTGCGACCAGCAACAGCTCGAACACGAAGTTCACGAAGAGCAGAACGATGGCGATCCGACCGACAATGCGAACAACGCTACCCACGGCGCCCGTCCCCCGATCCCTATCTTCGAAACATTGTACCCGCGGGAGGCGCCCTACGCCGCCGCCTCGCTCAGAGTCAGGCGAGCGTTGTAACCCCTTGATTCTGGACATGTCTGGAAACGCCGGTACGCGACTCGATAAGTGGCCGTGCTTTCGCGAACATTCGATTCTTGGGAGGCACACGCAAATCATGAAGGTCATCATCGTGGGAGCCGCATTCGGGAGGAGTTGGAGGCGGTGGACGATGAAAACTTCATGTGCCTGCTTCGAAACGGGCAGATCCTGGCCTTTCCCGCCGGTGTTCTAGGCTTCCTCAAGACCCGCGCCCTGGGTGTCCGGGAGAAGCTCGACGTCGCCCGCCTGTTCATCATGGCCTTGATGGGAGGCCGCAGAGAAGCCTTCGTGCGGCCGTCTTTGCTGATGAAGTTCGATGGAACGCAGCTGTCGGACTACTGTCGGCAGCGCTTCGCTCGGAGCACTCTGGACGATGTGCTTCACCCGATGATCGCAATGACGATGGGGACACCGGAGGATGTGTCTCTTCTGCTCGGGGTGATCATGCTCTCCGTGGTCGACGAGAAGCACTTCATCTTCCGTCATGGGAACGGAACCCTCGCCAAGCGTCTGGCAGATCTCTGCCCTCCCATCCGAACGGAGGCCCCGGTCAAGCGCATCGTGATCGACGGAGGGAGGGTTCGAGGCGTGGAGCTGGAGAGCGGAGAGGGGATGCTGGAGGCGGATGTCGTGGTGTGTGCCACGAATGCCCACGAGGCCGCCGAGATCCTTCCGGACCTGGACGAGCATCAGCTTCGTGTCCTGCGCGAGACTCCGTATAGCTGCTGTCTGCAGGTTCTCTTGGCCACGGAGGAGCCTCACCTGCACTGCTGGGGGCTGGGTATCCCCAGGAACACTGACACGTTCCTGACCTACATTACGGAGGAGACCTACAAGGGCAAGCACAGGGCTCCACAGGGACGAGGCTTGACCCAGGTATTCATCATCGGGGACGCGGCCAGGAACAGGATGTCATTGGAGGACGACGAGATCGTCGCCCAGGTACACGCGGAGATACGAAGACTGCTTCCGGACTTCCCGGAGCAGATCATCTCTCACGGAGTGATCCGCCGCGAGGAGGCCATGGCGCTGTCGGGCCCCGGGTACCAGAAGAAGCTGATCGGCCTGAACCAGAGCCTGGAACGCATCCGAGGCCTGCACCTGATCGGTGATTACCAGACGTTTTCCACCATCGAAGGGGCCGTCTACGTGGGAGAGGCGGCGGCGGCGCGCATCCTGAGGGAACACGCGTCGCGGCAGAACTCCACCCCCGCGAGGCCGACCGCCTAGCCCGCATTTCTCACCAGCTCGCTACTGCGGCCGCCGATAGCACCACAGATTCGCGATCTTCTCCCTCCGGCCGCCTCGAGGTACTGCCAAGTACGCCTTCGGCCCCCTCCGGTCCGAGGGCCGCGAATCTGCGGCACTCTCGGCGTCCTCGCTACGCGACCTGGTGAGAAAAGCGGGCTACGAGACGAAGAGCTTTTCCGTCGCGAAGGCGGGATCGCAGGTGAGGCGCACGCCCAGCCGCCGCAGGCCGCGCTCGTCGCCAGGCGTGGGCAGGTGCGTCAAGTGCACCTCACAGTCGTTCAGGTTCGGCAACTCCTGCATCGCCTGGTGCGCGATCGGATTCATGATTGCGCTCATGCTGAGCGCCAGCAAGGTCTCCTCGAGGTTGAGGCTGATCGACTCGAACCCCAGCAGGTCCTTGCGCAGGGTGCCGATGGACTCGATGACCATCGGGCTGATCAGGTCCAGGTGCTCCGGGATGCCCGCCAGGACCTTCACGGCATTGAGCGCCAGCGCCGCGGCCGCGTGCATCAGCGGCGAGTTGTGGCCTGTCACGACCTTCCGCCCGCCAGCTGGATGGCGGCCCCGCTATATACCCCTCGGTGTCCACGGTCTCCGTTCGTATCCGCGGTACCGGCCGCTACACGCGCGGGCAGAACGACATCCCGGTCCTCGGGGCAGGTCTCGAACTCCTCCATCAGCGTCTCGATGCGCCGCACCGTGTCTCGATCCGCGGTGCCGAGCGCCTCGTCGCACGCATAACGGAAGTAACGCCGCACGATCTCGCGCTTCGCAGCGGCCCGTGCCCCCTCGTCGTCGACGATGGCGAAGCCCGCACGGTTGACGCCCATGTCCGTGGGAGACGCGTACATGGACTCCCCCGTGATCTTGTCCAGGATTCGCTTGAGAAGGGGGAACGCTTCGATGTCGCGGTTGTAGTTGACCGCCCGCTCGTCGTGCGCCTCGAGGTGCCAGGGGTCGATCATGTTGACGTCGCGGAGCTCGGCCGTGGCGGCCTCATAGGCGGCGTTGACCGGATGGCGCAACGGCAGATTCCAGATCGGAAAGGTCTCGAACTTCGCATATCCGGCGCGCACGCCGCGCTGGTGCTCGTGATAGACCTGCGACAGGCACGTCGCCATCTTCCCGCTGTTGGGGCCGGGCGCGTTCACGACCACGAGCGACGCATCGGTCTCGACGAACGGGTTCGCACCATAACCCTCGTCCGATACGACGAGATCGATGTTCGTCGGGTAGCCCGGAATCGAGCGGTGGGCGTAGACGTCGACGCCGCGACGGCGCAGCTTGCTGATGAACGCCTCGGCCGAGGGCTGGCCTTCATAGCGGGTCACGACCACGGCACGCACCTTGAGGTCATAGGCGCGAAGGTCGTCGATGAGCTTCGTCGTATCGGCGTCATAGGTGATGCCGAAGTCTCCGCGAATCTTCCGCCGCTCGATGTCGCCGGCGTAGACGCAGAGGATGATCTCGGTCTGTTCGGAGATCCGTTGCAGCAACTTCATCTTGATGTTGGGATCGAAGCCCGGCAGCACGCGCGTCGCGTGCAGGTCGAACAGCAGCTTGCCCCCGAACTCGAGGTAGAGCTTCCCGCCCACGTCCTTCATGCGCTGGAGGATGGCCTCCGTCTGCTCGGCGAGGTACCGCTCGTTGTCGAACACGACGTCATGCGTCAGGACTTCAGGCATCGGCTCCCCCGCGGCGAGTTTCCCCAGATGAAGGGAGCCTAGCAACCATGTCCTACGCCGCGCCGGGCCACCCGAGGTCGAAGAAGAGGCCGACAAATTGGCGTGCCCGGCCTTGGCGGAGGTAGGTGACTGGATTCCGCTGCCAAAATGGTGGGAGGATGAGGATATGGCACGGAAGGCAGCCAAATTGCGGGGTGGAAGGGAAGCTGATTTAATCACCTCATTCGTCAATCGACAGTTGAGGGGGCAATGACATACGCGACGATAGTATTCGAAGAGATCGAAGCGGGGATTGGATTGCTGACACTCAATCGTCCCGACAGATTGAACGCGATCAACCTGGAGATGCTGGACGAGCTGTACGATCTGTTCCGCAGGCTCGACAAAGAGCCGGAGATTCGCGTGCTGATCGTCACGGGTGCAGGACGGGGATTCTGTTCAGGGGCGGATTTGAGGGATGGTCGGCTGTCTAGCGAAGTGGGAATCGAGGCGTTCAGATCAGCTCCGGTTCACCTCGAGGAAATACAGAAGAAATACTGTGGGATCATCAAGGAGCTGCGGCGTATCTCGCAGCCCGTCATTGCGGCGGTGAATGGACCCGCTGCCGGCGGCGGGCTGACGATGGCTCTGGCATCGGACATCATTTTCGCCAGTGCCGAAGCCAGCTTTACGCCGTCTTTCATCAATATCGGGTTGTCAGGCGGCGAGCTGGGAACCACCTATTTTCTGCCACGGATGGTGGGGATAACGCGGGCTTCTGAAATCCTGATGACCGGGCGCACGGTTGACGCGGAAGAGGCGGATCGCATCGGTATGCTCACTCGGCTGGTTCCCGCTGAGGCGCTGGTAGAAACAGCGAAAGAGACAGCCCGGACAATGCTGGAGAAGAGTGTGCGTGGACTGCGGCTGACCAAGGAGACGATCCGGCTGAATCTGGATGCGCCCTCCCTCGAAAACGCCCTCGAGCTGGAGAATCGCAATCAGAGCATGTTGTGCACGACTCCGGAGTTCTTCGAAGCTGTGTCCAAATTCAGGAAGCCGCGTGCGTAACCCGGACTTCGCCACGCACGGGACCAGGCCCTACGCGGTTGCCGCAGCGCACCCCGCCGCCACGGATGTTGGCATGTCCGTGCTAGGCGCTGGGGGAAGCGCGATCGACGCAGCTGTGGCCATCCAATCGGTCCTCGGGTTGGTCGAACCACAGAGCTCCGGACTCGCTGGCGGTGCATTCATGCTGCACTACGATGCCGAGACTCGAACAGCCACGGCCTACGAGGGTCGCATCGAAGCGCCGCTGGCCGCCGAACCGTCGATGCTCCTCGGCGAGGACGGTACCCCGATGGACTACCTCGAGGCGAGCGGTACAGGGAAGGTATTCGGCGTCCCTGGAGTCGTCGCGATGCTCGCCAAGGCGCATGGAGACCACGGCGAGCTGCCGTGGGGCGAGCTCTTCGACACTGCCATCAGGCTCGCGTCCGGCGGGATCGAGGTCAGCCGGCGCATGGCCGGCGGCCTCAAACTCGCGGTGGGGGTCGGCGCCAGCGACGAGTTCACTGCGCTGTACTCCAACAGCGACGGCGCGCTTCTGCGCGAAGGAGACACGTTCGTCAACGCTCCCTATGCCAGCACCCTGCGAGCCGTCGCCAAGGATTGGCGGTCGTTCTACACCGGCGACATTGCGGAGGCGATCCTCGAGGCGGTTTCCAAGGAGCCGATGCCGGGGGTCCTGACGCTCGCGGACATGGAGAACTACGAAGCCCATGCCCACCAGGCGATCTGTGGTCCGTATCGCGAGTGGACGGTGTGTGGGCCACCGCCCCCGACCTCTACGGTCACGGCGCTCTCGATCCTCGGTCAGCTCGAATCGTTCGACCTGGCTGCCGAGCCCGCGACCCCGACCGGCTGGCACCTGTTCGCGGAAGCATCGCAGCGCGCTTATGCCGACCGCGAGCTGTACGTGGCTGACAATCGCTTCGTCGAGGTGCCGGTCGAGGAGCTGCTCGATCCCACCTACCTCGCCCAGCGGGCGGGCACGATCGATTCTGATGTCGCGAGCGTTGGCGTCGGCCCCGGAGTCATCGACGGCTTCCCGCGTGCCGTTCACCCTTCACCAGAGCTGGGTGGCACCAGCCACTTCGTGGTTGCCGACGCGCAGGGCAACGTCGTCTCGATGTCGACGAGCGTAGGATTCGTCTCTGGGACTCGTCGTGTGGCCGGTGGCCTGGTACTGAACAGCAACCTCACCGACTTTTCCTTTGTTCCGGCCAGAGGCGGAGTTCCCGTGGCCAATGCGGTCGCCGGTCGCAAACGGCCCCGCTCCGCGATGATCCCGATCCTGGTGCTCAATTCGGACGGCAGTATCCGCCTTGCGGTGGGGAGCCCAGGTGGGGCATCGATCATCGCCTATGTGACCAAGACCATCGTGGGTGTGCTCGACTGGGGTCTCACCGGAGCCGAAGCCATCGAATTGCCCAATGTCGTGGCTCGAAACGGCTCTATAGCCATCGAGGGCGGGCGAGCTGACGGTCTGGTGAAAGCGCTTCGGAGCTTCGGGCACGACGTCAGTGGTGTCGCGTACGAGGGCAGCGGAATCCACCTCATCGAGATCGATTCCGATGGCACGATCAGTGGCGCAGCCGACTCACGTCGCGAGGGGACGTTTCGAGTCTCTGGCCGCTGACCTGTTCCATGATCGAGGTCTTCTGGCGATCCTTGAGGCACGCATGGTTGTACCGGGGTTGCGCTCGTGGTAGTCGCGCTCCTGGAAAACGTGAGCCGCCGTCTCCACGATCTCTCCTGAGTTGAAGCGCGGGCTGCCCTGAAGGGGCCGTTTTCGGGGGCTTGGGAGTTTCTTCGCGGGCAGGATTCATGCTTCTGAAATGCGAGTTGAAAATACGAGCTTTAACTCACATAATATCCGAACAAACTGAATTCCAGGGAGAATCCTTGATGCAGCCCTACCGTGGATGCCCGCGTGCACCCGCTACGGGTGGGATTCGCCTGAAGCGGGAAGGGTAGTCGGATGAAACCGGAGACGCTCGAGTTCCTCGCCTGCCCTGGCTGCCGCGGCGGCTTGCAGTTCCTGGGCCACGCATCCGGCAGCATCGAATCCGGAAGCCTGCGCTGCATCACGTGCACCCGGGAGTTTCCGATCGAGGAGGGCATCCCCCGCTTCATTCGGTACGAAGAGTTAACCGGTCTGAACCGTCGCTTCGCGCGATTGTACGACTGGTTCTCACACGTCTACGTTCCGATTTCGAAGATCGCCTATGGATTCATCGGTGGGGAAGAGCGCAATCGGCGCGAAGTGCTGGACCGGCTGGACCCGAACGAGGGCAGAGTGCTCGAAGTCTCGATCGGACCTGGCGTCAACCTCCCATACCTGATCGGTACACCGGGCGTGGGCGAAGTCTACGGGCTGGACATCTCGCTCGGCCAGATTCGGCGCTGCCGTAGTCTGTGTCGCAAGCGCGACTGGTCCGTGGATCTCTTTCTCGGCAATGCCGAAGAGCTGCCCTTCGAAGACGAAAGCTTCGCCACCGTGTTTCACATTGGCGGGATCAACTTCTTCAGCGACAAGAAGAAGGCGATCGAGGAGATGATCCGTGTCGCGAAGCCCGCGGCGAAGATCGTCATCGTGGACGAGAGGGAGAGAGGCGCCAGGCTCTACGCGGCTACGATTCCCGGCTTCAGGCGCATCTTCAAGGGCGAGCGCGAGGCCGTCTCCGCACCAATGGAATTCGTGCCCCCGGCGATGGCCGAGGTCCGGGTCACGGATGTTTGGCGCGGATGGGGCTACTGCCTGGAATTCCGCAAGCCGTAGGCTCGGGAAAGCACATCGTTTCGAGATGCACGGCAAACCGTATGTGACCTGCGCAAGCAGGGGTGGGGTGGAGACGTTCACCGCGGGCACTCGGGGATCGGCGACAGCGGTGTATTGGCTTGCTCGTGAGAATCTACAGCTTGTTTCATGAATTCGTATTTCCACCGGTAGTGCTCCGCGACAGGGATCTGATTCTCACGGGTGATGACGATTCGCTGTTGCGCGAGATTGGCATCGATGGAAAGATCGTCCATACACCGGGGCACACGCAAGATTCGATCTCCCTCATCCTGTCCGATGGAAGCACCATCGTCGGTGACGCTGCGATGAGCTTCATGGAGTTCTGCCAGACCAGACATCGGCCGATCTACGTGCAGGATCTGGAACAGACCTATCAGAGCTGGGAGAAGCTGAGGAAGCATGGAGCGCAGGTGATCTATCCCTCCCACGGCGATCGCTTCGCCGCCGAGGAGCTCGTTGCGGTTGGCAGAAGGAGGATTCGTGAGTAGGTGGATGGTACTTCGAGACTTCGAACACTCGATCCAGGTGGGAATGTCCTTCGGCCTTGTTTCGGGGGTAATCACGAGCCTGGGCCTCGTCGTTGGCTTGGCGGTCGGTACGCAGTCACGGATCGCAGTAATCGGTGGCATCGTCACGATCGCCTTCGCCGATTCCCTCTCGGATGCCCTTGGGATCCACATCTCCGAAGAGGCGGAGAGCATTCATAGCCCGGTCGAAGTCTGGGTGGCCACGGGGGTGACCTTCATGACGAAGGCCGCGGTAGCAGGCTCGTTCCTGCTCCCCGTGCTGCTGTTGCAGCTGGAGGATGCCGTGTGGATCTCGGTCGCGTGGGGGATGGTCTCGGTAACCGCTCTCAGCTGGTACCTCGCACGGAGGCAGGCGACGGGCCGCGCGCTGGTGGTGGCAGAACACGTCGGAGTGGCGGTCCTGGTCGTCGTTGTGTCGGCGCTGGTGGGCCGCTGGGTCTCAACGACGTTTGGGTAGGGCGGGCGGCTCGCGCCACCCGGAAGCTACTTCTTGCTCCGCAGCCCCGTCACCATGCACTCCTGAGAATTCCCGGACGTGTTCGAGCAGGTCAGCACCTCTGATGGCGTATCGTGCGCTCGCTCCTGCCGAGCAGCGTCGCGATCTCCTTATGGCCGTACCCCTTCAAGAGGAGAAGGGCGATCTTGCGCTCGGCCGGGGTCAGGTTCCAGCGCCGTAGCTGGCGTCGATTTCCTCGCCCAGGCCGCGGAGCAATTTCTCCGCGCGGTGGCGCCAGTCGTCTCGCTCCTCCCGCAGCCGGTCGGAGACTTCGACCGTTCGCGTTAGCGATCGCCGGGTGCGCATCCATCCAGCCCAGAGGTAGGCGACTCCCCCAAGGGCCAGCGAAAACACGGCCGTCTCGAAGGCCACGTGGAACAAGCCCGGGTTGTTGGGCCAGTCCATCCAGAGGTCGATCGCGCCTCCCATGGCGATCCCGCAGAGCAGCACCGTCAGGATTCCACGGAGCCGGACATCTCCGGCAGCCGTCGTAGACACCATGAGAATTCCTCTCTACGACCCGGACTTACAGCCTCCGGCACCTGTCGGATGGATAGGGGCGACCAAAGCTGCGATTGTCGGGCTCCAATCGCGAACGCGCAAACGGGGACGATAGAAGCGATGAGAATAGGAACCATCTTTGGCCGACTGCTCGTGGCCGGGGCGATGGCGACGGCAGTGTTCGCCTTGCTCGCGGCCAGCGGGACCCTTCCGACTGCCGTGGCGCAGAGGCACGGGCCGGAGCATCGCGATGGTGGTCATCATGGCCTCGATAGTGCCGAGATGGGGGAGATCGTGGAGGTGCTACGCAGAGAGGGATTCTCCGAGCCCTACTCCCTGGAACGAGAACACGGGGTGATCGAGGCGGAAGCGACCGGGCAGGATGGTCGGCGATACGAAATCTACATCGACCCGAAGACGAGAAAGATCCTCAAGAAAGAGGAGGATGACTAGTGGTCGCTGATTCCGCCGGCGCTGATCCCAGCACGGGATTCCGGGTAAAGGTCTGGAGCCCGGGGGTGCGACTCCTGCACTGGCTGCTGACCCTTGGGCTGATCGCATCCTTCCTGACGGGCGATGACGCGATGCGGCTTCACTTCTGGGTCGGGCATGGAATTCTTGCGCTCATACTGGTGCGCGCCGTGATGGGGCTATACGGGTCCCATCATGTGCGTTTCGAGACCTTCGTCCCGACCCCGAGTGAGTTCTCTACGGTATTTCAAGGACCTGAAGAACGGCACGGCCAGGAGATATCTGGGGCACGACCCGGCCGGAGGCGCGATGATCGCGACCTTGCTGACCACCCTGCTGCTAACGGTGGCGAGCGGTCTGGCGACCTATTACGTGCCGGCGCTGGAAGGAGCCTTGGGAGAGGTTCACGAGGTTCTCGCGACTCTCACTCTTGTCCTAGTGATCGTGCATGTCATCGGCGTGTCCGTTTCCAGCTATCTGCAGGGGGAGAACCTGATCGCCGGCATGATCTCCGGGTGGAAAAGAGAGAGCGGCGACCGTCACTCGGCCTAGCCAACAATGGCGGGCGCGGACGTCCATCGCCGCTGCGCCGTGTCAGACTCGCCCGGCGCTTCCTGGGAGGACAGGGATTCCTGGCGCCGTTAGACATCGAGCCGACGCAGCGTCGGGACACTCAGCGCGAGGGTCGCGACCAGGGCGGAGCAGAGCAGCGCCGCGCCCGGGAACAGGACCTCCATCCCGACGACGTCTGCGATGCCGCCGAGGACGAGCGAGTTCATCTGCGCGATGGCACCATTGATCATGAACAGCGACATGACGCGCCCGCGCACCTCGTTGGGGACGATGCTCTGGATGATCGCGGTCGAGCAGATGCTGGCCCCGGTCCAAGCGGCGCCGTTGATGAGGTAGGCGAGGCCGGCGAGGGGGAGCGAGCGTGCGAAGCCGAAGAGGACGAGCGAGAGCCCAAAGCCGAGGGATCCCACGATCAGGATCCGTCCCTTGTGGCGGATCTCCCCGACGTAGGACAGCCCGTAGGACGTGATCAGGGTTCCGATGCCCCAGACCGAGGCCAGCAGCCCGTAGGCCCCCGGCTCGAGGCCAAGCACCTCGCTGGCCCACTTCGCGATCAGCCCCTGGTAGAGGGCGAATCCGAGGGCCGAGGTGGTGAAAACCAAGGTGATGATCCAGAGCACCACGGGGTTCCCGCGGCTGTAGCGCAGCCCGTTCCGGATCGTCTCGAGCACCGGCTCCCGGCTGGCGGCGGTTACCTTCCCTCGGTAGCGGAGGGCGACGAGAGCTACCAGTACGGACACGTTGCCGATGGTGCTGAGGAGGTACGCTCCGCCGGGGCCCACCGAGTCAATCACGAAGCCGGCGAGGATCGGCGTCACCGCAAAGCTCCCCATCTGAGCGGCCGTCATCAGCGCGACTGCGTTGGGGATGTGACGCAGCGTGACCAACTCCGGGACCAGCGCCTGTCTTACCGGTCCCCCGATCGAGCCCGTCGCGGCCCCGATGAAGATCAGGCCGAACGCCAGCCACAGGTCCACCCCGCCGCGGATCGCGAGGACACCGAGCAACACGCTCACGAGCAGTGCCAGCGTCTCCGTTACCATCAGCAGCAGGCGCCGGTCCAGTCGATCGGCCAGTGCGCCGCCGTAGAGGCCGAACGCCAGCATGGCCACACCCCGGACCAGGCCCAGGATTCCCAGCACCAGCGCCGAGTCGGTGAGTTCGTAGATCAGCCACATCTGCGCGTAGTACTGAAACGCGATCGTGACGCTCTGCAGCAGCATGCCGAGCCAGAGCACGCGGAAATCGCGGTGCGCGAGAGCGGGGAAGCGGGTCACCTCCGCCGGATCGGGTTCCTGCATGGGGCGAGGCTACCTCTCGCCCCGGAAGCCGCCCCGCAGGAGCGCCTCGATGCGTTCCCCGAGGCTCGGCGTGGGGGCCGGCGTGACCGCGACTGGGACACCGCGCCGCTCTCGCAGCGCCGCGGCGACCCGCTCCCAATTGACCTCGCCGCTCGCGTCCCCGGCCAGCTCCGCGACCCGGGCCTCGAGCTCCGGGGTGGGCGTGGACTGGAGGGCCTCGTTGGGTGGCGCCTCACTGTCCTGGGAGAGAGGGGGATGGGCCTCGATGAAGAGGCGGTCCTCGATCCAGCCGAGCTTCACCGGCTCGTTGATGACGCGCACCGGCGTACCGCGTTCGACCTGCACGAAGAGGGGGACGATATCTTCGGGATAGAGGCGGATGCAGCCCCGGCTCACCCTTCGCCCGACACCGTACGGCTCGTTGGTGCCGTGGATCAGGTAGCGCGGCCAGCCCAGATACAGCGCGTGGGTGCCGAGGGGGTTCTCGGGACCGGGTGGGACCGCCTTGGGCAGGGTCGGGTCCTCGCGACGCGCCGAGGCGGTGGGGTACCAGGTCGGGGCCTCCCGTTTCCTGGTCACCTCGGTGGTGCCAATCGGGATAGGCCAGCCCAGCCGGTTGATTCCGATCGGGTAGGAGACTCGCTCGCCGTTGGTCGGGAAGAAGTACAGGCGTTGCTCGGCGAGGTTGACGACGATGCCGTCTGCCGGCGCCTCCGGGGAGAGGTGCACGCTCGGCACCACCACCTCGGTGCCCTCGCCCGGAAGCCAGGGGTCGACGCCTGGATTGGCGGCGACCATCTCCCCGTAGCCGAGGTCGTGGTTGCGAGCGATGTCGAGCAGCGTGTCCTCGGCCCGGGTGCGGACGATCTCATGGGACGTCGGCGGCGGAGCGGACGCGCAACCCGCCGCTCCGAGCAACATGCAGAGCAGCGCCCAGGCTCTCACGGAAGGATCTCGATCGGGGTGCCGTCGGGCACCGCTTGCCAGATCTCGTCCATCTCCTGGTTGGTCACGGCGATGCAGCCGTTGGTCCAGTCGCCCGCCGCGTGGTCGGCGCCGATGTCGCCCAAGCCGTTGGGAAGCCCGTGGATCATGATGCCGCCCCCGGGCGACACCCCCGCCGCCGCGGCGCGAGAGCGATCGCGGGGGCTCGGGTAGGAGATGTGGATCTGACGGTGGAACTTGCTCGCGTCGTGGCGCCAGTCGAGCACGTATCGGCCCTCGGGCGTCCGACCGTCGCCGCGACGCTCCTTGGGCCCCTCGGGCTGGCTTCCCAGAGCGACCCGGTAGGCGGCGAGCAGTTGCTCGCCGCGGAATAGCAGCAGACGCCGCTCCGCCTTCAGCAATCGCACGCGATCGGCCGCCGGCGGGACTGGGCTCCGCGCTCCGGCGGAGAGCCCGTCCCCGGTGACGCCGCTATTTGCGAAGACTTTTCTGAAAGACCTTCTCGACCTTCTCGCTGGCGGCCTGGGCTTCGGCCGCGGAGCCGGCGGCCGCGCTGGCGGCCTTGCGGGCCTCCTCGCTCGCGGCGCGGGCTTCCGCGGCAGCGGCCTCCGCCTCCCGCTGGGCCGCCTTGGCGATCGTGCGGGTCGAGTCCAGCTCTATGCGCAGCGCTTCCACGTCCGAGTTCGTCGCGCAGCCCAGCGACGACCCGGACACCAGCGCGGCCAGGGCGATCCATCGAATCCACTTCAGGGACATTTCTTCTCCTCCCCCCTCCAGACTCCGGGGAGATTACACCCTCGGGCGCCACTCTGCTGCGTTTCAGGTGATCCTGAAAGGGAAGCGTCGCAGCAAGGACATCCCGGGGTTCATTGAGCTTTTCCGTTGTGCGTCCCGAGAACTCCTGCCGGCGCCGCCGGGCGCCGCACCCTGGAAAGTTCTGGAGAATCAGACACTTGGAAAGATCTCGAGCACCAGCCTCCGAAGCTGCGTGTCGCAGGTTCGAATCCTGCCTGGGTCATCAACGTCCCCGAGCGGGGATGTTCCCTGCGCTTCCGGAGCTCTGCGTCTCGAGAATCCCTCCCACGAAACCCAAGCTCTTGGCAACGGGCGGGATCCCCGCGATACGATCATCCCCTGACGCAAGGAGCGAGCCTCCGGCAAACCCCGGAGCAGTTCAGTTTCTCGAATTGGAGTGAAGTAGTGGGTCCGGCGAGCCTCGATCTGGGTTCGATGAACATCTCGGAACGCGAGCTGTCCGCGTTGAAAAGATTTCTCGAACTCCAGGCGTCCAATAAATACGTTGACGGCCGGCCTGTCCAAGATCGGTGTCGTCAGTTCGCTGCTCAACACCAGTCTGAGAAGACAACCGCTGATTCATGTAATGGATATCTCAAGGCCGAGCTGTGGGAGAAATTCAGGAAGCGCTTCGCGATCGAGGAGATCGTAGAGGTGTACGGAGCGAGCGAAGGCGGGAGCCCGCTGATCAACATCGCCGGCGTACCCGGCATGATAGGCAGAATGTTCAACCCCGCCGCTTCGGCTTTGGTCAAATACGACATCGACGCCGACCGGTTCGAGCTGGATGAGAAGGGGTTCATGGTCCGTTGCGCAGAGCCGGGGGATCAGGGCGTATTCATCGTGTCGAGAAACGAGGCGGGGACGAATTTCAACGACTACACCGACACGAGGGCCACGAGCGAGAAAATTCTTCGTGACGTGTTCGAAAAAGGCGACGCATGGTTCAATTCCGGCGACCTTTTCCAGTTCCACGATGACGGTTGGCTATCCTACAAGGACCGCCTCGGCGACACCTTCGGGTGGAAGAGCGAGAATGTGTCGACCCAGGAGGTGGAATCGATTCTGATGGAATTTCCGGGAGTTGAACTCGCCGCGGTCTACGGCGTGGATGTCCCGAACATGCCCGGCAAGGCGGGAATGGCCGCCATCAAGAGGAGTTCGGACAGACCCTGGGACTGGGATGACTTCACCGGATACCTGAGCGAGAACCTCCCGCGCTACGCGATTCCCCGGTTCATTCGGTTCCGTGAGGAAATGGACTTCACCAATACGCACAAGATGAAGAAGCAACGACTGAAGGAAGATGGATTCGATCCCGAGAAAATGGATGGACCGCTCTATTACCGCGATGGCGCCACGGAGACCTACCTCGAGGTGGACGAGGACGCCTTCGAACTCATCACCGGCAACAAGATCAACCCATAGGTGTGCCCGCGGCCCCCGCCGCTTCTAGTAGACGATCTTCTCCGCCGCCATGCGTTCGATCTCATCCGACGAGTAGCCGAGGACATCTCGCAGGATCTCGTCGGTGTGCTCACCCAGCACGGGTGCGGGAGAGCGCACGCCGTTGGGGCCGAAGGCCAGGCGCCACGGGATTCCCGCGTGGGTCCGGACGCCGACCTCGGGATGCTCGAGACGCGCGAAGAAGTCGCGCACCTGCAGGTGGGGATCACCCACCAGGTCCTCGGGGCTCATCGACGGAAAGGCGGCCACGCCGACGCCCTGCAGGGCCCTGGTGATCTCCCAGGGGTCGCGAACGCGGGTCCAGCTGGTGATGCGCTCCTCGAGTTCGTCCTCGTTGGCCTTTCGGTCCCGCGCGCTTCGGAAGCGGGGGTCCTGCACCAGCTCGGGCGCGATCACGCCGGCGAGCGCGCTCCACTCCGCCTCGTTCGCGCAGGCAATCGTCACCCAGCGCTCCTCGCCGGCGCAGCGGAAGCAGGCGTGCGGAGACATCCACGGGTCCCGGTTTCCGATGCGCGCGGGCTCGGCTCCGTTCATGGCGTACTCCATCCAGCCCTCGGCGACGATCGCGGTCGTCGCCTCCCATAACGACACATCGATGTGCTGACCCCGGCCCGTGTGAGTCCTCGCGACCAGGGCGGCGCAGATTGCCACGGCCGCCGTGATCCCGGCCGTGGGGTCGCCGAACGAGATCCCGACCTCTCGCGGCTCGCCGCCCGGGTACCCGGTCAGGGACGAGAGGCCCGCGATCGGCGCTATCGCCGGGCCGTAGCCGACGTAGTCCTTGAGCGGCCCGGAGTGGCCGAAGCCGGTGATCGAGGCGACGACCAGGTCGGGTTTGATCCGGTTGAGGTCCTCGTAGCCGAGCCCGAGCCGGTCCATCACGCCCGTCGCGAAATTGTCGATGACCACGTCGCTCTCCGCGATGAGCCGGCGCGCGACCCGGACAGCCTCGGGGTGAGCCAGGTTGAGCCGTAGGCTCTTCTTGCCTTGGTTCCACTGGTTGAAGTAGCCGGACCGGTTCAATCCGGGCTCCATCTCCCGGGGGTAGATCGGGAGGCGCCGACCCAGATCGGGGCGCGCCTCGGACTCGAGCTTGATGACCTCCGCACCCAGGTGGGCGAGCTGCAGGGCACAGAACGGCCCGGCCCACACCCAGGAGAAATCCACCACGCGAATCCCGTCGAGGGGCAGCCCCGAGCCGATCGGCGCGTCGCCCGCTGCCGGGGTTCGCTCTGGCGCGACCGCGGGCGGGTCGTCCCGGAGGATCTCGGCGTCGTGTTCTCCCAAGACGGGCGCGGGACGTCGAATGCTCCACCACGGGTCGCGGAGCCGGTAGGGTGCTCCGGGGTAGTTGAGCGTCCCGGCCTCCGGGTGGGAGACCTCGACGAAGAAACGCCTCGCGCGCAGGTGCTCCCGCTGGTCCAGCTGCTGCATCGACAGGACCGGGGCGAAGCAGATCCGCCGCTTCTGGCCCTCGTGAAACAGCTCCTCGACGCTCCACGGCGCGATCCACTCCTGCAGGAAGATGTTGAGCGCGTCGGCGTTCGCCAGCCTGGCGACGAAGTCCTCGAAGATCTCGAGGCCGGCCCATTCCGGATTTCCCATGAACTCGACCAGCCTCTCCCACTGATCCTGCTCGATCGTACACAGGAAGATGCGGCCATCCCGGCACTCGAAGATCCGCCACGGGTTGAGCCCGCGCTGGCCGAGCCGAGACGCCAGCACGCCCCGGTAGGTGTGGTAGACGAGCGCCTGCTCGAGGAAGGTGGCGACGTAGGCCTGTACGGAGAGGTCGATGTGCTCTCCGATTCCGGTCCGCTGTGCGCGGTAGTGGGCCGCGAGCGCCGTCGCCGCCGCGGCGAGGCCGCCCTTGAAGTCCGCCTGGTGGCCGAAGGCCTTGAGCGGCGGCAGCTCCGGCTGCTCCAGGGCGCCGGGGCTGAGCCACCCCCACCCACCGCCGTGCGCCACCGTGATCTCCTCGGCGCGGAAGTGGCTGTGGGGCCCGGTGAGCCCGAACGGCGTGATGGAGCACATGACGAGCTCCGGCCGGACGGCGCGGAACGCATCGTAGTCGATCCCGAGCCCGGCCATGCGATCGGGGGGGTAGTTGTGAAGCAGGATGTCGGTTTCCGCCACCAGGCGACCGAGCCGCTCTCGCCCCTCGGTGGCGCAGAGATCGAGGGTTGCGCCGCGCTTGTTGGAATTCAGGTAGAGGAAGAGCCCGCTCCGCTCGGGATCCGGTATGCCGCCTGGAAACGGACCACGCAAGCGGGCTCGGTCGCCGCGCGGCTCCTCGACCTTGATGACGTCCGCGCCCAGGTCGCCGATCAGCTTGGCGGCATAGGCCGCCGAGACCAGCTCCCCGAGTTCCAGAACCCTGATGCCCTCCAGACCCTTCATCGGACGGCCCTCCTTCTCCGTCGGCAAACGCCGCCACCCCGGCGAGGGATTCCGGATCTGGCGTATCGTACTCGATGGATCATCCAATGGCCCAGTCGGTTCCTGGTGGATATCTTGTGCGAATCAAGAAGGCGAGGAGAGGTATTGAAAGTGGATTTTTTCGACCTGCTCGAGACCCGGCGTTCAGTGCGCAACTATCAGGACAAGAACGTTTCCCTGGCTCTGCTCAGGGAGATCATCCAGGACGCCTGCCTGGCCCCCAGCGGCGGAAACCGGCAGAGCTGGCGCTTCATCGTCGTCAACGACCGCGACACCATCGGGCGGCTCTCCGAAGAGAGCCGCACCAACCTGGTGGCCGATCTGGACAACGACTCCGCACCCTGGGCCAAGCGATACGAGACGGGCCTGCGCAACCCGAAATTCAACGTGTTCTACAACGCTCCCAGCCTGGTCATCATCTGCGGAGACAAGCGCTCCCATTCGGCCGAGGTGGACTGCGCCCTGGCGGCCAGCTACTTGATGCTCTCGGCCGCGGCCAGGAGTTTGGGCACCTGCTGGGTTGATCTGGGATCCCAGATCCGCGATCCGAAGCTTCTGGAGGAGATCGGGCTGACCGACGACCTGGCCATCGTGGCGCCAATCATCATCGGCTACCCGAAGGCCATTCCCGCCATCCCGCCCCGCAATGAGCCGATCATTCTGAAGACGATCTCCTGAAGAGGCAGTCGCCTGAAAAGAATCGGGACGGCTTTCGAACCCGCGGGCCGGTAATCCGAAGCGCATAGGATCGCGCAGGAATTCAGTACCGTCGCATTGATCGAGCCGTGGCAGGTGACGCAATTGGGGCCAAGATTCTCCTCGTCCTTGCTCGCCAGGTGCTCGAAGTGGGCGCTCTCACGGAATCCCTCGTAGATGCGTTCGTGGCATTGGCCGCAGGTCTTGGGAATGTTCCGGAAGTTCACCGCGCTGCTCGCCGCTGCCGCGCTGGGGTCGCCTCCATGCGCCTTCTCCTTCTCGGGGCTTTGGGGGTTTCCGCCGTGGCGGTGTCTGAGCTTGATTCCGAAACGGCGCTCGGGGCGATGACAGCGCCGGTCGCAGGCGTCGCTGCGACCAGCAGAGCGATGAGTCGTTTCTTGGCTCTGAACATGAAACTCCTCCTCGATCAGCTCCCGAGGACTTCTCGATAGAGAATCCTCTACCAATACGAAGGGGGTGGATATCCCCGAGTCCGCGTGAATCGGGCATTGAATCCGGGTAATCGACAAGCTGGCTCTTGCGAAAGAGCGACCTCCGAAATCAGCAGCTTGTGGCGATGCTGAGCCCCAGCCTCCGAAGCTGGGGGTCGCAGGTTCGAATCCTGCCTGGGTCACCACCCTCCCCGAGCAGGGACGTTCCATGCGCGCCCTTCCTGCTCGCTCCAGCTGCTTTCGCTCTGGTTCGGCTGCCGCCCGTCGGGCACAGCTCGCGGCGGGGAGGCGTCTCGATCCGTGGTAACGTCTGGCGTTGGCGCCTGGGTGCTCCCAGCCATCCCGGGCGGCGGTTCTGCCAGCTGAACGACCAGTCGTAAGGCAGACTCGGCACCAGTGACGGTGTCGGAACCCACCATGGTGATCGCATAGGACGTGGAAGACAAGAATCCCCATCTCGATCTGATCCGCGAGCAGTTCACGCGCACGGCGGAGATCTATGCCCGGACGCGCCAGGCCACGGACGAACGCGGGCTCGAAGCCCTGGTCGGCCTCTCCGGCGCGACCTCGACAGACCGCTGCCTTGACGTCGCCTGCGGTCCGGGCTTTCTCACTTTGGCCTTTGGGCGCCGCTGCGCAGAGGCCACGGGCTTTGACGCGACCGATGCGTTTCTTGGCCTGGCTCGCAGCGAGGCCGAGGCTCGCGGTCTTCGCAATGTTTGCTTCGAGCACGGTGATGCCGAGCAGCTGCCCTTCGCGGATTCGTCTTTCGACGTGGTTTCGTGTCGCGCTGCCTTCCATCACCTTCCGCGACCTGGCCGCGTGCTCGCCGAGATGGTCCGCGTGGCCACACCGGACGGCCGAATCCTGGTGGCCGATATGCTTGGCAGCGAGGACGCCGAACAAGCCGAGTTGCACGATCGGATCGAGCGGCTCTGCGACCCCACCCATGTTCGGGCTCTGCCAGAATCTGAATTCGTACGGCTGGCTACCGGCATCGGTCTGACTACCGCTCACCAGGTGCGCTCCACGCTCGAAAATGATCTGGAGCAGTGGATTTCCCACGGTGCGCCGGGGGAAGCTGCTCGGAGAGAGATCATCTCGCTGATGGAGTCGTGCCTGGCGGATGATCGGGTGGGGTTACATGTACGTCACGAGGACGAGAGGCTGCACTTCACCCACCAAGTTGCGGTGTTCGTATTCGAACGGGCGCCGCAAGGGGCTGCCTGACGGGTCACACATCCCCCGAGTGGCCGTCAGAGCGCAGACGCCTGACGAGATGCACTTCGCCAGCGGGGATGCGGCCCAGGCCTAAGAAGGCCTCGAGCCGCGCGATGAGTTCTTCGAACTCCGGCCGAGCTGAAGCGTCTGCGGGACAGGCAGGAGCACATCATGGGTAGAAGCAACGACTATGAAGTGATCATCGTGGGGTGTGGCATCGCCGGTGCTTCCCTGGCCTATTTCCTCTCCAGGCGGGGATTGACCGATGTCGTGATTCTCGAGCGCGAGGAGCAGCCGGGCTATCACTCGACGGGACGCAGCGCCGCTGTGCTCGTGGAGCTGGACTTCATTCCGTCGGTATTGCAGCTGGCGATCCTGGGCGCGGGATTTCTCCGCAATCCCCCTGACGGATTCAGTCAAGGTCCTCTGCTGGAGCAGTCCGGGATCATGGCCATGTTTCAGGGCCCCGATTGGGGCTTGATAGAGGAAGTTGCTCCCGCTTTCCGGCAGATGGGAGTCTCCCTGGAGCTGCTGACCCCTTCACGGGTCGTGGAGAGAATCCCGGTCGTCTCTGGAGACCACTTCGACGGTGCCGTCTTCCTGCCCGAGGACGGTCACATCGACGTTCATGAGCTGCTGTGGAGCTATATCCGGCACGCACGGCATGAGGGAGCTGAACTGCGCTGCGGGGTGGAGGTCCGCGATATCAGGGTTGAGCGAGGTCGCTGCTGCGGAGTCACGACGAATCAAGGAGAGTTCACAGGCCGGTGGGTTGTCAACGCAGCGGGCGCATGGGCGGGGATGATCGGAAAGCACGCTGGAGCCACGAGAATCGATCTGACTCCGTGTCGGCGCACCGTGGCAGCATTCGCGGCGCCAGACGGACTCGACGTGGCGGGATGGCCGCTGGTGGCAGACTACACTCACAAGCTCTACTTCGCGCCGGAGTCACGCGGTCTGCTCGCAAGCCCAATGGATGAAGACCCCGTTGAGCCCTGTGATGCCCACCCGGATGAATTGGTCATCGCCCAGACGATCGACAGGCTGGAAACGGTCGCGCCTTCTCTTGTTCCCAGATCGCTGCGCCGAACCTGGGCCGGCCTGAGGACCTTCGCGCCTGACCAGGCCTACATCATAGGCGAGGACCCATCGCTCGAGGGATTCTTCTGGGTGGCGGGTCAGGGAGGAAGTGGCATCGAGACAAGCCCCGCGGTCGGCCAGATCGCCGCCGAGCTGCTCACCGATGGTCACACCGACCTCGTCGACGCCGAAAGCTTCTCTCCCGCGCGATTCACGCAGGAGTGACGAGGCACTCAACCTGCTACGGCGATCATGCTGGTAGCGTTCTCACACTCTGAGGAGGATTGGATCGATGGTATCTCCTGGACGCAGAGGGGTGGAGGTTGACGATGTCCGACAGGAGAGTCTCTGGGCATCGGAGGCGCCGATACCATCCTCACCTCGACTCGAGGGCGACCGAGACGTCGATCTGGCGATCGTTGGAGGCGGCTGCACGGGACTATCCTGCGCCTACTACGCAAAAACTTGGCGGCCGGACTGGTCTGTGATCGTGCTCGACTCGCATGGCATAGGCTCGGGGGCGAGTTCGCGAAATTCTGGTGCTGTCTATGCGCATCACTATGGTATCGACGAGGACTCAATGGCCCGCCGGGGGCTCGAGCGGCTTCAGCGATTCATCAGTGAGGAAGAAATCGAATGTGATTTCCGACCCGCGCCCACGCTGCAATTGTTCGCCTCGAAAGGGGTAGCCAAGAAGGTTCGCTCCAGTCCTCCGCAGGATACGAAATGGGTCCAGCCTGAGGAGTTGAGGGAGAAGATTCGAAGTGAACACTATACGGGAGGCCTTGATTCGACGGGCTACTTTACGATTCACCCGGGAAAGCTGGCCGCGGGTCATGCCAGGGCTGCGATGCGCCTGGGCGCCGAGCTCTTCGAGCGCTCGCCCGCGCTGGAGGTGACTAGTGGCAAGCCCTCCGAAATTCTTACGCCGAACGGAACTGTTCGCGCCGCCCATGTGTTCATAGCCACCAATGCGCACGCACCCCGCCTCGGATTCTTTGGAAGAAACATCATTCCAGTACATCAGTATTCCCTCGCCACCCGCAAGCTGACCGATGATGAAATCAGGAGTGTCGGTCTCGACCGCTGGCCGCTGCGATTCGAACTGCGGATCCTTCCCGTGACCGTTGGCCTGACGCCAGGCGGACAGATGTTCGTCCGCATTGTGCTCGGCTATGCAAGCTTCAACTCCTGCGTATGGAGAGACATCGAGGGCGCGCGCGACTATGCGAAGCGTGTCTTCGAACAGCGCTATCCCTGGCTTGCGGACATCGGCTTCGCGCATGACTGGCATGGTGTCACCGGGCACACGCTGAGGGGCCGCGAGATCGTGGGCGTGGTCGATGGTGGAAACATACACGTGAGTGTGGCTTATAACGGCCTTGGGGTGATGCCAGGGCATACGAACGGATATCTCACTGCATGCCGCCTCGCGGGTCGGGAAGACGAGGACACCCGTTATCTGGACAGTATTTCAGATCAGATACGAATGCCCGGAGAAATCCTGAGAAGCATGATGTGCAAGCCGGTCATGAAGATGATGACGCCAACGCGATCACTCTCGAGTCATTGGGTCAGGCAATTGAAGGGATAGGGACGCTGCGCGAGAACCAGAGCGGGCGGAGGCTTTCAGGAAAACCGACGCGTGGCGGAGAGCTAGAAGACCGCGCGCGGTCCCACGATCACCATCGGGTTGGGGAGCTCTGATTGGATCAGCTCGAGCTTGCTTCCGAACAGGAGGTCCTTCGCGACGCCGTGACCGTGTGCGCCGGCCACGACCAGCGCATCGGAATGAACCGCGTAGAGATCTTCTCGGAGATCGCTGCCTTCGAAGCAGAGCCACTCGATGCGCCCCTCCCCGAGATCCTCGGCGAGGCTTTCCTGCTCGAGCTGATGCTGGTAGGTGTCTCTGCCTCCTTCGACCCGGGTGAAGATCGTGAGTCGAGCCTTCGACCGACGACTGATTTCCCGGGCGCACCGGAGCGCGATCAGTGAATTGGCGGAGCCACCGAAGAAGCAGATGACGCGATTCCACTGTTTGAACGAGGCAGCGGGCATCAGCACCGGAAACGGGGCCTGTTTGACGATCGCTCTCACCCGGGAGCCGATATGGCCGAGGCCGATCTTCGTGGACAGGTCGCTGATCGACCGCGGGCAGCTCATGAACGCGTAGTCTGAGCGTAGATCAGGCAGCCCGGCGGTAAAACGTGTGGGCTCGAAGAAGCTGTGTCGAATCTCGAGGGCTTCGACGATCTCCCGGGCGTGGTCACGGGCCGAGTCCGGCGATCGCAGATAGGAGCGGTCGAGGTCGACGGTTACGACTCCGTGCTCGAAGTACATCAGGAACTGCGATTCACCGGGCACGTAGATGTCGATCGGCATACCCATCTGCTGGCAGAAGAATGCCGACTGCATCAGGGTCTCGCGGCCGAACGGAGTGTTTCGGAAGATGTGAAGAAGCTCGAAGGGCATGGGGTCTGTCGCCAGAAACTGGAGGTAGTACAATCATAGCACGCCGTTCGGGTCACCGGACCTCGAAGGGCTGAATCGCTCGAGTTGGCGTAGGGGGTACTCATGTCCGGGCGCGATCGTGTCGCATGAATCGAAGTGAAGCTGCGCGCTTCCTCAGAGTGGCAGAAGGCACGCTGCAACGCTGGGTCCGCCAGGGCTTGATTCGGTCGGTCGATCGACATGGGCAAGACTTCGATCGCGACGAGCTGACGCGCTGGGCTCGGGATCGCGGGATGCAGGTCGACCCGGATCCCGCGCTTCGGCCGGGGAAGAAGGAAGCGGCGCTGCTGGGCGCCATCGAGCGGGGTGCCGTCACGGCGGGAGCGGAGGCGCGCTCGGCCAGGGACGCGATTCAGGTCGCGATCGCGTCACTCTCGCACCTCGCGCCAGGGCTCCGCGCGCGGCTTCTCGACGAAGTGTTGGAGCGCGAACGGATGGCCAGCACGGCGCTGGGACAGGGCATCGCCGTCCCGCACCCGCGCGAACCGCTGGGCGACGCCCTCGAGCAGCCCCTCATCAGCCTGGTCTTGCTCGACACGCCATTGGACTGGGCGGCCCTCGACGGTGAACTCGTCCACACGGTTGCGCTTCTCGCCTCCCCGACCGCGGCTGCACATCTCGAGATTCTCTCGCAGATTGGTCGCGCGGTTCGTTCCCCGGAAGCCGTGCGCCTTCTGCGGAGTCGCCTTGCGAAGCCGGCGCTGATCGACGCGCTGCGCGGGCTCATCGAGGAGAAGGGCGCTTGACTTCCTGGCGACGGGGACCGCCGGGCGGGATCGAGCGGCTGATGTCGACGAAGGCATGGCGACGCGCGGTCGGCTACCTGGGGCCCGAGGAAGAGCGATGGGGAGCGATTCTCCTCCTGGCGCTCGCCGTAGGACTGCTGGCGGGCGGGTCGGCGGTAGCTCTTCGAAGTGCTGTGCACCTGGTGTTTCAGGGTCTGGAGACGCTTCGCGGTAGCTGGTGGGGCCCAGTCCTGCCAGCGATCGGAGCGGCGGCAGGAGTCGCGATCGTGTCGCTGATCTTCCGGGAGGCGCCGGGGCACGGCGTCCCGGAGGTGATTCGCGCCGTGTGCCGCGACGGTGGCCGGATGCGGCGGCGGTCCATGCTCTCGCGCTGGTTGGGAAGCCTGGCCAACGTGTCTTCCGGTGGCTCGGCGGGGCTGGAAGGCCCGATTGTTTTCAGTGGTGCGGCCGTCGGCTCGTTCCTGGGATCGGCCTGTCGATTCGATGAGCGACGTCGCACGGTCTTGCTCGCGTGTGGTGCGGCAGGGGGCATCGCCGCCGTGTTCAACGCCCCCATGACGGGCATGATCTTCGCCATGGAGATCGTGCTCGCCGAGTGGAGTGCGTTCTCGATCCTCCCAGTCGTCATGAGCGCGGTCGCCGCGACGGAGCTCTCACGCCTCTGGCTGGGCGACATACAGACTCTTTCCCACGCACCGTTCGCCATGGGCGTTCCTGATCTCCTCGCCTGCGGCGTCCTCGGCGTTCTTGCCGGACTCGTCTCTGTCGCGCTCGTCCGTGCGGTGGGCCTCGTCCATCGCGCGACGCTGCGCCTTCCCGCTGCACCCCTGGCAGCTCCAGCCTTGTGCGGTCTACTGGTTGGCGTCATAGGGGTGGCGTATCCCGGAGCGATTGGTGAGGGCTACGGCGTCGCGCGTGCCGCGATCCACTCCGAACTCGGGCCGGGGCTGATCTTCTGTCTGGGGCTCGCGTTGGCCAAGCTGGTGGCTACGGGCTTGACGATCGGCTCTACAGCGCCCGGTGGCCTCTTCGCGCCTTCCCTGGTCGTCGGCTCCGTGGTTGGCGTCGGCTACGGGCGCGCATTGACCACCTTCCTTCCAGGGAACCTGGCGTTCGCCGTGGAGGGGAGCTTCGGTCTCGTGGGCATGAGCGGCCTGGTGGCGGGCGTGATGCAGGCGCCGCTGACGGGCATCTTTCTGGTCATGGAGGTGACGGCCGGATACGACGTGGTCCTTCCGCTGATGATCGTTTCGGCGCTTTCCCTCGTCGTCGTACGTCGTTTCGAGCGGTACTCACCGTATACCGTTGAGATCGCAGAGAGCGGAGACCTGCTGCGACCGGGTACGGACAAGCGGGTTCTCGCCGACGTCAGGGTGAGCGAGACCCTGGATGCCGACGCGACGCCGGTGCTGGACAGCATGACCCTGGCGGATTTTGCCGAGGTCGTGACGACCTCGCAACGGAACCACTTCCCGGTTCTTCGCGCAGAGACCCGGGAATTCGCCGGAATCCTCGAGCTGGTGCGGGTTCGCGCGCTTCTGCTCGATCCATCGCTCGCGCGGGTCACCTTGGTCGGTACCGTGATGGATCCGGATGTGCCGAGGATTCCACTCGACGCGTCACTCGCGGATGCCATGGAGGTGTTCGAAAAGGCCGGCGCCTGGGTCCTACCGGTCGTCGATGGCAAGCGGTATGCGGGGCTGCTGAGCAAGTCGAGCCTTTTCGATCACTATCGGCGCGAGCTGGTCGCGCAGCAGCAGTCGCTCTGAGCGAATCGAGTGGATGCGTACGACTCCTGGTGTCGGTAGGAGTGCGGAATGTCCTGGGATGCACCAGGATGGGGACCCGTCTCGGGCCAGGTGACCAGACCGAAGAGTTCCAACTGGCACGGGGCTTCTGGCAGAGCCTGGCCTGGGCTTCCGAGATCCTGACGACGACGGGCTACGGGCACGACAACCAGTGGCGGCACCCACTCATGATTGCATTCGTGGTGGCGGTGCAGTTCATCGGCGTCTTCCTGGTATTTCTGGTCTTCCCTGAGGGCCGAAGCGCTTCCGCCGGAAGTACCGCAAGTGCGTCGTCGCCGAGCGCGGAAATACCCGTTTGACCCAGTTCGGGTGCGCCAAGCTGGCCGTGCCAGGGCCAAACAAAATGGCTGAACGGTCTGGATGATCCTTTACGGGAGCCCAGGTAGATCCTTCTCACTTCTACGCCGGTGATCCGGCCGGACAAGATCTCCGAGACTCATCGCTACGCCCAGAAGGCGTCGGTGGCGCGGGGATCGAGCGGTGCGCTCCACGCCTCGGCGATCTTTCCCCCGGCGATGCGATACAGGATCACGAATTGCACCTCGAGGCGGCGATCGCCGCGGCTAGCCGAGATCTGCATCACGGTGGCCGCTCGCTCCTCGCTCACCAGCAGGTCCGCGAGATCGGCTTCGAAGACGTCGGCGGCCTCGCCCACCCGGCCCAGATGGTCGAGCACCGCGTCGATTCCCTCGTGATCCCCGCCCCAGGGCGTGCGCCCCGTGGCGTGCCACTGGATCCCGTCCGCGCACAGCTGTTTCAGCGTCTCGCTCTCGCCGCGAGCGACGGCGCGCAAGACGCCTCGGATCAAGGCCGCATTGGGGTGCTGGGACATGCTCGACTCCTCGGATGAGAGGATGGGGCCCATCTTACAGTGCCGGGTCAGGAATGTGGAGCAGAGATTTCTCGTCGGACCGGAATGGGCCCCGTACCACGGGCGACCCCGGCGGGCAGCGACATTGCCGACTCCCCTCGATCGCACTATTCCTGTGTGGTCGCCTTCCTGTACAGTTCGAGGCAGGCAGACCCGACGACGTCCCATACACCGAGGCCGCGAGTGCGCGGAGGCCCGCGGCGGAAGCGGAGGGCACCAGTATGCGGATAGACCCCCACAGTGGGTCGCTGCAGGGAGATCCTGAGATCGGGCCCGGCGCCGCGCCCCAGCCTGGCGGGACGGGGCTCCGGATGCCCACCGGCACGGAGCCTCGATCCGCCGCGCTTCGGCGGATTGCGCGCTCGCTGGGGCCTTACCGGAAGCTTCGTCGCGCCGCGCGCGAGGAGTTGACCAAGCTCCCCGAGCCCGCCCTGCACCCGCCCTTGCCCGACTCGCAGGCGATCTTCCGCGATGTCGAGGAAGTCTGCGCCACGCCCCACCGGCGCGCGGGAACCGGCCATGGCCACCGCGCCGAGGAGTACGTCGCGGAGAGATTCCGCGAGATCGGCCTCTGCGATGTCACGAAGGATCCGATCGACATCACCCTCTGGGACGCGCTCAACTGGAAGCTCCTGATTCACTCCCACGGCGAGGAGATCGACTTTCCCGCCTTCTACGTGGTCAACACCGGATTCACGGGACCCGAGGGCGTGCAGGGAGAAATGGTCTACGTGGGCACGGGAACGGCCCGGGACTTCGCGAAGGTCGAGGTGAAAGGCAAGATCGTCGTCGCGGAGATTCCTTTTCCCACTCTCCCGCTGGGTCTTGTCAACCGGGTGCTCGGCGGTGGGTTCTACACCTCCGATCCGCAGGGTGGTCTTCGTCTCTCCAGTCGACACACCCTGGCTTTCGCACGGCCGAACTTCCCGAATCAGTATGGAGAAGAGATCCACCCGGAGTCGGTGTACTGGATGGCTCAGCGCCGCGGCGCGCGAGGGATGGTATTGATTCTCGAGAATCATCCCGGCGATACGAACCGGCACTATGGGCCCTACGACGGCGTCATGAAGCCGATGCCCGCCCTCTATGTGAGTGGCTACCAGGGGGATCGCTTGCGCTCGCTGGCAAGGGGCGGTGCTCGAGCGACCGTCGTCCTGGAGGGCTCGGAGGAACCCGGTGTGACGAGCAACGTCTGGGGCCTCCTCCCGGGGGAGTCGTCCGAGACGATTCTCGTTTCCACCCACCACGATGCCCCCTTTCGGGGCGCGACCGAAGATGGAACCGGCGTCGCACAGGTCCTGGCTCAGGCGAAGGCCTGGTCGGCCGTCCCGGAGCGCCTCCGGCGGAAGACACTCCTCTTCGTGATCACCACGGGTCACCTCTACAGGGGCATCGGGGCGGCCTCCTTCTGTCAGCGCCACGCGGGTGACCTGATGCGCAAGGCCATCATCAACATCAACCTCGAGCACCTGTGCGCCAAAGATGTAGATGACCGCGACGGTCGCCTGGTTCCCAATGGGCGGGTGGCGTGGACTCCGATGTTCGTCAGCGGTGCGGCTACGGCGATCGCGACTGCGATGCGAAGCGTGCAACGTCATCGGCCTCCCAACACGACGGTCCTGCCCTCGACGCTGCTGGGCGAGGTCCCGCCGGGCGAGGCGGGTCACTATCACATTCACACGGGCATCGATTTCATCCACTGGATCGGGAGCCCCTACTACCTGCTCACCGATGAGGACACGCTCGACAAGGTCGAGCAGACCCAACTAGCGCCCAGTGCCCGGTTGGTGGCAGAGATGGTCGCGACGTACTTGGAGATGCCCGATCAGTGGTGAGTACCGCCGGGATGTGAGATGGCGGTCCCGGGTCCACACAGAGCAGGTGGTCTTCCGTCAGCTGCTCGTGATCGCCTCTCTTCCCTTTCCTCCGGGCCCGTCGGGGATCGACGTCACTTTCCCTATCCGCTGATGGCTTCTCTGAGGGCCTTCGGGTCCTTGGGGATCTCGGGATATCCCGGCTTGTTGACCATCTTTATCGCTTCGTCCGGACAGCCCGTTGCGCAGACGGCACAGCCGAAACAGCGGTCGAGATTCACGATCGGCACAGCATCCTCTCCCATGCTCAATGCCTCCGGCGGGCACCGATCAATACAGATATCGCAAGCCGTGCATTGATCTGCGTCGAATACAGGCTCGAACCCGGAATTGAAGAACACTCCGGGTTTGCTCATGGAGAGCGCTGTCTTGACGGCTCCGCAATGCCAGCGGTCGCAATTGCAGATGAATCCGACGCCCTCCGCCGTATTCTGGCTCATGTGGATCAGGCCCGCTGTCTCAGCCCGTTGGATTACTTCGCGAGCTTCCTCTTTCGTCAGCAACCTGGCGCCAAGCCTCTCGGCGGAAAACTGAGCTCCTGTGCCAAACTGCATGCAGACATCGTTGGGCATGCCGTGGATGTCCTCGTCCCTCAGGATCGCAGCATGACGGCAGAAACAGGTACTCACCGAAATGAACTCGTTCTGGTCGATATAGGTTTGTACCTGGTCATGAGTGCGAACGGTGCTTTCGGGGTCTACGGTGCGGTCCACGGTAATCGCCCGGGTGGTGGGAAACATCGTCTCTCGCGCCGGAGTAGCGGCATCAAAGGCATTCTCGTAATCGTGGATGAGTCTGGCGAGTTTCTTGTCGCGCTCCGTGGTGGTCCCCGGCATGAACTGAAACTCGAGAATGCCGGGCATGAAACGTGAGCTCATATAGAACTGGGTCCCCTCCATCTCGAGAGCCACACAAAGTCCCTTGTTGGCCATCGCTTCCAGTATGTCTTCAAGAGCCCCTTTGTCCCGGTTCACTGTCTCCGAAAGCTTCTCGGCGGTAAAAGGACCTCTGGGCATGAGATTGTTGACCTCGGCCTCCTCCGGGGTGAACAACTCTTCCACCATGGCAAAGAACTCAGGTATATCCTTACCTGCATACGCGCCACCGCGTTTCTTCATGACTTCCAGCAATTCCCGATAGACATCCTGACTCATGGCTATTCCCCTTGTCGATTTCATTGAGAACCTTGGAACGCACTGTGCGACGGAAGAGACTCCTCAGCGGCTCGCCGATATCTGTATGGCTCGAGGTCCACTGGAGACCACCGCTATCTCCGGGACAACTCGTAGGTCTTGCCGGTGTCGATCATTCTCCTGAAGTTCTCGGGCCGGACGTTGGGCGGCACACTGCAGCCGCTTCCGAGAATGAACCCGCCGTCGGCGCCGACCTCGTCGATGAGCCGTTTACAGTAGTCTGACACCTCCTCTGGCTTGCCGATCGACAAGAGCGACGCGGAGACGTCACCCCATAGACAGAGGTGATCTTCGAGGATGCGCCTGGCGGCGAAGATGTCGGTGGTGCTGTCGAGGGCCAGGACCGCCGATCCCCGAGGCAACTCCCTGAAATAGGTGAGGTTCTTGTCCCAGCACTGATCGAGGTGGAACACCGTGACGATTCCCTCCGACCAGAATGCGTCGACGATCTGCCGTGTGTAGGGCCACCAGAAGCGCTCGAAGACGGCGGGGGAATAGAAGAAGCCGGAGGCGCGTTCTTCGACGAGCAGCCACAGATCGATTCCCGAGGCCTTTACCATGTCGATCTGCTTCGGAATCAGGTCCGCGGTCATTTTGCGCAGCGTTCGCTCGACCGGCTCCGGGTCGTAGTAGAGATCCTTCGTGAACGAGATCAGCGAGCGCATCAACGAGAGGCTGAAGAAGGGGTGGATGGCAGCAGCGACGAAGGCCGGCGTGAGGTTTCGTTCAGCGCAATTCGTCTGGAACTCTTGAAAGGCCAGCGCCAGCCTGCCCAGCGTATCGGGCAGCTGGTCCAACCTGAGATCGCTGATTCTCCACAGGTAGTCCTCGAAGTAGAAGCTGTCGAATCCCATCTCGCAGATCTTCTCGTAGTCGCTTGGTGCGAGAACCTCCTCCTCGAGCAGTTGGAACTCCGCATCATCGGAGAGCTCCTTGCCGGGCGTTCGAAGCTTCATGGGATAGTGTCCGATCGCCTGTAGCTGGATGGGCAAAGAGCCTGCGGGATGAGGATTCTCCCAACCGCCGTATTCGTCGAAGACCTCGAATACTGCAGCAACCGCCAGATGATTGTCAGCGGCAATCTGCGCCTGCGTAAGGCCGGTCAGACCTGCCGCGGGCTCCGGCAGCAGTGTCGGAACCACCGGAACGCGATCCGGCTTCTGCAAATGGATCGCCGCCCAGAATCGCTCGTCGGGCGTCATCGATTTTGCCTTCTCCTCGCCTGGCGTAGAAGTGTCTCCTGGATCAGGGGCCGGATCGTCCAATCGCTCTGACGGGTCATACGGGAGAAGCTTCCCTGGGTGCGGGGCGGCCGACCGGCCGCGTCAGGCGGTCTGTCACGTGGAGCCGCTGCAGCCGGCGGCGTGGCTCTCCTCGGCGCCGGGACCGTACTCCGCGGGTGCGCTGGGCTCCTTGGACGTCCGGAACCAGCCCGAGACCTGCCGCCAGCGGCCCTTCAGGCTGCGCCAGACCGGGCGGATGGAGAGCACGATCAGCACCGCGGCGCCGGCGATCTGCGCCCACGGAGGCACGATCTGCGCCGCCTCTCCCACCGTGGCGGCCGGCGCCAGGCTCAGCGCGGCGTAGACCTGGTCCACCAGCAGACCGGCGGCCACCGCCACCACCGCGATGGAAGCGAGGTAGATTGCGGTGGCGCGCTTGCCGAGCACGCCAACCAGCACGGTCAGCGAGGTGATGTTGGTGGCGGGGCCCGCCAGGAGGAAGACCAATGCCGCCCCGGGGCTGACCCCCTTGAGGATCAGGGCGGCGGCGATGGGCGTGCTGGCGGTGGCGCAGATGTAGAGCGGAATGCCCACCGCAAGCATCAGCAGCATCGACGTCACGCCGCCGCCGAGGAAGCGGCTCATCACCTCGGTAGGTACGGCGGCGGTGATCGCGCCGGCGAGCAGAATGCCCACCACGAACCAGGCCGCCAGGTCGCTCCACAGGTCGCCGAAGGCGTAGCGGAGCCCGGCGCGGAGCTTCTCCGCCAGGGTATGGTGGCGCCCGTGCTCGTCAGGGGCGCAGTCCTCGCCGTCGCAGCAGGCGTCCACGGTGCACGACAGGTCCGGCTCGGCCGCCATCGTCGTTTCGGGCGGTGCCACCAGGTTCTCCGCCACGCCGGCTGTGGTCGCGGCCACGAAGGCCGCGGCGGGCCGGGCCACGGTCATCACCGGATCGAGCAGGGCGTAGGTGATGGCAATCGAGTCCACGCCGGATTCCGGTGTGGCGATCAGAAACGATGCAGTGGCCCCGTTGTTGGCTCCCTGGCGCTTGAGCGAGGCGGCAGCAGGCAGCACGCCGCAGGAGCAAAGGGGCATCGGAATGCCCAGCAGCGCGGCCTTGATCACGCTGCCGAACCGGCCCTCGCCCAGGTGGCGGGCCACCGTGGCGGGCGAGAGGAAGATTTTGAGCAAGCCGCCCACCAGAATGCCGAAGAGAATGTAGATCGATGCGTCGGCGAGCAGGTGCCAGGAGGCTTGGAGCATGTCGAGCAGGAACCCCATGGAGAGCCTACTCCCGCACGTGGTCGAGGCCCACCTCGAGCAGGCGGGCGATGCAGTCGTCGTCGAGGGAGTAGAACAGGATCTGGCCCTCTCGTCGGTTGCGGACCAGGCCCCAGTCGCGCAGCTTTCGGAGCTGGTGCGAGACCGCGGACTCGCTCACCCCGGCCAACGCCGCCAGGTCGCAGACGCACATCTCGCCGTCGCGCAGGCCCAGCAGGAACCGCAGCCGGGTCGGGTCTCCCAGGGCCTTGTAGAGAGTCGAAAGCCGGACCACCTCTTCGGGCGCCAGGGCATTGTCCCGGGCCACGGCGAGCCGTTCCGCGTGGATCACGCGAACCTGGCAGAGGTCGTCTCCGGAGGCAGGCAGGGTGGGCATCGGTCTCTCGATCCAATATATGAGCATTTGATCATATACAAGGATGGCCGATCTGGCAAGGGACCCACCGGTGTCTTGCTGCGCCGGCTCCAGAGGGGCGAGTCACTCGGGATACCGCACTCGCGAGCGACGCAGGAGATTGGACGCCGGGTGCGCGAGCTGCGGGTGAACGCTCGGAAAGCGAGGCTCCCCTGGCGGATCGTCTACCGGATCGATCCGGACGCAATCCTGGTGGTTCACGGGTTCGACAGGAAGACGCACAGGACACCACTCCTCCCTCCGCGGGGACGTTCTCTGCGCGCTCTTCCACACTCCTCTGAAGTGGTACATTCCCCGCCTCCCGATTGAACGAGAGATATCGTGGCGAACAACGGACCAAAGCTCACTACGGGGCTTCCCAATCTCGACGGCGTCTTGCGCGGCATGATCGCGGGAGACAATGTCGTATGGCAGGTCAACTCCATCGAGGACTACCGGCCGTTCGTGAATCCCTACTGTGAGTGCGCCCGGCAATCCGGCATACGCCTCATCTACTTCCGCTTCGCCAAGCATCGTCCGTTGATTGCGGATTCACCAGGCATGGAAACCCACCCGCTTCAACTCGGACAGGGGTTCGAGCCCCTGGTCAGTGAACTCCAGGGCGTCATCGAAGAATCCGGGCCAGGCACCTACTACCTCTTCGATTGTCTGTCCGACCTCGCCGTGGATTGGTCCAGCGATCGAATGCTCGGCAACTTCTTCATGCTGATCTGCCCGTACATATTGCACCATGGCGGCTTGGCCTACTTCGCCCTTCTCAGGGATGTCCATTCCTCCCACACTACCCGGCCGGTCGTCAATACCGCCCAGATCCTCATCGACGTCTATCGCCATGAGGAGGCCTTGTATATCCGCCCGCGCAAGGTCGAGGGACGTCATTCGAGCACCATGCACATGCTCCACGCCTGGGAGGATGATGAGTTCTTTCCCGTAACAGGGAGTGGCAAGAACACAGAAGTTCTTTCGCAGTCTCCCTGGAACAGACAACGGAGCACCAACAAGCGCCTTGGCGTCTGGAGCAGCGTATTCGTCCGAGCGGAACAAAGCTACGCTGCGCTGCAGAGAGGTGAAGAGCCGTGGGAAGACGTCCAGACCCTCGTCGACCAGTTGTTGCGCATGCTGGTAGGAAGAGGCGGCCGCATCTTCCAGCTCGCCCAGAAGTATCTCGACCTCAGCGACCTGCTGAGCATCCGACGCCGGATGATCGGAACGGGACCGATCGGGGGAAAGTCGATAGGGATGCTTCTGGCTCAGGCAATCCTGAAGAAGGCCGACCCCTCCTGGGACGACTTTCTCGAGTCCCACGATAGTTTCTACATCGGCGCGGACGTCTTCTACACCTATCTGGTCGAGAACGGTTTGTGGTGGATCAAGCAGAAGCAGAAGGATCCCGATACGTATCTGGATGGCTTGGAGCTTGCGCGCCATCAGATGCGAAGCGGCAGTTTCCCCGACTACATCATCGAGCAGTTCGCCGATCTCCTCGAGTACTTCGGTCCGTCACCCATCGTCGTGCGTTCCAGCAGCTTGTTGGAGGACAGCTTCGACTGTGCCTCTGCTGGAAAAGCCACGAGTGTGTTCTGCATGAATCAGGGATCCCCCGAGCAGCGGATGGAAGAACTCCTCTCTGCCGTGAAGGCGGTCTACGCCAGCGGAATGAGCGTGGATTCGCTTCGGTATCGCTTCGCCCACGGCCTGCTCGGCCGGGACGAGCAGATGTCGATTCTGGTCCAGAGGGTCTCTGGAATGGCTCACGGCCGCTGGTTCTTCCCGCATGTCGCCGGCGTCGGCCTGTCGTTCAACCCGTATGTCTGGAGTCCGGACATCGATCCAGAGGCTGGCGTGCTCAGGATGGTCTTCGGCCTGGGCACCCGGGCCGTCGACGCCTCCGCTGACGATTTCGCCCATGTCATCGCTCTCAACGTCCCCGAACGACAGCCGGGAAGCGGTCCTGACGCTGTGCGACGATATTCACAGCGCAAGGTGGATTCGCTCGATCTGGAATCGCACGGGCATGTTTCCCACGAGTTCATGGATCTTGCGCCTCAGTGTCCCGACCTGCCCCTCGATCTCTTTGCCAGCCGAGACCATGAGGTGGAGCGCCGGGCTGCAAAGCGCGGCCTGAAGGATGTCTTTCCCTGGTTTCTGAGCTTCGACGGGCTGGTCAGGGATACCGACTTCGTCGCACGCATGCGCCAGATGCTGAGCATCCTGGGAGATGCTTACGGACACCCGGTCGACACCGAGTTCTCCGCCAACTTCCGCAGCGAAGAGCTGTATCGAATCAACCTGCTCCAGTGCCGTCCCATGCGAGCGAAGACCGACGCGATTGCGGTCGAACCCCCTGCCGAACTCTCCGATGAGGATCGCATCATCGACTCCCGGGGCCCGGTGGTTGGCTCCAGCCGGGACGTCTCGGTGGACCAGCTCATCTACGTCGTACCGTCCGAGTACAGCGAGCTGGTACTCAACGATCGCTACGCAATCGCGAAACTGATCGGACGGCTTGCCGGTACCGACACGGCCGAGAACGGCCACCACACCCTGATCCTCGGGCCCGGACGTTGGGGCACGGCTGAGCCTTTTCTGGGCGTGCCGATATCATTTTCCGAGATAAGAACGGCATGCGCAGTCTGTGAGATCGTGACCATGCGAGAAGGACTCACCCCCGATGTGAGCCTCGGCACCCATTTCTTCAACGAACTCGTGGAAACGGATATCCTCTATTTCGCCCTGTATCCAGACCGAGAGGAGGACTTCCTGAACCGGGATCTCCTGCAGAACGCCTCCAACAAGCTGGCGGATCTCCTTCCCGACGCAGCGCGCTGGGCACCCGTCGTGCGGGTGCTGGACCCTCTCGAGTGGAATCAGGGCAAGACCCTCCGACTCAACGCCAACGCCCCCGGGCAGCGCGTGGTGTGTTACTGGCGCTAGTCCCTCACAGACGGTAGGCCTTGGCGGGATAACCGAATCCGCTCATTTCCCAGGCAATTGCCGGTCGCGGGTCACTTCGACGACGCGGAAGTGGCCCTGGTCTGCGACCAGGGTATTGCCGTCGTCCAGGCGTACCGCGGAATAGGGCTTGCTGAGGAGCGGCGGGCCGATTTCCCAGACCGCGTTCCCCGAGCGATCGAGCTCGACGACGCGGCTCTCTCCCCGGATCGAGACCAGTGTATGGCCGTCGGCGAGCCGTTGCACATACACCGGCCCGAGATCGTCGAAGAGGCTCGGCGTCACCGGGCCCAGATCATCCACGGCCCATACCTCGCGTAGGTTGGGCGTCACTTCGAACACGCGTCGCTGTCCTGCATCAGCGACGAGCGTATTCCCATCGGGCAGACGCTCCGCCTTCCAGGGCCAGCGAAGGTCCTCCAAACTCCAGACGATTTCGCCAGAGGGGACGAACTCCCGAACGAATCCGGCGATGTCGTCGTCCCAGCCTGCGACCAGCATGTGACCGTCGTCGAGGAGCTGCAAGCTGCAGGGATAGCCGCCGACCTTCGTCTCGGACGACACCTCACCGCTCGGCGAGACACGATACACCGCCCGCGCGCGAATGATGTTGACCAGCCACCCGCCATCGTTCGTGGGTGCAGCATCGTAGGGCATCTGCAATGTCGTGGTTTCGAAAAGGATCGACCCGTCGGCGTCGAAGTGAACCAGGCGGCCGGGCGGCTGCCCCTCGGACCTACCGGCCAGGATCGCAGGAATCTCATCGACGATGAGCGTCGTTCGAGTCATGCCGGCACGTCACAGCCAGAGTCATCGAATCGAAGGCGCGAGCCTCCAGAATCAGGGAACTCGACATCCTCGCGCATCGGCAGTACTCCTGGGTGACCACTCAATCCGGTGAAATCGCGGGCAGTTGATACAGTCGAGCACGATTCTCCGTCAAAGCCTGATTCGCCGCCAGTCAAGCCGAGTCCAGCTGCGACGTCTCTGGCTTCATCGAGCTTTTCTGTCGCCCGCCGCGCAGGTCCTGGAAGTTGACAGGCCAGCAGAGATCTTGGAGCCTGGTGTGAACGGCCCCTCATTGAGCTGCTTCATCTTACTGACGATCAGGCAATAGAATGGCGCACCACACTGTCAAAGCCGCATATCTGAACCTGTACGAACGCTTGAACAAGTTCCCGCAGGGAGCACCGTATTCCGAGACCCTGTTCAAGATTCTCGAAATGCTCTTCAGCGAAGCGGAGGCCCGTCTTGTTGCGCAAATGCCCTTGAGGCCTTTTAGCGTCAATGAAGCCGCGGCCATCTGGGAGATGAGCCTACCGGCGGCACAAGAAGCTCTGGATGAGTTGTCCGGTCGAGCGTTGCTGGTCGACCTTCTCCAGGGGGACGAGCATCAATACGTATTGCCGCCTCCGATGGCGGGCTTCTTCGAGTTCTCGCTGATGCGATACAGGGGAGACATCGACCAAAAAGCCTTGAGCGAGCTGTACTACCAATACTTGAACGTAGAAGAGGATTTCGTCAAAGAGCTGTTCACCGCCGGAGAAACGCGACTGGGACGGGTGTTCGTTCATGAACCCGTTCTATCCCACGACAACGCAATCCATGTTCTCGACTACGAGCGCGTCAGTGAAGTCATCAATACGGCCGAGCACATCGGTGTCGGGGTCTGCTACTGCCGTCACAAGATGATGCACGTGGAAAAGGCATGCAGTGCACCGATGGATATCTGCATGACTTTCAATTCATCGGCCGGGTCATTGACTGCACACGGGTTTGCCAGAAGAATCGACGCCCAAGAGTGCATGGACTTGCTGCATCAGGCCTACGAGCACCATCTCGTTCAATTCGGGGACAACGTCGCAGTAGGGGTCAATTTCGTCTGCAATTGTTGCGGGTGCTGCTGCGAGGCGATGTTGGCGGAGAGAAGGTTCGGCCCGCTGCACTCGGTGCATACCACCAATTTCTTGCCTTCTTTGGACTCGGACAAATGCAAAGGCTGTGGCAAGTGCGTGAGTGTCTGCCCCGTGGAGGCGATGCTCCTCACCTCGGCCAACAACCCCAAGAAGCCCAAGATCAAGAAGGCGAAGCTGGACAAGGACTTGTGCCTCGGATGCGGTGTGTGTGCGCGAGCGTGCCCGTCCGAAGCGATTGGATTGGAGTCCAGACCCTCCAGAGTCATCACGCCCCATGATTCAGCTCACAGGATCGTCTTGATGGCGATAGAACGGGGCACACTCCAGGAGCTGTTGTTGAACAACAAGGTGTTGTGGAACCACCGCCTGTTGGCGGCTGTCCTGGGTGTCATCTTGAGACTGCCTCCGCTGAAACAGGCATTGGCTTCACAGCAAGTCCGGTCTCGATACCTGAGATACCTCATCGAGCGCTTTGCGACCTGAAGCCAGAGAACTCGGCTGTCCATCAGACACGACCGATCGCAGCGCTGAATCAGTACCTCCCGAACTCCTGGGCAGTTTCGTAGACGGCCAGAATCTTCTCCGGCGGGACGTGCTCCTGTATGTTGTGGTCTGGGCTGAACACGTAGCCGCCGCCGGGTTTGAAGATCTCCAGGGTTCTCTTGACCTCTTTCCGGACATCGTCCGGGGTGCCGTGACTCAGAGTGGTCTGGGTGCCGATCCCGCCGCCCCAGAAGGTGATGTGTTCGCCGAATTCACGCTTCAGCACAGCGGGATCCATCTTGTCGGCCGTGATCTGGACGGGGTTCAGGGCATCGATGCCGGCCTCGATGAACTCCGGAATCAGCGGGGCAATCGACCCGCACGAGTGCAGGAGAACCTTGACGTGCGGGCAGCGTTCGTGAACAAGCTCACACACCCTGGCTATGCGGGGCTTGAAGTACTCTCGGAACATTCTGGTGGATATCTGCGGGCCCTGCTGCTGTCCGTAGTCGTCCACCATGATGATCACGTGGATGTAGTCGCCCACGGCCTCCAGGTAGTTGGCCAGGTTGGCGAGGTGGGATTCCGCGAGGAAATCCATCCAGCGGTGGACGAGTTCCGGCTCCGCAGCCAGGAACAGGAAGAACTTCTCGTAGCCAAAGAGTTCGAAGCCGGGCTGGTAGAAGGATAGGGTGTAGGGATCGCCAAGGATCGCAAAGTCCGTCTCTTGATGGGCGCGCCTGCCCCATTCCGCCATGATCTCCAGCTCCGCCTCCGCCCAGTTGAAGGCCCTGTGAGTCCGCAAGCCTGGGAGGACCTCCTCGAGCTGCCGCAGGTTTTCGACAAATGACAGCGGTGTGAAGATGCGGTCGAAGTAGTGGCCGTCCTTCGGCATGCGAAACTGCGGCACGCCCTGGAACACCAGGTCCAGTGCTCCGTCTTCGCCTTCCACGGGATTGAATCTCCCCGGGACCAGACACACGGAGTCGTCCTTCAGCGTCCAGGGTTTCCAATCCTCGGACGGCATGCCGTCGACGAAGAGTCTCGGCAAGGGGAACACGTCTCCGCCCATGAGCCTGAGCACCTCCAGACCCTCGTCCAGATCGGGAGCAGCGAGCATGGGTATGACGTAGCGAGAGTGGGTCGGGCTGCGGATGCCCAGCTGTTTCTTCAGACCGTTGTATGCGATGACGTTCACACCCGTATTGAAGTTGGATCCGAAATCGATCGGGACACGATCCGGTTCTTGATGGTTCAGGGTGGCAACGACCCGCTCCCTGGAGGTCATGTGATCGGCCACTTCGCGAGTCCTTCTCTGAGTCCACTGAGCTTTTCTATGATATGCCCCGATTGCCGGGTCTGCCGGCGGGGGCGTCATGACGATTCGCCGCGCGCGAAGCGCCTGCGACCTGTGCGTCCCGACGAGTCCCGCCGGAGCCACCCGGTGCGAGCGGCGTTCTGAAAAGCGACTTGAAATCAGCCGCTTGTGGCAGTTTCGCCCCTCACTCTCAGGAGCTGGGTGTCGCGGGTTCCAATCCTGCCTGGATCACCGACTCCCCTGAATGGAGGGTATTATTTTAATATCACATGTAGATCATGACGATTCTTTCCGATATGCTGGGGAAGCCCCCCTAAAAAAGAACGATTTATCGAGTGCTGGATCAGTTTTCGGGAGGTTTCTGCCCGTGCCTAGATTCTCGAAGCTGCTCGTGATCGCCGAATCCCCGGTCTTCCGGGAGGTGTTGAGCGGAATCTTGAGCTCTCACGCCGATCAGGTCCTCACTACGGCCAGTGCACGGGAGGGACGCCAGAGGATCGCGGAGCATGCGGACATCTCCCTGGTACTCTCTGATGCCGCCATGTCCGATGGCAACGCCCTCCAGCTGCTGGAATACATCGCCTCCCTCGGCGACCCCAAGCCCGGTGTGATCCTGGTGGCGGCGCAGCCCGCGGAAGACGAGGCCCAGCGCGCCTTCAACATGGGTGCGATGGGATATCTCGAGAAGCCCATCTCGCTGCAGGAGATCTACCGGTTGTGGAAAGAGAGCGAGGGCCCGACCCAGGAGTCCGCGCGCCGAGTTCGATCGTTGGGACAGGCGCTGCTGGTCGATCCGGGCAACGGTGAAGCGAGCGAGGACGGAGTCTCCCATCTGGCCTGGGACATTCGAAACGTGAGCCTCACCGGGGCGTTCCTCGAAACCAAGGCCCCTCTTCCGGTCAAGACCGAGCTTCACCTCGCCCTCGACCTGGGAAGGGCAAGAGGTCGTGTCAAGGCGGAGGTGGTCCGCGTCCAGGAGCCTTCGTGGCGGTGCGTGGGTGGCGTGGGGATCGCCTTCAGGGAGTTCGGCAGGGGCACGAAGGAGCTGCTCTCCGACTACATCGCTCGGGCCACGAACGGTCCGGCTGGGCTCTCCGTCCCGCAGCTCGCGCCAAGCGGCGCCGCTTCTTCGTAGGGGATACGCGCCAGTCCTCCCATTCGGCAGCCTCGAAGTCGGGGAGAGTGGCACCCGGATGGATCAGACGACGTCGCTCAGGTCCAGGTCACGGATGATCCGACTGAGATTCGAGCGGTGCAGTCCGAGCTCCTCCGCCGCCCGTCCCTGGTGACCGGCGCACTCTGCCATCACGGTGGAGACCAATCGTTGCTTGAAGGCGCGGACCGCCGGAGCGTAACGTCGGATCTCGAGCTCGTCGCACTGCCGGATCCTGGCCGCGAGGTCTCCCGCCTGCACGGTGGAGCCCGGCGTGAGTGTTGCGTAGAGGCGCTCGACCTCGCCTGCCAGCTCGCGAAGGTTGCCCGGGAACTCGTAGCGGGAGAGGCGGTCGAGTGCCGAAGAAGTGAGCCGGAGGGGTGAAACGCCCAGCCGCTGCGCCTCGTCCCGCAACAGGTGGATCGCGATCTCGCGAATGTCCCCGCGCCGAGCGCGAAGAGGAGCAACGGCAATCCGGATCGCGCACAGCCGCGCCAGGAGATCGCGGCGAAACTCGCCCTCGCGAACAGCGGCTTCGAGGTCGGCGGTCGTGGTGGCGATCACCCGAACTCGCACCTCCCGCGTCCTGGTCTCTCCGACCCGTTCGAAATGGCCGACCTCGATCAGGCGGAGAAGCGCGCCCTGGAGTGCTCTCGAAAGCTCTCCCACTTCCTCTAGAAGGAGAGTCCCTCCTGCTACCTCCTCCACCAGTCCGGATTGGCCCGGTGCCCCGCCGGCGCGTGGTCCCGCGGCTCGGCCGAACAGCTCGCGTTCGAGGGTCAGCTCGTCGACCGCGCCGCAATACACCACGAAGAAACGGCTGAGAGGCGGACTCGCCGGCCGCGTGGATGCTTCGCGCGAGGAGGGTCTTTCCCGTCCCCGGCTCGCCCTGGAGGAGAGCGGGCGACTCACTGCGGGCAGCGCGGCGCACCGCGGCGCGGACGCTCTTTGCCCGATCCGACGAGCCCACGAACTCCTCGAACCCCACCTCTTCCTTGCAGGAGCTCCGCAGCGTGCGGTTCTCACGCCGAAGGCGCCGGTTCGCCGAGGCGAGGGTGCCCGTCTGTTTGCGAATGGCTTCGATCAGCACCGCGTCGCTCTCTCGGAGTCGCTCGCTCACACAGCGGAGCAGATCGAGTCCCGCCTCGCCGTGTCGAGCCAGCACCTCCAGAAAAGCCTCGCGCGGCACTTCGAGAACCCGCACGTCGTCCTGCGCCACAGTGCTCGCGGAGCGGTTCGCGTCTTCCAGCAGGGCCATCTCGCCGATCCACTCCAGTGGACCGCGGAGGGCGAGAAGTACCGTCTCTTCATCTCCGAGGCGCCGTCGCACGGCGATTCTTCCCTTCAGGACGAGAAAGGCGCTGGCGCCGGGCTGACCCTCCTCGAAGAGCTGCGTTCCGGCGGGAAGATCCCGCACGCGACTGCGGCTGAGGAGCCATTTCAGCTCCCGGCGCGGGAGCTTTTGCAGCACCGGGGCTCGCTGAAGGCGATCGAGAGAAGGAGCGCGGATCATACGGCCACCATACACGATTGCCTTACCGGGAGGTCAATCAAGATGTGGCCGCGCCGATCACCTGGAAGTCTGACCCAAGACGTCCTGCCGAGGCACCTCGCCGCGATCAGGTGTAACCGAGGCGGTGGGCGTCGTCGGCGTGCATGGGCATCCCGCAGCTCGCAAAGCCTTCCGCGGCGCGCGCGGCGTAGTATGCGGCGCGTTCGTCTTCGCCACGATGATGGAGCAGCTCAGCGAGGAACTGTTGGGCCTCCGCCAGATAGGGGAGCAGGCCGAGCCCTCCTGCCAGCGAGATCGCCTCGCAGATGAGGTCCTCCGCCTCGGAGCCTCGACCCGGGTCGCCGAGCCCCATGGCCAGGCCGAGGACGGCGAGCGCTCGAGCCCGCACCAGTCGCCCGGGAGCTCGCTCGAGGCATTCCCGGGCCAGCTCTGCCGCCCGATCGATGGCTCCCACCTCGAGCTGACCTCGCGCCCGGTGCAGGGAGGTGGTAGGCCAGGTGTCGTTGATCTCCGCCAGCCGCTCGAAGGCGTCGCGCGCCGAGCCGGGCTTTCCGGCCAGCAGGTGGGCGTAGCCGCTCCACACGCAAGCGTTGTACCGTGCGCCCACCTGCCCGACGCGCTCGCTCATCTCCTGGCCACGCGCCGCGGCGAACAGAGCCTCGTCTGGCTCGCCCGCGAAGACGTGGACCTTGGCCATCGCCACTTCCGCGACCCCCAGCAGCAGGTCGTTCTCCGAAGCGCGGGCCAGCTCGAGCGCCTTGAGTGCCGAGGAGCGAGCGCAGGCGACCCTCCCGGCGTCGCAGAGGACTGCGGATTCGTTGTACAGGCCGAGCACCAGAATGGGGCGATCGGCGCGTCCCTCGGCAAGCTCGATGACGCGGCGGATGTGACGCGTCGCCTCTCCCACCTCGCCGTCGAGGATCAGCATCCTCGTCAGGTAGGAGTGGCCGAGGGTGATGGTGCGGTAGCCATTCGGGAGTCCGGCAGCCAGGGAGAGGCCGCGCTCGACGAGGGTTCGGCCCCGGGCCAGGTCGTTTCCGGCGGAGAATCGCGCCCATCCTCCCTCGATCGAGGCCGTGGCCAGGCGGAGGCGATCTTCGGGGGCGGCAGCCGCGTGCTCGATCGCCTCGAGGACCTCGGCCGCCTCGCCGCTCTGATCGAGTGTGTTGAGGGCGCTGGCTAGAAGCGTCCCGATCTCGATCTCGAAGTGCGCCTCGGGGTTCGCTGAGTTGCGTGAGAGCTCGAGCGCCCGGCGCAGGTGAGCCGCGGCCTCGGCGGGGGCATCGAGCCCGGCGTAGGCGCTGCCCGCCCGCGCCAGGTGCGGAACGGCCGCCGCTGCGTCGCCGGCCCGGTCGTAGTGGGTTCCGATGCGAGAGGCGCCCTCCGGCGTACTCGCCACGGGCCGCTTCGCGACGGCGTCGGCGACACGGTGGTGAAGCGCTCTGCGCCGCTCTCGCACCAGCTGCTGATAGGCGACATCGCGCACCACTCCATGTCGGAAATCCAGGAGCCCCTCGGGTCCCCACTTCAGCAGTCCGCGCTCCGCGAGGTCGTTGAGCGACGATTCCGACTCGCCCGCCAGATCGGGCTCGATCTCGCCGAGGATCTCGCCGATGAGATCCTGTCCGATCACCGCCGCCGCCTCGATCGCACGCTTGGATGGCTCGGGGAGGGCGTCGATACGGGCGGCGACCACCCCGTGCAGTGTCTCGGGGATGCGCGCAGACGCGTGGTGGAGCGAGATCTCCATTTCCGCCGCTCTTCGAACCTGCGGCGGGCTCTCGCGGAGGGCGCGGGCCACCTCCTCCACGAAGAGAGGATTTCCGCCTCCCCGGAGTGCGGCGAGCTCCGCCAGGGCATCGGTGTTTCCGACCTTCGCGAGGATCACGCCGGCCAGGGCGCGGCAATCGGCTTCGCCGAGCGGGCCGAGCTGAATCTGCTCCATTCGGGCGTCAGCACCCCAGTCCGGATCGCCCTCGAGGGCGGCGGGTGGCGAGGATCACCAGCGATCCCCTCGGCGGGTCGTGGAAGAGAGACCGGACGACGGCCCGCGACGACGGGTCGAGCCACTGTACGTCCTCCAGATGGAGGATCAGTGGCCCGCGGGAGGTGGCTTCCTGGATGATTCGGCGAATCGCGACCGGCGGATCGCATGGCTCGAAGTCTCCGCTCGTCTTTCGCCCCTCGAGGTGCTCGATCAGAGCGTCGATCTCTGCGGCGCGGGGGAGATTCGGTGGCCAGCCCCGCAGGAGCTCGAGCCAGGGAACGTAGGCTCGTTCTGTCTGTGACTCTCGACAGCGGGCCTCGATCGCGAAGGTCCCCGGCGGAAGCCGGTCGAGGTGCTCGAGCACCAGGCGGGACTTTCCGATCCCCGCCTCGCCCCGGATCTCGACCGCGCGCACGCCTTCGCGGGGCTCTGCGAGCTGCGCGAGAGCGCGCAGCTCGCCGGTTCGCCCCGTGAAGGGAGTCAGCCCCCGCGTGCGCTCGAGGCCGATGCGGCCCTGGTGGGGGCCGGCTGCGAGAAGCTCGAAGACCTGCACCTCTCCGGGGACGCCGCGCACCTGCCGCTTGCCCCGGTCGGCGAACTCGAAGTATCCGCCACAGCGGCGGACCGTCTCCTCGCCCACCAGAATCTGGCCGGGCGTGGCATTTCCCTGGAGGCGCGCGGCGAGTCCGACCGCCGGTCCCTCGGCCGTGTAGTCCTTTCGCAGCTGGCCTCCGATCGATCCGACCCAGACGTGACCGGTATTCACTCCCATGCGCAGTGCGAGGGGGAAGCCGTAGCGAGCCCGGATCGACTCGCTGTAGCTAGCGGCTCGCGATCGGATCTCCAGAGCCGCGCGAAGCGCCCGCGCCGCATCCTCGCCCTGCGCGTGAGGGGCTCCGAAGAGGGCCATGAATCCATCGCCCCGGAACTGGTTGATGGTGCCCCGCTCCAGGTGGATCGCCTCCAGGGAGAGGGCGAAGAAGCCGTCCATCAGGGCGTGAACGTCCTCGGGGTCCAGAGCCGCCGCCATGGCGAGGGAGTCCACCACGTCGGCGAAGAGGACGGTCACCTCCTTTCGCTCGCCGCGGAGCGTATCGCGCTTGTCGAGGACCTCCCGCGTCAGGTGTTCCGGCGTGTACGCTCCGAGGCGGCTGCCGCAAAAGGGGCAGAAGCGGCTTCCCACCGGGAGGTCGCGCCCGCCGCAGGTCGGACAGTCGTCGCTCAAGCCCTCTCCTGTTCTGTCGCTCCCCTCACTCCTCGCTCGGAGGGCGAACATCCAGCCGGATCGTGTACGGCGGCACCGACGGATCGAGCGTCGGGACCCACGTGATCAGGTATGCGGCGTTCCTTTCGTCTTCGGGGTCCGGCGCCACGACCTCGGCTCCTGTTTGGTACTCGAGGTGGCCAGGCCCTGGAGTCGGTCCCCGTAGTCGGATCATACCGGATGACCGCGTCCCAGAGGGTATAGACGTTTCCGGTTCCCGTGAGGTCCGGAAGCCCGTCAGGGGACCCCTGGAGGGAGGGCAGCCAGGCCCGCTCGAGGGCGACGTTGCGCTTGAGCGTCAGCTTCTCACCGGAGTAGATGAGAGCCACCGATGCCCCGCGGCTACCTTCCCGCGCCTCGATGCGCCACTGCTCCGTTGCATAGGCGGCCATTCCATCGCTGCTCGCCGGCATCGGAAGGGCGAGCACGAGATCGTAGACGGCATCGACCCGCTCGTGGTTTCTCTCTTCCACCTCCAGCGACACCTCCCAGGTCGTGCCCTCGGCTTCCTGGCTCAGCATCCGGTACTCGACGCCGCCGTGCGCCTCCACCACGTGCAGGGCGCTGGGGAGCCCGCCGGCCTGGCTCTCGAGGCCGGCGACTCCTCCTGATCCAGTCAACTCCTCGTAGTAGGTCGGCTCCGCTGCCGCGCTGCCGTCGATGGATGCCGCCGGTGCGGGTGCGAGGGTCCACGCCAGACAGGCGCTGGCTGCCAGTAGCATTGCCTGATTGTTTCTCGATCGACTCATCAAATCTCCTCCGTTGGCTGTTTCAATCTTCTGCGTTGCGACACGCGCCTGCGAGTGCGGATTCGGATTCCGGCGGCAGCGAGCCCCAGCCCGAGCGCCGAGGCCACCACCTGTCCATCTCCCAGGTGGACGGCCGGGGGGGGCGGGCCGGCGAGCTGGAGGTCCTGCGTTGCGGCTCCGGGAGCGCCCGGTGCGAGATCGAGGACGACACGGCCCCTGGCGTCGATCCAGCGAGTCGGCCCGGCGTTGGCTACCCGGACGACCGGAGCGCGCACCTCGGCGGCGCGGAAGCGAGCGATCCGCGCGTGGATGCGCGCCGACCAGTCTCCGGTTCCCGCCTCGTTGGAGACGATTACCAGGAGACGTGCTCCCCGCCTCCGCAGCCTCTTCGCCAGGTCGGGATAGCCCACGTCGATGCAGACCAGCACGCCGACCATGGCCGGAGTGCCCGTTTCTCGAGCGATCTGGATCGGATCGGCCAGCTCTCCCGATTCGAACTGTCCACTCCACAGGCCGAGGCGGGCCATCAGCCGGGAGACCTCACCGGACGGGGCGCGCTCGAATATGGGAACCGGGTGGACCTTGTCGGACACGTGGACCAGGTTTCCCTTCCGATCCACGACCAGGGCGGCGTTGCGTCGGAGCGCCGAGCCCGGATGCGGTATTCGCCAGGCGCCGGTGACGAAAGAGGTCCCGAACCCGCTCCCGATGGCCGAGAGGAAGGCGTCTCCTCCAGGCGCGAGGTCGCGCTCGTAGGCGGACTCCGGCCAGACGAGGAGATCCGGCTGCTCGTCGATCACCTCGTCGGTCAGGGCGAGCAGGTGGCGGAGGTTTGGGTGGAACCACTCCGCGTGGTGCCGCCGTTGCTCGGAGAGGTCGGGTTGAACGGCCGCCACCCGGAGCGACGAGGCCGGAGCCTCGGGGAACGGCAGCAGCCCCGGAACCAGCGGTGATGCCGAGGGCGATTGCCAGGATGGCGATGTGTCGGGGCGCGAGCGAACGGCATGCAACCAGGCCCGCGTTCACCGAGGCGACCCAGCACGAGATGCCGTAGAGGCCAACCAGGCTCGCGCCCTGGATCAGGGCGGGGTGTTCCGCCAGCCCGTACGCCAGGTGGTTCCAGGGAATCCCGATCCAACTCTGGGAACGCAGCAGCTCCAGAGCGATCCAGCCACCGGGTGCGGCGAGCAGGGGAAAGGCTCGCGAGTAGCGTCGCATCCACGCCAGGGCGGCGGCGTAGCCGGCCGTACCGGCCGCCAGCAGCAGAATCCCCAGCAGGTAGACCGCCAACAGCGCTGGACCACCCCCGATGGATGCGAAAGGGATGAACCCGAAGCCGACCCCAAACTGAAGGAGTCCGGCCAGGAAGCCGGCCAAGGTCGCGGTAAGAACCGTGGCCCCGCGGTCGATGGCGATGAGAAGCGGGACCAGGGCCACGAATCCAAGCACCCCGAGGGGACCAGGAAGGCTCGCGACCCCGAGCAGCGCGCCCGACAGCGTGCCGAGCATCAGAGCTTCACGGCGTTTCGATCGAGACATCAGCACAGAGACCAAAGCAACTTCTGTTCCGGGCTCTATCGGCTTCACCGGTCGCGAGAGGCACTTTTTCGCTGACGAAATGAATCAAGTTGACATGTTATCGAATCAAATTGATACGATTGCAGTATGGATCGTTTGTCCCGTCTCGATCAGATGCAGCGGATGCCGGTGCTCCGCCGACTCCCCCTGGGTGATCTCGACCGTCTCGTGAGCCGGAGTCGGCTGCGTCGCTTTCGGGCCGGTGAATGTCTGATCGAAGAGGGTCGCCGCGGTGACGAGGTGTTCTTGATCGTCGAAGGGCACGTGGCGGTTCACCGCCAGCTTTCGAAGCGAGAGCAGAGGGTCATCGCCACGCGGAGCGAGGGGGACTGGGTTGGGGAGATGGCGCTGATCGAAGATCTCCCCCGCTCGGCGAGTGTCAGCGCGGAGTCCGACGTCCAGGTCCTCAGCATTCCGAAGGACGCATTCCTCGAGGTGGCCACGGGAAACAGCGCCGCCGCGGTGGATCTGCTCCGCGCGGTGAGCGCGCGCCTTCGCGAGAGCGATGCCGTCCAGCTCGAGATTCTCCGGGGAAAGAACGAGAATCTGGTCCAGTCGAACCGCCGGCTCTCCCGCGAGAACCGACTTCTCCGTGGGGAGCTCGACCGGCGCTTCTCCTTCGAGAGCTTCGTCGGGTCCGGGCCCAGCGCGGACCGCGTACGCAAGGCCGCCCGGCACGCGGCCGAGAGCGATCTGCCGGTCCTGCTGCTCGGGGAGACGGGAACGGGCAAGGAGCTTCTGGCCCGGACGATCCACGCCGCCAACGAGTGCAGGAGTGGGGACTTCGTGGCCGTGAACTGCGCCCTCTTCACGGAGACCCTCTTGGAGAGCGAGCTGTTCGGTCATGCCCGGGGCGCGTTCACAGGAGCTGCCGGGGACAAGCCCGGCCTGGTCGAGGCGGCGCACGGCGGAACCCTGTTCCTCGATGAGCTCGCCGACATGTCGCCTTCGATCCAGGCGGCGTTGCTCCGGTTCCTGGATTTTCACGAGTTTCGCAGGCTCGGCGAGACCGAGGTGCGGCAAGCCGACGTAAGAGTGATCGCCGCAACCAATGCAGAGATAGACGAAGCGGTGCGCTCCGGGCGCATTCGTCGCGACCTCTACTACCGGCTGGACGTCTTGAGGATCGAGCTGCCGGCCCTTCGGGAACGGCCCGAGGACATCCCAGCTCTGGTCGACCACTGCGCCCGGCGCACCGCCGAGCGCCTCGACTGTACACCCCTCGAATTCGAAGCCAGCGCCATCGAATCACTCAGTGCCCGCGACTTTCCCGGAAACATGCGCGAGCTCCAGAACGAGGTCGACCGCTTGACGGCTGCCCTGGGTCCCGGCGCCCGTGTCGATGCGGGCTCGCTCTCGAACCAGATTCGGTGTGGGGATCCCGCTCGAGCCGAGAAATACGGCGACGCGTTACGCGCCTTCAAGATGCGGCTGCTCCGTCGAGGCGCTCGAGGCCAGTGACGGCAACCGGACCAGGGCAGCCAAACGGCTCGGGCTTCACCGCTCGAACCTGGTTCGGATGATTCGCGATCTTGGAATCGAAACGGCGCCGGAGGGGTCGGGCGCAGGGGAGGGCAAGAAGCCGGCGATGCACAGGTCCCACTCTGCGTCACGATCTCCGGAGCACGGCCCTTCGACCTGATCCACTTGCCTACGACTCGTATAGGATCCCGCCAGCCACGCGGAACGCGTTCGCCATCACGGTGAGCATGGGATTGAAGCCGCCGTTGGTCACGTGCAACGAGGCGTCGGCGATGTAGAGGTTCTCGTGGTCGTGAACGCGGCCCCGGGAGTCCGTGACCGAGTTCCTCGGGTCGTCCCCCATCCGGCAAGTGCCCGCCTGGTGCTGGCCGCCCGTGAGTCCCTTCGGGTCGGCGGCTGCGAACGAGCGCACGCCCTCAGCGCCCGCCGCCTTCACCCACTCCTCGGCGCGCCCGCGCAGCATGTTTGCGGGCTCGAAGCACGCGGGGTGGATGTGGCCGCGCAGGCGCACCACCGGCAGGCCCCAACGGTCTCGCACCTGAGGATCGAGCACGACACGGGCCTCCGGGTTCGGAATCTCCTGGATGGGTCCCTGGACGATCAGGGTCTGCCGGTAGGCCCTCGCCATGGCGTCCTTGCCCGCCTGGCCCCAGCGCGGCAGTTTCGCGTAGAACGCGAACCGGAGCTCGACCGGGTAGGCGGTTTCGTTCGCTAGCAGCCCGCCTCCGATGATTCCCGGGTTGCCGTGGTTGAAATCGCAGGTCGCAAGCACGTCTCCGGGGCCGATCGAAGTGCGGATGGTCTCGGGGTGCAGTCCGAAGGCGCCGCAGTAGACGTGACCCTGGAAGTGGCGCCCCACCTGGTCGAAGCGGTTGCCGAGGCCGTCCGGGTGGCGTTCGTCGCGCGAGAGCAGGAGCAGGCGCGCCGTCTCGATGGCGCCGGCGGAGACGACGACGATGTCCCCCTCGATCCGCTTCTCGATCGGCTCGCCTCCCGCTTCGTGAAAGAAGTGCACGGCGCGGGCCCGCCCGCCCTGATCCACCTCGATGCGCGAAGCCTGGGCACCGGTCACGAGCTGGCAGTTTCCGGTAGCGAGGGCGCGCGGGATCATGGTGTTGGCGGTGGTGCCCCGGGCCTCCGACGGGCAAGCGAAGCCCACGCAGGTGCCCATCGCCACGCAGGCGGGGCGGCCGTGACGCGGTTCTGTGTTGATCGCGAGAGGGACGGCGCGCACGTTCCACCCGAGCTTCTTCGCAGCGGCCTTCAGGACGGGTCCGTCGAGATCGGAATCGACAGGGGGCATCGGGTAGTCGCTGCGCGGACCGGCGTGGCTGTGGCCGAGCTCGCCGGAGACACCGATCTCGTTCTCGGCCAGCTCGTAGAAGGGGGCGAGGGTCTCGTAGTCGATGGGCCAGTCGGCCAGCGAGCTGCCCTCCGGTACCCCGTAGATCGAGGCCATGCGGAAGTCCTGGGGCGCGAAGCGCCATGCCTGGCCCCCGTAGACGCGTGTGCCGCCCCCCACCGTCATGGCGTTGTTGTGGTAGCCCATCTCGAAGGGCCGCAGGACGCGCGCCTCGCCCCGATTCTCGAGCACCCTCGGGTGACCTTCGAGCGGAGGCCCGGTGTTGTGCCCGTACAAGGCCACCCGATGATTGCGCAGGTGGTCCGTACTCACCTGCTTGGGAGCGAGCGCCTCGCCCCGCTCCAGCAGCAGGACACGTCGCCCGGCCTCGGCCAGCATGCATGCGACGATGCCGCCGCCGGCGCCCGCGCCCACCACCACCGCCTCGTAGTGGCGATCGAGGTCGCCGGGGTCGGTCACCTGGAGCGGCGGCAAATCCGGCTCGACGAAGGGCCGCTTGGGGCCGGGCCGGAATCCTATCCGATCCCAGGAGCGGCCGTCGCGGTTCCCGCCGTTCTCGGGATCCCCGTAGTAGCTCTGCGTCACGATGGCGATGACCTGATGCAGGAACCAGGTCGGGTCGACCGGCCACTCGGACTCGACCTCGCCGCTCTCGATCACGCGCGCGAGTGCGTCGGCTTCTGCTTCGGAGAGCTCGGCGAATCCCCGTCCCGAATGCCGCTGCTCCGCCTCGGCCTGGAGCGAACCGAGACCCCGCGCGAGAAGCCCGTGCACACCCTCCCCGAAGTCGTCCCAGTTGCGTTCCAGAAAGGTGGCGAAGCCCGCCTGGGTGGCCGAAAGGTCGTCGTCTGCGGGAACGATCCGATCCGCCAGACGGAGCAGCGTCTGGAGCTGCGGCGCCGTCAGCGTCGTGACATCGCCTAGCCTGCCGAGGTCTTCGTGATCCGCCATTGCTTCCTCAGCATCTGCCGTGCGGCTGTGATTGATACGCGACGACTGGAGTCGCGATCAGGAGACCAGTCCTTCGATGATGTCCTTGACGGGCTTGATCTCGTCGATCAGAGCGCTGATCTGGCCGCCGCCGGCGGGGAACAGGTCGAAGTTGCCGGCGGACCAGGCCGCGCCCGCGTTTCCCATGTTGTATTCCTGACCGAGGTTCGCGCCCGAGGCCATGAGCTCGCCCAACTTGGGGTTGATGATGGTCCGCATGGCCATGCCGCTGATCGGCAACAACGTGGTTCCGGCGTCGCGGCAGCCGATGATGGCATCCTTCCAGGCCCGGGAGGCCGGACTCTCTTGCGAAGCCAGCAGGGCCGTCCCGATCTGTACGCCTTCGGCGCCGAGAGCCATGGCGGCCCGGTATCCGCGGCGGTCGGCGATCCCGCCGGCGGCCACCACCGGTACCTCGACCATGTCGCAGACCAGGGGCACCAGGATGAAGTTGGTGGACTCGGGCCCGGTGGTGCGCAGACCGCCGGATTCGGTTCCCGATACGACCACCGCATCGGCCCCGGCCTCGGTGGCCTTGGCGGCCAGCGGCGCGGCCAGAACCACGTGAAGGGCCTTCAGTCCCAGCTCCTTGATCTTCGGGTAGAGCTTCTTGGGTGAACCCGCCGAGGTGGTCACCGTCTTGATGCCGGCTTCGGCCAGCAGCTCGAGAATGGCCTCGTTGTTGGGGTTCATGGCGATCATCAGATTGGCCCCGAACGGCTTGTCGGTGAGCTCCTGGACCGCGGCGACCATCCGCTTGATCTCGTCCAGGTCGCGGACGAACCCCAGAGCCAGCATGCCGAAGGCTCCGGCCTCCGAAACCGCGGCCACCATCTTCGGATCGTTCAGCTCACCGATGGGCCCCTGGATGATGGGGTACTTGCTGCCCAGAATATCCAACAGTCGAGACATCACCCCTCCTTCCCTTCTTCCATGGCGGCGAGGCGATCGCCCATGTAGATCCCGATGAACTCGCCGGCGTCCTTCGGGGGCTCGGTCGTCTCTTCCCGGCGTTCCAGGAAGATCGATCCCGTCGGGCATTTGTGCACGCACACGCCGCACCCGATGCACGCGTCCGGATCCACCGAGATCGCCTTGCGGAACTTGTTCTTTGCTTCGGGGTGCACCTTCAGCTGGATGGCATCCATCGGGCAGCGCTTCACGCAGAGAGCGCACGCCTTGCACTTGTCCGGGGCCGTCTTGACCACGTAGTTGGAGGAATCCAGGCTCTTGCCGTGACCCAGCTTGTGATAGGCCTCGAAGAACATGCAGTAGTCGGGACAGCAGTTGCAGATCGTGTCGGGCTTGTCCATCCAGTTGGTGATGCCGTGCACCAGGCCCGCATCAGCCGCCTTCTTGAGGATCTCGAGCGTCTCCTCCTTGGTGATCTCCCTCCCCATGCCGTTCTCGACGAGTACCGCCCCAGGCCGTCGAAGTGGAGGCAGACCTCGGTGGGCTTGGAGCTGTCCTGATAGTCGGGATCCATGTTGTGCCGGGTCTTGCACGGGCATTCGGAGACGGTGTAGTACTCGAAGCTTGTCGACGACCTTCGTGACGTCTTCGAAGGGCAGGATCTCGTGGGCGTCTCCGATGGTCTCGCCAATCGGCAGCGACCGGAGCCCGCTGAGGTGCACGTCCTTCCACTGGTCGAACCACCCATCCAGGAAGTACTTGTTGACGTGGGGCGCCGCCTCCTTGGCGGTCTCGTTCGCTTCTCCCGGCCAGTAGACCGCCCGCAGGAAGATGAAGAAGGAGTCGTTCAACGAGTATTGAACCGTATCCCCGTCGCGTTTGTTGTTGAGCATCCCCTTGACACACAGCTGCTTCAGCTTCGGCTCCAGCTCGTCGCGATCCATCTGCTTGGCCTCGGCGAGCTCGTCGAGGGTCTTGCCGGCGTCCATCATGTTCCTGGGAAATCCGGACAGGAAAGCGGCCTCTTCCGGTGTCAGGTAGGAGGCGATCATCGGCAGTCGCGCCTCCGAGTCGGTGAGCCGCCACCACGTCTCGCCCAGCCATTCGATGAATTCCTGATAGATCTCTTGATCAGCCATTTGCTCCTCCTGAGAGATGTTCAACCGATGTCGATTCTGATTCCGTGTTCCAGGCTCTCGATGCTGTGTCAGGCGGTTACGCCGTCAGGGCGGCTCCTGCCTGGCGCGAATCCTTGAGCTTCTGCAGGAGGCCGCGCAGCTGCTTCTGCTCTTTCGAACTCAAGCCCGCGAGGAACTCCCGGTTGGCACCCGCGAGCAGCGGCTTGATCTCGCCCACGACCCGTCTGCCCTTGTCGGTCAGACAGACGAGCACGGCTCGGCGGTCTTTCTTGGAGGCCCTGCGCTCCGCGAAGCCCAGGTTCTCGAGACGGTCGATGATGCCGGTGAGCGTCGCGCTGGTCAGCTGGACGCGCTCCCCTAGACGGCCCGCTGGTGCCCCGTCGTCGTCGCTCAAGGTGTTCAAGACCATGGCCTGTACCGCGGTCAGGCCGAGAGGGGCCACCTGCCCCTGCCAGTACTGGGCGCCGCTCTGGTCGGCCTTGGCGAGCTGGAAGAAGATGCACTCTTCGGTGCGCACTCCATAGCCCCCTATTTACTTGCGTCCATATTAATCGTGTCCTAGATGAATGTCCAGATCTCGGACCGCTGCCGTCGGCAGAATGCCCCGAGATCTACCAGCGCTACATTTCTGCGCCCAGTGCCGAATGACTTCGAAGGATCTCCACGATGAACCATGGCGCCTCGATTCCCGCTCTTGCCGCATCCCTTCTGCTTCTGCTGCCCCTCGCCTGTGCAAGGGAGCGCCTCGACGAGGTGACGATCTACCCGACCGCGCCCGTCACGATCCATCGGGACTCCATGGGAGTCCCCCATGTCTTCGCCGAGACCGACGCCGCTGCCCTCTTCGGCGCCGGCTATGCGATGGCCCAGGATCGACTGGTGCAGATCGAATTCATGGTGCGCGCGGGACGCGGGGAGCTGGCGGCGGTGCTGGGACCGGAGCTCGTCGAGATCGATCGGATGGTGCGATCCCAGGGCTACACCGACGCGGAGCGCCTGGGGTTTCTCGAGGCCGAGCCGGAGCGGATCCAGGTGCTGTACCGGAGCCTCGCGGCGGGGATCAACCGCTACGTGGAAGAGGCGATGGTCGATCCGGGAGCCAAGCGGCCCTTCGAGTACAGCCTGCTGGGCATGCCACTGCGGAAGTTCAGCGAGGCCGATCTGCTCGCCGGCGGGGAGGTCAGCGCCCGGTTCTTCGGGGGCGTCGGAGGGAGCGAACTCCACAATCAGAGCTTTCTCCGCTTCCTCGTCGAGAAGCACGGCGCGGAGACGGCGCGCTCGATTTTCGACGATGTGGTGGTTCTCGACGATCCGGATGCCGTTCCGACGGTTCCGAACTCAAACGCACCGGCTGGAGGGGAAGCCTCGTCACGCGAGGCCCCGGCGTTGCGCGATGCCGCCTGGGGGCGCGCTCTGGCGGCGGCCGAGCGCTCGGGAATCGCGCCGGACGTCTCGCTTCGCAAGCAGAGGATCCTCGCGCGCCTTGGGCTTTCGCAGGGAGCGAGCCGCACCATCGCCATTGCACCCGGTCGTTCCAGCACCGGCAAGGTGCTGATGATGCAGGCCACGGCGGACGGATTCGACATCCACATCCGCGGAGCGACCTTCGACGTCGCGGGCCTTTCGTTTCCGCCGATCGGGATCCCGGTCATGGGCCGCTCCAGGCACCACGGTTGGCTCGTCACCACGGGCGAAAACGACGTGATCGACCTCTTCGCCGAGCGCCTCGACCCGGAGAACCCGAAGCGGTACTGGCACCGCGGCGGCTGGCGCTACATGGACGTCCGCCAGGAGATCATCGAGGTGAAGGGCGAAGCGCCGATTCCGCTGGAGGTCGCCCGCACCGTGCACGGGCCGGTGATCGAGTGGGATCTCGAGAGCCAGACGGCCTACAGCAAGAACATGACGATCTGGGGGAAGGAGCTTTCCGCCTGGTCGAGATTCCTCGACCTGGCCTCGGCCCGGTCACGCGAGGAGTTCGCCTCTGGCGTGCGCGAAGTTCCTGGAAACTACAACATTACCTACGGGGGGCGGGACGGGCACATCGAGTACTGGCACGTGGGCCGACGTCCGATTCGCCACCCCGGCATCGACCCGCGTGTCCCCACGCCCGGCACCGGCGAGTACGATTGGCGAGGCATGGTCCCCTTCGAGGAGTGGCCCCACGTGGCGGATCCTCCGCAGGGCTACCTGCACGCCTGGAACAACAAGCCAGCGGCGGATACCCGCTACGGCGACACCACGCGCTGGGGTGCTCACTATCGGACCTATCTCCCGATCTCGCTGATCGAAAGCGACCCATCGATCGGCGTCGACGACCTGAAGAGGTTCAACCGAACCATCGCCGCGGGTCTCGGAAGTGTCGACCTGAGCCTCACCGACCCCCGGATCTTCCTGCCCTTCATCGAGGCCTCCGTCGCCGAGAGCGTCGAAGCCGATCTCCGCCAGATGGCGTCCCTTCTCGCCGACTGGAACGGACTCTACGAGGACGCCGACGAAGATGGCTGGTACGACCATCCGGGTGTCCTGCTCTTCCGCACCTGGCTCCCGACGGCGGAGCGAATCGTTTTCGAGGACGACATCGGCGACTGGTGGTGGAAGCTCGACGAGGATCACTACATCAAGTACCGCACCAGCCTTCTGCTGCGCGCGCTTCAGGGAGGTGCGGCAGGCGCACCCATGAAGTGGGACTTCCTGAATGGAGAGCCCCGCGACTCCGTGGTGAGGCGAACGCTGCGCGAGACGATCGATACGCTGCGCGCAGAGCAGGGCCAGGCCGATCTGGCGAGCTGGCGTCAGCGCGCCTTCTGGCGCTACTTCGACGAGGAGGCGTTCGCCGAGTCGGATCCGGACAAGCCCTGTCGCGGTGACGAGCTCACCTGCGTGCACCACATTCCCGGAGCCGCCGTCACCCTGGGATACATCCCCGAGTCGATCCCCCACAACGGAATGCCCATGTGGACCGCCATCATGGAGATGGGCGACGGGCCGCCGAACCTGCTCACGGCCATTCCCACCGGGGGCCAGAGCTGGTTCATCTCCCGCTGGGGCCGGCCCAGCCCGCATATCAACGACCAGACCGAGATGCACCGAAAGTTCGAGTACAAGTCCGTGGAGATGAGCGAGGAGAAGATCCTCGCCGACGCCGAGTCGACCACGATCCTGGAGCCGCGGAAGCCGTAGGGCTGCTGCGGCTCAGGTGGCGTATTGGTGTCGGTGGATTCGCCACGGACATCTTTTTCAACTATTACATCAACATAAGCAATGACGATTCAAAGGAGTTGATTCAATGGCAGACATGCTCGAAATGCTTGCTGACACCCTGGGTGGGAACACGCTGGGGCAGATCAGCAGTCAGATAGGCGCCGACGAGGGTTCCACCGCCAAGGCCGTTTCCGCTGCGCTGCCCATCCTCCTGGGTGCCATGGATCGAAATACGGATCAACCGGGTGGTGCGGAGTCGTTGCTCAACGCACTCAATCGCGATCACGATGGAAGCGTTCTGGATGACATCGGTGGCCTCCTGGGCGGAGCGCAATCCGGTCCCGGTGAGGCCATCCTGGGTCACATTCTCGGCGGCAAGAAGAAATCCGTGGAGAGCGGATTGAGCCAGCTGAGTGGTCTCGATTCGGGATCGATCGCCAAGCTGCTTCCGATTCTCGCGCCCATCGTCATGGGAATGCTGGGCCGCGCTCAGCGACAGCAGGGTTTCGACGCAGGCGGTCTCTCCGAGATGCTGACCGGTGAGCGCAAGCGCGCGCAATCCCGCAACCCCGACGCCGGGGGGATACTCGGAGACCTCCTCGATACGGACAACGACGGTCAGGTCATCGACGACGTGGTGAAGCTGGGAACCAGTCTGCTCGGTGGACTGCTTGGCTCCAAGCGCTAGCAGCACTCGTAGCTTCCGAAGCGCCTCAGCGATGTCTGGATGCCAGGAAGGAGAAGGCGATCAGGCCCTTCAGCCGGCGTGCGGAGGCACTCGCCCATGCCGTGACGAAGCCGCTGTCCAGGGCGACGTCGTGGCTGTATCGCCTCTCCGGAGGCAAGATCGGGGGGCGCTGGTTCCGGGGTGAGCCGGTGATGTTGCTCACCACGGTCGGTCGAAAATCCGGAGCGCCCCGCACCGTACCCGTGCTCTACCTGAGGGACGACGAGGACGTCATCCTGGTGGCATCCGGGGTGGGGAGGTCGCGTCACCCGGTCTGGTATCTGAACCTGGAGGCAAATCCCGTCGTCAGCATCGAGATCGGGACACAGAAGATGGAGATGACGGCCCGGCGTGCGAACCGGGGAGGAGCGTGCGGCCCTCTGGCCGAGGCTCGTCGAGATGTACGGAGGCCTCGACGGCTATCAGCTGCGGACGGAGCGCGAGATTCCGGTGGTCATCTTGTCACCTGTCGCCGGTCGGGTTGCCGCAGACGGTCGCCGCTTGCCTGTCCGCCCCGAGACCTCCTGAGGACGACCAGGAGCGTATCAGGGCGAGTCGGACGGCAGCCTGTGGCGTCTGCGCCGGAGCCTCGAATTTCGGCACGCCAGCTGGGCTGGCGGATCGGCGTCGATCTCCCCGAGGCGCGCTCGCGCATCGCTGCGCTGGCGCGCGAGAACGACTGCGAGTTCCGACGGATCGATGAGCCGGCCATTCATCACCACCGGTTTCTGGAAGAGACACTGGCTTCGGCCGCGGAAGCCGGTGATGGAGCTCTCGTCTTCCTCGACCCGGATCTCTGTCTCTGGGAGAACTGCGAGGATCTGGAGTTCGAGGGCCTGATCGCCGGCAAGATGGTGGAGGCCCACGAGGACCCGTTCATGTAGTGCGTGGTATTGCCTCGTCTGCACACGTCGTTCCTCTGGATCCCGGACCCGCCCCCGCTTGCAGGGTGAGATTGGACGCATCCGAACGCCTCACTTCGACTTCCATCCCTTCCTGCCGCTATCCGTGAAGCTCGGGGACGCCTGGATCCGCTACGACACCGGGGCGAGCCTCTTCGCGGCGCTCGGGGAGCGCGTCTCGGGGTTCGAGGGGCGGCACCTGGATCGCTACGACCACATCTATTGCGGCTCCCACATCGACCTGCACGAGCCGTCCTGGAGCGACGAGATGCGGGATTTCATGCTGCGCGTCCACCGGGACGCCCGCGAGGGCAACCTGGAGAGGCTCAGGGGGATCTGGCGCGAGCAGCACCGCGTGTTCTGGGATTCAGCGGGTCGACTGGTTCTCCGTGCCTAGCGACTCGGATGGAACGCTGAGGGCGAGCAGGCCAACCTGCGCCTCGTCCCGGGAATCGACCTCCAGGATCTCGGACACGGCCAGCTCGGGGAAGGCTCCTATGACGCAGGCCGCCAACCCGAGCCGCGTCGCCGCCAGGTAGAGCGTCTGCTCGAGCGCGCCGACCTCCCGGAGGATGAGCTGGTAGGGAATGCCGTGGTACCTCCAACAGGTGCGTGCGATCACGGCGGTGATCACGAGGAGCAGGGCGGGCTCGCCACGGCTCATGCTGGGTGCGCCGAGCTTCTGCATCGCGTTCTCGACCAGGGCCCGCCGCGCCGGCTCCGGATCGCCGAGAAAGGTGAGCGCGTGGCGATGGGCATCGTAGTGGTGGATACCCGTCGGAATCGATTCCACGCGCTGGACCAGCGGGTAGACTTCGAGCGGCTGCCGGGCGCCTCCACTCGGAAAGCTGCGGAAGCCGATCTCACCCGTGTCCGGCGTTGCGATCGTGGACTGCATTCGCGCACACAGCTGGAGGAGCTGCTCGAAGTGTTCAAGGGGGATCGGCGCGTCGGCGAAGAAGCGGAGCGAGCGCCGGTTTTCCAGACAGTCGACCAGGTCCTGGGGGTTGCCGAAGTCCTCGTGGCTCGCCAGGAGAATCTCCGCCTCTCCGCGCATCTCTTTTCGCAACGGCGGGGGGGCGCCGGCCGACTCTGCGGGGAGGGAACCTCCCTCGTTGAAGCCCCTTTGAACCGCAAGCTCCACCGGATTCAGGCGATTGCGGAACAGCTCCGCGCCACCGATTCGCTCGATCTCTTCTGGCCCCACGAGCACCTTCTCCTCGATCAACGCATCGAGGGCAGCGAGCAGCTCCGGCGGGCCATCGGCGGCCAGCGCATCGCGGGAGGCTCCGCCCAGCAGCCTCGCAGCGGCCCGCACCAGCTCGGGCTCGAGCACGAAGCGGCTCCCATAGAGTGCGTGGATCAGCACCATTTCCGGGCCGTCGGCCGACGGATGCAGAACACAGTAGGGAGAGAGCCGGTAGGGGCTCTTCATGGAGCGAGCCTCCCTCGAGATCACGCCAATATACGGTTTACCAAAAGGGATGGGGCCAGGGGTTGAGATCGGCGACCGATCGCTCGGTCGCTTCGAGACCCAGGACCATCGGCAGCCGAAACAGCCGTCGCCCTCCGAGCACTCTCAGATGGTGACCGGCGTGCAGCGACAGGAGTCCGGGTACCAGCACCTTCACGGCGTGCAGGCCCAGCGCGCGGAGGAAGCGATGCGTGCAGTCGACGACGATCACCTCGTGGCCGCACCGCGACAGCCGGGCGGCGAGTGTTTCCACCTCCTCTCTCACGGTCATGGGTGGCGCAGCGGTCGCAGGTGCGAGCGGTCGCAGCTCGGGTGAAGCGTCGAGGAACGCGGCGAGGCGCTGCTTCTCGCGATCCTGGTAGAAGGCCAGGTGATCCGGAAAGTCGCGCACGCTCGCCGGCTCCCAGCTCGTGGTGGCGTCGCCGCGGTAGTACTCCGAGTCGAGCAGATAGGGGTGGAGGAACTGCGTGAGCTCCTTGTAGAGCTTTCCGAGACGCCGCTCCGGGTCCAGATCCGCCGCCATGTCGACGAGCAGAAGGTCCGGATTGCGGCGGTCGCGAAGCATCGCGAAGGTGACGGGAACCTCCAGGTCGGTCGAGAGATCCACGTGGCGCAGCTCGAAGTCGAGGCCCTCGAGCTCCCGGCGGAAGCCGAGCGGGTCCGGGTGCTCGGCGCCCAGCTCGTGCCTGGGAAGCGAGAGACGATCGAGCCACGTCACCACGAAGGCGTCGCGCTCCAAGGTCTCGTAGAGAGCGCCCCGCACGGCATGGGGGAGGCTCGAGTGACACGCGGCGCCGTTGCTGGTAGGACGGTAGATCGTGGGCGGGGGTGCCGCGTACACCACGTCGCGGGGCACCAGGATCGGAGCGCCCGTCTCCAGGCGGACGCCCCAGAGCCAGGGCAGCTCCGTGTCGGGCTCGAAGCGGCACAGCGGAAAGTCGGGGTCGGCGTACTGCTCCTCCGCGTAGAGCGGAAGCTCCCGTGGATCGATCGCCTGGGCGGCCACGTCCACGTAGCGCGCCGGAACGACGTGGGCCGGGTCGCAGCCGTCGAGCGCGAAGGCCCGCTCGAGCGCCTCCATGAGCGCCAGCGCCTCGGCAACGCGCCGGTCGTCGAAGTCGAGTCCTTCGCCGGCGATGGAGACGTGCCCCCGTGCTCTGCCCCTGGGCCACGCCACGATGGCGTGCTCCGCCTGGGCGATGCGGCTACCCCTCGGGTCGACGCCGCGCTCCTCGAAGAAGCCGAACATTACCCTGCGATCCTCGGGTCCGTAGTGACCGAGCCTGCCGAAAAGGGAGAGCTCTCCCGCGATCAGCGGATCGAGTCTCCGCCGAAGCTCGTCAAGCTCGATCGGCTCTTCTCCGTCCGAGGCGTAGAAGCGATGCCACCAGCTCTCGACCTCGCGGCGCCGCTCGGCGCGGCGGGCCGGGGGCACCTGCGCCGGGAAGCAGGTAGGACAATCGGGATGCTTCGGTACCTCGAGGAGGAGCGCCGTCGAGTCCGCCCATTGTAGTGCTACGGGCCGACCGTCGTCGTGCCCACACCCACGCACGACATCCAGAGCCTGCTGCGCGGCGAGCACTGCCAGCGGGACGACGGCGGTCTCGGCTCCCGCCGGAAGTGCGGCCTGCCAGCGGGCGGGGCGGGGGAAGCGCCGAGGCAGGTCTTCCTCCAGGGCCGAGAGAAATTCGTCGGCGGCCGCCCGGTGCAGGCGCGCGCAGCGAAGACAACTGCGCAGCGGATCCGCGCCCCGTCCCGGGAGAAGGGCCCCGATGCACACCCCCCTCCTCATCGATGTCGATGACGACCAACGGACGCTCCGCGGTGTCGCACGCGTCCGCGAGGTGCTCGACCAGGTTCGACGGCCTCCCGAGGCAGCAGACGACCAGGTCGGCAGTGGCAATCGCGGACTCCAGCTCGGCCAGGTCGGGTTCCGCGCCTCCGGGCTCCACATCCACGGCACCCAGGCGCTCGAGCGTACGACCGACGGCGCCGGCGAGATCGCCTGCTCCCACCATGTGAATCCGGGTCGTATCGATCGACTGGACCGGCTTCTCCGGATCGCGATCTGTCCGGTGGGTGCCTTCCGGCTTCGTTCGCACCGGCTCCTCCGCGGCTCCGAGCAGACCCAGCTCCCGGAAGCGGTCGAGGACTCCTTCGACCACCTCCGCCGGGGATCCGAGTGCCTCGACGATGGCGGGGATCTCGCGGTGACCGTCGAGAAGGTCGAGAAGGTCCTCTGGCTCCGAAACGGACGTATCGGGCTCGACGCGCTCGAACTCTTCCGGCCCCCTCACCAGCCACCCCCCGGGGGCTGCCAAGACACGGGCGTGGCGGCGCAAGCGCAACCCCGTCGATCGTCGCGTCTGGATGTTGCAGATTGGGGCAAGCAGTGGAGCTCCGGAGACCGGGTTCGGATGATATCGCAGGAAGCACAGCGAGAACTCCGATCGGTGACATTTTTTCGATGCGGGGTACTCACCATGTGGTATAGTGCACCCGGATCGGGAGAGCGAAATGGAAGAACAGCGAAATGTCGGCCAATCCAAGCCGATGGCGACGGAGTTGGACGTCGAGGCGAAGGCGCGGCGCGAGTTCCTGAAGCGGGTCGGCAAGGTCGGCGCGACCGCCCCGGCTGTGGCGCTGCTGCTGGCGGCGAACGCAAAGTCGGCTTCCGCGTGCTCACAGTACGGCGGAGGCGGCTGCGGCTGTGGCGGCTGCGGATGTGGCAGCGGCCGCCGCCGGCGGCGCTGAGCGACAGAGCTCAAACGCGCGCCGAGGCGCATCGACATGGGCAGAAATAGACCCGGTGTCCGTGAGCGAATGACATCGCGGGAGGCCGGGAGAAGACCGCCCCACTCCGCGATTTCCTCTTATTGATAGGGTGGAGCGCGGTATACTCACCCCAGACTACGGGAGGATCCGATGGACGAGGGGAAGGTTCGGCAGGCTGAGCTGGACGTCGAAGCAAGGGCGCGGCGCGAGTTCCTCAAGCAGATCGGCAAGGCCGGCGCGACTGCCCCGGCTGTGGCGCTCTTGCTGGCGGCGAACGTGAAGTCGGCTTCCGCGATGCCGCAGCAGTACGGCGGCGGCGGCTGCGGCTGTGGCGGCGGCTCCATCGACCCCTGAGCGAAGAGTCTCGCCCGGCAGTGAGGCGTATAGGCCTCCGATACCGCGCCGAAGTCGATTCCTGGATCCGATCGGAGCCGCGCTGCTTCGATTTCCTGGAGCTGTGCGCGGCCGAGTTTGGGGCGAGCGGGGCTCGCCGCCTCGAGCGGCTTGCCGCCATGCTCCCGGTGGCCATCGCCGGCGGACGGCTCTCACTGGGAACGCCCGGGCCTCTGCAGGAGGACGACCTCACCTGGCTCGCTGAGACTACGGACCTCGCGCGGCCACTATGGCTGAGTGAGCCCGTCGGCTTCTGGCGAACGGCCGAGGTCGAGCTGGCCGGGTTTTGCCCGGTGCGTCCGGATCCCGAAGGCCTCGACGTGGTCGCTGGCCGTGCCCGAGAGGCGGCCGGGCGCCTCGGTCGGCCGCTGCTTCTCGAGAACGTCGCGGCACCCCTGCGGATTCCCGGACCGATGGCGGAGAGTGTGTTCCTGGACCGAATCGCCGAGGACACCGGCTGTACGCTCCTCTTGGACCTGGCAGGACTCGTGGCGCAGTCGCGCAATCACGGCTTCGATGCCGTGGCGTGGCTGCACGACCTGGCGCCGGAGCGGGTCGCCGCCGTTCGGGTGGGCGCGCCCATTTTTACCGCGGGCGGTGGCGCGCCACGTGGTGGCAGGCGCGTCGAGGAGGAGGTGTGGGCGCTCGCCCGTGAGGCGCTCGCCCACGGGCGCCCGCAGGCCGCAATCCTGGCCTATGACGACAAGATCCCGCACCCCTCCCAGCTCGGAGCGGAGCTCGACCAGCTGGGAAGCCTGCTGGACGAGGTCGGGATCGCGGGGTGAGCGGCCCGGTCCACATCGCGCCCTGTGTCGATCTCTTCGCTCTCGACGACGCCGGGCTCTTCTTCTCCGAGCACCGCCAGGAGCTCCACCTCTTCAACGCCGCGGCCACCTTCTTGTGGTGCTCGCTCGAGGAGGGGGTCCCGCTCCCCGCACTGGCCGACTCGTACGCAGAGGTCTTCGGTGTCGACCCGCACGAGGCGAAGCGCTCGGTGACGGCCTGGCTGGAGCAGTGGCAGGGGCTCGGCTACCTGACCGGTCTCGATCTCGGGCCAGCCCCTTCGATCGACTTCACCACGGCGCTCGGGCGCCTCCTCACGGACGCGTCGCTGCGCACGGCATTCCGAAATTCGCCACGAGACACGGCTGCGAGAATCGGCCTCGAAGGCACGGACAGCGAGGCATTCGCGGCCCTCGATCCGGAGCAGATCGAAGCCCAGGTCGAGCTGCTGGCCGAGCGGCAGGTGGGGCTCCGCCACCGGGCCTCTCGCCCCGGGAGCGCGCGGGTCGTCCGATCCGCACTCGGAGCCGGGGGCGAGCTTCTGTGCCGCGCGGCGGACGCCTGCATGCGCCGGCCCGGCGCCACCTTCTCCCATCGCCACTATCGGCTTCTCGACACGACGGTGTGTCTGCGCTTCGGCTCGGCCGCACTCGAGCGCGACGTGCATCCGGTGATCGCGCACCTCGAGGCGCGGGCACGGGACGCCGTCGACTGCGAGCTGCGCTCCTCGAGGCCGGCGCCGGCGCAGCGGTGCTCGTCGAGGGCATCTTGCCCGTGGGCGTCTGCGAGCGCCGCGAGGAGATTGCACCGCTGGTGCAGGCGACGGTCCAGCACGTGGCCAGCCGCCGCCACCCGTGCTTCCTCCAGATTCACGCCGGCGTGATCGGAGACGGCGAAGGCGCCCTGCTGCTGCCGGGAGCTCCGGGGAGCGGAAAGAGCACGCTCACTGCCGGAGCCAGCGCTGCGGGTTTCCGGTACTTGTCCGACGAGCTGGCGCATCTCGACGAGGACACCCTGGAGGTGCGGCCGTTCCCCATGAGCCTCACGCTCAAGGAGGGCTCGATTGCGCCTCTCGCTTCCTATCACCCCGAGGCCGCCGCGCTTCCCGTCTGGGCCCGGGAGGACCTGATCGAGGTCCGCTATCTGCCGCCGCCCCCTCGCGCGCTCGACTTCGACTGGGAACGGAGCTACCCGGTGAGGGCGGTCGTCTTTCCGCGGTACACGCCCGACGTACGGACCACCATGCAACCCATCTCGCAGGGTGAAGCTCTCCGGCGGCTGATGGCGGAGGCCCTGGTGCTGCCGACCCTTCTCGATCGACGCAAGGTGCAGAGCCTGGCGAGCTGGGTGCGGCGAACCCCCTTCTACGAGCTCTCCATGTCGTCCCTTCCTCGTGCGCTCGAGCTTCTCGGATCCCTGCGTGGGGAGCACCCTGACCCGGGGCAAGTGTGAGGCTCCTGCGCAGCCTGCTGCGACTGGCCCTCGAGGAGGAAGGTTCCGCCGCGCTGTCCGAACTGATTCCGTCGATCCGCGAGTCGCCGGCCAACGCGTGGACGGAAGCGATGGAGACCCTCCGGCTGCACGAGCTCCTGCCGTACGCCGGCTACGCGCTGCGCGCCCACGGCCTCGAAGACGCCGCGCCGCCCGCGGCTCGGGACACGCTGGCCGAGGCGTACTACGAGTCGCTGCTGCAGAACCTGCGGGTGGTGGAGGTGCTGAAGGAGGTACGTGGGGAGTTCACCCGGCGCGGCGTCGATCCGATCCTGTGGAAGGGCGTGGTGCTCGCGACCGGCTTCTATCCCGATCTGGGCGCGCGCCCCATGGCGGACCTCGATCTCTGGATCGACGCCGTGGAGCCAGGCGCGACGGCCGAGGCACTCGAGGCTGCCGGGCTGGTGCGCCGCCCCGATCTCGACAGCGCCGACGCGGATCACTTCGAGCACCCCTGCGGCGTTTTGCTCGACGTGCACCACCGGGTGAGAATGTTCGAGGGACGCGAGCTTGCGACGATCACGAGACCCTTCCCGCTGCCCCAGGTCGGGCTCGACGCGGCCCGGGTGCTTGCGCCCGACGCCATGGTCGCGCATCTCGCCGTCCACCTGAACGGCCACCGCAAGAAGACCGGCCCCTTGCTGCGTTGGGTGCTCGACTTCGCCCCCGTCGCAAACACTGGGGCGCCCAGCTCGATCTCGATCGCACGGCCGCTCTCCTGCCGAGCCCGCTCGACCTCGCCCTGCTGCTTCGCCTGATCGGCTTCCTGGATCGGGAGCTCGCCCAACCACCGCCGCCGGCCTTCGCCGAACTCGCGGCGCGGTTCCCCCCGCTCACGCTCTCGGAAATCCTGCGACAGCGTCGCCTGGCCCAGTGGGGGCTACCCGGCCCGCGGGGCTGGGCGCGCCTTGCCCTCTGCCGGCTCGGGCTGCGCTCTCGCAGCGGGCGCCCTACCCCCGTCCAGACGACTTCCGCCACGCGCCAGGTGACACGTTGCGCAGGTGGTGGACGGGGCTGAGATGCGCGCGCGGGCGCGGTTTCTCGACGCCGATCGCACCAGCAAATCGGTGATCGATAACTCTGCTGGGTTTTGCTGCCATGTCTCGGGACATTCCACACCTCGCCCAGTTGCGTTGCGCAACATTTTGAAGCGGAAAAGTTGCAGCAGCGACGCCCGGGGTTCAGTGAGCTCTTCTCCGGTGTGCTGCGCGTCGAGGCGATTGCGCAGCAACCGGGTCATCGGAAGGACAGGTGACCGATATCACTGATTATTGCGTGATCCGTCCGCTAGGTTGGATCGGGCAAGATTGAATCAACTGATATGGGGGTTCGAGGTGATGATTCGAGGATTCGCAGTGATTATTGGTCTGGCACTCATGGCCGCGGTTGCTTTTGCCTCTGGTGGGATGAATCGAGGCGACGATCCCTTTGACAACCCCGGCGGAAATCCAGTGATCGATTCGGACGGCAATATCGTCGGTGAGATCGTGCCGCTTCAGTGTACGACGTTGGTGCCGCTTCCCGACTCGCAGAACAAGTGGCTCTGCGTCTACTGAGGTGCAGTAGCCCCGATCTGGTCTGAGGCCCTTCGGGAAGAACTGCCCTCCAGCCATTCGAGCCAGCCAGTCGAGGTCGTGCCAGGTGACGTCGTGCAGGGCGCGATGGACGAGTTCGACGTCCAGGAGACACGCCGCCACACTGCGCGTCGACGTCAATCTCTCCGGCGGGTCTTGCGGGTAGGAGCGGCTGCGCACTGACCCCAGATGTAGCCCGAGAGCATGGTCACGAGCTCTTCGACGAAGACCTCTATCGGCATGTCCGGCGGAGGGTGAATGACGTACTCGTGAGCCATGTTCTCCACCACGTGAACCACCAGGTACGCCGCGTGCTTCGCGTGCGGGCGCGAAATGCCACCGCGTTCGGCGAGCACCTGCTCGACCGCGTGGGCCATGCTGTCCTCGATGGCGTGGAGCTTCTTGGAAAGCTCGGGCGTCCTGGGCCCCTCGTAGAGGAGCACGTGGTGCAGTGCTGGTTCCGCGGCGTGCATCTCGATGATCTGTCTCACGAAGCGCAGAAGCAGATGCTCGGGCGCCTTCTTCTCGCTGAGTGCTTCCTCCATCATCTTCAGCAGGACCTCGGACGCTGACTCCATGTGCCGCGCCTGGAGAGCTACCAGGATGGTGTCCTTGTTCGGGAAGTACTGGTAGAGCGATCCGATCGAAACACCGGCCCGCTCGGCGATGTGGTTGGTGGTGGCCCCGGCGTATCCGCGATCGGCGAAAACGCGAGCCGCGGCCTCGAGGATCTGATCCACGGTGAGCCGTGAACGCCTCTGGACCGGCCTTTTCCGGGGCTTCAGGGACTTTCGAGCACCCATCCCACACTCTCCTCAACGCGAGTTGCCGAAACCGAGTAATTACTCATATTATAGTCTACAGCAAACGCCTGCAAGGAGAGAAGGAGAAAGCATGCGACTCAATCGCGTCGAGTTCGCCTTGATGAACAATCCGGTCCGGGCAGCCGTGCAACGCCGTGTCGAGGCGAAGAGACTTCTCGAGATGGGCGGCGCAATGCCCGGCGGAACCGCGCTCGAGATCGGCTGTGGACGAGGGGTGGGGGTGGAGATCATCCTGGATCTGTTCGGCGCGGAGCGCGTCGATGCCTTCGACCTGGATTCGCGCATGGTCGATCGGGCGCGACGTAGACTGCGCAGCCGCGGCGAGTGCATCCGGCTCTGGACAGGGGATGCCACATCCATCCCCGCGAGCGATGGCAGCTACGATGCCGTATTCGACTTCGGAATCATCCATCACGTTCCCAGCTGGCGCGATGCGGTCGCCGAAGTGGGACGGGTTCTGCGCCCCCGAGGACGTTTCTACGCAGAGGAAATATTCGGCGCCTTCATCTCGAGGCGTTCCGTACAACGGCTCCTGGAACACCCCGAACACGATCGGTTCGACCACGATCAGTTCTGCACCACGCTCACCGAGGCCGGACTCGAGCTGATTGCCTCATCTCAGGTCTGGGGCGCCGGCGGCTGGTTCATCGCGGAAAAGCGATGAATCAGAGGCGACGAGTGCCATCGGGGTCAATGCTCTGGTACCCGTCATTCTCTCTTGTTCCTCGGCGAGACCAGCCGCTGGTCTGAGGTCCGATGGCGAGGTCCCCTTGTCATCGTAACCATAAGTGATGCAGAATCGCCGAAATTGCTGTATTCGATGATGCCTCGAGCAGCCCGAGAGGCAAGACGGAGGACGTTCAAGTGGGGTCGATAGACGGCGGAGCCATGTTCGGTCAGGCGTTGCGCAACGAGGGAGTGGAGAAAGCCTTCGTCCTGTGCGGTGGGCATATCATGCCGATCTTCTATGGGATGCGGGACGCGGGGATCGAGATCGTCGATCTGCGGCACGAGTGCGCGGCCATGTATGCGGCCATCGGATACGCACAGGTGACGGGAAAGCCGGGCGTCGTGGTGACGACCGCCGGTCCGGGCGTGGGCAATACGCCTGCGGGCATGATGGAGGCGCAAAGCCTGGGCGTGCCGCTCATCCAGATTGGCGGCGCGGTGGCGATGAGCCAGACCGACGCGGGCGATCTCCAGGACATGTCCACGCTGAAGCTGATGGCTTCCTGCTCCAAGTGGGCGCGCAAGATCACGAGCACGGCGCGGATTCCGGAGTATGTGTCGATGGCGTTCCGTCATGCCACGGATGCGAGTCCGGGGCCGGTATACCTGGAGATCCCGACGGATCTCGTGTTTCAAAAGATGGACCAGGCCTACGCGCGCTTCCCAGTGAACTCTCGCACCGACGCGATCGCCTGCGGCGATCCGACCGTGGTGGACGCGGCGGCTGAGCTCCTTGCCAATGCGGAGAGGCCGGCTGTGATGGTGGACGATGGGGCGCGATTCCACATCGGGGATCATGCGGGGGCGGTCGCGGAGCTCTCGGAGTATTTGATGATGCCGGTTGGCGTAAACCGGATGTGCCGGGGGATGTTCGGCGACGAATCGAAGAATCCACAGCTGAAGATGGGCGCGGGGATGGTGCGGGCGGACGTGCTTCTCGCGCTGGGCTGCCGCTTCGACTTCCGGCTGGCACAGGGAAGGATGGTCCCGCAGGATGCGAAGGTCATCCAGGTCCATCACGATGCCAGGCAGATTGGCTTCAACCTGCGGGCGGACGTCGGCATCGTCGGGGGAGCGGGTCCCGTGGCGAGCCAGATCCTGGAGGCGGTCAAGAGCAAGCGAGCCAAGCAGGAGAATGGCCAGTGGCTGGAGTTGGCCGGGCAGATGACCGCCATGGGCGCGAAGGCATTCACCGATGGGTTCGCCGCGGAGGGGGCTCCGATTCATCCCGGGCGTTGCGCGGCTGAAGTGGCGAAATTCATGGAAGCCGAAGGCCGGGACTGGACGCTGATCTCGGACGGTGGTGAAGCCTCGGTGTGGATGGGAGGTGCGGCAACGGCGTATCGCCCCGGCCAGATCCTCGGGACGGGCGCGAACGGCACGATCGGCACGGGGCCCGGGCCTGGCGGTCGGCGCCTGGGCGGCCAACCGAAAGCCGGTGCTGTGGTACACCGGTGACGGGAGCTTCGGGTTCTACCCGATGGAGCTGGACACCATGGCGAAGCGGGGGATCCCGGTGGTGTGCGTGATCTCGAACGACTCGGCATGGGGCATGATCAAGTTGGCCGAGTCCTACATCCGGGCCAAGGACGTCGAGGAGAAGGGCCACTGCAACGTGGAGCTTCACCCGATGCGGGCCTACGAGAAGATGGTGGAGATGTGGGGCGGCTACGGCGAGTGCGTGACGGACCCGGCGGAGATCGTGCCGGCCATCCGGCGGGCGGCGGCGAATGGGAAGCCCTCGATCGTCAACGTCGAGGTCGACCAGGTCAGCCTGTCGCCGTTCATCGCGGGATACGCGAAGTCCGTGCAGCCCGCGGAGTAGGTGCTCGCGGGCGGGCGCATCGCTCCTGGTGATCGTTGACTCGATGCTGGGGGAGCAGAACCGGGACCGGGGACGTTGTTGAACGTTCAATTTTCGACGAGGTCGAGAATTGAACGTTCAACAACGTCCCCGGTGCAGTAGCTAGCGGGGCTCCGCCAGCCAGCCGATGTCCAGCTCGTGAAGCTTGGCCGCGGTGGGCTCACCCGTCTGCGGGTCCCAGCCCATCATGCCGTAGTAGACGCTCAACATTTCGTCCAGCACTGCCGGGTCGACCGGCTTCTCGTTGAGCGTGCGGCTGACGTGCTGACAGCGCCAGGCGCGGAGGCAGGACGTCGTCGTCCCGGGTCAGGCCTTCGCGCATGTTGAAGACCCGCGCCATCGTGACACAGCGCTCGCCCACCTTGAGCAGCTCGTAGAGGTTCGTCTTCCAGCCGGTGATGCCTTTGACCAACTCGGGCACCTGGCTACGGGACCAGGGAATGAACGCGCAGCTCGACACGGCGTTCATCAGCCACCTCCGGCTGGTCTCGACGATGTAGGCGCGAATCTTGTGCGGGTTGAGCTCTGTCTGTGGCACCGGCTCGTAGATGCCGAGACCCTGCCAGACCTCCCCCAGCCGCTCCCGGGCCAACCCTTCATCCCATATGTTGTGCATGTGGTCGGCCCCGGTCGGGGATGCGGCGTAGCCGAACGCCTGCCCGTGCCGTGTCCGGGCCTCGTGCATGGGCAGCGGCTGTCCCTTGACGTCGAGGACGAACTCCTCGGCGCCGGATCCGATCTTCCGCGCCGCCCGGGTGGGCCCCTCGGCCAGCAGGTCGCCCAACCCCTCGCGTTCTCCGATCTGGCGGGTGAGCTCCAGCATCGCCTGAACGTTGCCGAAGCGGAGCTCCAACCCTCCCGTATCCTCCAGCGTCAAGAGTCCCTTCTCGAAGCACTCCATGGCGAAGGAGACCGCCATCCCGGCAGAGATCGTGTCCAGGCCATAGGCGTTGCACAGCTGGTTCGCCACGGAGATGGCGCGGAGGTCGTCGATGTCGCAGTTGGATCCGAAGGCGCCGATGGTTTCGTACTCGGGTCCGCCGTAGGGGCGTTCGATGTGGTACTCCCCGTCGTCGACCTCGACCTCGCGCTTGCAGTGGATCGGGCAGGCATAGCAGGAGGGACGGTCCACCAGCATGGTGTCGCGGAGCGCCACGCCTCCGATCCGTTCAGCGCCCTCGAACTGCCCATCCTGGAAGTTGCGCGTCGGGAGTGCGCCGACGGTGTTGAGGGCGACCAGACCGCCGGGCGTGCCCAGATCCCGCATCCCTTCCTGGGTGTCCCGCCAATGCTCGCTCATCCACTTGGCGAGTTCCTTGACCCCGTCCGGGTCGGCCAGCGGTACCGCCGCACGCCCCCGCGCCGCTACCGCCTTCAGGTTCTTGGAACCCATCACCGCGCCCAGGCCGGTTCGGCCGGCAGCCCGGGTGACGTCGTTCATGACGCACGCGTAGCGCACCATCTTCTCTCCGCCGGGGCCGATCATGGCCAGCCGCACCCGCTTGTCGCCAAGCTCGGCGCGCACCGCCTCCTGGCACTCCAGCGTCTTCGAACCCCAGAGATGATCGGCGGGACGAAGCTCGGCTTCGCCGTCGTGGATCCACAGATAGACGGGTCTCGCCGCCCGTCCCCGCACCACCACCGCGTCGAATCCGGCGTGCCTGAGCTCAGCGCCGAAGAAGCCGCCGACGTCGGCTTCCCCGTAGCCTCCGCTGAGCGGCGACTTGGCGCCCATGGTGTTCCGGCCGGCCCCTGCGATGGGAACTCCGGTGATCGGTCCCGCCGCAAAGATCAAGACGTTCTCCGGCCCCAGCGGATCCGCTCCCTTGGGCACCTCCTTGAGCAGGTAGTAGCCGATCAGTCCGCTGCCACCGAGATAGCGGCGATAGAAGCTCGCGGGCGGTTCTTCGACCGTGATCTCGCCGGTGGAGAGATCTACCTTCAGGATCTTGCCCCAGTATCCGTTCATGTCTTCTCTCTTCTCTTCTGCTGACTGAATTCAGGAGGTCGGCAATCCCTGCATTCTCGAGACGATCTTCGTGATGTCGAGCCGGCTCAGCGGTTCGGGCCGCGCATCTGTGGGTAGGGCTGCCACCGAATCAGTTTGGCGCGCGGTAGCACTGCCGGATTGACGGCGCTGCGCGGCCAGCGGCCCTGCAGGACCGTGGCGAGCTCCCGCGCCAGCCTACGCCGCGTCTCCGGCGCCATCCGCGACGTGGCCGAGGCGATGTGCGGGCTGCAGAGTACGTTCTCCATGCGAAGGAGCGGACTCTCGGTGTCCAGTGGCTCCTTCTCGAACACGTCCAGGGCAGCGCCGGCGATCTCACCATCCTGAAGAGCCTTGATCAGCGCGGCCTCGTCCACGCTTGGTCCCCGGCCGTTGTTGATGAACAGGGCGGTGCTCTTCATCGCCTTGAAGTGCTCGGTCGACAACATGTGGTGGGTCTCGTCGTTCAACGGGGCGTGCAGCGACACGTAGTCCGACCGCTGCAGAAGCTCCATCAGGCTGGTCACGGGCTCGACATTGGCCCCGGTCATCTCCAGCTCGCTCACGTAGGGATCGTAGGCGATCACACGGAGTCCAAAGGCGTGGCAACGGCGCGCGACCGCCTTGGCGACATTGCCGAACGCGATGAGACCGATGGTTCCTCCCCAGAGACGGGAAACATCCGAGAAGTACGGCCTGCCTTCGTTCCACCGGCCTTGCTGCGTCAGCGAGTGCATCATCAGCAGCCGGCGATGGGCCGCGAGGAACATCGCCATGGTGTGGTCTGCCGTTTCGTCGATGAAGACGTCGGGCACGTTGGTGACCACGATTCCCTTCTCGGTGGCCGCGTCGACGTCCACGGTATCCGCGCCGACGCTCCCCAGACCGATCACTACGCACTTGTCGAGCTTCTGGATGATCTTGGCCGTAATCCTCCGCCATCGAGCAATCACCGCGTCGGCATCGCGCGCCGCTTCGATGAACTCGTCCGAGGACTTGGCCGGAATCTCGACGATCTCGGCACCGATCGGATCGAGCACTTCGCGCTCTATGGCGTACTCGCTGTCGGCCAGGTCGAAGGAGATTCCCCGGGGCTGCTGGACGACGATCTTGAACTTGCGATCAGGCATTGGCTCTGCGCTCCCTATCTCTCTGATCAGGATTCCTCTCTGCCGAGGCTTCCACATCTGCCCGAGACCAGCTACCGCCCAGGCCACCTTTATGCTGTCCGATCTGGGGCACCGCGTCCAGATGCTCCCTGGCTGACATCCCTCCGGGCGCCGGACTCACGCGAGGCGGTCGAGCAGCTCGCAGAGTCGCCGGTAGCGTGGGTCCTGCTCGCCAACGATGCGTTCCAGCCAGCTCTTCGCGTAGGCGGCGTCCAGCTCGTCGGCCATCGCGTAGACCAGCTCCTCGATGTCGCGCCAGTCCTTGTCGCGATCGAAGAGGGCCTTGAAGACGAGCAGGTCCTCGGCGGCGAGCACGTGGATCGAGTCGTCGTCGCCGAAGGGCATGCGCTGGCGTCGCTCGAGGCAGCTGTCGTGGAGGGTGTCGTAGGAGAAGAAGAGATCCACCGGGGTCGCGTCCCAATGGACGCGGACCTGCTCGTCGCGCTCCAGCTGCGCGCGCTCCTCCTGGCTCAGCGGCTCGGCGCCCAGCCCTTCGAGCAGCCCCAGCACCTCGTCGGCGCGGTCCACGGAAATGAAGACGTTCACGTCGATGTCGATGGTGGCGCGCGGCGTGGCGTAGTAGGCAAGGGCGATGGCGCCGCCGAAGGCGTGGGGAACGCGGCGCTGGCGAAAGCCCTCCTCGATCAACAGCACCTTCTCGGAAAGAGAGAAGGTCACCACGGTCAGCTGGCCTCGCGCCCCGAGCAGAAACGCGGGAAGCGCGCGCGCTCGCGTCGGCGCCGCGGGGGTCGGCTGCGGACGATGCGCCCGTAGAGATCGAGAAGCTGGCGGAGAGCGGCGCCACGCTCCGCGGCGCTGGCGCCGACCCATTCCGAGACCTCCGCCAGGGATTCCGGAACAGGCGCCTCGGGAAGCCGCGCGAGCGCGCGTCGCAGTGACGCGGCGAGGACGGGGTCGAGGGGATCGCGCCGGCGCAGACGCGAGAGCAGGGCTCGGGCCTCGGGCTCCCGCGAGCGCTCCCGCACCGGGATGCCCAGGGCGCGCGCACGACGGACGAGCGTGGCGGCGTCGAAGGGCCGCGCGGCCCGCGTGGCGGCGCGGTCCAGGACGTCGCGGGTCAGGGTCTCGAGAAAGCTCGAGAGCACCCGGGAGCGTGGCCCCCTGGGCGTGGAGCGGCTTTCCCGGATCTCGAACCGGGTGGGGCTGCGGCGGACCAGGTAGGCCATGATTAGTGTCTATTGTAACTACAATCGTCCAAATGTCAACCAAGAACTCGCGCACCATGCTGTTCTCTGGGTATTTATCAATCAAATCAGTCAGATAGAACGGGTGCTTGCCACTGGGCAGAGTGGCGCGGACGAGGCAGATCGGAGTCGCTCCAACTGCTTCGGCCGCGGTTCACCGGTTGGACGCACGCCGCGGCCTCCGGCGTGCAGTGCGCCTCGATAGTTGGCCGTGATTCCGCGAGAATCCGTCTTCCGGGAGAGACAGGAGGGCTCGCGCGTGAACAGGTCCAGGAAAAGTGGCTCGGTCCTGCTCACGCTCGTCGGGTTCGCGTTGGCGTGCAGCGGTGGGGAGCAGACGCTGCCCGACCCGGCCACGCCGGTCGTTCTCGCCCCGGTGGAGCTTCGGGAGGTAGAACACCACATCGAGGCGTCCGGTCAGCTCGTGGCCCAGTACGAGGCCCAGATCGCCGCCGAGGTGCCCGGCCGAATCACCGAGATCCTGCTCCTCGAGGGCGATCAGGCCGACGCGGGGGCGGTGGTGCTCGAGATCGATCCCGAGCGCCGGAAGCTCGAGGTCGAAGATGCGCGCGCCCGCCTGCTGGAGGCGGACGCCGCGCTGTTCGAGCAGAAGCGCGAAGAGAAACGGATCCGAGAGCTTCGCAGCAAGCAGGTCGCATCCCAGGCACAGCTCGATCGGGTCGAGACGCAGATCAAGCTCGCCCACGCTCGTCTCGCCGCCGCGCGCTCCCATCTCGGGATCGCCGAGCGTGCCCTCCGCGACGCCAGCGTCAGCGCGCCCTTCGAAGGATTCATCGCGACGCGCTCCGTCAGCGTCGGGGAGTTCGTGAACGTCGGCCAGGGCCTCTTCGAGTTGGTTGCCCTCGATCCCCTCGAAGTGGAGTTCTCGGTGGCGGAGAAGGACTCGAGCCGGGTCGCGCTGAGCTCCGAGATCGCCGTCCGTGTCGCCCCGTTTCCGGACCAGTCGTTCCGTGCCGTGGTGACACTGGTCTCTCCCACCATCGATGCCCGCACCCGGACCCTTCGTCTCAAGGCGGTCCTTCCCAACTCGGACCGGCGCCTCCGGCCGGGACTCTTTGCGCGAGTGGACCTCGGAGTCGACCGACGCAGCGACGTTCCGATGATTCCGGAGGAGGCGATCCTGTACCGCTCGGATGAGGAGGTCGTCTTCCTGCTCACCGATGGCAATCGCGTCGAGCGTCGGATCATCGAGACCGGGGTCCATCAGGGCGGTGCTGTCGAGATCATGGAGGGGCTGGAGGGCGGAGAACTCGTCGTCACAAGGGGCCACCAGGACCTGATCGATGGCGCCCTCGTCGCTGCGCGCAACCCGGACGGAAGTCCGTCCATGCCCCGGGTGGCAGAGGGGAAGTCCGCGACGGAGTCCGTGGAGTGAGCCTTTCCGACGTCGCCATACGCCGCCCCGTCCTGACCTGGATGATGATGGCGGCGCTCGTCGTCTTCGGCGTGCTCGGCTACAGCCGCCTGGGCGTCGATCAGTTTCCGAGCATGGAATTCCCGGTGGTGGAGATCTGGTCCGTCCTCGAGGGGGCCAGCCCCGAGGTCATGGAGGAAGACGTCACCGAGGTCATCGAGGAGTACGTCAACACCATCGCCGGGCTGCGTTCACTCCGGTCGAGAACCTCACACGGCATCTCCCGAGTCGAAATCGAATTCAACCTCGATCGCGACATCGACGCCGCTTCGCAGGACGTTCGAGACAAGCTGATTCTCGCGCGATACGAGCTGCCCCGCGAGCTCGAGCCTCCCGTGATCCACAAGCACAATCCCAGTGACTACCCGATCCTCTGGGCTCCGCTGATCACCAACCGCCCCATCGTCGAATCGACAGAGTTCGTCAAGCACAGCGTCAAGCCCTACATGGAGACGATCTCGGGTGTCGGAGCCACCGAGCTCTTCGGCCCGCGGGAGCGCAACATCCGAATCTGGCTCGACGGTGAGGAGCTCAGCGCCCGGGGGCTCGCCGCCACCGACGTGCTGAGCGCGATTCGCCGCGAGCACGTCGAGATCCCCAGCGGCCGCGTCGAGAGCCGCATGGTCGAGTACACCGTCAAGACCGACGCCGAGTTCAAGTCGGTGAAGGAGCTCGAACGTCTGATCATCACCCACGTCGATGGCACACCTGTCTACCTGGGGGACGTGGCCCAGGTGGAAGACGGCGCGGAAGATCCACGCACCCTGGCACGCTACAACGGCAAGCCGACGGTGTGCATCGGGCTGCTGAAGCAGCCCGGCGCAAACACCGTGGCGATCGCCGACGAGGCGCGGCGACGCCTGACCCGGATCCAGGAGACCATGCCGGCGGGCTTGTCCTTCCCGATTGGAGAAGGTCTCATCGACTTCTCCCTGGCCATCCGCGACGCGGTCGCCGAGACCGAATTCGCCCTGTTCTTCGGTGCCCTGCTGGCCACCCTGACGGTGTTCGTATTCCTGCGCCGCACCCGGCCGACGATCATCGTCGGCCTCGCGATCCCGTTGTCGCTGATCGCCACCTTCGGGGTCATCTGGGTCCTGGGATTCACGCTCAACGTGATGACGCTGCTGGCCATGGCCCTGGTCGTGGGGGTCGTCATCGACGATGCGATCGTGGTGATCGAGAACATCGAGCGGCGGCGTGAGGGTGGAGAGACGCCCTTCGAAGCCGCTTCCAGAGGCACGCGACAGGTCACCTTCGCCGCAATCGCTGCCGACTCATCGATCGCGGCGGTGTTCCTCCCCGTCGCCGCCGTGAGCGGGATCATCGGGAACTTCCTGAAGGAATTCGGGCTGACGGTAGCGAGCGCGGTGGTGATCTCGCTGTTCGTCGCGCTGACGCTCACGCCGATGCTGGCCGCGCGCATGCCGCCGCCCGCCGAGCGCGCCCACGGCAGCATCTATCACCGCCTGGAGCTGTCCTTCGCGTGGCTCGAGAGAAGCTACCGGAGGATGCTCTACTGGGCGCTCGCCCACCGTCGGACGACGCTCGGGATTGCGTTTCTTTCACTCTGCGCCGCGCTTTGGTTCGCGTGGCTGCTGCCGCGCGAATTCTTCCCGCCCGAAGATCAGGGGCGAATGTTGATCCGGGTCGAGACGCCCCCGGGAACGAGCCTCGGAGCCACCAAGGAAATCATGGACATGAACGAGCGCTGGGTGCTCCGGCAGCCGGAGCTCGCGGGCCTGTTCTCGGCCGTCGGGGGCGGAGGGGAAGGGAGCGGTGGAGAGACGAACCGCGGGCTGATGTTCGCGGTGTTGAAGAGCCGGAATCAGCGCGAGCGCACGGCGCAGGAGCTCATCGTGGCAGCACGCGCGAGGCGCTGGCGGAGATCCCGGGCCAGAGAGTTCGCGTCTTCGACTTGTCGACGATGGCTGGGAGCGGAAGCATGGGGGCGGATTTCTCCCTGGATCTCAAGGGAAATCTCTCGCTGCTCGACTGGACGCCCTCGCCGACACGATGATCCGCGAGCTGGACGAGAAGGGGGGCATCGTCGACCTGGACAAGAGCCTGAAGCTCGGCCTTCCCGAGGTGCGTGTGTCACCGAACCGGGAGAAGGCGGCGGCGCTCGGTGTCGATGCGACTTCTCTCAGTACGGTCATCCAGGCGATGATCGGTGGAATGGACGTGGCGACCTTCAAGGAAGGGGGGCATCGCTACGACATCCGCGTGCGGCTCCGAGAGCAAGACCGCGCCGAGCCCGAGTCGATCGAGCGGCTCTACGTGCGTGCGAGCGATGGAAAGCTCGTAGAGCTGGGGAACCTGGTGGAGATCGAGAAGGGTGCGGCGCCGTCCAAGATCACGCGGGCGGATCGTCAGCGGAGTGTCTCCATCTACGGGAACCTCCAGGGGAAGGAGCTGGGGCGCGCCATCGCCGACGCTCGCGAGATCGCGGATCGGATCCTCCCGGAGGGAGTGACGCTGGCCTTCTCGGGCGAGGCGGAAGAGCTGGGTAGGAGCCTCTCGGAGTTCGGGCTGATGATCCTTCTGTCGGTGGTGGTCATCTACATGCTGCTCGCCGCGCAGTTCGAGAGCTTCATCCATCCCGCTCACGGTCATGCTGGCGCTCCCACTCGCGATGGTCGGGGCGCTCGGAGGGCTGCTCGTCACCGGAATGAGCATCAACCTCTTCAGCATGATCGGTATCGTGCTGCTGTTCGGGCTGGTGACGAAGAACTCGATCCTGCTGGTCGACTACGCCAATCAGCTTCGCGCGGAGGGGCTGGACAAGGTCGAAGCCATGCGGACGGCCGCCCCGATCCGGATGCGCCCCGTGCTGATGACCGCCGTCTCGATGATCTTCGGCGTGCTCCCCGCAGCCATCGGCTTCGGACCCGGCTCGGAGACGCGACAGCCCATGGCGATCGCCACGGCAGCGGGCATGTTCAGCTCGATGCTCCTCACACTCGTCGTGGTGCCGGTCTTCTACCTGACCCTCGACGACTTCGGAGACGGCGTCAAGCGGTTCGCCAGGAGGATGTTCCGGCGAGAGCCGTCTCCGCCGAGCGCTCCCACGATTTCTTCCTAGCTCGAATCGCGGACCTCACGTTCCCCTGGCAGCCGCTATCTTCTTCCCGTTCCAGCCAAGGGGAAATCGTGACCCGACGACTCGCCGGAATCATGATCGCCGTCCTCTCCATCGGCGGCTTCGGCTGTGAGAGGGCCTCGGGGCGGTTCGTGGCCGGGCAGGACGAGATCATCGTCGAGCGCCGTCCCGGTGCCGTGTACGACCAGCTCTATCCGTACTACGTGGAGCTCTGCGCGGTCAGCCAGTTCCGCTCCAAGGCCAAGGGTACGGGAGGTGTGCCCGGCCACGCCGTCATGTACCTGAAGGGTGCGTGCAAGGACGAGGCGGCCCTATCCACAGCTCCGCCGCTGCCGCCGGGTAGCCGCGGACCCGTACGATCCCGAGCACGGGGCCGGTGTCAGCGTCAACCGCTGGTTCCGGAACGTCAACTGGATTGCGACCCCGGGGAGGGCGTTGTTCTACGAGGGCAACCTCGCGCCGGGCTCCCGTCTGACCCAGGCCCACGTCGATGCCACGGTGCTCAGGATCATCGATGAGGGAATCTTCCGCGGCGTCGAGCTCCACGAATATCCGACGACCTCCGCCGAGCGAACCCTCGCGGATTTCATCGCCCGTCAATCACTGGCCACCGACAACGCGCTCCGGTTCGCCCGCACCGTCTTTTGTGCTCGGATGCCGGTGACCGAAGACATGCTGGTCGAGGTGATGGACTTCCTCAACGAGCTGAACCATGAGTACGCAACCGGGGAGGCCGATTACGAGTGGAGCGGGTTCTCCGACAACTGCGTCCACACCCTGCGCAACGCCCTCGCCGCCGCGAGCATCTGGACACCCACCTCGGTGCGCGTGATCAAGCTCCGCCAGATATTCAACCTGGCCATTCCCGCCAACGAGTTCGTCAACCTGGCTCGGCTCGGCGCCGAGGGGCCCCTGGAAGACTACGGGCAGGTATACGGGGACAGCGTCCATCGCGACGCGCTGATCGAGTTCGACTGGCTGCCCACGCGCCACGGTGCGTTGGTCAAGACCCTGCCGGTGCACGCGGAGAACGACCTCTACGACACCGCCTTCCGAATCTTCGTGCTCCAGGCGCCCTTCCGCCAGGGCCAGGTGCGGGACAGCGTGCGGTTGCTCTCGGACGAACGCTTCGTGGAAGTGGGCGCCAACCTGCGCCACTTCGCGCAGGTCTACGCGGGGATCCTGGAGAACCGCGAGGAGGAAGGCTTTGGCCTCGCCGGCCTGCGGGGCGACCGCTACCGCCGCGTGCGGCGCCGCTACTACGCCTACATCGAGAAGCAGCAGAGCGGAGGTCGAAGAGCTGCTCGCCCGGCTGCCCGCGGACTAAACCGGCTTGGCATTGAAACGGAGGGTGGCCTTGAGCCCCGGTGCGTTGTCCTCCAGGAGGAGCGCCGCGTGGTGCATCCGTGCCACCGCGGCGACCAGACTCAATCCCAGCCCGCTCCCCGGAGCTCTCCGGCTGCGCTCCAGGCGGTAGAAACGCTGCACGACCTTGTCACGTTCTTCGGCGGGTATGCCGGGGCCGGTATCCGAGACGGTGACATCGACCGCATCTTCGGTTCGCCTCACCTCCAGCGCTACCCGGCCTCCTTCCGGGGTGTACTTGACGGCGTTGTCGAGGAGGTTGGTGACCGCCTGGAAGAGCAGGTCGCGATCGCCTTGGATGGTCGCTGAGCTCGCAGCCGAGGCGTCGACGTTCAATCGCTTCTCTTCGGCGAGCGCCTCGTAGAGCTCCGCGGCGTCCTGCACCAATGTGCCCAGGTCGACCGGCACCCGATCCGGTCGGTGGCCTCCGGCCTCGATGCGCGCAATCCGCAGCAGTGCGCCGAAGGTGGACAGGAGCTGGTCGGCATCCGCGATACTGCGTTCCACGTGCTCTTTCTGGGGGCTGGTGTCCCCCAGCTCGGAGCGCAGCTGTTCGAGGCGATTGCGCAGGCGCGTCAGCGGCGTCCGCAGATCATGGGCGACATTGTCGGAGACCTGGCGGACGCCCCCCATCAATCGCTCGATCTCATCCAACATGGCATTGAGATTGACGGCGAGCTGATCGAAGTCATCAGCGGTTCCGGTGGTGGGTACTCGTCGGGAGAGGTCGCCGCTCATGATCTCGCGGCTGGTCTGGTTGATCTGTTCGATACGCCGCACCGTGCTGCGGCTCATGGTGATGCCGCCTACCAGGGCCAGGGCGACCGTGATGGCCAGCCCCCAGAGCAGGGCGCGGACGATCAGCTGCTGGGTGGCCTTGAGCTCGCGCGTATCCCGGCCCACCAGCAGGTGCAGACCGCCCTCCAGGATGAAGGGTCGTGCCCGCGCGTGAAAGACGCGCCCGCCCGCGCGCGGGTCCTTGAACTCGAAGTTGAGCCAGCCGGCCTGGTGTGGGCTCGACGTCCGGCCATCCGGTCAGGTTGCCCGCCAACGGCGCGATAGCTCGGCGAGGCGAAGAGATACACCGAGGAGCTCTCCGGATCGCGTTCCAGGCGCTCTGTGATGGTCCCGACCAGGCCCTTCAGCCCGCGTTCGCGGTACTGCTCTGCCAGCCCGACGATCTCGGCTTCGATGGTGGCGTCGGTCTGGTTCGCCATGAAGGCCACCGTCGACCAGTAGATGAAGCCGAGCAGCAGCAGCGCCGATCCGGCGAAGAGCGCCATGTAGAGAAGGGCGAGTCGAAAGGTGGAGGTCCGCAGCAGCTCACTGGGCTTCACTGAGCTTGTACCCTGCCCCGCGCACCGTGTGCAGCAGCGGACTCTCGTGGCCCTTGTCGATCTTGCTGCGCAGGCGACTGATGTGCACGTCGATGACGTTGGTCTGCGGATCGAAATGGTAGTCCCAGACGCGTTCGAGCAACATGGTGCGTGTGACCACCTGGCCCGCATTGCGCATCAGATACTCGAGCAGCCGGAACTCGCGCGGCTGCAGCTCGATCACCTTCCCGGCGCGCTTTGCGGATCGTGAGAGGAGATCGAGCTCGAGGTCGCCGACGCGCAGCTCGGTCTCGGTGGTCGGCGAAGCCGTGGCCCGGCGCACCAGGGCCTCGAGCCGCGCGAGCAGCTCCGTGAAGGCAAACGGCTTGGTGAGATAATCATCACCGCCGGCGCGCAATCCTTCGACGCGGTCGTGGACCTCGCCGAGGGCGCTCAAGATCAGCATCGGTGTGGTCTTGTCCGCAGCCCGCACGCTCTTCACGATCGCGAGGCCGTCGAACTCGGGCAGCATGCGGTCGACGACGATCACGTCGTAGTCCTCGCTGGTGGCGAGAAACAAGCCGTTCTTCCCGTCCTCGGCGTGGTCGACCGTATAGCCGTGCTCCTTCAGCCCCTTCACGAGGTAGGCTGCCACCTCGCGATCATCTTCGACGACCAGTGCCCGCATCTGTCCCAGGTGAGCTCCGTTTGGCTCCGTTAGAGGTCCCCGAGCCGGCGCCGGCTCCAACATTACCAAAACGTAATCTTGCGGAAACCCGCCTGTAACCACTGCGCCCATATATTCGACTCCGTCAGAGCTCAGCGCGGGTGGCTGCGCGAGTGCATGTCTCGAAAAGAGCAGGAGGAACGAGAGATGGGAGCCAATCGAACGCGTCGTCTGGGACGCACCATGATCGCGAGCGTATTCGCCGCTGCCCTTCTGACTGGGGCTGGCTTGCTCGGCGGGCAGATGGTGGCCGCGCCGGATGCGGCCGCGATGCCGCAGGCTTCGTCGTCGAATGGAGACGCCTGGGGGCACGGACCTTCGAGCTTCTCGGGACTGGTCGAGCGCGTGAAGCCGGCCGTGGTCAACATCTCTACGAAGGGTACGACCAAGGCCGTCGCCGGCGTCCAGGGTCACCAATTCGGAATGCCCGGGCTTCCCGAGGGTTCACCGTTCGGTGACTTCTACCGGCATTTCTTCGAAGGTCACCCGGGCCAGCCCGGTGGAGGTGGCGTCGAACGCGAATTTCAGGCTGCGGGATCGGGCTTCATCATTTCCGCAGACGGTCACGTGGTGACCAACAATCACGTGATCGAGCATGCGGACGAGATCGAAGTGATCATGGTGGACGGCACCCGCTACCCGGCCAAGGTCAAGGGGCGTGACCCCAAGACGGACCTCGCCTTGCTCGAGGTCGAGGCGGACGAGTCCTTGCCCCATGTCGAACTGGGTGACTCGGATCACGCGAAGGTCGGGGATTGGGTCGTCGCAGTGGGCAACCCGTTCGGTCTGGGAGGAACGGTTACCGCAGGCATCATCTCTGCGCGCGGCCGTGACATTCAGTCGGGCCCGTTCGATGACTTCCTGCAGATCGACGCGCCGATCAACCGCGGCAACTCGGGCGGTCCCTTGTTCGACGCCGAGGGGCGCGTGATCGGGATCAATACGGCGATCTACTCGCCGAGTGGCGGCAATGTGGGCATCGGGTTTGCGATTCCCTCGACCATGGCCAAGGACATCATCGCGCAGCTGAGAGCGGAAGGCAGCGTGGCGCGTGGCTGGCTGGGCGTGCAGATCCAACCGGTGACGGAGATCGTCGCCGAGAGTCTGGGGTTGAAGGAGCAGCAGGGCGCCCTGGTGGCGAGCGTCGTGCCGGACAGCCCTGCCGATCGGGCCGGCATCGAGACCGGAGATGTCATCCTTCGAATGAACGGCGAAGATCTGGGTGACTTCAAGGACCTGCCGAAGCTGGTGGCGAAGGCCAGAGCCGGCAGCGAGGCGACCTTCGAGGTGCAGCGCCAGGGCAAGACGCGCAAGCTCGAAGTCGAGATCGGCCGGATGCCGAGTGATGAGGTCGAGGTGGCACTCGCCGGCGGCGATTCGGTGCCCGACTCCGCAAAGCTGGGAATCCGTCTCGCCGAGCTGACCTCGGAGGCGCGCGAGCGTTATGGCGTCTCCAAGGAGAGCGTCGGCGTTCTGGTGGCGGGCGTTGAACGCGGCAGCCCTGCGGCGAAAGCGGGGATCCGCGTCGGCAGCATCATCCAGATGGTGGGCCAGGAGCCGGTCGAGTCTCCGGACGAAGTCGTCGCCAAGGTGAAGGAGGCCGCGAAGCGGGAGCGATCTGCGGTCCTGCTCCTGGTGGAACACCGCGGTGAGACGCAGTTCGTCGCCGTGGAGTTCGCAGCTGCCTGACCACCGGCCGGCTCGGCGGTCGGTGAGATGGGATCACCAGAAAGATCTGGAGGGTTGGCTGTGAGTGGATCGATGAGCGACACGATGGGCGCGAGGATGGCCAGCGCCGAGCTGGATCGGCGCTGGCTGAGAGGCGATCCGGGAGCCTTCGAGGAGGTGTACGAGAGATACCGGTCGCGGCTCGAGGCGGTGGCCTACCGCATCGTGGGCAACCGTTCCGACGCCGAAGACGTGGTGCAGAACCTCTTCCTGGCGCTCCCCCGGACGGCCTATCGCGGCTCGGCGAGCCTCTGGAGCTACCTCTACCGAGCCTCGGTGAACAACTCCGTAAACCTTCTCCGAACCCGAAAGCGAGGCGATCGATTGAGGGGGGAGGTGATGGCTCAGGCCCTGGGGCCGGGTGCTCCGGCAGCCAGCGACCCCGCCTCCCAGGTCCTGGAGGCGGAGGTGCTGGCGGCCGTGGCGAAGGCGTTGCTCCGGGTCAAGCCCCAACACCGCCGGGTGCTGGTGCTGCGCATCAAACACGGGCTCTCGAATACCGAGATCGCCGAGCGCGAGGGCATCCCCAAGGCGACGGCGGGGACCTGGCTGCGCCGGGGCCGCGAGGAGCTTCGTGAGATGCTCGGGCCCCTTCTGAGCGAGCTGCGAGCGAGCCGGTGAGAAATGTAGGCTAGGATCTGTTTACGGGCGGATCGGCCTTACTGAACCGCTTGCGCCTCCGGCGCGACCGCAGTGGCATCCAGCCGGACGACGGATCGGGGGCTCCCAATGTCTCGCCGCTTGAGAAGGGCATTCCTCTGGGGCGCGGGTCTGCTGGTGGTCGGAGCGCTCGCGGTACTGGTGGCTGTGCCCTTCGCGATTCGCAGCGTTGTCACGCCCGCGTTCGTCGCCGCGCGCGCTTCGAGTGCCCTGGGTCGTGAGGTCAGCGTCGGCGCAGTGGGGCTCCACTTCACGCCACTGCTGAGGATCCGCCTGGAGCGGGTCGCCATCGCCCCGGACGTGGTGCTCGGCGCGATCGACGTAGGGCTCCGGGTCGTCTCCCTGCTCGAGCGCAAGATCGAGGTGGATCTCGTCGAGGTCGAGGACGCGAGCTTCACCCTGGTGCGTCGCGCGGACGGCGGGATCGTGCTCCACGGCGCCATCCCGGCGGAAGACGCGTCGAAGCAAGCGGGCGTAGAAGATGCCGAGCCCGTCGGCCCGCCTGCGCTGCCTCGCCTGCCGAGGATCGAGCTCCGCCGGGTGAACGTCGCCTTCGTGGATCATGCGATCGCCGATCCGCCGCTGCAGGTTTCTCTTCCAGGTGCGTCGGCTCGAGCTGGACCCCGTCGCCACCGGAGAGCGCCCGAGCCTTTCCGTCGCGGCGGCGATCGGCGAGAAAGGGAAGGGCGGAGCTCTCACGCTCGACGCGGAGCTCGGCCCACTCGAGGCGGAGGCATCGATCGGTGAGCAGCCGGTTCGGGCGCGTCTGCATCTCACCGGCGTGGCTCCCGCGCCCTTGGTCCCCTATCTCGCACCGCATCTCGACCTGCGCCGCCTGGAAGGAGCGCTCGAGGGAAGCGTCGCACTCGAGGGCCGGCCCGCCGGCGAGCTGGCGGCAGATCTGGCCCTCTCCCTCGTGGAAGGCGGTGTCGATCTCGCCGGCGTGGGCCTCTCGACACCTCGTTTCGAGGGTCGCCTCGAGCGCAGTGACGGGGAGTTCGCGGTCAGCAAGGCCCACCTCGAGGCCCCCGTCGTCGATTTCGCCGAGCACCAGGTGCGCAACCTGCACTCGGTGTTCTCTTTCGCCGCGGGGACGGTCGAGGTCGAATCTCTCGACTTCGATTCGCACAGGGGCAGCTGGCGGCGGGCTGGGGCCGCAACAGCGGGGCAGGAGGGTGCGGCCGACTTCGAGCTGCACGTGCGGCGCACCGGTCGCGTTGCCCTCCGCGGCCGTCTGCGCCTCCCCTCGAGAGCTGGTCGAGTCGGCGGGTCGTGGACTCGGGGTCGAGCTGCCCGAGGTGGAGGTTCAGGATGCGGAGCTCGAGTTCGTGACCAGCACACGTCCCGGGATACCCCCGACGTCGCTTCAGGTGGACCGGCTCCGCCTGCGCGACTTCGCCGAGGGCGAGATCGCATCCTACTCCCTCGAAGCGCGAATCGGTGGGGACGGCGAAGCCGGAACCCTGTCGCTTCGCGGCAACGCGGGACCCATCGCCTGGCAGCAGCCCCTGGCCGAGCTTCCCTTCTCGCTCGAGCTCGCCGCCTCGGCGGTGGATCCGGCAGAGCTGGTTCCCCATGTCCCGGAGCGATGGCGACCGAGCCGGGCCGAGGGTCTGCTTGCGGCGAAGATCGATGCCGAGGGGCCGGCCCGGGCGGGCAGCGCGCAGCTGGTCCTCACACTCGAGGATGGCAGCCTCGAGATGGCCGGGGTCGAGCTCGAGGGCCGTACCGCCCTCGAAGGCCGGATCCGCAGGCGCGGGGACGCCCTCACCGTGGAGGCCGGACGGCTGACCTCCGAGACGCTCTCCTTTGCCGATCGTCGTGCCGAGGACCTGCGCGCCAGCTTCGCCTTTGCGGGCGACGCGCTCGAGATCGAGTCCTTGGATCTTCTCGCCTACGACGGCACCGTGCATCAGGCGGGACGCCTGGTGCTGGGCGAGGTGCCGAGCTTCGATTTTCGCCTGGAGGCCGCCGGAGTGGACGTCGGTCGCCTCGCCGGAATGGCCGTCGAGGGCGCCGACCCGACTCTTCTCGAGGGAGAGGTCGCCGTTCGGGGGAGCTGGACCGATCAGCCGAATCGTCTCGAGCCGGTTCGTGGTGACGGCCGCGTCCTGTTGCACGGCGGCGTGCTGCCCTCCCAGGATCTGCTCACCGCCGTCGCGAGGTCGTTGCTGCGCCTCGTCCCCGGATCTTCCCGCCTGCTGCGGGAGAATCCTCGCCTCGCCCGACTGGAGCAGGCGACGTCGACCTTCTGGTTCGAAGCGGGGCGCGTACACACCGACGACCTGCGGGTGCGCACCGACGACTTCCTGGCCACCGGCCGCGGGAGCGTCGGCCACGAGCTCGACCTCGATTTCCGCCTCGACGTGGCTCTCACTACCAGGGGCGTGCACAAAGCCTTCGCTCTCCCGCAGGTTCGGGAGGATATCACGAAGCAGCGAGGCTCCCGGCGGTTCCCGTCAACGTGTCAGGCCAGGCCGGAAGCCCGAGCTTCCGCGCCAACGCGAGCGGATTCCCCCTCGCCGCTCTCCGGAGCGTGCTCGGTCTCCCCGGCAGGGCAGGTGCGGTCACCCGTGGAGTGGCTGGCACCGCGCGCGACGCGGCCGGCGCCGTGGGGGGCGGGCTGGTGGGCGGAGCCCAGCGGCTTCGCGGCCGCGGCGAGCCGAGTGAACCAACCCCCGAACCTCTCCCCTGAAGGTGCCCGAAGAAGGCCCCGGCGACGTTCCAGGACCGGGCCTACACCTCGCCAATCTGGTACACGCCGGGCAGCTGACCGCTCCTACATCAGCCCCAGCTTCAGTGCGAGCGAGAAGCCGAACTTCTCGAGCGGGCGCATCCGCCAGTGATCGCCGGCCTCCGGGAGCTCATCGAGCTTGCCGAGAAATCCGGGCATGTACTCGCTCATGTGCGAGACGTAGTCCGGCCTTCCTCGGTTCCTGAAGTAGGGGGCGGAGAAGAGCTCCATCAGGGAATGGAGGGAGATGATCCCGCCCTTCCGCTTCTCCTCGAAACCTTCCCAGTTGCGCAGATGTTCTTCCGACCGGAAGAAGTTCATCGTGCTTCACGAGTAGGGGATGGCGAACATCCACCTTCCGATCGGGACCGAGACATAGCCGATCAGCCCCTTCGGCTCCTCGACCTCGATCTGTCCGTCCTTCACCTCGACCCGGATGGGCTCGCCGCAATCGAGGCACGGGGAATCGATTCGTACCGTCTTACCGGGAAATAGCCAGCAGACCGCCAGCGATTCGAACGCTCACTGGCCAAACCACTTCTGCTGTCCGTCGACGGTCAGCCGGTACTGGGTCGGGAGGTTGTTGAAGGGGGCGAAGGATACGACGGTGTCGGTCTTCGGAAAGAGCCAGCCCGGAAGTCCGCGGACCGCAAAGAGCTTCTGCAGTGCTTCACGGCCTTCCTTGGGCGACACGCCGAGCTCGGCTGCGATCTCCGTGTAGTGCGGCGCCTGACCCGTCTCCACCATGCAATTCATGATGATGCTGAATGTCCTGTCCAACAGGGTCGGTTCCGCCATCGGATTCCTCCTCGCTTCTCGGAACGGATGAGGCAGAAGGATCCTATCGATTCCCTCTGGGATTCGCCGCTCTCATTCCTTCGAGCGACAGTCGCGGGCAGCGAAGGCGTCTCGATACATGGCCGGAATTTTGCGAGAATCGGGTCTCTCGGGAGGTGCGCATGGGTGAGCAATCGGGAAAGGTTCAGACGGTGCAGGGCCTGGTCGAGCCCGGGGAGCTGGGTCACGTGCAACCGCACGAGCACCTGCTGGTCAATCTGCTTCCAGGGCCTTTTCGCGACGCGCCCGGCGAGCCGATCCGGTTGGAGACGCTCGGCCACTTGCGTCGCAACTGGACCAGCAATCCGGAGAACCTGCGCCTGGACAGCATCGAGGATGCGATCGACGAGATGCGCCGCTATCGCGACGCCGGCGGCGGGGCGCTCGTGGAAGCCACCTGCAGCGATATCGGTCGCGATCCGAGAGGGCTGCTCCGGATCTCCCAGGAGACCGGCGTGCACGTGGTGATGGGGTCGGGCTACTACGAAGCGGTGTATCACCCGCCGGAGCTCGAGACAGCTGCCGAGGAAGCCATCGCGGACCGGATTGCGGGGGATCTCCTGGAAGGGGTCGATGGAAGCGGCGTGCGCTCGGGAATCATCGGCGAGATCGGCCTCGGGCACCCGATCAAGGCCGCCGAGGAGAAGGTGCTGCGCGCCGCGGCGGCTGCGCAGCGGAAGACCGGTGCGGCTGTTCTGATCCATCCCCCGCGCGATCCGGACGGGCCCCGCGAGGCGCTCCGAATCGTCAGTGAAGCTGGCGGAGATCTCGAGCGGGTGATCATGAGCCACATCGACCGCACGCTCTTCGATCTCGCCCCGATTCGCGAGCTCGCGACGACGGGCTGCTACCTGGAGTTCGATCTCTTCGGTCAGGAGTCGAGCTTCTATCCGATTGCCCCGATCGACATGCCCAACGACGCCACGCGCATCGCCTATCTGCGCGCCTTGATCGATGCGGGTTTCGGAGATCGGCTTCTCGTGTCGCAGGACATCTGCACCAAGATTCACCTGACCCGCTACGGGGGCGAGAGCTACACGCACATCCTGGAGAACGTGATCCCGATGATGGATCGTGCGGGCTTCGGCAAGGAGGAGATCCAGAAGCTCTGCGTCGAGAACCCCGCCCGGGTGCTGGCGATCGCCTAGCCTGCGTGTCTCACCGGGAGGCAGTGCTCCCTCACGGCACGCGCTCCGGCTCCTCGCCCCCGAACACGCGGCGGGCCCGGTCGTACTCGTCGGGGCTGCCCACGTCGATCCAGCGGCCGCCCAGCCGGACGCCGCGCACGCGGTGGCGCTCCACCAGCCACTCGGCCAGGTATCCCAGATTGTCGGACCGGTCCTCGGTCTCGAGATAGCGCGCGATCTCGCCGAGAAGTCGCGCCGGAAGGCCGTAGATCGCGGGCGCCGCGAGGGTGGTCGACGGGTTGGGATCCTTCTCCACCAGCCGGCGCACGTAGCCCTCCGCGTCGAGCTCCACGCTCGCGAGCCGGCTCACCCGCTCGGCCGTGCCCACGTCGTGGACCGCCAATGCGGGCTCGCGGCTCGAGGTCTCCGCCATGGCCTCGAGCGAGTCGTCGAAGAGCTGATCACCACCGAGCACCAGGAGGTCGGTGCGGGCGCCGCTCCGCTCGAGGTAGTGATGAAGATCGCCCACGGCCCCTCGCCGCTCCTCGAAGCGCGCCGTCCCGTTGCCCCAGACCCGAAGCCGCGCCCGGGTGGTCCGCCCCGTGGCCCAGCGCTCGAAGACGGCGAGGAAGGCCTCGTGGGTGAGCACGTCGATGGCCTTCACGCGCGAGACGGCGTCCAGCCGGTCCACGACCACGTCGAGGGGCGTCGTCTCACCCACCGGCAGCAGGTGCTTCGGACGGTTCGCCGCCAGGGCCCCGAGGCGAGTGGCCCAGCCCGCTGCGAGGACGAGCGCGCGCATGGAGATCGGGTAGCACAGGCGGTGGAGCCGCGGGCTGATCCGCGAGAAGCTCAAGGAGGTCAAGAGATCGAGAGAGGGCAAGTAGGTCGACGGGCGCGAAACGCCCGTGTCGGCAAGGACACGCGGCTCTCCCCAGCTCCTATGGGTGTCGAACCACACGATCATCGGGCAGGAGCTGCCCGATCCCCTGGAGTACCCGCAGCGCGATCCCGAGATCCAGCTTTTCTTGTGACACAAGGGGACATTCGCTGACCACCTAATAGGTAGAGAAGCTGCGCGGCCAACCCGGCGCAGGGTGTCTCTGATTCCCAGGGGGAAGTGGTGCTTCGTCGGTTGACGAATCTCGCGAGCAGATTCACTTTCCCGTCTCGAGAGAGAAAGCAGGTGACAAAGTGAAGCGAGAGACTGTGTTGGGTTGTGGCGACGATCGTCCTCTTGGGTTCACCCCACCATGCAGGTGCAGCAAGTGTCTTCGAGGCGACCGGCTGGATACAAGAATACTAGCGGTCTGACATTCAGTTTCGTTGCTGATCGATACCCCGTATACATATGAGGTGACACTCGCCGATTTAGCGAAGCCCCGTTTTTTGGATTCGATTTCCTTTTCCTGTCCATAACGACATCAACCGATACTGTGGACAGCATTCTCGGCACCCGGAAGTTTCAGCTTCACCGCGATACTCGATGAAACATATTTTGCCAATATTTTCGGAACCGGTGGGGGCACAGCGGGAGCTGGTTTGTTCGGCATCGAGATTGCCTCCGTCCCCGAGCCCGGAACGGCCCTCCTTCTCGCAGCGGGAGTGGCCGCGCTGGCGGCGCTCCGGCGGAGGAGCTGAGGACTAGAACGTCTTACGCGCCCGCCGCCCCCACAGCCAGATCAGCGGCGGGAGCAGGAGCGCCAGCTCGGCGCCGAGTCCACAGCTCGGCTCGGTCGTGATCTCGTCGCAACCCTTGAAGGGCGTACCGTCGAGAGTTTCGCCGGTGAGGCAGGCCTCCGTATCGCCGAACGCGATCCCCGCCTGCGTGGTGCGGTAGATCGAGACCAGATCCTTCTTGCCGTCGCGGTTCACATCGCGGTGACTCAGCCGGGACACCCGGCGTTTGGCGCGGGCGAAGACAGGCGAAGCGCCACTGGGGCCAAAGGCCAAGGTGGTCACGTCCACGTCGGCCACGTCGAAGGTCGGCGAGCCGAGAATGGCCACCGGGACGAGACGAGGTTTGATCAGATTGATCACATTCCAATCCGTGCGAGGCCTGATGTCGATCAGGGCGAGCCGGGCGCGCTCGAAGGCCCCGATGTCGCAGAGGGCGACCCCGTCTCCGTCGCCGTCGAGCGGTCGTTGCATCCCCCGCTGATCCACCGGCTCGCACGCCCCCTCGGTGCTCCCTGGGGCATCGGGGCTGCCCGCATCGATGGCGGGACTGCCTGCGAGCAATGCATGGGTCTTCGTGGCACCGCCGTTGTCGGCAAGAGGGCCGATCCGCGGATCGATCGGGCTGTCGGCGGTACCTACCTGGTCGCCCGTGCTCGATTCGAAGCTGCAGTCGGTGGAATCGCCCAGAATGTTGTGTCCGCCGGAGAAGATCGGCACCCCTTCCAACGACTCCACGATGCAGTCGGGTCCCCCGAGAGAGGCGCTGTTCATCGCCAGGATCGAGTTCTGGAGGTCCACCAGCGGCAGCCAGCCGGTACCGGCAATCCCCGCGCCCCGATTCGCCGAGTTGTCGACGATCGTGCTGTTCGAGAACGAAACCGAATTGGAGTCGAACTCAGAGGCGCCGACCCCGACGCCACCCGCCTCCACGCCAGTGTTTCCGCTGATCGTGGTGTTCTTGATGGTGCGCCACTCGAATACCCGAAGTGGATTCCGCCGGTGCCGGAGTCGCTCTGGTTCCTCGCGACGGTGCTGCTCGAAATCAGGCCGCTTGCTTCGGATATCCCGAGGCCCCCGGTTCCTTCCTGGGAGCTGTTGTTGCTGATGGTCGTTCTCTCGACGAGAAAGCTTCCCGTGTCGCCGATGGCGAGTCCGCCGGTGAATCTGGCGCTGTTCCGGGTGACTGTGCTGTCGCGGATGGTGACGTCGCTGAGCCCGGTGGCGATACCGCCGCCGCCCAGGGCGGAATGATTGCCCCGGATCGTACTGTCTTCGATCGTGACGTCGTTGAAGAAATCGGCGTGGATTCCTCCTCCAGAGTACTCGGAGCTGTTCCCTTCGAGAACACTCCCTGAAACCAGGAGATTCACGTCGAACGCGTCGATACCGCTACCGTGGTTTTCGTCCACCGCCGATTCGAGGATCGAGAGCTCCGCCGAGTCAGCGCTGATCCCACCGCCCCATTCCGCTTCTCCGCCCGTCACGGTAATGCCTGCGAGCTCGACTCTCAGAAACGAGCGCCCCTCGTCGGGCCAGGGGACGTCGAGAACGCGATCCAGACCGTCCGCATCGATGATGGTCTCACCCAGTCCGGCGCCCGTGAGGATGAGGTCGTCTGAAATGTCGAGGTCGCCCGTGCACGCGGAGTCTTCGCCGGAGCCCGGGATCGTCAAGACATAGTCGCCGGCGGGTACTTCGATGGCGTCCTCTCCCGGGAGGGCATTCGTCTCCTGGATCGCGGCGCGCAGGGTGCAGACACCGGCCGAGGTGGCGCAGATGCCATCCCCGGGCGTCGCGTCCCTTGCGTCCGCACTGGAGTCGACGGTGAACGCCGCGCCCGAGGCGGCGGAGGTCCCGAGCAGGTCCAGGGAGATCAGCGCGAGAAAAACCACCAGCCCTGCCCCCAGAAGGGGGGCAGGAAGAGCTTTCGTCATCGGCATTCCCCCCACGCCTCACTGTCTGCGCACCCCTATCCTACCTCTCGAAGCGCTCTTCCTGCAAGAATCGTAGCGAATTAACCCCGATTTCTGGTCCCGTCGCGCCTCCTCAATATCCGTGCTCCCGGTTCCATCTCTGGGTCTCGTCGATCATCGCGTAGTAGTTCTCGAGCTTGACGTAGTTCGCCACCGAGTTGCCGCTGCCCATGCAGTAGCCGCCACCGGGAGCGCAGGCTTCCAGGATCTGGCGGGTTCGCGCCCGCACCTCCTCCTCGCTGCCGCGGCCCAGGATGTCCATGTCCACGCCACCCAGGATGGAGATGCGGTCTCCCCAACGGGCGTAACATTCCTCCACCGGCATGATCTTGTCCTCGAAGCTGTGCTTGGCGTCGATCCCCACCACATCGATCAGGTCGTCCATGAGCGCGGTCACGTTCCCACAGAATGCAGGAGAAAGGGCTTTCCGTGTTGGTGGCAGGCATCCGCGATCCGCTTGTGCCGCGGGATCACGTGTCGTTTCATGAATGCCGGCGAGAGCAGTGTCCCGGTGTTGAAGCCCATGTCTTCGCCATAGAAGACGGCGCCGGTGGCGGGGTGGGCCGCCGCCAGCCCGACGGTGTATTCGGCGAGCCTGGTGAGCTGCTCGAGGATGTCGTCCACCAGCTCCGGGTCATCGGCGGTGGCGTAAGCCAAGGTCTCGAAGCCCATCAGCTGCTTCAGGTCCTCGAAGATGCCGATGTACATCGAGCATCACCTTCATGCCTTCGGGCATCTGCGTCGCCGCGTAATCGACCGGGAAGATGCTGATCTCGTCCAGAGACGGCCAGCGGTACGCTTCGTACTCCTCGCGGTTGGTGATGATGCCCTCGTGCAGGTCCTGCCAGGTTCTGAGGGCTTCCTCCCGCCCGCGGCCGGTCTTCGCGAGCTGCGCTCGCGTCTTCACCAGCGGAACGATCGGGATCATCGTGGCGTAGTCGAGTCCCAGCGTCTTGCTGAACTCCAGGCTCAGGTTCATCAGAGCGATGCCGAGCTCCGCCTGGTCCGACGTCGGAGCCGTCCACAGATGCTGGACGGGATCGCTGAAGATCTCGTCTGGCCCTCTCGGCGGGATAGGGGATTCCCGTGACCTCGGACATGATCTCGGGATCCGCGACGAGCTCCAGGAGCGGCACCGGGCCATCCGTGGACTCGCGCATCAGCACGCGGCGCAGGTGTTCGAAATCGGGTTCTTCCTTGAAGGGCCTTTCCAGCATTCTCGATTTCCTCGCCGAGCTTTCGAGCCGGACTCCGCCGTCCCGAGAGTCGAATCTTCGATAGCGTCTGCTTCGACGGTACGGAAGGGCGACGGGTCCCGCATTTCGAAAAAGTGCTGTAACATCGAGTAGTTCCGAGGACCTCGAGGCTGCCTCCGGAGCTCGAGTGCGGCGGCTTCGACGAGGCTCGGGAAGAAGCGAAAACCACTACGGAGGTCCGCGGTGATTCGAGCTCGAGTGATTGGCGCCGGCGGATTTGGCGGCGCCAACATCATAGAACTGCTGACGGCGCATCCCGAGGCCGAGATCGTCTCCCTGGTCGATCGTCCAGGGAGCGGGCCTGCCCATCAGTGCCCAGCACACCCACCTGAAGGGCATCTGCGACCTGACGGTTTCGGCCCCCGAAGACGCGCCCTGGGATGGTTCGATCGATCTGGCCTTCACCGCCACCCCCGACGGCGTGGGGATGACCCTGGCCGAGGCCTGCCTCGCGGCCGGCGCGCGGATGATCGACTACAGCGGCGACTTCCGCTTCAACAGCGCCGAGGCCTACGCCTGCTACGCCGAGCGGATCGGGCGCGGTCCGGACCATGCGGCCGCCGGGCTGCTGCCCCGGTCGGTCTACGGCCTGACCGAGCTGCATCGGGACGAGATCGCGGAGACATCCCTGGTGGGCAACCCGGGGTGCTTCGCCGTTTCGGCCATCCTGGGCGCGGCTCCGGCGGTGCGGGAAGGCCTGATCGATCTGGACACCCTCATCTGCGACGCCAAGACGGGGGTCTCCGGCGCCGGAATCAAGCCGGCGCAGACCTTCCACTATCCGCTGCGCTACGAGAACATGAACGCCTACAAGATCGCCGCGCATCAGCACAATTTCGAGATGGAACGGGAGCTGTCCTGCATTGGCCGGCGCCGAGCTGCGGGTGACACTGACGACGCAGGTCGTCCCGCTCTGCCGCGGGATCATGACGACGGTCTACGGCCAATTGGCCGACTCGTCGACGACAGCCGAGCAGCTCTACGAGGCGTACCAAGCGTTCTACGAGGGATCGGTCTTCGTGCGCGTCGAGCCGCAGGGAACGCCCACCTCGAACAACGACGTGCGCGGCTCCAACCTCTGCGTTCTGTCGGTCAACGTCGACGCGCGCACCGGGCGGATGATCGTCGTCTCGCACATCGACAACCTGATGAAGGGCCAGGCCGGCTCGGCGCTGCAGAACATGAACGTCATGTTCGGTCTGGACGAGGGACTCGGGCTGCGCCGCCCGGCGTTCTATCCCTAGCCCGCACTTTCTCACCAGCTGGGGTGGCGAGAGCGCCGCAGACTCGCGGTGCACCGACCCAAGGGAAGACATGCCATGGATTCTGATCAGTTCAAGGACATCGTACGGCCCGAGGAAGTCCACAGGGGAGTCATGAAGGTGGACGCGGACCGCTGCACCAGCTGCGGGCTGTGTGTGGACAACTGCCCCTTCAAGTGCTGGCAGATGGAAGAGGGCGGGTACCCCGAGCTGAGGGACGACTACATCTGCTTCAGCTGCGGCAACTGCATGGTGGCGTGTCCGACGGACGCGATCTCCATCGTCGAGAACTACCGCGTGACCGGCGGGTTCTGGGCCACGGAGCCCCATCCTCTGCCGATCAAGATGCCGCTGCCGCCCCGGGACAAGGAGGGAAATCTCGACGAGTGGAACGCCGTCGAGCGCGCTGTTCTCGAACGGCGGAGTGTCAGAAACTTCACAGACGAGCCGGTTCCCGATCATCTCATCAGGCGGGTGCTCGAGGCCGGTCGATTCGCCCCGAGCGCCGGAAACTGCCAGCCCTGGCAGTTCATCGTCATCACCGACAGGGCCATGATCGCGAAGATGGACGAGGCGATCTGGAACATGATGAACGGCCTCTGGGCCACCTACCAGGACGACGAGCTGGTCAAGGGAATGGCGCCCGTCGCTGAGACCACGCCCTATGCGTTCGAGCCGCGGGCTCTCTGGGGCGGCGTCCACACCATCGTCAGGAGAGAGATGCTCGCCTCACTGAACGCGCCCTGCGTGATCCTGATGGCTGGCGATTCGCGTGCCATCTCGGGTCCGGCGCTGAACCTGGGAATCTGCGGCGAGAACATGAACCTGGTGGCCAATTCTCTCGGCATCCGGGCCTGCTGGAACGGATTTCTGGTTTCCGGGGTTCCGGCCATCGCGGACAAGATTCACCTCGAGCCGAATTTTCAGGTGATCACGACCCTGGTCCTGGGCTGGCCCGCCTTCAAGCAGGACGGAATCGTGCCGCGTGAGTACAGGCCCGTGGCATGGCTTCGCGAGGGCTCGGACGCGGTGGAGATCGAGGAGTAGCCGGAGGCGACACGAGCCAGGCGATGAAATACATCCGGTACGAGGAGTCGAGACCGGTGGCCATCCGGGCGATGCTCGCCGAGACGCCGACGGCGTACCTTCCGATCGGGCCACTCGGGTGGGAGGGTGAAGGGGTACCCCTGGGTCAGGCCGGGATCCGGGCACGCCGGTTCTGTGAGGAAGCGGCCGCGCGGACCGGAGGTGTGGTGTTTCCTCCGCTCTACTGGCGAGGCTTCGGCACTGGCAGCCTGCCATTCACCTTCGAATTCGACCCGGCGCCCATGGAGCACGTGGTCGAAGAGGGCCTTCTGCAGCTCGCGAGATGGGGCTTCGAGAAGATCGTCGTCTGTGATGGCAGTGGCGCGTCGCCGCTGCGCGAGATGCTGGCGGAGAAGTGTGACCGGGTGAGGGGTGCAGGGGAGAAGGGCGCGCCGGTCGAGATCACCCGCGTCTCTTCGCTCGAAGACGAATCGACTGTCGCAGGTCAGACCGCTCGTTCGCGAGGTGGACGAGGAGCAGTCGGCCGGCACCGAAACCTTCATCCGGTTCGAGGAGTCCGTGCCGAAGCAGGTCGCGGCGTTGATCGAGAGATCACCGATCGCCTACGTGCCGCTTGGCGCGCTCGAGTGGCACGGCGAGCACGGACCGCTGGGGCTCGACGGAGTCAAGGCGCACCACATCTGTGAGCGGGCGGCCGAGCAGACCGGCGGGGTGGTGTTTCCGACGATCTTCTGGGGGGCATTCGACACCATGCCCTTCCCGTTCACCTTCCACTTCGAGAGGAAGCACCTGGAGTCTCTGGTGCACCAGCTCCTGCCGCAGCTCTCCGACTGGGGCTTCGAGGCGATCGTGCTCCTGACCGGCCACTATCCGCCCACCCAGATCAAGATGCTGAAGGATGCGTGCCGCAGCTTCAATGGACAGGGCAGGGCGATCTCCCTGGGCACACCCGAGATGGGGTTCGCCACCGACATCGATTATTTCGGGGATCACGCCGGCATGTGGGAGAGCTCGATCATGCTGGCCATCCAGCCGGATTGGGTGGATCTGTCGGCGATGCCGGGCGGCCTCTCCGCGATGGAGCGCCTCACCCGGTACGGCACCATGGGCAAGGATCCGACCTCCAGAGCGAGCGCGGAGAAGGGAAGGGCGGCGATCGACCACATCGTCACCGGGCTTTCGAACGCCGTCCGTCGAGTCATGGCCGACCAGAATGATGACGCCTTCGAGACTGTCTACGAGGCCTACGCCAAGGCGATCCGGGTCTTCTCACCCCGGGTCTTCTACCTGATCCGGGAGGCGCTGGACGTGCACTCGATCGGTGACCTGGTCCGCTATCTCAGGTGGACCTCCAGGAACTCCTGAGCTAGGCCGTCCCGCGCTCTTCTTCGCCTCGATCTCCGCCCGGATGCGTTCGTGTTCCTGCTGGGTGATGGGGTAGTAGCGAAGCAGGTAAAGGCGGCGGCGAAGCAGATGGCGGGCATGATGAAGTAGAGGGTCTTGATCGTCCAGATCACCCGGGGCGTCTGGTCTACATTGGGCACGTATCCCACCAGATCGAGAGCGTACATTCCGACGAAGACGGCCAGGCCCAGCGCCGACTTGTCGATGAAGGACCAGATTCCGAAATAGGCCCCCTCTCTGCGCCTGCCGGTCTGGAGCTCGTCCAGATCGATCACGTCGGCCATCATCGAGGGAGCCATGGCCATGGTGCATCCGTATGCGAATCCGGCGAACACGGCCATCACGCCCCAGGCCAGCCAGGTGCCCTCATGGATGTAGGTACCCAGCGCAAACACCACGGATCCGAGTATCAGAGCGCGAGACCAGGTCTCCTTCTTGCCGATCCGACGCGAGAGGCGTGTCCAGAAAGGGACGGAGATGGCTGCGGTGAGGATGTACGTGAAGATCACGTAGGGCGCCGCCCCCTCTATCCCGACCACGTAGTCCTCGACGTACAGGATGAGGATGGGTATGAATGCGTTGCCGATCAGCGCGACCACGAAGGCGATCACCAGGGTGCGAAACGGTCGATTCCTGTAGAGGGCCTTCAGGCCTTCCCCGAATGGCGATGCGGCTTCGCTGCTGGAATTCGGGATTCTCCTTCACGCTGAAGAAGCAGATGAACATGAAGAGGGCGGTGAGGCCGCCCGTCGTGGCGGCCAGATAGGAGAACCCCCTGCTCTCGCTTCCGAACTGGGCGGCGAACAGCGGCGGCACCAGCGTTCCGACCAGCGCCCCCAGGAACCCCAGCCCTTCTCTGACCCCGGTGAGAAGGGTGCGCTCGTGGTAGTCCATGGTCAGCTCCGCTCCCAGCGAGTTGTGGGGGATGGAGAAGACCGTCCAGAAGGTGTAGGTGGCCAGGTAGGCCACGGTCAGGTGGAGAAACAGGCCCCAGTCCTTCAGGCCTTCGGGCGGAGTCCAGAGATAGAAGTAGGCGATGGCGACGGGGATCGCGCTCACCAGGAAGTACGGGCGCCGTCGTCCCATGCGCGATCGGGTGGCATCCGAGATGTATCCCATGATGGGGTCGGTGAGACCATCCCAGAAGCGGCCGATCAGAAAGGTCCAGGCGACGAAGGCAGGTGCGAGAAGGAGCGTGTCCGTGTAGAACTTGGAGAGGTACACGGCCACCATGACGAAAATCATTGCGGAGCCGGAGCGCGGAAGGGCGTAGGCCACGAGGAGGCCGTTCGAGAGGGTTCGACCGGCGGGTGCGGCGGCGTTCTCGCTCATCCAGGCCTCGGCGTTGCTTTGGCAGGAGGAGCATATCATGAGCGGTGATCCGGATATCGGATTTCTGCGGGGTGATCAGCCTGGCAGTGACGCTTGCGTGGAGCTCAGGAACGGCCGGTTCCCGGTCCCTTCAACGCCCACTGCCATCTGGACATGCTTCAGCTCGAACCATCGGGAACGGGGGAGATCGGCGGAGCCGGGTAGATCGTTCCCTGCATCGGCGGCATCGAGTTGTAGACCCAGTCGATGTCGATGGCCCCCGCTCGGAGGCCCGCGTAGCGCCGGTAGCCACTGAAGCGTCCCCTGATCAGAACGCTTTCCATCTGAAGGTTCAGCGCGAAGACGGCCACCGTGGCATTCGTGGGGATGGCGGCGAGCTCCGCGCGGTGCACGGTTGGCGCGAAGACCAGCCGGCTGCTGCCGGCGGTCTGGCACGGCACGACGGGGACGATCGCAGGGTAACCATCTCCAGCGACGTAGGAGAGAAACTTGAGCGTGCCGAGCCTGGTGACGTGGTCCTCGGCCCAGGGCCGTAGAATCGTCTCGGGTTTCCGGTCCGCGGCGAGTCGCCTGGCGAGCAACGTGACCAGGGAGCCGATGGCAATCCCCGCGGTGGAGAGCGACTGCTCGCCCGAGAACTCGACGAGATCCAGGTAGTGGACGGTGTGGATGCCGAAGTAGGAGTTGTACCGGAACATCGGCTGCCGGTTGTACATCTCGTAGTCGTCTCCGCTCTTCGCCTCACCGGTCCAGCGCGCCTTTCCCCGCCACAGCTTCTTCTCCAGGTTCATGACCAGAAAGCCGACCTGGGGGTTGCCCTTGACGTGGGTCTTGCTCTGCCCTTCGCTGAACTGGCCGAACATGAGCTCGCTGGGACTCTTCGCCTGAAGTGACGTGATCAGACTCACGTGCGGGAGGCCCTGGGAGTCGATCGTTGCCACCAGCCCGATCTTCGCGCTCGGTTCGAACGCGTTGATGTCCTCCTGTGAAAGCTCGACCGGTGTCTGTCACGCTATCCATCCGTCCGTTCACCCGCGGGACGATTGGCTCACCGCAGGGGAATCTCCAAGACGTTCGACGACGGGTTCGTCCCGTGGCAAGTACGATTTCGGGGTCGACCCCGGACTTGCGCCCCACCTCCTCGAAGTGCCTGAGGTCCGCCTCGCTCAGGAGTTCCACGCCCTCGAACTCCCAGCGGAGGCCGAGGCGGCGGTACTTGTCGGCGGCCAGGTTGTTGAAGGCACAGAGCTCCCAGCGCTTCACCACGTCCCCGATCTCCCTGGCGATGAAGGCGCCGATCCCCTGGATGTTCTCTTCGGTGAGCGTTGCGCCCGGTATCAAGGGCGTGCGGATCCAGAGCTCCGCAGGGCGCTGGCTCTGGCGCATCTGCTCGGCGAGGGCGACCAGGTTGGCGAGGATCCTCTGGTTCGACTGGCCGGTGAAACGGGTGTGGCGCTCGGGATCGATCTCCTTCAGATCGTAGAGGACGAGATCGGCACGTCCGGCGAGTGTCTGCAAGTTCGACTTCGAGCACATCCCGCAGGTGTCGAGGGCCGTGTGCAGCGTCAGTGCCCGGCAGTGGTCCAGGAACGTCGCCACGAAAGGTGTGTACAACGCGGGATCGCCACCCGACACGGTCACGCCTCCACCCGAGGTCTCGAAGTAGCTCCGGTCCTTTGCCACCTCGGCCACCAGATCGTCCAGGCTCCAGTGTGTACCCCACTGCTCCAATGCCCCGGACGGGCACTGATCGACACAATCCCCGCAGACCGTGCACCGGCCGCGATCGATCTCGATCTCGTCTCCCGAGCGCAAGATCGCGTCCTCCGGGCAGGCCGCGTCACAGGCTCTCGAGTGGATGCACCTGGGGCCGTGCCACACGACCTCCGGACTCGGTGGAGATCCCCTCCGGGTTGTGGCACCAGCGGCATTCCAGGCCGCACCCCTTCACGAACACGGTCGTGCGCAGGCCGGGTCCGTCCTCGGTCGACATCCGTTGGATGTTGAACACCGTGAGGTGGGAGCTGGAAGACTCGGCAGCTTGCTCCGGGCTCATGGCCGGCTTCTTCTCGAAGGTTTCCTGCCCCGAACTAGAACTGGCCGTGGCTCAGCCTGGCGATGATCTCGTCCTGCAGCTCGCGACCGATGTTGGTGAAGTACGCGTTGTACCCGGTGACTCGCACCAGGAGGTGCCGGTAGTTCTGCGGATTCTTCTGCGCGTCTCTCAGCATCTCCGCATCGATCACGTTGACCTGAAGAGCCGTGCCGCCGTTCTGGCAGTATCCGCGCAGGAAGGCCTTGAACTTCTCGCGGTGCACCTGGTCGCGGAGGAGCGAAGGATTGAACGTCATGGTGTGGCTCGCGCCGTTGGGAAGGGCGTTGAGATAGCCGTCCCAGTCGCCGCCGCCGTTGCTGGAGGTGCCGCCGAGGGCCTTGCCGACGGAGTTGGCGTTGGCCGTGGGGCCGTGGATGTCCGCTCCGTTGGATGGACAGATGGCATTCGAGAGGAATTGTCCCTTAGGCCTGCCGTCGGCGCTCGCCGCCATGACGTAGCCATCGCCCACCCAGTAGTTCCAGCTCAACATGCCGGGCCTGAAGCGGCGATGGGTCGATGCCGTCCGGTGCTTCCAGGTCTCGGCGGTCCAGAGATCCATCACCCTGCGGGCCATCTCGTCGGCGTCGTCATCGTCGCGCCCGTACTTGGGCGCCCGGAACTTCGCCCAGGCCTGAAGCGTTTCATGGCCCTCCCAGTTGGCCTCGAGGGCGCCGATCAGCTCGGTCATGGTCGCCTTCTTCTCGATCGAAGACGAGGTACTTGATGGCCAGCAGCGAATCCACCGTGGTCGCGAAGGTCACGGCTTCGATGGTGGTGAAGCTGAGCTCGGCGCCTCCTTGCGTGATGTCCAGCCCCTGCTCGGCGCAACCGCGGACCAGGCAGGAGAGGTAGGGCGTGGGACAGAATTCCGCGCGGATCGCCTCGCTCTTCTCGTAGAGATCGACGCACCTGCGCACCAGGTAGCGTGTCTGCTCGACGTAGGCCTGCCAGAAACGGTCCCAGGATTCGAAGGCCCTCGCGTCCCCCGTCTCGGGACCGTCCTGGGTGATCGGCACCTGCTTGCCGGTGATCTGATCGACTGCGGAGACGAGATCCTTGCCTCCGGTAAGAGCGAGCTCGACGGCCTTGAGCAGATTCAGGTTGTTGTCGACCGTTCCCGAGCGGTCGTTGCCTACCATGGTGTTCTCGAGACAGCCCACCGGCGCGTAGTCGTGCACGTTCTCGGGGTGGATGAGGTGCTCGCAGCCGGCCTCCTTCGCCTGGCGCAGCAAGCCCGCCATCGAGCGCTCGTCGAAATTGAGCAGGAACGGTGCACCCTGGCTGGAAGCGATCATCTCGACGAGCCGATCGAGAAGCTCGTCCGGTGAATTCCTGTGGAGCCGCACGTTCGGCTTGGGCTCGAGGATCGGACTCAGCTCGTCGATGACCTCCAGGACGACATAGGTCAGGTCGTTGGTCATGTCCTCTCCGCCCGGGCCGATACCGGAGAGGGTGACGAGCTGGCCGAAGCCGGAGGTGATGCCCTGGTTGCCACCGACCTGGATCATCGCATCGTAGACCGTATTGGCGTGCATCCAGAAGCAGCGCAGGATTTCCTTGCCGAATTCCCGATCCATCCCCTCTTCGAGCGATGACTTCCAGTAGGGAAGGAGGTACTGGTCGAGTCGGCCGAAGCTCACACCCGGGCCGGGATAGTTCTCGTCGCTCATGACGAGCATGTGGTTGATCCAGAGCGCCTGCAGGGCTTCCCAGAAGTTGGAGGCGGGCTCCCACGGCACCTTCTCGAGGTTCCGCGCCATCTGGCGAAGCTCCTCCGCGCGGGTCGAGTCCGGCTCCTCGGCGGCGAGACGTTGGCAGAGATCCACATACCTGGCAGCGAGGTCGCGAGGCATGGTGGCGGCCGTCATCATGGCTCGGAGCTGCGCCCCTTTGGGTCCCTGCTTCTCGCTCCTCGAGAGCGCGTCGTAGCGTGTCTCCAGGTCGGCGTAGATCCCCTTCCAGCCGACCTCGAGCACTCGCGCGTGATCGGGGATCAGGTGTCCGGAGGTCGCTCCGGCGTTGCCGTAGCCGTGGTCGTGAAACCACTTGACCGCCGCTCTGGCTCCGTCTGGCTGGCTCACCAGCCGGTCCCGGTCGCGCGCCTCGGCCTCCGTCCAACACCTCGAGGCGAGAATGTTGAAGCGGGCGCCGGCCACGAGATCGCCGGGCAGCATCTCTTGCGGCACGTAGTCCACCATCACCTCACGGATGAACCAGGCGCGTCTTTCGACAAGGCTCCACTTCCAGAAGTCCGGGTGGAGCTCCACCGGCTGGGCGGCCTGAAGCCCGGAAGAGCGGAAGACCTGGAGGAACGCGTAGACCTCCGGGACGATGTAGTAGCTGATCTCGTCGTAGAGGACGTCCCACGGCGCGCCGCTGGTCCAGCAGGTGTACTGGTTGTTCCAGGAGCGCTTCACGCCCTCGAAGTAGTAGTCCCGAAGCCACCGGATTCGCGGGGAAAGTCCGTGTGGTTGCTTGAGCTCGTGGTCGGTACCGTGGACGGGCTCCGCGCTCATTTGCTTCCCTTCTGCAGGCAGCTAGAAGTGTATGGGAGGAAGTTCCCCAAGTCCACGCAGCACCCTCCCGGGAGGCTAGAGTGGAGACCGTGAGCGTGCGAATCTCGCATCGGGCATCGGGCCGCGGTGTGACGGTGCTCCTGGGGCTGCTTCTCCTCGCGGGTGCCGTCGCGCAGGCCGCGGTTGCGCGAGAATTGCCGCCCAATGTCGTGCTGATCCTGGTCGATGACCTGGGCTGGAGCGATCTGGGTGTCTACGGCAGCGCCTTCCACGAGACGCCGAACATCGACCGCCTGGCAGCGGAGGGTCTGCGTTTCGAGAATGCCTACGCCGCAGCTCCCGTCTGCTCGCCTACGCGTGCGAGCCTGCTGACGGGAAAGAGTCCGGCGCGTCTCCGCATCACCAACTTCCTCCCCGGAAGCGGGGCTCCCGATGGATCGCCGGTCGTCCCTCCGGACGGTTGGGTGAAGGCGCTTCCGGCTGCCGAAGAAACCCTGGCCGAGCGTCTGAAGCGCGCTGGCTACGCGACGGGAATGATCGGCAAGTGGCACCTGGGCGATCCGCCGCCGGCAGGGCAGGGCTTCGACGAGGACCGATCCGACGGGTTCTGGAGCTTCGTTCGCTACTGGATCCCGCCGATCCTCTTCGACACCTACTTCGGGGAGTACTACCCGGACGCGCTCTCTCGGAGCGCCGTCGACTTCATCGAGCGCCACGCGAGGCAGGAACGCCCATTCTTCCTGCTGCTCTCGCACAACACCGTGCACGTTCCGCTTCAGGCGAAGCCCGACAAGATCGCCAGGTACGAGGCCAAGAGGGAGCGCCTGCGCCCAGGTCCGGGCGAGCAGCGAAACCCGGTGTACGCCGCGATGGTCGAGAGCATGGACGAGAGCGTCGGAAGGGTGATGAGCGCTCTCGAGCAACTGGACATCGCCGATCGCACGATTCTGATCTTCGGCTCCGACAACGGCGGCCTGACCGTCGCCGAGCCGCTGTTCACCGGCCATTTCCGTCACACGCCGGCAACGGTTCCGGCGCCGTTGCGCGCGGGCAAGGGCTACCTCTACGAGGGCGGGCTCCGCGTACCGTGGATCGTGCGCCTGCCCGGGGTTACACCGGCGGGAGCCGTGAGTGAAGAGCCGGTCATCACTCACGACTTCTTTCCGACCCTCGCCGAGATCGCCGGAGTCCCGGTCGAGGATCCGTCGATCGATGGGCGAAGCCTCGCCCCGCTCCTCCGCGATCCGAGCGTCTCGCTCGGGCGAGACGCGCTCTTCTTTCACTATCCGCACTACTCGAATCAGGGCGGGCGTCCGGGTGGCGCGATTCGAGCCGGTCGCTGGAAGCTGATCGAGCGCTACGAGAACGGCTCGCTGGAGCTCTACGATCTCGAGAGTGACATCGGGGAGCAGCGAGACCTGGCGGAGGAGCGGCCAGAGCTCGCCGCCGAGCTGGCTCGGCGGCTCGGCGAGTGGCGAGCGCGGGTGGACGCCCAGATGCCGGAGCCGGATCCGGAAAAGGCTTCGCGGTAGGCTCCACCGCAGACGAGAGGAGTCGAAATGCCGCACTCGGACCCTGCCTCCACCCATGGCCGCTTCGAGCCTTTCTTCGTTCACGTGGGCAGCTTCGTCGCCGTCATCGTCTACTTCGTCGTTCTCGGCCGGGCCCCCGACCCCGAGGCGGGGGTCTCTGACGGCGCTTCCCGTCGCGCTGGTCGTCATGAGCGGCTACATGCTGGCCGCACACCGGGTACGGCTGATCAAGTATTTCGACATCGGCCTCTGGTCGATGTTCGCCGTGGGGACCGCCACCGTCCTGGGCGGATGGGATTTCGCTCGCGCCCTCTTCGCGAACTACTCGGTGGCGATTCTCTTCTGCACGCTCGGGCTGGTGGCTCTCGTTCCACTGCTCCTGGGCATCGAGCCGTTCACGGTCTTCTTCGCCCGCCGCGGGACACCCGCCTGGCAGCAGAAGACCCGGGATTTCGTGATCATCAACCGGATCATCACCATCTGGTTTGCCGTGCTCTTCGGGGCGGCGGCGATCCTCGCCGCCTCGGCGCCGCACGACTTCTGGTTCGCGTTCGTATACCCGAATCTGCTCATCTTCGTCGCCGGGCTGCCCTCGCAGCTCTGGTTTCCGCCGCTCTACCTCCGTCTCTTCGGCCCGCATCCCCCCGAGACGGCGGAGGCGGCGATCCTCGGAATGCCGATGATCTTCGACGCGGACGCCGCGGGGGGCGCCGAGGCCACCATCCAGTTCCGCGCCAGGGGAGAGGGCGGTGGCGACTTCTGGGTTCGCGTCGCCGGCGGTGCATGCGAAAGCGCGGAAGGGGTGGCCGCCTCAGCGGATCTGACCATCGATACGCCGAGCTCGGTATGGCTTCGCATCGCGCGTGGTGAGCTCGACGGCGCCCAGGCGCTCCTCGACGGCCAGTACTCGATCGAGGGGGACGGTGCGCTCCTGATGCGTTTCGGCGAGTGGTTTCCCAGCCGGCGCTGAAGGCGGCCCTGGTAGGCAGTGGGCGAGAAGCGCGGGCTGGATCCGAGCCCGCGGATCAGGGACCGACGTCGAGGAAGAGTGGCAGCTCCAGATCGATGTCGAGCTCGTCGACGAGAAAGATGCTTTCCACCTGAGGGTTCTCTTCGAAGGGCTCCACCCGCAGCTCCAGCACCTCGGCTTTCTGCGACGCTGCGACCTCCTGGGCCGCACCGGCCTGTACGGCGTAGTGGGCGACCCGGATCACCTCCTCGCCGAGCTCGCCTTCGCGAACCTCGAGCACGTCGTATTCGTGCACCACGAGTCCGTCCAGGTAGGGAGTGATCTCCTCGGGAGTTGGAGCCGAGGAGAGGGCGCGACGGCGCGCCAGCACCCGCGCCGGCTCCACGGGAACACGCTCGTCGCGGCGCTCCGCGTAGGCGATCGCGTTCCGCTGGGCCTCATCGGGCTCCACCAGGTGTCCGTAGAGCGCGATCCCCTCCACCACGCCGTTCCATGGGAGCTCGCCGCCAGGGCCGGCTCCGATCAGCAGGTGAAGTCCCTCGCGCCACGCCTCGAGGGTCCCGCCGATGCTGTCGTCATCCGTGACCTGCTGGCCGTCCAGGTAGGCCGCGAGACGCCCGGGCGTGTAGGTCACGATCAGGTGGTGCGGACCGGTTCCGGGAATCTCCGCCAGCTCGATTCGGGCGCCGCCCTCGGGCGTCCCGTCCGTTCGCAGCTGCAGGACCAGCTGCCGTCTCTCCTGGAGCAGGAGGAAGTTGGCGTCGTCGGTGCCCCTGCCCATCCCGGCGATCACACCGGGGCGCTCCGCGTCGACCAGGTCCGGCGTGAGTGTCAGCTCCAGGCCGAAGGCGCCGCCCTGGACGATCCGCTCTACCAGCTCGCTCTGACCCTCGATGGTGAAGTGTCCCCCCGCGACGTCCATGCGCCAGTGGTGATCGAGGCGGGCGCGTCCGTGGGCCACGGCCTCGTCGATGCGCTCCAGCCCCGTCGCCAGGTCCAGGATCACGGCCTGGCGGTCCCCCGTCGACCAGGTCAGGAGCATCTCGTCCCGCCTGCTCGGCCAGTCGTGGGGCTCGATGAGCAGCCGTTCGCGCTCCAGGCGGTGGGGAGTGAGCGCCGTGTCCCGCACGCCTTCGATCACCAGGTAGTCGGGCTCGTCGATGCGTCTCGAAGCGCGCACCACCAGGGTCTGGCTGCCTGGCTCGAGGCGGACCAGGACGGGTTCGCCCAGACGCTCGAAGCGGAAGCGCGCGCCGTCGATTGCCACCGGCTCGTCGAACAGGACACGTACTTCCGCGTGGTCGAAGCCGACCGTCGCCCGCAGCGGCCGCGGCGGCCCGCCCGGCTCCACGTGCACCTCGCCCGTGAGGCTGACGCCCTCCCGGCGGGCGACGATCCGATACGACCCCGGCTCCTGATACAGGTGGCGCCCGCGCTTCGACCGGGTCTGCGTCCCGTCGCCGAAGTCCCACTGCCACAGCTCTTTGTCCGGTGGTCGCAGCGAGATGCGGAAACGGGGCCTCACCCCAGTGGCGTCCCAGCTCGGCCCCCGCCTCGAAGACGTCGGGGAAGCGATCCGTGGCGGGATGGAAGGAGTAGCGGACGGGCGGTCCGATGGGCGTCAGGATTTCCGGGTCGATGGGCACCACGAAGATCTCGTAGTCCGCTCGGAAGTGGTCGTGATCGCCCCGCGAGGCGCCGAAGGCCAGCAGCCGTTGCCCCCCCGAAACCATCGGGAAGTACACGTAGTTGAAGGGCGCGGGCAGGCTCGGGTCGTCGCGCCGGATGATGTCCGCGGTCTCCGAGGTGCGGAGGTCGACGCGGCGGATCGGGCCTCCGTGCCCCGCTACCCAGAAGCCGAAGCGGCCGTCGCGGGAGAAGTACGGCTGGCAGCCGGATCGGACCTTGGCGGGCAGGACGCGTCGGGCCTTCGCGTGGTAGCGGGCGAAGCTCGGCCTTCCGGTGGTGGCGTGACGGAGGGTGGGGTCCAGGAGGTAGCCGTAGCGGCGCTGCTTCTTGCGCTGGATGACCTTCTGCTCGCGCGTCTCGATGTCGATGCGCCGGGTGGTGCCGTCAAATGCGATGTAGAGGAGTCTGCGCGAATCGAGCCAGACGGCGGCGCGGTCCTCGTAATAGGAGCGGGCGCCCTCCACGAGGGGCGTGTCGTGCCCGTCCTCGATCCGGTGCAGACGGAGCACCGATTCGGCCTTCCGCGTCTGGCCGTAGGCGTTGGTGCCCGACTCGCTGGCTCAGATAGGCGAGGTGGCGCCCGTCGGGGGACACGTGCGGGGCGAAGTGGTCGCGATCCTCCTCGTCGGGAGTGAGGCGGCGCAGCCCGGATCCGTCGAGATCGCGATACCAGATCCGCCAGCGCCCGCTGCGGTACGACTCCCAGACGACGAAGCCGGGTGTCCGCTCCGCCACGGCGGCCCAGTCTTCGGCCAACTGCCTGTAGGCTTCAGGGGTCTCCGGCTTGCAGCCGCTGGAGGAGAGCCAGCGCGCACAGGAGGATCGCGAGAGCGATCCGGGTCGTCGCCATTCCGGATCGGTAACGAATCTGCCGCGGCGGCTCCAATATCGCCGCTGTTCAACCTTAAGAACGGATGATCGTCGCTCACTTCCGGCGGGATCACTCCCAGCCGGAGAGAAGTGCAAAGCTCACGGTGAGGGCTTCGACGTCGCCCTCGCGGAAGGGCTCCTCGAGATGTCTGTGCGCGGAGAGCAGGACCAGAGGGTTGACGGCGCGGATCGGCTCGGCCTCCCCATCGTGTAGCTCCAGCACGCGGCGGTAGGCGTCCCGGGCGGCCTCTCGCGCCTCTCGGAGGTCGCATCCGTATCCGAGCAGGAGCCACGCCTCGGCGAGCTCGCTCGGCCCCTGCGCCGGAATCGAAAGCGCACGCCGCAGCATCGCTTCGGCCGGCTCGGGCTGATTGGCGAGAAGCTGAAGCCGGGCGATCATGCGGGGATAGGTGGGCTCCTCTGGGTCGATCTCCTGCGCCTCGTGCAGGAGCTTCAACATCGCGTCGACCTCGTCGGGGGAGCGATCGTAGAGGCATGCGGCATCGGCGTAACGGTGCACTGCCCGCAGCCGAGCGTCCTCTCCGAAGGGGTTTCCGGAGCGCCGGCCCAGAAACTCGAGCTCGCCGTCTCCCGCTAGAGCGGCGCGGCAGTCGAAGCCGAGAAAGGAGTTGTTCGCGGCAGGGACGGGCCCGACGCCCATCCAGATCTCCCTGCGTTCGGGTCGCAGGAGAACGCTGGTGACACTGGCGATGCTGCCGATCGTGTGGGCGGCGCCGCGCTCGCGGCCGGACGCCTCGTCATAGTGATCTCCCAGGAAGCCGAGCGCGGTGTCGAGATCGATGCTGCCATGGTGCTTGGTGATCAGGTCGCCGATGCGGCGCCACCGCGAGAGCGGATTTCGTCCCACCGAGGCCCGGAGCAGGATGTCGCATTGCTTCTGCGCTTCGCTCGCGGTGCATACGTTGGACATGAAGACCGCTCCGTCCGAGAGCCAGCGCTGCGAGACCTCGGCGCGAGTGCACTCGAGCGCGACCGCCTCGCCCGTCTTCCCGTCCGATACGACGAAGGCGAACGCGCCCGCCCGCGGTCCAGCCTCGACGATCGAGATCGCCTCGCGAAGGTTGGTCGCGCGGCGCATGATCTCGTTCTCGAGGACGGTGAACGCCACACCGTCGGCCACAGTGTCCGTCGAGAACAGGAAATGCCCGCCCAGAGTGATCCCCTGCTCGTTCATGCAGGTATTGCATTTGATGAGTCCCGCCGAGGTGCCGCGCACGTAGGCGAAGCCGTCGGCGGGCTTCGACAAGATCAGTACCGGGAAAGCGGTTCCAGACACCGATTCCCTGGTAGTCCGTGTTCTTTCCGTGTAGCAGCTCACCGTCCCGGGTTGCCGGACCTGCCACGGCGAAGCCCGTGCATCCGCCGCTCGCCCCGACACCCTCGGACGGCACCTGTTGCTTCAGGGAGACCTGAAGCAGCTCCGAGAGGAAGTTGCCCCGGAAGACCACGTCGGTGGGAAGGTCCGCCCCCTCCGCGATCCCACGCAGCTCGTCGAGGTAGACCTGGGGGACGAATCGCCGAAGCGGATCGAAGATCTCCCGGTCGAGCTGCGCAGCCACCTCCTTTCGATTCGCCTCCGGGAGCTTGCGCAGCTTGGAATCGGACTCGGTGAAGTTTCCGAAGAACGGGAGCACGCCCTGGTGGATCTCCTCTCGGAGAGCCTCCCCGTGCTGGCGTCCCATCTCGTAGCCGGAGCCCTCGAGGGTGAGGATTCGCAGGTCGCCCTCGACCCGCAGTCTCTCGGTTCCATCTCCCATACTTTCTCCTGCGCGTCATCCAGACTCGCGGGGATTCTAGCCCTTTGAGTGCGCTTTTCCGCAAAAGGCTTACAAAACAGCTGTTTGCACCAGATCTCTCGCCAGTTTCTTGAACTGTCCTTCAATCCTGGACGGGTTCTGGCCGACAACATACCTTGAGGCCCCAGAAATCATGACCATCACGCCCGAGATACGCGATGAATCCCGCGCCCCCGGCGCCTCTGCGCCGTCGCTGCGCGAACAGCTGGAGCGGCAGTTCGAGGCCTGCGAGCTGGTCCGGCCCCTGGGCCGATCGATCTACGATCCCGGTGACCTGCTGGAGTACGCGATCACCGGCGTCGTTCCGGCCCATACCGGGCGAATGGTCGCGGAGGTCGATCGGTTCGTCGGAGGCGGCTTCGCCGGACAGGTCTACCGGGTCAAGCTGCAGGAGATCCAGGCGGATGACGGCCCCATCTCGGGGCTGACCGTTGGCCAGACCTACGCGATCAAGATCCTCAAGCCTCCGTCGAGCTTCGCGAGCATCTTCCGGAATCTTCTGTACTTCCTGGCCTATCAGGGATCGTTCAGCGCCCAGGTCAACCCCGCCTCCGTGCGCGTCGGAGTGCTCTGGCAGAAGCTGATCCGCCGGGCTGCAGCGGCCCGAGTACGGCGACGAGAGCGCGGTGTGCGACACCTACGCCACGTTCTACGACGAGGAAATCCACAGCTTCGGCGAGATCAACGAATGGATCGAGGGACGCCTCTGGAAGTACGAGGTGGACGATCAGATGTTCGACCGGTGGGATTTTCGAGGTCCCCCACCGGAGGACCACAACTGCCCGGAGTACGTGCACAAGAAGCTCTTCATGCGGCAGCTCGTCGAGCTTCTGCACGAGATGGGAGCGCCCGAGCTGGCCCGCCAGTACGAATGGTGGAGCTGCAAGAGCCAGCCGAACGCGCTGAAACGGCTCAGCGCCGACGACTCCCCCCAGGCGGGACTGACCGCCGTCGATTTCCGCGCCGGGCTCACCCTGCTGCCCTTCCTCCCGATGAGCCCGGTCGACGTCCGATTGATCCTGACCGGATTGCTCCGCGGAAAGCTGGTTCAATTCGACCGCAGCGACCCGGTCCAATTCCGGAAGTTCCTCGAAGAACACCGTGACGACTTCGAGGATCTCCAGCCGGCCATCGAGGAGCTGCGGGAGCAGGAGGCGATTCATCGGGCCTCACTTCCGGACCTGACCCATCACCACGTGCGCCTGATCGCGGACGGCGAGCTGCGCAGATCCGTCGGAGACGGAACGATCACCGCCTGGAAGAGCCTGGGACGGCTCGACGAGGAGCACGCGTCTTCCCTCCGATCCAGGCGTGGACTCTTCGCGCTCCTCTTCGCGATATCGCTGGTTCCGCTGCTCGGACCGTTGGTCGTGAAGCTCTGGGGCAATGCCCTGGCGCGCGAGCACGCCAGGCGGTGTCTCACCAGCTTCCGCTATCTCTGGCGGGCGATGCGCGGCTCGCGGATCGAGACCCTCATCATCTGGCAGCGCCAGGAGCGCGCCTGCGACGAGCGGACGCTCGGTCTGGTTCGCCGGCCGGTCCGCTTACTGGCTCCAGCGCATCTTCCTCGGCGTGGCTGCCCCCGAGCTGGCATCGCGGCCTGGTGGAGCCGCGCTTTGCCTGGGCGGGAATCCGGGATGCGGATCGACTTCTCCGTCCGGTTTCTTCGCGAGCCGCCTTTTCGTGAGGAATGGCTGCTCGAGCAGGTGGACCTCGGCCAGCGCGAAGGCATGGTGTCCCCGGAAGAGGCGATCAAGATCGCGGAGCAGGTCCAGGACCCCTTCATCCAGAAGTATTTGAAGAGCGTCGCCGTCCACATCTGCACTCTGCCGGTCACGCAGGTCGTCTCTCTGGCCGTGGCCGTCTACGTCATGGTCCGGTTCGGCCAGTCGTGGGGCGAGTCCGTGGCGTACGCCATTGCCGTACTGGCGGTCTTCCAGGTGACGCCGATCTCGCCCGGCTCGATCGCGCGCGGCTCCTACGTCCTCTACCTGGTGATCAGCGAGCGCAACCTGCGCAACTACTCGGTGGCGCTGCTGGTCTCCTTCTGGAAGTACATCGGCTACCTCGGATTCCCCTTGCAGATGGTCCGGCAGTACCCGGCTCTGTCGCGCTTGATGGCCGGCCGCTGGGCCAAGAGCATGGCGAATCTCGTTCCCGTCTTCGGAGAGACCGGAGGGCTTCTCGAGCACGGCGTGTTCGATCTGTTCTTCAACCTGCCCTTGTCGGTGAAGCGGGCCTTCAAAGCCCGCCCGCTGGCCTGGTCCGTCGGCACGGCCCTGGTGGCGAGTCTGCTGCTGGCTTGTGCCGTATGGGGCTTTGCTTCGCTCTGGGAATGGAGGCAGCCGAAGCTGGAGCTCGAAGCTGTCAGGGTCGCCTCGATCGCCCCTTACGATCTGCGCTCGTCGGGGGGCGTACGAGTTCGTTTCGAAGGCCAGGATGGCGTGGTCGATTACCCGGCCAGTCGCTGGGACGAATCAGTGAAGGTGGGCGACACCATCGGCGCCGTGATCCGGAGCAGCTTCTTCGGTGACGAGTACGATGGCCTGGAGATCACCGAGCCTTCGCTCGAGTCTTCAGAGCGTGCACCGCCTCACTGATTCCGCGGCATGCGGTTCTGGAAGATGGCGTCGACGGCATCGTTGATGACGGGCTCGGGCTGATCCGCCCCCGAAAGGGGGCGCTCGGACCAGCCGTACCAGATCTGGTTGCCGGTCTTGCGGTCGTAGACCCAGACAGTGATGCCGCCGTCACGCTTGACCATGGTGTTGGCGCCGGAGAGCGCCGCCGCTGTGTAGGCGCCGACGTCGTAGGAGATCAGCACGTCGGCGTCCGCCTTGGTCTTCTCCTCAAAGCCGCGATCGACGAGGGCCTTGCGGAGCGCCTCCTCGAGGATCTGTCCGTTCGCCGACGCCTTCACCTGGGGGCGGGCCACGTCGAAGGCGAAGCTGTCGACGGCAGCGAAGTCGTAGGTGGTGTCGGCATGCGCGCCGGTGCTGAAGCGCTTGGGCGCGCAGCCGATCTGCGCGAGAAAGGCGACACCGATCACGAGGGCGAAGAGAAGCGTGGCGTTCGAATGGTGGGACTTCATGCGGGCGGGCCTCCATGGAGTGAGTGCCATGCTATTGTGCATCGAAGGCGCGCCACACCGCAAGGCGCGCGACGCGATTATCTCTTCTGGGTGTCGATGTCGGTCTCCTCGACCTCGGTCCAGCTTTCGTCCGGGTCGTACTCGAGCATGCCGCTGAACTCACCCAGATCCTTCTGGTAGACCTTGCCGTGGTGGCTCACGACGAAGGTCATCACCCCGGAGTTTCCATAGTCTTCCGGATAGGCGACGAGCGCGAAGCCGGCGATCATGTTGCCGTTGATCACGTAGTCGTAGCGACCGCCCGGCGGGTTTCCGCCCTGGCGCTTCAGCACGTGAAAGTAGTAGCCCTTGATCGGGTCGCCCCAACTCCTTTGCCGTCAGGTAGCGCTCGGCGCCGCGCACCAGGGGGCCGAAGGGGCTCAGATCCTCCTCGGACTCGCTCTTCCAGTAGAGGCCATCCTTCTCGCCCGGCGTGCTCGCTAGCCGCTGGGCGTACTCCAGCACCTCGTCTCCGTCGCGATCCTCGCGGGCGTACTCGATCTGCGCATCCACATAGGCGCGGGCGATCGCGATGGCCGTCAGCTCGTTCCGTCCGATGCGGCGGTTGACGAGCTCCTCGATACCCTGCTCGGTGTCGAAGAGCCAGACTCCCTCCTCGCGAACGATCGGGATCGGCAGGGGCCAGCTCTTCGCGCCCAGGATCAGGTGCACCACTCCTTCCTCGACCTCGCGGAGTTCGTGCGTCTCCTTCGCCGCTTCGACGATCTCCATGCGGGCATCTCGCTGGGCGTCCCAGTCCGGGGTGACGATCGCGTCCCGGTATTCGCGCCCCAGGATCGCGAGGACTCCGTCCACGTCGTCGCGTTCGACTGCTTCGAACAACGCCTCCACGGCGGCCTCGGGTGTCGCGAAGGTCCTCTGCGACTCCGTGTCGGCTCCCTGGCACCCCACCATCAGCCCCAGAAGCAGCATCGCGAGCGGCGCTCGGATGGCAGGGGAACGCACTCCTTCGTTGCGGATCTGGTGCACGCCGTGCTCCTCTTCTACTCGATTGCGTCGAATGCGGGTGCAAGACCCCTTCGCGTAGCGTAAGCCCCGGGGCGTCACCGTCGGCCGCCGCCTCTTCCGCCGCGCGAGCTTCTTCCGCTGCCCCCCGATCGGCCGCCCCGGCTGCTGGAGCCGCGGGAGCTGTAGTCCTTCGTCCTGGAGCCGCTGCCGTAGCTGCCGAGCGAGCTGTCCCTCGACCCGCGCGAGGAGGTGGACGGGCTGGTCAGGTCCCGGCCACTGGACCCCCGGCTGCTGGGCCGGCTCGCACTCGACCCGCGCTGGGAAGTGCTGGGAGAGGACTTGGAGGTCTGTGAAGGCCGCGTCTGGGCCGCGTGCCGGTGCGATCGCCGGGTCGCGTGCTGGGACGATCGCCCGGTCGAGTGCCCTCACCGGGCGTGCCGGGACGATCGCCGGCCGGGTGCCTCACCGGGTCGCGTGCCGGGACGATCGCCCGGTCCAGTGCCAGGACGCTCGCCTGGCCTACTGCCCGACCCCGGGCCCGGCTTCCAGTCTTTGCCTCCCCCAGAGCGGCTGCCTCCACCGGACATGTCGACACGGGCGGACTTGTTGACATTGACGTTGACGTCTCGATCGACCTTGATGCTGCCTCGGCGGCGTCCCCGCCCCCAGCTGAGACCCCACCCGACCGCGGCTCCGACGAACAGGCCGGTCCAGAACACGGCTGCGGGGTTGTAGTAGTAGGGGTAGGGCTGTGAGTAGTAGTACGGGTACGGCGCCGTCTGGTAGACGACGACGGTGCTGGGCTGGTAGGTCGGCACGTAGATGACCTCTGGACTGGCCGACTCGATGACGATGATCTGCTGCTCTTCCTCGGTCTCCTTGACGACCGTTACCTTGTCGTTGGATTCCAGGTTGCCGGCTTCGTCGACCTTGGCCCGGAAGCGCTGGATGGCGTCCATGACATCGGCCTGCTGGTGGGTCACGGCCTCGCCGAGCTCCCAGGTCCAGTTCAGATCCTGGTTCATCAGGTCCACCACTTCGGGATAGTTGAGCAGCCCCAGGACGCTGGGATCCCATTCCTCGTCGGGCTCCAGCTCGGGATCGGCCTTCCTCTTCTCGAGGAAACGAGCCCCTTGCACGATCTGCAGAGGGTAGGTGGACGCCGGGAGTACGACTGCCAGCAGCTCATCCGGGTAGAGCGCGATAGGGCCCACCAGCTCCTCGAGCTCGGCATCCGATGAGAGAGCGCTTTCTGCCGCCGGCTCGGAAGGCGTCTCGGCCGCTCCGGCGGCCGCCGCGTAACCGAGCTCCCCCAACACCAGAGCCGTGATGGTGACCCCGTGGAAAGCGGAAACGAGGATGCTGCCCAGTATGGCGGTCAGCCTGGAACGAAAAAGCATGACGATTCTATGCCTCCTCCACGCGGATCGAGTTGGTCGTTCCGCCGGGGCTTGCCGGGGGGCCGAAGACCATCACGAATCGCTCGCCGGGATTCGCGAAGCCGAGTCGCCTGACGCGCTCGCGGGTTCGGTGCGCCAGTTGTTCCATGTCGCCCTCGAATTCGAGGTGATGCGGCGCGATACCCCAGCATAGCGCCAGTCGACACAGCGTATCCTCGCTCGGCGAGAGTGCCAGGACCGGAACGCGCGGGCGGGCGCAGGAGATCAGTCGCCCCGTATGGCCGGTCTGTGTGAGCGCCACGATGCATCGCGCCCCTGTCTCCTGCGCGATGGTGCAGGCGGCCGTGGCGATGGAGGCCGGGGGCTTCCCACTCGGGGGTGAGGGGCGCAGATCCGTGTACGGGCTCGCCTCGGCCTCGACGATGATCTGAGCCATGGTGTGGCAGGCGAGGGCGGGATCCTCGCCGATCGCCGTCTCCGCTGAGAGCATGGTCGCGTCGGCTCCGTCGAAGACCGCATTGGCCACGTCGCTGGCCTCGGCGCGAGTGGGACGGGACGCGTGTACCATCGACTGCAACATCTCGGTTGCGACGACGACCGGGCGTCTCCAGGTCCGGCAGGTGTCGATGATGCGCTTCTGGAGGGGGGGAACCACGGCAGGTGGAAGCTCTACGCCGAGATCTCCCCTCGCGACCATCACCGCGTCCGCAGTCCGTGCGATCTCCTCGATCTCCTCCACTGCGGCCGGCGTCTCTATCTTTGCGACCAACCGCGGCGGATGCGGCGCTGCTGCGCAGAGCTCCCGAAGAGCGACGATGTCCCGCGCGTTCCGCACGAAGGAGAGCGCCACGAAATCGATACCGGCCTCGAGCCCGAACGTGAGATCCGCCTTGTCCTTCTCCGTGATTGCGGAGAGCTCGAGTCTTCCGGAGTGGAGGTTCACGCCCATGCGCGGGCGAAGCGAACCGCCGTGTTCCACCCGGCAAAGGACTGCATCGCGTTCGATGGATTCGACGCTCAGCTCGATCGCTCCGTCGCTCAGCAGGATGCGGTCCCCCTCCGCGACGCTGTGGGTGAGCCCTTCGTAGTCGACGGCCAGCGTGTCGTCGGAGCCGCGTGTCCCGGGTGCCAGACGGACCGTTTCGCCGTTCGCCAGCGAGGCCGGTCCTCCTTCACCGGTTCGAATCTTTGGTCCGCAGAGGTCCTGGAGAATCCCGACGGCCTTTCCGAGCTGGCGACTCGTGGCCCGGACCGATTCCAGCCGGCGCGCGTGCTCCTGGTGCGTTCCGTGGGAGAAGTTCAGTCGGGCCACATCCATGCCCGCCTCGATCAGGCTGCGGATCGCATCCGGCCGATCGGATGCCGGGCCCAGGGTGCAGATGATCTTCGCCCGGCGCGTGGTGTCGGTCCGACGTTCCGAAATCAGGGAGGGAACTCCTTGAACAGGCGCTCCATCGCCGAATCGATGCGCGCCCGCCGCTCCTCTTGAGTCAGCGCGGGGTGCACCTCGGCCTGGATGAAGCCGACCCAGAGGCGGTGCTTGCTCTCGGGATCCAGCAGTGCCACCGAGATGGAACCCATGGCGCGGGAGTGTTCGTCTGAGCCCGGCTCGGCGGCCCATACGGTAATGGATACGCCGACCTGGTAGGAGACGAGAGCGTCGGCCTTCTCGGGGGTCCCCTTGTTCCAGCCCCGGTTCACCAGGGCGCCTTCTATCGCTGGAGGGAGGAGGTCCGCCAGGTTCAGGTGCGAAAGCTTGTCGGAGATGGAGTTCTCACCCTCGGCCCAGGCGAACTTCCCCTCGCGGGGGAAGACCGCCAGGGGGTCGTAGGAGGTTTCGATCGCCACGTCCGAGGCGCAGCCGGCCAGTGCGACCAGGAGCAGCGTCCCGAGGACACCTCTCAGTTCTCGCAACACATCGCCCTCCGTTCGTGAGCCCAGCTCACTCCGGCCCGGGTGTCAGCGTCGAGTCCATCCAGATCGATCTGATCTGGTAGGGCGCCGGGTCTACTTCTTGTCGATCGAGATGGCCAGAGCGCGTGTGAGGGTTGCGGAGACCTGCTCGCCCACCTTGACCTTCTCGAGGTCGACGGCTTCGCCAACCTTCAGGGTGCGCTCGCCGCCTTCGGGGACCTCGAGCGTCACGCTGCGCGTCGCGGGATCGACGGCTTTCACCACCGCGCGGAGCTGGATCTGCTCCGCCATGGCGGCGCCGGGTGCCTCGCCCTTGGGAGCGGTGGCCACGACCGCGGCGGCACTGGCGCCCGGCTCCGCGTCCGCTACCGGGGCGATGGTCAGAGCGACGGATTCGAAGTAGGTGGCAACCACCGGATCGCCCACCTTGATCTGGTCGAAGTTGGGGGACTCCTCGGGCGCCACGATTGCGACCTGGCGGCCCTGCTCGCCCTCGACGACGACGGTCCGAGTCTCTGCGTCGATCGAAATGACCTTGCCGTGGCGCGTGATCTTCTCGCCCACGATCACGGCACCCTCGGCGGGCTCGCCTTCGTGGTGCTCGGCCGTCGCGTAGCTGGGCAGCAGCAGGGCCGCCGCAAGTGCGAAGCTGAGAATGAGATATCGGGGGGATCGGGTCATTATAGGGTGTCCTCACCGGTGAGACGGGGCGATCATCGCCCACCAGGCAACATATCACGCACCCGCTGGCCCGGCGACTCGCGTCAGCGTTTGTTCTCCCGAATGCAGGCGACGGTCTCCTCGGCGATCTCCAGCTCTTCGTTGGTGGGCACCACCAGGATCTTGACGGGCGTCCCCTCGTGCTGGATTTCGCACACACCCGCCGGCTGTTCGAGATTCTTCGCCGGATCGATCTCGATGCCCAGCCCGGAGAGGCCCGCGCAGGAGCGCGCGCGAATCTCCGGAGAGTTCTCGCCGATCCCCGCCGTGAAGACGAGCGCGTCCACCCGTCCCAGTACGGCGAGGTACGCGCCGATGTACTTCTTGATCCGATAGGCGTACATCTCGATCGCGAGGCTGGCGCGCTGATTGCCCGAAGCCGCGAGCTCCAGGGCCTCCCGCATGTCGTTTTCGCCGCAGACCCCCCGGAGCCCGCTTCGTGAGTTGAGGAGCCCCTCGATCTCCTCGAGGGATTTTCCACCGGTCGTCGCCAGAAAGAAGACGATGGCGGGATCGAGGTCGCCGCAGCGGGTCCCCATCATCAATCCTTCGAGTGGCGTCATGCCCATCGACGTGTCGACGCTTCGGCCCGCCTGGATCGCGGCCGCGCTCGCGCCGTTTCCGAGATGGAGCACGATCAGGTTGAGGGACTCGATCGAACGCCTCATGTAGGAGGCAGCCGCGTTGGCTACGTATTGGTGGGAGGTCCCATGGAAGCCGTAACGGCGGATCTGAAGGGTCTCGTAGAGCTCGCGGGGGATCGCGTAGTGGTATGCGTGGGGCGGGAGCGAGTGGTGGAACGCGGTATCGAAGACGGCCACCTGGGGCACGTCCGGCCGGCGCGCCCGGGTCACCTCGATTCCCAGCAGATTGGCGGGATTGTGAAGCGGGGCCAGCGGGATCTGCCGGCGGATGGCGGCGACCACGTCGTCGTCGATCAGCGTCGGCTCCCTGAACTCCTCGCCCCCGTGAACGACCCGATGGCCGATCCCGAACAGATCGCCCATCTCGACCTCGCCCTCGGCGAGTGCTGCGATGATCTGATCGAAGCCCTCCCGATGGTCCCGGATGCAGATCTCCCGCGCGATTTCGCTCTCGCCGTCCGGGGAGGCGCTGCGCTGGCGGATCTCGCTCTCCGGCTCGCCGATCTGCGCGACGAGACCGGTAGCCAGAGCACTCCGGTCGCCCATCTCGAACAGCTGGTACTTGATCGAGGAGCTCCCGGAGTTGAGCACCAGGACCTTCACGGTTCACGTCTCCCGGCCTGCGCCTGGATCGCCGTGATGACCACGGTGTTGGTGATGTCCGCGACGGTGCAGCCCCGGCTCAGGTCGTTTACGGGCTTCCTCAGTCCCTGGAGAACGGGCCCGATCGCGATCGCGCCCGCCGAGCGCTGGACGGCCTTGTAGGTGTTGTTTCCGGTGTTCAGGTCCGGAAAGATGAAGACGGTTGCGCGTACCCGCGACCTCGCTCTCGGGCAGCTTGGTGCGAGCGACACTGGCGTCGATGGCGGCATCGTACTGGATGGGTCCCTCGATCTTGAGATCGGGCCGGAGCTCCTTGGCGCGGAGCGCAGCCACGCGCACCCGTTCCACATCCTCACCGTGGCCGGACGCTCCGGTCGAGTAGGAGAGCATCGCCACGCGGGGCTCGATCCCGAAGGCCCGGGCCGTCATCGCGGAGCTGATGGCGATGTCCGCGAGCTCCTCGGCATTGGGATTGGGGACGATCGCGCAGTCCCCGTACACCAGCACGCGGTCTTCCAGGCACATGAAGAAGACGCTGGAGACGATCGCCCGTCCGGGCTCGGTGCGGATGATCTCGAAGGCGGGCCGGATGGTTTCTGCGGTGGTGTGCGCGGCGCCGGAGACCATGCCATCGGCCCGGCCGGTCTGGACCATCATGGTTCCGAAGTAGTTCACGTCCAGCATCGCTTCGCGAGCGGCGTCGAGTGTGACGCCGCGGCTCTCACGGAGATGCTGGTAGGTCCTCGCGAACTCCTCGTGGAGACTCGTCTCACCCGGATCGATGATCTCGAGGCCTTCGGGATCCACGCCCAGCTCGAGAATTCGTCGTCGGACCTCGCGCTCGTTGCCGAGAAGCGTCAGGTCGACGACCTGACGGCGCTGGAGGATCTCGGCGGCGCGGAGGATCCGCTCCTCGCAACCCTCCGGCAGGACGATGTGCCGGCGGTCCGCGCGGGCTCGCTCCAGGAGCTCGTACTCGAACATCAGCGGCGTCACCCGTGTCGGTCGCGACACCGCGATGCGGCGCGCCAGCTGCGGACGGTCCACGGCAGCCCCGAAGGCGCCCAGCGCCGCGGCGATTTTTCGTTCGTTTCCAGGGGCGATGACGGGGCGTACCCCCTCCAGACGAGTGATCGTCAGGTAGGTACCTGCCTCGACGACGAGGATCGATGGGGCGAAGGCGTAGAAGCTCTCCACCAGCCGCATTACGGCCGGGGCGGGCTTCGAGCCGCCGGTGAGGAGCAGCCCGGCGATGCGCGGATGCTCCTCCGCGAGAAGACTGGCCAGGCAGCTGAGGATCACGTCGGCCCGATCACCTGGCGTGATGACGAGGCAGCCCTCCACCAGGTGCTCCAGAAAGCTCGCCACCTGCATGGCTCCGACCTTGTAGGCGAGGACCTCCCGGTTGAGCTGCTCCTCTTCGCCGTGCAGGACCTCGGCGCCCAGTGTCTTCGCGATGGTGGCGATGCTGGGTCTGCCGAGCGCCTCGTGCTCGGGCACCACATAGACGGGGACGTCCGGAGACCACTGGGCTTCGAGCTGCGCCGTGATCGAGGCCACCTCGCCTGGGGCCACGCGATTCAGGATCGCCGCAGCCAGGGAGCAGCCGAGGCCTCGAAAGCTCTGGTGCGCGGCGCGAAGGAAGTCGACGGCTACGCCCGGCTCCTTCTCGCGGGCATTTGCCACGAGCAGGATCGGCGCCCCGATCTGACTGGCGATCTCCGCGTTGAAGTCGAGCTCGAATGCGGAGGAGACACCGGTGAAGTCGGTCCCCTCGCAGAGCACGAAGTCGCAGCTTCGTTCCAGCTCCTTGTACCTGGCGAAGATGCGCTTCACCAGCTCCTCGGACCGCCCCGCGCTAGTCAGATTGCGGGCAGTCTCGTGGTCGATTCCATGGAGGGCCTCGTAGGGGGTCTCCGGGAGATAGCGGCGCCGAATCAGCTCGGTGTCGTTGTCCAGCTCGTCCCCGGCCCGGACGATGGGGCGGAAGAAGCCGAGCTTCTCGACGCGGCTCGAGAGCAGCTCCATCACCCCGAGGACGGCCAGCGACTTTCCGCTTCCCGCCTCGATCGTGGCCACGTAGAGGTTGCCTGCCATTCTCAGGAATCCTTCGGGCGAAGCACTGCGAGCAGGATGGTCACGCCGATGACGGCGGCTACAACGGATCCAGCCAGGACACCGACCTTGGCGGCGTTCAGGGCCGCCCCGTCGAGGGCGAGCTCCGAGATGAAGAGCGCCATCGTGAAGCCGATCCCGGCGAGAAATCCGCCACCGGCGAGCGCTCCCCACCCGACGCCTTCGGGAAGATTGGCCAGGCCCAGTCGGACCGCCAGGGCGCTGACCGCGACGATTCCCAGCGGCTTGCCGATCACCAGCGAGATCCCCACCGCCAACGCGACAGGGTCGCCCAGGTCCGAGAGCTCGAAGGGAACACCGGCATTCGCGAAGGCGAAGAGCGGCATGATGGTGAAGGCCACCCAGGGGTGAAGGGAACGCTCCAGGTACTCGACGGGTGAGATCAGCTCGCGCGCCGCCCGCTGGAAGCGCCGCACCCGGCCGGCGCGGTCGCTGAGGCCTTCGAAGCCTCCGCCCCGGAGGACTTGCGTGGCCTGAGAGAGGATCTGGCCGAAACGGCTCTCGCTCACGTAGGCGCGGGCGGGTGTCATGAGCCCGATCACCACGCCGGCGATGGTGGCGTGAATCCCCGACTCGTGGAAGGCAAACCAGATGCCGGCACCCAGGACGGCGTAGATGCCGAAGCTGCGAACGCCGAGACGCGCGAGCACGGAGACGCCCGCGATGCCGACCACTCCCCACGCGAGAGCGCCCCAGTGGATCACGTCGGTGTAGCCGATGGCGATCACCAGGATCGCCCCGATGTCGTCGGCGATGGCGAGCGAGAGGAGCAGTACGCGCAGGCCGTGGGGGATCCGGGAGCCCAGCACCGCCATGCAGCCCACCACGAAGGCGATGTCCGTCGCCATCGGAATTCCCCAGCCCCGTTCGGCGGGCTGACCGGCTTGGAGCAGGAGGTACATCGCCGCGGGGACGACCATGCCGCCGATCGCCGCGGCGATCGGGAGCGCTGCGCGCCGGATGTCCCGAAGCTCGCCGAGCACGATCTCGCGCTTCACCTCGAGGCCGATGACGAAGAAGAAGACCGCCATCAGACCGTCGTTGATCCAGTGCTTGAGGGAGTGGCTCAGCTGGAAGTCGCCGAGTTCGATGCCGAGCGGGATCTTCCAGATGCCCAGGAAGCCTTCGGCGAGAGTCGAGTTTGCCAGCACCAGGGCGGCCGCCGTGAAGACCAGCAGCACGATTCCACTGGCCGCCTCGACGTGGAGGAACCGCGTGAAGGGCTCCACCAGCCGGTCGATCGGCGCCCGGGGAAGCTCGGCGCGCTGCTCTTCGTTCACCAGGTCTACTCCGCCCAGGTGAAACGCGCGCCTTCGCGTGTCTCGCGCTGTACCAGCGCTCCCAGCTCGACCACACGCTCCACCTCGGTGCGCACCAGCTCCGGCGCCGCATCCGTGGCCTCGACGACGGCGGACTCGAGCTCGACGAGAGGATCGGACCGGAACGCCGGAAGCCCCTCGATGACGTCGTCGCGGAGGAGCTTCCAGAGCAGGGACTGGCGCCGCCTCCGCAGGTAGATCGTCTTCTCGTAGCCTTCGAGCCGACCGTTGGCGTGGAGCCAGTCCTGGTAGTCCAGATAGCGCTGCATCGTCTGCTCGTGGTTGTCGACGACCTCCTGGATCACCTCCGGCGGCGCCCCCTCGGTGCAGGCGACGACCTGGTTCGCGTCGTACTTCCTCCAGTCGTTGGTGAGGATCTCGAGACCGAAGTCCGCCGCGCGCTCGCGCACCTCGCTGCCCGGGAACGGTGCGAGGACGTGGAAGCCGCAGAGCGAGCCGAATTCTTCGCGCAGCTGGTTGGCAAACTCGACGGTCTTGCGAAGTGTCTCCGCGGTCTCTCCGGGCAGTCCGACGATGAAGGAGGCGAGGGCGCTGATGCCCGCGGCCTGGGTCATCCCCATGGCCTCGCGCACCTTCCGCAGGTCCAACTTCTTCTTGGCGAGGTCGAGAATCTCCTGGTTGCCACTCTCCACACCGAAGCAGATGGCCTGGCAGCCGGCGCGCGCCATCGTCTCGACGATCTCCGGGCTGATCGTGTCCACGCGCGAGAAGGCGTTCCAGCGGACATTCGTGCCGCGGCGGATCAGATCGGCGCAGATGGGAAGGAAGTGCTTGCGGTTGAGGGTGAACGAGTCGTCCTCGATGGTGATGTCGTGGAAGCCGAGGCCCGCGAGCTCCTCGATCTCGTCGACGCACAGGCTCGGTGTGCGGTAGCGCACCCGGCGGCCGCTCCACGCCGGGGCGGAGCAGAAGATGCAGGACCGCGGGCAGCCGCGGCTGGTGACGACACTCGCGTGCGCCTCGAAGGCGAGGTAGCGGGCGAGTGGGACCAGGTCGCGCGCCGGTGCCGCGATCCGGTCCAGCTCCTTTTCGGGCGGGCGGGGTGCCGTGCATACGACGCGCTCGCCGTCGCGCAGCGCGAGGCCGCGGACGTCACGCAGGTCCATCTTGCCCTCGAGCGCCCGGGCCAGCTCCGACATGGTCTGCTCGCCCTCGCCGATCCCGATGAAGTCGAGGGCGGGCAGATCCCGAAAGGAGCCCTCGATCTCGAACGAGACGTGGGGACCGCCCATCGCGATCGGTACCCGTTCGTCGCACTTCCGCACCACCTCGGCGATGAACGAGGCGATGTGATGGTTGAGTGTGACCGAGGTGGTGCCCACCAGCTCGGGTCGGAAGCGCGCCATCCGGTCCTCGATCTTTTCGGGCGTGGTGCGCGCCAGGAGCAGATCCAGGATCTCGACCTCGTGACCCTCCTCGCGCAGCGTCCCCGCCAGGTAGGGAAGGGTCACCAGCAGGCGCGGAGCTTCCTCGAGCGGATACGAGGGGTTGATCAACAGAATGCGCATCAGACACTCCCGGTTGCGTGATACTTCTCGACCACGTTCGCGACCTTCAACCCCGATTCGGTCGCCTGCTGGGTGCCGACGCCGTAGCCACCGGCGTCGCAGCCGGCGAAGAAGAGACCGCGAAGCGGAGCGCTGACCGACGGCTTCTTCTGTCCGCCCTGTCCGACCACCTGTCCCAGCCCGATGCATTCGCCGCCCTGGTTCGGCAGCACCCGATCACGAGTCAGAAGAGACACGTCGCGAACCGAGTAAGGCTCCTTGCGTTCGATGTGCTCGGGTAGATCCGGAAAGACCTGGAACATGATCTCGTCGCACTTCTGCCACCACGGCTTCATCTGCTCGTTCGTCGCCTGACCGTCCGACGGGCCCCAGACCGAAACCAGCACGATCTGCTTGCCCTCCGGCGCCGCATTCTCGTCGTAGTTGGAGGGTACCTCGTAGAGAACCGCGATGTCCTCGGGCATCTCGCCGGCGACGGCGCGGTCGAACTTCTCGACGGTCCAGTAGCTGTCGGTGGAGAAGATGGTTCCGAACGGCTGCTGGATCACCTTCTGATCGAGGAAATAGCGGACGCCGGGGAGGCCGCAGGACGGAACCAGGTCTTTGACATAGGCGAGGTAGTCTTCGTCGAAGTGCTCTTCGCCGACCAGCTTGAGAACCGTCGGCTGGATCCCCACGTTGCTCACCACGATCGGGGCGCGGAAGGTCCCCTGATCGGTTGCCACGCCCGTGACCGCCCCGCTCTCCACCAGGATCTTCTGGACCCGGGCGCTGGTGAGGTATTTCCCGCCATTCTCCTCGACGGCAGCGGCGTAGGTCTCGGCCACCCGGCCGATGCCACCCTTCGCGAAGAGCCCACCGCTGCGCAGGAAGATCATCTGAAAAACCCGGATTGCCTCCGAGGCCGCCACCATGTCCGCCGGACACACGAAGCAGGCGTCGTGGATGCTGCCAACCAGGTACCCGTACACCGACTCGGGGAGCTCGTACCGCGTCAGAAACTCCGCGAAGCTGATGTCGTCGTGGTCGTCGATCTGCTCCGGGGGCATCAGCGTGAGCTCCATCATCGCCGCCAGGGCAGCGCCTCTCCCCTCCTCTGGAACTTCCAGCCAATCGAAGAGAATGTTCGGGTCCGCCGGTGTATCAGCGGGCATGGGCGGCATCGGTGCATATTCGCCCTGTGCGTTCTTGAAGATGGCTCCTCCCGAGGGATCCGGCGTCACCAGCTCCACCCGGTCTTCCATGCCCAGCTCCTTCAGGACTCTTTCGAAGGCGTTGTCCTGGACGGGGGCCGTGATGACGACCCATGGCGTATAGACGAAGCCGTTCTTCGAGAACGCCATCGCCTTCCCGCCCGCCTTGGCGTTCTTCTCCAGGAGCAGGACCTTCTTCCCTCGCTTGGCGAGGAGGCCCGCAGAGGACGCGCCACCAAACCCCGCACCAACGACGATCACATCGAATCGCTCTTCTGCCATCTCTCCGCTCTACCTCCGGCTGATCTGGGCCAGACCTCTGAGACACTGCTAAGACTAGGGGATGTCGACCAGTTTGCGGAAGGGGCCCCGCCCTCCGGCACGGGTGCTCGCACTCCGCTGTGAATACGCCACCGAGCCCCTCGGCCTCGGAGCGAGTCGGCCACGCTTTTCCTGGAAGACCGAGACCGCTGCCCGCGATTGGCGCCAGCAGGCCTACGAGCTCGAAGTGACCGATGCTGGCAGTGGCACCCTGGTGTGGAGCTCCGGTCGCCAGAGCTCCCCCGAGTCGGTGCTGGTCCCCTACGGTGGGCCCCCGCTCAGCTCCCGGGACCGGGTGCGTTGGCGGGTGCGGGTCTGGGACGAGGCTGGAGACGTCTCCGACTGGAGCGAGGAATCCGGGCTCGAAATCGGTCTTCTCGAGCCCTCGGACTGGGAGGCGGCGTTCATTTCTCCCGGCTGGGACGAGGACTCCACCCAGACGTCGCCCAGTCCCTATCTGCGACGCGAGTTCGAGGTTGACGCCGAGGTGGTCCGAGCCCGCCTCTACGTCACCGCCGTGGGCGTGTACGAGGTCGAGATCAACGGCGCCCGCGTCGGCGACGAGTTCCTCGCCCCGGGGTGGACCAGCTACCGCAACCGCCTGCTCTATCAGACCCACGACGTCACCGCGCTGGTCGCGACCGGCGGCAACGCCATCGGCGCCACACTCGCCGACGGGTGGGCGCGCGGCTTTCTCGGGCCGCTCGGGACTCGCAACGTCTACAGCGACCGCCTCGCTCTGCTCGCCCAGCTGGAAATTACGCTGGTCGATGGGACGGTGCAGCGCGTCGTCACCGACGAGCAATGGCGAGCCGCCGAGGGGCCGATTCGGGCCGCCGACCTCTACAACGGCGAGACCTACGACGCCCGCCTCGAGCTCCGCGGTTGGACGATGCCCGGCTACCAGGATGGCGACTGGTCGCCGGTGCGAATCGTGGAGTGGGACCGCGGAACACTCCAGGCGCCCAAGGGTCCGCCGATCCGCCGCATGGAGGAGCTGCGCCCGACGTCGATTACCACCTCCCCGTTGGGCAAGACGATCGTCGACTTCGGCCAGAACCTGGTGGGCTACCTTCGCCTCGAGGTGGAGGCGCCCGCCGGGACCGAGATCCAGCTCCGCCACGCCGAGATCCTGCACGAGGGCGAGCTCTACACCGCGCCGCTTCGCGCCGCGAAGGCGACCGACAGCTACATCTGCAGGGGCGGGGACGTCGAGACCTACGAGCCGAGGTTCACCTTCCACGGGTTCCGCTACGCCGAGATCGAAGGCTGGCCCGGTGCCCTGAGTGCCCAGGATCTGGTCGCGGTGGTCTGCTACTCCGCCATGGAGCGGACCGGACACTTCCGCTGCTCGGACGAGCTGGTCAACCGGCTCCACGAGAACATCGTCTGGTCGATGAAGGGCAATTTCGTCGGCGTCCCGACCGATTGCCCGCAGCGCGACGAGCGGCTGGGATGGACGGGCGACATCCAGGTCTTCGGGCCGACCGCCAGCTACCTGTACGAGGTGCCCGGGATCCTCTCCTCCTGGCTGGAGGACCTCTCGGCCGATCAATACCCGAGTGGGTCAGTGCCCTGGGTGATTCCCGACGGCAAGGTGTTTCCCGAATCCCACGGATCGACCGCCTGGGGCGACGCTGCAGTGATCGTTCCCTGGCTGCTCTACCGACGCTACGGCGATCTGTCGGTGCTCGAGCGGCAATACCCGAGCATGTGTGGCTGGATCCGGTTCGTGCGTGACCAGGCGGGCGATGACCTGATCTGGACGGTCGGAAATGCCGGCTTCTTTCAGGAGGGCTTCCAGTGGGGCGACTGGCTCGACCCCGCCGCACCGCCCAACGAGCCCAACCGTGGCATCACCGACAACAGTCTCGTCGCCTCCGCGTACTTCGTTCACAGCACGGAGATCCTGGCGGAGGTCGCCGCGATCCTCGCCAAGGACGACGACGCCCGCGCCTATCGCGAGCTGGCGTCGGCCGCGCGTCGGGCATTCCGGCATGAATTCCTGAGCGCGTCCGGGCGGCCGGTCTCCGACTCGCCCACGGCGTGCGCGCTGGTGCTCGAGTTCGATCTCGTCGAGGGGGACGAGCGCCGCCGGGCTGCCGACCGGCTGGCCGAGCTCGTGGAGCGCAATCACCACCGGATTGCTACGGGCTTCGTCGGGACGCCCCTGGTCTGCCCCGCGCTCGCCCGAGCCGGCTACGCCGACGTGGCGTACCGCCTGTTCAACCAGCGTGAGCACCCCTCGTGGCTCTACCCTGTAACCAAGGGCGCGACGACGATCTGGGAGCGCTGGGACGCGATCCTGCCCGACGACTCGCTGAACCCGCGACATCTCTTCATGATCTCGTTCAACCACTACGCCTTCGGGGCGATCGGTGAGTGGATGTACTCGACCGTCGCTGGAATCGCCCCGGGTGAGGACGGCGGGTGGAGGGAGTTCGCCCTCGCGCCGACCCCGGGCGGAGGCCTGGGCTCGGCCGAGGCCTCCTTCCGGTCTCCCTATGGCTTCGTCGAGTGCGGCTGGCGCCTCGAGGGCGAGTCGATCACCATCGACGCCACAGTGCCGCCCAACACCACCGCTACCGTCCGCCTGCCAGGCAAGGAGGAGCGCTTCAACGTCGGCTCGGGCCGCCATCAGTGGGTCTACGACGTCGACAGTGATCTCGCCTCGGCCTGGCAGTCGGGCTAGCAGGCTGACGCTACGGAGACCCGACCCATGCCGATGCGTGTGACCCCGGCCGACATCGAAGCCATCGAGGAGCCCATCCGTGTCGCCCATCAGCGCGACTTCGAGTACGCCGGGGAGCTCGTCTCACGTTGGGGCTTTGCCTGGCCGGAGATCGTCGACGAGATTGCCCGGTTCCAGGTCGCAGCACCCTCCTGGGCGCTCGGCGCGGGCGGCACCCGGTTCGCGAGCTTCCCCATCGCGGGCGAGCCGCGAACCACCGAGGAGAAGATCGACGACATCGCGGTCCTCCATGCGCTCACGGGCGCCAACGGCAGCGTGAGTCTGCACGTCCCCTGGGACGATCCTCCCGACCCTTCCGCACTCGCCAGGTACGCCGCCGAGCTGGGCCTGCGCTTCGATGCGATGAACTCGAATACCTTCCAGGACAATCCCTCCACCACACGCGGCGGGGAGATCTCCTACAAGTTCGGATCGATGTGCCACACGGATCCACGCGTGCGGCAGCTCGCCGTCGAGCACAACAAGGCCGTCGTCGAGATGGGCATCGCGTTGGGATCGACCGCCATCACCGTGTGGCTCGCCGACGGCACCAACCACCCCGGACAGGCCAGCCACCGCGGCCAGTTCGATCGGGTCGCCGGATGCTCTGAAGGAGCTGCACGACTTTCTGCCGACGGACTGGGCCGTCTTCATCGAGCACAAGCCCTACGAGCCGGCCTTCTACGCGACGGTCAATGCGGACTGGGGCTCGTCACTGCTGCTCGCCCAGGCGGCGGGTCCGCGGGCGAAATGCCTGGTCGATCTCGGCCACCACCTGCCGGGCTGCAACATCGAGCAGGTGGTGAGCCGTCTGGCCATGGTCGAGCGTCTGGGTGGCTTCCACTTCAACGATTCCAAGTACGGCGACGACGACCTCACCGTCGGGTCGATCGCCCCCTATCAGCTCTTCCTCGTCGTGCTCGAGCTCCTCGAGCACGGCGGGGGGCGGATGCCCGACCTCGCCTACATGATCGATGAGAGCCACAACCTGAAGGACCCCATCGAGGACCTGATTCAGGCCACCGACCAGATCCAGGTCGCGCTCGCACAGGCGTTGCTGGTGAAGCGCGGTGAGTTGCACGAAGCCCAGGAAGCGAACGACCCGGCCCGGGCGACGGAGGTTCTGCAACGGGCCTACCGGACCGACGTGCGTCCGATCGTCGCCGAGGCGCGCCGGCAGGGCGGCGCTTCGCTCGCGCCGATCTCGACCTACCGAGCGCTCGGCTACCGCGACGTAGTCGCGGGAGAACGCGGCGCCGGTGGAGGAGCGACCGGCCTGTGAGGGCGATGACGCGCGCGGGCGCTCTCAGCTGAGGCTTTGGTGGAGGGACTTCCCGTCATCGCCATCGACTTTGGCGCCTCGTCGATCCGGGTCTGCCGGGTCGATCTGGAAGCCCGCCCCGTCGAGCTCCACGTCGTCCACCGATACCCGCACGGACCGGTCCGCCATTCCGACGGATCGCTGCGCTGGGACTGGGCGCGGCTGGTGGCGGAGATGCACCGGGGGCTCGAGCTCGCCCTCCGAGACGGCCCGGTCGCTTCGATTGGCGTCGACACCTGGGGAGTCGACTACGGGCTCCTCGACGAGCGAGGGGAGCTCGTTGCGCCGCCGTTCTGCTATCGCGACGAGCGGATCCGCGACTGGCTGGAGATCGTCGCTCGTATCGGCGCGCGACGGCTCTACCAGCTCGCCGGTCTGCAGATGATGCCGCTCAACACGATCTTCCAGATCGCCGCACACGACGCGGGCGAACGGGCGAGAGCACGCTCACTGCTGATGCTCCCCGAGCTGATCGTGTACGAGCTCTGTGGCGTGGCGCTCGCCGAGGCGACCAGTGCCGGAACCACCGGGCTGGTCGAGATTCGAACCGGACGCTGGTCCGAGGAGCTGCTCGACGCCGTCGAAGCCGACCCCGGCTGGTTCCACGAAATCCGGCAGGCGGGTACGGTGGCCGGGAGCTGGCGCGGCATCCCCGTCCACCTGGTGGGCGGCCACGACACGGCTTCCGCAGTCGTCGCCATGGCCGCGCATCCTTCCCCGAATACGGCGTTCGTCTCGGCCGGCACCTGGTTCCTGGTCGGTCGGGAGCTCACCGCCCCCGACACCAGCGAGCCGGCTCAGGCCGCCAATTTCTCCAACGAGCGCGGGACCTTCGGCAGCATCCGCTTCCTCAAGAATCTGATCGGCATGTGGCTGCTCGAAGAGTGCCGAAGGGGCTGGGGCGACCCCCCGGTCGAGGGTCTGCTCGATGCGGCGGCCGCTGTCCGCACACCGGTGCCGGTGATCGACGTCAACCAGCCGGAGCTGCTGGCGCCGGCCGATATGGCCGCCACCCTTCGGGCGATGGCCGGGCTCCCCGCCGACGTGGAACGCGGTGTCATCGTAAAGATGATCCTCGATTCGATCGCCGACGGTGTCACGCGAATCGTCGACGATCTCGACCCGGTCGACGACATCACTATCTTCGGCGGAGCGTCGCGCTCGGCGCTCCTCTGCGACACGCTGGCGCGCCGCTCTGGTCGATCGGTCCGAATCGGTCCGCCCGAAGCCACCGCACTCGGCAACGCGCTCACCCAGGGTGTCGCCCTCGGCGCCTTTGCCACCCAGGAGGAGGCCCGGGCCAGCCTTGCGCCAGAGAGCGGGTAGGCCAATCGGGCGGCGCTGGAGGAATCTCGCGTGGATCGGCCAGGTGGCGTCTCATCGATCGAATCCTCCGGCCTGGATCAGGTCGCGGTACCAGTAGGCGCTGGCCTTCGGAGTCCGATGGAGAGAGTCGAAGTCCACGTGCACGATTCCCCATCGCGACGTATAGCCTTCGGCCCACTCGAAGTTGTCCATGAAGGACCACTGGAAGTAGCCCTTCACCTTCACACCGTCATCCATCGCCCTTCGGACTTCTGACAGGTAGGAGGCGAGAAAGTCGATCCTATCCCGGTCGTCGACTTCTCCGTCCACCAGTTCGTCGTCGGTTGCGAGCCCGTTCTCGGTCACGTAGACCGGGGGATCCCCCCACTCGTTCTTGAAGCGCATCAACGACTCATGGATGGACTCCGGGTAGACCTCCCACCCAAAATGCGTGTACCGGGCGCCCGGGATCCGATGCTCGAAGTCGAGCACGGCTTCGAGTCAGTGGCACGGACGGGTCATGATGGGCGAACACCCGGCTGTAGAGATTCAGGCCCGCGAAATCCAGGGGTTGGTGGATCCGCTCCATATCGCCTTCACGGATGGGCAGGTCCAGATCCTTCAGCAGATGCAGGATGTCCTCTGGATAGGTGCCGATCAGGACGGGCTCTGCGTACCAGCGGTTCATGAGTCCGTCCAGGATGTGGGCCGCTCGCCGGTCTTCCTCCGAGTCGGAGCGGGGGTGGATGGGTGGAAGCTGCAGGACGCAACCGACCTTCGAATCGGAAACCTCGTTCCGGATGGCGGCAACGGCCTCTCCGTGGGCGAGGTTGATGTGATGGGACAGGTGCAGATATTGGAGCGGATTCATCGACCCAGGCGCGTGTTGCCCCGTGAAGTGTCCCAGCATTCCGAAGATCTGCGGCTCGTTCAGGGGATTCCAGAGCTTGACACGGTCCCCAAGCGCCGCGCTTACGACAGCAGCGTAGTCGCCCAACCATCGCGCGACGTCCCGGTTGGCCCATCCTCCCAGATCCTGCAGGGACTGGGGCAGGTCCCAGTGGTAGAGCGTCACGAGCGGTTCGATGCCCGCCTCGAGAAGTGTGTCGGTGAGCCTGGAGTAGAAATCCATTCCCTTCGAGTTCAGCTGTCCCTTGCCCAGAGGGAGGACCCGCGGCCAGGAGACGGAGAAGCGGTATCCCCGGAGCCCGAGCTCGCGCATCAGCGCGACATCTTCTCCGTACTTGTGATAGTGATCGCAGGCGACGTCTCCGGTCCCCCCGTCTTTGATCTTTCCCGGAGTGTGGGTGAAGCGATCCCAGATGGACTCCCCCTTGCCGTCCTCCTTCCAGGCGCCCTCGATCTGATACGAGGAAGTCGCCGTGCCCCAGAGGAAGTCCTGCGGAAACGAGATCCTGGCCATGGGTTATCTCGGCTCCCCGCCCGCCAGGATCTCGGGATCCGGCTCGACACCGAAGCGGCGCGCGAGGGCGGTGAGCTGCTCGCTGTCGAGGCGGCGTTCCACCGGCCCCAGTGCGGCCACCTTGAGGTAGATCTCAGCGGCCTTTTCGGCGGTCTCGATCAGGCCGAAAGCCGCGTCGAGGTTGCGGCCCGTCGCCACGATGCCGTGGTACTGCCAGAGCGCGAGACTGCGGCGTTCCATGATCCGTTCCGTGGTTCTCGCCAGATCCTCGCTGCCGGGCAACCGCCATTCCACGAAGCCGCAGCCCCTGGGAAAGACGACGATGCACTCGGTGTGCATCTCCCAGAGCAGGCGGGTCAGGGAAGCGGTGTCGAGCGGCAGGGCGTAGGTCAATGCGATCAGGTTGGCAGGATGAGTATGTATGACAGCGCGATCCCCATTCTCGGCAGCTCGTCTGCGCGCGGTGTGCACGCGCAGATGGGGCATGAGCTCGCTGGTCGGGCTTCTCTTCGCGTCTCCGCGGACGACGCGAAAGCATTCGCCTCCCTCGTCGAGCTCGATGACACTGGTGTTGCGGAGCAGGTCCAGCTCCACCAGGCGCATGTGGCTCCCGGTGTTGGTGAACAGGAAATGGTCACCGCCCAGCTCCGGGATCGCCGTCTCGAGTGGTCGCCAGGGACCATCCCGTCGAAAATCTTCCTGAATCTCTCCTGGACGCAGATGAACGCTCAGGTTTCCGGCGTTGCGCTCCGCCCAGCCCTTGAGCCAGAGATCGTGGGCCGTCCTGATGACCGCGGACTGTAGCTTCTCCATGGTGCTACGAATGCTAACGCCTCGGCGACCCGGCGTCGCGCCCGCGGGTTTACCGGGTCCGTTCGTCTCCCTGTCTTCTCGGTTCTCACCGCTCGTCGAGGTAGATCGCGAGGTAGCCCTCGATGGCGAGGAGCAGCTCTCGGCGCTGTGCCACTTTCTTGACCTCGGGATCGAGATCGGCCCGGTCGAGCAGCGCCGTGGCGATCTCGAGCGCCGTCCGGGCGACCAGTCGGCGCCGAGCGGGTTCGCATCGCATCCCGCGCGTCCGGAGGTCCTCTGCCCACGCTTCGGCGAGTGCCACGTTCAAGCGATTGTCGATGGCCCGAAGTGCGGGGCTGATCTGCACCGCGCGCCGCACCGCCAGCAGGGCCGGTTGGCTTCCCACGGCGGCATCGTACGCCCTGAAGGTGCGACGCAGCGCCAGCCGCCACGGTACTTCCGCGCTGCTCAGGGCGAGGCCCGCCACGAATGCGTCGCGCTCCCGTTCTGCCATGCGCTCGGCCACGGCGCAGATCACCGCGAGCTTGTTCGGAAAATAGCGGTAGACGCTGCGTACCCGGATTCCCGCCCGTTCCGCCAGGCGCTTGGTGGTCAACCCATCGGCGCCGCTCTCTTCGAGCAGTTCCACCGCGGTATCCAGAATGAGCTCGAGTGTCCGGCGCGCCCTTTCCTGGGTAGGGCGCGTGCGAGGGGCGATGTCGGTCTGGACGGCACGGCGCATGGCTGCCGAGGGGCATCCTCCGCATCCGGCTGGGTCGGTCTAGCCTAGCACAAAAAAGGAGCTATGCTCCCTTTTGTGAACTGTATCGCTCTCCGCAGATCGGCCGGCATCCGGGCGCGAGCTGAGGAGTGCGACGAGCCATTGCAGTTGGCGTTCTTCGAGACAAGAGTGTGCTTGGCCAAGGGATGGAGGCGACGACATGGAGGCGTATCAGACGCCCAGGTCCGATCGGATCGGAGAAGCAGCGCGAGAGGCGATTCCTGGGTCGGTGATGAGCAACTTTCGGAGATACGAGGATTCCCATCCCATCTACATGACCCATGGGAAGGGCGCGCGGCTGTACGATGTCGATGGAAACGAGTACATCGACTACAGCCTCAGCTACGGTCCGGCCATTCTCGGCCACAGCAACGCCCATCTACGGCAGGCGATCATCGACCAGGCGGGGCGGCTCTACACAGGTGAAGCGATCGACCTGCAGGCAGAGGCCGCCAGGAAGGTCTGCTCTCATATCGCCTCGGCCGAGCGGGTGCGATTTGCGTGCTCGGGCACGGACGCCACCTACAACGCCCTTCGTGCCGCTCGAGCCTATACGAAGCGAAATATGATCGTTCGCTTCAACGGCCACTACCACGGCGGGCTGGACGAGTTCATGGGCGGGATCGTGACTGATCCGGGGAGCCCCACCCCGGTCGCGGGCGAGCTCGAGGAAGACATCTACTCGCAGATGGCCAACACGGCAGGACGCGCCGCACACGCTTTCAGCGACAGCTACATGATCGAATGGAACGATCTCCCCGCGCTGGGCCAGCTGTTCTCTGTGTACGGCACGGATATCGCGGCGGTGATCATGGAGCCGGTCATGGTGAATTGCTCTGGCTGTGTGCCGGAGCCGGGTTACCTGGAGGGGGTCCGCGAGCTCTGCACCCAGAACGGTACGGTTCTGATCTTCGATGAGGTTCTCACGGGTTTTCGCATCGGCCTGGGCGGAGCCCAAGGTCATTTCGGAGTCGTTCCGGACATGACCACCCTGGGCAAGGCGCTCGGGGGAGGCTTTCCCGTCGCCGCCTTCTGCGGCCGGGGCGAAATCATGGAGACGATTGCGAGTACGGATGTGGTGGCTGGGGGAACGTACAACGGACATCCACTCGCCATGGCGGCCGTCATCGCGAACCTCGAGGAGCTGGAGAAGGACGACGGTGTGGTTTTTCGTCGCATCGAAGAGCTGGGCATCATGCTCAAGGATGGGTTGGACACCATCAGCCAGAAATACCAGCAGAACCTTCTCCTCCAGGGTTTTCCGGGGGCCTGGACGTTTACGACTTCGTCGAAGAGAAAGATCATCAATCACAAGGACAGTCTCGGTCCAGGTATCCTGCTCGCCGGAATATTCGCCGCACTATTGAAGCAGAGGGGCGTACTGACCAGCTTTCGCTTCTGCACATCGGCCGCACATAGCGAGAAAGACGTAGAGGATGCGCTGCAGCGTGCCGAGGACGCCATGAAGGAGTTGGCCGAGGCATCGGCCGGCGCGTAGATGGAAGACACTGTTCAGCTCGAAGATCTCCGCGTCAACGGAGAGCGCCTGCGGCAGTCCCTCGAAGAGATGGCCAGGATTGGTGCCACGCCGGGCGGTGGCGTGCAGCGTCTCGCCCTCAGTGACGAGGACAAGCGGGCGCGAGATCTCCTGGTCGAGTGGCTCGAGGAGTTGGAGCTAGAGGTGACGATCGACGCCATGGGGAACATCTTCGGCCGCCGGGCGGGGCGCGGAGACGACCTGGCCCCGGTGATGAGCGGGTCGCACCTCGATTCCCAGCCCCGGGGCGGCCGCTTCGATGGAGTGCTCGGGGTCATGGGCATGCTCGAGGTGATGCGCACGCTGCGCGACCACGAGGTCGAGACCCGGCGGCCCGTCGCGATCGCCGACTGGACCAACGAGGAGGGATCGCGGTTCTCACCCGCCATGGTCGCCTCCGGCGTCTGGGCCGGCGCGCTGGACTTGCGGTGGGCCTGCGATCGCGGCGACGTCGACGGCAAGAAGCTGGGCGAGGAGCTGGAGCGGATTGGTTACAGGGGCGATGTGCCGTGCCAGAAGTTCCCGGTGCACGCCTACTACGAGTATCACATCGAGCAGGGGCCCCATCTCGGGCGCGAAGGCAAGCTCATCGGCGCGCCCGAGGGGATCGTCTGCCTGCACTGGTACGACGTCTACCTGAAGGGCGAGGCGAACCAGGTGGGGCCGACGCCGATGGAGGGACGCCACGACGCCCTCTGTGCGGCGGCAGAGATGATCCTCGCGGTGGAGGCCCTGCCGCGAGAGATGGGCGGAAACCTGGTGGCCACGGTCGGCGAGATCCAGAACCAGCCCAACTCGCGCAACGTCATCCCGGGCGAGGTGCACTTCACGGTGGACATCCGCTCCTGGGAAGACGATCTGGCTGGCCGAGCATGGGGGGTTCTCGAGAAAGAGTTCCGGGCCGTCGCCGAGCGACGTGGTTGCCCGGTCGAGATCGAGGAGACCTGGCGCGTGGGGCATTCGTCCTTCGATCCGACCCTGGTGCGGCGAGTGCAGGAGATCGCCGATGCACTCGACTACCCCAGTCTGAAGATGGTGAGCGGCGCCGGCCACGACGCCAGCTACGTCAACCAGGTGTGCCCCGCGGCGATGATCTTCGTTCCGTCGATCGGCGGGCGTTCGCACGTCGAGGTGGAGGACACCACCTGGGAAGACTGCGAGGCGGGTGCCAATGTGTTGCTGCACTGCGTGCTCGAGAGTGCGGCTGAGGGGTAGCCGTCGGCGTCCAATACCCGGCAGACTCGAGTGAGAGGGGAAAGAAGTGAAGAAGACGCTCAAGATCTTCCTGGTCGCGTGCCTTCTCTTGATTGTTCTCCCAGCCGTCCTGGCCGTCATTGCGGGGGCAGTCTTTCTGAATCGGCTCGAGTTCGGCGCCATGGAGCCCGCCAGGGTCATCGACACACTGGCCCGATCGCCGGCAGCCCTGGACCCCAGAGAGGACGTCCGCGTGGCTGCGGAGTGGGAGCCCGCCCTGGGGGCGCTGGTGCGGTGGCCGCTCATGGTTCCGGAGTCCCTGGTCGTGGAGATCGCCAGGGACGACACGCTGTTCCTCCTGGTCGGGGATGGGAAGAGCAAGGCCGAGGCGGAGGGGAAGCTCGTCGAGTGGGGGGTCGATCTCGAAAACGTACAGTTCATCACCGCCGAACAGGGCGGTGCTCATACCTGGACTCGCGACTGGGGACCGTCCGCGAGATTCAGTGAAGCGGACGGATACAGTCTTCTCGATCCGTGGTTCGATGACTACCCGCTTTCGGGCGCCGCATGCGAGAGTCGTCTCTATTCCCAGCGGCGGCTCACTCTGAGAGATTTCACGAGCGATGATCTGGCGACCGAGGTCATCGCAGACACGCTCGGCGTCGCCAACGCCCGCGTGCCCATCGCCCTGACTGGTGGCAACGCGCTGGTGGACGGACACGGCACGGTGTTCTCCACCTGCGCCATGATGAACGAGAACCGGACGCTCGGTGTGAGCGAGGATCAGTTCTTCACGGCAGTGCGCGAACAGCTGGGGATCTCCAGATACGTGATGATCCCGAATTTCGAGTTGTTCGGGATCCAGCACATCGATTGCTTTCTCAAGCTACTGGATGAGGAGAGGATCCTGGTGGCACGACCACCGGAAGGTCATTCCCACTACCAGCGCAGTGAGGCCATCGTCGAAGAGCTGTCCTCGCTGACGAACGTACATGGCCGCCCATACGAGATCATCCGGATCGATACCCCGCCCTATTGGCGGGACTTCATGCCCGCCTACACCAATTCCTTGATCCTGAATCGCAAGGTCCTGGTGCCCCTGTACGGAATCCCAGCAGATCGAGAGGCCCTGGAGACCTGGCGGAAGGCGATGCCCGGGTATCAGGTGATCGGTTTCGAGCACCATGGCAACTGGCTCGAGCAATGGATGTGGTTCGACGCACTGCACTGCCGCACCCGGGCCGTCTGGGATCCGGAGATGCTCTACATGGCGCACAAGCGAGTCGCCGGGACCGTCGCGCCGGCCGAGGCATATCCGATCGAGGTGCGAGATCAGGGACTACAGCCGGGCCGGTCTGATCCGCGAGACACTGGAACTCTCGTGGCGCCTGAGCGGAGAGGAGAGTTGGCGGGTGATTCCTCTGGAGGCGACGGCGGATCCCGAAGATCTTCGTCGCGTCGATTCCCGGTGCTGCTGCCGGTCAAGGCGTCGAGTACTTCCTCTCCGCTGCCGACCGCTCCGGTCGTCGGGAATCCCTGCCGCGGACTGCGCCCGATGGCTACTACTCGTTCGGGGTGGTCTCCGAGAACTGACGCGGTCTGATCGGCTGCATGCTCAGAGCATGGTGCCGGGATTGAGGATGCCCTTGGGGTCGAAGATCTGCTTGAGGCCTCGCATCAGTGCCAACTCGGTCTTCGTCTTGGTCTTCAGGAAGAGCGATCTCTTCAGGGTGCCCACGCCGTGCTCGCCGCTTCCTGCGCCCCCCATCTCCAGGGCGATGCGGGACATCTCGTCGAAGATCTCCTCCGCCTTGTCGGGCCATGCTTCTACGGAGACCCCGTCCGGCTTGTAGAGCGCGGAATGCAGGTTCCCGTCGGCGATGTGTCCTACGGTTGGAATGGCGATGCCGTACTTCTGCTCCATCTTCTTCAGCTCCCGCATCATCTCCGGGATCTTCGAGAAGGGCACGATGATATCGCTGGTGAAGTAGGCGTTGGGACCCGCGCGCGCGACTCCTTCTCCATAGTGCTCCCGGATCTTCCAGATGTCTCTCGAGTGTTGCGCACTGACCGCGACGAAGACATCGATGGCGCCCTGGGCCAGGCAGGTCTCGCCGGTTTGCCGGCAGAGCTCCTCCAGCTCCTCCTGAGTGTCACCCCGAAGCTGGATGATGAGGAAGGCTCCAGCCTGATCGGTGTCCTGGATGGGCAGGGTGACCTCGTGGAGCTTCGAGGACTCCAGGAAGCAGATCCGGTCCATGAACTCGACGGTCTCCGGTACGACGCCCTCGGATACGATCACCTCGGCCACTGCGCCTACCGCGGTCTCCGTGTTCGGAAAGGGAACCAGGACGTCCATGGTCTTCGGGGGAGCGGAGATGAGATTCAAGACGATCCTGGTGAAGACCCCCAGGGTTCCCTCCGAGCCGATCATGAGATTCAGGAGGTCGTATCCCCAGGTGCTCTTCCTGAATCTGCCGCCGACCTCGATGACCTCTCCGTCGGCGAGGACCACCTCGAGGCCCAGCACATGGCGCCGGGTATTGCCGTACCGGATCACCTTCCCGCCACCCGCATTGGTCGCCACGTTTCCGCCGATGAAGCTGGTCTCCGTACTCATCGGGTAGCCGGCGTACATCAGTCCTTCCTCTGCGACTCGCTCGCAGAGGGCGTTGGTCACCACGCCTGGCTCCACCACGGCCACCCTGTCCACCCGGTCGATCTCGAGAATGCGATTCATCCGTTCCAGTGAAAGCGCGATGCCCCCGTGCGTGGGAACCGCAGCGCCGGCGAGTCCGCTTCCGGCACCCCTGGGCGTCACCGGAATCGACTCGCGATTGGCCAGCTTCATGATCCCGGATACCTGCTCCGTGGTCTCGGGCTTGACGACCGCGTCGGGCGGGTGCCCCTTCCGGTGGGCCAGCGCGAGGACGTCGAACCCGTAGGGCTGAAGCTTCTCGGCGTCGTCGAAGATCACTCCCTTCTCATCCACGATGCTTCGAAGCTCTTGAATCGTCTCCGGGGTGACCCTGCCGTAGGTCTTCTCCACGTCTTGGCCCTCCATCGCCGTCACTTGACCCTGACTTCCTGCTTCTCGAGGGCCTGCTGAACTCTCGTCAGGTCGACCTCGGCGCAGGAGACCTTGTCCTTGACCGACACGGCGGCCGCGACGCCCGCGCCCTGACCCGTGAGCGCGCAGCACATCATCTGCCGCGTGGCCGCGTGAGAGACCTTGTCTCCGGCCACCGAGCGCCCGGCGACCAGCAGGTTGTCCACCTTCTGTGGCAGGATGATCCCATAGGGCACCTGGAAGTATCGACCCGTAGAGGGCATGACGATGTAGCCGCTGCCGTCCAGGAACTCGGCGCAGATCCCGATCGAGTCGTCGAAGCGGGCCTGATTCAGCACGTCCTCCTCGGTCAGCTGGTAGTGGCCGAAGATCTTCCTCGATTCCCGCGTGCCCAGGGATGCCGCGATGGTCCTGAGGCGCGCCCCTTCGAAGCCCGGCGCGTACTTCTGGAGGGCCTTCAAGGCCCACATCACGTGCTGGCGGCCTTCGATCTCCCCTTTCGTCAGGTCCCACACGTTGGTCGGGTCGATGCCCATCACCCGGATTGCGTTCATGCTGGTGACTTCGCCCTTGTCCGTGAAGTTGTTCCACTGCCCACCCATATGGACGTGTGCGGGAATCTCGCCCGCCTCCTTGGCCTTCTCAAAGGGTTCTAGGAGGTGCGTGCTGACCTCCTGCTTCTCCTTCTCGCCGGACTTGGCGCCGGCGTCCCAGAGGGACTTCGCCCTCTCCCTGAAGACGTAGTTGAAGAACTTCTCGAGATCGACGCCGCTGCAGCCGAAGTTGACGGTGACGGCTGAGAGCTTCTCTCTCGGGTCCTTGTGATACGGAACGCCGGCCCGGAAGGCGATGTCCGCATCCCCGGTGGCGTCGATCACCCGCTTTGCCAGGATGGCCTGTCTCCCCGACTTGCTCTCGGTAATGACGCCCTTGATCGTGTCGCCTTCCATGATGACGTCGGCGAAGGCGCAGTGCAGCAGGGGAGTGATTCCCGCTTCCTGCACCATCTCGTCGGCGATGACCTTGAATACCTCCGTATCCAGGATCTCGTAGCGCAGGACGCTCAGGCTGGCGCCCCTCTCCTTGGCGCGCTGCTCGAACTCCGCGCCGATGCCGCCCGCGTCCACGGTGTCGGGGCTGGTCCGGTACCAGGCCAGGGTTCCGACGATGGTCTGGGTGATGACGCCCCCGAAGCAGCCGTGCCGCTCCACGAGCATCGTGTCCACCCCTTCTCTCGCGGCGGCGAGTGCGGCGGAGAGTCCACCCGGCCCACTGCCCACCACCAGGACGTCCGTCTCGGCCATGACCGGGGTCTTCCTTGCCGGCTCGTCGATGTGCTTCATGGGATTCTTCTCCTCTCAGCCAGTGTTCGGTCCCGGCGGAAGATTCTGCGCGCGCGGAACCGGAAAGAAGTGGTGGTGATGGGCGCCCGTGACCTCGTAGATCGCGCTACCGCTTCGGCCGTCGTCGGTGCGTACGGTCATGAGGTGCAGGCCGCCGCCGTAGGGTCCGTAGGGCGTGCAGCGCATGCCCTCTGCTTCGACGCCGACGCGCTTCCCCCCTTCCAATGTGATCTCGACCCGCCCAGCGAGTCCGTGGGCATCGATGCCGTCGCGCTCGTAGCTGACGGGTTTTCCAGCGTGATCGATCCAGTGGAGGTCGTGGCGGAACTCGATCAGCGGAATCGGGTCGCTTCCATCGGTGGGGGCGAAGCAGCCGTCGGTGTACACGCGAGCGCCGTTGGCGTACTCCCAGTTCCACACCCCGAGCATGCCATCGGGCAGCTGGATCGCGAGCCACATCCAAAGCGGGCAGCGCGCGTGGTCGCGAATCCCCCAGGAGTGATCGCGCTGGCCCCACCAGTCGATGACTTCGTGCACCTCCCCCCGGGCGGTGAACGAGCCCGAGTAGCTGCCCGACTGGATCATGTGGCTCTGGTCCCAGATGATCTCGTGACCCGCCTTCATGGTGCCGCGGCGCAGTCCGCACTCCCGGGTGCGCGCGGTAAAGGTCAGATCGAGACTGACCGGCACCTGGGGTCCGGGCTCGACGTGGAGCTCGACGGTCTTGTACGGCTCGACGATCTCGAAGCGGGCGGGGCCGACGACCATGCTGTGGGGGTCGCCGTCATAGGGACGCTCGTGGCGAGCGAAGATGAACTCGCCACCGATGCGGCCGAGCTGCTGCACGTCCATTACCTCGCGCTTGGGAAAGTGCGCAACGGTCAGGACCACGACGTCGCCGGTGCCTTCTCGGGGATGCAGTACGAAGAACAGGCTCTCGCGCCAGTGGTCGTGGTGAGTGACGACGTTGGGCAGCGGCTCGGGAATCTGGTGGAAGAAGAACTCGTCGGCAGCGGTTAGCCTGGGCAGCTCGTGTCCTCCCGGGGTCTTGGTTCGCCCCTATCGGAAGCCTCATGAGACGGCCATTATAACCCCTGCGCAGCGATTCAGTACAATGCGGGCGGTGGACCGAAGCCTCACTGGAGGATCCCGATGAGCCAGAGCTATACCGACCAGACGCTGACGATCGAAGATCGCGTCGAGGACCTGCTCGGTCGAATGACGCTGGACGAAAAGCTGGCGCAGCTCGGTTGTGTGTGGTCGACGCAGCTCGTCGAGGACGACGCGTTCTCCGAAGCGAAGGCGCGTGACCTGCTCGTCGAACGGCACCGGACACATCACCCGCATCGGGGCCTCGACGGGGCTGCGCCCGGCCGAGAGCGCGGGCTTCATGAACCGGATTCAGCGCTGGCTCGCGGAGAATACGCGGCTCGGGATCCCGGCCATCGTGCACGAGGAGTCGACGGCTGGCTTCACCGCCCGCGACGCGACCCAGTTTCCCCAGGCGATCGGGCTGGCCGCTACCTGGGAGCCCGGGCTCGTCGAGGCGATGGGCGACGTGATCCGTGAGCAGATGCTCGCGGTCGGGGCGCGCCACACGCTCGCGCCGGTGCTCGACGTCACGCGCGATCCGCGCTGGGGGCGAACCGAAGAGACCTACGGCGAGTGTCCCTACCTCGCCTCGCGTCTGGGCGTCGCCTACGTCCGCGGCGTGCAGGGCCGGGATCTCTCGAACGGTGTGGTCGCCACCGGCAAGCACTTCCTCGGCTACGGCATGTCGGAGGGGGGCCTCAATCACGCGGCGGCCCGGATCGGGCCCCGGGAGCTTCGCGAGGTCTACGCGCGGCCCTTCGAAGCCGCGATCCGGGAGGCCGGCCTGGCTTCGGTCATGAACGCCTACAACGACATCGACGGGCAGCCCTGCGGAGGATCGCGGGAGATCCTCGACGATCTCCTGCGCGGCGAGCTGGGTTTCGAGGGCGTGGTGGTGGCCGACTACTACACGACCCTGCTGCTGATCGCGTGGCATCGCGTCGCCGCCAACAAGGGCGAGGCCGCTCAGCGGGCCCTCGAAGCGGGGCTCGACGTCGAGCTTCCGCAGCGCGACTGCTTCGGGGATCCGCTGAAGGAGCGCGTCGAGGCGGGCCTGGTCTCGGAGGATCTGGTCGATCGCGCGGTTCGCCGACTCCTGCGCATGAAGTTCGAGCTCGGACTCTTCGAGAGGCCGACCGTCGATGCGGATCGCGCTCCCGACGCCTACGACCGGCCCCAGCAGGTCTCCCTCGCTCGCGAGCTGGCCTGCAAATCGATCGTTCTTCTCGAGAACCGAGACGGTATTCTGCCCCTCGACGCGGGCATCGAATCCCTGGCCGTGATTGGCCCCTGCGCGGACGAGATTCGCCTGCTGCAGGGGGACTACAGCTATCCCGCCCACGTGGAGCTGATCTACAAGCGGTCCTCAGCCGACGGCAGCGAGGCCAGCGGCATCCTGCCACGCTCGGACGAGGTCGCGTTCGCACCGGGTCCCTACTACCGGCCGATGGTCTCGATCCTGGAGGGCATTCGCGCCGTCGTTGGCTCAGCAACGGAGGTACGGGCAGCGCGGGGGTGCGAGATCAGCGGCGACGACGCATCTCAGATCTCGGCCGCCGTCGAAGCGGCGCGAGCCAGCCGGGTCGCGGTTCTCTGCCTGGGCGGCAAGTCGGGTCTCCTGCCCGAGGACACCTCGGGCGAGTTTCGCGACGCGTCGGACCTGGGGCTGACCGGCCTCCAGCAGCGGCTCGTCGAAGAAGTCGTCGCGACGGGAACGCCTACCGTCGTGGTGCTGGTGGGTGGCCGTGTCTTCGCGGTGCCCTGGATCGCCGAGCACGCCAGCGCTCTCCTGGAGGCGTGGTGCCCCGGCGAGCAGGGTGGCCACGCCGTCGCCGACGTGCTCTTCGGGGCCTCGAACCCCGCCGGCCGGCTCCCGATCTCGATGCCCCACTCGGTGGGCCAGGTGCCGGTCTACTACAACCACCGCGCCGGGAGCGGGCGTTCCCAGATGCTCGGGGACTACACCGACGGGCCGGTCCGGCCGCTCTTCCCATTCGGCCACGGGCTCTCCTACACGAACTTCACCTATGGAGAGCTCTCACTCTCTAGCGAGGCGCCGAATCCGACGGACGTCGTGGGCATCGCCCTCGACGTCGCCAACACGGGCGATCGCGACGGTGAGGAGGTGGTGCAGCTCTACCTGCGCGACGAGTTCGCCTCGAGCTCACGGCCCACGAAGCAGCTCGCCGGATTCGTGCGTTTCGCCCTCCGCGCCGGCGAGACCAGACGGGTGACCTTCCATCTCGATCTCTCCCTGCTGGGCTTCTACGACCCGAGAATGCGCTTCGTGGTGGAGCCTGGGGGTGTCGAGGTGCAAGTTGGAGCTTCCTCAGAGGACATCCGCCAGAGCGCGCGCTTCGAGATCCAGGGCGAGCTGCGGGAGCTCTCGACGGCTGAGATCGTTCCCACCCACGTCGAGGTGAGCTAGATGCTCCCCGGCCACCGGAGGAAGATGGGTTGAGTGTCGACCGGACAGAAGGGAGGTGGAACATGAACGTGAGGGAAGCTGGAAGGATCGCGATGGTGGTCGCCTTTGCCTTGCTGGTCGGCATTTCGGCGGGCTGCGGAAGCTCCGGCGGCGACGCGCCATCCCTGCAGGACATCCCCCGCTACCCCAACGCGGTCGAGGGTGAGTCGATGGGGCAATCGAGCCCTGGCGGCATGCTGAGTGGGAGTCTCTTGCAGTTTACGACCACCGACTCCTTCGATCAGGTGGTGGGCTTCTATACCGATGCACTGAGTCAGCACGACCCCGAGCTCATGTCCCACGCATCCGAGCTGGGGCGCCAGACTGCGATATCGATGCCACAGAAGAACGGGATGATCTCCGTGGTGGTTCAGGAGTTCACCAAGGAAAGAACGGTGAACATCACGTTCATGTCCGTCGGAGGCTGACCGGTCGGCTCAGGCGTCCGTCTCTTCGCGGCTCCAGGCGATCCGGTCCGGCAGGTTGCCTTCGCGGTCGAGCGGGAGGGGACGCAGCTCCGAAGCCACCTCCAGGCCCGGCTGCCGACCCGCCTCCTCGAGAAGGACAGAGGAGCACTCCACCTCCGCCAGCTGCAGCGTATTGCGTATCCAGAGGATTCGGGCCTCCGCGGGAGGTCGCAGGCCAATCATCGGAAGTGCGGCCTCCAGGATCTCGGCGTCTGTCTCGTAGTCGAGGGGAAGCATGGCCGCGGTCAGGTCGCCGGCGGTGAGCGCATTCAGCCGCGTCGCCGCGACGTCCATCTCGCGGAGCACGCGGGAGCGGCAGAACTCGGCCGCACCGATACCCACCGCATTCCCGTGCGTCGCGCGCGTCAGGCTTCGCACTGCGATGAAGCGGACCCGGATCGGCTCCTCCGGGGCGGCGTGGTGCAGGGAGGACTTGCGGCCGACCACGTTGGTGTCGAGTCCGGAGCCGCTCACGTTCTTCCCGATCTCGTCGATCAGCAGCAGGTCCACTTCCGAGAAGGGAAGACACGGCATCAAGCGGCGCGCGATCTCCAGAAGCCGGGGCTCGTCGGAGAAGAAGCGTTCCGGTGGCAGGGCCTCGACGCGGGCGGTCTGGTCGTCTCCGCGCTCGACCAGAGCCAGGCCGGCGAGGACGCCGCAGCGCTCCAGCAGCACCGCCCCGACATCCGCGAGCACTGCCGAGAAGCCGTGCTCGAGGATGGCCCGGTGATAGAGGCCGGCCCCGTCCCGCTTGCCCAGTCCGATCATCAGCATCTTGAGGAGACCGCTCTCGATGGGACCCGAGAAGAGCGTGTGCGGCTTGACCCGGTTGCAGACGACCACGTGGTCCGCTTCGAAGGCGTTCCGGTCGAAGAGCACCGGGAAGCCGAGCTTCGAGTCACAGACGCGCACCACCTCCATCGAGCTGCGGATCGGGCAGCCGCAGCTCTCCTCGGTGATGCCGTAGGAGGAGAGGATCCGCAGCTGCCCCTCGGCGGTGCCCCCACCGTGGCTCGCCATCGACGGAACGATGAAGGGCTCGGCGCCGAGGGAGCGCAGGTGGCGAACGATCTCCTCGAGGACGAGGGTCAGGTTGGCGATTCCGCGACTCCCGGCCGTGATGGCGACCGTCTCCCCGCGTCGGACCTTGGCACCGAGGTCCAGGGACTCGAGCGTCTCGCGCACCGCCGCGGGGACGTCCTCCACTCGCGGTCCCTCGAAGCGCTGACGCACCCGGAAGAAGTCGGGCAGGTCCAGGCCGGCTCGCGGTGACGTCATCGTCGAGGCTCCTCGCTCCTCTCGTCCAGCTTCATGTTCCGAATGTACGGTGCTTCTGGGGGCCGATCCACGCCCCCCGTGGGGATTGCCAGTCGGCGTGAGGTGGACACGAGGGAGAGATCTGGGCGAATCTGGTTCGAATGCGCGCTTCGGTTGAGGAAAGTTGATGCTGACTCCCAAAGAGAACCTGCTGCGAGCCATCCGCCACGATCAGCCCGAGTGGGTGCCCACGGCCATGGAGGGCATTGCATGGATTGGCCCTCCGGTCTTCGAACGCTGCTTGGCGGCGGGACGCGATGACTTCGGCGTCCACTGGTCTTACGAGGCTCGCGCCGAGGGGGGTACCTTCCCTACGTCTGGGGGACACACGATCACCGATCTCGCCCGCTGGAAGGAGCAGATCACCATTCCCGATATCGACGCAATGGACTGGGATGCGATCGCCAGGTACGCAGCCCAGATCGACCGCGATCAGTACCTGCTGTCTGCGGATTCATCGAGATGGGCCTGTTCGAGCGTTCCTACCTGCTGCTGGGCATGAGCGAGGCGCTGATGGGCTACGTGGCCGAGCCGGAGCTCATGTATGAGCTCCTCGGGGCTCTCGCCGACTACAAGATCGGGTTGATCGAACGGCTCGACGACGTCGCCAACCTCGACATGGTCTGGTACGGGGACGACTGGGGCGCCCAGGACCGTCTCTTCCTGCGTCCGGAGACCTGGCGCGAGATCGTCAAGCCCCACACACAGCGCCTCTACGACGCCATGAAGCGCCGCGGCCTCCTGATCAACCAGCACTCCTGCGGAAAGATCGAGGCGATCTTCGAAGACGTGGTCGAGATGGGTGCCGACATCTGGAACCCGTGTCAGCCCTGCAACGATCTGGCGGCGCTCAAGCAGCAGTACAGCGGGCGAATCACCTTCTGTGGAGGAATCGACAGCCAGTTCGTGCTGAACCGCCCTGGAGCGACACCCGAGGAAGTGCGCGCCGAGGTCCGAAAGCGCATCGACGAGATGGCGGCCGGCGGTGGCTACATCGCCGCCCCGAGCCACAGCGTTCCGTCCGATCCGGCGCTGATCGACGCGATGAACGACGAGATCGCGTCCTACGGGCGCCGCTGCTACGCGCACCTAGAAGTCCGGCATGTCTCCCGGCACCTTCATGGTCCAGGCCGGCGCACGCCCTTCACGCCGGTGATCGTACCATGGCGGGTCATCCGGAGGCGTCGGGACCGCGCTCTGGTCGACGGCGAGGCGCAGCGGAATGGGGTTTCTGTCTGAAACAGGTCGATGTAGAATCCGATCCACGCCGGGGCTCGACGGCGCGCGCCACGGCGAAGGCTGCCGCGGGGAAGACGATTGGATGCATTCGACACGCTCCTGACCCTCTCCGAGGTCTCTCTCGGCCTGGCTGGCTTCGCGGGCATCGTCGTCGTATTCGGACGCGGCCCCGGAGCGCTCCCGCCCGCCGACTCGCTTCGGCTGGCCGCTCTGGTAGCGGCCAGCCTCGGGACCCTGTTCCTCTCCTTGATCCCGATCGCTCTCGGCTTCGTCGGCGTGCCCGAGCCGGAGCTCTGGCAGTGGAGCAGCGCGATGATGGTGGCCGCTGCCGTCCCGGCTCATGTGGTCGGTTTGTCGCGCATGCGCCGCGACGCGGGCGGAGATACTCGAGGTCGCCCCCGTCTGTCTGCTCGTGTTCGCTGCGTTCCTCTTCCTGGCCAACCTGATCGCACAGATCTGCAACGCCCTGGGCGTGGGCTCGCTTCCGATGCTTCGGCGTCTACCTCTTTGGTCTCATTCTGTATCTCGTGTTTGCCGCCATCCAGTTCGCCCGTATGCTCTTCGTAAGGCCCGGTGGTTCGTGACCGTGCCCTCAGGAAAGAAGATGATCATCGCGCAAATCACCGACACCCACCTGCTTCCCGAGGGCCGGAAGCTCGCGAATCTGATCGACACCAGCGCGCAGCTCGAGGCCGCCGTCGCCCGGCTGAACGGCCTCTCCACACCGGTCGACGTGGTGCTGGTGACGGGCGACCTTGCGGACGACGGGAAGCCCGAGTCCTACGCGGTGCTGCGCGAGCGGCTCGCTGCTCTGGATGCACCCTTCTACCTGATCCCCGGAAACCACGACCGTCGCCAGGCACTGGTCGAGGCGTTTCCCGATCACGGGTACCTTCCGCAGACCGGCTTCCTGCACTACGCGATCGAGGATTACGCGGTGCGCCTGATCGCGCTCGATACGCTGGTCGAAGGACAGGACGGTGGCGCGCTCTGCGAGGAGCGGCTGGCCTGGCTCGAGCGCGGCGCTCGCCGCCGAGCCGGATCGGCCGACGCTCATCTTCATGCACCATCCCCCGTTCGAGTCGGGTATCCGCTGGATGGATGCGATGGGGCTATCCGGAGCGAGCGCGCTGCGCGGCGTTCTCCGCGGCCACCCGCAGGTGCGCCTGGTCGTCTGCGGGCACATTCATCGCCCCTTCCACTCCGACGCTCGATGGCGTGCCGGTGGCCGTGGCGCCGAGCACCGCCTGGCAGGTCCACCTGGATCTCGCGCCCGAGGCGGGGCCCCAGGCGGCCTTGGATCCCGCCGCAGCCTTCCTGCACGTCTGGAACGGCGAGGCGTTCGTGACCCACACGAGCTACGTGATACCCGGCGCGAGGTCCATCCCTCTCGACGACATGATGGGGGCGTAGCGGAACCCTCGCTTCGGTCTACCGCCGGTCCACGACGATCTCGCCCGATTTCATCACCAGCTCGATGGCGGACTTCTGCTTGAGGATGCTGACGTCCTGGGACGGATCGCCGTCGACCATCAAGAGGTCCGCCGCCTTGCCCGCGCTGAGGGTGCCGATCTCGTCCTCCAGCCCCAGGGCCTCTGCTGCGATGCGCGTGCCGCTGGCGATCGCCTCCATGGGGCTCATGCCGACCTGGTTGACCAGGATCTCCAACTCGACCGCGTTGTCGCCGTGGGCCACGCCGAACGGGCCGGCGAAATCCGTGCCGAGGGCGATCTTGACTCCCGCCTGGAAGGCGCGCCGGATCGATTCCAGATGGGCCTTGTGGCTCTCTTCGGCCTTCTTCATGGCGTACTCCGGCAAGCCGGCCGCCCGTCCGAAGGCCACGATCGCGTTGACGATGGCGAAGGTGGGCACCACCACCGCGTCCTTCTCCAGCAGCATGTCGATGGTCTCGGCGTCCAGATAGATGGCGTGCTCGATGGTGTCGACGCCGTTTCGAAGGGCCAGCTGGATGCCCACCTCGCTCTGGGCATGGGACATCACCTTGAGGCCCACCCGGTGGGCCTCCTCGACCATGGCCGCCACCTCTTCATCGACGAACTGGGGATGGCGTGGGGAGTCCTTCTCCGAGAGCACGCCACCGGTGGTCATGATCTTGATGACCCCGGCCCCCTCGCGGATCTGCTCGCGAACCGCCTTGCGGCATTCGTCGGGACCGTCGGCGATCCGCGTTCCGGCATAGGGTCCGGTGAGCCAGTCCGCAGGCAGCATGTGCATGTCGCCGTGGCCCGCGGTCTGGGAGATGGCGAGGTGGGATGCGACGATCCGGGGCCCCGGAATGGTGCCCTCCTTGACGGCCGCGTTCAGCGGGACACCCAGGTTCGAGCCCGCGCAGCGAACCGCGGTGAAGCCGGCCTCGATCAGCTTCCGCACGTCGGCCACACCCGCGGGCCGCCCTCAGGAACGGGTCCTCGATGCTGGCCAGCACTGGATCGTAGGCGCGGATGCCCATCAGGTGGAGATGGGCGTCGATCAGGCCGGGCATCACCGTCTTGCCTGCGGCGTCGATGACCTCGTCCGCGCCGTCGGGAGCGACCTTGGGCCCGATCTCGGCGATGGCTCCGTCTTCGATCAGGAGGCTCATGCCTCCAGCCGGCTCTGCCGCCAGGCCGTCGATCAGGCTCGCATTCTCGATCAGCGTCTTCATCCGGAAATCTCCTGGTTGGAAGGGTTGAAAAGAAGGAGCGGACGGCGCCGCCAATGCTCTGTCTGGGTTCGAGTCATTTGATGGCCGCACCCAGGGCGCCCACGATGCGGGGCTCGGAGGGGACGAGCAGGGGCAGGCCGAGGCGCGACTCCAGATCCGCCAATAGAGCGCGGTTGAGAGCGAGGCCGCCGGTCACGGCCACCTCCGGCTCCACTTCGATGCGCCCCGCCAGCTCCACGATCCGGTCCACCACCGCGGCGTGGATGCCCGCCAGGATCTGCGCCTTGGGCACACCGCGGTGGATGTGGGAGATCACCTCCGACTCGGCGAAGACGGTGCAGCGGCTGCTCACCTCTGCGCGCGAATCGGCTGCCAGGGCGAGCTCGTCCATCTCCTCCAGCGGGACCTCCAGCACTCGAGCCATCAGCTCGAGGAAGCGGCCGGAGCCGGCGGCGCACTTGTCGTTGGTGGCAAAGGCCGTGGCCCGTCCCTCGGGAGAGATCCGCACGGCGCGGTTGCTCTCCGCTCCCAGGTTGAGGACCGTGCGCGCCTGGGGGAAGAGATGGTGGGCCCCGCGAGCCTGACACAGCACCTCGGAGCTCTGCCGCGCCGCGAAGCTCACGTGGCTGCGCCCGCATCCGGTGGCGACCACGGCTTCCGGAATCGGGAGGTTTCCACAGCGGGCGCAGGCCTCCTCCAGCGAGCGCCTGGCTGCGCGTTCACCCTCCTCCGCCGAGGCGAGGATGGCGTGACCGAGGACGCCACTCGGACCGAGCAGCACCGCGCTCACGTTGTGCGCTCCGACATCGATGCCGGCGACGAGAGCTTCGCCCACCGCGTCTCCTGTCTCCTATCCCTCGATCATCTCGACGAAGGCTTCGATGTCGGTGCGTTGCTGCTCGAGCTCGGTGGCGGTCTCCTCGCCCCGGAAGAAGAGCACGGACAGGCCGCGGGCTTCGAGCTCCTTCTTGAAGTAGGGGTACTCGTAGAGGTGGCAGTCGCAGGCGCGCAGATTGTGGATCACGACGCCGCGCGCGCCGCTTCCCTCCAGCAGAGCGAGCATGTGCGCCAGGTGCGCCTCGGGCAGCATCTTGCGCGGGCAGGCGATCTCCTCGAGATAGCGGCGGGCCAGGGCGCGGAGCGGGTCGGGATCGTCCTCGTCCACGTCGGCCTGGAAGTAGCGCGTCCCCGCCGGCATGTCGTCGGCCACCACGCGTCCGCCGCTCTCCTCGATCAGGCGCACGAAGTCGCTCTCGTCGAGCATGCTGGCGGAGAGGAAGAGCGGCACGCCGTCTGTCGCTGGCGCTGCCTGCGCTTCGGCGAGCGCCGCCTTCATCAGCTCCAGGTGCCGCTCCTTCGGCAGGACCATGGCAGTGAGCGTCGCGTCCTGCACCAGGGAGCCCGGCACACCCGACGTCACCCGCATCGCGGATAGCTTGCGCAAGAGCTCGCGGTCGCTGTTGCAGAGGCGGATCGCCTCCCGAATCGCATCATCGCCGATCGGCGTTTCCGCCGAAGGCCTCCAGCGCCTCGCGAAAGCGCCGCAGCTCCACGGTGAAGAACTCGGTGCTCTCGGGGCTGATCTTCTGTGGCACCTCCAGGAAGTACAGGAAGGGCAGGGGGCTGCTGGTCTGCCAGAAGCCGAACATGGCGCGCACCATGTCGCAGACGTTGGGCACCACCATCCCGTCGAGGTAATCGTATTTGCCCTTGAGCGCCTGGTCGAAGCAGGCCTTGGGGTAGGGGCAGACGTTGACGGGAAAGAAGACGTCGGCCTCCGAGGTGTCCTCGTGCTCTCCCAGCAGCCGCACCGGGAGCATCCCCGCGGCGTGGATCAGCTCTTCGGGCACGCTGCAGCAGAAGAGCCCCACCACCTTGCCCCCGGTGCGCTCCTTCCAGGCGCGCGCCTCCTGGTGCCGACGCTCGCGGAGTTCAGGAAGGTCGGATTTCACGTCGGTCTCCTTCGCGGCGGGCGAGCAGCCGCTCCATGAAGGCGTCGAGGCGCGTCTTCACCTGGCCCTCGGAGTAGGTGCGCTCGTCCGCCATGTCGCACTCCAGCGCCAGGGTGGGGATGCCGGCGCGGTCGAGGGCGTTCTTGAGAGCAGGCTGCAGGATGTAGAAGAGACGGCAGGAGGGGTTGTAGGAGAGGATCACCCCGTCGATGCTGTACTCCCGGGCCACTTCCACGGTGAGGTCGATCCGCTCGCCGATGCCTCCGGCGTAGCCTCGCCGCATCGTCGAGCGAAGCGCCATGTCGCGCACCGGGTCTTCGTCCTGCTGGGGGAGGCTTCGGAGCTGGCGGAAGAAGGCGTTCTCGATGGCCACCACTCCGCCCTTCTCTTCGAAGTAGTTCATCAGCGACATGTTGTACCAGAGGGGGAGACCGCTCCACATCAGGCGCATCTTCTCCTCCGGCACGATGCCGATCCCCTTCTCGATGCGCTCGCGCATCTCGGCGCGCAGCTGATCGTAGAACCGATCGCACTCCTCGGTGCCGGTGAGATACATGCCCGGCCACACCGCGGTGTAGGCATCGCCGGCGCCCATGGGCGAGGGCACGTGCTTGCGCATCTCGTAGATCTCCACCTGGATGTCGTTCGCCTTGGCCGAGAGCTCCAGGCGCTGGCGCAGCCGGGCTGCGTCGAATCTGGTTTCGGTGTGCTCCTCGAGGAAGGCGATCAGGCCGCGCAGCTGGGACTCGGTGTAGACGATGTTGTCCGGGTCGGTGCAGCCACCCCCCGGCTGGTAGGGCGAATCGAGCACGTACACCGGCAGGTCGAGGGTGCGGGCCATGGTGGTGAACCAGCCCATCCTCGAGTCGCAGCTGTAGCTGTTGACGATCAGGATGTCGGGCTCGGCGGGCCCGCCGTAGGGCGCCTCGGGCAGATCCTCTCCGCCCAGGAGGTAGCCCATCAGGATGCGGGCGTAGCCGCAGACATCCTGGGAGAATCCCGCTTGTTCGCCCGCTTGGCAGAAGGCCGAGGAGAGGCGCTTGGAGGCACACACGGTGGCGTAGTTCTCCAGGTAGACGGCGGTGATGTCCATCGCCTCCAGGATCTCGCTGGGGATGTTGTTGCTGCACCAGGCCACCTTCTTGCCCGCCTTGGAATCGGCCACGGTCTGCGCGTAGTGCTTCCGGCGCATCTCCGGGACCAGAAGCGTGGTCTCGAGGTGCTTCTTGGCGCTGGTGGACGTGGCCATGGCGACCTCCTTCCGTTAGCGCCGCCCCGCGCCCTCGGCGACGCGGTCGGCGGCAAAGAGCGCGGCGCCCAGGGCGCCGGTGATCTGGGGCTCGGGCGGCAGCTGTGCCGACAGGCCGACCTTGGCCTCGACCCGCCGCACCACGCCCGGGTTCTTGCCGATGCCCCCGGCGATCACGAACTCGGGCTCCACGTCCACCTTGCGCAGCAGTGCGTGGACGCGGGTGGCGATCGCCTCGTGCAGACCGGCGAGGATTTCCCCGCGGTCGCGTCCCTGTCGCACCAGCGCCGCCACCTCGGACTTGGCGAACACCGCACAGGTGTTGCTGATCCGCACCTCGTCGGTCGCTTCGAGGGAGAGGGGGCCGATCTCGTTCAGAGGGATCCGAAGGACGTCGGACATCAACTCGAGAAAGCGCCCGGTGCCCGCCGCGCACTTGTCGTTCATGGCGAAGTCACCCAGGCGCCCCTGCCCGTCACAGCGGATCGCCTTGCAGTCCTGTCCGCCCATGTCGAGCACGGTGCGGGCTTCGGGGAAGAGCCAATGGGCGCCGCGGGCGTGACAGGAGAGCTCCGTCATCTCCTCGTCGGCGAAGGGGACGATCACCCTTCCGTAGCCGGTGGAGACGACGTAGCTGACGTCAGCGAGCTCGCGTCCCGCCCGGCGGAGGACCATCTCCATGACGCGCTCGGCGGAGCCGACCGACTCGGCGCCGGTGGGGAGGATGGCGTGTTCGAATACCTCGCCGTTCTCGAGGATCAGGGCCTTGGAGCTGGCCGAGCCGATGTCCACGCCGATGACGTACAGAACGCTTCCGTCCAGGTGCAGCCGTGGCGGCGCTGAGGATGAGCCTCCGGTATACGCCCGTGAGATTCGGGGTGTCAAGAAGCAGACGTTGCTGCTTCGCCCTCGGTCACGAACTCCCCGTGATGACGATCGGTGCGGACCAGTGCCGTGAGCAGCGTCGCCAGGAGAAGTGCCACGAGGCAGGCGATCAGCACCCACTCGTAGCTGCCAGTCTGGTCGAAGACCCAGCCGGAGAGGGGGATGCCGATGATGGCCCCGACGGCGGATCCGGTCATCAGCAGCCCCATGATCCTGCTGAAGTGCAGCTCACCGAGGCAACGCCCGACCAGGACCGGCAGGGTGACGAAGTTCCCGCCGCTCCCGATTCCGAAGGGAATGGCGTAGAGCCAGAGCAGCGCGACTTCGTGAAGGCGGAGACGGAGAAAGAACAGCTCGAGGACGGCTGGGCCGAGCACGGCCAGCAGCAGGCTGATCGCCATCAGCAGAGTGGGGGACCATCGATCCGCCAGCAGTCCGAAGGAGAGCCGGCCGACGATGCTGAAGCCAATCGACAGTCCGTAGAAGAATGCGGTCTGCTGGGAGGTGAATCCGATCTCCTGAATGGCGAAGGGAACGAAGTGGAAGTTCAGAGCTGAGACTCCCGAGAGCTGCAGGAGAAAAATTCCGAGCAGCAGCCAGAATCCGAGCTTGGTGACGGCGGTCCGGGTCGTCAGGCCGCCGGCCGGAGTCGACTCCGCTCCCCTCGCCTCGCCGGGGGCGATTCCATCGCGCGAGAGGCCCAGGTCGGAGGGCCGGGTTCGCACGAAGATCGCGATCAGCGGGATCACGATCAGCACCAGGATGGCACAGGAGACCAGCCAGGTGAGCCGCCAACCGAGCAGCCGGATCAGCAGCTCGTTGAGAGGTGGCAGCAGGAAGCCGCCCGCGCCGATGCCCAGCATCGTGACGCCCATTGCCCGCCCCCGAGATCTGTCGAACCAGTTGGTGACCAGGGTCTGCGCTGGCAGGACCGTGCTGCTGGCCACCGCAAAGCCGGCCACCATCATGATCGCGTACAGCATCCAGAGGCTGGTCAGCGAGGCGTAGGCGAGACTGGTCAGGGCCAGGAGGGTGGCGCCTGTCAGCATCGTGGCGCGGGCGCCCCAGCGCGCGAACAAGGTTCCCACCAGCGGATTGGAGAGACCCATCACGATGGCAAAGATCGCCGCCCCCGCAGAGATCTGGGTCATGCTCCAGCCGAACTCCTGCTGGAACGACTCGATGAAGACCGGGAAGACGTACATGCTACCGCCGGCGGCGAAGAAGAGAATCACGGAGAGCGCCCAGATCAGCTTCCAGCCGTGGAAGACCCCGGTCTCGGCGCGCGGGTCTGTCATCGAGGAATGCCCTCCTTCCGGGTGACCAACCGGCTGGCTGTTGCGGGATTCTGGCCGACGATACCCCGTGGGCTCTCCAGATTCGATAAGCTCGGCTGGTTTCGCCGGTTCGAGAGCGAGGGCTGATGAGGGTACGCCAGTCGTGAGATCAGAGCGGGAGGGAAAGATCTTCTTCGGCTGGTGGATGGTGATGGCGTTGTTCGTGATCCTCTTCAACTCCGCCGGCACCGGCTTCTACGTCTTTCCCGTCTTCATCAGCTCCCTTCAGGCCGAGTTCGGCTGGAGCATGACCCAGATCTCCGCTGGCGTGGCGATCTTCGCCATCATGATGGGTGTCGCCAGCCCGGTGGTCGGCATCCTGATCGCGCGATTCGGGGTTCGGAAGACCATGCTGGTCGCGGCAATCCTGGTGAGCTTCTCGAACCTGGGACTCGCCGCGATGCAGAACCTCTGGACGCTGTACGCCGTCCTCGCCATCAGTGGCTTCTTGCTGGTCGGGGTGACTTTCCTGCCCGCCCAGACCGCCGTCACCAACTGGTTCAACGAGTACAGGGGCCGTGCCCTGGCGCTGGTCGTCGTGGGGCCCGCTTTCGGTGGCTTTCTCCTGCCTCCGCTCAACGAGTTCCTGATCCGCTTCTGGGGTTGGCGATTCACCTGGGTCTTCGCGAGCATCGTCCTCTGGATCGTGGTGATTCCCTTGATCGCGATCTTCGTCAGGACCCGGCCCTCGGAGATGGATCTCCCGGTCGATGGCATTGCGTCCGACGAGGAGCACGGCGAAGCCAGCGCCGCCGTGGTCAGCGGTCTGCCGGTGAAGCGCGCCGTCACCTCGTGGACCTTCGGGCTTCTGGCCGTCACCTTCGTGCTCCAGTTCGCCGGTGTCTCGGCGCTGAACTTTCACCTGGTTCCCTTTGCCGAGCAGGAGGCGGGATTCACCTCCCAGCAGGCCGCCTTCTACTACGGACTGACCATCGGCTTCAGCATGATCGGCAATCTGGCCGGCGGCTGGCTGGCGGACCGGATGCGGCCGCAGGTGCTCCTGGCACTGACCGGACTGCTGATGGGCATCGGCCCCGCCGCACTCCAGCTGTTCATCGTCGAGCTCGGCCTTCGCGAAGTCAACCTGCTCCTGCTGCACGCGATCCCCTATGGCATCGGGCTGGGAGCCAACACCATCATTGCGCCGGTGCTGATCGGCCGCTGCTTCGGCGAGCTCAACTTCGCCAGGATCAGCGGCATCATGGGGTTGGCCTACGCGTTCTGCGTGCTGGTCGGCATACCGGGTGGGGGGTACATCTTCGACCGGACCGGAAGCTACGAGATCGTGCTCGCTGCAACGGCCATCGGATGCCTGATCTCGGTGGGGCTGTCGCTGCTGGTGCAGCCCGCGCGATACCACGCGGAGTTCGTGCAGGAAGAAGCGATCGGCTAGAGCAGCTTTCGCACCTCCTGGGCCGCCCGGCTCCCCGCCACGATTGCCTCGGGCAGGTGGGTGACCGGACTCAGGTACTCCGCGTTGGCGAAAAAGATGCGGCCGTACGGCCTCCCGAGCTTCGGCAGGACCTCGGTGATGTAACCCGGATAGGGCACGCAGTAGTTCCGGGTCCGCAGGAACACCTGCACGGCTTCGACCTTCTCCAGGGCGCCAGGGAAACGCAGGTCGAGCTCGCTCAACACCCCGCAGCTCATCTTCAGCATCGCTTTCCTGTCTTGCACCACCTCGACGTCTTCGAGTGACATCTTGTTGAAGCAAGAGAGGATGTTGGGCCGCTGGGGCCCCTGGTCCCGGCTGAACCAGTCGGGAACGGTGACGGCCTGGACGGTGCTGTTCATGACGCCGACGCGGTAGCCGCGCTGATAGATGGGCTCCCGGGAGCAGAAGTGGAAGGTGGGATAGCTGAACCGCCGCATCGCTTCCATTGCATTCTTCGACTCAGCCGGGATGTCCTCGAGGATCCTGGTGGCGATGTTCGCCTCCGCGTTGATGATCGCCGCTCTGGCGCGGACGGTGGTGACTCTTCCGTCGTGCCAGTAGCTGACGAGGACTCGTCCCTCGGAGTCGTGTCGGACCCGGTAGGCGAACGCATTGGTGAGCATCCGGCCGGGACCGGCTGCTTCGATCTTCTGGACGAGTCTGTGATTGATCAGGCCCAAGCCCCCCGGTAGCGAAGCGATCCCCCCATCGCCGGCGTAGTCCTGCTCCTGGGCGGACTTGATGGCGTAGTAGGCGGAGGCGTCAGCAGTCCTGGGATACGGTTTGGCGAGCTTCTCGTACCAGGCCCGGAACTCCGGCGAGTACTTCGCGATCATCTCCGAGGCGGGAACCCGGTCGAGCTCGTCCTTGCGGGCCTCGACATCGATCTTCGGCATGTCCCACAGGTAGAACCTGGCGATGTCCCGTTTTACGCGCCACGGGATCGGCATCTGCAACAGACCCCAGAGGCTGTAGGGGTCCTCGATCTGGAGGTTGCCTGGAAAGACCACGGCGAGCGGACTGGTGTCCTTCTCCGGCTCCAGGTTCAGCTCGCCACAGAGATCCCAGGCCGGAGCGGTCCTGGTGTCGCGCATCCCGATGTACTGACCGCCCAGCGAGAAGGGCATGCCCTCCCACTCGAAGTACATGGAGTTTCCGCCGAGCTGTGGCAGCGCTTCGAGGAGCAGGAGATTGCGATCTTTCAGCCGATAGGCAGCGGTCAGCCCGCCGGCGCCGCCGCCGACGATGACGACCTCGACTTCGCGGTCGGGTTCGGGCGTTTCGGGGAATCTTCCCTCCCGAAACATCCGGTTCGGATTGTCCGGAAAGACCTCTCCATGGAAGCGGAGAATCGGCTCGATCTTCTCGGGAGGAATCTCGCGCATCGTGGAGAGAGTGCCTCGCGCATCGTCCGCAGCGAATGCCGCGGGTCCCACGGTGGCCATTCCTCCGCCTGCGATCAAGGCGTTCCGGATGAACGAGCGACGCGATAGCTCTGCGTCGAGCAGCTCTCGGATACCTCTCTTCTCCTGCAAGCGACCCTCCAATCCGATCGACGATCAGAGGCTTGCGCAGTTTCGAGAGAGGATCAATTCCCGGTAGACTCCGAGACCGGCGGATCCACGGCGTGGGAGGGGTCACCTTGTCGATGCTGTCACGGCGCAAGTTCCTGGTCGCTGCGGGCGTGGGCCTGGCGGCAGGAGCGGCGGGTGTGGTCGTCGATCGACGCTCCGGCGTGGAGCGCGACGGCACCCGGACACTGAGCCTGTGGACGCTCGAAGCGCCCCCGATTCCCCGCGCGCCGCGGCTCGCGGGGACCGCGAAGTGGACGTCGCGATCGTGGGTGGTGGCTACACGGGACTCGCCTGCGGGTATTACCTGAAGAAGCTGCGCCCGCAGTGGTCGGTGGCGGTGCTGGAATCGCATCGTCTCGGTTCTGGCGCCAGCTCTCGCAACAGCGGCATGGCGCTTCTCCACTACCCCGCCATCGCGGAGAACCCGATGACCCGGCGGGCCTTCGAGCGCTGGCTGCAATTCCTCGAAGACGAGCAGCTGGAATGCGACTACCAGAAGGACCGCGTCCTCTACCTGTACCCCTCGGAAGCCGCCGCCGGGCAGGCTCGTTCGAAGATCAAGCCCTCCGAGCGCTGGCTCTCCGCGGAGGAGCTGCGCGAGCAGATCGGTACGACGTTCTATGCAGGGGCAGTGAGTCCGCCGGAGAGCTTCGCAATTCATCCGGGCAAGCTGGTGGCGGGGCACGCGGCTGCAGCTCGTCGTATGGAAGTCGATCTTCACGAATCTCTCCGGTGATGGAAATCCGTCCGGGGAAGATCGTGGAGCTGGTGACACCGACGGGTACGGTGCGGGCCAGGCATGCGGTGATTGCCACGAACGCCTACACCCGCGGCTCGGGCTGTTTCGCTCGACGGTGTTTCCGGTGCATCACTACACCTTCGTCACCCGCAGAGCTCAGCCCGGAGGAGCTTCGAGGCTATCACCTGGACTACTGGCGTATGCGCTACGAGGAGCGCTTCCTTCCGATCTCCACCAGCGTGACGCCGAGCGGGCGATTCATCGTGCGGGTGCTGCTGGGATACGCGGCCTTCAACTCCTGCGAGTGGGGAGACATCCGCGCCGCGCGAAAGCTGGCGCGGACCACGATCGCGCGACGGTACCCATGGATGGCGGAGATCGAGCTGGAGGACGGGTGGCACGGCGTGACGGCGCACACTCTCGACGGCCGAGGCGTTGCCGGGCCGATCGGCGACGGAAACGTCCACGTGAGCGTCGCCTACAACGGAACCGGCGTGGTTCCGGCCCATTCCAACGGCTACCTCACCGCCGCGAGAATCGTGGGGAAGCCGGAGGCGGACTTTGCTCTCCTCTGGGGCACCACCGGCCATCCGCCGCTTCCCGAGCCCCTGCGCTCGCTCGGGTTCATCCGTCGATGCGGCAGCTCCGGCCTCGTCAGAGGTGGCGGTCCGCAAAGGCCAGAAACTGGAGCCAGTCCCAGAGCCGGACGTCGTGCCCGCCCGTGCGGACGTGGTAGGCGAGGACGTCTCCGGTAGGCTGGTCGATCTCGGGCATGCGATCGGTATCCAGGCCCCGGGCGCCGAGCAGGCGGTAGACGGGCTCGGCGGCCATGGCCCCCAGGAACTCGCCGCGCGGGTCCGACCAGCGATCGAGCACGGCGCTCGCCACGTAGAGGGGGCGAGGGGCGACGAGTGCCAGCAGCATGTGCTGGTCGAGGGGAAGGGCGTCTTCGCGGCCCGCGTAGCGCTGGAAGTTCCGGGCGAACCAGTGCGGGAAGACGGTGGTGATCGCCTCCACCGTCTCGCCCAGCCGCCGCCGGCTGAGCGCCGCGCCGGCGCATCCCGACTGGTTGGAGATCGCCATCGCGAACCGCTCGTCCTGGGCAGCCGCCCAGAGGGCGGTCTTTCCCAGACGCGAGTGACCGATCACCGCGACGCGGCGGTGATCGACCGCCGGGTGGGACTCGAGAAAGTCGAGGATGCGGCTGAGGCCCCAGGCCCAGGCGCCGATCGCACCCCACTGGTCGGGATCCGGCCGCGACTGTCCCTCCCGGTAGAAGAGCGGGTGGACGCCATTCTGGAAGCCGTCGTCGTAGTCGGGGTCGAGGTCGCCGCAATAGGCAACGGCCAGCCCATAGCCGCGCTCCACGATCGTCTCGACGGGCCAGCGGCTGGCGCTGGCTCCGCGGGATCGTTCCGTCGCCCGGTGGCGTTGGACTCCCTGGGTCGGGTCGTCCGGCATCCACTGGCCCGAGAGGATGATGGCCGGATCGGTGTGGATGGAGTGATTGCCGAAGAAGTCGAGGCCGAGAAAGGCGGGGACCGGTCCGTCACCGGTCGCGGGTCGGTAGATCAATACGTCCAACGCGGGTGTGTCGGCGTCGCCGAAATGGAGCCGCACCTGCTCGCGAATGGCGCGGCCGCCGAGTGCGGCGGAGCTCGCTCTCCAGCACCTCGGAGCGAAGGGAGGTCGGAGCGCCGGGACTGCGGCCGTAGACGTGGCTCTGGAACAGCTCCAGGATCTCGATCCGCCGGCGCCGCCAGCCCTCGAGGTCGCTCACGGCTTCGCCGCTCTCGAAGACGAGCGGGATCCGGCAGCGTGTAGCTGGGGACGCGATCCTCCTCGAAGGAGACGCCGAGCTCACGGCCGTCGCTCAGGACCAGCCTGTCCGGAGGGATGAAATCCGCGACGGTCGGAGTGGGCACGTCAGCGGCTCTCGCTCGGGATCGGTCTGCCGAGGATCTCGTCCGTCGCACTGCGGGCGGAGCGGACCACTGTCTCGATGGTGGAATGACCGTAGTAGTCCCCCACCAGGTGCAGCCCCTCGATTCGACGCATTCCCTTCAGAAGCTCCCGGAGCCGCGGATAGATGCCGACGCGATACCGGGACATGCCGGTGTGGTGCCGGACCACCTCCACGGCTTCCACCTCTTTGGCGAAAGTCGGAATGACGCGTGTCATCTCTTCGATGGCCAGAGCGACGATGTCTTCGTCGCTCTCGTCGACGAGCTGTGTGCCTGCCTCGCCAACGAACCATGCCTGCAGGACCGATTTCCCGGAAGGAATCATCCGAGCGCATTTGAAGAGGGCGTCGGAGGTGAAGGAGGTCTTGAAGTTCTCGGTCCGCGAGAAGACATAGGCCCAGTGGTCTGCAGGCACGCGTCGCTTCATGAAGAACACCGCGAGAGGAAACCGGGAGTAGGTGAAATCCCTGGTGACGCTTCTCTCTTCATCGGTGAGGATGGGGAGCAGGCGAGATAGCTCCCCCAGTGGGGTCGCGCAGATGACATCGCTGGCCTCGACAGTCTTGGTCTCGCCTCCAATCCGAATCTGCAGGCCCGTCACCCGGTTGGACTCGGTCCGGATCTCCAGCACCTCGGTGTCGTACGTAACCGGCAGCTTCCTCGCCAGCGTCTCCGGCAGCGTGAACATCCCCGTCGGCAGACAGGTGTCGGAGGAGGTCAGGAACTGCTTCGCCATTCTCAGGAAGTGCGCGAGGCTCTCGCCCTCCGGATCGGACATGTTGAATGCGGTGATGATTGGGCGCACCAGGTATTCGAGAACCTCCCGATCGCACTTCTGCAGCACGTGTTCGGCCAGGTCGATGCCCTCGAACTCCTCCAGCGGGTCGTTGGCATAGGGGTCGAGCCTTCGGAAATTTCTGAGCGTGGTCCAGACGATCCGGCCGAACTTGAGGTTGGAGAGCAGGGGGATGAGCTTGTATCGAAGGGTGTTGTGCTTTGCCAGGAAGCCGCGGCCGTTCCGCATCAGCATCACGGGAGCTCGGATCGGCAGCAGCTGATCGCTGAGATCCAGTGCGTCGAGCAGCTTCAGGGTTTCCACGTAGTTGGTGTGGAAGTACTGGGTGCCCACATCGATGCGGGCGCCCTCTCTCTCGAGGAGCTGAATCCTTCCCCCCGGAATCGGGGCTCGCTCGTAGATGGCCACATCCTGGCCAGCCTCCTTGAGAAAGTGACCTGCGGTCAGTCCACCGATGCCAGCTCCGACGATTGCGATCTGCTGAGATGCCTGCATGGGTTCCATACATATCAAATCCCTCTCCCGGGCTCCCAATATCCGCCTGCCCCAGGTGGGGGTATACTCGGGCGAGGGGGCCAGGTAGCGCGTGAAGGGAGTCGCGGGATGAAGATCGTGCACATGACCGCAGTGGGTGGTCCGGAGGTGCTGGAGCTGGTGGACGTCGAGGAGCCGACGCCCGGTCCCGGAGAGATTCGCGTCGCCAACCAGGCGATCGCCATCAACTTCCACGAGATCAACGAGCGCCGGGGCCAGGGCACGACGCCCGGTCTGCCCGCCCCCATGGGCTCCGACTTCGCCGGGCCCATCGACGAGGTCGGCGAGGGGGTGGAAGCGCTGAAGGTCGGAGACCGCGTGGTGGCCATGGCCATGCGCGGAGCCTACGCGGAGAAGACCTGCACACCCGCCGCGCTCGCCTTTCCGATCCCGGACGGCGTCACGACCGAGCAGGCGGCGTCGTGTCCGGTGGCCGGACTGACGGCCTACTTTCTCCTGTACGACAACCACGCCGGGCCGGACACCACCGTGGTGGCCCACGCCGGCGCGGGCAGTGTGGGGTGTTTCGTCGCCGGAGTCGCAAAGCGGATCGGATGCACGACGATCGGACTGGTGAGCACCGAGGAGAAGGCGGAGATCGCCAAGAAGGCGGGGTACACCCACGTGGTGGTCTACCGAAAGGAGGATCCGGTCGCGGCGGTTTCTCGACTGACGAATGGCGGTGGCGCCGACTTGGTTCTCGACTCCGTGGGTGGACCGAGCTTCGAGCAGAGCTACGAGATGTGTGGGGTCGACGGAACCGTCGTGCTGTTCGGGCACGCGGCTGGCGATCCCTCCCAGGAAGCGCTGCTCTCCTTCATGGGCAAGGGGAAGAACCTGGGCCTGCGCGTGTTCTTCCTGCCCGCGACCATGTTTCCGCGCATGTCGGACCTGGCCACCGCCTACCAGACGCTGTTCGCCGCCTTCCAGAGCGGCGACATCTACCTTCCGATCAGCCGAATGCCGCTGGCCGAGGTCCAGGAGGCCCACCGACGCATCGAGGCCCAGGAGACCGTCGGAAAGGTCATTCTGCAGCCCTAGCAAGCGCCCGAACCCGATTTCGATCTGAATCATCGAGGAGCCAGAGATGAGCACGACCGGCAACGACGACTGGCAATCGACCTCCTGCGTGCTGTGCGCCACAAACTGTGGCCTGCAGGTGCGAGTCGAGGACAACCGGATCACCAAGGTGCGGGCCGACAAGACCAATCCCTTCAGCCAGGGCTACACCTGCCGGAAGGCGCTCACGGTCTCCAAGTACGCCGACCACAAGCAACGTGTGACCACTCCGCTCAAGCGGATGCCGGACGGCAGCTTCGCAGCGGTCTCCTGGGAGCAGGCGATCTCCGAGATCGCGGTGAAGCTCCGCGAGATCATCGACCGCAAGAGCCCTCGGGCCGTTGCCCTGGTGGGTGGCGGCGGGCAGGCGAACCACCTCGATTACCTCTACGCCAGCGGCTTCCTCAAGCTGCTCGGCTCACCCTGGCACTTCAACGCCCTGGCCCAGGAGTTCACCCAGAAGTACTGGGTCAATGGTCACATGTTTGGCAGCGAGGGGCTGGACTATGGGCCCAGCCTGGACGACTCCGAGGTCTTCATCGCTCTCGGGTCCAACCCCTGGATGAGCGCCGGTTTCCAGCGGACCCGCGACCTGGTGAAGCAGATCGCCAAGGACGAGGCGCGCACCCTCATCGTGGTCGACCCGCGCCGCCACGAGACCGCAAAGAGGGCCGATACCTTTCTCCAGATCCGGCCCGGCACCGACCTCTACTTCCTGCTGGCGATGCTCAACGTGATCGTGAGTGAGGGGCTCGTGTGCGAGGCGTTCGTGGCGGAGCACGCAAACGGCTGGGAGGAGGCGAAGTTCATCGCCGATCTGGTGACCCCGGCCCGGGCGGCGAAGCTCTGCGACCTGAGCGAAGAGGACATCGTCGCAGTGGCTCGCCGCTTTGCGACGGCGAGCAGCGCCAGCATCAAGATGGACCTCGGCATCTACCACAGCCTGCACATGGTGGAGAACTGCTATCTCGTACCCCTGCTGCACATCCTCACGGGTAACATGGGAACGGCTCACGGCGCTCACTTTCCCGGTCAGCATGTTCAGTGGGGCTGGGGTCCTCGACACCGCCAAGGAGGCCGAAAGCCCCCATACCCGCGTTGCCGGGATTCCGATGATTCGGGGGATCTTCCCGCCCAACGCGCTCCCCGAGGAGATCCTCGATGCGGGCGACGAGCGGATTCGGGCGCTGTTCGTGGAGGCCTGCAACCCGCTGCGGTCCTACGCCGACACCCAGGAGATGACTCGGGCCTTCGAGGACCTGGAGCTATTGGTGGTAATCGATCCGGCGATGAGCGAGCCGGCGCGCCTCGCCCACTACGTGCTCCCGCCGCCGGTGGGGTACGAGAAGTGGGAGGCGTCGGTGTTTCCCAAGGGCCATCCGGAGATCTACATGCATCTCCGCCGGCCGGTTCTCGACGCGCCGCCCGAGACCAGGCAGGAGTGTCTGATCTTCTACGAGCTCGCCAAGGAGATGGGTCTCGACTACACCACCAACCCGATATTCGCGGCCCTCGAGTCGGCGATCGAGGCCGGTGAGCCCGCGCCGGTGCTCTCGGCGATCAAGGGTGTGAGCATGCTCTTCGCCATGAACCACTCCCAGGCGCTGCGGGAGGAGGGGACCATCAGTGGCGAGGGCAACGCCGGTGAGGAGGTCTACGAGAAGCTCCTCGATCATCCCGAGGGGGTTTTGCTCTGCCGGGCCGATCCCGACGCGAACTGGGAGCTGGTTCGCACGCCCGACAAGAAGGCGGTGCTCGCCGTACCGGAGCTGCTGGAGCGGTTCCGCGAGCTGGAGATTCCCGAAGACACCGACTTCCGCTCCCGAGACGACTTCCCATTCATTCTACAGACGGGCGAGCGCTCGGACTACAATGCCAACACCATCCAGCGCGATCCGACCTGGCGCAAGAAGGAGCGCGAGAGCTACCTCCGCATGCACGAGGACCTGGCGGGAGAGCTGGGAATTGGCGACGGAGAGACCGTCCGCCTGGTCACAGAGCACTCAGAAGTGCTGGTGGCGGCGCGGGTCACCGATGACATCTACCCCGGGAATCTCAGCATGCCCCACGGCTACGGCCTCTTGTGGGAGAACGAGGAGACGGGAGAGCTGGAGCCCCACGGTGTCAACGTGCAGGCGCTGGTGAGCGCGCAGCATCGGGACCGCCTGAGCGGCGTTCCCTATCACAAGTACATCCCCGCGCGCGTGGAGAAGGTGAAGAGCGGCTAGCGCGCCCTGATTCTCAAGACGCGGCGTTGGACGCCTTGAAGGCCTGCTTGAGGGCCGCCTGGTCCGCCGGCGGCTCCGGGAATCCCTCCTTGGCGATCAAGACGAAGGCCTCCGTCGGGCAGGTCGTCGCGCAGACGCCACAGCCAATGCAGCGATCCAGATCCACCTGGGGAACGTCGTCTCCGGACATGGCCAGGGCCGTGGTGGGGCATCGGTCGACGCATTCCTCGCAGGCGTTGCAGGCTTCCGGGTCGAGCTTGGGCTCGAAGCCCGAGTTGAGGGCGAGCCCCGGCTTCGGCTGCGCCAGCGCCACCTCCAGGATCACGCAGTGGTCCGCGCAGCAGTTGCAGACGAATTCGAGGTCCTGGCGGTTCACGCTGCAGTGGACCAGTCCCGCCTCCTCCGATTCTCTCAGAATCTCGATCGCCTCCTTCTTGGAGATCTCTCGTCCCATGCCCTTGTCGATGGCGAACCGCGCCCCCATGCCGAACTGCATGCACACGTCGTTGCGATTTCCGCAGGTATCCTCAGGGTCGATCAATTCGGCTTCGTGTCTGCAGAAGCAGGTGCAGACGGAGATCGGATCGGCGTTCTCCACGTAGGCCGACATCTGGTCATAGGTGTGGACCTTGTTGCCCGCCTCGATCTTCTGGTCCACGGTGATGACCCGGGTGGTGGGGAAGGAGATCTTGGGGATGCCATTGATGGCGTCGACGGCCTTTCGGTAGCTGCTGATCAGCCTGGCGAGCCTGATGTCCTTTTCGGTCCTGGTGCCGCGCATGAACTGGTACTCGAAGATTCCGGGCACGAACGGAGGCAGGCTGTAGGTCTCGGTTCCCTCCATGCGGAACGACAGCAGGAGACCATTCATGGTCATCCCCTGGAGGGTGGCCTCGATTTCCTCCTTGCTCTTCTTCAAGGGCTCGGTCAGCTGCTCCGCGGTACAGAAACCCTTGGGCATGGCCGCGGCGACGGAGGCTTCCTCCGGCGTGAAGAGCTCTCTCGCCAGCTCGTAGAATTCGGGGATGTCCATTCCCGGATATCGTACGCCTCGCTGGGCGAATCTCTCCATCAGCCCCTTGTAGATCGGGTCTGCCATTCTCGGGCTCCTCTCTCAGTCGTTCAGCTCTGCCCCGGCAGCCGATCGTTGTCGCGCGCGACGGTCAGGCCGAACTCGAGCCGGGTCTCGAACGGGCGAGTGGGACGCTCGTATCGGTGGAGCTTCAACGCGTCGGTCGGGCAGGTGATGGTGCAGATTCCGCATCCGATGCACTTGTCCGGATCGGCCACGGATCGCCCGGTCTCATCATCCAGGGAGAGCGCATCGAGGAGGCAGCGCTCCGCGCAGGTTCCACAGAGAACGCAGTCGTCGCTCGCCTCGGGAAGGAAGTGAGCCGGTGCGATGGCGGTCGGGTTGTCCCAGCGCGTCCTGCCGCGAAGGTTGGAGCAGCAGCAGCCACAGCAGAGGCACATGATTCCGTGCGGCTCCCCCAGGAAGTTCTCCGCAGTGGCGACCAGCCCGACCTCCACCATCTCGTCCAGATAGTCGATCGCCTGGTCCTTGCTGACCCGCTTCCCCAGTCCCAGCTCTTCGAAGCGTTGGGCCGTCTTTCCGATGAAGATGCAGGCTCCGACCGGGAAGGCATCCTTGCATTCGCGGATGTCCATCTTCTCCGTCCGGGTCCGGCAAGGGCAGGGGACCAGCGCCAGATCCTCGGTCTCGAGCCCCTGGATGTAGGCGTGGGCCTCTTCGGCGCTGAAGGTCTTCTCCTCCGGATGGATCGCGTGCTCGACGGGAATGCTCCGCAGGGACGGCGTTCCCTTGGAGGAGGTCCCGTAGTACTTGTAGAACTTCTCCTTGATGAAGAACTGCTGATAGAGCTTGGCGGCCTCCAGATCGTCGGCCTTCATCTCGGGATAGAACACGTGGAGGTTCACCAGGGCGGGAATCGCCGGCAGGCTGTAGCTGCCCCGGGAGAGGGTAAGGAAGCCCTTCTTTTCCAGCGTGCCGAGGACTTCCTCGACGCGTTCCAGGTCCTGCCCCGAGGCCTCGGCCACCTCTTCCGAGGTCTTCACGTTCATCGGCATCGGGACATGCTGCACAAGCTCCGCTTCTTCGGGTGTGTAGACGAGCTTCAGGTAGGCGATGAAGGCCTTCGAGAGCTCCCCGTTCGACTTGGGCGCGGTCTGGATGCCTCTGTCCACGTTCTTGGCGATCTGAACATAGGCCTGTTCACTCATGGGGGTCTCCTCTCCCAGCGTGTTTCCTGTTTCGCGACCGCGGCGTAGTCGCCGCCCTCCTGCGTCTTCCCGGAGCTCGGCCGCGAGTCATCGTTTGTTCGACGAAGTGCGCGAACAACTCCGTCGCTTCTTTCTTGCTTACAGTCCCGTCGTCTACCAGGTCGGCAAGTCCCCAAGACGCCGAGGTGAGCATCCACACCAGCGGGCGGAGCTCGCGTTCGGCGAGTCCGGTCTGGCGCCGCGCGTAGGGGAGCCAGAGGGTGAAGATCTGCTCCCGCATCACGGTGACCGCCTTGCGGGTCTCGGGTTGGTCTGAAACGAAGTCACCCGAAATCGCCCGAAGGGCTCGACGCTGGGCCACCGGCATCTCGAGGAAGATCCGGTAGGCCTCGCGGATCGTCGACGGCACATCGCCGTCGCTCCCCTGCAGCACCTCCGCTGTCGCCCGGTGGGACTCCTCGAAGAGATACCCGATGGTGGAGAGAAGCAGCCGGGTCGCCGTCTTCGAAATGATCGTAGACGAGCTGGCGGCTGACACCCGCCTCCGTCGCCAACCCCGTCATCGTCAAGGCACTCCAGCCGCCTCGGCCGACGATCTCGGTGGCGACGTCGAGCAGGGCCTGGCGTCTCTGGTGCGACGCCATGTACGGCCGCTTCTTCCTGGCTTCGGTCTTCGGCATGGGCTCGAGGTTCTCCCGGGTGGCAAGATTCCTAGCACAAATTCGACATTCTGTAGAGTTTCCGTGTCCTTGGGAAAGCGGGGTCGCTCGGCGCCTCCAGCTCGGTCCCGAACCAGCCGAAAAGAGAGGGGAAGGCCGGAGTCAAGGGATCCAGACTGCGGATCCCGGGGAGGAGCCATGCAGCGCCGCCTGTCCATCGCGCTTGTGATCATTCTCACCTCACTCCTGGGCTGTGGAGAGGTCCGCGAGAGCTGGGAGGCCGGCTCCATGGCTGCCCGAGACGTGCACCGGGGCGATGTCACAGGCGCTCTGCGGTCGGTTCTCCGAGAAGATGCTGGAAGCACTCCCCTGCGATGCAGTGGAACGGGTGCTGCGTCAGACGGTCGATGTGGTGGGAGCACCCCTCGGCAAGTGCCGCTGGGCCTACACCTATCAGGTCCACTCCGTCGATCCGGTGCAGGCGACTGCCATCTACAAGTGCCCCTTCGCTCGCGAGTCGGTGAAGGTCACGGTGGCGGTCGAGGTGAGGGAGAGCGGCACGCGAATCACCGGGCTCTGGACCGACTCTCCACTCCTCCGCAGCAGCCCCGTGCTGCTCCGATTCGAGCTTTGCCGAGAGATCAACGAGGGAAGGAACGCCTGCATTGGAAGACTCTCCGAGACGGCCTGGAGCGAGCCCCGGATTTCCGTCTGGAACCGCTGGCAGAATCTCCGGGGGGGCGACCGGGTCGGCTGGAAGTGGTTCGCGCCGAACGGCGAGCAGGTCACCGAGTTCGAGCATCAGGTGGAGGAGAGTCCGCCGTTCGACTACCGGACCTGGGCGTACATCGAGCCGGACGAGCTGGAGATGGAGAGCCCCTACGGTACCTGGACGGTGAAGCTCGGTTTGAACGGGAAGGAGCTGGAGGCGTTTCAGTTCGAGGTCGTCGGCCGGGAAGCGCGTGGCGGGCAGGAGCGCCAGCTCCCCGAACGGCTGGGTCGTCAGGTGGCTTCGTCGTCCTCGTCGGATGATTCTCTGAAATAGGTCTGGTCGCGCTCTTGGTAGCCCTCGTATCCCAGCAGATCGTAGAGCTCGGCTCGAGACTGCATCGAATCGAGGATTCCCCCTTGTGAGCCGGAGCGGCGGATCTCCTCGAGCGCCCGCTCGGCCGCCTTCATGGCCGTCCTGAGCGTCGTCACCGGAAACAGGGCGATGCGGTAGCCGATCTCGTTCAGCTCCGCGACGCTCAGCAGAGGGCTCCGGCCGAACTCGGTCATGTTTGCCAGCAGCGGCGCCTCGATCGCTCGGCGGAAATCGGCGAACTCCTCTCGGCTCTCCAGCGCTTCGGGAAAGATGACGTCGGCCCCGGCTTCCAGGTAGCGGCGGGCGCGCCCGACGGCCGCTTCGAAGCCTTCGACCCCGCGGGCGTCGGTCCGAGCGACGATCACGAACTCCGGGTCCCGCCGCGCGCTCGCGGCGGCGCGGATCTTCTGCTCCATCTCCTCGACGCTGACCAGGGATTTTCCCGAGAGGTGACCGCATCGCTTGGGGAGCTGCTGGTCCTCGATCTGGATGGCGGCAGCCCCGGCGCGTTCGAACTCCCGGACGGCTCGCTCCAGGTTCAGCGGACCGCCGAAGCCGGTGTCGGCGTCGACCAGCAGGGGCAGGCTCGACGCGGCGGTGATGACGCGGACCTGCTCCGCGAATTCGCTCATGGAGAGCAGGCCGATGTCCGGCAGGCCGGAGGCCGCCGAGAGCGCTGCGCCCGAGAGGTAGATCCCCTCGAATCCCGCGCGCTCGGCCATCATCGCCACCAGGGCGTTGAAGACGCCGGGCATGGCAATACACCCATTCGCGTAGGAGGCGCGCAGGCGAGCGCCGGGCGACGGACTGTCTCCTGCAGACATGGAGCTAGCGGTCACCCCGCTGGAATAGCGCCAGGAGTGGCGCCAGGTTCGCCTCCGTCTCGAGCGCCCAGAGCCGACCCAGCACTTCCGACTGCCGCTCGGGAGACATTTCCCCGTCGGCCAGACGTCCGAACTTCTCCTCGACCTCGTCGTCGGTCATCGGGTTTCCCGAATGGCCTCTGGGAAACTCGACCTCTCGAACCGCGCTCTCCCCGGATCTCATGGTCACCTCGATCCGGTTCGGGGTGCTGGCCGGATAGCGATCGCTGAGCTCGGGGTCCGCTCGAACCTCGACGCGGGAGACCAGGTCGAGCAGCGCCGGATCCGCGATTCTCTCTTCGGAGAACTGCGCCAGCCCGACCTCCCCGTCCTGGAGCGCCACGGCGACGCAGTAGGGCAGGCTGTGGTCAGCGGTCTCGCGGGTCTTGGGACGCCACTTCTCGGGATCGGCGATGATCTCCACGGCGACGTCGAAGGTCTCGATCCGCACGCGATCGATGGCAGCAGGGTCGCCGATCTCTTCCCGCAGCTGGAGCGCGGCATCGATGGCGCTCTGCGCGTGGTATTCGGCTGGCCAGTTCTTGATGTAGGTGCGGGGCAGCATGTAGCCGGCGCCCTTTCTTCCGCCGAGATCCGGAAGATCGAACTCGCCGTGCGCCACCTCGGCAAAGAATCCCATCTCGCCCTCGAAGATCGGCGCCGGGCCGGTCATGCCCTCCGCGGCGAGCAGCGCCGCCAGCACACCGTTGCGGGAGGCGTTGGCGAACGCCGCTCCCTTCCACATCGAGAGCTCTCCGGCGCGGGTCTGACGCATCGCCATGTGCGCCACGCCGGAGATGCCCTGGGCGTGGACCAGGGAAGGGGCGTCGAGGCCGAGCAGCTTTCCCGCCCCGAGCGCCGTCGAGAAGGCGCCGTAGCAGACGTGGTCCCAACCCTGGGAGCGGATGCTCCAGGCGTCGGCCAGCCGGCACTGGACTTCGTACGCGACGACGGCGGCCGCGATCAGGTCGCTGCCGGTCGAGCCCGACGTCTCGCCCGCGGCGAGGACCGCGGCCAGGTTGTCGCTCGGATGCGCCGGCTCCTTGGAGAGATAGGTGTCGTTGAAGTCGAGGTAGCGGAACAGGATGCCGTTTACGAAGGCCGCCATGTCGGGACTGGTGCGGCTGCCGTAGAGCGTGGTCGCGGCCGGTTCGGCTGCGATCCGCGACGCCACCCGCTCCGCCACCCGTGGCGTGTCGGCGTCGCGGGCGCCCAGCGCGCAGCCCAGGGCGTCGATCAGCCGCCGCTTGGTCTCGTGTACGACCACGTCCGGCAGGTCCTCGAACCGCGTGGAGATCGCGTATTCGGCGAGGCGTTCGCGCAAGTGTCTCCGGCATTCGGCCTCCGGATCGGCTGCTGAGTGTGGCCGATGATGTGCGCCCCTGCCAGCGTTGGGAAGAACGCTCTCTCAGCCTTTCGGTGACCCATCTGCCGCATCCAGTCGCCGAGAGTACCGGGATCGGCGGATTGTCTGTAAGGTTGCAGACGCTGCCCCTGCCTGCTGCGCGCGCCCGCGCGAAGGAATGCTGGAACCATGGAAGCTGGAAAAGCGAGGCCGGGCTTCTACGGGTGGTGGCTGCTCTTCTTCCTCTGGGTCGTCTACACGATTCCCGTCGGCTTCGTCTTCTACGGTCCCCCCGTGCTCTATCCCTTCATGATCGAAGAGACGGGATGGTCGCGGGGAGACATCATGGTGGGCTACGCGGCGATCATGCTGCTCACCGGTGTCGCCTCGCCCCTCGCGGCCTGGATGATCGGTCGTCTGGGTGTCAGGGTCACGCTCTTCGTCGGGGGGATCGGCGTGGCCGCGATCAACTTCGCGATGGCGCTGATCGGTGACAGCTACCCGGCCTACATCACGCTGTGCGTTCTTCTCGGCCTGGTCGCGGCTCCCGCCACATTCATTCCCATCCAGACCGTGATCGTCTTCTGGTTCGACGCCCGTCGCGCTCTGGCACTGGGCCTGGTGCTGGGGGGCGGGGCCGTTGGTGGCTTCTTCGCGCCCCAGATCGTCAACGCAGCCGTCCTGGGCGCTGGAGGAGACTGGCGGATCGGCTGGACCATCACCGGGGTCGCGGCGCTGGTCGGGGCGGTCGTGGCCATCCTCGCAGTGCGCAACCGGCCTTCGGACCTGGGCCAGCACCCGGACGGCCTGGCGCCGGACGCAGGCCAAGGCGACGACCCGAGCGGCGAGGGCAGCTCGGACCTACCGCACGACGGTCGAGTGGACCCTCGCCGATGCCTTGAGAACGCCGGCGCTCTGGCTTCTCCTCGTCGCCGCGATCGGCACCTTCTGCCTTTGGCAGGTCCTCGTCACCCAAGGGCCCCTGCATCTGCAGGACAGGGGCTTCGAGCCCGACACTGCGGCCTTCTTCTACAGCCTGGCGATTGGACTGAGCATCGTCGGTCGCTTCTCCGTCGCCGCGCTGGGTGACATCATCGAACCTCGCTTCATCTTCGCCTTCGCCTTGCTCTGCATCCTGATCGGAGGGGTGCTCTTCTGGTTCGTCTCCCCCGACGTCATGTGGGCGGCCTATCTGTATCCGCTGCTGGCCGGCTTCGGCATGGGCGCCGCCTATATCTGCGAGGCGACCATGGTCGGCAACTACTGGGGGCCCGAGATCTTGCGAAGATCAGAGGAGTGATCGGGCCGATTGCGGTGATCTTCGAGGCTGGAGTGCCTCCGCTGGCGGGATTCCTCTACGACGTCCAGGGCACCTATCTCACCATCATGATCATCACCGGGGTGGCCGCGATCCTCGCCCTCGTGGCGATCCTCCTGTGCACGCCACCCGGAAACCGGAGCTGGAGCGGTCGAACAGCCTAGGGGAGCTGGCGAAGTCGACGAAGATCGGCGAGGACCAGGCGCGGGGCTCGTGCTCGGCCAGGCAGTCGCCGTCCTCACCGTCGGCGTCATTGCAGAGGTCGACCTTCGCGCAGCGTCCCTCCTCGTCGTATTCACAGCGGAGGTTCGCGGCGTTGATCCCGGGCGCCGGGGCCTCGATGGCGCGCACGTAGTAGAGAGTGTCGCGGCCATCGGTCGCGAACTCGGGGTCCTCGAAGGTGACGGAGCATCCCGCCGGGTCCGGCTCACACTCGAAGCTGCGCCAGGGGGACTCGATCAACGACGCCACCGGCTCGTCGGGGTGGTTCTGGGGCTGGATGCGGACCAGCTCGATGCGAGTGATGAGCCTCCGCTGGTCGGAGGGGTTGTAGCACTCCCCCTTGCAGAGGAACTGCAGTCGCTCCTCGCTCAGGCTGTTGACGGCGTAGTCCGGACAGCCCGGCTTCTGCTCGAAGGAGCCCACCGCTCGAACCCGGAAGATCGGGTTCGAGCTCATCTCGGTCTGGCTGCCCATGGGGATCTCCGCTCCCCGGGAGCCGGGCGGGTTGAGCAGGTGGAACCAGAGCAGGATCCGCGGCCCGCTGGTTCCGTAGACCTCCTTGCGCATCAGGGATTGCCAGATCGACTCGCGGTCGCGGCCCTCGGCGTGGGTGGCGATCAGTCCACCGGTCAGGAAGAACGAGGCCTGGCGCTCGGTCTCGAAGAGCTGGAAGCCGGAGATCTCCGTCGTCTCGAGGTCGAAGGGCCGCGACTCGGCCACCGGCTCTTCCGGGTCGCGCCGAAAGAGCGCGGCCACGGCGCCGGCATCGCCTCGGGTTCGCTCCCGGGACTCGGTATTTCCGTGCCGGGAGACCTCCTTGTAGCCGGTGCCGCCGCGGGCGTAGTGATTGTCGCTCGAGCTCATGAAGCCGAAGCGGGCGCGTCTGGGCTGGTTCGGATCGTCGAAGTTCCGAAGCGCCATGATGTACTGGGCCGAGCCCGCGGGCCGGTAGTTGAAGGCGGGCTGGTCGCAGTCGCGGCACTGACCCGCGTCGAGCCACTCCTCGGCCCTCGCGCCCGGCACGGTGAGGTGCGCCTGCTCGCCGGCCGCCGCCGCATTGGCCCGCGCCTCGACGGCTCTCTGCTCGCACTCCTCTGCCGCCAGCCCCTCTTCGAGGCAGCGCCCGCGGATGATCTCGCCCGCCTGCCAGCAGGTGGGCAGGTAGTCCTCGGAGGGCTCCGGACAGAACGCCTCTCCGTTCTCGTCGAACCGGACGGCGCGAAAGTCGCGGTACTCGTCGGAGTTGCCGTGACCCGAGTAGATCTCGAGCAGGGTCTGACGATCCGGGTCGTCCTCCGCCGCGGTGAGCTGCTTGTCCCAGCTGGAGCCGGGCGGCGTGTAGAAGCCCCAGGTGGTGCCGTGGGGAATCACGATCGCATCGTGGCCCCACTCGTCGAGCTTCCGGAAGAGCTCGCCAGGAGTCCCCGCGCTGTCCACGCAGTCTCTCGGGCAGGTCGCGGACGTGGACGCCGAGCTCGCACTCCTCGAGGCCGCTGTGCTCGGCGATGAAGGTGGCGAAGTCGTGATAGCGCCGATCCCTGACCCAGGAGGGTGAGAAGGCCCAGGCCCAAGGAGGGCTGGGGCATCCCGCGGCGCAGGCGCTCCAGAGTGCTCCTCGCCGCGATCGGCCGGGCCGGGACGAGCTCGTCTTCGGTGTGCCCCAGGATCACGTTCTTGTGCCCGTAGTGGTCTTCCGGCGTGGTTCCCACCTGGGTCCACTCCCAGCCCACGAAGGCCACCGTGTCCGGGTTCTTCGGATCCGCCGCCACCTGGTTGCACTGGCGCATCGACTCCAGCGTCTCCTCCCAGTTGCGCGCCGTCAGGCCCTCGGCGTGGTCGGTGATGGACCAGAAGTCGAGAGCCGAGCAGTAGCGGGCGAAGTCGCAGGCATCGGCCTGGGGATGCGCGCCTTCTCCCTGCGACATGGGCAGGCTCGAGATGAAGGCGTCGAAGGAGACGGTCGTGTGGACGTGGAAGTCCCCGAACAGGATCTGCTTGGGTTTCTCCACGCCGATGGTCTCGGCGGCGGAGGCGACGTCGACCGTGCGTTCGCTGACCACCGCCGAGGGGCGCGGCACCTCCGTGACCTCGCCGGGCCCCTCGTGCCGCCCGAAGCAGCCCCTTCCCGAGGCAAACACCAGCCCGACGGCGCAGACCAGCAAGACGGCAAGTCCCATCAGCAAACGCTTCAGCATCGACCAGTCCTCCCGGCGGAGATCCTACCTGAAAATCCGGGTCTGCCGAGAGTCGGCGAAGAATGCCGGCCGAAGCGGCTATAATCGCGATCGCCGGCAGCCGAGAGAAGCTGGCAGGTTGGAGGTCCAAGCTCCGGTGCTTGTGGCCAGACGCGAGAAGATTGGCGGCTATCGCAGTTCGAGGGCATTTGAATCATGAAGAACGAGAAGAGCGTCCTGCTGACCCAGAAGTTCAACCAGCTCTACCCCACGGGCCACAGCAACTTCCGCATCCCGGTTGCGGTTTCCGCAGCACCGGGTCTTCCTCGAGCGGGGCCAGGGCAGTCGCCTGTGGGATGTCGATGGCAACGAGTACATCGACTACCTGGGTGCGATGGGGCCGAGCATCCTCGGACACCGTCATCCCGAATACATCCAGTCCCTGAAGGACTTCATGGACGAACGCTCCATTTCGGTGGGCTCGGGTGTGTTCTTCTCCGGGGATGACATCGAGGTGGCCGAGAAGCTTCTGCAGCACGTTCCCTGCGCCGAGAAGGTCAAGTTCTGCGTGACCGGGACCGAGGCGGTTCAGCTGGCCATCCGTCTGGCTCGCGCCTACACCGGGCGGCCGCGCTTCATCCGCTTCGGCGGGCACTACCACGGCTGGATGGACAACGTGCTCGGCGGCACCGTCGACCCGAAACCCGAAGGGCAGGCCCTTCGCGGTGGACGACCCCGACTCGGATCCCATGGCCGATACCTATTTCACCCAGGGCAAGGCGTCGGGTGCGGTCGAGGAGAGCTTCCTGCTTCCCTGGAACGACCTCGAAGCGCTGGAGGGAACCCTGAAGAAGTACGGCGAGGAAGTGGCTGGGATTCACTTCGAGGCCCTGGTCTGCAATCACTTCTGTCTGATGCCGCGTCCGGGATATCTGGAGCGGATCCGGGAGCTCTGCGACCAGTACGGCATCGTGATGAGCATCGACGAGGTCATCACCGGCTTCCGGCTGGGTCTCGACGGCGCCCAGGGCCACTTCGGCGTGACGCCCGACATCTCCACGCTCGGCAAGGCCGTCGCCGGGGGGATGCCCTTCTCGGCGGTGGTGGGCAAGGCCGAGATCCTGGACCAGCTGCAGGAAGGTACGGTTCTCGGCCCGGGCACCTTCAACGGCTATCCCCTGGGCATGCGCGCCGCGCTGGCCACCCTCAGGATCCTGGACAGAAACGACGGTGCGGTCTACCAGGAGATGGAGGCCGTGCAGGCCGAGCTGATGCGGGGTCTCGGGGACCTGGCCAAGAAGCACGGCCTGCCGATGCGGATCCAGGGGGCCAGGGGCGTCTTCTTCACCATGTTCGGCCTGGACCCCGATACCGTCGCCTACACCGATGAGGACCTGGAGGGCATCGACTTCGGTCTGTACCTGAAGTTCTGGGCGGAAATGCAGCAGCAGGGAGTGATCACCTTGGTCGGCGGTCGCTGGTATCCGTCCATCGCCCACACCCGAGCCGACGTGGAACAGACTCTGGATGCGGCCGACCGGGTGATGTCCGGGATGTGAGCGGGTAGAGCGCTCCGCGCTAGAAGTTGCGCTTCATCGGCTTCATCCGGCTCCGGTCGCCAACCCTGCGCCCGGTGAGAGCCTCCCGGACCTCCGTCAGCAAGGCAAAGGTCTCGCGTCCCTCCTCGGAGCGGAACGACTCTGGCGTTTCGAGACGCAGGGCGGCGCGCTCGAGGCGCCAGAAGGGAACGCCGAACTTCGCGACGGCCTCTGACTTGGGCAGCGGGCCTGTCTCGCGGATTTGGGCGAGCAGGACGCGGAGCCCACCGCGCGCGGTCTCCCGGTCGCCGGCCACCACATCGAAGAACCCCTCGGCGCTTCGGTAGGGGTGCACGAAGTCCGTCTCGTAGAAGTAGAGCCAGCGCCCCAGCTCGGTGGGCTGGAACTCCACCTCCCAGCGATAGTCGCCGGCGTAGCGCGCGTCCACCACGTGGTGCTCGCCGCGGGGCGAGACGAAGGTCCATGGCACGTGTTGCTCCTCCGCTGGCCCGGTGGTCAGCCAGGTGTTCCGGAGCTCGCTCCGGAACACCTGGCCGAGCGGCAACGGATCGCGCGCGGCGACCAGCCGCACCCGGACCGGCGCTCCCGACACCGCGACGGGATGGGACGCAGCCCGCCAGGCGTCGTCCTCGCCCCCACGAACTTGGAGGATCGGGCGCTCGTGGCCCTCCTCGGGAACGAAGCTCGCAGCGACGAGCTGTGCGCCTGTCCCCGCGAGAGCGGGCAGCTCGAGCGTGCGGCCGTGCTCCAGGTGGATCTCGCGCTCCACGCGGATCAGCTCATCGGGGCTCTCCCACTCCAGAACCAGCCTCGGGCGCCGCGCCGGGTTTCGCGAGCTGCCCGCATTGCCCGAGTAGTACTCGAAGAGGGTGTAGGGCTCGTCCTCCGTGTAGTCGTCGAGCTTCACCAGGAACAGCAGCGGATTTCCGGCGCGGCCGCGGCGCTCGGCGTAGGCCGCCAGCGGCTCGGACTCGAAGACGACAGTCTGCTGCCGTGCGATCCAGCTCGCTTCGGCCAGGGGCATCGCATCGGTATCCGCATCGGGATGGTCGTCGGATGCGAAGCCCACTCCGGGGAGACCCCACTCCTCCTCCTCGTGTGCGCGATCCGTCCACCAGACGTCCCCCACCTCCGGCGGATCCGTGTTGTTGCGCCGCGCTCCACCTCGCCCCGGACTCCAGTCCTTGCGCACCGCGTACAGGACGAGCGTGACCGGCCGCTTCGGGCCGTTCTCGATCGCGAGCGCCAGGCTCGCGCGGTGTACGCGCGCCCGCGGCGGCAGCAGGACGCCCTCCCAGCGCTGGATCGAGCGGAACAGCTCCACTTCGCCGTCCTTCGAGTGCAACTTCCGGCGGCCCGCCCGGACGTGTACCTGCCCCGGCTGGTTCACGCCGTACATGAAGCGCCCATCGAGGAAGCCGCGGAGGTCGTTGTCCTCCATCCCCCGGTAGTCCGGTCCGTTCACGAACACCGAAGTCTGGCGCAGCAGCTCGCTGCCGGTGGCGGCACCGTCGCCGTACACGCCCACTCGCAGCAGGCCCTTGACGCTGGCGGGCGACGGCGCGGGCCCGACCCGCTCTGGCTCGACCTGCTGCTCCTCGCAGCCCCCCCCCATCGTAGACGCGAGAAACAACGCCCCTACCAGCGCTCTGACGGGCCACCTCCGTGCTCGAAGAAGACCCCATCATCTCCGTTACCTTGCCTCCGTTCCTTGTTCTGATCTTCGCGGTGGCGTACGCCTCGGAGATCGCGATGGCCTTCCGGGCCACGTCGACAGCGGTCTCGCCGAGCAAGATGATCGCGCCCTCGCGCGCATGCCCGCCCTCGGTGTAGGCGATGCTCAGCTTCTCCTCATCCGAGTAGACCTCCTTGAAGGTCCGACACATACCCGCCATCCGAGCTTCCGGATCCGCGGCGCCGGAAAGGACAGGCTCGAGCGACTTCGTTTCCAGACCCATCCGTTCGATCACGGTCACGAGATCGGGACGGTACTTGACCTCGAGGGCAGCCCGCAGATTGGCCATCTCGCGCCGCACCGCAAGGATGATGCGAGCGGTGTAGTGGGAGCCACCGAGCGCGGGGCGAGCGGCTGCACGGGGCTGCCCAAAGACGTTGGTGATCCGCCCCGGGACGCCAACCACGTCCTCGGGACCTTCGGAGCGCGCAAGGGACATCACCAGATTGCTGCGAATCTCGGGGATCAGGGAGGCGAAGGCAGCAGCGCCCTCCAGCAGCGCGAGACCCTCCAGGACATTTCCCAGGACGTAGTAGCGATCTTCTTCCGGCGTCATCGCGCAGCTCTCCTATCCGTTCTCTCCGGCGATTGGCCGATTCCGCAGGGCCTTTCCTACGTCAACATCAGCCTGGCTCGAGGCGGTCTGAAGATGCGAATTCTAACCGATCGAGGAGCGCCGATGAACCGCCGCCTCCATCCGCTCGAGAATCTCCACCAGAATGGTCTGTGAGGTCGCGAAGTTGATCCGCGCGAACCCCTTCCCCGGTGTACCGAATTCATTCCCCCCGGTGAGGGCCACGCGCGCATGCTCGAGAAAGAAGCTGGAGGGATCCGCTGGAAGGTCGAGGTCGCGGCAGTCGAGCCAGGCCATGTAGGTGGCTTCGGGCGGCAGGACGTGGAGGTCCGGAATCCGGCTGGCGAAGAAGTCCATCACCAGGTCGCGATTCTCCAGCAGGTAGGCCAGCACCACGTCGAGCCAGGTCTGTCCCTCGGTCCACGCGGTGTAGGTCGCCACATCGTCGAGAATGCCGGGATGTCCGAGCGCGTGTGGCGGTAGATCCCGAAACGGCTGCTGCAACCGGTCACTACCGAATACGGCAAACGCGCAGGGTAGCCCGGCCAGGTTGAACGACTTGCTGGCCGAGGTGAGCGTGATGGTTCGCTCCGCGAGCTCGGGGCCCAGTGTGGCGAATGGGACGTGCCGGTGTCCGGGGAAGGTGAGCTCGGCGTGGATCTCGTCCGAGACCACGATCAGGTCGTGCTCCAACGCCAATTCGCCAAGGGCCAGAAGCTCCTCGCGCTCGAAGGCGCGGCCGGTCGGATTGTGCGGATTGCAGAGCAGGATGCAGTCGGGTGTCAGGCTTGAGCTTCGCACGGAGATCATCGAAGTCGATCTCGTACCGATGCGCTCCGCGCACCAGTCTGCTCTCGTCCACGCGCCGGCCGCTGCGCTCGACGGCCAGCCAGGAAGGGCGGGTAGATCGGCGTCTGCAGAACGACACCCTCGCCCGGACGGCTGTGAAGCAGCACGGAGACGTCGAGTCCCTGCAAGAGGTTGACCAGGGGCATGACTCGTTTCGGCTCGATCTGCCAGGAGAACCGCTCGGCCATGCGCGAGACGAGGGCGGCTCGGAGATGCGGCGACAGCGGCACGATGTGGTAGCCGAAGTCGTGGCGCCCGACGAGGTCCCGAATCGCCCGGTGGACCGGCGGTGCCACCGGGAAGTCCATGTCGGCGACCCAGGCCGGCAGCACCTCATCGCCGAAGAGCCGCCACTTGATCCGGCTCGAACGATGCATCTCGGCGGCGGTGAGCGAGTCGAGCGCTCGTCGGATTTCGCTGCGCTCCGCGGCTTCCTCGGACATTTTCTCCTCCCGCTGGAGCTCCTCGATCCTGTCTCGAGGGCTTCGGCGACCATAAGCCCGATCCCGACGGTGAGCAACCGGGCGAGGCTGGAGATGCCGAGGTGGTGGGATGGCGCCAGCGCTGCCAAGGTGGTGGCTGTCGTCATCGCGGTGATCGAACCCATCGTGAATGCTATGGTCCGCCGTGGCTCGACAAGGGGGTGTCCATTGGGCAGTCGATTCCCCTTTCCTGGCCTGCCGAGCGGTTGGTATGTGGTGGCGGTCAGTGAAGAGGTCAAGCGCGGCCAGATCCTGAGCCGCCACTACTTCGATCAAGAGCTCGCCATCTATCGAGGCGACGACGACGTCGTTCGTATCGTGGAGGCCTTCTGTCCGCACATGGGGGCGCACCTCGGCCGGGTCGGCAAGGTCGAGGGCAACATCCTGTGCTGCGGCTTCCACGGCTTCCGGTACGATGGTCAGGGCCGATGTGTCGCGACGTCCTACGGCAGCGCTCCCCCTCCCAAGGCGAGGGTCCGGCTCTGGGAGGCGCGCGAGCAGAACGGTTTGATCCTGACCTGGTACGACGCTGCGGGCGAGACCTACGACTGGGAGGTGCCCGTCCTCGACGACGCGGGCTGGAACCGGATTCGTTGGCGGCGCTTCGATATCCCCACCCATCCCCAGGAGACGACGGAGAACAGCGTCGACTTCGGGCACTTCACTCAGGTGCACGGCTTCGTCGACGCCTCGATCACACGCGAGATCGAGGTGGAGGGTCCGCTGCTGACCATCTCCTATCGGGCGCTTCGGCCGTTGCTCATGCCCGCTGTGCCGATCTGGAAGATCCCGGTCGACTATTCGGTCTACGTCTGGGGACTTGGCTACTCACAGGTCGACGTGCGCATCGACCCGCTGTGGTTCGACACTCGCGTCTGGGTGCTACCGGTGCCGCGGGACGACGAGCACATCGACCTGGTCATCGGCGCCTCCACGAAGAAGGGGCTTGGGTCCGATCTCGACCTACGCGCGACGCATCGTGCACAAGATCGTCTGCAAGGAAGTGGGGCAGGACCTGGACGTCTGGACCTACAAGACGTTCATCGAGAGGCCGCGTCTGGCTAAGGGCGATGGTCCGGTGGGGCTATACCGCCGCTACGTGAAGCAGTTCTATCCGCCCATCGCGGGTACCGGCGATCGGTAGTCCGCCGGCGACAACCTGGCAGAGGCGCCCGCCATGCTGAGCCGTGTTTCCGACCGGAGACGGCTTTCGAGCCTCTCGAACAGGCGAACCGCATTCTTGGCTCCGTCGATCTTCCCGACCCGCCGGGCCAACGCCCGCGCGTTGAATTCATACTCCGGGCGCTGAGTCAACTCCTCGATTGCTGCGCTGAGCTTCCTCGGATTCAATCGGTTCATGTCCACGCCCTTGGGCCCCAGTCCCTTCTTCGACACGAGATCCGCCCAGAGATACTGATCGCTCGCCTGAGGGAGAACGAGTTGAGGGACACCCGCCTGCGCGGCGAGGTGCGTCGTGATCCAGCTGCCGTGGTGGACGGCAGCTTTGAGCCGAGGGAAACAGGACGTGGTGCGGAATCGGGTAGTCCTTCAATACGAAGACATTCTCGGAGTCGCGAAGGCCGTTCCCTATCTCTGATTTGCTCTGCGCGATGACGGCCCTGACGCCAGCATCGTTGACCGCGTCGAGAAGCGCCCGCGTCAGCTGGTCGCTATTCGCGTGCCGCATGCTGCCGAAGCCGATGTAGATGGGCTTCGACCCCTTCTGCAAGAAAGTCTCCAGCTCCTCCGAGAGCCGGACCTGGGTCCTCGGAAGGCAGGGACCGATATACGAATAGTCGAGACGATCCCAGCTCTCGCAGGGAGGAATCAGTTCCTCGTAGAGACCGATCATCATGTGGTCGCATCTGGAGTTGTTCCCCAGCAGGTCCCTGTTCGGAGGAAGACCCAGCTCGCCACGCAGCCGATTCACGGTTGCGCTGTAGGAAAAGAGGTGTTTGGCCGAAACAGCGGCCGCTCTCCAGTGCAGACGGTTCAGCCATTTGTTCTCGGTGATGAACGGCACACCCGTCGGCGGTGCATATCTATCGGATTCCACCATCGGGAAGGTGAACAGCTTGATGTGTGGCAGATCGAAGGCTTCCGCAATCGAAGGAACGAACATCTCGGCGAGGAAGCTGATCATCACATCGAACTGGGGAGCGATCTTGGAGAGCACATCGTACTCCCCCTGAAACAACATCTCCTGGTGCCTGATGTTCTCGCGGATGTTGTGGATGTATCCTGTCTTCTGGTTCTCCAGGTACAGCTTGGAGTAGTTGTGCGGATAACCTTCGAAGGGCACGCCGAAATCCTCGGCCATCGGGGAAAACTCGGAGGATCCGCACACGCACACGTCGTACCCGGCGAGCTTGAACTGCTGCGCCATCAGGACCATCGGCAGAAGGTCACCACTCGAACCATCTGCTGAGAAGAGTATCCGCTTCATCGCTCCTTCTTGCCTCCTCTCCCGTCGCATCTTCATCGTCAATCAGGAGCGGATGATGACGGTATTTTTTAAATATTCAAATAGATAATGTTGATAATATCGATAGAATGGATCTATCGCGATCGTTCTCGGCTTTTTCGCGCCATCGGGGAGTCGAGACCCGATTCGAGCGCGGGCTACTCGAAGTCCAGCGGGAGCATCGGATTCTGGCTCCTCGTCTCGCTTTTGCCCCATTTTTCGCCATTCTCTTGCCCGCAGCAGGCGACCGGATCTCTTCCCCGGGGGGCATGGTGACTGAACAGCTCAGCAGCGCGAGGCGGACCGAAAGCCTCCGAACGCTCGTAACGCGGTATGGCTACGGCAGTATCCTGGTCGGCTCGCTGCTGGTGCTCTGGTGGGGGGTGGAGGGCCCCTATCCCATCGAGAACGTATCCAACGGCCTCTATGTCGTGATGCTCTTCGTCATCCTGGGCCTGGAGGTCTGGATTCCCTACACGAAGAGCTGGGGGGACATCCGAAAGGTCACCAGAGCGGACGTCATCTACTTTGTTCTAGCCGCTCCCATCGACGCGCTCCAGATGTTCCTTCTGATCGGCCTGCTCGCGGGGACCGCGCAGTACCATCACTACCTCCAGGTCTTCGACATCTGGCCGAAGGATGCCCACGTCCTCCTGCAGCTGTTCCTGGTGATCCTGATCGTGGACTTCTTCAAGTACTGGTATCACCGGTTGACGCACGAGATCCCCCTCTTGTGGCGAATCCACTCCATTCATCACAGCCTGGCTCGTCTCGAGATGCTGAGAGCCTCGTACTTCTATCCCATCGACATCTTCCTGACGGTCGCGATTGGAACTCTCGCGATGCTCATGTTCGGCGTCAGCTACGAGATCATCATCTTTCACAATGTGTACGCCGGGATTACGGGGCTGCTCAACCACTCGAACGCCGGCCTCCAGTGCGGCGTCTTCGACTACGTGCTGAATTCCATCGGACATCATCGCGCGCATCATTCGGTCGGTATGCCAGGCGGCGAATCCAACTACGGAAGCTTCTTCAACTTCGCCGATCGGCTGTTCGGCACGAGGTATCTGCCGGAGGACCAGGGGAGCTTCGATCCGCTCGGATTGGACGACTCCTATGAAATGCCGGACACCTTCCTCCAGCAGCTGGCCGTGCCTTTTCGCTGGCAACAGATTCACCGAGCGCCGTAGGTCGCCCTGCCGGCAGAGAGGTTTCGGTTGAGGCGTCTTCTTCCCCGCCTGCGGCCCTTGTCGAGCCACGAGCGCAGCGTGCTCGCCGCCACCTGCGTCAGCTCCCTCGGCAGCTTCTACACCCTGGCGGTGACGGCCTTTGCGCTGCCGCAGATTCAGCGCGGCCTCTCCATCCCCGAGGACGAGGTGGGCTCGCTCTTTGCGCTGCTTCGCTTCGGCACCCTCTTCTCTCTGGCGCTCGCGGTCCTGGCAGATCGCATGGGGCGCCGCCGGCTCCTGATCGCTTCGGTGGCCGGCTGCGCGCTCTGCAACCTCGCGACCGCCTTCGCGCCGAGCGGGATGGCGCTTGCCTGGCTGCAGCTGGGTGCGCGCTGCTTCCTGGGTGCGCAGATCCTGCTCGCCGTCGTCGTCGTCAGCGAAGAGCTCTCGGCCGACAATCGCGGCTGGGGTCTCGGGGTGCTGTCGGCGGTGGGAGGCCTGGGAGGCGCCGTGACGGTCCTCGTCTACGCCTTCGTGGACAAATTGCCCTACGGATGGCGATTCCTGTTCGTCGTGGGGAGCTTCGGTCTGCTCTGCGTGCCATGGCTGTGGCGCAGTCTGCAGGAGACGCAGCGCTTCTCGGACCACCGGAGCCAGGTGGATGTCAGCTCGGCGGACGCGCCCCTGTGGGCGCCGCTGCGGGACATCGTGCGCCTGCACGGGTGGCGGCTCGCGGCCCTCGTCGGAGTCATCGCGCCGATCGCGGTGATTCTGGAGCCGGGAAGCGTATTCGTCTCCAAACACCTGCAGGACGATCTCGGCTACTCGCCTGGTGAAGTGGGGCTCTTGATGGCCGTCTGCGGGATCGCGACGCCTCTGGGCAACATGCTCTCAGGCACGATCTCGGATCGCTTCGGACGCAAGCCCGTCACGGTTCTCGTGTCCCTGCTTCTTTCCATCGCGATCGCTGTCTTCTACAACGGCACCGGAGCAGTCGCTGTGGCGCTTGGCCTCGCCCTGATCTTCTTCAGCATCGGCGGCATCATGGTGTTGCATGCGGCCCTCGCCACCGAGCTCTTTCCCACCGGTTTTCGCTCGACCGCGGCCGGCGTGCGAGAAGCTGTCGCTACGGTGGGCGCTTCCCTGGGGCTGTGGACCCTGAGCCTGCTCTACGGTGCGACGGGCAGTCACCCCGCATCCATCACGTGGGTGCTGCTGCTGACCCCGATATCACCGCTCATCCTTCTCTTGATCCCCGAAACCGCGCGCCGCGAGCTCGAGGAGACCGCACCGGAGCGGTCAGAGGCGCATCGACGGACTCCGTGAACCCGGGATCGCCCAGTCCCGCGCGCCGGGGGCCGGTCAGCCTTTCGCTTCGTGGAGAGTCTCCCGCATCCCCTTGGCCTGCTCGAACATGTAGCTCCGGAAGAACATCAGAGAGATGAAGTAGTTGTTCATCAGGGTGCTCATCGACCCTCTGGGGTCGACTGCTTCCACCTTCCGGATCCGAACCTTCCCCGGAGCGATCTCTTCCACCTTGTATATCGAAGGAAGGACCTTGAATCGCACCGCGTCTTCGATTTCGGGGAAGTCCTTCCCGTCGATCGTCTCGACGGACTGGAACGCGATCCGGTAGGTCTTCGGATCGGGTCGATCCTCGAAATACATGACCACGGCATCCCGGTTGCCGCCGGGTGGCGGGGCGATGTGGACCGAACGCCTCACCCACTCATAGGGACCATCGGCGTTGTCCTTCTGGTAGAGCGTGTCCTCATACTTGTCGGCCTTCTGCCGGCGTGTCTTCCCGCTGTAGTTCTCGTCCTTTACGTACTCGATGACCTTCTCCAGAGGCGCATCGACCTCTACCGAGTACCACACGGTCCGCACGGGGTAGGGCTCCAGGGACGAAGCAACGACCACCGAGTCGGCGGTGAGCTCCGCGGGCCACGCCGCTGCTTCCTCCAGGAGCTTCTCCGTCTCGAGAAAGAGCTGGTCCCGGTCGAGCTCGCTGGTATCCGTGTCGGGGTAGTCAACTCCGCCGGCCAGGAATATGAGGAAGAGCAGAATCAACACCGCTCCACCGAGAACGATGGCAGCCGTCTTCTTGATTGTCATGGTTCCTCGCGATCTCAGATGTGGACGTCGACTGGTGCTGTCCGCCCCAGAGACCGCGCCCGGTCTCTGTCCTCATACGCCATCGCCGTCGAGCGCGATGGGATCCCGTTTGAAGGGCATCACCAGGTGCGAAAGAAAATCTCCGGGAAAGGCCGTTACTCCCTCGAGCCCGACCCGCACGGGATCCTCGGCGGGTGTAGGCCGGCAGTAGGTGCCGAACAGGATGTCCATCAGAACGAAGAATGCCGAAAAGTTGGAACTGATTCCCTCTTTCGTCGGCGCGATGGTGGATTCGGTGAACCTCGGGCGTGGCGAAGACGTAGTTCAGAATGGACGAGCGGGCGTCGATGTTGGCGTGCTGGAGCAGACCGCTGAGGCCGTACACGAAGGCGACCAGGGCGATGATCTCGCCACCAGCCCCGAGCAACGCGATGGGGAGCATGATCGCAATCATGATGCAGAGCTGCTCCAGGGGATGGGTGTGGGCCGACCGGATCCAGTAACAGCCCCGTCGGGCTGTGGTGGATTTGATGGAAGCGCCAGAGCATTGACGACTTGTGGAACAGACGATGACGGAAGTAGGTTCCCATGTCGGCGATGAGCAATGCCGCCACGACCTGGAATCCGAAGGCCCAGCTGCGGGGCCAGAGTTCGATCTGGAGGTAGCTCGAGAGGTGCCAACCGATCGATGCAACCACGGTGACACAGGCGAGGAAGCTCGCCTTCTCCAACGCGGCGCCAAGGATCACGTAGAGGAAATCGGTCTTGGTTCCCCGGATCGTCGTGCCCCAATCGTCTCTGAATGCGAGAGCGTATTCACACAGGATCAACAGCCCTGCCACGGCGACGTAGATTCCCAGGGTCAGCTTTCCGAGAGGGAGGTTCTCACTCACCTGCCAGGACGCGGCCAGCAACGGGCAGACCAGGCCCACCAGGACGAGGCTCCTCCTGATGGCCTCCCTCAGGAGCCCCCTGAGGTCTCTCTCTTGGACCTGGATACTCGCCACCGCCTGACCGCCTGACTGCCTGACCGCGTGCCAGTGGCACGCCGTCATGGCCCGAGGAAGTTGGGCTGAGCCCGTCGCAACGGTCCGGAAGTCTTACCAAAACGGGCCCACCGTACAAGCGCGAGCCGATCCGGTACCCAGCGCGATCCCTCGAGCCTCCATCGCCGTCTTCACTGCGTGTGGAGCTCGTCGATCCTGCTTCTCGAGGGCTTCGACGAGCTTCGCGAAGCCCTCGTTCTCGATCAATGAGCGATACTGGCCCCGCCAGAGCACGAGCTCGCTGATCATCTCGTCGAGATAGATGTCGATGATCCGCCAGCGGCCCTCCACCTTGCGCAGGCGGTAGTCGAACCGGACGTTCTTGTCCTTGGGCTGGATGAACTCCGTCTTCACCACGATCGTCCCGCGCGCGGCGGGCTCCTCCGAGTGGGTCTCGAAGCGTTGACCCCCATAGCCGTCGAAGTTGTCGGCGTAGCGCGAGGCGGACAGCCGCCGCGACAGATCGACGAAATCGGCCTGCTGCTGCTGGCTGAGCTCCTTCCAGGTCGCCCCCACCAGCGCGCGCGCCATGAACGGCAGGTCGAAGGTCTCGTCGAGGCTGGCGGCGATGCGGTCGTAGCGCCCCTGAAAGCCGAGCTCGTCCGCCTGCTTCATGCAGCCGAGCAGCACCTCGTGAAAGGATTCCACCACGGCCCGCGCCGCAGCGGTGCCGTCGCCTGCGGCGGGATCGGCGGTCGCTTCTTCCGCGGGGGTGACGCTCTGATCCGCCGCCTGGGAGGTGGCCGGCCAGGAGATGAGAACCAGGGCAGCGAGGATGGCAAGGCGCTTCATCAGTCGTCTACGAATCGAAGAGGGTCAGGATCGCCGGGAGCACGATCACATTCGCTGCGACCATAAGCCCGATCCCGATGGTGAGCAACTGGGCGAGGCTCGAGATGCCGAGGTGGTGGGACAGCGCCAGCGTCGCGAAGGTGGCGACCGTCGTCAGCGCGCTGAAGAGGACCGCGCTCGAGGTGCTGGTCCGGAGCAGGTTCTGCCCGCCGAGCTGGCCAGACCGGTGCCGATGGACCAGGTGGATCCCGCTGTCTACGCCGATGCCGAGGATGCAGCGGCAGCACGATGATGTTGGCGAAGTTGAAGGGGATGTCGGCGAAGACACTCACCGCGGCGGTGGCCACGCTGCCGACGAAGAGCGGCGTCAGCGTGATCAGCGTGTACTTGAAGCTGCGCCAGAGCACCAGCAGGAGGATCGCGATGACGACGACCGCCGTCGCCAGCGCCTGCCGCAGCGAGCCGACGATCGCGCGCGCGAGGGCTACGGTGCCGGCAGCGGCCCCACCGGCATCCGGGCGCACCGAGTGGATCGAGATCGCTGAACTGCTCCAGCTCTCCCGGCTCGGCCAGGTGGAAGGCCGAGAAGACCTCGACGCGCGCCCGGCCGTCCGGCGCGAGATAGCGCCGCCTCAGGTCGTCGGGCAGGTCGTCGAGGGTCACGGTTCGCGTCGGCAGGGCATCGACGACGTCCTCGAGGAGCGAGGGCAGCTCGCCGAACAGGTCTTCTTCGAGCGCGTCGATCTCCGGCGGACCCACCTCGTCTCGCAGACGCCCGTGGAGGGCGAAGAGCGCCCTGCGAAGGCGCTCGGCGCTCTCCAGGTTTGGGTCGTCGTCGCCGATGCCTCCGCGCAGCTCCGCGTCGATGTCGAGGGCGACCCCGTAGCCCTCGATCGTGACCTCGATGGCCGTCAGGCGATCGAGCCCCTCGCCGCTCTCGTCGTCGCTCAGCTCGACGGGGGACTCGAGGTCGGACCTCATCTGCTCGAAGATCGCGAGGCGGCCCGCCTGATCCTCGGGCAGGAAGCTCTCGAGGGTGTTCACGTGGTGGACGCCTTCGAGAGCTTCGAGGCTGCGCCGCCACCTCGCGGGCCTCGTCGAGATCCTGGGTCAGGACCTCGATGGTCCAGGCGGAACGCTCGCCGTCGGCGAGCAGATCCTTCAGCGCCTGGACCGATTCGACGCGCGGATCGCGAACGTTCATAGGGTTGACGTCGAACCGCACCCAGGCGAGGGCGACGCCACACGCCAGGGTGACGGCGGCCGCCGCGCTGCACACGGTGCGCGGGTGGCGGATCGGGAAGGTGGGCAGGCTGGATCTCGAGCCTGCGACGGACCGACCTGGCGGCCCCCGTGGATTCTCCGAGACCGAGCGCGATCAGCGCCGGGTACAAGGTCAGGGTTGCGAGGAGCCCGAGCAGGACGCCGGTGCCGGAGATGATCCCCATGTCCGCGACGCCGGTGTAGGCGGTGGGGATGAAGGCGTAGAAGCCGATCGCGGTGGTCAGCGCGCACAAGAAGAGCGAGTTGCCCGTGCTCTCGCTGGTGGCGCGCAGCGCCAGTGGCGACATCCTTGCCGAGACGGCGTTGCTCGAGGTAGCCCAGCCCGAGGTGGATGCCGAAGTCCACGGCGAGCCCGATGTAGATGACGGCGAAGGCGCTGGTCAGCGCGTTCAGGTGCCCGACCGCCAGACCGGCGAGGCCCGCGGTCCAGGTGAGACCGACGAGAAGAGTCAGCACGGTGGCAATCAGGAGCCGGAACGACCGGAGGCACACCCAGAGGATGAGCGTCACCAGGACCAGCGAGACGCAGATCGACAAGATGGCCTCGCCAATGATCAGGGACATCTCCTCGGTGTGCACGGCGCGGTCCCCAGTGACCCGAACCCGCAGCCCGGGGCGCGGCGCGAGGTCGGGCGCCATGGCCCGGATGGCCGTGATGGCCTCCATGACGGGCTCCAGCTGGGTCAGGTCGCCGGCGGGCCGCACGAACAAGAGCTGTGGATTGGCGTGATCGCTGCCGAGATCCTCGAAGAGGAGATCCTCCCAGGCGATGGGCGCGTGGCCCCCCTCGTTGAAGCGCTCGACGGCCAGTGCGGCGCGGTCGAGGATGCGCGAGCCGTCCTCCCCGATGGAGGAGAGGCCTTCGGGACTCTCGACGACGTGGGTCAGTGCGCCCAGCAGGACTGGCAGCTCGGGTCGATCCACCAGGGTGGCCAGCAGCGGACCGGCCTTTTCGACGCGCTCCGCGACCTCGTCCAAATCGTCGCGATCCAGGTAGTAGAGTCCGAAGTCCTCGTAGAAGGGCGCATCCCCGGGGAGGAAGATCCCCGGATAGCGCTCCGGCTGCTCCATCAGCCTCGCGGCCAGCTCCTCGGCGGCGGCGCGCGCGTCGGCGGGCGTCGTCGGCCTCCACCATCACGCACGAGGTTGTTCTGCAGGTCGGGAAAGGCCTCCGCGAGGGCGCGGTTCGTCTGGCCGACGCGCAGCTCCGGGGAGAGGAGCCGGTCCGTATCGGTGTCGATCTCCAGGATCGTGGCGGTGACGTAGACGGATCCCGCCGTCAGCAGGGCGCAGAGTGCGACGACGAGCCAGGGCCGCGACCTGGAAGTCTCCACCAGGGCGGCCGCGATACCGCCGAAGCGCCTTTCGAAGCTCCCGCTCATGTCCGGGCTCACTCCGTCGCGGAAGCCCCGGCCGCGGCCCGGGCAAGAGGAGGAAACCAGCCTTGCTGCGAGCTTCATGAAGGCATCCGGGCTAGTGATCGATCGTGACCGCGATCCCTCGAGCCTCCAGCACCGTCTTCGCCAGCTCGAGCGTCGCCTTGGGAAGGGCGTCGATCCCATCATAGGGGTAATCCCTTCCCAGTGCGGGGTACTTGGATCTTCCCCACTGGTGAAAGCCCAGCAGCGAGACCTTTTCCGCACCCGTCTCCCTGAGGGCGAGGGCCAGCTCCTTCAGGTGGGGCGTGGTGTCGTTGTAGCCGGGGATCAAGGGAATCCTGATCCAGACCCTGGCGTCCTTCGAGTCGAGTGTCTTCCTCAGGTTGTCGAGGATCAGGTCGTTCTTCGCCCCGGTTCCGTCCAGATGCTTCCTCGGGGAGAGATGCTTGAGGTCGAAGAGGACCAGATCCGTATGCTCGAGGACCCGCTCCATGACCTGCCAGCTCGCATGGCCGCTGGTATCGAGGGCGGTGTGAATCGACCGCTCCTTGCACGCCTCGAGAAAACGCCTGGAGAACTCCGGCTGGGAGAGCGGCTCGCCACCCGAGAGGGTCACACCCCCGCCCGAGTTGGTGTAGAAGATCTCGTCTCTGCAGGCCTCGTCGACGACGTCCTCCAGCTTCATGCGCGTTCCCGAGATCTCCAGCGCCCCGGACGGGCATGCCTCGACGCAGTCCAGGCACATCGTGCAGGCGCTTCGATCCAGGCTGGGTGCACCATCGATCAGCTGGATGGCGCCGACCTCACAGGCCTCCGCGCAGCTGCCGGACTTCTGGCACTGCTGGCTTCGGAACAGGATTTCAGGATGGGGCTGCTGGGACTCGGGGTTCGAGCACCACTCGCAGCGCAGGGGGCATCCCTTCAAGAAGACGGTGGTGCGGATGCCAGGGCCGTCCTGAATGCTGTAGCGCTGGATGTGGAATACCACTCCCTCCGAGCCGTCGTCGGCTCGGAGCCCGGGATCGAGTGAACGGGCCATTCCGGAGTCCTGATCTCCTCCCGGACGTCCCTAGAAGCACTGGGGCGTGCGGGCGATGATGGAGTCCTGCAGGTTCTTGTCCAGATCGATGAAGTAGGCGGCAAAGCCCGCCACCCGCACCTGCAGCGTCGAGTATTTCTCCGGGTTCTCCTGGGCATCCTCCAGCATCTCCCGGTTCACGGTGGTGAACTGGATGTGATGGATGCCCAGATCCCCGAAGGTCTTCAGGTACTGGGCAAAGAGCTGGGCGTTGTGGCCGCTCAGGTAGTCCGGCATGACGCTCTGGTTGAAGAGCTGGTTCCAGCTGATCAGGGGATCCACCTTCGCGACCGATTTGAGCACGGCCGTGGGGCCCTTCTGGTCCTTGCCCGCCGTGGGCGAGATCGACCCGTCATTGAAGGGGTCTCCTGCGAGTCGACCGTCGGGTGTCGCCGCGCAGATCCGGCCGAAGCTCCACCATGCGGTGGCTGCCGTGCCATCGGGGATCACGGGTGTGCCCCGATTCGTCCTGCATCTCTGGGTCTCTTCGCTGATTCTCTCGCGCCAGCTCGCGGGAGATCAGATCCACGTAGTCGTCGTCGTTTCCGAACTTGGGGGCATCCAGGCACGCCTTCCGCAGATCCTCGTGTCCCTTCCAGTTGTCCTTCAGCGCCTCGATCAGCTCCTCCATGGAGGCCTTCTCATCCTCGAAGACGACCTTCTTGATCGCCGCCATCGAGTCCGCCAGCGTGTTCAGGCCGAACAGGGTCACGTCCCGGTAATCCGGCTTGTAGTTCCACTCCCTGGCGTCCTGCGCCCTCTCGATGCAGTCGTCGAGAAGCGTCGACAGGAAGGGCCTGGGTGCGTACTCCCGGTAGAGGGCATCGGTCAGGTTCCCGACCAGTACCAGGCGGTGAATGGTCCACTTGTAGTTCTCCACCGCGGCGTCCATCAGCTCTTCGAAGGAACGGATCTTCTTCGGGATCGATGACCGTCTCGCCGGCCTTCTTGTAGAGCAGATGAGGAATGCCGAGAGCGCTGGTCAGACAGAGCGGAAGCGGCACGCCGCTGGCCCAGGCCGAGATGTGGTTCAGGTTCTTTCCCGGGATGGTGGGCACCATGCAGTTGTTGATCGAATAGCTCCTGGCATCTTCCAGGGAGCAGCCCAGGTTCACCAGCCTGACGATGTTCACCTTGTCGTTGAAGATCGCGGGCTGGGGCATCCCCGAGGCCATCACCTCGATCGCCTTCTCCACCAGCTTTCCGGGGATGCCGTCGTGCCAGCGGAGGGCCAGGGGCGGGACGATGGCGCGCACGCTCTTGGTGGCGTCCAGCACGATATAGGAGAGCTCGTTGGTGACGTCGTTGCCCTGTGCGTCGACGCCGCCGATCGTCACGGTCTGGAATCCCAGGGCGCCACCGCCGAAGCCGGACCAGATGGGCGCGTGCAGGAAGCCCGTCTCCTGGAACTTCACGAACAGGAATTCCACGCAACTCCTGCGCCTCGTCTCTGCTGATCCTGCCCTCGCGAAGATCCCGCTCGTAGAAGGGGTAGAGGCTCTGGTCCAGCCGAATGCCGCTTCCCACCTGGGGCAGATCGATGAAGTTGATGACGAGGTGCACGAGCCAGTAGCACTGGAGGGCTTCCTGGAAGGTCCGCGCGGGGTTTTCGGGAACCCACTCGCAGTTCTCGGCGATGGCTTCGAGCTCCTGCTTCCGGGTCGGATCGGTCTCCTTCTCCGCCAGATCCCGCGCCAGCGCCGCGTATCGCTTCGACCAGGCGATCACCGCTTCCAGGCCGATGGCCATGCCGTCCAGGACGTCCCGTTTCCGCAGGTACTCCTCGCCGGTCATGGTTTCGGCCAGGTACTCTTCCTCGAGACTGTCCTTCCGGTCCGCGACCTGCTGAAGGATTCCCTTCAAGCCGAGGGCGAAGATCTTGTCGTAGTTGGGCGTGGAAGCTTCCCAGTTGAAGACCCAGAAGACTTCACTGAGTGCCTCGGGAAGGTAGTTCCTCAAGCGGTGATGGATGGAGAAGTTCCCCCAGTAGTCGCAGATCTCCTCCAGCTCCTTTCTCCCCTCGTCGGAGAGCATGCACTCGTAGACCTGCCCCGGGGCGGTCTCTCTCTTGATCCATTTCCACGCCAGCTCGGGATAGAAGGGAACCGAGTCCGAGTTGGAGGCGTAGTTGCCGACGATCATCTCGTCGGGCCGGATGTAGAGGGTCATCTGCTCGAGGATGTGGGCGAGGGCCTTGGCCCTGCGGAGCACCATGGGCTCGTGCTCGGTCTGGCGGTAGGACTCCGTGACCAGCCGCGCCCTCTCCAGGTCCAAGGTCCAGGCGAACCCGGGCCGGGTCGCTCTGACCTCTTCACTCAGCTCCGTTAGGGCTACTTGCTGCGCCTTGATGGGCGTGTTCACCATCAGCGCTTGGGTTCTCGAAGACATCGGCTTTCCCCCTTGGGCTTCGGGCAGGCCCTGTCCGCAGCCTGCGTCGTTCGGCGCGCGCGCACCACGGGAGAATGCCGCAGCGGGCTCTCGGCGGCCAGACTCCGCAGATTGCCGGTTCTTGCGTGGCACCTGCGATCGGTGAGACTGTGGCGCGGATTCCAGTGACTTCCGAGGAGTGCGAACGGGAACATGAGCAGCCATATGACCCCCGAGGAGTTCCGGCGGCGGGGATACCAGACCATCGACTGGATCGCGCGTTACCTCGAACGGCTCGAGGAGTTTCCGGTGATGTCGCGGGTGAAGCCCGGTGAGATTCGCGAGCAATTGCCGCCCGCGGCGCCGGAGGTGGGTGAGCCGTTCGAGGAGGTGCTCGCCGATCTCGAGCGCGTCATCCTGCCGGGGATCACCCACTGGCAGGCGCCTGGCTTCTTCGGCTTCTTCCCGGCCAGCAGCTCGCCGCCGGCCATCCTCGGCGATCTTCTCGCTTCCGGTCTCGGGGTGCAGGGGATGCTGTGGGCGACCAGCCCGGCTTGCACCGAGCTGGAGACGCATCTGCTCGACTGGCTGGTCGACATGCTCGATCTGCCCGGCCGCTTCAAATCGTCCATCGGTGGCGGCGTCATCCAGGACTCCGCCTCCAGCGCCAGTCTCTGTGCGCTACTCGCCGCGCGTGAGCGGACGACCGGCTACCAGAGCAACGAGCGGGGAGTGCGCGAAGAGCTCACCGTCTACACCTCGAACCAGGCGCACTCTTCCATCGAGAAGGCGGTGATGATCGCGGGTCTCGGCCGCGAGCAGCTCAGACTGATCGATGTCGACGACAGCTTTGCGATGGAGGTCGCGGCCCTCGCTGCCGCGATCGAGACCGATCTCGCCGCCGGTCGCAAGCCCTGCTTCGTGAGCGCCACCGTGGGCACCACGTCGTCGAATGGACTCGACGACCTGCGCGGCATCGGCGCCCTCTGCCGCGAGCGCGGCATCTGGCTGCACGTCGATGCCGCCATGAGCGGGACCGCCGCTCTCTGCCCGGAGTTCCGCTACATCCACGACGGCCTGGAGCATGCCGACAGCTACTGCTTCAACCCCCACAAGTGGATGCTCACCAACTTCGACTGCGATTGCATGTTCGTCGCGGACAGCGAGCCACTGATCCGCGCGCTCAGCATCCTTCCCGAATACCTGAAGAACGAGGCGACGCAGACGGGCGCCGTGATCGACTATCGCGACTGGCAGATCCCGCTCGGCCGCCGCTTTCGAGCGCTCAAGCTGTGGCTGGTGATCCGTCACTACGGCGTCGAAGGACTGCGCGCACACATCGAGAAGCACGTGAGCTGGGCGAGAGAATTCGCGGACTGGGTGGAGGAGAGCGACGAATTCGAGCTCGCCGCACCCGCGCCCCTCAACCTGGTCTGCTTCCGCCACCGGGAGGGAGACGAATTCAACGAACGGCTCCTGGCCCGCCTGAACCAGAGCGGGGAGCAGTATCTCACCCACACCAAGCTCGCCGACCGCTACACGCTCCGAATGGCGATCGGCGGGACATGGACCGAGCGCCGCCACGTCGAGGGCGCCTGGCGGAAGATCGTCGAGATCGCCTCAGATCTCGAAAGATGAATCGCAGCAGTAAGTTACGGGTAGATGAGAGAATCGACGTAATAGATCGAAGCCGACCGCGACAGCTGCTGGCAAGAGCAGTAGTGCGCAGGCTCCCCGGGCTCTGACGCGCCGAGTGGCGCGCGCTGGCCGAGCGGGTGGGAGAACCGGGAAGGGCTTCTACCAGGGCGACCCCGACCAGGCATGGTCACGCGAATGGCGCGCTTCGAGCGCCTCGGCGTGGTGGGCGCGATCGGTCTTGCGCAACCGTTCGCAGTAGGCCGCGAGCCTGCCGCGCGTATGAAACGGACCGCCTTCGCGCAGTACGGTCGAGATCGGGTCGACATCGTGCGTTGCGCTGCGCAGCATGTCGGTGTGCCAGTCCGAGAGCAGGTGCGCGGCGTGCCCGACGAGCGCGGGCTCCCTCGCGGCCAGGTCATGTTGCTCATGCGGGTCCTTCTCGACATCGAACAACATCACGTCCGGGAAGTCATGGTAGCCGTCGTGGTAGGTGTGAATGCACAGGTGATCGCCGAACCGAACGCTGCGCTGGCACGTCCAGGCGGCCTGGGACAGGACCAGCGCCTCACGCCCCGCCGACCGCCCCTCGCGGAACGCGTCCGCAAAGCTCCGTCCGTCCCAGCTACTCGGCACGCTCCCCCCGGACAGCTCGAGCAGGCTCGCGGCGACGTCGAATTGGTAGTGCAGACCGTCATCGACGCGGCCGTGGTTCTGCTTGTCACCACCCGGCCACCGTACGATCATCGGCAGCCGCGCCGTGTGCTGGTCCGCCGTCATGTGATCGCAATAGATGTTGAGCTCGCCGAGGGTCTCGCCGTGGTCGGCGGAGATCATCACGGCGGTCTCGTCGAGCACGCCCTGGTCGGCGAGCTGGTTCAGGATCCGGCCGACGTGGTCGTCTGCATAGCGGATGCCCGCGTCGTAGCCGTCGAACACCGCTCGCACTCCATCCATCGAGTCGACGGTCTGCGGCTGCCGTGGGAACAGCTTCGCCATCTGCGGCGTGAGGTCGAAGCCATCGCACTCCCGCGCAGAGTGGGGGCCGTAGCCCTCCCAGTGCGCGCGCCTGACGTCCTCGGTCAGCCAGGTGGGGAGTGGCTCGGCGCGGAAAGGATCGTAGCCCTCGGGTGCGCGGTAGGGCGTGTGGGGATCCCAGAAGTGGACGTGGAGAAACCAGTCGTCCTCGGCCCCGCGTCGTGCGATCCAATCCTGTGCAATCGCGTAGACCTCATGTGCGCTCTCGATGCCGAATTTGCCGACGTCATGGCTCTCCGAGAAGCCGGCCATCCAGTGGAAAGCCGAGTGGCGCGCGGGAAACGAGCTGATGGTCGTGGTGTGCAGGCCGGTGTTTTTGAGGCGCTGCGCGAAAGTCGAAACGCCCAACGACGACTGGAAGCGGCGCTTGGGCCCCTCGACGTGCATCTCGGCGGAGGTGCCACCGTGGCCGACGACGCCGGTGTGAAAGCCGAAGCGGCCGGTCTGCAGCGCGGTGCGGCTCGGCAGGCACGGCGTGTCGGAGGCATAGCAGCCGTCGAAGCGAACACCCTCGGCCGCGATGCGGTCGATGTTCGGGGTCGTGTCGCGGTGGTAGCCGTAGCAGCCCACATGATCCGCGCGCAGCGTGTCGATGTCGATGTAGAGAATTCGCATGAAGCCAGGCTAGATCAGAGCCACGGCTGGAGCCACGGCGTAGCGCGCGCGATCCCTCACTCCTACGGCGCGTTCTCACCCAACACCACGGCGAGCAGGCCGGCACCGTATTTCTCCCGCCTGGCGGGTCCGATCCCGTGGGCGAGCTCCAGCTCCTGGAGGCTGCGCGGGCGCAGCAGGGCGATTTCGCGGAGAGTGCGGTCGCTGGCGACCACGTAGGGGGGGACGCCCTCGCTGCGCGCGAGAGCGAGGCGGTGGCGACGAAGCGCTTCGAACAGCGCACCCCCCTCGGCATCGAGCGCTTCCGGCTTGGCGTCCGCGCGCTGGCTCGGGTCCCGGGGCCGGGTTGCGGTCTTCGGCGCACGGGGGACCGCGATCGGAGGGAGCAGCAGCTTCGCCGGGCGCTCCTCTCGCATCACCGCGCGCCCGGCCTCGGTCAGAACGATCACGGGGCGATCGGCGCCCTGGAAGTCCGCCCAGCCGGCCGTCACGCAGCGCCGCAGCAGGCGCAGCAGCCAGTCCTCGGAATGCTCGGAGAGCGCTCCGTGAGTCCGGGTGCGATCCAGTCCGGCGCGAGCGAGCCGGGGGTCCGGAGACCCCCGCAGCAGCTTGGCTGCCGCTCCCAGTCCGAAGCGCCCGTGGATGCGCGCGACGGCCGAGAGCGCCTTGCGCACGACGGTGCTCACGGCTTCGGGGTCGGGCCCCTGCTCTCCGTCTTCGAGGCGAAGGCAGACGTCACAGTGGCCGCAGCCGGCGAGAGTCTCCTCCTCGTCGCCGAAGTAGCGCAGAACCGCGTCGTGGCGGCAGCTCCCTCCTTCTGCGTACCGCATCAGCTCGAGAAAGAGCTCCCACTTGTGTCGCACCAGCGCGGGATCCAGCGTCTGCCCATCGCCGCCCCTCTCGATCAGGCGGCGCCGCAGGGCCATGTCGCCCGGCGAGACCAGGAGCAGTCCGTGGCAGTCACCTCCGTCGCGGCCGGCGCGGCCCACCTCCTGGTAGTAGGATTCGATCGAGCCCGGCGGCGCGAGATGGATCACGGCCCGCACGTCGGGCCGGTCGATCCCCATCCCGAAGGCGTTGGTGGCGACCACCACCTCCGTCTCGCCCCGGGAGAAGCCGCGCTGGACCGCGTCGCGTTGGGCGCCGTTCATCCCCGCGTGGTAGGCGGCGGCTCGCCAGCCAGCGGCGGCGAGGCGGGTGGCCTCCTCTTCCGACCCTTTGCGCGTGGGCGCGTAGACGATGCTGGAGCCCCGACCCGCGCCGGGCGCGCCCAGCGCCTCGGCGAGAGCCGCGTCCACGCGTTCCTCCCGCTCGCGTTTCCCATGCGGCTCGAACACACGCAGCGAGAGGTTGGGGCGCGCGAAGCCGCGCAGGATCTGGGGCGTGTCGGCCTCCAGGCCCAGGCGCTCGAGAATCTCGTCTCGCACCACGGGCGTGGCCGTGGCGGTGCATGCCAGGACCAGCGCCGCGGGAAACTCGGTCAGCAGCTCTCCCAGCTGCAGGTACTCGGGTCGAAAGTCGTGCCCCCACTCGCTGATGCAGTGCGCCTCGTCCACGGCGATCAGCGGACAGTCGAGTTCGCGCAACACCGAGCGGAAGCCCGCGAAGGCGAGCCGCTCGGGCGCCGCGTAGACGATCTCAAAGGCCCCCCGCTGCATGTCGGCCATGCGCTGGCGCATCTCCCGTGCGTCCAGGGTTGCAGCCAGGAAGCTCGCGGCGACGCCGCTGGCTTGAAGAGCGCTCACCTGGTCGTGCATCAGGGAGACGAGCGGCGAGATCACCAGCGTGGTTCCGGGCAGAAGCGTGGCGGGGAGCTGATAGATCAGGCTCTTGCCACCGCCCGTCGGCGCCACCAGCAGCAGCCGCCGGGCACGCAGCAGAGTCTCGATGGCCTCGCGCTGGCCGGCGCGAAAAGTGCTGTGGCCGAGCCGGTGCAGGCCACCCTCCAGGCCGAGACGCACGCGGCTCTCGAGATCGCCTTCGGGGCGCGATTTCGCCGGGTGGCTTCGCGTCGGGGGATGGATCGACATGGTGGCACGCTGTTCGGGAACATCGGGTGAGCGAACTCGCATGGCACTCTAGCCGGACGCGCCGGGGGCGGGCAAGCGGTGAACGCGTCTCGTCACGGCCGGGGCGTGAACCCACGATGACACGCGGCCTCGCTGCGAGCTTCTCGGGCCCGGAGGACGCTTGTCGGCGCGGGCACGTGACTCGCACCCCATCTGATCCTCGAAGACGGATCTCGGGGACCGGACGGGCCGAATCACGCTGAAGCCGTTTCGGGCTAGTAGCTTCTGTCGAGGCGACCCACGTCGATGTAGCGGCGGACCTTGCCCCTGCTCTTCAGAGGCGTTCCGTGGCTGTCCCAGAACTCGATCCGGTTCCCGGTGCCGGTCTGGATGTTGATGATGGTGTCGCTGACGATCCGCATGTCGTTGGGCGCTTCGACACCTGCCCAGCCGACATAGTAGTCCGAATCGTCCTCACTCCAGCGGTGGTTGTGCCAGATGATCTTCCAGAGCTCCTTCTTGCGGTCGTAGGCAAAGGAGTACATCGCGGCCATCGTCTCCTTGTCGAGATAGATGTCCTTGTGATCGTAGGGGTGATCCGCGTTCCTCGGCGTAAAGCGCAGCTTGATCGCCTTCCGCATCTCCCAGTTGTCAGACGCGTAGGAGAGACCGTAAGGGCCGAAGTTGTGGTCCTTGCTGTACGGATACGCCTTTACCTGCGAGTTCATCGGCGCGATGATGTCCATCTCGCCGAGGCATTCCCAGGCATACTGAGGAGGAATGCCCGCGAAGCTTCGCAGATCGTCGAAGGTGAAGTCGGTGCCCGAGACCGCATCGGTACGCTGGGCCGAGGAGATTCGCCGCACGCGGCGCAGAGTGGGGACGTATACCCAGGTGTCGTCGTTCTTGGCCTGCGACTCCGGCTTGTCGGAGTTCTTGTAGCGATAGCTCAGCAGCTTGATTCCCCGGGCGTCGAAGGGCGCGTCGACCTCGATCCCGAAGGCCAGCTTGCGTCTCTCGCCCCGGAACAGATCCCCGTCGGTCTTGTCGAGGCACTCCTTCTCGACCCGGTGGGAGAGTTGGACGGTCTTCGAAGTGCCCTCGTAGTACAGGGGAAGCTCCTCGCCCCGGTCCCAGTAGGAGTAGTAGTACCGGCTGGCGGCCCCGTCCCCTTCCCACTGGTAGTCGAAGTTCCAGATGATCTTGTCGCCCGCCCGGGGATCGCCCAGACAGTCGATCTCCTCGATCGGGAAGGGCTGACCGGCCGTGTAGTTCTCCAGGCTGCTCTCCGGGCCGACCCGCGACTGGCCCTTGAACTGGGTGGTGGCCGCCTGGTACTCGGGGGCCGGGGAATAGTCGCGGAAGAACGGACCGATCTCGAGCTGCATCCCCTCGTAGAAGAAGAAGTCCCGATTCGACCAGAACTCCGGTGGCAGGAAGGGCTTCAGGGACTCGATCTTGTCGATCGTGATCACGTCCCCTTCCTCGAAGATCGAGTCTCCTGGACCGACGTCCTCTTGCTGCGCGGCTACCGGAGAAGCCAATATCAGCGAGACAAGCCAGACCGGGCGCAGTCGCATACGACCTCCTCTTCCTGCCCGCACCCGAGTGTTCTCGAGGTACCGGCACCCAATCATCAGACGATCCAACACCCGACTGCGTTTCAGAAGTCTTCGCTGCTTTGTCTCGTGGCATTCCGCGCGGCGTCTGCCGCAGACCTATCTGTCAGTGCTCTCCCAATCCGTGCCCCCACACCCCGCTGGTGTTACACAGGATGGATTCGATTTGGACCTCGACTACCGGATCGGTACCTCCCAAGATGGAATCAACCTGTTTGCCGCGCTGATGTGGAAACTGGGAGGGGCAGTTTCGACAAACGCGCACGGCAAGTACTGGCGCAGAGCGACACAGACTGGAACGGCCTTGCCCGGGCCTAGCGTGAAGCAGGACCGGAATTGGATGCTGAAGCTGCAGACAAAGCCACAATGGTGACATGTGTTTCAGGATCCCTATCGCCTGCAGCGCGGAGCATTGGGCAAGCTGTTGACGCAGAACTGGGAGCAGCTGGGTCTCTAGATCCTCTTCCCGATTCGTCGGGTAGATGGGTGCCGACCCATATGCCCCTTCAATTCCAATGGGTTAGGCCGAATGAGGTCCGGGTCGAGCCGTTTCGCTGGCTCGCCTGGCCGGTCGACGTGATACTCGATCCGGCCAGAATGCCCCTCAATCTGTATCATGTCGGCCATGCCTGAACCGAGCAGAGAAGCCGGGCGCCATCTCGCGCATCTGCTCGCCACGCATCCTCCCCGCGCCAAGTCATTGGTGGTCACGGTGTTCGGTGACTCGATTCTTCCGCATGGCGGGACGGTCTGGGTTGGGAGTCTGATCCGCCTGCTCGGTCCCTTTGGAGTCAACGAGCGCGGCGTGCGGACGGCAGTCCAGCGGCTCACCGTCGAAGGGTGGCTCAGCAACCGGAGCGTCGGGCGGCGCAGCGACTACACACCGACCGCTGAGAGTCGCCCGCGCTTCGAAGCGGCCGATCGGCGCATCTACGCCGGCGCGGCGCCCGATTGGGACGGAACCTGGTGCCTGGTGCTACTTGGCCAGACGGGCATCTCCAGCTCCGAGCGAGATGCCGCTCGCCGTGAGCTGCGCTGGCATGGCTTCGGCGAGATCTCGCCGGCGCTGCTGCTCCACCCCGCGGCCGATCCCGGGTCGCTGCGGCGCGCGCTCGACGACCTGGGCATGAGCGGGCGGGCGATCGTCTTCGAGGGGGCTGCCGGGGGTGCCCTCGTCCCTGCGCCCGCGACCGGCAGCAAGGCTCTCCAGGAGTTGGTGCGCTCGGCCTGGCGGTTGGATGACCTCGCGCTCGAGTATCGGGTCTTCCTCGACCGCTTCGGTCCCCTGGATGGAATGCCGGAGGGGCGCCTGCTCCGCGACCCCGAGACCTGCTTCGGGCTCCGCACCCTCGCCATCCACGAGTACCGCCGGATCCTGCTGCGGGATCCCCAGCTGCCGGAGGAACTCTTGCCCGAGCAGTGGGAGGGGAGGGAGGCGCGGCAGCTCTGTGCACGCCTGTACCAGCGGCTCGAGGCGCGCGCAGCGCAGCACCTGCTCGCTACCTGCCAGACCTCGAACGGAAGGTTGCCACCGGCCTCGCGCTCCTACTGGCGCCGTTTCGACGGGCTCGGAGAGACGAGTCTCCGGAGGGCCGGCTAATGCCGGCGTCCGATCCGGTGGCAGGCAGAGCCGCGGAGGCTCCCGTGCGCGCGATGATGGGGAACGAGGCGATCGCGCGGGGTGCCTGGGAGGCGGGCGTGCGGGTGGCGGCAGCCTACCCGGGGACGCCGAGCACCGAGATCATGGAGAGCCTGGCCGAGTACCCGGCCGAAGATCTGCACGCGCAGTGGTCGACGAACGAGAAGGTGGCCTGCGATGTGGCGATTGGGGCCTCCTTCGCCGGCGCGCGCGCTCTCGCGGCAATGAAGCACGTGGGTCTCAATGTCGCGGCCGACGCCCTGATGTCGGTGACTTACATCGGTGTCAACGGGGGCCTGGTGCTGGTGGTCTGCGACGACCCGGGCATCTACAGCTCGCAGAACGAACAGGACACGCGCCTCTTCGGCAGGCTCGCAAACGTTCCGGTGCTGGAGCCCTGCGACGCCCAGGAGGCGCTCGACTTCACGCGGCTCGCCTTCGAGCTGAGCGAGCGTTTCGACACTCCGGTGATCGTCCGCGGCACCACGCGCCTCTCGCACACGCGCAGCCTGGTGCGCCTCGGGGAGCGCGAGGAGCACCCGCCGCTCGGCTTCGTCGAAGATCCCACCAAGTACGTGATGCTCCCGGTCCACGCGCGCCTGCGCCACCCGCTGCTGGTCGAGCGCGAGGCCAGGCTCCAGACCTGGCTCGAGACCTCGGACCTGATTCGCTGGGAAGAGGGGAGCGCAGAAGTCGGTGTGATTACGCTCGGGCCGCCCTACACCTACGTGAAGGAGGTCGCGCCCGACGCGAGCGTGCTCAAGCTGGGCGTCTCCTATCCCCTGCCGGGGGATCTGGTGCGGCGCTTCTGCGACTCGGTCGAGCAGGTCCTGGTCGTCGAGGAACTGGAGCCGTTCGTCGAGTCCGAGGTGCGGGCGCTGGGCGCCCGGGTCGAGGGCAAGCGCTACTTCCCGCGCGTCGGCGAGTTCTCGCCGGAGATCGTTCGCGCCGGCCTGGTCGAGGCCGGCGTCCTTCCGGAGAGCCGGACGCTCCAGGCCATCGACGGTGAGCCCGCCGAGGCGGAGCCGTTGGCGCGCCCGCCGGTGCTCTGTCCGGGCTGCCCCCACGTGAGCTCTTTCATGGCGCTCCGCGCGGTGGAGGCCCGCGTTGTCGGAGACATCGGCTGCTACACGCTGGCGGCGCTGGAGCCGCTGCAGGCGATGGACACCACCGTGGCGATGGGCTGCAGCATCGGAAACGCGGTGGGCCTGGCGAAGTCGGGCGGGGAGAACCGGCCAATCGTCGCCACCATCGGCGACTCGACGTTCCTCCACTCCGGAATCCAGCCGCTGATGGACGCGGTCTACAACCGCGCCGATATCTCGGTGCTGATTCTCGACAACCACATCATCGCCATGACGGGCGGACAGGATCACCCGGGAACCGGACGCACACTGCGGGGCGAGGAGACCCACCGTGTCGACCTCGAGCTGCTGGTCCGGTCGCTGGGTGTCGAGTGGGTCCGAAAGGTCGACCCCTACCAGCTGGCGGAGGTCTACCAGGCGGTCCGCGAGGCGACCCGTCACAAGGGCGTGGCGGTGGTGATTCCGGACCGACCCTGCGCGCTCGATCCGGTCAAGCTCAAGGGCACCGCCTTCGAGGTCGTCGCCGAGGGATGCACCGCCTGCCAGGCTTGCATGAACCTGGGCTGCCCGGCGATCGTCTGGAGTGGGGACCTGTACGAGGGGAGACACCGCGTCGAGATCGATCCCTCCACCTGCATCGGCTGTAGCCTGTGCGTGCAGGTCTGTCCGACCGACTGTATTCGGGTTCGGCCGAGCGCGGTCTGAGGTTCCCATGAGCTCTCTTCCCCAACCTCCGATTCGCGACGAACGCCCGGGCGGAGCGCCGGATGCGATGGATCGCCCGACCAACGTGCTGATCGTCGGAGTCGGGGGCCAGGGCGTCCTGATGATCTCCAAGGTGCTGGCGCAGGTCTCCGCGGGGCGGGGTCTGGAAGTCAAGCAGAGCGAGGTGCACGGGATGGCCAAGCGGGGCGGCGTCGTCTTCAGCCACGTGCGCTTCGGCACCCGCGTCTGGTCTCCGACCATCCCCAAGGGCGAGGTGGACGTCGTGGTCGCGTTGGAATGGGCGGAAGGCCTGCGCTGGTTGTCCTACCTGGATCCGGCTCGAGGCACCTTCCTGGCCGACACGCGGCGCATCGTCCCGCCCTTCGCCTGCCGGGATCGACGGCCCGGGGCGCGGACCACCTATCCGACCCGCGGTGAGGAGGCGGTGCGGGGAAAGGTCGCGCAGAGCATCGCCCTCGACGCGCTCGGCGTAGCCGAGGAGCTGGGCGAGCCGCGTGCGGCGAATACGGTGCTGCTCGGTGCACTCTCGACGGTGCTCGACTTCTCTGTCGAGGAGTGGCATGCGGCGATCGACGCGAGCGTTCCGCCCCGCACCCTCGAGGTGAACCGCGCCGCCTTCGAACGCGGACGGGACTGGGCGCGAAGCCCCGGAGGACGCGATGGCGTCTCGCCGCCGCCGGCCGAGAGCGGAGCCGAGTGGATCCCCGACGCCGAGGGAATTCCTCCGGTCCAGGCGAGCCCGCGGCTCGAGATCAACGCGGCCTGGTGCAAGGGCTGCGACATCTGCGTAAAGGTCTGTCCCGAGCGCTGCCTGGCGCTCGGCGCCGAGCAGGTGGTCGAGGTCACCGACCCCCGTGCCTGCACCGGCTGCCGGGTCTGCGAGTGGCTCTGCCCCGACTTCGCGATCCGGGTGCGGACGGACCTCCACGCCCCGAAGGTGGACTCCTAGATGTCCGCTCTCGAGACCGCAGCAGCGCCGCTGAACCTGCAGGGGAACCACGCCTGCGCGCTCGGCGCGGTGGCGGCGGGCTGCCGGTTCTACGCCGGCTACCCGATCACTCCCTCCTCCGAGGTTGCCGAGCGCATGGCCATCGAGCTTCCGAGGGTCGACGGCATCTTCATCCAGATGGAGGACGAGATCGCTTCGCTGGGCGCGGTGCTCGGCGCATCGCTGGGGGGAATGAAGGCGATGACCGCCACCAGCGGCCCTGGATTCTCGCTGCTTCAGGAGCACCTGGGCTACGCGGCCGGAACCGAGATCCCCTGCGTGATCGTGAACGTGATGCGCGGCGGCCCGACCACCGGCATGCCCACCCGGCCTTCGCAGAGCGACCTGATGCAGACGCGCTGGGGGACCCACGGCGACCATCCGGTGATCGTGCTGACGCCCGCATCCGTGGCCGAGATCTGGAGCGAGACGGTGCGCGCCTTCAATCTCTCCGAACGCTACCGGGTGCCGGTCGTGGTGCTGTACGACGAGGTGGTGGGTCACCTGATCGAGACGGTCGAGCTTCCCGCCGCCGGCTCGTTGGAGATCGCCGAGCGCAAGTGGGCGAGCGGCGCCCGCCAGGAGCACCAGCCCTACGCCGCGGGCGACGACGGCGTCCCGGCGATGGCCCGTCCGGGCGACGGCTACCGGACCCACATCACCGGGCTGACCCACGCCGAAGACGGCTTTCCCACCCAGGACCCCGCGGCCGTGGACCGGGTGATGCGCCGCCTGCTCGGAAAGCTCGACCGGCACCGTGAGGCGATCGAGTCCTTCGAGGCGATCGGCTGCGAGGATGCCCTGGTCCTGGTCGTGGCGTACGGGATCACGGCTCGGGCTGCGGGGCGCGCGGTCAGGCAGGCACGCGACCAGGGGATCCGCGCGGGACTCTTTCGTCCCATCACCATGTGGCCCTTTCCGGAGCAGGCGTTTCGCGAGGTGGCCGGGCGCGCCGAGGCGGTGTTGGTGCCCGAGATGAGCGCCGGGCAGCTCTGCCTCGAGGTGGAGCGGCACTGCGCACCGGGCGGCGGGCTCGAGCGGCTGGGTCGCATCGACGGAGAGCCGATCGCTCCGGCCGAGATTCTGGACCGCATCAGGGAGCTGGCGAGCCGTGGCTGACCGATCCGGCAGCGACTTCGAGATCCGCGACTGGCTGCGAGAGCAGCTGATGCCGCACTTCATGTGCCCGGGCTGCGGACACGGAATCGCGCTGCGCGCTCTGCTCTGGGCTGTCCACGAGCTCGACATCCCCAAGGATCGTCTGACGCTGATCTCCGGGATCGGCTGCTCGGGGCGGATTGCGGCCTACGTCGACGCCAACACGTTCCACGTCACTCACGGCCGTCCGATCACCTTCGCGACCGGTCTCAAGCTCGCCAGGCCCGACCTGGAGGTGATCGTGGTGACTGGCGACGGCGACTGCCTCGCCATCGGGGGCAATCACCTGATCCACGCCTGCCGGCGCAATCTCGACCTGACCTGCCTGATGCTGAACAACGAGGTGTACGGGATGACCGGCGGACAGGTCTCGCCGACGACGAGCGTGAACCGCTTCACGACCACGACACCACTCGGAAATCACGAGCCCGGCTTCGACGCCTGTGCGCTCGCCGCTGCAGCCGGGGCCGGCCTGGTCGGACGCGAGACCACCATGCAGGCGCCTGCGCTCAAGAACCTGATTGCGGAGGGGATCGCACACCGCGGCTTCTCGTTCATCGAAGTCATCTCGGACTGCACCGAGATCTACGGCCGCAAGAACGACCTGGGGAGCTCGTCCGAGATGATCCTGCGTCAGAAGGCCGGCTTGCGGCCGGAGTCCTACGGCGGCAGCGTCGATCGGCCCTTCCGGCCCGGCGTCTGGAAGACCGGAGTGCTGGCGCGCAACGACTCTCCCGAGTACCGGGAGGCCTGGCGGCGTCACATCGCGCAGAGGGAAGATGGCTGAGTTGGCATTCCGAGGGATCGAGATCCGCCTGTGCGGAATCGGCGGACAGGGTCTGCTGGTGGCGGGCGCCATCCTGGCCGAGGCGTTGACTTTCGAGGGCCTGCGCGTGGCACAGTCGCAGAGCTACGAGCCCACCTCGCGCGGGGGCATGAGCCGGACCGACATGGTGGCGAGCGACGGCGCCGTCGATTTCCCGCTCGCCACGGCGCTCGATTGCGCGCTGATCCTCGACCAGATCGCGGCGGTTCCGACCGCCGGCCTGATGAAGCGAAGAGGTCTGGTGCTGCTGGATCGGGATCGGGTGCCGCGCGGCCCGAAGGGCGACTTCGCGCTGCACTCCCTGGCGCTCTGCGAGTCGGCCAAGGGGCTGGGCGATGCCCGTGTCGCGAACCTGGTCGGGCTCGGCGCCCTGACGCGGTTGGCCAAGCTCTGCAGCGACGAGTCGCTGGAACGGGCGATCCGAAGCACCAGTCCGGCCCGCTTCGTCGCTCTGAACCTCGAGGCTGCGGAAGCCGGGCGGTGCCTGATCGAGGCGACGGCCCCCGTTCGCCCGGCGAAGATCGCCGAGGTGGGAAGCTCGCGATGAAGGGCGCGCGGTCGGTACAGGAAATCGCCCAGGCCTGCGGTGTCCACATGCACGAGATGGACCAGATGGCGCATCTGCTGGGCATCGCCCTCGACGAGATGGCGCCGGGCCGCTCGCGCGTCAGCATGACGGTGCGCGACGACATGGCCAACAGCATCGGCACCTGTCACGGCGGAATCATCTTCGCACTGGCGGACTGCGCCTTCGCCTACTCCTGCAACAGCCGCAATCGGAAGACCGTGGCCGCGGGAGCCAGCATCGATTTCGTAAGCGCGGCTCGGCCGGGAGACCGTCTGACGGCAGTCGCAGAAGAGCGCGCCCTGGTGGGCCGCACCGGAATCTACGACATCCGGGTCGCGAACCAGAACGACGAACCGATTGCCTTTTTCCGCGGCCGCGCCCGCTGGGTCGCCGGGCCGGTATTTCCAGAACTCGAGGAATCGACGGACTCCGAGGAAAGTGCGGCCCCGGAAGCGGCCGAGAAGAGCAGGACGAGATGACGGAACTCACAGCCCCCGCGAATCACCTGGACCTGGTACGGTCTCACACCCGAGAGGACCTCGAGCAGCTGCAGTTCGACCGCCTGCGGGAGACGCTCGAGGGTGTCTACGCGAACGTCCCCGCCTACCGTGCCAAGTTCGATGCGGCGGGCGTGCGCCCGCAGGACCTCGAATCGCTGGCGGACCTGGCGAGCTTTCCCTTCACCACCAAGCAGGATCTGCGCGACAACTACCCCTTCGGCCTCTTCGCCGTGACGCGGGACGAGCTGATCCGCGTGCACGCGTCGAGCGGCACCACGGGGAAGTCGACCGTCGTCGGCTACACGGCGCGCGACCTCGAGAGCTGGACGGATCTGGTCGCCCGGTCGCTTCACGTGGCCGGCGTGCGACCGGGGGACACGCTCCACGTGGCGTTTGGCTACGGTCTCTTCACCGGCGGGCTCGGTGCACACTACGGGGCCGAGCGTCTCGGCTGCGCTGTGATTCCCGTCTCGGTGGGGCAGACCGCGCGACAGGTGCAGCTGATTCGCGACCTGGAGCCCGACGTGATCATGGCCACTCCCTCGTACGTGCTGACCATCGCCGACGAGTTCGAGTCCCAGGGGATCGACCCCCGGGACAGCTCGCTTCGCATCGGGATCTTCGGGGCGGAGCCCTGGAGCGAACCGATGCGGAAGGAGATCGAGGGGCGCTTCGGCATCGAGGCGCTCGATCTGTACGGCCTCTCCGAGGTGATCGGCCCGGGTGTCTCGCAGGAGTTCGCGGAGTCCAAGGGGGCCCCGACCGTCTGGGAGGACCACTTCTACCCCGAGGTCATCGATCCCCAGAGCGGTGCAGTGCTCCCGGAGGGCGAGGAGGGTGAGCTGGTGCTGACCACGCTCACCAAGGAGGCGCTGCCGATGATCCGCTACCGCACCCGCGATCTCACCCGCCTGCTCCCGCCCGACGTCGGCTGCATGCGGCGGATGTCGCGAGTCGCGGCGCGCAGCGATGACATGCTGATCATTCGCGGCGTCAATGTCTTCCCCACCCAGATCGAGGAGCGGGTGCTCGCCCAGCCGCGGCTGTCTCCGCACTACCTGCTCGATCTCTACCGGGAAGGCCACCTGGACCGGCTGGATGTGTTGGTGGAGATGAGCCCGGCGCATGCGAACGCGAGCGAGTCCGAGAGAAGGGGCATTGCCGAGGCGTTGCAGCACGATGTCAAGTCCTACGTCGGTCTTGCCAGCCGCGTCCGGATCGTCAATGGAGGAGAGATCGAGCGCTCACAGGGCAAGGCGAAGCACGTGCGCGACCGGCGCCGAGCGGAGTGAAGCCTGGTGAAGAAGGCGGTGATCTTCGACGTCCAGCGATACTCGGTTCACGACGGTCCCGGGATCAGGACGGTGGTCTTCTTCAAAGGATGTCCCCTCCAATGCCGGTGGTGTCAGAACCCTGAATCCTGGCAGCGCTCTGCGGAGATCGGGTTTCAGCTGGAACGGTGCATCGGCTGCGAAAATTGCCAGGAAGCCTGCGAAGAAGGGGCGATTCTCTCCGGGACGAAGCGGATCGAGAGGGCTCGCTGCACGGTGTGCGGTGCGTGCGTCGACACCTGCTACGCGGAGGCTCTGAGAAGGGTCGGAGAGGAGTGGGGAAAGGACGAGCTGATCCACGAGGTGTCGAAGGATCGTCCCTTCTATGAGGATTCGGGGGGCGGGGTGACCCTCTCGGGAGGAGAGCCCCTGCTGCAGATCGACTTCGTGGAGGAATTCTGCTCGGGCTGCCGGGAGGAAGGACTCTCGGTGGCGATCGAGACCTGCGGGGCTGTTTCCTTCGAGTCGTTTCGGAGGATTCTCCCCTTCGTGGATCTGATTCTCTACGACGTGAAGGCGATCGATCCCGAGCTCCACAAGGCCTGGACCGGATCCAGCAACGAGCGGATTCTCTCCAATCTGGAGAGGCTCCGCGAATCGGGGATCCGCCTGATCCCCAGAGTTCCGATCGTTCCGGAGTACACGGCCCTGGCCTCCAATCTGGATCAGATCGCCTCCCACCTGGAGGGCTCGTTCCAGGAGGTTCATCTGCTTCCCTATCACGGGTGGGGGGAGTCCAAGAGGGATCTGGTCGACAGTCGGAAGCCCTCCCTCCGCCTCGACCCACCTACCGAGAAAGAGATGATGGCGATCGGGAAGATCTTCGAGGAGAGGGGTATCCTGGTCAGGGTAGGGGGATAGCCTCGAGACAAGGGGTCGACATGGGGATGCGTGACGGGATGGCGCGAGCCATCGAAGGACAGGAGCGGCACCTGCCTCCGGAGAAGGGATGCACCGCGCGGGTGAGGAAGCTGCGTCAGGAGGTCCTCACCAGCTCCTGGGAGGCCTGCATCGAGCGGGCCCGTTGCTACACGGATGTGTACAAGAGCAGGCCGGAGGAGCCCCTCCAGGTGCAGAGGGCCCTGGCCTTTCGCAAGACCCTGGAGGAGACCCCGATCCGGATCTATCCGGGTGAGCTGCTGGTCGGACACCGCACCAGCGCGCGCGTGGGCGCACCGCTCTTCCCCGAGGTGAAGCCGAGCTGGATCGAGAACGAGCTCGATCTCTTCTCCTCCCGCGAGCTTCAGCAGTTTCATGTCTCCGAAGAAGACAAGGCGGTTCTCCGCTCCGAGATCCTCCCGTTCTGGCGCGATAGAGGAGCGAGGGATCGCTTCAGTGCGCTGCTTTCTCCCGAGGCGGAGGCGGCTCTGGGAGCGGGCGTCTTCGTCGTCGAGAACGAGTTCTCGAACGGGGTGGGACACTGCTCCCCCGACTACCAGATGCTGGTAGAGCTGGGGTTCACGGGAATCGGGAGAAGGATCGAAGAGCAGCTGGCCGGACTCGATCTCACCACTCCAGAAGGGGCCGAAAGGCAGGAGTTCCTGCGTGCGGCTTCCATTGCCTGCGACGGCATGATCCGCTTCGCAGCGCGCTACGCAGAGCTCGCCAGCGAGATGGCTCGAGAGGAGACAGACCCGGAGAGAAGGCGCGAGCTCCTGAAGATCGCCGAGATCTGCAGACGGGTTTCGGCCGGGCCGCCGCGCGGCTTCCAGGAGGCGCTCCAGGCCATCTGGCTGGCGCACATCGGGGTGATGCTGGACGACGGAGGCGTAGCCCACGCTTTGGGGAGGCTCGACCAGATTCTGCTGCCCCTGCTGCGACGGGACCTGGAAGAGGGCGCTCTCACACACGAGGGAGCCCTCGAGCTGGTCGAGTGTCTCTTTCTCAAGGCGAGCGAGACCGTGGACCTGATGGAGGGGATCGCGACCATCGGGATCGGAGGAAACACTTCCTTCATCGAGGTCACCATCGGCGGTGTCGATCGGGAAGGTCGGGATTCGACCAACGAGCTCTCCTTCCTGTTTCTCGACGCCGTGGAGGAGATGAAGACCATCCAGCCCAATTGTGCGGCCAGGCTGCATGCCGGGACGCCCGAAGAGTTCCGACGGCGCGTTGCGGAGGTGATGGCGGGCGGATCGGTGAGCCTCCAGGTGGTGAACGACGAGGTCATCGTCGATGCCTACACCGGACGCGGCGTGAGCCTGGAGGACGCCAGAGACTACGCCATCATCGGGTGCGTGGAGCCCACCCCCTCTGGGCTCACCTACGCGTCCACCGACGCCTTCTTCTTCAACACCGCCCTCTGCCTGGAGATGGTGCTCGGCGGCGGAAAGAGCTTGATGCTCGGAAGCGTGGGAGCGGAGACGGGCGATCCGAGAAGCTTCGAACGATTCGAGGACCTGATGGAGGCCTACCGAGCGCAGGTCGCCCATTTCGTCCGCCAACTGGCGGTCTGCTTTCAGGCGATCGGCCAGGCCCACCGTGAGCTGCTTCCCTGCCCGTTTCAATCCGCACTGATTCGTGACTGCATCGAGGCTGGGCTCGATGTGAAGCGAGGAGGCGCGCGGTACAACTTCACCGGGGGAAATGCCGTCGGCACCGCCATCGTGGCCGACTCGCTGATGTCGATCAAGAAGTTCGTCTTCGATGAGAAGAGGATCTCGATGGATGAGATGATCGAGATTCTTCGCAACGACTTCGAAGGCTGCGAGGATACGCGCCTGATGTTCCTCAACCGGGCGCCGAAGTACGGGAACGACGAGGACGAAGTCGATCGGATTGCCGGGGAGCTGATCGACATCTTCTCCGGGGAGCTGGACAAGCATCGCAGCCCCCGCGGCGGCTCCTTCTCCACCAGCGTCTACTCGGTGACCACCCACGTGGCCATGGGAGTTCTGATGTCGGCCACTCCGGACGGCAGGAAACGCTCGGCTCCCCTTTCGGTGGGGATCTCTCCGGCGCAGGGGAGAGATCGGAAGGGACCGACCCTGGCGATGAAGTCGGCCGCCAAGATCGATTATCGAAAGGTCCTCAACGGCTCGGCGTTCAATCTGAAGTTCCATCCCTCGGCTCTTCGCGGGGGGGAGGGAGCCCAGAGCCTCGCCGATTTGATGCGCACCTATTTTCGGATCGGGGGGCAGCAGCTCCAGGTGGACGTCGTCGATACCGAAACCCTTCGTGCCGCCCAGCAGCGCCCGGAGGAGTACCAGGATCTGCTGGTGCGCGTGGCAGGCTACAGCGCCCGTTTCGTGGACCTGAGCTCGGCGATGCAGGAGGAGTTCATCGCCCGAACCGAGCAGTCCGAGCTCAGATAGCTTCTCCCGCGGTTCCAGAGCTGAGCGACCTGGTGAAGACCCCAGGCCTGCTCCTGGACCTACTGGCCGGCACCCGTGAGCTATACTCGAAATGTTGGCTGTTTGGAGACGTCAATGAACGGTGTAAAGACAGATAGCGCAGCTTCGTCCAGCAGTGTGTTTCCGATCGCGAGTGCGCAGGAGGGGCAGCTCGCAGCCCTGGTCACCGCGCTCTCGGACGCCAACAGTGGCCTGCGGCGACAGACGCACGATTGCCCGACTCGGCAGCCCCTGCCTTCGCGAGACGCCGTGACCGGGATCGTGGAGGCGCTGCGCACGGTGCTCTTCCCGGGCTACTTCGGCCCCTCGGATCTGACCGACGAGAACCTCACCTTCCACATCGGGAGCACCCTGGACCGCATCCGCCGCGACCTCCGGGAGCAGCTCAAGCGCGGTATCTGCTTCGACTGCCGGGAGCGTGACGGGTGCTGCGACGCCCGAGCGGATCTGGCGACACAGCGTTTCCTGGCGCGACTTCCCGCCGTCCGGCAGCTCCTGGCGACCGATGTCCAGGCCGCCTACGACGGGGACCCCGCGGCCAGGAATCCGGATGAGACCATCTTCTGCTATCCCGGCATTCTCGCGGTCATGAACTACCGGCTGGCCCACGAGCTCTACCTGCAGGATGTGCCGTTGATTCCCCGGATGATCACCGAGCACGCCCACAGCATTACCGGAATCGACATCCACCCCGGTGCGACCATCGACGAGGGATTCTTCATCGATCACGGCACGGGTGTGGTGATCGGCGAGACCTGCGTGATCGGAAAGCACGTCACGCTATATCAGGGTGTCACCCTCGGCGCCAAGAGCTTCCCGCTCGACGAGGACGGCAATCCGATCAAGGGGATCGACCGGCATCCCGTGGTCGAAGACGATGTCATCGTCTACTCCGAGGCCAGCATCCTGGGCCGCGTGACCATTGGCCGCGGCTCGGTGATCGGCGGAAACGTCTGGCTCACACACAGCGTGCCGCCCAACAGCGTGATCACCCAGGCTCAGGCGCGGCAGGACCTCTACGAAAGCGGCGGGGGCATCTAGCCCTCGTCCCGGTCAGCGGAGAATCACCGCCTGATCGGCCTCCAGCCGACCTCGGAACGGCTTGCCCTCTCCGCGCCCGTCGCTCGCGACCTCGATGGACAGGGACTCGCCCGGATCGAACTCGAGAGCGCGGTCGCGGAAGTTCACCGCCACCACCCGTGCATCGCTGTCCGCCTCGCGGCACTCGCGTCGAAAGGCGAGCACCCCTTCCTGGGTGGACAACAGCGTCAGCCCGCCGCGCTGGAGCGCCGCCGAGCTGCGCCGTGCGGCCAGCACCCGCCGGTAGAGATGCAGGATGGAGGTCTCGTCGGCGCGCAGCGAAGCCGCGTTGCGCGTCTCGGGCTCGGGCGGCCACGGCAGCCACGGCACACTCCCCCAGCCATGTCCGGCGGCGGCCTCCCACGGAAGCGGCGCCCGGCAGCCGTCGCGACCGCCGGGATCGACCACGCGCGCGGGCGGCACCTCGGCGTCAGCCAGCCCGAATTCCTCGCCCATGTACAACACGGGCGTTCCGCGCAGTGTCAGCAGCATGATCGCGGCGGCGCGCGCGCGCGCCTCGCCGCCGCCGAAGCGGGTCCGATGGCGCGGGCTGTCGTGGTTGGACAGCACCCAGGTGGGCCACGCATCGACGGGGTCGAGCGCCGCAGCCGTCTTCTCGAGACACTCGCGCCAGGTGGAGGCCTCCCAGCCGGCGATCATGCTCAGCAGATTGAAGTTCAGGTGGAGCTCGTCGCCCTCGCCGTAGTAGGCCGCGGTCTGGTCTGGCAGCAGCCGCCAGACCTCGCCGACCATGATTCGCTCGCCCGGGTAGCTGTCGAGGAGGATGCGGATGCGGCGCAGGTACTCGTGGGTGACAGGCGCCTCGTTCAACGCCTGGTGGGGAATCTCGCTGAGCTTCTTCGGCAGGTCGGGAAGCTTCGGATCCTTGCCGATGTTGTGGATCACGTCAGCCCGGAAGCCGTCGACCCCGCGATCGAGCCAGAAGCGCAGCACCTCGTGCATTGCCGCCTCGACGTCGGGGTTCGCCCAGTTCAGGTCGGGCTGCTCCGGCAGGAAGGAATGCAGGTACATCTGGCCGCTGTTCTCGTCGAGCGTCCACGAGGGTCGGCCGCGGTGGAAGGCGCAGGTCCAGTTGTTCGGAGGCTTGCCGCCCGGGCCGGGATCGCGCCACAGGTACCAGTCGCGACGAGTACTGGTGCGGCTGGCCCGCGCCTCCACGAACCACGGATGGTCGCTCGAGGTGTGGGCCGGCACCCAGTCGACCAACACCCGCAGGCCGCGCGCGTGCGCAGCCTCGAGCAGGGCGTCGAAGTCCACCAGGCTTCCGAAGAGCGGATCGACGTCGCAGTAGTCGGCCACGTCGTAGCCGAAGTCGCGCATCGGAGAGCGGTAGAAGGGGGAGAGCCAGATCGCATCGACGCCCAGCCAGGCCAGATGGTCGAGCCGCGCCTGGATTCCAGCCAGGTCGCCCACGCCGTCGCCCGAAGCATCTGCGAAGGACCGGGGATAGATCTGGTAGAAGACGCTCGTCTTCCACCAGGGAGTGCTGGGAGGAGTCCACGGAGCGGGAGCATACGCGGGCGTAGCTGCCCGAGGCAAGAGGCTCGATGGGCGGGGACCTGGCGAGAATCGACGATCTCTCCGCCCTCTGGCAGCCGCTCCCTGTTGCGCTACGACCAGGTAGCGGCAGACAGAGGTGTGAGCATGCGACTGACGGGAAACTCGACCCTGGCCGATATCCTCCTCAACGAAGACGGCGCAAAGCTCGTGGCCCGGATCGCTCCGGAGCTGATCGACGGGCCCCAGGCATCGCTTCTCCGGGGCTTCACCCCTCACCAGCTCGGCTTCTACGTCAAGGCGATCCTCGACACGGAGAAGAGGAGGGCGCTCGTGGAGGGGCTGCGAGAGATCTCCCGAGACCTGCCCGACCTGGTGTTGCCGCGCGAGGAGGTCGTCAAGGCAGTGGAGCGGAGGGGTCCTTCCCGGGTTCCCCTGGTGCGCGGCAAGTGGTGGGGCGAGGGGCTGCCGCAGGAGTACGGGGAGCGGCTGGAGGACTTCGCGCGCTTTCCCGAGGACGTGGTCCAGCTCTGGCTCGATCCGACGCCCTTCTACAGAATGGGGCTCTCCTGGGAGCTTCCCCAGAGCGGCGCCTACGACAACCGGCCCATCCTCGACGACTGGGCCAAGCTCGACGAACTCGTCGAGAAGCTCCCGGACCCCGAGAGCGACGGACAGCTCGAATGGATGGTGGAGGCGACGGAGGACGCCCGCCGGGCCGGCTACTACGTGCTCTTTGGCTGGTGGCAGCTCTTCTTCGAGAAGCCCTGGGAGATCCGCGGCATGGAGAACATCATGCTCGACTACTACAGCGAGCCCGACAAGGTGATGCGTCTCCACCGGGCGCTCGCGGACCAGTACCTCGGCTACATCCGCCGGGCGGCTCGACTCTTCCAGCCCGACGGCTTCTTCACCAGCGACGACCTCGGACACCAGAAGGGGCCGATGATCGGTCCCAAGACCTTTCACGAGTTCATGTTCCCCTTCTACGCGGAGATCGGCGAGGCGCTGCGGGAGCACGGCATGCACTTCTGGCTCCACAGCTGCGGCGACAACACGCGGCTGATGGACGAACTCATCACCGCGGGTGTCGACGTCCTGCACCCGATCCAGAAGCACTGCATGGACGAGCAGGCGATCGCCGCCGAGTTCGGCGGCAGGATCAGCTTCCTGGCCGGGATCGACGTACAGCACACCCTGCAGGAGAAGGATGCCGAGGGGGTGCGAAGCGAGGTCCGCTTCCTGATGGACACCTTCGACCGGCCCGACGGCGGCATGTGCATCGGCGCCGGAAACGGCATCGTGCCGGGAACGCCTCTCGAGAACATCGAGGCCTTCCTCGATGAGGCCCTCCGCTACGGCGAGGAGCACCGCGGTTCTTTCTAGCGAGGGATCAGCGCATGGAAGAGGAGGGAGGTGGAGAGATGAGATCTACCGGACCTGGTGCTGCCCGCGAGGAGGTCGTCAAGGCAGTGGAGCGGAGGGGCCCTTCCCGAGTTCCCTATGCGCGGCAAGTGGTGGGGAGAGGGGCTGCCGCAGGAGTACGGGGACGGCTGGAGGACTTCGCGCGCTTTCCCGAGGACGTGGTCAGCTCTGGCTCGATCCGACGCCCTTTTACAGAATGGGGCTCTCCTGGGAGCTTCCCCAGAGCGGCGCCTACGACAACCGGCCTATCCTCGACGACTGGGCCAAGCTCGACGAGCTCGTCGAGAAGCTCCCGGACCCCGAGAGCGACGGACAGCTCGAATGGATGGTGGAGGCGACGGAGGACGCCCGCCGGGCCGGCTACTACGTGCTCTTTGGCTGGTGGCAGCTCTTCTTCGAGAAGCCCTGGGAGATCCGCGGCATGGAGAACATCATGCTCGACTACTACAGCGAGCCCGACAAGGTGATGCGTCTCCACCGGGCGCTCGCGGACCAGTACCTCGGCTACATCCGTCGTGCGGCTCGGCTCTTCCAGCCCGACGGCTTCTTTACCAGCGACGATCTCGGACACCAACAGGGGCCGATGATCGGTCCCAAGACCTTCCACGAGTTCATGTTCCCCTTCTACGCGGAGATCGGCGAGACGCTGCGGGAGCACGACATGCACTTCTGGCTCCACAGCTGCGGCGACAACACGCTGCTGATGGACGACCTCATCACGGCGGGTGTCGACGTCCTGCACCCGATCCAGAAGCACTGCATGGACGAGCAGGCGATCGCCGCCGAGTTCGGCGGCAGGATCAGCTTCCTGGCCGGGATCGACGTACAGCACACCCTGCAGGAGAAGGACGCCGAGGGGGTGCGAAGCGAGGTCCGCTTCCTGATGGACACCTTCGACGGGCCAGACGGCGGCATGTGCATCGGCGCCGGCAACGGCATCGTGCCGGGAACGCCGCTCGAGAACATCGAGGCCTTCCTCGATGAGGCCCTCCGCTACGGCGAGGAGCACCGCGGTTCTTTCTAGCGAGCGGGGACGTTGTTGAATGTTCAACTTTTCGACCAAGTCGAAAAGTTGAACATTCAACAACGTCCCCGCTAAGATGCGGACTCTGATCTCCCCGCCAAGAATGGGTCTCAACTCATCAGGTCGCGGTCGCGGATACCCGTGAGGAGACGATTTCTCGATATTCTGTGCGGATGCGGTCAGGTCCAATCCAACCTGTTCTGCGCCTGTTCGGGCAGGGCACCACGAGCGACGGCTGGCGAGAGCCGCGCCGTCGCATCCACGACTGATGCCAATCCCGATCAACAGAACCAGCACCATGAGCACTCGGGTCGAGGCCGTTCGAGAGAAGACCCTGGAGATCGCGCGGAATCGAGTCGTTCCGGCACCCCTGCTGACCGAGGCAGCGGCGCTTCGACTCGGCACAGGGGGGCAATTCGACAACTTCTTCCTTTGGGACACGGCGTTCACGGTGATCTGGGCTCGTTACCTGATCGAATTCCTTCCCGTGGCTTCATCGCTCGACAATCTCTACCAGGTTCGGGAAGAGGATGGCTTCATCTGCAGGGAGTATTTCCCATCGGGAGAGCCGATCTGGGACTCTCGACATCCCATTGCATTTGCTCCTCCCCTGTTGACCTGGGCTGAGCTTGCACTATTCGAGATCACCGGGGATCGCGAGAGACTGACAACCGTCTACCCGATCCTCGAACGACATCATCGTGCCTGCCAGCAGAAGTATCAGTCCGAGGACGGCTTGTATATCGGTGATGCCCTTGGCTGTGGGATGGACAATTGCCGAGGTGTCCCCGGGGCTGGCAGCCCGACGGCGAGGGAATCACTCTCGAGGCCGACTACGTTCACGAAAGTCTGCATCCTCTCCTGGACTGGCTGGCGAGCGATCCCCGGTTTCGGTGGAATCGGCAGTGCCGTTGGATCGACATGTCGGCACAGATGGCCCTCGACGCGCGTCTCCTGGCGGAGCTCGCGGGTCTGCTGGGCAAGGACAGTGACGCGGGGATGTTCTCTGCAGAGCATCAGCGGCTCGGGCAGCTGATTCACGAGAGGTGCTGGAACCAGTCGGCACAGATGTACTTCGACCTGGCAGGTGCCGAACAGATCGAACGGTTCCACGTGGGCGCCTACTGGACGCTGATCGCGGGAATCGTACCCGAGGACTGTGTCGCGGGTCTCGTTTCCCACCTGTTGGATCCCGACAAGTTCTTCTCGCTGGTGCCCGTTGCCACGCTGGCGAGGGACGATCCCGATTTCGAGCCGACGGGACGCTACTGGCGGGGCAGCAGCTGGCCGCCGACGACCTACATGGTCCTGGCCGGGTTGCGACACGTCGGGGAGCAGGAGCTGGCCACCAGGATCGCCGAACGATACCTCGAGGCGGTGCTGCAGGTGTTCGAAGAGACTGGCACCCTCTGGGAGAACCTCGCCCCGGACGCGCGACAGCCAGGGGAACCCGCGCAGCCCGACTTCTGTGGATGGGCCGGCCTGGGCAGCGTCGCCATTCCCCACGAGTTTCTCGGGATGTCCATGACATAGGCTTATCCTTTGTCTTGGAGATAGCGAGCATGCGGCACTGAACGCTGGCGGTTGCTCGACCCACCCGACTCAGCGGATGATGGCTTCTCTCCCGCCAGGAATGGGTCTCAACTCATCAGGTCGCGGTCGCGAATACCCATGAGGTAGAGGATTCCGTCCAGACCGATGGTCGATAGGGAGTGCTCTGCCCCTTCGCGCACGACGGGTTTGGCGTGGAAGGCGATACCGAGTCCCGCCAGATTCAACATGGGCAGGTCGTTGGCGCCGTCGCCGACGGCGATGACCTGCTCCAGGCTGATTCCCTCCTTCCGGGCGATTTCCTGGAGGAGGTTCGCCTTCCTGCGGCCGTCCACGATGTCGCCGACCACTTTGCCGGTGACGGCCCCATCCTCGATCTCCAAATCGTTGGCGTGCAGGTAGTCGATGCCGAGACGTTCCTGCAGAAGTCGACCGAAGTAGGTGAATCCGCCCGAGAGGACGGCGATCTTGTATCCCAGGGACTTGAGCGTCGCCATCAGGCGTTCGGCGCCCTGCATGAGAGTGAGTTCCGAAGCGATCCGCTGCAGCGCCGATTCCTCCAATCCCTTCAAGAGAGCGACCCTTCTGGTGAAGCTCTCCCCGAAATCCAGCTCGCCCCGCATGGCCGCCGCCGTGATTCCAGCCACCTGGTCTCCCACACCTGCGGCGGCGGCCAGCTCGTCGATGATCTCGTACGGGACGAGGGTGGAGTCCATATCGAGGGCGACCAGGCGCCGGTTGCGGCGATAGACGTTGTCCTCCTGGAAGGCGATATCGACGCCGAGCTCGGCGGACACCTGCATGAACCGGGCCCTGATGTCGGCCAGGTTCTCGGTCCGTCCACTCACCGTGAGCTCGATGCAGAAGCGCTGTGACCGGTCCGGGTGGTGCAGGGGGACGCGTTCTGAGAGACGGGAGATATCGTCGATGTTCAGTCCATTGTCGGACACGATGCCGGCAATGGCGGATATCTGTCGGGCAGTGATCTGGGGGCCGAGAACGGTGATGAAATAGCGCCGACGGCGCTGTTGGTGGACCCAGTTTTCGTAGTCGTCTCCGGAGATCGGAGTGAACCGGATGTCCACGTCGAGCTCGTGGGCGCAGAAGACGAGATCCTTGAGCACGGGAGCCGGCTCCGACCTCTCTGGGATCTCGATCAACAGACCCAGAGAGAGGGTGTCGTGTATCACGGCCTGGCCGATGTCGAGAATGTTGACATCGTATTGGGCCAGGATGGCGGTCAGCGAGGACGTGAGCCCGGGCCGGTCGCCGCCGGAGACATTGACGAGGACGATCTCACTCATGGGGAAATCAGTCTACGGAGCGGGAGAAGGGAGTCAAGTAACAGCGGCTACACCCTGAGAGCACTGCTCTCGATCGGGTAGTTTCCCAGCCTCTCGTGAGGCGCGGGGAGCAATGGACTAAGATGACACGGTGACCAGTGGTTTCGCCAGCATCGCGAGGATGAGTCGATGAAGATCAAGAGACGACAGGATGCCCCCCCCGTCGAGACTCCCGACTATACAGCCGTGACCAAGCAGGTGGTTCTGGGACCCGACGATGGATCGAAGGAGATCGTCTTGCGCTACTTCAGCGTAGCCAAGGGCGGGGCGACGCCGTACCACAGCCACGATTTTCCGCACCTGGTGAAGATCGAAGCCGGCCAGGGCGTGGCCGTCGACGTCGACAAAAGGCAGACCACGGTGGTCGCCGGCGACTACGTCTACGTCGATTCCGATGAGATCCACAACTTCGAGAATACCGGCGACGAGCCCTTCGAGTTCATCTGCATCGTTCCGGTTCGCGGCGAGGCGAGAAAGGCATGAACAATCGAGAACGAGCCATGGCAATCCTCAACTACGAGGACTACGACCGCATGCCTGTCGTCCATTTTGGGTATTGGAACGAGACCCTGGACAAGTGGGCGCAGGAGGGGCATATCACGCCGAGGAACAGGCCGGAAGTGGGCTGACGGCAACCCCATCGACGCCGAGATCGGCAAGAAACTGGGCTTCGACTTTGGCTGGTACAACTGCCTTCATCCCGAGACGCGACTGCTGCCGGCCTTCGAGGCGAAAGTGATCGAGGAAATGCCGGATGGCGGGCGCAGCGGTGTTGAACGAGGAAGGCGTCGTGATCTTGCGGAAACCCGGCGCGACCTCCATTCCCACCGAGATCGATCATCTGCTCAAGGATCGGGCGAGCTGGGAAGAGCACTATCTGCCGCGACTCCAGTATGCCGAAGAACGGGTGACCATACGCTGGGTCAACGTCGGTGGCGGAGAAGTCATGGTGCGTTCGCCGACGGCGGGGATGAATACTTGCAGTAAGGGGGAATGGGACTACCCGTACGGCCTCCAGTGCGGAAGCCTCTACGGCGTGATCCGCAACTGGTGGGGATTGGTCGGATTCTCCTACCTGCAGATGGACGACCCGACCTCTTCGACGAGGTCATCGATACGGTCGGCGAGCTCTGCTACCGCGTGACGGAACGGACGCTCGAGGTCTCCGACAACTTCGATTTCGGCCATTTCTGGGAGGACATCTCCTTCAAGAACGGGCCGCTGGTGAATCCGAACGCTCTTTGCCGAGAAGGTCGGGCCGCACTACAAGCGGATCACCGATCTGCTGCACGAGCACGGCATCGACCTCGTCTCGCTCGATTCCGACGGCAACATCGACAAGCTGGTGCCCATCTGGCTCGAGAACGGCGTCAACACCATGTTCCCGATCGAGGTCGGCACCTGGCACGCCAGCATCGCACCTTGGCGCGCGGAATATGGCAAGCGAGCTGCGCGGCGTCGGCGGCATGGACAAGAAGGTGTTCGCCTACGACTACGCCGCCATCGACGCCGAAATCGAGCGACTCAAGCCGCTGGTCGATCTGGGCGGCTACATCCCCTGCCCCGACCACCGCATCGCGCCGGACGCCGAGTGGTCGAACGTCCAGTACTACTGCGAGAAGATGCACGAGGCCTTTCCTGGGTAGAAAAACTCATCAGGTCGCGGTCGCGGATTCCCATCAGGTAGAGGATTCCATCCAGACCGATGGTCGATATGGACTGCTCGGCCCCTTCGCGCACGACGGGCTTGGCGTGGAAGGCGATACCGAGTCCCGCCAGATTCAACATGGGCAGGTCGTTGGCGCCGTCGCCGACGGCGATGACCTGCTCCAGGCTGATCCCCTCCTTCCGGGCGATTTCCTGGAGGAGGTTCGCCTTCCTGCGGCCGTCCACGATGTCGCCGACCACTTCGCCGGTGACGACCCCATCCTCGATCTCCAAATCGTTGGCGTGCAGGTAGTCGATGCCGAGACGTTCCTGCAGAAGTCGACCGAAGTAGGTGAATCCGCCCGAGAGGACGGCGATCTTGTATCCCAGGGACTTGAGCGTCGCCATCAGGCGTTCGGCGCCCTGCATGAGAGTGAGTTCCGAAGCGATCCGCTGCAGCGCCGATTCCTCCAATCCCTTCAGGAGAGCGACCCTTCTGGTGAAGCTCTCCTCGAAATCCAGCTCGCCCCGCATGGCCGCCGCCGTGATTCGAGCCACCTGGTCTCCCACACCTGCGGCGGCGGCCAGCTCGTCGATGATCTCGTACGGGACGAGGGTGGAGTCCATATCGAGGGCGACCAGGCGCCGGTTGCGGCGATAGACGTTGTCCTCCTGGAAGGCGATATCGACGCCGAGCTCGGCGGACACCTGCATGAAGCGGGCCCTGATGTCGGCCAGGTTCTCGGTCCGTCCACTCACCGTGAGCTCGATGCAGAAGCGCTGTGACCGGTCCGGGTGGTGCAGGGGGACGCGTTCTGAGAGACGGGAGATATCGTCGATGTTCAGTCCATTGTCGGACACGATGCCGGCAATGGCGGATATCTGTCGGGCAGTGATCTGGGGGCCGAGAACGGTGATGAAATAGCGCCGACGGCGCTGTTGGTGGACCCAGTTTTCGTAGTCGTCTCCGGAGATCGGAGTGAACCGGATGTCCACGTCGAGCTCGTGGGCGCAGAAGACGAGATCCTTGAGCACGGGTGCCGGCTCCGACCTCTCTGGGATCTCGATCAACAGACCCAGAGAGAGGGTGTCGTGTATCACGGCCTGGCCGATGTCGAGAATGTTGACATCGTATTGGGCCAGGATGGCAGTCAACGAGGACGTGAGCCCGGGCCGGTCGCCGCCGGAGACATTGACGAGGACGATCTCACTCATGGGGAAATCAGTCTACGGAGCGGGAGAAGGGAGTCAAGTAACAGCGGCTACACCCTGAGAGCACTGCTCTCGATCGGGTAGTTTCCCAGCCTCTCGAACAAGTCTCTCTCGAGCTGCGCTGCCGCCTCGCTCACCTCGATCACCGCTGGCTCGGAATAGGGCCAGGCCACCAGGCCGCCGTTGTGATCGCCCAGCTTCAGAATCAAATCCTTGACGTAGGGTTCGATCTTATCGGGGTCGTTGGTTGGGTAGACGGTCTGGATGTCCACGGAACACCAGAGACAGACCTTTCCGGCGGCGTTCTCGAACCCGCGCAGGAAGCCGAACCTCTCCCAGATGCTGGTGCTGTCCAGGTCGTGCCGAACTCGTCGCTCGCGTCACCCGTTCTTTCCCGTTCATTCCGTCCCTCCGCACTCGGAGCTACTCCCAAGCCAGCCCGGAACAGGCCAGTGGCACGTCCCTGCCTCTCGTGAGGCCCGGGGAGCAATGGACTAAGATGACACGGTGACCAGTGGTTTCGCCAGCATCGCGAGGATGAGTCGATGAAGATCAAGAGACGACAGGATGCCCCCCCCGTCGAGACTCCCGACTATACAGCCGTGACCAAGCAGGTGGTCCTGGGACCCGACGATGGATCGAAGGAGATCGTCCTGCGCTACTTCAGCGTAGCCAAGGGCGGGGCGACGCCGTACCACAGCCACGATTTTCCGCACCTGGTGAAGATCGAAGCCGGCCAGGGCGTGGCCGTCGACGTCGACAAGAAGCAGACCACGGTTGTCGCCGGCGACTACGTCTACGTCGATTCCGATGAGATCCACAACTTCGAGAATACCGGCGACGAGCCCTTCGAGTTCATCTGCATCGTTCCGGTTCGCGGCGAGGCGAGAAAGGCATGAACAATCGAGAACGCGCGATGGCAATTCTCAACTACGAAGACTACGACCGCATGCCTGTGGTCCACTTCGGATACTGGCCCGAGACCCTGCTCAAGTGGGCCCAGGAAGGGCACCTCGCCGAGGAGCAGGCGTGGAAGTGGGGGGACGGAAACACCATCGATGCCGAGATCGCCGAGAAGCTGGGATTCGACTTCGGCTGGTACAACTGTCTGCATCCCGAGACGCGGCTGCTCCCCGCCTTTGAGGAAAAAGTGATCGAGGAACTGCCGGATGGCGGTCGAGCGGTGTTGACCGGGGAAGGTGTCGTCATCCTACGCAAGCCCGGCGCGACCTCCATCCCCACCGAGATCGATCATCTGCTCAAGGATCGGGCAAGCTGGGAAAAGCACTATCTACCGCGGTTGCAGTATTCCGAAGAGCGGGTGGCGCATACGCTGCTCAACGTCGGTGGCGGGGAAGTCACCATCGTTGGCCGCGGTGGGAGTGACTACTTGCGTGAGGGTCAATGGGACTGCCCCTACGGCCTCGAGTGCGGAAGCCTCTACGGTGTGATCCGCAACTGGTGGGGACTGGTGGGACTCTCCTATCTGCAGGCCGACGACCCGACCCTCTTCGACGAGGTGATCGATACGGTCGGCGAGCTCTGTTATCGCGTGACGAAACGGACGCTCGAGGTGGCGGCCACCTTCGATTTCGGTCATTTCTGGGAAGACATCTCCTTCAAGAACGGGCCGCTGGTGAACCCAACGCTCTTTGCCGAGAAGGTGGGGCCGCACTACAGGCGGATCACCGATCTGCTGCGCGAGCACGGCATCGACCTCGTCTCCCTCGATTCCGATGGCAATATCGACAAGCTGCTGCCGATCTGGCTCGAGAACGGCGTCAACACCATGTTCCCGATCGAGGTCGGCACCTGGCACTCCAGTATCGAACCCTGGCGCGCGCAATACGGCAAGGAGCTGCGCGGCGTCGGCGGAATGGACAAGAAGGTACTGGCCTACGACTACGCCGCCGTCGACGCCGAGATCGAGCGACTCAAGCCGCTGGTCGATCTGGGCGGCTACATCCCCTGTCCCGACCATCGCATCGCGCCTGACGCCGAATGGTCGAACGTCCAGTACTACTGTGAGAAGATGCGCGAGACATTTCCGGGGTAGAACATCGAGGCCCCGTGATCGTCGCGCTGCCTGCGGCTACCAGGCGGGAAACTTCTGGTACCAGAGAGGGCGCTTGGGATCCAGGGGAAAGCCCATTCCTCCCTCCACCTCGTAGCGGCGGGCGCCTTCTCGGAGCTTCTCCTCGTCCACCTCGACACCCAGACCCGGTCCTTGGGGAACGGGCAGGGCCCCGTCCCGGTACTCCATCTTGCCGCCGACGATCAGGTCCTCGGTCAGATGGTGGTAGTGGGCGTCCACGGCGTAGACGAGATTGGGGAGGCTCGAGGCGATGTGGAGCATCGCTGCGAGCCCCACCCCGGTCTCCAGGCCGCTGTGCATCCCGATGCCGATCTTGAAGGTCTGGCAGATCACCGCCAGGTGCTTGACTCCCCAGGGACCGCCCCAGTACCAGGGATCGGAGAGGATGACGGCGACGGCCCTCTGGGCCACGGCCGGTGGAATCTGGTCGAAGGTCACGACGCACATGTTGGTCGCGAGCGGGATGCCGGTCTGGCGGCTCACCTCCGCCATCCCGTCGATTCCCCAGGTGGGATCTTCGAGATACTCCAGGTCGAACTCCCGCAGCCGATGGCCCGCCCGGATCGCCGTGCCGAGCCCCCAGCAGTTGTTCGGGTCCAGTCGGAGCTGGTACTGCGGACCGAACTCCTCCCGGAGTCGTTGGATCGCCTCGATCTCCTGATCCGGGTGGAACACCCCTCCCTTGAGCTTCAAGGTCTGGAAGCCGTAGCGATCCACGAGATCGCGGGCGTGGGCGACCATCTCCTCGGGCGTGGTCACGGCCGGGTGGGTCTCGCTCTCGTAGCGATAGAAGAGATAGGCCGACATCGGGATCTGGTCGCGAAGCATTCCACCGAGCAGCTTGTGCAGAGGCATTCCCAGCGCCTTTGCCTGGAGGTCCATCAGCGCGATCTCGAGCCCCGCGTAGAGTCGGTTGCGGGCCAGGTTCTGTCCCTGGAGCAGCAGGTGGCCCGTCCCGATCACCAGGATCCGGAGCTGCTCGATATCCCAGGGGTCGCGGCCCACCAGCGCCAGACGCAGAATCTCGAGCAGGTCTCGAGGTGCCTCGTCTTCCAGCTCTCCGACACCGACGATGCCTTCGTCGGTGAAGACCTGCAGGATGGTCCGGATGCAGCGGCCCGGATGCACCGCTGCCGAATGGCGCAGGGGGGCCTCCATCGGCAGTGCCACGGTGGTCGCCTTGAAATCGACGATCTTCATGATCAGACTCCTCTGCTTCGGATTGGGTTCGCGGCGGCTGATCGAGGGCTGCGTGCTGAGTGCAGGTGGCATCAGAAGCGGCCGTACTTCTGCCACACCTCGAGGGGATGCACGCCCGCGCCGATCTCCTCGCGGATCAGGTCTTCCGTCTTCGAGACGTCCTCCGACCGGGTCAGGACCTCTTCTGCGATCTCCGCCGGTATCACCAGCACCCCGTCCGAATCTCCGAAGATGAAGTCACCGGGCCGCACCAGCAGCCCCTCCGTCAGCGAGCCGGTCATCAGGAGCGGGCACTCGATGTCGATGATGTTGGCGCGATGGACCGACTCGATCGGCGAGGTGTAGCGAGCGAAGACGGGATAGGTCCCTCGCTCGCGGAGGTGGCGGGAGTCCCTCACGCCGCCGTCGATGACCGCACCGTGGCAGCCGCGCACCTCGGACATCAGGCCGGTGAGCTCACCCCAGTGGCCCACCTTCATGGATTTCCCCGTCTCCATGACCAACACGCAGCCGGGGTGGAACTGGTCCACGATGCTGAAGAGATTCGGCCCCTCCTTCTGCTGCGCCAGCTCTACCGGATGGCGGGTCTCCGCAGTCCACTTGATGGTGAACGCCGGACCGGCCACGACCCAGTCAGACTCGAGCGGGCGGATCTCCAGACTCAGACACTGGTGTGGATGGCCCATCTCGTCCATGACGTCGTACACACCGGCGGAGTAGAGCCGCCGGTAGCGGGCGCACATGTCGAGGATCTTCTCTTGGTCCATTTCAGCTCCTGTTCGGTCCCGTTAAACGCTCTTCCCCGTATGGTTGAGACGCAGCGTCTGGATACCCCAAGGGCGAAGCCGTGGCCATTCACAGGACGCCCGATCCTCCAGACGGAGTGAGACTTCCGCGTCGACTGCGGAGCCGCCGATCAAAGCGGCGTCGGCCGGCACGGTCGCTCGCGTTCCAGAGACGCGCGTGGGTCCTGCCGTCCCGCGCGAAGAGCGCCGTCAGCAGCACCGTCTCCGGCTCGATTTCGAGAAAGCTCCACGGCGCGGAGCATTTCCCGGTGGCACTCCTGAGCTCGACGCTGAGAACCGGCAGCCGGAAGTCGTGGGCGGATCGGATCGCCTCGAGACGGCTCGCGGGCAGCGCGAGCTGGTGGTGGTAGCGATGCAGCCCCCGCACCGCCGTGTAGCGGGACTGGCCCGGGGTGATGGAGTCGTCGCTGGCGTAGAGCCACTGCTCGGGGCCCCAGGCCAGCACGTTGCGGGCGAGGCCGGCTTCGCGATCGAGGTGCCAACCCGGGGTTCCCCGGTGATGGATCGCCAGGCAGCTGCCTTCGTCCCGCTCCAGGCCCAGGAGGCTCCCGGCGGTGATGCGCGGCCCCGCAGGCTCTGCCAGCAAGAAGGGAGAATCGCAGAAGCTTCGGGCGAACTCCGACTCGAAGTTGAGGCAAAGCTTTCGGTTGTCCTGGATGTAGTAGGCGAGCTCGGAGCTGTGGTCGGCCATCTGCGGTCCGGGATGCCGTCCGCCGCCGAAGTCGATCTCCGTCCTCAGATCGATTCGGGAGAGGTCCTGGATCGCGGTCAGCCACTGTACGAAGGGGAGGTCAGCGATCCGCCCCTCCACGCGGTACCGGCGCAGGGTGGGGCCCTCCTCTTCGAGGAGGATCCGGTCCACCGTGGAGCGCTCCAGGCGGCCGTGGCTCCAGAGGGTCAGGTAGCCGCCCCCGACCGAGGGGATTCGCGCTTCCTTCGCGATCGGATCCAGGCCGGGGTCGAGCTCCGCGGGCTCGAATTCCGTGATCAGCGCCCCCTGCGCCGGCCCGGACTTCCACGACGTCGACGCCGAGAGGCGGGAGATCCACCACCACCGCGACCGTCGGCTCGTGGGCATCGCTCCGGATCAGCTGGCTCTCGAGCCGAGCGCCCCGACACCAGGCTTCGCTCGAGCCATCAGCCCCCGGCAACTCGACGAGCTCGCGCCGGGCCCAGGGGGAGGGGTTGAAGAGCAGAAAGGCGCGTCCTTCGGAGCTCTCCGGACCGAAGCGCTCGGCAAGTCTCTCGAGCGCTTTCTTCGTGACTCCTTCCGCCTCCCCCCTGCCTTCACGGGCGAAGCGGCATCCGATCTCCCCCATCGAGAGGTCGTGCCGGACCGAGTGCCAGGGCGCGCAGAGGTGAAGGTCGTGATGTTGCCCCCTCATCAGCAGCTTCCACGCGGCGTCGAGCCTCTGCTGCTCCCCGGAAGCGCCCATCGTCTGCAGGATGGCGTCGAGCCGCTCCGCGGTCAGGAGAGCGGTCTCGGCCGCGGCTTGTTCTCGGTGGAGCTGCTCGCCCGCCAGACCCCAGGGAATGGTGGTGGGGATGTCGTCGATCGTGTAGCTGACGCACGGCTCGTCACGGTGCGGCAGGTCGCAGTATTCCTCGGACCGTCACCATGCGGGAGCCGGGTCTGCGCGCCGCCGCCACCAGGCTGGGGAAGGGCGACTCCGGCGGCTTGGGATCGGCGAGGCGCGTTACGAATGGACGGTGGATTCCCCGTCGTCCCACTTCCGCCGCAAACTGTTCCTTCTCAGCCCTGGTCCAGCCTTCGAAGTCGTCTCCCGTGAGCCCGGCATTCTGCACTCCCGGGTGGTCGGCCTGCTGCAGGCGGTAGTCCATCAGCGAGTAGCGCGGAACCATTCGAACTTCGGATCCGTCCGGGCCCCGCCAGCGCACCAGGTCCGCGTCGATCTCCGGATCGGTGCCGAAGGGCGCCCAGTGCGTCCGAAACACCAGGTTCTCGATTCCACAATCCGAGAGGATCTGCGGAAGCTGCGGAACGAACTGGGGCTCGCCCGCCACGAACGACTTGACCTGGGTGCCGAGGATGCCTTCGATCGCGGCCAGACCGTAGAAGAAGTGCCGGAGGTTCGCTTCGCCACCGACCGTCGGTGCGAGGGGCTGCGCGTAGGTTCCGTTGACGATCTCCAGTCTGCCCGTGGCGAGGGCCGACCGGAGCGCATCGACATCGGAGGGGCTGCGCCGGGCCAGCTCCTCGTAGCTGTGTGCATCCAGCTCCAGGACGGTGCGCGCCTCCGGATACCTCCGCAGCCGCTCCACCGAGGTGCGGATCACCAGCGGCCAGAGCACGCTCCACCAGAGCCCCCCGCCGCGCAGCAGGATCCAGTCCCAGAAGGTGACGCCGCCGTGGTAGATGTCCGCAAACCAGAGTCGGGGAGCTTCGTCCGTCGGCGGGAGAGGTTCCCTCTTGGCTTCCAGGCGGTCGCGCCTCTCGATCCGCAAGCGCATCAGCCGGGCTGCGCCCTGAAATGCCGCCAACAGCAGAGGCCTGGGGACGAGCGGCGACCTGAGCAGCCGCGTCGGCCAGCTGGGGAGGTAGACCTGGCCCTGCTGCGCCCCGGCGTCATTCCCGCCGTCGGTGTCCGGAGGAGGGACGGCTCCGGGGCTCCGCTCCGAATCGACCAGGGTGCGCCCTTTCTGCAAGTTCGTGAAGAAGAGACGCAGGATACTATCAGATACGCAGCGCGCCCAGCTGATTCCCTCACGGGGAGGGGAGAAGCGGCTAGGCGATCCCGAGAAGCTGTCGAACCAGACCGCTGGCGTATTGGATGTGATAGAGAAGAATGAGGTAGTAGGTGAGAAAAGCTGCGACGATCGCGATCACTGCAGCCGGACGCTCTCGATACTGCCAGAGCAGCCACGAACCGAGGCTGACCAGAGCGAGCTTGACGAGCACGAATCCCACCGCGTGCTCATTGACGAGCTGCTCGATGAGCGGATTCGCCTCGCGGGCGAGTCCGGAGCGGACCCACACGAGCGTGAAGAGGGCGTCGAGGAGGTTGAGGACGAGCACCGCCTTCACGATGCCCTGCAGCCAGCCAAAGTGCTCGGCGGTGCCTACCGAGACGCTTCGCGGGCCTTCTGAGATGGATCGAATCTGCATCGAGATGATCCTGGAGCGGGTCTCGAGAGGTGATCGGCAGAATCAGCCCTCGGATTGAGGTGAGCTGGTGAGAAACGCAGACTCTGCTGAGTGAATGGGATGAGCAGGTGCAGCCCAGGGGGACGGCGACGAGCCGAGGCTCATACGATGAGCTTCCCCAGGTTCCCTTCCTTCTTGTCCATCTTCCCGCCGACCCGCTCGCCACAGACGGTGCAGGCGTAGTCGTACTTGTCGCCCTCGGCGAGGACCAGGAGCATCTTCTTTCTGACCGGCACCAGCTTCTTGCACTTGGAACAGAACAGCTCGGCGGCTTCGAACTCCTGGAACGAATCTCTCGTGCCCATGGCTCACAGACTCCTCAGCTCGATCATGTCCTTCACGTGCAGGTGCAAGGACTCGTCCAGCCGGAGACCCTCCTCGATCAGCTCGAGGACTTCTTCCTTCTCTTCGGGAAACTTGTACCCGTTGTAGTCCTGCGTGAAGAGGGTGCGGCGGTGGGCCGTATCCTGGTACCACGCGTTCAGGAAGTGATCGAAGCACACCCTGCCGGTCACATCCAGATTCTGGATCAGCGTCCGGAGCTCGCGCAGGCGCTCGTGAGGCGACGAGAGCTCGAGCGCGCCACTCTGGTAGTCCTCGTACAGGGGCTGGGCGGAGCCGACCACGAAGGGCCTCATCCTGATGAAGTCGGGATCGATCTCGTTGAGGACGCGGGCGGTGTTCCTGGCGTGCTGGTCCGACATCGATCTGCCGCCAAGGTCGGGCATCACGTATTCCGAGAGCTCGAACCCCGCCTCCTTGGCCTTCTTGCCGCCCGCGATCTGCTCCTCTGCGGTGACTCCCTTGTCGACGTAGAGGAGGACCTCGTCATCCCCCGACTCGAGCCCCATGTGAAGCCTGGTGAGCCCCGCAGCGCGCAGCTCCTTCAATTCCTCCAGGGACTTCTTGGCGATGGTCTTCGACCTGGCATAGGAGGTGACGCGCTCCAGGGTCGGGAGCTGCTGCTTCAGGTATCGGAGCACCTGCAGCAGGTCGGGGGTCCGCATGATCGGAGTGTTCGCATCCTGGAGGAAGGCCGTCCTGGCGCCGGCGGCCAGCCAGTTGAAGACGAGAACGAAGCAGTGATTGGCGTTGAGTCCCGGATTGTCGCGCACCATGGCCGCCGCCACGGAGTGGTTGACGGCGCCCGCCTGCCCGATCTGCCATGAGACCGCCCGTATCGCATCCGCGATCGCCTTGGCGGAGTCGATGTCCTTCTCGATCTCCTCGACACTGCGGATCTCGAACTTCTGGCGATCGTAGACGAGGCCGTAGCAGAACTTGCATCTGCCCCAGGAGCAATTCCGGGTGGGCCGGAGGAGCAGGGAATGGCTTCCCCCCTCGCTGGGAGGCCTGATCGCCCCGACTTCGAAGGAGTACTCGTCGATTCTCTCGATGCTCATGGTGTCGAACTCTGATCTGGCGGTCTCTACGTCAACGGCGAATGCGCACTCGAATGTAGCTCACCTCGCGCAGGAGGTTGCCCGCTGCGATCGCCGAGGGCGCACCGCCCGGCGCGCTCAAGCCGCCAGCACTCCCAGGCTTCGGGCGATCTCTGCCAGCACCTCGCGGTCGCTCTCGGGACGCCGGGGCGAGTGCGGGTGGGTGGCGTCGCTCTCGATCCATCCCCGCAGCTGCAGGAACTGCGCCGCGTTGTGCTTGTAGCCCGGGACCGGCTCCCGGAAGGCGAAGCAGCCCAGGTACTGGAGCGCGTCGTTGAGCTGGTAGAAGCGGGGGTCGCCGGCCTCCCACCAGGCGTCGCGGCGGGCGAAGAGATCGGGGGCGAAGGTCGAGAGGCCCAGCAGGTAGTCGCTTCCGTACATCACCATGTCGATGGCCAGGTCGTTTCCCGTCAGCACCAGGAAGTCGGGCCGGCAGCTGTCGCGCAGCGCCAGCCGCTCCCACTCGGGTCCGCGATCGAGCGACGAGTGCTTGGCCCCGATGCAGCCGGGGATCTCCATCAGCCCCCGATAGGCGTCCAGACCGTAGATGCGACCGTAGGGCACGAACATCGGTCCCAGCTCGAAGGCCAGGAAACGATCACAGTGCGCGTGCCAGCTCCGCATGCGCCGACACCCAATCCGGCTCGGCGAGGGCGGAGAGGCCGTGAGAGGGGAAGACGATCGGGGTTCCCCCGTGTTCCTGGATCCGCTGCATCTCTCGTAGATACCCTTCGGCGTTCCAGGCATCCCCAGGCTGGTCCGACACCTGCGCACCTGCCACGAAGTCGCCCGCGCCGTGCCCCCTGGCCACCTCCAGGACGCGGAGCCGCGTGGCGTCGTCCAGCAGCTGCACGTAGCCGGTATCCATGTTGACGGCGGGTGTGAGGCCGGCGCTCGCCGTACGCGCCACGTGGGCCTCGAGCGCCGGCCAGTCGATCTCCCCCGACGCTGCAAAGGGGAGCAGAATGGCAGACATGCCGGTGATCTGACGGTGCGGCCGGATCCGGGCGCAGAGCTCGGGAATCCCCGGCGTCTCCAGCTCATCTCGTGTCATCGGGCTCTCCGTCCGGCGTCTCGCGCAGGTCGGCCTGCCGCGCCAGCCCGGGGTGGGCTCAGGCGATTCGCGCGATGTCCTCCTGGCGCACCTCGTGCTGCAGCGGCTCTCCGCGCAGGTAGCGGCCGATCTCCTCGATGACCAGCTCGCTCATGCGGTACACCTCCGTCCCCGAAGCTCCGGCGATGTGCGGGGTCAGGAAGACGTTGGGGAGGTCGTAGAGCGGCGAGTCGGCGGGCAGCGTCTCGGGGTCGGTGGTGTCGATCACCGCTCGAATCCGTCCCGACGAGAGCTCCTTCTCCAGCGCCGCCCCATCGATCAGCGCACCCCGGGCCGTGTTGATCAGCGCGGCTCCATCGGGGATCAGGGCCAGCTCCCGGGCGCCGATCATGTGACGCGTCTCGGGAAGCGAGGGCGCGTGCAGCGTCACCACATCGGAGCTTCGCAGCAGCTCGTCGAGCTCGACCTTCTCGACACCCAGGCTCGCGGCTTCCTCCTCGGTGAGATAGGGGTCGTAGACGCAGATGCTGAAGTCGAAGGGGCGCAGGGCCTCGATCACACGGCGGCCGATCCGCGAAGCGCCCGACGATGCCCACACGCTTGTTCAGGTTCCCGATCCCCGGCGTGGTGTGATGCCAGATTCCGTAGCGGCGCTCCTGGCGGTAGATCTCGCGGATGTGGAATGCGTGCTTGTTGGCCAGCAGGATGCTCGCCACTGTGTACTCCACCACGGGGACGGCGTTGGCCTCGGCAGCCGTGATCACGCGAAGCCCCCGCTCCCAGCAGGCGGGCGTCACCATGTCCTTCACGGTGCCGGCGCAGTGGGCGATCAGGCGAAGCCGTGGGGCCCGGTCGAGCACCGCGGCGGAGAGCTCCGGGCAGCCCCAGCCGGTCAGCAGGATCTCGGCGTCCTGGAGCAGCCGCCCGGCGCGCTCGCTATCGAAGGGCACCGCGGGCTCCGTCTCTGGGAGCGACGCCATGGCGCGGAGCGCGGTCAAATGTTCGTCGGTGAAGAGACTTCGCTCCAGCCCCGGGATCATCGCCAGCACGATCCGGGGACGCGATTCGGGATTTTGGGGGGTGTCGTTCATGGCATGGGAATCCTAGCCCGGATTGTTCAGGAAGCTCGTAGCGAGGACGTCGTGAAGATGCTGTGCTATCGGCGTCCCTGGCAGAGCGGGAGGTGGCCGGCGAGATGAAGAGGAAGCTCAGCTTCACCACCATGGGGACGCCGGAGCTCGACCACACCGGAGCGATCGCCCTGGCGCTCGAGGTCGGCTTCGACGGCGTCGACATTCGCTGCGCCGACTACCTCGGCGAGGTCCGCCCCGCTTCCGAGGAGAAGGAGCTCCGGGAGGTGGCCCGTGACTTCGAGGCGGCCGGTCTCGAGATCCCCAGTGTCCTCTGCTACCACCAGATCAGCTCCGCCTCCGAGGGATGGTCCGGCGAGTACGCGGAGCACATCGCCAGCCACCTCGGCATCGGCGCGGCGCTGGGCGCGCGGGCGATCCGCATCTTCGGGGTCCACCCCGCCCCCGGTCACGGATCCGACGAGCTGGTCCAGGGGTCCGCCGAGGCGATCGCCGAGGTGCTCTGCGACGACACTTCCGGAGTTGGCATCGTGATGCAGAATCACGCCGGGGCGGGAACCGCGCTCGACGCCCTCCAGATCGCGCGTCGCCTCGACGACCCGCGCTTCGGCCTGGTCTACTCGCCCGACCACAGCTTCATGTACGAAGCGACCCACGGCGACGAGCTGCTTCCGCAGATCCAGCCCTGGACGCAGCAGGTCTACGTGGCGGACCTGGTGCGCGAAGGCGACGGGCAACGCTGGGTGTTCCCGGGGGAGGGCGAGGTTCCGCTACGCGAGACCATTGCCCGGCTCGACGCCTCCGGCTTCGATGGCTTCTACTCCTTCAAGTGGGAGAAGATCTGGAACCCCGATCTGCCCGAGCCCCAGATCGCGATGCCGCACTTCCTCGCCTTCATGGCGTCCGTCTGAACTCATCTCGGACAGCGGATGGTTCTGGGAGAGGAGCTGCGACTAGCGAACCCGCTTGAGGAAACCCATGGGGTTGTTGGTCATCATGAGCCGCTCCCGGGAGCGGTCGGCCTCGAAGTCGTCGGTCTCGGCCAGGAAGGCCTCGACTGCCTCGTAGGGACCCGGGCCGTAGTCCGGGGCGGTCGGGTGGCCGTTCATCGCGGTGTCCTGGACGACGATGTAACTGCCCCGGGGCACCATCGGCGCGTAGGCTCGTAGCTCGTCCAGCACGTGATGCATGTTGTGCAGGGAGTCCAGGATCACGAGCACGCGCTTGCCTGCGACCCGGCGCCGAACCTCCTCGAGGATCTCCGGAGCCGTCGAGCTGCCGATCAGGAAGTCCACGCGCCGCCGCGAGATTGAGAGTTCCCGGGCCTTGGGGGACTCGTTCTCGATGTCGATGGTGATCACACGGCCCTCGGGATTCACCTGTTCCAGGAACATCGCCCAGAGTGCCGCGCTCCCGCCCTGGAAGGTGCCGGTCTCGACGATCACATCGGGCTTCACCTTGTGGATGATCTCGAAGGTGACCCAGACGTCGAGGGGGTTCTGCAGGGTCCGGATGCCCAGGAAACTGTTGTCGCGCCAGGTGTCGTCGTTGTGGCCCCAGAGCAGGGTGAAGCGCTCAATGATCTCCTGGTCGCTGAGCTCGACGGACGGCGACTGTTGCCACTGCCAGAAGTTGAGCCCGGCGAAGATCAACGCCGCCGTTGCCAGAATTCCAATCCATTTTCGAGAGTTCATCGACCACCCTTGAAGAAATCCCCCGGATGGTAGGTCATCTGCAGGTCCTCGCCCCCTCCCCACCGGATCGGCGCTTCAGTGGTCAGGAGGCTCTAGACGATCCAATCGGTGTACAGCTCCGGCCTTCGGTCACGGAGAAAGAGCCGGCGCGCGTCCGAGTGGGCGACTCGATCGAGGTCCAGATCACAGAGCAGGATCTCCTCGGTTCCTTGTCCTGCCCGGGCGACGACCCGGCCGGCCGGATCGCAGACGAAGGATTCCCCGGCAAAGGTGAGACGAGGCTCGGCGCCGACCCGATTGCAGAGAGCCGTGAAGAACCCGTTCTGGAAGGCGGCGACCTGCATCTCCGCCTCGTAGAGACCCTCCGGCCATTCGCCGACGGCGCCCGCCTGGGGGACCACCACGACCTCTGCTCCCCGAAGCGCCAGGGCGCGCATGTATTCGGGATAGTGGCGGTCGTAGCAGATGGCGACGCCGAGCCTGCCGAAAGCGGTCTCGTAGACCGGGACACCGTGGTCGCCGGGCGCGTAGTACCCCTGCTCATGAAAGCAGGGGTAGTCGGTGATGTGCACCATGCGGGTGCTTCCGAGAAGCCGGCCATCGGCATCGATCACGGGTGATGTGTCGAAGGTCCGATCGCCCTCGCGCTCGAAGACGTTCAGGATCAGGACCACGCCGAGCTTCGCGGACAGCGCCGAGAACGGCTCGGTGGTCGGCCCCGGGACCGGTTCCGCGAGAGCGAGCTCTTTCGGTGTCGCCTCCTCCTGCGGGTAGAAGGGATCGAAAGCCAGCTCCGCGAAACAGATCACCTGGGCGCCCTGGGCGGCCGCCCGCTCGACCGCCTCGAGACCGCGCTGCCGGTTCGCCTTGCGATCTGGGGATGCCTTCTGCTGAATCAGAGCGATCTTCACGTCTTCCGGACCTCGTGTTCTCGAAACGGAAGCTCGGGCACGAAACGCGGAATCCGGAGAGTCGCGAGCGGACTCAGCTCTCTCGGGTCAGCCGAACCCGGAAGGTCGTTCCGTCCGCTTCCGAGGTCGTGAAGTCGACCGTGCCGCCCAGATATTTCGATGCCAGCAGCCGCATGCTGTAGGTGCCGATGCCGCGACCCGCCCCTTTGGTGGAGAACGACCGATTGAAGACTTGTAGCTGCACCTCGCGAGGCATGAAAGCCGGATTCTGCACCCAGAGCTCGATCCGATTCCCATCCCTCCGCGCTCCCAAGGTGACCTTCTCTTCCGCCGAGGTCGCCTCCAGGGCGTTCTTCAGCATGTTGCCCAGTATCCGCTGGAGGAGGGTCTGATCCGACCGGAACGTGGCGCTCTCGCAGTCGGCGGCGATCTCGATCTTCTTGCTCTTTGCCACCTCGTGGCGCCGGTAGACCACCGCCAGCTCCTCGAGGATCTCCTTGGTGTCGAGCTCGACCAGATTCACCGAGAGCTGGTTGGATTCGGCAGCCAATAGCGATCTCTGCGCTTCGATCTCATCGATCAGCTGTCGAGAGATCTTGTTGACCGTGCCGGCGACCTCCGGGACTTCTTCGGGCTCCGACTCCAGGAGCAGCTCGACGAAGCCGCGAAGCCCACCGGCCGTATTGAGCACGTCGTGGAAGAAGGTCCGCTCCAGCGCCCGTCGCCTCTTCTCGTGGCTGATGTCCTGCAGGCTGCAGACGGTGAACTGCTCGCCCTGATAGTCGAATGGCACGGTCGAGACCTTCAGATCCAGGGCGTCGCCGGAGTCCTTGATGGCAATCCGGCATTCCTTGACCTCCGGACTCCCGCACTGGGCGGCAAGGATCGCCTGCACCGCGCCGCAGGTCTGACAGAACTCCGTGGTGCCGCAACCTCCTTCTGTCTCTGCCGCATGTACGCATCCAAAGGCTTCGCCGGGCCGATTCCCGAGCAGCGTCGAGCGTCGGCTCCACGCCCAGAAAGGAGAAGACGGCCTTGTTGGCGAAGACGACCTGCCGCTGTCCGTTCAGGAAGACCAGGATATCCGGAATCGAATCCAGGAGCTTCTCGAGAAACGGGATGTTCGAAAGATTCTGGTGTTGCTCTCGAACGTCCGCTTCAGAGGCTCGCTCGGCGGGGGCGAACTCGGTGTCTACCATCTCGGTATTCCTGCAGCTGTCCACATCCTCTAGAAATTAGCATAGACGGAGCGGCTGACTGATCCGTCGTCTTCTGGCCGCTATGCTCGGGCCGCGTGAGAAAACTCCATGGCATTCTGGCCCGCCTTGGCGTCGAGGAGTCGGAGCGGGCGATCTTCTCCTGGGCGTGGCTCTGCCTGCTCCTGACCGGCGCCGCGATCTTCGCGCTGCTCAACGTTTCCGAGACGCTCTTCTTGAAGCGCGTCGGTGTCGCGTATCTGCCCTACGCGCTGCTCGCGAGCTCGGCGCTGCTGGTGGCGACCACCGCGCTGGTCAGTCGCCGGGTCGCCGGCCCCGAGAGCCCGCGCTGGATGCCGCGCGTGCTGCTGCTGCTCGCCATTGCGCTGCTGCCCTTCGCATTGCTCACGGGCCTGGATTCGGCGCCGGTGTTCGTCGCCCTCGTGCTCCTCGCCCGCCAGGTCCTCGCCATAGGGCCGCTGGTGCTCTTTCTCGCGCTCGGCGAGCTGCTGACCGGTCGCCAGGCCAAGCGGCTCTTCGCGCCCATCACCGCCGGGATCACGATCGGGGCGATGGGCGGGAGCTTTGCCTCGGATCCGATCGCCCGCAGCGTCGGCGCGGAGGGGGTACTCGTGGTCTGTGCCCTGCTGCTGTCCGGAGCGGCGCTGGCGGGCCTGCGACTGCGCACGGCGCGGCCGAGGCGTCTCGAACGCGGCGTGGCGGTTGCGGCGTCTCCGGTCCAGAGGCGGCGAGGGCGCACAGGGGCGCAGCCTTCCGCGCGGCGGCTGTGGAGCGAGAGCCGGCTCTTCCGGTTGCTGCTCGTTTGCCTTCTCTGCGGTGGTGCACTGAATCCCGTCCTCTACTTCCAGTTCGCCTACGCTGCCGACGCCGCGACGCTTGGCGCCGAACGGTGAGCAGGCGTTGCTGACGCTCTTCGCGCAGTTCCGCGGCTGGCTCAGCCTCGCGCTGCTCGTGGCGCAGCTCTGGCTGAGTGGGCGGCTCTTCCGGCGTTTCGGGCTTCCGCTCTCGCTCGCGCTCTGGCCCGCCACCTATCTGGTCGGCTTCACCTGGCTGGGCGTGCGACTCACACTGCCGGGCGGCATCACCAGCCTGGGTGCCGCGCGCGTCACCGAGGACGGCATCGCCGAGCCAGCGCGGCGTGTGCTGTTCAACCTCTTCCCCGAGAGCCTTCGCGCGCGCGCCTCGGCGATGCTGGAGGGCCCCGTGTACCGCCTCGGGGGCGTTCTCGGGAACGGTCTGGTGCTGATCGCGTTGGCCATCGCCAGCGTCCAGGTGATCGGCTACGCCGCGCTGCCGGCGGCGGCGATCTGGTTCGCGGCTGCGCTGGTGCTGTGGCGCGCCTATCCCGGCCTGCTGCTGCAGGCCTCCGCCGATCGCAGCCTCACCGGTCTGGGTGCGGAAAAGGTCGAGCTCCTCGACGCGCGGACCGTGCGTAGCCTCGCCCCCAGCCTCGTCGATGCCGATCCCCGCGCCTGCCGTGCGGCGCTCGACCTGGTGGTCGACGCGGAGCCGGCGCTCGCCGCGGAGCTGCTGGCGGAGGCGGTCGAGCGGGCGCCCCAGGCGACACGGCCCCAGCTGGTCGACGCGCTGCACCGATTGGTGGAGCCGCTCCCGCCTGGCTCCCTGCGCGCGCCGCGGGCGGCCGCCGTGCTGGCGCGAGCGCTTTCGGACCAGAGCCAGCTCCTCCCCGAGGAGCGCGCCGACCTGCTGCAGGTGTACGCGCGCCTCTCCGGAGGCGAAGGCGCAGCAGGCGAGCTGGTGAGCGAATCGAACCGGCAGCTGGAGCGGGCGCTGGGCGACCGCGAGGCAGCGGTGCGTCTGGCCGCGATCGCCGAGCTGCACCGCCGCGGCAGGCCGCCCCCGGGCGTGCCCGATCTCGATACCGCGCTCGCGGAGGCGCTCGCCGGCCGCGACGTGCTGATACGGCGCACGGCGCGCAAGGAGCTGCGCGCCATGCTGCTCTCGACGGAGCCAGGGGATCAATGGGAGCGGCGCCTGGCGCTACTGGCCGGGCGTCTCGATCAGCGCGCCGACCGGGCCGGGGCCGCCGAGGCGCTGGTGGAGGTCGCGCGACGCCACCGCGAGGCGACCCGTCCCTGGGCGGAGTCGGTGCTGGGGCGGGTCGATGACCCCGATCCGCGGGTCCGGGCGGCCGTGCTCTCCTTCGCCGGCCACGCGCGCCTGTCCGAGGCTGGGCCCCGACTGGTCGCGGCGCTCGGCTCCCGACACAGCGGAGAGTCGGCCGCGGCCCGAGAAGCGCTGATCACGCTGGGGTCCGAGGCGGTGCAGCCGCTGCTCCTCGAGTACGAGTTCGGTGCTCCCGCCCACCGCGACGGCGCGGTGGGCGTGCTGCGCGAGCTCGAGGTCGACGCCCTCGCGCTCGAGTCGCTCTACCGCCGCCAGCTCGAGGCGGGGCGGGAGGCGCTGCTGCTGCGGGCAGCTCTCGACTCGGAGGACGCGGTGGGCCCGCTGCTGCGGCGGCTCGAGGAGCGCATCGCCGAGGCGTTGGGGGCGCTGCTGGCCTTCCTCGCCGTGTTGCACGACGACGAGCGCATCGCGGAGTTCGAGCGCCGACTGCGCCGATCCCGAGACGAGCGCAGCCGGGACATTCTGATCGAGGCGATCGAGGCGCTTCTCACCCCGGAGGAGCGCGGCGCGCTGCTTCCGCTGCTCGAATCGGGCGCCTGGGAGAGACGCGGGCAGCGAGCCGCGGAGCAGCTCGGGCGGCCCTTCCCGTCGGCAGAGTCCGCCTGGAGCGAGCTGCCCGACGACCGCGATGAGCTCACCCGCCGGCTCTCGGCCTTCCTCGCCGCCCGCTCTCTGGAGGGCAGCTCCGGGATCGGCGATCCTCCGGGCATGCTCGACCCGATGGAGATCGCCGTCCAGCTGCAGGAGGTGCCCGCTTTCGACCGGCTCTCCACCCAGCAGCTGGTGAGCCTGGCCGAGAGGCTCCACGAGGAGCGATACGCCGCGGGAGAGGCGATCTTTGCGGAGGGTGACGAGGGCGACGGACTCTACTTCGTCCTCGGGGGCGAGGTGGAGCTCACCGTGGGCGACGTCGAGCTGGAGCGGGTCGGCGTCGGTGCCTTCTTCGGCGAGCTCTCGACCCTGGACGGGGTGCCGCGCTCCACCGCTTCGCGGGCGTGCCAGGACACCCGCCTTCTGCGCCTGGGCCGCGAGGACCTGCTCGCCCTGATGGAGGAGGCCCCCTCCCTCGGAATCGGCCTGGGCCAGTTCTTGTCGCTCCGCGTGCGGGCTCTGCGGGATCGCCTGCGGAGCTCCGCCTAGGCCCCGGGGCCCGGGATGCTCTTCGGCATGAGTGCGCGGGACGAAGCCCACCGCAAGGCGCAGGAGACCATGCGCCGCCTCCAGCACGAGGTGCGCACGCCCATCAGCCAGATCGTCGGCTACAGCGAGCTGCTCGAGGAGGAGCTCGAAGACCGCGGTCAGGAGGATCTGGCGCCGGACCTCCAGCGGATCCGCCACGCCGCCCAGCGCCTGCTCGACCTGGTCGACGGAAAGCTCCGCAGCAGCGAGGACCCCGGTGCGCCGCCCCTTCCCGACGACGATGCTCCTGCCTCGCCGGCGCCCGAGGAGACGGATCAGGCGGCCCCCGAGGCGGCGAGCGGCGAAGAGGCGCGGATCCTCGTCGTCGACGGCGATGCCGACCAGCGCGAGCTGCTGGCCAGGCGTTTCCAGCGCTACGGCTTCGCGGTGGAGACGGCGCGCGACGGGGTCGAGGCGCTGCGGCGCATCGACTCGGGCCATCCCGATCTGGTGATGCTGGAGGTGCTTCTGCCCGGCATGAACGGTCTCGAGGTGCTGGAGCGCCTGCGACGCCAGTGGTCCCGTGCCGAGCTCCCGGTGATCCTGGCCACGGCACTCGAGACCACCAATGACGTGATCGAGGGTCTCGAGCGAGGCGCCAACGACTACGTGACCAAGCCTTTCGACTTTCCCGTGGTGATCGCTCGGACGCGCACCCAGCTCGAGGTGCACCGCACTGCGCGCCAGCTGGCCGGGCTCGCCCATCAGCTCGAGTTCCGAAGCGCCTTCATCCGCCAGGCGCTGGGGCGCGACGTCTCGGACGATCTGCTGGTCGAGATGGCCGAACGACCCGGCGCGCTCGAGCTGGGGGCGCAGAAGCGCCCGGCCGTCGCGGTGGTGGCGGACGTGCGCGGCGCCCGCAAGCTGGCGGAGGCGCTTGCGCCGGCCGAGCTCTCCGCCGTCCTCAGCAATGTCCTCGGTGGGCTCTCGGAGGTCGTCGCCCACTACGGGGGGACCGTCGACGCCGTGAACGGCGATTCCTTGGTGGCGCTCTTCGGGTTGCCGCTGCCGCGCGAAGACGACCTCGAGCGCGCGGTGGCGTGCGCCGTGGCCCTACAGCTGGAGATGGACGAGATCAACGGTCGAAGCGGCCGCGCCCAGCTCCCCTCCGTCGGGATCGGTGTGGGGGTTGCGAGCGGAGAGGTCGTGGTGGTGGGCTTCGGGTCCGGTGATCAGCTCCGCTACAAGGCGGTCGGCGAGCCGCTGGTATGGGCGACGGCGATCGAGGCCGCAGCGGAGGGCGGCGAGGTGTGGATCTGCGACAGCAGCCGCCGGGCTCTTGGCGAGCTGTTGCAGGTCGACCAGGTGCGCGAGGTCATGCTGCCGCCCACCCACGCGCCGGCTCCGGTGCACCGCGTCCTCGGCGTCGGAGGAGCGCAGATCATCAGCCTGCGCTCGGTCCCGGCCCGCTGAGAAATGCGGGCAGCTAGCCCTGGAGCAGCTTCTCCATGGTCTCGAGCAGGCGCGGAAGCTCGATGGGCTTGGTCTCGTAGGCGTCGCAGCCCGCCTCGAAGGCCTTCTCGCGGTCGGTACTCATGGCGTGGGCGGTGAGTGCGACGACCGGGATGGAGCGGGTGGCTTCCTCGGCCTTGAGGATCCGCGTGGCCTCCCAGCCGTCCATCACCGGCAGGCTCATGTCCATCAGGATCAGGTCCGGCGCCTCGCTCCTGGCCTTCTCCACTCCTTCGGCGCCGTCCACGGCGATTTCGACCTCGTACCCGCGCTTCTTGAGTCTCCTGGACAACATGTCGCGGTTGTCTTCCTGGTCTTCTACGAGCAAAACCTTGGCCATTGGCGTTCCTCTCACCGGATGCCACCGCCTCTGCCAGCTGCCATCAGGGTCATCAGCCGTACGGGGTCGTCGGCTATAGTAGCGATGATCGAGAAAGTGGCATCGATCGAGCTCCTGGCCGGGCGTTGGCGACTCGCCGCATGTCTGGCACAGGAGCCGAGCCGTCGCGCCTTCCCAGTCGCTGAGAAGCCCTAAGAACCGTGAGCTGCAACGCCTTCACCCCTGCGGTGCTGGCGCTGGAGCTGGTCGAGGAAACGTTCGACGGCGCCGCGGACGGACTCGGTGCGCAGCGAGGGGAAGAGCTCGAAGGCGTGCTGTGCCCCGGGGATCTCCGCCAGGGCGGCGCGCCCTCCCGTCGCTTCGACGAGCGCCCGGTGGAACACCCGCGACTCCTCGATAGGCACCAGCGAGTCGGCGGTTCCGTGGATCAACAGGAAGGGTGGAGCTCCGTCGTGCACCCGGTGCAGGGGGGAAGCTCTTCGGAAGGCTTCCGGGTCGTCCTCCCTCGTCCGCTTCAGTACGACGCGCTCGAGGGTCCGGTAGAGCCCCGGATGCGGCCAGTGCTTCCTCTCTCCGGTGAAGTCGAAGACCCCGTAGAAGGGGATGCAGCCCTGGACGCTGGTGTCGATTCCCTCGAAGCCCGGCTGATACTCGGGTTCGTTCGGCGTGAGCGCCGCGAGCGCGCAGAGGTGTCCGCCCGCTGATCCTCCCGTGATGACGATGCAGTCGGGATCCGCACCCAGCCGGGCCCCCTCTTCGCGAACCCAGCGGATCGCCCGCTTCACATCGACGATGTGATCCGGAAAGGTCGCCCGCGGGCTCAGCCGGTAGTCGGCGTTGACACAGAGCCAGCCGCGGCTGGCCATGTGGGTGCAGGTCGTGAGTCCCTGGAAGTTCCTGCTGCCCATCGTCCAGCCACCCCCGTGGACGTAGAGCAGCACCGGGAAAGGACCGCCGCCGCCGTGGGGACGGTAGACATCCAGGTGGAGCGGCTCGTCGGTCAGGGTCGCCGAAGGGGAGGCCGCGGATTCGCTCCACGCCCGGGTCGCGCACTGGAATCGGCAGCAGGATCCGACGCCAGCTCGGCGGCTCGCTGCGGCGCAGTGGGGCGCGGCGTCACCGGGATCGCCAAAGGCGCGCTGGACGGCGTCGTCGATGATCTGGCCCGGCCCGGCGGCCCTCCCAGTAGTGCAGGAGAAGGGCGGTCCAGGAAGAGAGCAGCACCACGAGCCCGAGCTTTCCTGCGACGCTCGCCGAGGCTTCCCGAGGCGGCGAAGGCGAGCGTCAGGACGAGCTGAAGGCCGATGTGGTGCAGTGCGAACTCGCCGACGCTCCAGCCGAGAACGCTGCTCACCGCTCCGAGCGCCATCGGCGCTCGGAGCGGCCGGTAGACGTTCAGTGTGAGCAGAGCACTCAGCAGAGCCAACGCCAGGAAGACTCCGCTTGCCATTAGTGCCTCCTCGATTGGCTGTCAGCCCGCGGCCCGCAATCAACCATCACCTGACTCTCGCCTGAAGGGGCGCGACACCACGCCCATCATGGCCCGGAGCTGTGCCTTCCAGGGGGCCCCTTTCTGATAGACGTGACGGCCGATGCGGCGCATGCGTTCGAGCTCTTCTCCACTCATCGGACCCAGCTCCAGGCATTCGAGATTCTGCTCGAGCTGCTCCATGTTGCTGGGTCCGCAACAGGCGACGTGCACCTTGGGGTGGGAGAGAACGAAGCGGTGGCAGTCGGCAACGGATGGCGGGGGCTCTCCCGGAGGCGTCCAGGCGGGATCGATCAGGCTCCCCCAGCGGTTGCTGGTAAAGGTCACCACCCCGGGGCCGCCTGCTTCTGGAAGGTGCTCGAAGACCTCCTGCTCGGCCCCGCGGTGAGCCGCGTTGTAGCGGAGATGGAAGATGTCGATCTGCTTGTCCTTCTCGAGCTCAGGGAAGACGGGACGATGGTGGCTGGACAAGGCCAGGAAACGGATCACTCCCCGATCCTTCAGCCTGTTTGCGTGCTCCATCAGCCAAGGATCGGGCTCGCGCTTGTGGCCCGCCAGGAGCAGCACGTCCAGATAGTCCACACCCAGTCGATCCAAGCTTCTCTTCACGAATTTCGACAGCGAGGAACGACTCCGCGAGAGAGAGTGCGCGACGATGACGAGGTCTTCTCTCCCTCCCCGGGCGGCGGCGCGGAGGCCCCTCGCCATCTTCCTGGTGCGGAGCGCTCCCCACCAGAAGTAGTTCACGCCCCGGGCCACGGCCTCCTCGACCATGGCCTCGTCGGTGCCGTAGCTCGCCGCAACGCCGAGACGGCTCACCGACAGTCCGGTTCGCCCCAGCGTCACTCTCTCGAATCCCATGATCTCCTCGCTTGACCTCGGGAACCCGCTTCGACCCGCCCTTGGCTCGCTCGACCATTGGGGTGGTAGCATACGGGCGTCTGCGCCGAAGCGTGGGTGTATCCCTCTCCGATCCGTCACCGAGGTGAACCATGTGGCCGCCGCCGCAGTTCTTCGAGCTCCACACCGGTCTCCCGCGCGAGGGGCCCGGGGACGATTCGATCACGCGGCGGGCGGTGGGGTTGCTCCCCGAGCTTCCTCCGGATCCCGTGGTCGTCGACGCGGGATGCGGACCCGGCGGTCAGACGCTGGTGCTGGCCCGCGAGCTGGGGGTGAAGGTCACGGCCATCGACATCTGGGAGCCGTTCGTGGAGGTGCTGAAGGGGAGGGCGGAGCGCGCGGGTCTCGATCACCTGATCGACGCCAGGCAGGGCGACATGTCCGCGCTGCCTTTCGAGCCGGGAACCGTGGATCTGATCTGGTGCGAGGGGGCCATCTATCAGATCGGATTCGGCGAAGGGCTCGAGCTGTGGCGAACCCTCCTCCCCAAAGGGGGAATCGTGGCCGCCAGCGAGGCCGTCTGGACAGTGGACGACCCGCCTGCCGAGGTGCGGGAGATGGTGGGAACGGGAGTACCCCGCCATCACCGATGCGATGGGGTGCATCGCCCGGGCCGCCGACGCCGGCTACGAGACCCTCGACCACTTCACGCTCCCCCCGGAGTCATGGTGGACGCATTACTACGGGCCGCTAGAGGAGCGGGTCGAGGAGCTTCGCCCGCGGGCAGCGGACGATCCCGTCCTCGCCCAGGTGCTGCTCGAGGCCGAGCTGGAGCTCGACATGCACCGGCGCTTCGGCCACACCTACTCCTACGAGTTCCTGATCATGAAGAAGCATTGACCGGCTTCGAACGCCCTACGCCCGCCCCAGCAATCCCTCGTCGAGCATCCAGCGGTGGCAGTCCTCGAGCATCGTTCGAAGCGGAACGCCCCGGTAGCCGAGCTCCTGCTCGGCCTTCTCCGAGCTGCAGAGCAGCTCGGAGGAGAGAAGGGTGGCTTTCTCGGGCGTGAGATCTGGCTCCCGTCGCGTCAGGTAGGAGCCCCAGAGCGAGAGGCGTCCCGCCAGCTTGGAGAGAAAGGCCGGTGTCGGGCGGCTCGGTGTCGGGCCGCCCCAGCAGCTCGCCGATCTGCTGCACCAGCTCGAGGAAGGTCGCATCGGCGCCTCCCAGCAGGTAGTGATGGCCGGAGCGGCCCCGTTCGAAGGCGGCGATGTGGGCTGCGGCCACCTCCCGCGCGTGGCAGAAGGAGGCCCGTCCGGGTGGCACTCCCGGCAGTCTCCCCTCGTCGATCAGCCTGAAGAAGCGCGACCAGCCGGAGCGGTCGTGCCTTCCCAGAATATTGGAGGGGTTCAGGATCACCGCGTCGAGGCCCCGCTCGATTCCGCGCTGCACCTCGAGCTCGGCGAGACGCTTGCTGCGGAAGTAGTTGATGCTCGAGTCGAGGGCGGTGGAGCGCATCTCCTCGGTGATGCGGTGGGGCTGGAATCCATAGGCGGCGATGCTGGAGGTGTGCAGCAGGCGCCGGGCCTTGCCGCGGAGCGCCGCTGCCACCACGTTCCGGGTTCCCTCGACGTTGACCCTGGTCTGCCGGGCGTCGCCGAGCTTCCAGTGGCTGGTGTCGCCGGCGAGGTGGAAGACGGCGTCCACGCCGGCGGGCAGGGCGCGCTCGCAGGAGGCGGGGTCGGTGATGTCTCCCGTCACGAGCGAGACGCCTTGCTCTTGCAGATGCGAGGCGTCCGCTCCCGCAGTGTCGAAGACGACGACCTCCCAGCCTGCGGAGAGGAGATGCTCGACCAGGTTCACACCGAGGAAGCCGGCACCGCCCGTGACGAAGGCCTTCTTCACTGCGCGCCAGGCCCCGAGCTCAGCCCTGGAACCGGGGCTTCCGGCCGGCGAGGAAGGCATCCACGCCCTCGCGCACGTCCGGAGACTCGAAGTTCTCGACGACGGCCCTTCGCTCCTCGGCGAGGCCCTTTGCGGTCCCCTCGTAGATGCCCGTGCGGACGCAGCCCTTGATCCTGGCGATGGCGCCCGTCGCCTGCCGGGCGAGCCGCGCCGCGTAGTCCTGGACCCGCTCCTCCAGCTCGGCCTGGGGAAACACCGCGTTCACCAGCCCGATCCGCTCGGCCTCCTCCGGCGTCAGCTGCAGGCCCTTGAACATCATCTCGATCGCCTTGCCCTTGCCCACCAGGGGCGGGAGGCGCTGGGTTCCGCCGAGGGCCGGGATCATTCCCAGGCGCACCTCGGGCAGGCCGATCCGCCCCGAGTCCGCTCCCATGAAGCGGAGGTCACAGGTCAGCGCCAGCTCGAGCCCTCCTCCCAGGGCGTGGCCGTTGATCGCGGCGATGGTCGGAAGGGGGAGGGACTCGAGTGCGTTCAGCAGCGCGTGGGCCCGGGGAAGGGCGGCGAGAATCTCGGGGCTGATCTCGCCCAGCTCGCGGACGTCGTCTCCCGCGGAGAAGAAGCCCGGGCAGTCGCTCCGCAGCACCACGGATCGGGCCTCCCCGGGCTGCGACAGCCGGTCCAGCACGGCCTCGAACTCCTCCAGGAAGCGGGTGTCCAGCGCATTGACGGGAGGGTTGTGGATCGCGATCCGGGCCACCCGGTCGGCGACCTCGTAGCGGAGCACTGAGAGATTCACGCCAGCTCCTCCCAGTCGTCCCCAGGGGGCGACGATTTGGTCGCATTATATCGAAAAGTGCTTAAATAATTCATAGTATCAACCTGAAAAATAGCTTGAAATAAAAGTATTGATCTGTATTTTGGCTGATGAAACAGGGGGGCACATGCCGACATCAGCCAGCGAGCTCGACGGCGACCGATCTGCGAGCGGCTCCCGCGATCCCGCCGGCGTCCAGCGCAATGGGCGGAAGCGAAACCCCCAGCGCGAGCTCCGCATCCTCGAGGCGGCGCTCGATCTCTTCGGCCGGAAGGGCTTCGAGGCCACCACCGTCTCGGCAATCTGCGAGGCCGCGGGCGTCTCCGACGCGACGCTCTACGAGTACTTCGAGTCGAAGGAGCAGGTGCTCTTCTCGATCGCGGAGCTCTACACGCGACGCGAGGTGGAGCGCCTCGAGGGCCTTCGCGACTACATCCGCGATCCCCGGGAGAAGCTTCGCGTGGTGATCCAGGCGTACCTGGAGTTCTACGAGCGCAACCCGCTGTATACGTCCGTCGCCCTGCTCACCCTGAAGGCGAGCCGCAACTTCACCCGGTCCGCGGCCTACGAGGTGGTGCGGAGGGCATCGCGGCCGATCGTGGAGGCCTTCCAGGAGGGAGTCGAGGCCGGGATCTTTCGCTCCGACATCGACGGTCCCCTGGTCCGGAACATGGTGCTCGGCTTCATCGAGCACCTCACCACCCAGTGGATCGTGGCGGGGCGGCCGGAGCAGATCTCACAGTACTGCGACACCATCCACGAGATGGTGATGCGCGCCATCGAGAAGCGAAGCGCGAGTACGCCACCCACCCTGCGGATCGACGTCCGCGGATTGAACGCCGAGCTGGTCTCCACCGACGGCGAAGAGCAGGGCTAGCGGATGACCGATCAGACAACCGTCTCCGATGCTCGTCCCCGTGTACTGGTGACTGGAGCGGCCGGGTTCACCGGGCACCACATGGTGATGCACGCGGCGCGGGCGGGACTCCGCGTGCGCGCGACGGACGTCTCGAGCCGCCACTACGGGGCCCTCTTCGATGCGCTCGATGTCGAGTTCGTCGCCGCCGACCTGACCCGCCGAGAGGGGCTCGACCGGCTTCTGGAGGGCGTCGACGCCGTCTTCCACGTCGCGGGGATCCACGACTACTCGACGCCCGACGAGATCATCTTCGCCGTCAACGTGAAGGCGGTGGAGAACCTCTGCGATGCGGCGGTGGCCGCGGGAGTGGGGCGCTTCATCCACCTCTCGTCCGTGGGCGTCTACGGCTACGACTGGCGGTCGGGAGCCCCCGTTGCGGAGGATGCGGAGAAGCTCACGCCGCCGCTGAACAACTACAACGTCAGCAAATGGGAAGGGGAGGGGGTCGTCCACCGCTACCAGCGCGAGAAGGGGCTGCGCACCACGATCTTCCGGCCGGCGGCCATCTACGGGCCGCGCTCCGAGTACGGTCTCTTCAACGCCTTCAAGCAGATCGAGGGCAGCCGCGGCAAGCGGCGGATGCTGATGGTGGGGAAGGGCGACCGGATCGAGGCCTTCCTTCACGTAGAAGACATGTGTCGCGCGGTTCTCTTCGCCTTCGAACACGACGAGACCATCGGAGAGGTCTACAACATCAGCGACGACTCGCGGATGACCACGGCGGAGTTCTTCCAGCTGGTCTCCCGGGAGCTCTGCGGGACCGAGAAGCCCTTCCTCCGGGTTCCGATGCGCCTGCTGCTTCCGATCGCGGCGATCTCCCAGCGGCTGGCGAAGTGGCGCAAGACCCGCCCGGCCCTGGAGGTGGGGACGCTGCACTACCTCTCCTGCGACCGTGTCTGGGACAGCTCGAAGCTCGCTGCAACCGGCTTCAAGCTGAGGTACCCGTCGGCGGAGGAGGGGCTTCGGGAGACACTCGCCTGGTACCGCGAGAACGGCTGGTTCAGACCCTGAGCCCGCGCTCGCGCCGATGGACAGCGTGGTGGTGACGAGAGTCCAAGGAAGGGAAGGAGAGCCGATGAGCAAGAAGGTCGAGACGACCTGCGAGCTGGTCCGGCGAAACGCTGCAGAGTATCCCGACACGCCGTTCCTCAACTTCTACGACGAGATCATCACCTACCGGGGGCTGGACGAGCGCACCAACGCCTTTGCGAACTACCTGCTGGAGAAGGGGGTGGGGCGGGGCGACGTGGTCTCCTACATGCTGGGGAACTCACCGGCTGTCTTCGACGTGCTGCTCGGGGCGCAGAAGATCGGCGCCATCGCCGGGCCGATCAGCTGCTGGTGGCAGGCGAACGAGGTCGAGTACCTGGTCAACGACTCCCGCTCCAAGGTCCTGCTGGTGGATCCGGAATACGTTCCGATCGCGGCCGAGATTGCGAAGGTCACGCCCACGGTGGAGCAGATCCTGGTGAACGCTCCCTCGCCTGTGGATCTCGGGCGGCCCCACGAGTGCCTCCCGGCAGTCCTCTCCGAGCACGGCAAAGAGCCGCCTCCGGCGGAGCCGCCGCGGCCCGAGGACACCGCGGCGCTGATGTACACCTCGGGGACCACCGGGAATCCGAAGGGGGTGATGCTGAGCCACCGCGGGGTTCTCGCAGGCGCCCGGATCAAGACGCAGGGCATCCCGGTCTCGGCCGGCGACCGGGCCCTCTGCGTGCTGCCGCTCTTCCACTCCGGCGGCCTCAACGATCTCGCCCTGCCGACCATGTATCGCGCCGCGACGATCGTGCTGCGGCGGAACTTCTCCGCGTCGGAGTTCTGGGACTGCATCGAGCGCTACCGGATCAACGCCTTCTACATCGTGCCCACCATGTGGAACATCCTGCTCCGGGCCACCGAGTCGAGCAGCGTGGATACCAGCTCGCTCCGCTTCGGTATCTCCGGTGCGGCGCCGATTCCGCCGGAGCAGCTGGAAGAGTGCAAGGAACGCTTCGGCGTCCCCATCCTCGAGGCCTACGGTCTGACCGAGACCAGCGGTGGGATCGCCGCCAACACGCTGGAGCGCTCCAAGTACGGCTCGGTGGGACTCCCCTTCGAAGGGCTCGAGCTTCGGGTGTTCGATCCGGATCAGAAGCCCCTTCCGGCAGGACAGATCGGAGAGATCGTGGTGCGCGGCGACATCCTGATGAAGGGATACTGGGGTCGCGCCGAGGCCACGGCCGAGACGATCGTCGACGGCTGGCTCTACACCGGCGATCTCGGCTACCTCGACGACGACGGCTTCGTCTTCATCGCGGACCGGAAGAAGGAGATGATCATCCGGGGTGGAGTGAACGTCTACCCGAAGGAGATCGAGAACGCGATCGCCGAGCATCCGGCCGTGGCCGCCGTGGCGGTGATCCCCGAGGCCCACGACAAGTACGGGCAGGTCGCCAAGGCGTGCGTCGTGCGGGTGCGCGGCGAGCCGCTCGAGGAGGAGGAGCCTCCGCGCATTCTGTGCCGAACGGCTGGCGGGGTACAAGGTTCCCGAGGCCTTCGTGTTCCGCGCCAGTCTGCCGAGAAACGCCATCGGGAAGGTGGTGAAGAAGCAGCTCGCGCGGGAGCTCGAGGAGGAGGCGCAGGCCGAGCCGGTGCCGGTGGCACACCTCTTCACCGGCATGCTGGACCGCTTCATTCCCGCGAAGGCAGCGGGGGTGGATGCCTCGGTCAGCTACCAGATCACCGGAGGCGGTGGCGGCGAGTGGACCGTCAGGATCAACGATGGGTCGGTTGCGGTGACCGAGGAGGTCCTGGCCTCACCGACCGTCTACATCGTGGCCAGTGACCGGAACTACCACGACGTGGCGACGGGCAGGCTCGACAGCGTGACGGCCGTCGTCACCGGAAAGATGTCGGTGGAGGGAGACGTGGCCTTCATGGCGAAGTTCCGGGAGATGTTTCGAACCATCGAAGAACCACAGAACAGCGACTGAGGAGATCCCATGGCGCTTCGAACCGCTGACGAATACAGGCGGGGACTCAAGGACGGCAGGCGGGTGTACCTCGCCGGGAACCGGATCGACGACGTGACGGAGGATCCGTACATCAAGGTGGGGGTCGAGACCGCGGCCTTCGACTTCTTGATGGCCCACGATCCCGCACTCCGGGAGATCGCCGTCACCGAGGATCCGGAGACGGGTGAGGCGGTGAGCCGTTACTTCGACCTGCCCGAGAGGCCGGAGGCGGTCGCCGAGCGATTCGAGCTCGTCTCCGCCGCCTGCCGATACGCCGACGGAGCGCTTCCCTTCGTGAAGGACGTCGGTAGCGACATCCTGAACGGCCTGACGGCGGTGGCGCGGGCGGCGGGGAACCAGACCTACGCGCAGAGGATCGCCGACTACCGCCGCCACTGCGCGCGCCAGGATCTCTCGCTCGCGGGCGCGGTGACCGACGTGAAGGGCGACCGCAGCAAGCCCCCGGCGGAGCAGAAGAGCCCCGACTACTACCTCCGCGTCGTGGACGAGAGCGAGGACGAGATCGTCGTCTCGGGTGCCAAGGCACACATCACCGCATCGCCCTACGTGGACGAGATCCTGGTGATTCCGACGCGCAACCTGACCGAGGCCGAGGCCGACCACGCGGTCGCCTTCGCCGTCCCCGTGGACACGCCGGGGCTGACGCAGATCTGCCGGCCCAACTTCCGCTACGAGGACCAGCTCTCCTTTCCGACCCCGCGGCCGAAGCGGGGTCACGTGGAGGCGCTGCTGATCTTCGACGAGGTGCGTGTGCCCAAGGAGCGGGTCTTTCTGCTTCGCGACTGGCAGCTGGCCCAGCCGGTGGCCTATGCCTTCAGCGCATTCCACCGGTTCACGGCGGTCACCTACAAGATTCCGATCCTGGAGTACATGACGGGCGTTGCGATGCTGGTGGCCGAGGCGAACGGGATCCAGCGCGCCTCCCACATCCGGGACCGCTTCGTCGAGATGATCCGCTACACCGAGACGACCAAGGCCCTGGCGAAGGCGGCCCTCAGCGAGCCGGAGGAGTTCCACGGCTCGGGTCTCTACGTGGCGAAGCCGCTGCTCTCCAACATGGCGAAGATGCACTTCGCCTCGAACTTTCACGAGTTCGTGCGCGACATCCAGGACATCGCGGGCGGGCTGTTGGTGACACAGCCGACCTACCGGGACTGGAGCCACCCGGAGCTGAAGCCCTACCTGGAGAAATATCTGGGAGGCGCCGAGCCCTTCGACGCCGCCGAGCGGCTCAAGCTCTTCAGCATGCTTCGGCACCTGGTGGCGAGCGACTTCTCGGGATGGCACGAAGTCTGTACCATTCACGCGGAGGGCTCGATCGCATCGCAGAAGATGATGCTGATGGCCGAGGCGCCGATGGAAGTGTACAAGGCACAGGCCCGCGCGGTGGTGGGTCTCCGGAGCTGATCGCCGACCATGAAGACGATCCGCGGAGCGCACGCACTGGTGACCGGTGGCTCGAGGGGGCTCGGGCCCTACATCGCCCGCGCCCTGGCGAGCGAGGGCGCCAATCTGACGCTGACGGCGCGCTCGGCGGATTCGCTCCGCGCAGGTGGCCGAGGAGCTGTCGGGAGGCGGCACGCGCGTGCATTCGATTGCCGCCGACGTCTGCGACGACGGGGCGCGCCGGAAGCTGCTCGAAGAGGCCGAGTCCACGCTGGGTCCGATCGACATCCTGGTGAACAACGCCGGGATCGAGGCGATCGTGCCCTACACCGACCTGCCGCCGGATCAGATCGAGGCGATGATTCGCACCAACCTGGAGGCGCCGCTGATACTGAGTCGGCTGGTCCTCGAGGGGATGATCGAGCGAGGGCGTGGCCACGTGGTGATGATGTCCTCGCTCGGAGGGAAGAAGGGGTCCCCGTACTCCGCGACCTACGCCGCCACCAAGGCGGGCCTGATCGCGTGGACCAGCGGGTTGCGCATCGAGCTCGAGGGCACCGGTGTCAGCGCATCGGTGATCTGCCCCGGCTTCGTCTCGGAAGCCGGCATGTTCGCGGTGCGAACCCAGAAGGCGCCGAGAGTGCTCGGCACCTCGACGCCGGAGGCGGTGGTGCGGGCGGTCCTGCGCGCCATCCAGCAGGACGTCGGCGAGATCATCGTCAATCCCGGTCCCGTGCGGTTCATGCTCGTGTTCGAGCATCTGAGCCCCCGATTCACGCGCTGGGCGCTCGAGAAGGCCGGCGTCTACGACTACTACCGCAGGCAGGCGGAGGAGGAGCGCCAGAACCTGAGGAAGGACTCATGATTCCGCTCGCGATGGTCACGGGCTTCCTGGGGGGCGGGAAGACCACGCTGCTGCAGCGTCTGATCGAACGGAACCAGGGCCGCAGGCTCGCGTACATCGTGAACGAGTTCGCGGACGCGGATGTGGACGGTCAGCTGCTCGAGCTCGGCGAAGACCAGGTCGTATCGATTCCCGGTGGGAGCATCTTCTGCCGCTGCCTGTCGGGCGAGTTTCTTCGGATTCTCCAGGCGCTTCCGGACCGTTTCGACGATCCGGAGAATCCCCTGGAGGGCGTGATCATCGAGGCCAGCGGGATCGCCGATCCGAAGGTGACGGTGGAGATGCTGGAGGAGACCCGTCTCGACCGGGTCTACGAGCTTCGCACCGTGGTGAGCGTGATCGATCCCGGAACTTTCATGAAGCTGATCCACACGCTCCCCAATGTGGTCTCCCAGGTGGAGGCCTGCGACGTGGCGCTGGTGAACAAGACCGACCTTCACGACGAGGCTGCGCTGCAGCGAAGTGGAGCAGGAGATCGCGCGGATCAATCCGCAGGCGAAGATCGTCCGCTCGAGCTACTGCCGGTCGGAGATCGACATCCTGGCGGGTCCGCGGGAGCGGACGCTAGAGGGTGAGTACGCCCTCTGCCGGGATCCGAACTATCTGTCGTTCACGGTGCACCTGGTCGCGCCGCTCGAGCTCGAGCCTCTCCTGGCAGAGCTGGACCGGATCAAGGACGACGTCTATCGCGTCAAGGGCTTCGTGCCGGTCTCGGAAGGGATGGTCTATGTGGACGTGGCTGCGGGTCGCGTGAGCCATCGGGAGGCGACCCTCCCCGCCGAGTCGGAAGACCGGGAGGGACCGGGCGCATCCGGTAGGCTGGTGTTCATCTTCGACCCGGGGGCAAGCGAGCTGGTCGACGGCGCCATCGCCATGCTGAGAGCCAGCTCCGAAGCGGTAACGGAATCAATCTAGAGGACGGAATGGATATGTTGGAAGATCTGACGGCTGGCTTCGTCGAGCTCAAGAGGGATGAGGTTCTCGCCACGGTGGAAACCCGGGTCGAGCGCGGTGACGATGCGCTCGAGATCCTGGAAGACGCACGCCGGGCCATGACCGCCGTCGGCGACCAGTTCCAGGAAGGGACGCTGTTCCTCGCCCAGATGATGTTGGCTGCGGAGATCTTCAAGGGGGTGATGGCGATCCTGAAGCCACAGCTCGATCGCGCCCGCCCTCCCGAGCCACTGGGCAGGGTGGTGCTGGCCACGCCGAAGGGGGATATCCACGACCTGGGGAAGAACATCTTCGTGACGCTGCTCGAGGCCCAGGGCTTCGAGGTGCACGATCTCGGAGTGGACGTCGATCCGCTCGCGGGTGATCGAGAAGATGAAGGAGGTCGATCCGGATCTGGTCGGCTTCTCGGCGCTGATTACCACCGCCTTCGCCAGCATGAAGCAGACCTCCGAGATCATCGAAGAGCAAGGTCTCAGGGATCGCATCAAGCTCATGGTGGGCGGAGGAGTCACGACGGATACGCTCAAGGCGCACATCGGCGCCGACTTTCAGACCACCGACGCCACGGAGGGCGTGGCCTACTGCCTGAAGACGATGGAGGAAAAGGGCGCGGCGCCGTGAGGCCATCCGATGAAGCTGCTGATCATCGCTGGCTTTCTCGGCTCCGGGAAGACGACCCTGCTCCTCCAGGTCGCGAAGCACCTGGCTGCGGCTTCGCAGAGAATCGCGATCATCGAGAACGAGATGGGCGAAGTCGGTGTCGACGGGGAGTATCTGACCCTGGAGGGGCTGCATGTGCAGGAGCTGCTCGGGGGCTGCATATGCTGCACCCTGGCCGCGGGCCTGGTCGGCACGTTGGAGAAGGTGCAACGTCTCTTCCAGCCGACCTCGTCATCTTGGAGGCCACCGGGTCTGCGCGCCCGTCGGACATCACGCAAAACCTGCGTGACTACGGAACGAACGTGGACGCCATCCAGATCATTACCCTCGTCGATCCGAGCCGCCACGAGATGCTGATGGAGGTGATGACCCCGTTGGTGACCGCGCAGATCCAGGCGGCGGACATCGTGGCCGTCAACAAGATCGACCAGGTCGAGAGGGAGACGGTGCAGCGCACCATCCAGAGCGCCAGGGAGTTGAACTCGCGGGCCAGCATCGTCGCCATCTCTGCCGAAGAGCGAACCCAGTTGGATACCCTGATGGCTGACTTGCGATGCTAGCCGGCGATGATCACGCACATCCCACCGCGTGTGCATGCAAGTGGCAGCTGAGCTTCGATGACGCGATTCCGGCAATCGAGCTGCGTTCGAGAGTCGCTCTCCTGCTTTCCGAATGTTCCGGCGGTCTCGAGAAATACGGAGGCAGACTGATCGGTCACATCAAGGGGCTGGTCGACGCCGATGAGAAGGGTCATCTCCTCTTCAGCATCACATCGTTCGAGGAAGGTGCGCGATTCAAGGGTGAAATGGTCGGCGAAATCACCGACGCGGTATTGACGATCAACGCGATCGTGTACGGAATTGAAGAAGAGATCGTCGAAGGAATTCTTGAAGAGGCGTTTAGCAGACAGTTTCATGCCAACCGCTCCTGAGATCATGAAGGAGAAGGACATGCGCAGTGAGAGCATGAGCGCGACCGAGAGGATGGAGTGCGCCATCGGCCTGGAGAAGCCGGATCGGGTACCGATCTGGCCGGATGTCACCACCTCGGCGGCGGCGGGGCTCACGGGTCAGAAGAACTGGGAGGCGGCGCACAAGGGATTCGACGCCCAGCAGGACCTGGAGCTTCGGTTCTTCGATGAGTACGGCGGCTGGGACGGGGCAAACCCGGCACTGACTCCCGAGGTGTTCACGAGCGGTGGGTTCAAGGTGATGAAGCCGACCGAGGAGTCGCCGGAGATCCAATTCCTCGAGTCGGATTACACCAAGTATGAAGACTACGAGATCATCGCGGAGATCGGCTGGTTCGAGTTCACCAAAGAGCATCTCATCTCCCGGGTCTCGGATATGACGACACGGGAGCAATACGACGAGCTTTTCGCGGAGGTGATTCGCGGCACGATCCGCGCGATTTCCGAGTACCGGAAGAGAGGCGCCTTCGTGCTGTATCCGCAGCCCAACAACCACCCGTTCTTTACCTTGTCCCTCTCCCGTTCCATGGTGAAGTTCACGGAAGACCTGTTCTACCGACCCGAGATGGTGGAGAAGGCGCTGGACAAGATGACCGACGAGTTCATCGCGTTCGGTCTGTCCCTCTGCAAGGAGACCGGCATCAAGATCATGAAGACGGTCGAAGAGAGAGCGGGGGCATTCTTCTATCCCCTGGAGATCTTCGAGCGTTTCTGGTGGCCCTACACCAGGCGGATCGTGGAGGCGTTCTGGTCCGAGGGCATCACGATCAGCTTTCATCTGGACACCTGCTGGGACAAGAACATCCACTACTTCAAGGAGTTGCCCCGGGGTTCGGCGATGGTCGAGCTGGACGGAACCACCGATATCTTCGCTGCCAAGGAGCAGCTCCGGAACCACATGTGCATCGCCAGCGATGTGCATCCAGCGCTGATGTCGCTGGGAAGGCCCGAGGAGGTGACGGCCTACTGCAGGAAGCTGATCGATGAAGTCGGCGGAGACGGGGGCCACATTCTCTCTACGGGCTGCGGCCTCCCCGCCGCCGCCAGAAGAGAGAACTTCCTGGCGATGCTCGAAACCGGCAGGACCTATGAGCTGTCGAAATGAGATGCAGGAGACCGCCGCGGCTTCTCCAGCAGCTACGCGGCCATCGCGTCCCATCCCCACTGTGAAAGTTGTGTAAGGACTGTCCGGGCTCCTTTCGGAGGAGGTCGAGGTTTCTACTTTCAGCGGGCGATGGAAGCGGAACGAAGGTCAGATCACTCGAGGGAGCCGTTCTACACCCCCGGCGAGGAGATCACCCACGCCATCACCCACGGCCTGGGCCTGGTGCTCAGCATCGCGGGCGTCGCGGTCCTGGTGGCGGCGGCCAGCGTGCGCGGCGACGCCTGGCACCTGGTCGGGTGTGCGGTCTTCGGTGCGACGCTGGTGGTGCTCTACGCCGCCTCGACTCTGTACCACAGCGTTCGCCACCGGCGAGCGAAGCGCGTGCTTCGGCATTTCGACCACGCCGCCGTCTACCTGCTGATCGCCGGCAGCTACACGCCCTTTACGCTGGTGAGCCTGCGCGGCGGCTGGGGATGGACGCTCCTCGCCCTGGTCTGGGGTCTCGCCGTCCTGGGAATCACGCTTCAGGTCACCAAACCCTCCGGATTGCGCCACGCCTCGGTTCCCCTCTACCTGGTGATGGGCTGGCTGGTGGTGATCGCGTTCGAGCCGCTGGTTCGCTCGCTGCACTCCCAGGGCCTGGTGCTGCTCGTCCTCGGCGGGCTCGCCTACACGCTGGGTTTGATCTTCTACGCGTGGCGGCGGCTTCCCTACAATCACGCCGTCTGGCACCTCTTCGTACTGGCCGGAAGCGCCTGCCACTTCTCCTGCGTGCTCGGCTACGTGATCCCGCCCGCTCTCTGAGCGCGCCGCGACGCCGCCCGATGGAGTTTCCGCGGACTACAGGTTGCTCCGGAGCGCCGGCCGATGTACAAGCTTGGATCCCGAAGTGGGAGGATCCAGGCGTGGAACCGAAGGGGGAAGCTCCATGAGCGGCGCGAGCTCCACTGGCGCGATGGAAGAGCGGGGAATCCGCCTCCCGGGCTGCGATGTCGAGATCTCCCCGATGGGGCTCGGTGCCTGGGCGTGGGGCGACCGGTCGACCTGGGGGATGAACGGGTACGACCGCAGCTACGACCGTGAGACGATCGGCGAAGCCTTCCAGCGGTCGGTAGAGAAGGGGGTCACCTTCCTCGACACGGCCGAGGGCTACGGAAGCGGTGAGAGTGAACGCATCATCGGTGGCCTCCTCGAGCGCGACCCCGCCAGTCGAGACAGGATCGTCATCGCCACCAAGTTCATGCCATTTCCCTGGAAGCTCGCTGTCAGGTCCCAGCTCAGGAAATCACTCGGTGCCTCCCTGGAACGGCTCGGGCTCCCGTTCGTGCATCTCTACCAGATCCACGGGCCGACCAGCTTTCGCTCTGCCGCGGCGCTGGCCGATGCGCTGGCCGCGGTTCGCGAAGCAGGCCTCGTCCTCGCGGTGGGAGTGTCGAACTACTCCGAACGGGAGGTGCGGCAGATCCACGCGGCGCTCGCCTCCCGCGGGGTTCCGCTCGCAACCAACCAGGTCGAGTACTCGCTGCTCCGCACCATGCCCGAGAAGAGCGGACTGCTCGCCGCGTGCAACGAGCTCGGCGTGAAGGTCCTCGCCTACTCGCCAATCGGCCAGGGTCGGCTGACGGGAAAGTACAGCTCCAATCACCCGCCGCGGGGGCGCCGCGGGTTCTCCGACTTCCCGATGGCCAAGGTAGACCCGATCGTCGAGGAGCTGCGCCGGATCGGCGACCGGCACGGGAAGAAGACTCCTTCGCAGGTTGCGCTCAACTGGGTGATCAGCAAGGGCGCCATCCCGATTCCGGGCGCCAAGAACGGGGAACAGGCCGAACAGAACGCGGGTGCCCTCGGCTGGCGACTCACCGACGACGAAGTACAGGCACTCGATCGACTCGGCAAGTACGGTCGCCGCAAGCTCGTCCACCGCCTCTGGCAGCACGGTTGAGCAAGTGAAGGATCGGCCGTTCCACTGATCATCTGGCCGTTTCAATCAGCGGTTTTGGTTGCTTCATCTCCACATCGCGTGGACTCTTTCGCCGCGCCGCGCGAGCCACCGTATGGCGGGCTCGAGCGAAAGGGGGGCCATCGGCCGGAGGGCTCCCTTTGGGGGGGCAATGGAGACCAGGATCCTCGAGACGATCGGCGACCCCGCAAGCCTGAGACGGCTCCCTCCGGGCGACCTGGGTCGGATTGTCGACGAGCTTCGCGCAGAGCTGATCCAGCTCGGCTCGGAAGTCGGCGGTCATTTCGCAGCCAGTCTCGGCACGGTCGAGCTGACCATCGGCCTTCACTACGTCTTCGACACCCCGCGTGATCGGCTGATCTGGGATGTGGGGCATCAGGCCTATGGGCACAAGATGCTCACCGGAAGGCGGAAGGACCTCGCGCGAATCAGGCAGAGCGACGGTCCCAGCGGCTTTCTGCGCCGCTGCGAGAGTCCCCACGATGTGTTTGGCACAGGTCACGCCGGGACCTCCGTCTCGGCGGCGCTCGGCATCGCCGAGGCGGTGCGGCGAAGAGGGGAGGATTCCCGGGTGGTCGTGGTGATCGGAGATGGCGCCGCGACGGCCGGGATGTCCTTCGAGGCTCTCAACCACCTCGGCGAGCTCCGCAGCCCCCTTCGGGTCGTCTTCAACGACAACGGGATGTCGATCGCCCCGAGCGTGGGAGGACTGGCGCGATCTCAGAAGGCCCGCTCCTACTTCGAATCCCTGGGCCTCGACTACGCCGGTTCGGTCGACGGGCACGATCTCGACGCGCTTCTGAAAGCACTTCGAGAGCTACGGGCCAGCGAGGGGCCCGCCGTGCTCCAGGTCAAGACCCGGAAGGGATGCGGCTATGCCCCAGCCGAGCGCGACCCGTTCGGATGGCATGCGACCGCGCCGTTCGAAATCGGCTCGGGTGCACGCGAGCATGGGCCGACGGGCGTCCCCCCCAGCTGGACGTCGGTCTTTGCGCACGCCCTGGAACTCCTGGCCGAGCGAGACCCGCGTGTCGTCGCCATCACCGCCGCGATGCCGGATGGGACGGGTCTCGATCGCTTCGCGCGCAAGCATCCCAGCCGCGTCTACGATGTGGGGATCGCGGAGCAGCACGCCGTGACCTTTGCGGCGGGACTCGCCGCCGAGGGAATGCGGCCGGTCTGCGCCATCTACTCGGCGTTCCTGCAGCGGGCCTTCGATCAGATCGTGCACGACGTCGCGCTCCAGAACCTGCCGGTCATCTTCGCTCTGGACCGGGCCGGATTGGTCGGCGGTGACGGTCCGACCCATCACGGCGTGTTCGATCTTGGCTACCTCCGGATGATTCCCAATCTGGTGGTCGCCGCGCCCAGGGACGAGAACGAACTCCAGCATCTGCTCGCGACAGCCATCGAGGGCGACCGCCCCTTTGCGATCCGCTTTCCCCGCGGAGCGGCGTCGGGGATCGGCCTGGACCCGGACCCCAAGCCACTCCCGATCGGGCGCGCGGAGATCCTGCGCAGCGGGGACGACGTGGCCTTGATCGGTATCGGAAGCACCGTCAACGCCGCCCGAGCCGCCGCAGAGCTCCTGGAGGAACGCGGAATCTCCGCTGCGGTCGTCGACGCGCGCTTCGTAAAGCCCCTGGATGGCGAGCTCCTCGGCCGGATCGCGGAGCACTGTCGGCGCATCGTGACTGTCGAGGATCACGCGGTGCAGGGTGGTTTCGGAAGCGCCGTGCTCGAGCTGCTCTCGACCCAACCGGGTGGCGTGGTGGTGCGAAGACTTGGAGTTGCGGACGGTTTCGTGTCGCACGGGGAAGTGAGTGATCAGTGGCGAGCGGTGGGTATCGATGCGGATTCGATCGCCCGGAGCGCCGCCGGCCTGGTCGCTGAAGGGAGGCGATCCTGATGCGCGAGTCCACTCCGTCGAGAGGCTGGGAGCCGGGTCCGCCGGGCCCCGAGGTGATGGCCGCCTATGCCCACTGCGCACAGGTGGTCCGCCGCAGCGCTTCCAGCTTCGCCGCCGCCTTCTGGATGTTCAGTGTCCCCAAGCGTCGCGCCATCCATGCCGTCTACGCCTTCTGTCGCCTGGCCGACGACATCGCCGACGAGCCTTCGGTGCGCGGCGACCGGGGCCAGCTGCTCGAGCGCTGGCGCGATGAGTTGCGCTGCGCGTACCGTGGCAAGGCGGTGAGCCCGGTGGGCGTGGCCCTGGGCGATGCCATCGTGCGCTTCCAGCTACCCGAGGAGCTCTTTCTCGAGCTGCTTCGGGGAATCGAGTCGGATCTCACGGGTGAGCCCGTCGAGACCTTCGAAGATCTCCGTCGCTACTGCTACCGCGTGGCCTCCACCGTTGGACTGCTCATCGTCCGGATCCTCGGCTTTCGAGATCCGCGCTCTCTCGACTATGCCGAGTCGATGGGGATCGCCGTCCAGCTGACCAACGTGCTGCGCGACGTGGGCGGGGACGTCGCGTCCGGGCGGGTCTACCTGCCGCGGGAGGACCTGGAGCGCCTCGGCATCGATCCCGGGAAACTCGAACAGGCCCGCGGCAGCGAGGAGCTCCGGCTGTTGATGGCGCTCTACGCCGAGCGGGCCCGGATCTTCTACGAAGACGCCGCGCGCCTCCTGCCGCGGGAGGACCGCCAGGCCCTCCGTCCTGCGGAGGCCATGGGAGGCATCTATCGGGCCCTGCTCGAGGAGCTTCAGCGCCGCGGTTTTCCCTGCTCCGAGGAGCCGGTGAGACTCTCGAAGACGCGACGGCTGATGATCGCGACCTCTGCCTGGCTCGGGCGGGGCGCCTGTCCACGAGCATGAGCTGCTCGTTTGGACGCCCCACCCGGAAAGTGGGTGAACCTTCAGCGCATTGGAGCCAGACCCCATGAGCGCGATCAGTCGGCGCAAGGCCTCGCATCTCGAACTCTGCATCCGAGAGGACGTGGAGAGCCACGGTCGCACCTTGCTCGATGAGGTGCATCTCTTCCACGAGGCACTGCCGGAGCTCTCCTGCTCCGACGTGGATTCCACCGTCGAACTGCTGGACCGGCGCTTGGGGGCTCCGGTTCTGATCTCGGGCATGTCGGGGGGCACCGAAGAGGCAGGGAACCTGAATCGCGCTCTGGCCGCCGCGGCGCAGAAGCACGGACTGGGTATGGGAGTGGGATCCCAGCGCGCCATGCTGCTCGATCCCTCCAGCGTCGAGACCTACCGGGTCCGGGATGTCGCGCCGGACATCCTGCTGCTTGGGAACCTGGGCGCCGTCCAGGCCCGCGCCGTCGGGCCAATGCGGGTTGCGCGCCTGGCCGAGGAGATCGGCGCCGATGCCCTGTGCATCCATCTGAACGTGGCCCAGGAGCTGGTCCAGGACGAAGGCGACCGTGACTTCCGGGGTTGCCTTGCCACGCCTCGGCAACCTGGTGAACGAGCTTTCGATACCGATCGTCGTCAAGGAAACCGGCTGTGGCCTTTCGCCTCGCACCCTCGATCGACTTCGCGAGGTGGGGATCCGCTGGGTGGACGTGTCGGGCGCCGGCGGCACCACCTGGACGGGTGTCGAGGCCCTCCGTGGATCAGAGCGCCAGCAAGCCCTGGGCACGGAGCTCCGCGAGTGGGGTATTCCCACCGCGGCATCGGTCGTTTTCGCCCGTCGGGCGGGTCTTCGCACCATTGCCTCGGGCGGCATTCGGAGCGCCGGGGACGCGGTTCGCGCGCTCGCGCTTGGAGCCGAAGCCGTCTCTCTGGCTCTTCCCTTCCTTCGAGCCTATGCCGAGCAAGGGGAGACCGGAGTCCTGGGTGCGGCCGGGCGGTTGATCGAGGGCGTGCGCGCCCTGATGTTGCTTGCGGGCGCGCGAAAGGTGGTGGATCTTCGCCGCGTGCCCCGGGCGCTCGGGCCGGGCCTTCGAGCCTGGATCGACGCCGGTGATGGCGAGCCGGTTCGGTCGCCCCGGAACTGATCGATTGGACGATCGGGTCAGCGCTTTCGTTTGCTGCCTTCCCTTCTGACCACGATCATTGAGCTCTGGTGGCCGGGGGGCTTCCACCTCTCGCAACCAAGCCAGCCGCGACGGAGGGAAAGTGGTGCCGAGAGACACCGCAGATCGAGTCTCGAGCCGGACGCAGGCATCCCTGGAGTCTCCGGAGTCAGGAAAGAAGGCCCGGACGCAGGCGAGAATCATCGCAGCCGCCACGACTTTCTTCAGTGAACGGGGCTACGAGCGCACCAGCGTGGCCAGCATTGCAGAGCGTGCCGGCGTCAGCCCGGGCACCGTCTTCTGGCATTTCGGCGACAAGGCAACCCTCTTTCAGGAGGTCTGCAAGCGATTCATGGTGCCTTTCGTCGAGGAGATGGTGGAGTCCATCGAGCAGTTCGAGGGCCGAGAGCGCATCTTCCAGCTGCTCGCCAACTACGAGCAGTTCGTAGCGGAGCACCGGCAGACCATCGAGACCTTCGTTCGTTGGTTCCTCGAGTCACCGAGCCTCCGCGACTCGCTTCACGGGCAGTTGATCGGGCTGCACGACGCCTTCGGCCGGGAGATCCGCCGGGCCGTCGAGGCGGTCGTCGACGATCGAGCCAGGGCTGGCGCCATCGCGGCCGGCCTCGTTTCCACTCTGGACGGGAATCTCCTTCTCTCCCTGGTCGACACCGATCCACTGGCAGAGAAACGCCGTTCGCAGGGTCTGCTGGCCATGGCGACTCTCGCAGTCGGTCAGAGTCCGCTCCGGAAGCCGTAGCGCGCCTGGCCGTCCCCGTTGGCATCCTTCATATCCCTGCGAGCGCCATGAACTCACCCCGCCAAGCCGCGCCCGGCCCCGAGTGCCACCAAGCTTCGGGCACGGCCGACCTGAGACTCCCGGAGCCGGAGAGGATTCTCGATCAGGCCCGAGCCGAAAATTTCCCTGTGGCTCTGCGTGTGCTTCCTCGGGAGGTCCGCCGACACCTGCTCGCCATCTATGGCTTCGCGCGCCTCGCGGACGACCTGGGTGACGAGGCGCCCGGCGATCGCCTGGCGCAGCTCGACTGGCTCGAGGCGGATCTCGACCGGGCCTATCTGGGAAACCCCGAACACCCGCTCCTGCAGCGGCTCGCGCCGACCCTCACAGCCCTGGACCTGCCTCGACGGCCGTTCCTGGATCTGATCGACGCCAATCGCCAGGACCAGCGGATTCGCCGCTATGCGTCCTACGCAGAGCTCGAGCAGTATTGCCAGCTTTCGGCCACCCCGGTGGGACGGCTGGTGTTGCACGTCTTCGGCGTCGCAACCCCCGAGCGAGTGGTGCTCTCGGATGCCGCCTGTACGGGGCTGCAGCTCGTCGAGCATTGTCAGGATGTGGCGGAGGATCTCGCTCGGGATCGCATCTATCTGCCTGCAGAAGATCTCGCCCGCTTCGGGTGTCGTGAGAGCGATCTCCGCGCATCCACCGCCAGCCGAGCCCTGCGCGACCTGCTGTGCTTTCAGATGGATCGTGTCCGAGGGTCGTTGGAGGCTGGAGAGCGGCTGATCGGCACTCTGGTGAGCTGGCCGCGTCTCGCGGTGGCCGGATTCATCGCCGGTGGATACGCCGCGGTGGACTCCATCCGGCGTTGCGACTTCGATGTGCTGCGCCAGCTACCCAGGACCCGGCGCAGGGACGTCTCGCGCCACGCGCTGCGCCTGCTGTGCTTTCCGCGTCGGCCCAACGGAGCAGGGCATGAGTGAGCTCCGTGTCGTAGTGATCGGGGGTGGCCTCGCTGGTCTCAGCGCAGCGGTGTCCTGTCTGGATGCCGGGGCTCGGGTGACCCTTCTCGAGGCACGCTCGCGCCTGGGGGGAGCCACCTGGTCGACGCATCGCCGGGGACTCTGGATCGACAATGGACAGCACATCTTCCTTCGCTGCTGCGGCAACTACCGCGCCTTTCTGCGTCGCCTCGGCGTCGAGAGCCTGGTCCAGCTGCAAGATCGACTCTCGGTGCCGGTCCTGGCGCCCGATGGAACCAGCGCCTGGCTGCGGCGAAACGCGCTGCCGGCTCCACTTCACCTCGCCGGGAGTCTGCTGCGCTTCGGACATCTCCCCCTGGCACAGCGCATCCGCGCAGCTCTGACCGCCCGCGAGCTGGGGCGGCTGGAGCTCGAAGACCCAGCCCTCGACGAGCAGAGCTTCGGGAGCTGGCTCGCCGGGCAGGGAGAGAGCCCTCAGGCGATCGAGCGCTTCTGGGATCTGCTGATCCGTCCCACACTCAACCTTCCGGCGGCCGAGGGCTCCCTCGCTCTCGCCACCCGGGTATTTCAGACGGGGCTGTTGGAGAGGGCCGATGCCGGTGACATCGGCTACGCCAGGTGCCCCTGCAACGGCTGCACGCCGACCCGGCCCGCTCGCTTCTCGAAGCGGGTGGTGCGCGCGTCGAGCTGCGGGCTCGGGTCTCCCGGATCGCGGGGACACCCGGGAACGGCCTTGCGATCGGGCTCCGGGGTGGCCAGATCGAAGCCGACGCGGTGATCCTGGCCACGCCTCACCAGGTCGCGGCGGATCTGCTTCCGGCGGCCGCCGGGGTCGATGGGGCGGCTCTTCGTCGTCTCGGCGCAGCGCCGATCGTCGATCTGCACGTCGTCTTCGAGCGACCCGTGATGGAGCTCCCCTTCGTGGCGGGGATGGGAACGCCGCTGCAGTGGGTCTTCGACCGTACGGAGGCCTCGGGCCTCGAGCGGGGACAGTATCTGGTCGTGTCGCTGTCGGCGGCGGACGACTACGTCGGACTCTCGACCCAGACACTGCGGCAGATCTTCTTGCCGGAGTTCGAGCGCCTGTTCCCCAAGGCGCGCCACGCTCGCGTCGAGCAGTTCTTCGCCACCTGTGAGCCTTCCGCCACCTTCCTCCAGGCTCCCGGCACGCGGCGCAACCGCCCTGGTCCCAAGACGCAGCTGCCGGGTCTCTACCTGGCTGGCGCGTGGACCGACACGGGCTGGCCGGCCACCATGGAGAGCGCCGTGATCAGCGGCCTGGCGGCCGCGCGCGAGGCGCTGATCGGTGCTGGCCGCAGCCGCGGGCTTCCAGCCGAGGCCGCGTAGTGGCGGTTCCCCAGACATTCCTCACAGCACGGGAGTTCTGATCATGTCCACGCAGCTCGAAGCGGAAACTCGTACCTCGGTTGCCCCGGGCGTTCTCGCCAAGCAGATCCTCGCCAACGGGGTGCGCTACCTGCTTTCTCTTCAGAAGGATCCCGGCTACTGGGTGGCCGAGCTCGAGACCAACGTCACGATGGATGCCGAGGACCTGATGCTTCGCCAGTTCCTCGGCCTGGGCGACCCGGAGCTGACCCAGCAGGCGGCGGCCTGGATCCGCTCGAAGCAGCTCGGCGACGGGAGCTGGAACATTTCCTTCGAGGGTCCGCCCGATATCTCGGCGACGGTCGAGGCTTACGTGGCGCTGCGTCTGGCAGGTGATCCACCGGACGCGGAGCACATGGAGAGGGCGGCCCGGCGGGTGCGCGAAATGGGTGGCCTCGAGGGCTCGCGGGTCTTCACCCGGTTCTGGCTCGCGCTCTTCGGCGAGTGGTCCTGGGACGATCTCCCCGCGTTGCCGCCCGAGGTGGTCCTGCTGCCCTCGTGGTTCCCGCTCAACATCTACGACTTCGGATGCTGGGCGCGCCAGACCATCGTTCCACTGACGATCGTGGCGGCTCACCGGCCGTCTCGCGCGCTTGGCTTCGGTCTCGAAGAGCTGCGGGTTGGAAAGCGGCGGGAGGTGCGCAAGCCGGTCACGACCTGGGCGGGACGTTTTCAGCTCCTCGATCGCATGCTCCACCTCTACGAGAAGAGGCCGATCGGGCCCCTGCGCCGGCACGCACTGCGGGTGGCTGCCGAGTGGATCATTCGTCGTCAGGAGGCCGACGGCTCCTGGGGCGGCATCCAGCCCCCGTGGGTCTACTCGCTGATGGCCCTGCACCTGCTCGGCTACCCCACGGATCACCCGGTGATGAAGAAGGGGATCGAAGGGCTCGACAGCTTCGCCATCACCGAGAATGGCGTTCGGCGATTCGAGGCCTGTCAGTCGCCGGTCTGGGATACCTGCCTGGCGTCGGTGGCCCTCGCCGAAGCGGGCGTGCCCGCGGATCATCCCGCCCTGCTGCGCGCCGCCGATTGGATGCTCGACGAGGAGGTCCGAGTCCAGGGCGATTGGGCGGTGCGGCGACCGGACCTCGCGCCGGGTGGCTGGGCCTTCGAGTACGAGAACGACAACTACCCGGATCTCGATGACACGGCCGAGGTGGTGATGGCGCTGCGCGGCACCCGCCACCCGGAGCCGAAGCGGATCGACGCAGCCGTCGATCGCGCGGTGCGGTGGACATTCGGGATGCAGTGCTCGGACGGAGGCTGGGCGGCCTTCGACGTGGACAACACCCGGGCGCTCTGCGCGGAGCTGCCCTTCTGCGATTTCGGCGAGGTCATCGACCCCCCGAGCGCGGACGTCACCGGCCATGTGATCGAGATGCTCGCCGGTGAGGGCCTGGCGGAGGATCCCCGGGTGAAGCGGGGCTGCGACTGGTTGCGGCGCGCGCAGGAGGACGACGGATCCTGGTTCGGGCGCTGGGGAGCGAATCATCTCTACGGAACCGGCTCCGCAGTTCCCGCGCTGATCGCCGCCGGGACCCCGAAGACCGCGCCCGAGATTCGACGTGCGGTGAGCTGGGTCGAGGCGCACCAGAACGACGATGGCGGCTGGGGGGAGGACCTGCGCTCCTACCAGGACCGCGCGATGCGTGGTCGGGGCACGTCCACTGCCTCCCAGACCGCGTGGGCGCTGCTTGCGCTCGTCGCGGCCGGCGAGCGGGGGAGAGCGTCGATCGCGGTATCGCGTGGCTCGCCAGGACGCAGCTGGAGGACGGCTCCTGGGAGGAGGAGCATTTCACGGGAACGGGCTTTCCGAGCGACTTCTACATCCGGTATCACCTCTACCGACAGGTCTTTCCTGTCCTCGCCCTGGGACGCTACTTGCGGGGAGAAGCTTGAAGCGGAGGAGACAGGAGAGCTCAGGCAGCCTGACCGTGATGGCGCCGCTTCGCCTCGAAGCCCGCTCGATTTGCAGGGGGGCTCCCGGGGTCCGCGTGGTGCGCACCGGCGTGGGGCCGGTGCGATCGCGCCGGGCTGCGGAGAGGCTGCGCAACGATCCAGCGGGGCTCCTCGTGGTGGCCGGGCTCTGCGGGGCGGTGGACCCGCGCCTCGAGGTGGGCGACGTGGTCGTCGCCTCGGAGCTGCGCTGCCTCGGCGCTCCACCTCGTCCCGTCGAGACGGAGCGCATGTGTCGCGCCCTCGAGATGCAGGGAGTCCGAGCGCAGGTGGGGTGCATTCTCTCGGTGGATCACGTGGTGCGCGGTCTGGAACGCGAGGCGCTCTTCGCCGAGGGGGCCGCGGCCGTCGACATGGAATCCGCCTGGCTCGCCGAGGCCGCGGCGGGGCGTCCGCTCGGTGTGGTGCGGGTCGTCCTCGACGCTCCCGACGCCGAGCTCCACCCACTGTCGATCCTGCAGAACGGTTGGCGGGCGCTCGCGTCGCTGCGGAGGCTGGCGCCGGCCTTCGAGGTCTGGGCTTCGCTCGCGTGCTGAGGAGATTCGCTTGCCCGTTCCCATCTCCCAGATGTACACCGTGGCCAGCCACCTCCTCGGGCAGAAGCTTCGGGGCAGACAGCGCTACCCGCTGGTCCTGATGTTGGAGCCCCTCTACCGCTGCAACCTGGCCTGCGCGGGATGCGGCAAGATCCAGTACCCGCCGAACATCCTCAAGAGCCAGCTCGCTGTGGGCGACTGCATGAGGGCGGTGGAGGAGTGCCCCGCGCCGGTCGTGAGCGTTGCCGGTGGCGAGCCGCTGCTGCACCCACAGATCGACGAGATCGTCGTCGGCCTGGTGAAGCGAAGGAAGTACATCTACCTGTGTACGAACGGGCTGCTGCTCGAGGAGAAGCTCGACCTCTTCCACCCGACCCGATATCTGACCTTCAACGTCCACCTGGATGGCCTGGAGAGGGAGCACGACCTCTCCGTCGGCCGGGCGGGGACCTACCGCAAGGCCTGCGACGCCATCCGGGCGGCGCTCGACCGCGGCTTCCGGGTGACGACGAACACGACGCTCTTCGAGGGCGCCGACCCGGAGCGAACCCAGCGCTTCTTCGACCAGATGATGGATCTCGGGGTCGAGGGCATGACCATCTCTCCCGGCTACGCCTACCAGCGGGCCCCGACCCAGGATCGATTCCTGGCGCGGGATCGCACCCGCGACCTCTTTCGAGAGATCTTCGCCAGCCCCCGCAGGCGGAGCTGGCGCTTCAATCAGTCGCCCCTGTTCCTGGAGTTCCTCGTCGGCGCGAGGGTCTACGACTGCACGCCCTGGGGCAATCCGACCTACGGCATCTTCGGCTGGCAAACGCCCTGCTATCTGCTGCAGGACGGCTACGAGAAGAGCTTCCACGACCTGCTCGCGAATACGCGGTGGGAGGACTACGGACACGCGAGCGGAAACCCGCGCTGCGGGGATTGCATGGTCCACAGCGGCTTCGAGGCCAGCGCCGTCGACGAGGCCTTCTCGTCGGTTCGCGGCATGCTCCAGATGATTCGGGCCGCCGTGCTGGGGCCGCGCACTGCGCCCGCAGAGGAGGAGCTCACCGGACGCGATCCCGACTCGGCGAAGAGCTAGTCTCCAGCTGGACAGAGCCGAGGAGGGGCAGATGAAGCTCGTTACCTTCCGAGACAGGAACGGCGCGGAGCGCGCCGGCGCGCTCTACGCAGAGGGTGCGCGCATCGCCGATCTGGCTGCAGGCTACGTGTCGTTGGCCGGTGTGCGGGCCCCCGCGCTCGCCAGCCTCCAGTCGCTGATCGAGGGAGGTCCGCTGGCCCTCGATCTCGCCCGTCGCGCGCTCGACCACGTGGTGTCCGCCGAGGTGCCCGGCACCTGGGTCGAGTGCGGGGCCGTGCAACTCCTGGCGCCTCTCCCCCGGCCCGTCCAGATGCGCGACTTCCTCTGCTTCGAGCAGCACCTGAAGCAGAGCTTCCGGTCGTCCGTGGAGCTGGTGGCCGCGCAGGCGCCCGATCCGGAGCAGGCGCTCCAGGCGATGCAGGCCAGCGGGCGCTTCGACGTCCCGCAGGTCTGGTACGAGATCCCCATCTACTACAAGTGCAACCGTTTCTCGGTGGTCGGGCCGGACCATGACGTGCGCTGGCCCGGCTACGCCAACCTGCTCGACTACGAGCTCGAGCTGGCGGCCGTGATCGGAACCGGCGGCGTGGACATTCCCGCCGAGAAGGCCCGCGAGCACATCTTCGGGTTCACGATCTTCAATGACGTGAGCGCCCGCGACTACCAGACCCGCGAGATGCAGGGAATGCTCGGCCCGGCCAAGGGCAAGGACTTCGATACCGGAAACGTCCTCGGTCCCTGCATCGTGACCGCCGACGAGTTGGATCCCTACGATCTGACCATGATCGCGCGGGTCAACGGAGAGGAGTGGTCGCGGGGAAACTCGGGCACCATGCACCACCGCTTCGAGGCCTGCATCGCCCACGTGAGCCAGTCCGAGACCCTCCACCCGGGCGAGATCTTCGGATCCGGAACCGTGGGTGGTGGCTGCGGCCTGGAGCAGAAACGCTTCTTCTCGCCGGGGGATGTCGTCGAGCTCGAAATCGAGGGGATCGGTGTGCTCCGCAATCGGATCGTCAAGGAGGAGTAGGCGATGCAATGGACCTACGAAAAGGGTCTCCACGACCTGGGAAACGGCGCCTACGCCTGGCTGGCTCCGGACGGCTCCTGGGGCTGGAGCAACGCGGGGCTGATCGTGGACGGCGAGGAGTCGCTGTTGGTCGACACCCTCTTCGATCTGCCGCTCACCCAGGAGATGCTCGATGCCATGCGGGACGCCGAGCCCCGTGCGGCGGGCCGGATCGGCACCCTCGTCAACACCCACGCCAACGGAGACCACTGTCACGGCAACCAGCTCGTCGAGGGGGCCGAGATCATCGCCTCGGTGGCCGCGGCCGAGGAGATGGTCGAGCTGCCGCCGGAGGCAATGGCGGCCCTGATGAAGGCGATGGCCGGTGACCAGAGCCCGCTCGGCCAGTTCTTCCGCAAATGCTTCGGGCCCTTCGAGTTCGAGGGGATCCGGCACACGCCGCCGACCCGGGTCTTCGAAGGCGAGACGACCGTTCGCGTCGGCGACAAGACCGTCGAGCTGATCCAGGTGGGTCCCGCCCATACCCGCGGCGACGTGCTGGTCCATGTCCCCGGGGACCGCACCGTCTTCACCGGCGACATCCTCTTCATCGACGGGACGCCGATCATGTGGGCCGGCCCCGTCCAGAACTGGATCGATGCCTGCCGGCGCATCGCGGAGATGGGACGTCGAGACGGTGGTGCCCGGACACGGGCCCATCACGGACGAACGCGGTGTGGCGGCCGTGCGGGGCTACCTCGAATACGTCCGGGACGAGGCGCGCAAGCGCTACGACGCCGGGATGGACGCCTTCGAGGCGGCCAAGGACATCGCGCTCGGGGACTACGCCTCCTGGGGCGACGCCGAGCGCATCGTGGTCAACGTCGACCGGCTCTACCGGGAGTTCTCCGGAGACGACACGGCGCCCGACGTGCCGACTCTCTTCGGCCAGATGGCGGAGCTCGCCGGGTCGCGGTCGTGAAAATGCAGCGCGTTCTGATCACGGGCGCGAACTCCGGAATCGGACGAGCTGCGGCAATCCGCTTCGCGGCGGCGGGCCATCGCGTGATCGCAGCGATGCGTGACACCGGGAAGGCGGGGAAGCTCCTCGCTCTGGCCTCCGATGCCGGCGTCGAGGTCGAGCCGATCGAGCTCGACGTCACCGACGACGACTCCGTCCGCAGCGGCATGGAGCGGACGGGACGGATCGACGTTCTCGTCAACAACGCCGGTATCGGCTGGAACGCGACGGTCGAGGACATCGACGTGTCAGCGGCGAAGGTCGTGTTCGAGACGAACTTCTGGGGCGTGATCCGCTGCACTCAGAAGGTGCTGCCGCAGATGCGCGAGCGCGGCGCTGGAACGATCATCAACGTCAGCTCGGTCGCCGGCCGCGTCGCGCTGCTGGTGCAGCCCGTCTACGCCTCCTCGAAGTGGGCGCTGGAGTGCCTGAGCGAGAACCTCGCGCAGGAAGTCGCCCCCTTCGGAATCCGTGTCATCGTGATCGAGCCCGGCGTCACCCGAACCGCCATCCTCCCGAAGAATCTCGACTACCCCAAGCCGACCGCCTACGAGCCAGCCTATCAGCGTATGCTGCAACTCTACGCCAAGGGTATCGAGGCCAACGTGGGAGCCGACGCGGTGGCGGAGACGATCCTCGAGGCGCTCACCGACCCGCAGCCGCGTCTCCGCTACACCTGCGCGTGGGGAGGTGCCGAGCTGCCCGCTGGCCGCGAACGCATCTCGGACGAAGAGTGGGTCGCCCTGGGGCGGGCCGAGAACGACGAAGCCTACTACGACGAGTTCCAGCGTCTGTTCGGGCTCGATCTGCGCACCTCGGAAGAACAAGGCTGAGTAAGCTCATCATGGACGGTCACTTCCGGAGAACACTTCAAGTGGAAGCAGAGCATGTGGACGAGCTCGGCCACGTGAACAACCTGGTGTGGGTGCGCCTGGTCCTGGACCTCGCCACGGCCCACTCGAACTCCGTGGGCCTCGACACCCGGGCCTACCGGGAGCTGGGCGCCTGGTGGATCGTCCATCGCCAGGAGATCGACTACCACGCGCCCGCCTTTCCGGGCGAGGAGATGGTCGAGGAGACCTGGGTCTCCTCGATGCGGGGCGCCCGGTGCGTGCGCGAGTCGCGATTCACGCGCGTGACCGACGGAACCTTGCTGCTCTCGGCGCGCACGACCTGGGCCTACGTGGACGCGGAGAGCCACCGGCCGCGCCGCATCGATCCGCGCGTGCTCGAAGCGTTGCCGGTCAGGAGCGGGGACGTTGTTGAATGTTCAACTTTTCGGGGACCGAAAAGTTGAACATTCAACAACGTCCCCGCGCACTAGCGAGAAATGCTAGAGGCCCGGCCGCATGCCTCCTGCCACGGGCAGCGCCACCCCCGTCAGATACGCGGAACGCGGCCCGGCCAGATAGGCCACCACGTCCGCCACCTCCTCGGGCTGGGCGGCCCGACCGAGAGCGGCCATTTCGTCGAAAACCTTCGCCGCTTCTTCCTGACCGATGCCCTGTTCCATGGCGATGAAGGTGATCTCTTCTTCTCCCATGTCCGTGAGGATGGCGCCCGGGCAGGTTGCGTTGCAGCGGATGTTCCGATCTCCGAACTCGGCTGCCAGCAGCTTGGTCAGGCCGACGACCGCGAACTTGGTGACGACATAGGCGCCGTATCCGGGCTCTGCGCCGAGGCCTGCCATGGAGGCGTTGTTGATGATCGATCCGCCCCCACGCTCGATCATCTTCGGAATCACGGCCCGGCAGAACTCGACCATCCCCTTGACGTTGACCTGCCAGCTCAGGTCCCAGTTCTCGCTCAGGGTATCGAGGAAGGGCCCCACTCCGATTGCGGTTCCGGCGTTGTTGAACAGTATGTCGACACCGCCAAAGGCCTCGCAGGTCTTGTCGACACAAGCCTGGATCTGAGCGGTATCGGTCACGTCCACCGCCATGGCCAGCCCCTTGGAGCCGAGGGCCTCGATCTCGGACACCACCTTCTCCAGCGCCGCGGGTTCGTCTCCGATGCCGAGGAGCCCCTCGATCATCAGGTCCTTGCGCTTCCGGGCGAGATCCGTGACCACTACGCTCGCTCCCTGCTCCGCCAGCTTGAGTGCGCTCGCCCGGCCCATGCCCTTCGGGCGTCCCGCGCCGGTGACGATGGCGACCTTTCCTTCCAGCAGCTTCATGCTCTTCCTCCAGCTTTCTCTTCGAGACGCGTGAACCTATTCCTCGACCCCGGAGTACACCTCGGCGAAGGCTTCGGCGTCCGGCGGAATCAGATTGGCCTCCCGGTTCGTCTTCACGCAGACCACCGAGGGGCGCTCCTCGGCGCGGGCTCGCTCCAGCGCCGGCACCAGTTGGTCGGGCCTCTCCACGAGCTCCCCGTGGCAGCCGACCGCAGCCCCGATCTGGTCCCAGCGCGTGGGCGCCATGTAGACGCTCTGATAGGTCTCCGGGTCGGCCCCCTCCACCATGTGGTAGATCTCTTCCATGCACCAGGATCCCTCCGCGTGGACGACCACTGTGACGTTCACCCCCTCGCGGAAGGCGGTCTCCATCTCCATGAAGTTGAAGCCCGCGGCGCCGTCGCCGGTGATGCAGAAGACCTCCCGCTCCGGGTTGGCGAGCTTGGCTCCGATCGCCATGGGAACGCCCGTCCCCAGGTGGCCGAACTCGAAGAGCCCGAGGATCCCTCTCGGCTGGGTGATCTGCGCAAAGGCGTTGACGAAGAGGCTGGTGTTGCCGCCATCCGCGACCGCGATGGAGTCGGCGGGGAACACCTCGCCCACCGCGCGGATCGACTGGACGGGATGGATGCGGTCGTCCGCGAGCGCCGAAGAGACCAGCTCGTCGGCTTCTCGGGCCGCCTTCTGGTTGATCGCGACCAGCTCGGCGACACGAGCGTGATCCCGCGGCTTGACGCCGTCGGCGCGGAGGCGGTCGATGAGAAGCTGACAGGTCGCCCGAGCGTCGCCCACCACGCCCAGGTGAAGTGGCCGGTACAGGCCCAGGCTGCGCGAATCGACATCCACCTGAACCAGCTTCTGCTCGGGACCACCCCAGTACTTGTCGAAGGGCAGATCCAGCTCACCGAGGCAGCTTCCGAGGACGAGGACGAGATCGGACTCCCGGCGCGCCGCGAAGGCGCCTGGAGTGCCGCCCCGCAGCTTGTTCGGGTGGGAATCCGGGAGGACACTCCGGCCCGCGAAGGTCGTAAGAGCCGGAACGTCGAGAAGCTCGACGAGCTCCTGAAACTCGCTCCAGCCTTCGGAATCGAGCACACCGTGGCCGGCCATGAGGATGGGCTTCTCGGCGTCAGCCAGCAGCCTGGCGATCTCCGCCACCTCGCCCGCAGAGGGCTCGGCGCGCTGGAGGCCCCGATACTGGTGAGGAGCCAGGAAGCGAAGTGTCGAGGCATCGCCCTTCTGATCCATCACGTTCTGGGGCACGTCGATGTGGATCGGGCCCGGGCGGCCGGAGAGCGCCTCGCGGAACCCGCGGGAGACGATCTCGGGGATCCGCTCCCAGTCGTGGACGACGGCGTTCCACTTGGTGTGAGGTCGGAACCAGTCGAGCTGGTCGCTGCCCTGATAGACGCCGATCTTGGAGGGGTAGACGACCTCTTTCCGGCGCTGGGCGGTGATCACGATCATCGGGGCGCCCTCCGCCCGGGCGCAGATCACGCCGGCCAGCACGTTCGCCGTGCCCGGGCCACCCCCGGACATCACGGCACTCACCTCCCCCGAAGTCTTGTAGATCCCCTGGGCGATGTGGGCGCCCGCGGCCTCGTGTCGCGGTGCGAAGAAGCGGATCCCGTACTCGCGACAGTGATGCTGAATCGTGTGATAGCCCTCGTCCGTGATTCCGATGATGTGCTTGACTCCCTCCTGAGCCAGGCACCGGAGCACCACTTCACCACCCGTGAGCGTCGTCATTTCCCTGGTTCTCCTGCCGTGATCAGCGATGGGATGTTTGCGATCTCGTGCGTGCGCCGCCAATATAGCCGCTCGGCGCTGCGAGGAGGCCTACCATGGAGCTCAAGGTCACGCGGTACGAGATCGAGGATCGGGTCGCGACACTGACGCTGAACCGGCCCGAGCGCCTCAACTCCTGGACCGGTCGCATGCACACCGAGTACCGCTGGATTCTCGACCAGGCCGAGCGCGACCCCGAGGTGCGGGTGATCGTGGTGACCGGGGCGGGGCGCGGCTTCTGCTCTGGCGCGGACACGGCCGCCCTGGAGGGCCACGTGGAGCGCGGCGGGTACGACCCGGGGACGCCCGCGGAGCTCGCCCGCCCCGGCTACGGCGTGCGGCCCGAGTTCGACGCGAACTTCGCCTTCCAGTTCGGGATGAGCAAGCCGCTGATCGCGGCGATCAACGGTCCCGCCGCCGGAGTCGGGCTGGTGATGGCGTGCTACGCCGACCTGCGCTTCGCAGCGAAGGGAGCGAAGCTCACCACGGCCCACGGCAAGCTGAACCTCCCCGCCGAGTACGGCTTGTCCTGGCTGCTGCCACGGCTGATCGGGCTCACCCGCGCCAACGAGCTGCTGCTCTCGAGCCGCATCTTCCTGACCGACGAGGCGTTCGACCTCGGGCTCTTGAACGCCCTCCTCGAGCCCGAAGAGCTGATGCCCTACACGTACGACTACGCCCGCAATCTGGCCGATACGGTCTCTCCGGGATCGCTCCGGGAGACCAAGCGCCAGATCTACACCGATCAGCATCGCGACGTCGGAGCGGCGGTTCGCGAGGCGGACCGCTGCTCGAGCAGATGATGACCGAGGCGGACTATCGCGAGGCGGTCTCCGCCTTCATGGAGAAGCGGCCGCCGCGCTGGTCGAATTGTTAGCTCACTGCCGCGAAATGCTGCCTACTCCGCCGCGCGGCGAATCACCGCCTGGTTGAAGGCAATGCACTCGGCGTAGTTGGCTACCGCGACGCGCTCGTTCACGCCATGGGCTCGCGTGAGGTCGTCGGGCCCTGCGCGCATGGCGTTGAAGCGGTAGCTGTTCTCGGCCAGGTCCACGTAGTGCTTGGTGTCGGTGCCGCCCAGGGAGAGGTACGGCGCGGCGATCACATCGGGCATCACCTCGGCGAGACTGGCGCGCAGGAGCTCGAAGGAGGCCGAATCCGGATCGGCCACGGGGGAGGCCTCGCGCGCATATGTCAGCTCGAGGGCCACGTCGTCGTCCTGGACTGCCTTGCGGACGTGGGCGAGAACGTCCTCCCCGGTGTCGCCGGGCAGCAGGCGGAAGTTGACCGAGGCCGTGGCCCTGTCGGGCAGAACATTCGGCTTGACACCTCCCGAGACCATCGTCACGGCGGTGGTGGTGCGAATCATCGCATTGGTCGCCGGGTTTCCGCCCAGGTAGGCCCGCACGATCGGACCGGTGAGCCAGCGGTTCTCGACCAGCGTGCCCAGGGGAAAGCTCATGTGCTCGCCGATCGCGTCGAGGAGAAGAGCCGCCGGCCCGGATACTCTGGCCGGCATCGGGTTCTCTTCGATAGCCTGGATGGCCCGGGCAAGTCGGCCAATCGCGGTGGTGGGCGGCGGCATGCTGCTGTGGCCACCGTCGGCGTGGGCGGTGACCTCGATCATGACGTAGCCCTTCTCGGCGATCCCGATCAGTGCCAGGGGCGACTCGACGCCGGGCACCGTTCCGCTGACCACCGCCCCGCCTTCGTCGAGCGTGAATTCGAATCGGACGCCGCGCTCGCGCAGGAGCGCTGCGGTCGCGCCCGCTCCCTCAACACCGCCGAGCTCCTCGTCGTGGCCGATGGCGAGGTAGATGGTTCGCTGCGGCGCGAAGCCCTGGGCCAGCAGGCCCTCCACCGCCTCGAGCAGGGCCAGCGCGCCCGACTTGTCGTCCATGGCTCCGCGACCCCAGACGAATCCGTCGGCGATCGCCCCCGCGAAGGGGGGCTGCTCCCACTCGTTCAGCGTGTCCTCGGCCACGGGAACCACGTCGAAGTGGTCGGTCAGCAGGATCGGCTTCCGGCTCGGGTCCGTTCCCGTCCAGGTATACAGAAGGCTGTACTCGTTCACGATCTCACGTCGTAGCGACGCGTGCACCCGAGGAAACGAGCGCTCCAGGAAGACGTGAAAGGCGAGGAACGTCTCCCGATCCAGTCGCCCCTCCTCCTCCCAGGAGATGGTCTGGAAGCGGATGGCCTCCGCCAGACGCTCCGCCGCTCCCGGAACGGTGGGAACCTCCTCCGCCCTGGCCGTCGGGATGAACGCTACCCCCAGCAAGATGAGAGCCGCGAGCGCCCCCCGAATCCCCGAGATCTCGGTTCGCATATTCACTCCTTTCCCTTCGTCTACCCCGCCAGCGGCCCTTGCGCAAGATGCTGCTGCGATCCGACGCCTCGTGATATCGTCCTCTCCGAGAACGAGCGCGCCGCCACCCGAGGAGAATGCCGTGCGAGCCCTTCGAACCGTGCTGATCGGCCTGGTCGGGGTGACGGTGATCCTCGCGGCGCTTCTCTACTTCCTGGTGCCGCCTTATCTGAAGTCCGCGCCGAAGCTGACTGTGGCCGCAGAGGAGACCACGCAGAGCAACCAGGAGATCTTCGCCTGGATCGCCGATATCACGCGGTTCGGCTGGCGAGACCCCGGCGGCGAGGGCGGACGTAGGACTCGTGACTACCTCGCACGCCAGTTCCGGAGCTTCGGCTTGCAGGTGGCGGAGCCGGAGCCCTTCGAGGTCGGGACCTTCGCGGCCGAAGATTGGGAGTTCGCGATCTCGGATACGGCGAACCGAGAGACCGAGTCGATTCCCTGCCACTACATCCCGTTCTCGTCGCCGACGGAAGAGGCTGGCGTTCGCGGTGAGCTGGTCTACGTCGGCGATGGCGAAGGGATCGAGGAAATCGATCTGTCCGGCCGGATCGCCGTCTTCGAGCAGCCCGCCCGTCCCGCTCTGTCGCCGGTTCTGCAGAGGCTGTTCTTTCTCCACGACCCCGACGACACCCTGGCGAACGAGCCGCGCGTCCTGATGCAGGATGCGGACTTCGAGCGGATCATCTACCAGAAGGTCCGCGACGCAGGCGCCGTTGGAATGGTCGGATTGCTGGGGCAGATGCAGTGGGACTCGGACGCATTCTCTCCCCAGATGAACCACGGACTCCGCAAGAGCATTCCCGGAGTCTGGATTCGCCGGAGCCTGGTCGAGCGGGTGCGTGACGCTGGCGAGACAGGGTGGTGTCACCGGGACCATCCGAATGCGCTCGCGGCTCGATCGGGGGATGGCACACAACCTCTGGGCGGAGCTTCCCGGGCGAAGCGACGAGTACTACGTGGTGATGGGTCACTACGACTCCCACTACGCACAGGCGGTACAGGATGCTTCGGGGGTGTCCATCGTCCTGGCACTGGCAGCGCACTTCACCAGCGTCCGAGATCGGCTCCCTCTCGAGCGCGGCATCATCTTTCTGGCGGTGGACGCCCACACCGTCGGGCGGGTCGGCGAGCGCCACTTCGTCGACCGCCATCGGGACGGAATCCTGGGCAAGACCGCCCTGGTGATCTCCGCCGAGCACATCGGGCGGCGGCTCCGTCCACAGCGGGACCTGTCGTTCGCGGTCGCGGACCTTCCGAGCTTTCGGATGCTGCTGACCAGCTGGAGCGGCGCCAGTCCCGAGATCGCCAAGGCGGCGGTGCTCCACACCGACTACCGGCGCAGCATGGTCATCCCCCAGCGGCTGGTCCAGGCGACGACGGGAAAGGCCAGGGGCATCTCCGGTGAGCCGTTCGAGGCCGGGCTCCCCACGGTGGGGCTGATCTCCGCCGAGCCCTATCTGAACTTCCCGGAAGACACCCTCGAAGCCGTCGCCGAGGAAGAACTGGCACCCTCCACCAATCTGCTGATCGCCCTGATCCGCGCCGCAGAGAAGTACCCGCTGAGCGCGTTCCGCTGAGCGACGCAGCGAGGTGAGAAGTGCGGCTTCTGCTTCGCCCGTTCGCTTCCCATCGCGGAGGTTCAAGAAAAGGCCGAGTCCGGCAACAAAGTCGTCGTTGAAGGGCAGATCACCGACATTGAGTCCGGCATGGGCAGCCTCGTGGTCGGTCAAATCGAGGACGAGACGGGCTGGGTGTACGTCAGCCGTCCCCCAGCATGTTCGTCGTACCACCGAGCGCGAGCCCGAGCGGTGGGACTGGGTCGGGTCGTGGGCCGTTGGGATCACGAGAAGCTCGAGGAGGGGGAGAACGCGATCTGGGGCATTCACGCCCAGCAGGTCGAACTGATCGATCGCTGATCTGCCTTCAGCCCGGTATGGGCGGTCGCGTCCAACAGCGCCGAACCGCCACTTCGAGAGCGCCGTCCTGACCTTCAACCTGCTGGAGTGAGCGTCCCGGCGGGCCCCGGGACGCGCGCTGCCCTGAGCTCTCGAGCGGCGCAGTGGGTCCCACCGACTGAAGTTGAAGAGGAACGAAAGACCGGGGATCAGCCCGCCTCGAAGGACGCCCGTATCGACTCGAAGAGCTTCTCGATCTCGCCCAGCATCATCTTGCGCCCGACCTTGTGCTTGGTGCCGCTCCCGAAGCCCGCGACCTGATCCGTGAAGGTCCGGTTCGTGTAGAAGACGAGCGTGTCCTCGCCGAACGGGAAGGCGCCCGCGATGATCTGGAGTGAGTTGAAGGACTGGCCGACGAAGTATGCGCGGCGCCCCGCGACCGCGTAATCCTCCTGCTTCTCGATCATGCGGTGCACGAGGACGACGGTGGGACGATCCTGGATGCTCTGGATCTGCCAGGTGAACTGGTTCTCCACCAGGGGTGAGGAGTCGGCTGGAAAGTTCTTGAAGGCGGCGTAGAAGATCGGCGCCCCATCCGCGACGTACTTCATCTCCTCGACCGCGAGCCCCAGCTCTTTCCCCGGCTGGGCTTCGTCCCCGCCCCGTGTAAAGGGCGCAATCCCGGCCACCCCGCCTTTCCGGTAGGCGTTCAGCCGCTGGGCCAGGACCTCGCGATAGCCCTGGGCGATCGCCTCCCGCTGCTTCGCGATCGGAGCCGAATCGTTGGCCTTCGCGATGCCCTGGAGCTTTTCGACCTCGGGTTCCGAGAGATTGAAGTCGGAGCCCGCCTCGACCATCAGCAGCTTGTCGAGCTCGCCGGAATCGAACTTCAAGCTCGCAAAGGAATCGGCGCTCACTGTTCCGTCGGGGATGACGCCGTGGGAGAGGATCGTCTTGTCCCTTTTCTCGATGGCGCCTTTCCGGAGCCGATCGAAGACCTCGGCGAAGGGGGCCTCGAGGACCATGGCGACGGCCAGGGCGAGCTCCTTCTTCGAGTCCTCTTTGAGGTCGCGCGAGACGATTTCGCCCTGCGCGAGCCTGTCGACTTCCGACTCCTTGAAGCCGAGGTTCGTCCCGACCTGGCGAATCCGCTCCGACACCGCCGGCGTCTGGGCGGCGCCCATCAGCGGAGCGGTCAGTAGAGCGGCGCAGGTGGCGAGTGTGGCGATGCGCGTGAACTTCCTCATTGGGTTTCCTTCTCGAAGTTGATGCTGGTGCACTGGGCGCCCGACTAGTGCCCGCTCCCCCGCGATGAATTCACGGGCATCCGGCCGCACCGGCGATCCTTGAAAGCGATTCTAGCCCAAGGCTCGCAGCGGAGGAGAAAGTTGGGAAAGGCGAGGCCAAAAGAGATTGCTGTGGGCAGAACCCTGAATCGCGTGCGCAGCTGCCACGCAGTCAGTCGGTCGAGTCCCCGTGGAGTTGCACCTCGTGTCGCGAGATGCCCAGCGGGATTCTCTCGCGGTCGAGGCGGAGCTTCGTCTCGCGGGTGAGGTCCCAGTAGACCTGCCAGTAGTCTTCCTGCTTGACCCAGGGCCGGACGACGAACTGCCTTGCGGAGTCGGTGAGCTTGTGGACCTCTTCGAGGAGCCGCTCGGCCTCGGGCACCGCGGGCGGGCCTTCTTCGGGCTGTTTATTCTCGGGCTCCGAGCGTCGCTCCGAGTCACGGCGCCTCTACGACGACGTATACGACCTCGGTCCCCTGGTAATAGGGTCGATAGTAGGTTCCACCACACTGCTGGTAGGTCACTCCAGCCGTAATGATGGTCGTGCAGCTAGGCGGGAGCGTTGCCACGCGGGTGCCGATCGCGACGGCCGCGGTGGCACCGACTGCGACGGCCGCGGCGTGGTGGTGATGATGGTGCCTGCGAACGGTCCGGCGGGAGCTGCGACGGGCAGTGCCGGCAACGCTACCCGGAGTAGCCGGGCGACCCACCACGGCCTGGGCATCGGTCGGAAGTATGGCGGTCGCCGCGGGGAAAAGAGCCAGGCCGATGCAGAAGGCGAGACACAACCCCCGGAGCGGGAATCGGAAGTTCACCTTCGAGGTGCCACGTTTCGTGGCCGGACTCATCTCCTACTCCTCCTTGTCCGTGATCACGAACTTTCTGGGCACCGGCGTTTGACTGTTCTCGACCCAGATCTGCCAGTCGATGTCATCCTGGCTGAACGTGAGATGATGGCACTCGACACCGCGGACGTTGTGCAAGCCCACGTATAATCCCGACTTCACGCCCTCCAGCAGCACCTCTGCCGCATTGGCGTAGACGAAATCCAACAACGGGGCGACGAGTCCAAGAGATTCCAGGGCGAGGTTCATGGCCGCGTCTATGCGAGGGGGAGCATCGATGGTGGCATAGAGGTTCGGATTCATGGTCAAGAGCGTGAGGGTTCCTCCGTCGTAGAAGAGCTCCTGGTCGCGAAGATCGCCCCGGGTGCTGGCTCGCAGCCGGTCCGGCCGCCGCACAGACACCTCGACGGTGCTCCCGAGCTGCACCCGCTGGCCGGAGGAGACGAGTATTTTATCCGAGGTGTTCTCGCTTCGGACGCTGAACTCTTGTTGCGGCGTTACTGCCCAGGGCCCGGCTCGCTGGCCGGGTCGAATGGAAGCTCGTCAAGGTGCTCGATGAACTCCAGCGGGTCGAAGGGCAGTTCCTTCAAGTCTGCCGGTGGCTTCGATAGCGCAAGAGTCTCCGGTCGCGCATTGGAGATACCGGTGTAGGCCGGCCCATGGGGAGCCTTCCTGTCCGGATACTTCTACTTCCACAGCTCGTGCCGCGCACGCATCCGCTTGAACGGTTCCTTCATGTGGAACCCGCCGACCACGATCGGGTTGACCTCGCGATGATCGTTGTAGAGATCATAAACGGCGGTGATACCCGATTTGGCCTGCGCAGGGATCTGCCGATAGTCCAGTGCATCTTGTATTGGTCCTTCACCGTGGCCGCCAGGTCGGGCCCCTGATAGATGAACACGTAGTCGCGGCGGCCATGGGTGTCGCCCTTGAGCAAGAGTGCCGTCTGGTCGATGCCGTCAATGATCCGGTCGGTGGGGATATACTCGGTGGCCCCAGCCAGCCGGGCGAAGGTCGTGAAGAGATCCACCTCGTGAATCATATCGCCGGCGACCTGGCCCGGCTCGATCACCCGGGCCAGAGGGCGGCGGCACAGACGCGCACACCGCCCTCGGTAAAGTCGCCCTTGCCGCCACGAAAGATGCCCTCGCCGAGACCCGCACCCGGCGGGGGATTGTGGGTCATGGGCCCGTTGTCGGCCATGGCGACGATCAGCGTGTTTTCAGCGATGCCGAGCTCCTCCAGGGTCTTTCGCAGCGCTTCGATGTCGGGCTCGATCACACGCACGTAGTTCTCACCGACCATGCCGCGCTGGAGGGTGGTCTTTTGCGGATCCGGAATAAACGGATATCCACAGTGGCCACCAGGCCACGTAGAAGGGCTTTTTCGCTTCGGCGTTGCGGCGGATGAAGTCGAGCGCTCGCTTGCGCGCTTCGATATCGAAGTCCTTGTAGTCCTGCGGCTCTTGGGAGCCGTCGCGCCATTCTTTCGCCTGCTCTCCTTTCTTGCCCTCCAGCGTAGAAGACATACGCTTCGTCCTGAATGAAATTGTGATCGAGCTGGTAGGGGTTTTCGGCGAGGAGTTTCTCTTTCATCCCGATGATGGCGTTGGCCGCCTCGCCATGCTTGTTGTACAGGCTGGTGACCTGGTTGTAGACGGCCCAGAAGGCCTCGTCGAAACCCTGGTTATGGGGGTAGGACTGCTCGATGTCCCCAAGGTGCAGTTTCCCGAAGAAGCCGGTGGCGTAGCCGGCCTGGGAGAGCACTTCGGCCATGGTGACGTTCTCGGCCGCGAATCCCGTGTATTCAATCGGGAAAACCGATCTCGTAGGTGCCCGTGCGGATGGCATGCTGCCCTGTCAATGACGCCGCGCGGCTCGGCGTGCAACCGGGCTCGGTGTACATGCGGGCGAAGATCATGCCTTCTTCCGCCAGCTGTTGAGGTGCGGTGTATCGTAGCCGCGGATCTTCTGGTAGATCGGATCGCCGAATGCCATCGGCGGCTGGTCGTCCCACATGTAATGGACGATGTTCGGCGGCTTGCCGTACTTCTGCGCGCAGCTCGGCGAGCTTGGCTGTCGAGCTCGCCGTCCTCGACCGCCCAGATCTTGCCATTTTGCGCCTCGAGGATGTAGTACTCGGCATCGTGGACGACGCCCTGTGCATCTACCGGGGGCGTGCAGCCCGAGGCGAGGATTGCGAGAAGAAGGGTGAGGGTACGGGCCATGGACTCCTCCACGAGGCGTGGATGCCGCCTCAATTGACTACAAGTGGAATTGTGTCGAAAATGCGCGGTGAGGACATCACGAAACGGACAGATGCACGCCCCCACTCCCGACGTCAGCCCCGATTCTCGACCCCTCCCCCCGCACAGCTGGGAAATCCGCGACGCGGGCGAGCTCGAGGAGGTGATCCACGGCTGGGATCTCGATTTTCGGCACCTGGGTCCTCCGGCCTACGGGTCCCACCTCTTCCAGGCCAGGAGCCCGGACGTCCTGCTGTCCTATGTGCGCCTCGGGATGCCCGTGCTTCAGGCGGGAGGAGCGCCTCCGGGCATGCGAACCTTTGGAATCCTCGACCCGGGCGTCCGGGTACCCTGGTGCCGCCGCGAGGCCGGAGACGCCAGCCTGATCTCGTTCGAGCCCGGCGGATCTTTCGAGTCGCTTTCGGGGGCCAACTTCGGGGCGATCACTCGTATCGGTGAGGGAAGAGGCCCTCGCTCGCGCTTCGGTGTCGCTGGGACTGCCCGAGGCAGCCAGACCTGATCGGGGCGGGCCCGCAGGTGCTCCAGTGTGCCCGGAATCGTTCGGGACCTTACGCGACGAGCTCGTGCGGATCACAGAATTCCTGAAGCGAGATCTCCGACCCGCCCAGCTCTGGGCAGCGCTCCGGGAAATGGATGCGAGAAGTACCGCCTCAGATTCTGGAGATGGCGGCCGCAGGTGGGCTGGCACCCGAACGCTCGACGTCGGCCAAGCGGAGCAGAATCCTCGTGCGTTCTCTCGAGTATCTGCAGGACCATGGCCGTCAGCCGGTCACGATCGGCGCGCTGCGTGATGCGGCCCGGTGCAACGAGAGGACCCTTCGACGGGCCTTCCTGGAGCGCTTCGGCGTCCCGCCCCGCCGGTATCTGAAGCTGATCCGGCTGAACGGTGTCCATCGGAAGCTGCAGAGCGCCGATCCCAACGAGACGCTCGTAGCCAGACGTGGCCAACCACTGGGGCTTCTGGCACATGGGCGCCTTCGCCGCCGACTACCGCCGACTCTTCGGAGAGCTCCCCTCCGAGACCCTTGCAGTCCCGGGCCGCTCTACCCGCAGCTGACGCTGCCGTCTGGCTGTCTGATTCGTGATGCTGCGCAGCCCGCCATCCGCGCGATACTCGCGCGACCTCGATCGGACGCAGGATCTGCCCCTGGGGCCCGCTATGCGGGATAGTCGCGCTGGCATACAATGGGCGGAAATCCGTGAGGTGGCTGACTGCGTTGGATCGTACACAGAGTTCTTTGCAAGCTGCTTTCTCTTATAGGAAGTTTAGAATGCTAGACAAAAGGATCTGACACATCGCAAGTTTCATTAATGGATTTCTAAAGAACGGTCTGTCTCTTTCTAATAGGTAAAGTGATGTTACTAGACAACAAGTTGAAGGAAGCTCTGATCACAAACATGCTAGAGGAAGCAAAGAAGGTGGAAGTACTCAAGAGAGGGCAGGACAGCTAAAGAGGACTGCAGAAGCTAGATGTACTGGCTTTGCGAGAGAAGATGCAAAGAAGCGCTACGCCACCATGGCTGGACGATCCAAAGCAGCGCCTGGCGACCATCCTCTACACGAGCGGAACCACCGGGATGCCCAAGGGAGTGGAGTGCCCGCACGTGGGATACGTGAACCTGGCCCTGAGCTACGCGGACTACTTCGATCTCATCCCGGGCATGGATGCGACCTTGCTGACGTCGTCACTGGGATACGACGGCAGCATCTCCGAGATGTACAGCGCTTGGGTTGCGGGTTGCGCCGTGGTCCTGCTGACCAAGGAGCAGATCCGCTCCGGCCCGGATCTCGTCCCCGTCCTTTGTGAAGCGGAGGTCACGGTGCTGTTCGTCCGCCGGTGCTGCTGACCACCCTCACGTCGACCCCCGAGCTGGATCTCCCGTACCCGCTGTGCCGCTACGTGGTCCGGCGGGCGAAGCGTTCCCCGGCGCGCTGGTGGAGCCGCGCAGGCCGGGCAGAAGGCAGATCGTCAGTACCTACGACCTGGAGGCCAGCACGACACCAGCCGCCAGAGCCTGCGGCCGGGGGAGCCGGTCACCATCGGTTCGCCCCTGGCCAACGTCACCTACGTCATCCTCGAGGTCGACGGGCTCACCCGCTGCCCCACGGGGAGGTGGAGAGCTCTGTATCGGCGGGGTGCACGTGGCGCGCGGGTATCAACCTGCCGGAGCGAACCGCCCTGAAGCTCATGGAGAACGCCGAGTTCGTCCGCCTCTACGCACGGGGGATATATGAAGGATCGACATCGGACCAGCGCGTGCACTTCCTCGGCCGTGCCGACGCGCAGCTCAAGGTGCGCGGGCACCGCGTGGAGATACAGCTCGTCGAGGACATCCTCCAGACCAGTTCAGGGAGATCGAGGCTGCTGTGCTGGACGACAAGAACGAGGATCTGGTTGCTTCGTCGCTGCACCGTCGGTCTCCGGAGGTGATATCTCGGTCGACGCTCCGGCACCGACGGAGTGGGCGGCCCGGGTCACGGCGAGCCTTGGCCAGGCACTTCCGGCGCCGTCGGTGCCGACGAGGATCTGTCTGGTCGAGAAGTTTGTCATGAAGCCGATGTCCGGGAAGATCGACTGGGATTGCTTACCCGAGCTGTCTCAGCTGCTGGCAACGACGATCCGGAAGCGGAGGACATCCTGGAGGCTCACCGATCAAGGCGCAGAACGCTGAGGCGGGAACGCTCAGCGCCGACCAGATGCGGAGCGTGGCACCGGGCGCTGAGGAAGTGTTGGAGATCTGCAGGGACGTGTTCGAGCCGCGCTGGGATGGGACGATCTGTTCGCCGACTATGGGGGGCACTCCATCGTCATCGCGCGACTGGCCAGCGTGGCATGTGGCAGGATGGATGGTGCCGGTCCGGGAGTTGCTCAGTGACTGCAACCCGCAGAAAGGTAGCCGATCGTCCACGGGAGCGCCGGCAGAGATCCGAGAGCCCCCGCGGCGGCCGCGGAATCCGACCGAAAGCGCCGGAGCGCGATGAGGCAACGGTAGGGGTGCTCTCCGTTGGTTATTTCACCACCTTGCAGATTCTTTTCCTGTTGGTGTTGTTTTCCCCCCTGGCTGAGTTTTCTGGGGCTGTTGCCTTCGCGGAAATCGGCGATTTCTTCATGACCGCGTATCTCTGGGAGTTCATTGTCGTCGGCTTCCTGATGTACCTCTGGCCCTTGCCCTGCCCTTCGCCGCCTGCTCTGGGTCATGGTGATCAAGCTCTTCATGGGTGGGCACTTCGACATGAACAATGTGACGCCGGGTGTATACCCCAAGCGGAGCCGGATGCATCTGCGAATCTGGTGTATCGGGAGACTGCGAGTTTCCGTGCTCCGCCCTCTGAGCGCGATGTTTCGCAGCGCGCCGCTCATGGCCTATGTGTTGCGGCGGCTCGGGGCGACCGTGGGTAACAACCTTCAGTGCGCGCACGATGTGGAGTTCTCCGGACCTCTGGACCTGCTCTCCATCGAGGACGATGTGGCCATCCAGACCGGGGCCTACATCTCACATGTCGAGGTGGGTGGGGCAGGAGCTGCATGTCGGCCCTGTTCATCTCGAGAGCGGCTGCAAGATCGGAATGCGGGCCGGAGTCGCCAACCATGTGACGGTGGGACGCGGCAGCTGGATCACTCCGTTGACCCCCATCCTCGGCGATGTCGGTCCGGAGGAGATGTGGGAGGGCGCCCCGGCGCGATTCGCTGGCCGTTGCACCGAACTGAAGCGCACGGCGAATAGCTGCCGGTACGCGTGGCCCTTCTGGTTCATGGAGACGCTCAACATCCTGATGCAGGTCTTCCTGGACTTCTGCCTCCTGGTCGTCCCCACCGCCGCGGTCACCTGGTTCGCCGTCACCTTCATACCCGCAGAGAGACGGCGCTCGCCAGTGATTACTTCAGAATCACGCCGCTGCACGAGATCGTCTGGCACATGGGGCTCTACGCGTTCATCACCACCTGGGTCACCGTCGTTCTGATCTCCGTGCTGGGCTGTCTCTTTCTTCGCTGCACGGCCGCCTCGCCTGGGCTGTATCCCTCGCGCGGGCTCAAGGGCCGCTCTCCTCATGTACAGGGTGAAGAAGATGAACCAGATCCAGCGCCTGTGGACCTGGACCATCACCGGGCAATACCTGCGCGCCCTGGCCGGCGTGCGCTTCACGCGCGTGGGTGCCTCGGAGTGCGACGTCATGCTCAACCTCGTCCCGGAGCTTGCCAGCGCCGACTCCCAGGTGTTCTGGTCCCATGGCTGTTTCACGAACATGCTCGATTATGGCGCCGAGCACCTGAAGCTTCGCCAGCTCGACATGCCCGCGAATTTCTTCAGCAGCAACAATTGCGTCGCGGAGTCCGGGCAATTCCCGACCAACTTCCTGCTGGGTGTCTCCACGCCGGGGAATGACATCCAGTTCCGGCGCCAGATGCAGTCGCGGCTCGGCGAGCCCATCACGGTGGCGGGAAACCCGCCGGTGAGATTCGCGAGCGCGGATTTCGAGGCGGAGAACGAAGCCCAAGCACTGCCGAGCTTCCCCCTCTTCCTGGGGCGTGTCTTCCTGAACGACATCTTCAGCATCGGCATGCTGCCCATCGCCGAGGTGCTGGTTTATGCGGTTCTCTACACCATCCTGCTGCGCCTGGGCGGACACCCGGTCGTCGGCGCGCTCATCGCCTTGGTCCTCGCAGAGGTCATCCTGGTTGTGTCCTGCGCCGCAATCAAGAAGCTCCTCGTCGGCAGCAAATGGGGTTCTGCTCACTCGACGCCGTTCTGGTCCTGGCGGCACTTCACCTACTTCTTCGCACAGGACTGCTTCTTCGCCTGGTGCAGGAGGCCCTGGGAATCTCTAGCCGGGACAGTGCTCTCGAATATCATCCTGCGGTGGATGGGGTGCCGGATCGGCAAGCGGACCATCGTCGCCTCGCCCATGCAGGCCTTTGACTGGAACGCGGTGAGCTTCGGCGACGATTGCATCGTCGCCGGCTTCCTGCAGTTTCACACCTTCGAGAACATGACGCTGAAGGTGAAGCGAACCGACATCCGGGACGGCAGCACCGTCAACTTCGGCGCCACGGTCATGGGCGGTGCGGTCATCGAGCCCGAGACAACGCTCTTGCCGTTGAGCATGGTCCTGAAGGAGATGCATCTGCCCACGGCGACCTACGAGGGCAGCCCCACGGAGCCCGTAAGCAGATCGTCTTCACTCGCAGAGCGCGGCCTAAGTCGAGGCTCGACGGACCGCCAACGAGTGACGTCAAGAGACGAAAGCGACCGAATCAACGACCTTTTCGCCGCCGGCTCGCGCGATCTGACACCGGCATCCGCGCGTCATACGGCTTACGTGCTGTATGCGCCGGTTTCGCGCGATCCCGAGGTGTCGAGGCATTGCGCGTCGGTTCTGTCGGATACCGAGCTGCAGAGAGCGGACCGCTTTGCAGCCGAATACGACAGGGCCCTGTTCAAACAGCGCCGTGCGTTTCGCCGCTTCTGCGGCGCCACCGCGCTCGGATCGTCGCGGCCCTTATCGCAGATCGTTTTCGAGGAGACAGAAAACGGGCGGCCCTACCTTTCCGATTCACCGGATATCTGGTTTAGTTTTTCCTCCTGCCGGTTCGGTTTTCTCGGGGCGTGGTCGTCGACCCATGGGATCGGTGTCGACCTCGAAGATCAAACGAGGGATCTGGAGGCTGTAGAACTCGCTCATCGGTTTTTTTCGGAAGCCGAGGCGAATGCTGTTGAAGGGGTAGGCGGCTTGGAGCGCCTGCGGACTTTCTACCAATTCTGGAGCCTCAAGGAAGCGGCGTTGAAATCATCGGGGAGGGATTGCCCTTTGGCCTTGATGCCTTCGAGTTCGAGTTGGACCCGAATCTGCGTGTTGTTCATGCGCCCTCTGGCCACGGCGGACCGGAGCAATTTGACGCCTACATGATCGAGGGAACGGACAGTTGCGCCGCTCTCGTCATCCGAGTTTGCACTGACCGCCATTGACCTATTATTGCACAATAGAGGCCAGAGCATTCGACGCGCACACCTCACGCCATCGACAACACCGACTGGCTGAAAACCGCCGCAATCATCTTGGTCACGGTTGACCACTTCGGCTATTTCTTCATTGAAAACGACCGACTGGTGGAGCGTTTTCGGACGTCTGGCGGCTCCGCTGTTCTTCTTCCTTTTGGGCTACGCGCAGACCCGGACCGTCCCGCTCCACTGGATCTGGCTCGGTGTCATTCTGACCCTGCTCGACAGCTGGAACGCCGACTGGACCTGGGTGGCACCGAACATTCTTTTGAGCTTCGCACTCATCCGCATTGCACGTCCCTATGTGCAAATATTTATGCAACATCACGGTTGGGCCGCCTTCGCCCTCCTCGTCTCCGCACTTTTCGTGGTGCTGCCGATAGCGGCGAATATTGTCGATTACGGCGCGGAGGGATGGCTGTGGGCCCTGTTCGGCTTATACCAACGCATGTATGTCGACGGCAAGATCAGCTACCGATGTGGACGGCACAGCCCAAAGCTCAGCACCGCCCGCGCACGCGATGACAGAGAATGTGGGCCTAATGCGCCTGCTGGCCTGCTTTGTCGCCGCGGTCGTCTACGTCTGGCAGGAACAAAGGGAATTCTCGTTTTCTCAGATCCATTTCGCCGTCTTCATTCTTGGCATCGGCGTTTTGTCCCTTAGCCTGTGTCTGTTCCTGCGCGGCCCGAGCCGCATCCAGCCGCCAGAATCCATAGCCACCGCCCTGCGCTTCATCGGCCGGCTCACTCTGGAAATTTACGCCATTCAGCTTGCCGGCTCCGAACTCATTATGAAGTTGGTGCCCGATCTCGCCTGTGCGATGAAGAAGGGCATCTTGGACCGAAGGAGTCTAAGCAAAAAGGAAAGAGACAGAGTTACTAAGACAGGTATTGAGGCTACTGTGCTTCGAGGAGCGTGTAGCGTGGACTCATCGGGCAGAAGATCGGATAAGAGAAGAAATGGCGGGTAGAAGTGCGGTGCTATGTGGTACTACTGAGAGATTATGGCAGAGGAGTAAAGTTGTTTGATAACTAAAAGAGGGACAGGGCAGAGATAAGGCAAAAAAGGGGAGGTTAAAAGAGAGATTTTAGATGAACAAAGCTGATAGTGGCTAAGTAAAAGGAAAGGGTGTGAAAAGTCAGATGATTGAAGGTGGCTAGGAAGGGTGGTAGGATGAGGGAGAATGGAAGTAATAAAAGAGATAAACAAACAGCTAAAGCGAATCTGGAAGAGGCTGGAGGTACTGGTAGAGCTGATAGAATGTTGGCGCTGAAAAAGAAGAGGCGCATACTCTAAAGGGGAGGGAAAGGCACTAGGCGACTGGAGAGTGCAAGGGACTGCTAGAGGTGCAACTGCAGGTAGAGTGGAGGAGCTGAGGGAAGCGCACGAGGAGTAGGAGACTAGATACTAGATGAGCAATAGAGGGCATACTGGTGGAAAAGGTAGAGGAAGACGAGGACTAGCCCCTGCATGGATGGACGGCTCAAGCTCGCGGCGCCGGCCCTCGGCTTCATCTCTTCGGGGTCTGCGCGGGCTAGCGGAAGGCGGGAAGGCGTCGAGCTGTTCACCGTCGCCCTCAACGACTGTGTCAGCTCCGGTGAGCTGATCTTTCGACGAGTGAGGCGCGCAATCGCTGGAGCTCGTCTTCTACGGCTTCCTGAGGCAGATCCTGGTCGTCGCCTTGCAGTGAGCGCTGCATGCAGACTGAGGAAGGCTGACGCCCGGCTACAACACCAAGATCCCCGAGTCGATCATGACGCCCAACGACTTGGAGACGAGGATCGGCACTTTCAAGTACTTCGATGGGATCCCCACGAAGGAAACGGCCGAAGCGATCTACAACCACCTCGACTACATTCGCGGGGTCGAGTCCTTCCTCAACGGGATGCCGGCCGCCTCGCTGGAGGCGATCCGCCGGAGCCAGGAGGTCAACGGCGAGACGCACTCTTACCAGGCCCGGATCTTCGATCAGTTGATGGACAGCAATCCGCTGTTTCTCACCGGCAACACGGACACGGTTTACGTCAGCGCTCATTCTCGACCTGAAGAAGGACGGCCCGACAGTGATCGAGATCCCGCCGGGGACCGGTCCGGGAACGGTCAACGACGCCTTCTTCCGCTTCGTGACCGACACGGGCCCTCCTGGTCCCGACAGGGGCAAGGGAGGCAAGTATCTGATCCTTCCGCCCGACTACAAAGGGGATCTCAATCCTCCGGTCGGCGGCATGGAGGCTGAAGTCGAGGGGGAGAAGTATTTCGTCTCCAAGTCGACCAGTTGGGTGAACTGGTTCATCGCGCGAGGCTTCCTCAAGGACGGCAAGCCGGATTACTCCAGCAAGTTGTTCCGGGAGGGACTGAAGATTTACTCCCTCGCCAAGAAAGCGAACCCACCGAAGATGGAGTTCTACAACGGGTCCAGGAAGGCGTTCAACACGATCCACTCGACCGACTACAAGTTCTACGAAGAACTGCATGCGGTCATCGAACGCGAGCCGATCGAAATGCTCGAACCGCAGTTGCGCGGAGTCTTTGCGTCTATCGGTATCCAGAAGGGCAAGCCCTTTGCCCCCGACGACGCGGATGAAGGAGATTCTCACCAAGGCGGCTGAGGTCGCCAACGCCACGGCGCGGACCATGCTCTGGTACGAACGCGACAAATCGGCGTTCCTTTACGAGGGCAGCCATTGGAAGAGGGGCTTCGTGGGCGGGTCCTATGAGTTCCTCAAGGATGAAGGCATGGGCGGGCGGAACATGGATGCGCGAGCCCAGTTCTTCTACTTTGCGACCGTCAACACGCCGGCGATGACCTGGAAATTGATCGGCAAGGGGTCGCAATACGCCTGGGGTTATCTCGACGCCAATGGCGACTACCTGGACGGAAGCAAAACCTACAAGTTGAACCTCCCCAAGGATGCTCCCGCCAAGAAGTTCATCTCGATCGTCCTTTACGATCCCCAGACCCGCTCCCAATTGCAGACCGGCCAGCCGTTCCCCAGCTACAACAGCGAGAAGCACAAGGGCATCGTGGAAGTGAACGACGACGGTTCGGTTGATCTCTACATGGGCCCAAAGGCACCTGCCGGCAAGGAAGCGAACTGGCTCCAGACGGTTCCCAAGAAGGGCTGGTTCTGCGTCTTGCGTCTCTACAGCCCGACCGAGCCGTGGTTCGAAAAGACCTGGCGACCGGGTGAGATTGAGTTGGTGAAGTGACCTCAATGCCCCCCAGAGTCCCCCTAGTTTCAGAACGGCGGATGGAAGCGAATCGCTAACCACTCGCCATTTGGATGAGTTCTGGCGCGCTCGGCACGACTCGAACGTGCGGCCTCCAGGTTCGCAACCTGGGAGGCGTATTCTATTTGACATGATGAACGTGATCGGACGTAAATACTGGATTTATAGGGGTGTTTGACTTCCGTAGATTTTATCAACGTGTGTAGGCGCAAGATGCAAATGTCGGGTTTCTCCGCACTGGAGGTGTCAGCTCTCGGGCACCGCACTTTGCATCGAGAACGGCGTTCCGCTTCTCCTGTCTTCTACTCGGGTGTCGGAACGACCGGCAGCAAGAGGCGCGAGGGATAGCGGCCCCCGGTGTGAAGCACGTGCGGCGCGGTGTTGACGAGCAGGTCGTGACCGGCGGCGAACTCCTGAGGTGGGTAGCGCTGGATGTCGGCTCCGGCCACAGTGAGACGAAGCGTTTCACCGGGTCCGAAGCTGGCGGTGAAGGGCCAGATCTCGATGTCGACGGCAACAGGCTCGGCGTCGGGAAGCGGGAGGTCGCGCTGGTGAGCCTGGATCGGTTGCGCCGGCGTGGAAAGCTCGGAATCCAGCTCACGACGGCTGGCGCGCAGCCACCCCTGCGCCAACGGACCGTCTTCGAGGTAGGCAAAGAACGGGAATCCGATCCGCCTGCCGGAGGCGTCGAGCTTGTCGAGGTTCACGAAGAGATCCATGTTCTCGGCGCCGGGCGATGCGACCCAGAGCCGCAGTGCGGCGTGGCCGGCGAGGTCGGTTTCCCGCTCGAAGCGGAGGTCGAAGGTGGCGCGCTGGTCGCCGGCTTTGGCGGGCAGTCCGGCTGCGGTCGGGTCGTAGCTGGCAGTTCGTTCCGAGTCGGGTGGCTTGGCTACCAGGCGCGTTGATCCCGCATCCAGAAACCACTCCGTGTAACGGGTCCGGGGAATCGGCCAGTCGGCCTCTTCGCGGATCGGCCCGCTGTTGGCGCGGTCGCGATACTCGACCCGCACGCGCGGCCACGAGCTCAGATCGGTGTCGAGACCCTTCAAGAAGTGATCGAAGAAGGCCCGTTGCCGGTCCATGTTCTCGGGCATGTAGTAGTAGCGCCACTCCTTGCGGCCGTGGACGTCGAGCCACTTCTGCTCGGAGCCGATTTTCTTGAACGCCTCGAGTGTGCCGCGGACGTGGAGGCCCTGGTTCCCTACAGAGGCGACCAGGAACGTCGGCACTTCGATGCGGGAGAGATCCGGGCTCTTCGCCTGCCAGAATTCGTCGAGCAGAGGGTGCTCGAACACCTCCGACACCACGTCCTCGACGCGGCCCAGCCCGAAGCCGAGCAGGCTGCCGAAGTGGCCAGCGAACTGGGTCTCGAGGATCCCGCCGGGGGCGATCGCCTCTCGATAGATGTCGCTGATGCCCTCTGACGGGTTGATCGCGGCGAGGTGCGGCGGGCGAGTGGCGGCCACCCGGTATTGGCTGATGGCCAGATACGAGACTCCGCTCATCCCGACGCGGCCGTTGCTCCACGGCCGGGTTCCGGCCCACTCGACCAGGTCGTAGCCATCCTCCGCCTCCTGCTGCGAGAACAGCGTCGCGTCGCCCTCGGAGCCCCAGGTTCCGCGGGGGTCGGCGTATACGACGGCGTAGCCGTGGCCGACCCAGTAGCCCGCCACCGGTGCCTCGAACGGGGATCCCGGCGGCAGCTCCGGTTCGATGTCGGCCCCAGCGGCGAGGGTGGGGTGCATCGACGCGTGCTTGCCGAAGGGGCCGTACGCAAGCAGCACCGGCACTGGATCGGGCCCCTCGGGCCGGTAGACGTCGACATAGATCCGGACCCCGTCGCGCATCGTTACCGCGACGTCGCGTTCGATCACAGTCCCCAGCGACGACCGTCGGAGCGTGGACGCAGACCCGGCCAACCGCCTTCCCTGGGCGGCTTGGCGTCCCTGAACTGGAGAACGGGTCGGTTCATGGCGCGTCTCCTTACGCTCGGAAAATCAGGCAGCTCGGGCTGTCTGATGCCTCTTCCGGGCCGCGAATCCGGTAGCCCTCCGGCGGCTCGGCGCCCAGCAGGTGGCGCACGAAGTAGTCCCAGAGCCGGCGCAGCACGTAGGGGTCGCGGAAGCTGGTCTGGTGGTTCCGGTTGGGTAGCACCAGCAGGTCGAAGTCCTTGTTCGCCGCGATCAGCGCGTTCGCCACCTGGAGGGTCAGGGCGGGGTGGACGTTGTCGTCCATGTCGCCCGCGATCAGCAGGAGCTTGCCCTTCAGGTTCCCCGCCAGCCGGGCGTTGATCTGCGCCCCGTAGACGGCTTCGATGTCGTCCGCCGATTCGGGAAGGCCTTGATACTTCTCGCCCCAGTAGGACTGGTACCCCAGCTGGTCGTGGTTGCCCGCCCCGGAGACCGCCACCTTGTAGAAATCCGGGTAGGCGAGGATCGCCCGTGTCGAGGCGAAGCCGCCCCCCGAATGACCGGTGATGCCCACCCGGTCGAGATCCATGTAGGGATGGCGCTCCGCCAGCTGGCGGAGCCCCGCCAGGTGATCCTCCAGACCGCCGGCATCCTCCATGCGGCCGTAGGCGAAGTCGTGGAACGCCTTCGAGCGGAAGGGCGAGCTCATGCCATCGAGTGTCACGACCACGAAGCCGAGCTCCGCCAGCACCTGGGGCAGGGTGTAGTTGATGGTCTCGACCGGCTCGGGGGGGAAGGAGCGCTTCGGCGTGCGGACGACCTGGGGTCCCGGGTAGATCATGTCGATCACCGGGTAACGCTGCTCCGGGATCGAAGTGCGAGGGCCGGTAGATCGCGCCGTAGAGCTCGGTCTCGCCGTCACGGGCCTTCACCTGGAAGGGCTCGGGCCAGCGCCAGCCCGCCGAAAGCACATCGCTCACGTCGGCCGTCTCCAGCGTGCAGACCAGCGCCCCGTCGGCGGAGCGGAGCAGCGAGACCGGCGCCGCGTCCAGCCGCGACCAGGTGTCTACGAAGTAGCGGCCGGAAGGCGAGAAGCCGGAGCACCGAGGGAGTGCCGCCCCGGAGCGCCATCTCCGCCAGGGCCACGATTTCACTGGCCGGAGGGATCGAGACCTGGTGGTCTGCGTCCTCCGGAGTCAGCAGGGTCAGATCGGACCCGTCGAGGTTCACGCCGTAGAGGTGCCGGTAGCAGGGGTCGCGCCCCGCCTCGCGGCCGCACGCCGTGAAGTAGACCCGCCGCGCGTCCTCGTCGACGCGGATGATGTCGCGCACCAGCCACTCACCCGAGGTGATCTGGTTCTCGAGCTCTCCGGTTCGACCGTCGTAGAGATAGAGGTGCCCCCAGCCGTCGCGCTCCGAGAACCAGATGACCTCTTCCCCCGCGCCGAGGATCCGGACATTGGGTTGCGCCCAGGTGGTGGGGTTGAGCTCCAGATAGGTGTCGTTCCGCTCTTCGAGGATGGGCCGCACGGCGCCCGTCGCGACATCCAGCTCGCAGAGGCGGCAGGACTGGCAGCCCCGGGCGAGGTCGATGAAGTAGACGCGAGTGCCGTCGTCGCTCCACCAGGCGTGCTGGAGCTCGATGGGAGAAAGGAGCGGTGCGGGAATCGGCGGCCAGTCCACGTCCACCCGCTTCCCGGTCTCGGCATCGAAGCACGATCAGCTCGGCGTGAGGGATATGCTCGTCGGCGGCCATGGCGTATCGGTAGGTATGGAGCACGGGTCGGGCACTCCCGTCGGGCGGCGCCGATTGAAGCAGGTGGAGCTCCTCTACGCGCCGTTCGTCGAGGCGCGAGGTGAGAATCCTTCGCGAGTCGGGTGACCAGATCGCCATTGGTGGCAGGGGGATGCCCGCCACCCGCGCCGTCACCGCAAATGTGTTCGAATCCGGCGACTTTCCGTAGGCGTAGGCGAGCTCGCCGTCCTGGGTGAGCGCCCGCTCCTCGCCGGACTCCATGGCCCGCAGGACCAGATTCGAGTCGCGTCCGGAGACGGCCCAGCGGCCGTCGGGCGAGATCAGGCCGTGGGTGAGAGTCGCGGCGAGGCGATCCCCCTCCGGTCCGGATTGCCCGGCCTTCCTCGAGCGCCTGTCCGATCGCTTCCTTCCGGGAGCGGGCCTGCACTCGCCCGTGCGCGGGATCGACCAGCACGGTCTCGGTTCCGTCCCGCGTCTGCCGCTCGTACCAGAAGCGGTCGCCGTCGCCGATCCAGTTCGGCCGCACCTGCGACGTTGCGCACCAGCGGGTTCAGGTGCCAGGGGAGGAACTGCTCCGCACGCGCGTAGTCCTCGGCTGTGAGGTGGCGCGATGATTTCCCGGGACGCTCCACACTGCTCACGATCTCTCCCTTCTTCGTCGGCCGCAAAGGCGAGCTGGTGAGAAATGCAGGCTAGCATGTCCCTAGTTGGGTGGAGTCAGGAGGGGCCGACCATGGGGCGGATCCACGTATCGATCGGGATCCTGGGGCCGAATCGGCACGGCGCTGCGGCCGTCGCGTGTCCTGCTGAGATCGCTGAACCGTGAAACCCTACGTCGAATCCTGTGAGAGGAACCGGGCGCCGATTCTGGAGGTGCTTCGCATCGAATTGGCGGGGAAGTCACGGCTGCTGGAGATCGGAAGTGGCACCGGTCAGCACGCCGTCTATTTCGCACCGGAGTTTCCGAGACTCGTCTGGCAGACCAGCGATGTCGTCGAAGCCCACGCGGACATCAGGGCCTGGCTGGACGAAGCCGCGCTCGCGAATGTGTTGCCGCCGCTGACACTGGATGTCTGCAAGAGTGACTGGCCCGCCGGGCCCTACGACGCCGCGTTCAGCTCCAACACGGCGCACTGGATGTCATGGTCGGAGGTCGAGTGCCTCTTCTCGGGCGTCGGGGAAGTCCTTCAGGCGGGTGGCGTCTTCTGCCTGTACGGCCCGTTCAACTACCGCGGTGACTACACCAGTGCGAGCAACGCCAGCTTCGATCGATGGCTGAAGGAACGCGACCCGTCGAGCGGTATCCGGGATTTCGAGGCCGTCGACCAGCTCGCCCGCGAGGCGGGCATGACACTCGAGAGAGATCATGCGATGCCGGCGAACAATCGGACACTGGTCTGGTCCAAACAGGTTTGAGCGCGACCCTGTGCGGTGTGTTGCCCGGTAGGTGCGGCGGCGGCTACACGATGTCTTCGAAGCACCGCGCGTCGTAGAAGTTCTGCTCGTCCCGGTCGTGGTTGGGAAAATAGATCTGCGCGAAGAACGGATTCTTCTTGGCGATCTCATCGTAGTTCCAGGCCGGTGGAAGGCACTCTGGACACCAGTGCCCGGCGCGCAGCACCAGGGTTGGCGTCGCCCTCCAGGTGTGTCCAAAGGCACACTTCCACTCCAGCGCGTGGCGCATGCTCTCGAACGCCTCGGTCAGGCACTGCCCCCCGCGGAAGTTCGCCGCGTCTCGGAGGTCAGCGAGGGTGAGCGCGTCGTCCGCCTTGCTGTCATCGTAGCCATGGTCGAGTCGCTGAAAAGCCTCTGGGGTTGGCGGCACCGGCGCCTCCCACCCGGGGATGGCACGCACCTTTTCCCGTGAGCCGTAGAAGGCGCTGATCCGGCCTTCGTTCTCGTTCTTCACCCAACCGAGGGGACCGTTCTTGTCGCTCGCCATCCGTTGCATGAGAAGCTTCTTGACCAGGAAGCTCGGCGCGAGCTTGCCCAGGGGCACGTACCAGGGCGCCTCGTCGACCACCTGCCGGCAGTGATCCTCCACCGACTGGCGCCAGTGGCCGAGGTACTCGTTGAGCACGCCCGAGTCTTCGAAGAAGCTGCAGTGAAAGTTCCGCAAGGCGAACCAGTCGCGGTCCATGATCTTGCGAAAATCCCCCAGGCCGAGCAGCCGCATCATCTTGGACAGGTAGTCGATAAAAGTGATGCGTCCGCCGGGACCGCCGCCCATGTTGTAGATGCGGCCGTAGAAATCGTCGGGACAGGCGAGGGTCTGCACCAGGCCATAGCCGGCGTCCTCGTCGGTGACCATCTCCATGCAGGTGTTGAGCGGCTGATGGAACATGATCGGATCCATCAGGCTGAAGAGATCCGTGATCGCGATGTAGCTCTGGCGAATGCTCGCCCAGTATTTGAGACCGGACTCGATCACCGTTTTCTCGGCGCGGGTCTTGGTCACGGCGTAGAAGTCGTAGACGCTCGGCTTGAGTGGATCGCCGCAGCGCACCCAGTGGATGGGGGGCAGCCGATCGCCGTAGATGGCGAGGGAGGAGACGTGCACCAGGCGGACGTGATCGCCGTTGTCCGGCTGAGCCTTGATGGCGCGCACCAGGTTCTGGGCGGCGCCGACGTTGATCTTCTCCGCCAGGTCGGGATCGTGATCGGCGGCCGGTGAGATGAAGGCGGCCGGGTGCAGGACCGCGTCCACCCCGGTGACGGCTTCGAGCACATCTTCGTAGCAGGTGAGATCGCCCCATACGATCTTGAGGCCGTCGTGCTCGACGATGCTCTTTCGCCCAGCGGGCGTGCTCTTGCCTCCTTCGTAGTCCACGAACTTCTTCTTGTTGACCGCCGAGGGTCGAACCAGCAGCACGATGTCCGGACGGTCGGGCCGGGCCATCAGCTCCAGAAATGCCGCGTTGCCCATCGAGCCGGAGGCTCCGGTGAGGAGGACCTTCTTCGTCTGTTCCGTCATGATTTACGAAAGGTTAGTCCGTCATCTGAGGGGATGAGGAGCGTTCGTCCATCCTCGGCTCTACCGGCGCTTGCGGAGATTGGCGGGAAGAATGCGCTTGCGCAGGCGGAGATTCGACGGAGTGACCTCGAGGAGTTCGTCGTCTGCCATCCATTCGAGGGCCCATTCGATCTGGACCTCGCGCGGCGGCGACAGGACCGGGGCCTCGTCCTTCCCCGCGGCCCGGACGTTCGTGAGCTTCTTGGCACGGGCGACGTTGACGTTCATGTCTTTTTCGCGGCGATTCTCCCCCACGATCTGACCTTCGTAGACCGGAACCCCCGCAGTCACGAAAATCGTGGCGCGCTCCTGGATGTTGAAGATCGCGTAGGGTGTCGCCCTTCCTCGCTCGGTCGACACGATTGCGCCCGCCCGGCGGCCGACCAGCTCGCCCGCCCACGGCTCGTAGCCTCGCACGGTCCGATGCAGGGCCCCATCGCCGCGGGTTTCCGAGAGGAATTCGCTGCGGTAGCCGAAGAGCCCTCGGCTCGGCGCGACGAAGGTGAGCCTCACACGCCCCTCGTTGTTCTCCATCGAGATGACCCGCGCTTTGCGCGCGGAGAGCGTCTCCATCACCACGCCCGTGAAGGCCTCGGGTACCTCGGCCACGACGTCCTCGACGGGCTCGCAGGTCTTGCCGTCGATCTCGCGTTTGATGATCTCCGGCCGCGAGACGTTGAACTCGTAGCCGGCGCGGCGCATGGTCTCGATCAGCACCGCGATCTGGAGCTCGCCGCGGCCCGCCACCACGAAGGTGTCCGGCGAATCCGCCGCCTCGACCTGGATGGAGACATTGCCGAGCGCCTCGCGCCTGAGCCGGTCGCCGATCTGGCGGCTGGTGAGGAACCTCCCGTCCAGTCCCGCGAAGGGAGAGTCGTTGGGCGAGAAGCGCACGCGGATGGTCGGAGGATCGATGCGAATCCGCGGCAGCGCCTCGAGGACATCCAGGGCGCAGATGGTGTCGCCAATCTCGATCGAGTCCATGCCGGCGATGACCGCGAGGTCGCCGGCGACGGCGCATTCGAGCTCGACGCGCCGTAGCCCCCGCGCTCCCAACAGCTTGGTCACGCGAAAGGTTTCTGACTCACCGGTCTCGAGGAGACGGGCCACCCTTGTCCCCCGCTCGAGGCGACCCCGTTCCACGCGGCCGATCACGAGCCGGCCCAGGAAATCGTCGTAGTCGAGCGTCACGGCCTGGAACTGCAGCGGCCCTTCGACATCGACCTCTGGCGCGGGTGCGTGCTCGACGATGGATTCCAACAAGGGTCGCAGGTCCGAGCCCGGATCCTCCGGATTCAGGGTTGCGGTTCCCCGCTTGGCCGACGCGTACACGATGGGGAAATCGAGCTGATCGTCGCTGGCGCCCCCGGCGACGAGGAGATCGAAGACCTCGTCCACGACCGCGTGAGCGCGTTGTTCCGGGCGATCGATCTTGTTGACGACGAGCAGCGGCCGCAGGCCGTGGGACAACGCCTTCCGGACCACGAATCGAGTCTGGGGCATGACGCCCTCGACGGCGTCCACGAGCAGCAGCACTGCGTCCACCATGCCGAGGACGCGTTCCACCTCTCCGCCGAAGTCCGCGTGGCCGGGCGTGTCGACGAGGTGGATGCGCACGCCCTCGAAATCGATGGAGGTCTCCTTGGCGAGGATCGTGATCCCTCGCTCGCGCTCGAGATCCTCGCTGTCCATCACCCGCTCCGCGACCGCCTGGTTCTCGCGGAAGGCGCCGGTCTGGCGCAGCAGTCCGTCCAGCAAGGTCGTCTTGCCGTGATCGACGTGGGCGATGATCGCCAGGTTGCGGAGATCTTTGCGCAATTCTCTCATGGGAGCCGGGTCACCTTAGCCGGTGTCACGAGTATACGCGAGATTATCGGATCGGAAGCAGGGAGAGGAAGAAGTCCTGGATCCGTCTCCCCGTCCCGACCTCCGGGTCGCGCTCGTGACGGGTCTCGCCGTCCTTCCCGGTACCGACCCACACCATCCGGGGCTTTCGGCGCGAGTCGCTCTCTTCGAGCATCACCCGCCAGCTGTTCTCGGGTCGCAGGTCGACCTCGATCACCTCCAGGAGCTCCTCGGCGAGCTCGGGACTGTGGATGATCAACCCGATCTCGGTAATCACCTGGGCGCCCAGGCGGTCCAGGTTGTAGGAGCCGATATAGACGACCCGGCGGTCGAAGACGGCCGTCTTGGCGTGCAGGCTGAGGTCACTCGGTCCGTCGGGGTCGGCGACGTAGAAGCTTCGCGACGCGGCGTCGGGCCGCAGCTCGTGGAGCTGAGCCCCCATCTCGAGCATCTTGCGACGATGGGGCGCGTATCCCGCGTGGGCGAGCACGACGTCCGTGGAAGCCAGGGAGTTCATCAGGACTCGAATCGACGCACCATTCTCTCTCAGGCGTGTGAAGCCCTCGAGCTCCTTCGAGACCGGCATCAGATACGGGGAGACGAGCAGGACCTCCCGGCGGCTTTCCTCGAGGATTCCGAGCAGGCCGAGGCTGACATTCTCGGAGATGTCTCCCTGCACCTTGTCAGGAGTGTCATAGACGAGATCCGCCGTCCCCCATACGAAATGCTCCGCGAGGAATTTCATCCGATCGACGGCAGCCGTTCGCTCGATGGGAAGCCGATAGGGAAACTCCTCTTCCTTCTCCGCGAGTGAGCGGGCTTCGTCGAGGATCGCCTCGGCCTCTTCGGGGGATGGAAGGCGTCCTCGCACCTCACTGATGGGAACCGCCCATTCGCTGTTCCAGTAGATGTCGAAGCTCTCGGAGATCCTGGGCACGATGGGGCCGGCTGTCATGACGTCCAGATCGCGATAGTTTCGCTCTGGATCCACCCCGAAGTAGGTGTTTCCGATGTTTCGCCCCCCCATGATTCCGACCTGGTTGTCAGCGACGAAGAGCTTGTTGTGCATCCGGTGCTTGAGGCGCGCGACCCGGGTCGCCAGCTCGAGCCCTCGCAGCAGCGGGCGCTGCCGGATGCTGATGGGGTTGAAGAGCCGCACCTCGACGTTGGGATGGCGGTCGAAGGCTCCAACGGTGAAGTCCCGGGAGCCGCCGAGGTAGAAGTCGTCGAGGAGGACGCGGACACGCACGCCGCGATCCGCGGCTTCCAGAATCCGCTCACCGAGAATCCGACTGCTGGAATCCCCCTCCCAGATGTAATACTGCATATCGAGGCTGCGCTCGGCCAGATCCGCCAGTGCGATGCGCGCCTCGAAGGCCTCCTTGCCGGTATTGAGCAGGAAGAAGCCCGACATGCCGGGGTGATGGTCCAGGGTGGAATCCAGCAGACCCCCGAGGTGGGTGTCTTCCGTGCCGGTCAAGGCGGTGGAGGCAGGGCGCTCTGCGGTGGGCGGGGGCGTTGCACAGCCGATGCCCAACCAGAGCAGCGCGGTCCAGCGCAGCAATCTCGAATTCATGTCTGCTGATCCAGGTCTCGATCTGAATGGGCTACAGCGCGACGAGCGATTCGCCGCGCAGCGCATACCAGGCGGCATCAGCGACGAAGAACGCGCCAATTGCCAGGAGAAGAAGCGGTACCAGAACCGCGCTCGTGCGGTCCATCGCCCCGTTGAGACGGCGAAGCGGCCCGTCCGCGCGCTCGCCGAAGACTGCCCGGGCGCCGATCACCAGGGCGAAGGGTAGCGCGTAGAGCGCGTTGTAGGCGGCCAGGACGGCCAGCGTTCCGCCGACCGAGAGCTCGGCCTTGAGCATCTGGGCAAGGGCGCCGAAGTACGGCACGGCGAAGGGGATGCCCACCAGGTTGATGACCGAGCCAGTGGCGAAGGCCCCTGCGGAGTCCGAGGTCCTGCATCTCGCCCTCGTCGTATCGCTCCTCGGCCTTTCGGCCCAGGGCCATGGCGGCACCGATCGCGAGGAGCGCCACGCCGGCTACCGCCTCGACGGCGAAGTCTACCGGCTTCGGGTTTGCGAGCCGGTCCGCGATGGATTCGATGCCGAGGGCTAGTACGATACCCGCGCCCAGGTAGGTCGCCGTGTGGCCCAGGAGGAGCGCCGACGAGAGCAGGAGCGGCCGGCTGGAGCCGAGCGTGATAGATCAGCGCCCCGAGGAGCACGGGGTTCAGCACGTCCGCGAGCAGGATCGGAACCAGGACGGTCCAGAGTTCCACGAATCGCTCGATCGGGGGCTGTGGGCCGTCGTGCCTAGATCGGCGGATCCTCTTCGTAGTACGGCCGCAGCCGGCGCAGCACGGCGGCTGCCGCCTCGATCTTGCCCGGCAACGGGCTCGCCGAGCTGGATCCGGCGCAGCTCGTCCGAGGCGCTGCGCACCGAGCTGATCATCCGGCGGTAGGTGGGGAGGGTCTCGTCGAGGCCGGCACCTTCGCCAAGTGCGGTGTGGAGGCGGCCGGCCGAGGCATGGATGGACGAGACGTCGTCACGGAGCTGGTGAAAGGCGCGCTTGCCGGGCTGCCCCAGCGTGGGCGGCGGCTGCCTTCGGAGCGTATCCCTCAGGTCCGCGGTCGCCGTCACCAACTCGGCGGCGATCGCCGTCACCTGCTCCTGGTTCCAGGGGGTGAGTTCGGCGCTGGCGAGGGTCGCAGTGAAAAGGAGAGCCACCATCGACACGAGGCAGGCAAGGATCCGAGTCTTCTCTCGAGGTTGTGATCGAGTCATCGCTGTCCTTTCTTCGAGTTCTGGCGTGGGCCAAGAGGGGCGTTGGTGGATGATCGGCGGCTACCCAGCTGGCTATTTCTGCTTCATGGACCGCGGGAGCTGAGGGACTCTACCACATCTGTGGCGCGGCCATCCCGCCTGGAAGGGGTGCTGACGGGGTTTTCCCCCCTGCCGCCTGTCGCCGGGCCGAAGCGCTAAGATCGAGTCCGCGATGAGATTCCCATGAGCGACGGCGACGCCTTCTACCGGCGCAACGAGAAGTGGCTGCTCCTTCTGCTGCTTCCGCTTTGCTACGCGCTCTTCTTCCACGAACTCGGTGCCCGGGACATCTGGGATCCGGACGAGGACGAGTACGTCCTGGTGAACGTCGAGATGGTTCGGGACGGGCACTGGCTCTATCCGACCGCCAATGGCGGGCCCTACGGCATCAAGCCGCCACTCCTGAACTGGCTGGGGAGCGCCATCTCCGTGCTTCACGGAGAGGTCACCGAGCTCACCAGCCGCCTGCCTTCGGCCGTCGCTGCCACCGCGGGACTCTTCGTACTCTATCTGCTGGGGAAGATGCTGTTCGGCTATCGGGCAGCCTGGTTCTCGGTCCTGGTGCTCGCGACCTCGCCTCTCTACATCGAGTTCGGTCGCTGGATCCAGATCAACATGATCTCCACCGTGCTCCTCACGGCGACCATGGCCTGCTTCACGTGGGGTTACACCAACGAACGGAGGCGAACCCCCGCCTACCTCCTCATGTACGCTGCCACCGGACTCGGCACGCTCGACATGGGCCCGGTGAACGCGGTGATGCCGACCATCGTGATCGGCGGGTATCTGATCGCGGTGAGGGACCTGCAGCACCTGTGGCAGATGAGAATCGGCTGGGGCCTGCTCGTCTATCTCGCGATCGTGGCTCCCTGGTACACGGCTGCCAGCCTGCAGGGGGGGTACGCCGAGAACCTCCTCATCGTCACCAACTTGACCCGCTTCTTCGGCGAATTCCACCACGCTCGCCCCTTCTATTACTACGTCCTCACGACTCCGGCCTATTTCCTTCCCTGGCTCGTCTTCCTTCCGGGGGCCTTCTATCTCTGCTTCGCGGAGCGGACGCGGGACGATCGCAGCCGGCTTCTCCTGCCCTTCGTCTGGGTCGTGGGGCTGTTCCTCTTCTTCTCGGTGTCGAGGACGAAGCGCAGCGAGTACATCCTCCCCATCTTCCCCGCCCTGGCCCTGCTCGTGGGCTACGCGCTGGACTGGGCTCTCCTCCGGTGGGAGAACCTCCAGGTGAGGCGGCGATTCTTCACGCGGCCGCTCTACATCGCCCTCGGGCTGGGAGCGGTGGCGGCGCTGGTTGGCGCGATCTACGCCGCGACGATCTCGATGGACTGGCTGGGGATCGTCTTGCCGATGTCGGTGCTGGTCCTCGTCGGTTGTGCGATCTCGTATCTCATGGTCCGCCGAGAGAGGGGGGCGCCGTCGATCGTGGCGCTCGTCCTCCTGGTCGCCGCGGTGGTGGCCTACGCCTCCGGACCGTTGGTCGCAGAGCAGAACCGGGAGAAATCGGCAAAGCCCTTCTGCCTGCAGATCAACCAGTATCTGACGCAGGGTGAGACCCTCAAGACCTACCGTTTCTACAAGGCGATGTACGGTGTCTATACCGGGCGCTTCGTCGAGGTGGCGACCGATCACGAGAAGCTCGCCAGATGGTTCGCGTCGGAAGAGCCGGTGTACGTCGTGACCGAAGAGGAGGACTATCTGGAGGTTGCGGAGTCCTTTCCCCTGCCGATCCACGTCGTCCTGCGCGCTTCGGTCGATGGCAAGTCCATGCTCATCATCTCCAATGTCGCACCGGAGGCGACGACCGGCTGACGAAGGACGGCCGGGCCCGTCGCTCGTGCGCTACCAGCCGTGGCTGGCTATCTTCGAAGGTCCGTTTCTCCCCGCCCAGTCATCGGGCGGGAGCGCGCCCATCATCCTGAGGAGAAGCCTGATGGACATCCATATCGACTACGCCGGCCGCGTCGAGAGAATGCGCGAGGCCATGAAATCCAGGGGAATCGACCTCTTCCTCGCCACCCGCGGAAAGAGCGTCAACTACATCGCGGGAGCCTTCGTCCCCTGGCGAAGCGTGCTGCTGGCCTCGCAGGAGGGCTACCTGGCGCTCCATACCCTGCTGATGGATGCCGAGCGTGTGAGAGACGACTCCTGGATGGAGAATGTGGTGCCCTGCGCCCCGCTTCCCGGCGCGGAGCTCTGGGAAGTGGCCGTCCGCAAGATCCGGGAGCTGGGACTGGAGCGAGCCACCATCGGTGTCGAGCTCGGCCACTCCCCCCGTATGATCGCCGGCTATCTCTTCGCGACCGAGTACGAGTACTTGAAGGAGCAGCTCCCGGAAGCGCGCTTCGTGAATGCCCTGGACCTGATGGACGAGGTGACGTACGTCAAGGAGCCCGGGGAGATCAAGCTGATGCGTCAGGCGGCCGCCATCGCCGACGCCGCCCAGGAGAAGATCTGCGAATCCCTGTACGTGGGAATCAGCGAGCTGGAGATTGCGGGAATCGGCGAGCTCGAGATGCGCAGGCGGGGGAGCGAGTTCCACTGGCCGGTCACTGGCTCCAGCGAGATTGCCTCGGGCTATCGCTCCTGGTACGCGGTGGGCGGCTGCACGCCGCCGACGGACAAGCTGGTGCAACGGGGCGAGAGTTTGCTGGTCGACATGCACCCGACCTACAAGCAGTACTACTCGGATCTCTCGCACAACTACGTCCTCGGGAAGCCCTCACTCGAGCAGCAGAAGCTGGCGGATGCCTATCTGGCCGCCTGCGAGACACTGGTGGCTTCGCTCAAGGCCGGCTCGACGATTGGAGATGTCTTCAAGAAGGTCAGTGACGAGCTATCGCGGTCGGACTACCGGCGCTACACACTGCCGGGGTTTGGTCACGGTCTCGGAGTGGTGGGGCACGAGTGGTATCCCCCCATCATCGACAGCGACGAGGTTCGCGATCTGGTCCTACAGGAGGACGTGGTCGAGGTCGCCGCCATGGTCATCAACGTACCCGGCGTTGGGGGAATGCGTCTCGAGTGCCCGGTCCGCGTGACGCCCTCGGGCGGCGAGATGCTCACCACCACGCCACTGGAGCTCACGGTTCTCGATGCCTAGTCTGGCTTGCCGTCTCCCCGGGCGGCTTCAATAGGCCAGGATTCGAGCCGGGTTGTCGATGGTGATCTGCTGGATCTCCTGTGCCGACACATCGGCGGACTGGAGCGAGGGGACGACGAAGCTGGTCAGGCGACAGTAGCCGTCCCCTCCAAACCGCCGTAGCAGGATCTTGACGAAGGTGTCGGTTCCCAGGACCAGCTGGCGCGCGTAGCCCTCCTGGATCAAGCTCACCAGGCCGGCCATCCGCTGCCAATCCGGTGTGGGACCGACGCCGAGGACTTCCGCGTCCCAGTAGTGGCCGAAGCAGTCGATCGACAAGTTGAACCCGCGCTTCAGAAGCTCCCTGGCGATCTCGAGCTTCAGTCCCCAGCATTCCGGATCCAGAATCAGCTTTCGGAGGTCGTGTTCGACGAAGTTCCCGTCGTTGTGGGCAAGCACCACGCGGTCGGGCTCGATGCCTTCCTCCGCGAGCAGATCCGCGATCTTGATTCCTCCCTCCGGCTGCAGAAGCATGCCCTGATGGACGGTCATCGAGAAGCCGGTACGCCTGGCGACACGCGCGCCCGCTTTGAGGGCGTTGACTTCCGGCTCCGAGAAGTCCTCCTCGATGGCGACCTTGACGTGCCCGGGTCTCACGTCGGTGCCCTCCAGGCCTTTCTCGACCTCCTGCATCATGTGCGCTTCCATTTCAGCCTGACCCATCTGGAGGAAGCTCTCGGGCCAGGAGTCGCGGGAGTAGAAGCCGGTCGTGATCACGATGTGTACGCCGCTCTGTTTCGACACCCTCTGAGTCTCCAGGGGATCCACACGCAGCCCCGGCGTGCTCATGTCCACCACCGCAGACCCGCCCTCAGCTTTGAAATCGGCCAGCTCTGCCGACATCAGCTCTACGTCCTTCATCACGATGGCGTCGTCACTCATGATGAAGCCGTGCTTCAACATGCCCAGGTTTTCGAGTGTGACCGGGTCCTCGACCTTCACGGGCGCATCCGCCGGGAGGAGGTGCCCGAAGCGCCGGCGAAAGCAATGGCCGTCGTACAGGATGTGCTCGTGCATCGAGGTGAATCCGAGCTCTTCCGGTGCGATCGGCCCCAGGACGGTCATGATTTCAGGCATTCTGCTCTCCTTTCCGGGTAGTCGACTCGCGTGGGCCCGAGGTTATCACACGCTGAGGGCCCCCTGCTGCGCGTCACTACGCGACCCGGTGGGGAATGCGGGCTAGACTGAGGCGATGAGAATTGCAGTCGGAATGATGTGGCAGGAATCGGCGTCGTTCTCACAGCTGCCGACGGGCCGGCGGGCGTTCGAGGCACTGGCATGGCGCGCGGGTCCGGCGGTGGTTGCCAATGTTCCCGAGGGCTCGGAGCTCCGCGGGCTCCTGGACGTCTGCGCCGATCGGGACGACATCGAGCTGGTGGGAACGCGGGCCGGCTCGGCCTGGCCGAGCGGTCCGGTCGAGCGCGAGGTCTACGAAGAGCTCCGGGATGGCATCGTCGCGGGCGTGCGCGAGGCGATGCCGGTGGACGGCGTATTCATCGCGCTCCACGGATCGATGGTGGCCGACGGCTGCGACGACCCCGAGGGCGAGCTGCTGGAGCGGGTGCGCGCCGTGGTCGGTCCGGAGGTTCCCGTCGTCGCGACGCTGGACCTGCACGGGAACGTCACGGAGCGAATGGCGGCGAACGCCAGCGCGCTGGTCGGCTATCACGCAAACCCGCATACCGACATGCGCCAGACCGGCGCTCGGGCGGCCCGGCTGCTGCTGCGCGCGATGGATGGCGAGGTGCGACCTACGCTCGCCTGGCGCAAGCTCCCGACCATCGCGCCGGGCAACTCGCAGACGACCCTGCTGCCCGGCGACTACCAGGATCTCTACGCCTTTTGTGCCGAACAGGAGGAGCGCCCCGGCGTTCTCGGCTGTTCGAACTTCGCGGTGCACCCCTTCATCGACGTGCCGGAGCTCGGCTGGTCGCAGGTCGTGGTGACGGATGACGACCCGGGACTCGCGGACGAGATCTGCGACGCGCTGGCCGAGAAGGCGTGGGCGATGCGCGGGACGGGCGACGAGCCGAGCGCCCTCAGCATCTCGCACACGGACCTGCTGGGTGAAGTGCGGGACGACCAGGGCAGGGCCCCTGGTGGTCAGCGATATCGGCGACTCGGTTGGAGCCGGTGCCGCCGGCGACTCGCCCGAGCTGCTGCGGGTCTTCCTGGAAGGTGGCTGTTCGGATCTCCCGATCTACTTCGCCATTACCGACCCGGTGGCGGTGGAGCGGCTGTACGAGTGTGCGACAGGCGATCAGGTCACGCTGCCGGTAGGCGCCTGCATCTCGACGAACTTCTACACGCCGGTCGAGGTGACCGGCACGCTCCTCGGGAAACACGAGGGCCGCGTGCGGATGACGGCGGGCGTGTCGGAGGGCACCGTCTTCGACCGCGGCCGCACCGCCGTCCTCGGAGTGGGCGAGCTGCGCCTGGTTCTGAGCGAGCTTCCCAGCGCACAATTCGACGGACAGATCTTCGCGAGCATCGGTCTCGATCCCGCAGCGGCACGCGCGATCGTCGTCAAGAGCATGTTCCACCACGTGGCCGGGTTCGGCGGCGTCGCCGCTCATTTCGTCTGGGTGAACACGCCGGGCCCCGTGCACGCGGACGTATGCTCGCTTCCCTACACGAAGATCTCCCGCCCCGTCTTTCCCCTCGACGAGGTGAAAGACTGGCGCTGAGGACGGCCGCCGGGTCGGTCCTACGCCATCAGCTTGAAGTGCGGAAGGTCGTCGACGATCACGTCGATCAGCCAGGTCTCTCCGCTCTCGTGGGCCTTGGCGAGGGCGCTGCCCAGCTCTTCGGGCTTCTCGATCCGCACGCTGTTCAGGCTGAAGCCCTGGGCGATCTTCGCGAAGTCCGGCTCCGAGTACTCGGTGGCCATCCTCCGATCCGCGGCCAGGAAATCCCTGACGTTTCCGAGACAGGAGTTGTTCAGCACCACGAAGGTGACCGGCAGCTCGAGATCTCGAGCCATCTCCAGCGCGTAGAGGTGCATCATCATCCCCCCGTCGCCACAGGCGCAGATCACCCTCCGGTCGGGGTGGATGATCTGCGCCGCCAGTGCCGCAGGGGGGCCGTATCCGATCGCCGCGACGCCTCCGCCGGCCAGGACCTGGCCGGCCTTCTTGGACTGGAAATGGTGCGTGAACCACATCCGGTTGTTGCCGCCGTCGAGCACCAGGAGATCGTCTTCGTCGAGGATCGCATTCACCTCGTTCACGACTCGTTCGGGCGCGATCGGTGTCGCGTTCGAGTTGACGATTTCTTCATCGAAGCAATCGGCCTCGAGCTTGGCGCTCCTCAGGGCTTCGATCCTCTCTTCGACGTCGAACTGGACGCCCCTGGCCCGGATGCCCTGGATGATTGCCTGCAAGGCAAGCTTTGCGTCCGAGGTGATGCCCATCTCCACCGGGAAGGTCCATCCGGCATTCCGCGACTCGATGTCGATCTGTATGATCTTCTGCCTCTCGGGATCGATGAACTCCGGTGAGAGCCACTTGGTGTTGTCCGGGGCGAGGCTGCTCCCTACGGCCAGGATCAGGTCGGCGCCGGTGATCTTCTGATTGGCCACCTTCTGTCCGATCGCCCCCATGGTTCCCACCGCGCAGTCATGGGTCTCGCGGATGCTGCTCTTCCCCAGGAAGCTGGTGGCCACCGGAATGCCGATCAGCTCGGCGAGCTCTTCGACCTCGTCGAAGGCCTGGCTGCTGCGAACGCCCTGGCCCGCAATCATGACCGGGCTTCGCGCCGCCAGCAGCATCTCCACCGCGCGGTCGGTATCTGCGGGCGATATGCAGGGCGCGGAGGTGTTCAGGAGTCCCGAGAGCGGATGGAGCGGCGGCTTCACGGCTTTTCGGATCGACGCTCTCGAAGGCCACGTTCCACTTGATCAGCACGGCGGCCGGCCCGGGCCGGCCGGTGGTCGCGTGCTTGATCGCCAGCTGGAGGCCGTGGAGGAACTCGGAGGCATTCGATGCCACCGTGGTGTACTTGGTCATTGCCCTCATCATGGCGGGCAGGTCGAAGGACCCGTATTCGCCGCTCCCACTCTGATAGGGAGCGTGCTGCGGCAGCGAGAAGTAGTCGCTGGTGTCGCAGATGATCAGCATCGGCAGGCCGGTGTGGAGGGATTCGATCACCCCGATTCCGCCGCTGGTCCCGATCCAAGGTCCCTGTCCCATCACGACCGCCGGCTTCCCGGTGAGCCGGGCATGCAGGTCGGCCATCACGGCAGCACCTCCCTCGTGCCGCACCAGGACCGTATTGATCTGGTCCTTCTTGTCGAAGAGGGCGTCGTAGAGGAAGGGGGTACAGCCGCCGGGCATGCCGAAGACATGGTCGATGCCCGCTTCGACGAGGATGTCGGCGAACAGGGTGCGCAGGGGAGTTTCTTCGACTTGGGCCATGATTGTCTCCGTGGTTGGTGTCTTCGAATCACCCTTCTCGGTGCCGATCAACTCCGCATCATGCCGACGCACTTCTCGAAGGCCCGAAGGGTGGTCTGCAGCTCCTGGTCCGTGTGCGCGATGCAGGTAAATGCTCGATTGCCGTACTTGCTCACGATGCCTTCGGCCAGTAGAGCGGTCGCCAGGTCGTCGACTGCCTTCTTGCGCGCCAGGGCATCGACGATGCCGCCCTCCCTTCTGATATCCACCGTGAGGGGTCCCGCGGTCTCGTAGTGGATGATGGACCCGATCTGGTAGGAGAAGAAGGGGAGGGCCAGGCTCTCGAATAGATCGTTCAAGCCCTGGCTCAGCTTCTCGGCCGCCGCCGTTGCCTTGGGGATGGCGTCCTGCTCTTCGATGTACCGCAGGGTCCAGTAGGTCGCCGCGGTCGATATCGCATTGCCGGCCATGGTTCCTGCGACGAAGGGCTTCGGCTTGCTCGGATTCAGGCCTGCCAGGCACTCCATGATCTCCCGCTTGCCGCCCAGGGCGCCGGCGGAAGGGAAACCATGGGTGATGATCTTCCCCAGGACGCTGAGGTCGGCATCGACGCCGTAGAACTCCTGGGCGCCGCCCAGGGCGAGACGGAAGCCGGTGACTACCTCGTCGAGAATCAGCAGGGATTCGTGCCGGTCGCAGAGCTCCCTGCAGATTCTGTAGAAGTCAGGGTGGAAGGGGATCGCTCCCGCCTCACAACCCGCCCCCTCGACGATCAAGGCGGCAACCCCGCCCTCGACATCTCCCCGCTCGAAGGCCCGTTCGAGCCCGTCGACATCACCGGGTCCGACGCTGATGACATTGCTGAAGTGCTGCTCCGGGATTCCCTGGGTCTGGAAGGTTCCGGAGTAGGGGACCTGCATGTCGTAGACGAATTCATCGGCCCAGCCGTGGTAGGAGCCGCCGATGCGAATCAGCTTGGTCTTTCCGGTGTAGGCGCGGGCGAGGCGAACCGCCGCCATGTCCGCCTCGGTGCCGGACTGGAGGAAGCGGACCATCTCGACGTTCTTCATGTGCCGGATGATCAGCTCGGCGCTCTTGATCTCCCACTCGCTGGTCCATCCGGATCCGATGCCCTCGCCCTGGATGACCTCGACCACCTTCTCGATGAGCGGGGGATAGTTGTGGCCGAGGATGATGGGACCGGCCATCATCAGGTAGTCGATGTACTCGTTGCCATCGACGTCCCAGACCCTGGCGCCGAGAGACCGCTCGATGGTCAAGGGATGGGGATTCTTGATGATCAGCATGTGCTGGGCGCCACCGGGTATGCATCGCGCTGGCGGCGTCGTAGAGCTGCTTCGATCTCGGAAGCGCGTTTTGCGAGCTGTCCGGCAAGATCTGCCACCCTCTCCTCGGGAATGGCGAAGACCGGGCCCTCGGCGAGTTGCTCGCGTCGCTTCTGAATCTCGCTCCAATCCATCATGCTCGGTTTCCCACTGGTTGAATTCTCTATCGATCGGAGAGCGGCAAGTCGGCCTTCACCTGGATCTTGCCATTGTCCTTGAATCCGTGGCGAAGGTACAGAGGGTATCCCGCCTCGCTGGGAGCGTTCACCTGGAGCTCGTCACACCCCCTGGCGGTGGCCTCGGCGATTGCCGCCTTCAAGAGCGCTCCGCCGATTCCTCTCCCGCGGTATCGCTCATCTACGATGTTCTCCTCGATGCACGAGTAGAGTCCGCAGCAGCGGAGCGCCGTCGGGTAGGAGAGCGTGGTGATGCCCGCGATCTCCCCGTTCTCTTCGGCGACCAGAATGGTGCCGAGCTCCGGGTTCTCCACCAGAAGGCGGAAGATCTGGGCCTCGTCTCTCCAGCTCCTCGGGCACCTCCCCGCCGGGAATCAGCAGCGTTCTCAGCAGGTCGATGACGCCTTCCCGGTCTTCCATGGTGGCCTTGCGAATCTGCATCCGGTTCTCCTGGCTCGGGATTCCAATGGTGCGACAGTCCCGGGCGAATTCAAGGCCGTCCAGGACACGGGCTCCGCAGCGGGATTTCTGATACAAAGCGATCCTCGAGAGGAGCGAGGTACATGTCCGGAATCGACGATCTCACTCGCGAAGAGCTGCTCGAGCTGGTGCGCAACTTCGCCAAGAACTGGCTCGCACACGACGGTCTCTGGTTCCAGGCGGTCGAGCGATCCCACGATCTGAAGCACGCGATCGAGCTGGATGTCGAGGCCTGGCGGCGGTTCTCACCGATCGAGGCCAGACGGATCAAGGAGTTTCTCCGACTGCCCGAGCAGCCTGGCCTGGAGGGGCTCCGCGCTGCCCTGGAATACCGATTCTACGCCGTGCTGAACCGCCAGAGCAGTCAGCTGGAGGACGGCGTGCTGCGGTTCTACATGAACGACTGCCGGGTGCAGAGCGCGCGAAAACGCCGGGGGCTCCCCGATTTCCCCTGCGAGCCGGTCGGCCTGGTGGAGTACGGCGAGTTCGCCACCGCCATCGACGAGCGGATCCGCACCCGCTGCATCGCCTGTCCCCCCGGAGGACCATCCGGACGAGTACCATTGCGGCTGGGAGTTCCGGATCGAAGAAGATTGAACGGGAGACGGCATGAAAGTCGCGATCATCGGCTCCGGCATCTCCGGGCTGACCGCCGCACTGTACATGCTCCAGGACGGTCATCAGGTCGTGGTCCTCGAGCAGTACCAGACGCCTGGCGGAGTGACCGCGGCGATCCGCAAGGACGGCTACACCTGGGAGCAGGGACAGATGCTGGTGGAGGGCTTCGGCCCGGGAGAGGTGGTCGGAAACGATTCTCTCCGAGCTCGGCATCTCCGACCAGATCGAGACCGTCCGTGATGATCGAGCCTATTCGTTTCCGGATTTCGAGATCTGCAGACCCGACCAGTACGCCGGACCCGCCTGGCGCATCGACCATCTGAAGCAGATCTTCCCCGCCGAGAGCGGGAACCTGGACCGCTACTACCGCTTCTACGGGCGCATCATGAAGCTCAGAGACCTGGCCTTCCGCGCCGAGCGTGCCCGGGGTCGTTCAGCCCTTCTACTGAGGCTGAAGCTGTTCGCCGCGTTGCTGCCCCTGCTGCCGAAGCGGAACTGGAGCGCCGCGCGGATGGCGGACCATCTCTTCGACGACGACAAGCTCAAGGCGGTCTTCCTGGCCCTGCTCGCGGACTTCGTGGTTCGCCCCAGCGAGTTCGCGGGTCTGGGGATTCCCGCCATCAACCCCGAATCGGCCTTCGAGAGACGACTCGATCTCACCGCCCGGGGAATTCCGCAGCCGAGCTACAGGAACATCGTCGGGGGCTGTGACGCCCTGGTGCGAGTGATGGTCCGGGAGATCGAGTCGCGAGGCGGCCAGATCTCCTGCGGTGCGGAGGTCGAGAGGATCCGAATCGAGGCAGAACCGGGCGACCGGCGTCGAGCTTGCGGATGGGAAGGTCGAGCCTGCGGACCTGGTGATCGCATCCGGGGGTGCCAGGGAGGTCTTCTTCGAGCTGGTGGGCAGGAGCTTCTTGCCCGACGATTTCGCGCAGAAGATCGACGACATTCCGCTGATGGAGTCGGTGTTCATGGTCCATCTGGGGATCGATTTCGATCCTCTGCAATATCAGAAGACCCCCGGTCTGCTACTACTATCGGACCTACGACATCGAGAAGGGCGTGGAGGAGGTGCAGTCCGGGCGGTACAGCGAAGGAGACGACGGCTTCCTCATCTACGTACCCTCGGTCAACTCACCCGAGATGGCGCCGGAAGGTCATCACGCCGTCACCGTCTACACGATCGCCCCGGACACGCTGGAGGAGGGCAGCTGGGCGGAGAAGAAGGAGGAGTACGCCGAGAAGCTCCTGGATCACGCCGAGAGGATCATGCCCGGGTTGAAGAAGGCGGCTGGCCCCAGGATCATCGTGACGCCCGATGATTTCAAGAAGCGAATCCGAGTGAATCACCATTCATTCGGGGGGGCGGCCCCGGTGATGGGAAGGCCTGGCGTACCCTACCGGACTCCTGTCGATGGACTCTGGTTCGTCGGCGCCCAGAGCCGGAGCGGTGCGGGAGTGAACAACGTGATGCACGGGGTGTGGCAGGCGGTCACGGAGATCAGGAAGTCCATTGCGCCGTGAATTCTACCCGACCGCGCACCCGGGACCCTCATAGAGGCCAGGCGGAGTCGAGATGGATCGCTATCAGATCGGGATCGATGTGGGAGGGACCTTCACCGACGTCGTGGTCTCCGGCGCGAGACGCCCGACCTACCTGAAGGTGCCGACGCGCAGCGGCTCCCAGGCCGAGGGAGTCCGGGAGGGCCTCGAGCGGGCCGCCGCGCAGCTGGAGCTGACGCTGCAGGAGCTGCTGGCGCGTACCGACCGGATCGTGCACGGCACCACCATCGCCACCAACATGATGATCGAGGGAACCGGAAGCCGGGTGGGCTTTCTCACCACGGCGGGCTTTCGCGACGAGATCGAGTATCGCCGCGGACTGAAGGAAGAGATCTACGATCCCTCCCTGCCGCCTCCGCGGCCGCTGGCGCGCCGCCGCGACCGCCTCACCGCCCGGGAGCGGGTCGGCGCGGACGGGTCGGTCTCGATCGCTCTCGACGAGGCGGAGGTTCGCGCGCGGATCGGCGAGCTCCGGGACGCCGGCTGCGAGGCGCTCGCCATCGGCTTCCTGTTCAGCTTCCTGAACCCGAAGCACGAGGAGCGCGCCCGGTCGATCGCCGAGGAGGAGTGGCCCGGAGTCTATCTCTCGGTTTCCAGCGAGCTCTTGCCGCAGGTTCGCGAGTACGAGCGCTTCAGCACCACCGTGGTGAACGCCTACGTCGGCCCCAAGACGGCGAGTTACCTCGATCGCCTCGAGAGCGAGCTGTCCGAGCGCGGCTTCGGCGGGGATTTCCTGGTGATCCTGAGCAGCGGGGGCGTGATCGACGGAAAGTTCGCCGGCCGCAGGGCGGCCTGGCTGCTTCACTCGGGCCCCGCGGGCGGGGTGCTCGCCGCCACCGAGCTGCTGGCGAAGCGCACCGCGCACCGCAACCTGATCACCATCGACATGGGTGGCACCAGCTACGACGTCTGCCTGATCGGGGATGCTGCGCCGCAGATCGCCTCGGGTGCCTACGTGGAGCGCCACGCGGTGGCGCTGCCGATGTTCGACCTCCACACCATCGGTGCGGGCGGAGGAAGCATCGCGCGGGTCGACAGCGGCGGGGTGCTTCGCGTGGGTCCCCAGAGCGCCGGAGCGGTGCCGGGGCCCGCCTGCTACGGGCGCGGTGGCAGCGAGCCGACGGTGACGGACGCCAATCTGACGCTCGGCTACCTGAACCCCCGGGCGACTCTCGGCGGCAGCGTGAAGCTCGATGTCGAGGCCGCGCGGCGCGCCATCCGGGATCGGATCGCGGGGCCCATGGGCCTCTCGTTGGAGGAAGCGGCCTGGGGGATGCTCCGGATGATCAACGCCCACATGACCAACGGGATCCGGGTGGTGAGTGTTCAGCAGGGTCACGACCCGCGGGACTTCGCGCTGGTGGCCTTCGGTGGGAACGGCGCCGTCCACGCCGGACGCCAGGCCGAGGATCTCGACATCGAAACCGTGCTGGTTCCCCGGATGGCCGGCGCCCTCTCGGCTTACGGTGGACTGTTCGCGGACGCGCAGGTCGACCACCTGATGACCTGGGTCGCCCGCTGCGACCGCGCCGACACCGGCGCGCTGGAGCGGGTCTTCGCCGAGCTTCGCGCCCGGGGCGCCCGCGTCCTGGGAGGGGACGAGGTCTCCCACCAGAGCTACCTCGCCTGTCACTACGAAGGCCAGACCTCGGAGATCTGGGTTCCCAGTGCGGGCTCCGAGGGAGGCGTCGGCGCCGACGATCTGGCGAAGGTGGCGAGGGAATTCCATCGAGCCCATCAGCGGGAGCGCTCCTTCGCCAAGCCCGAGGAGCCGGTGCACATCATCGGCGCCAAGGTGACGACCCGGCGTCGCGGCGAGAAGCCGCTCTGGAGCTCGAGCGAAGCTCCGGACGGTGCGGCTGGCGCCGCCGATCCCGTCAGCACCCGAGAGGTGTACTTCGACGCAAGTCTCGGATGGAAGGCGACACCGATCTACGCCGGGGAAACCCTGGAGGCGGGTGCACGGCTCTCCGGACCGGCGATCGTCGAGGAGCCGGATACCACCATCGTCGTCTATCCCGGCTGGAGCTGCCGGCTCGATCCGACCCATGTCTATCACCTGACCCGGAGAGGAGGTGCCGAATGAGCGGATCCGATGGAACCTCCGCCAGGCCCGCTGGGAAGATCGATTCCATCAGCGTCGAGGTGATTCGCGGCTTCCTGGAGACGGTCGCCGACGAGATGTCGCTGACCATGAAGCGGACGGCGGTGACGCCGATCTTCAGTGAGTCCTCCGACTACTCCTGCGCGGTGATGGACGGGGGCGCGCGGCTGATCGCCCAGGCGCTTCGCACCGCCTCGCTCCCGGTCCACATGGGAGCCATGAAGTTCTCGGTTCAGGCCGTACTCGAGGATTTCGAGGACGACATCCGCGACGGCGATGTCTTCCTGATCAACGATCCCTACCGAGGGGGATCGCACATCCCGGACCTGACGATGGTGATGCCGGTCTCCTTCGAGGGGGAGCTGGTGCTCTTTCCCGCGGTTCGGGCCCATCAGATGGACACCGGCGCGATGACGCCCGGGTCCTATTCTCCCAAGGCCACCGAGATCTGGCAGGAGGGGCTTCGGCTGCCTCCCATCCGAATCTGCGACGAGGGTCGGCTGCGCGAGGACCTGGTCCGGATGCTGGAGCTGAACACGCGCCTGCCCACCTTCCGGGGAGATCTGATGGCGATGCTGGCCGCCTGCCGCATCGGTGTGCAGCGGATCGGCGAGCTGCTCGCGAAGTACGGCCGCGAGACGGTGCGAGGGGCCTGCGACGAGGCGATCGCCGGAGGGGTGCGGCGGATTCGGGCCGAGGTGGCCGGCTGGCCCGACGGCGACTACGTGGGCGAGGCCTTCCTGGATCACGACGGCATGGGGAACCAGGACATCGGCGTTCGTGCCACCCTTCGGATTCGCGGAGACCAGCTGACGGTGGATCTCGGCGGCTCGCACGCGCAGGTGGGGAGCTACGTGAACAGCTCCAGGGCGAACACCTACTCCAACGTCTACCTCGCGGTCGCCACCATGATGGACCCCGAGATCCCCAAGAACGAGGCGTTCTTCGAGGCGATCGAGCTGGTGCTGCCGGCCCACTCCGTGGTGAATGCAGATCCTCCGGCCCCGGTCACCGCCTGTACGCTCAACATCGGCGGCGAGATCGCAGAGGCGGTGGCCTACGCCTTCGAGGAGATCCTTCCCGAGCTCGTCTATCCGCAGACACTCAAGATCGGGGCACTGGTGATGGGCTTCGGAGTCCATCCCGACACGGGCGACTTCTTCCTCGACGCCAACATCGACAGCGGAGCGGGCTGGTCGAACGCCGTTCGGGGCATGGACGGATGGGGCGGGCTTCCCAACCACTACGGCATGGCGACACTCGCCAACGCAGAGATCGTGGAGATGCGCTTCCCCTACCGCATCACCGGGCGCGAGCTGGTTCCCGATACCGGCGGCCCGGGCCAGTGGCGCGGCGTGTGCGGGTCGCGCATCACCAAGCAGACCAGAGCGCCGATGTTCCTGAACTTCTCCGCCGTCGGCCGGCGCTGGCCGATGAAGGGGATCGCCGGCGGCCAGAACGGCGCTCCCAACTGCTGGCTCTACGACCCCGACGGCCCGGAGGAACGCGAGGAGACCGGCCTCGGCTACCTGGTGCTCTTCCAGCCGGGCTCGAGCTGGGCCTTCCAGCTCGGCGGAGGCGGGGGCTGGGGTGACCCGCTGGAACGCGAGCCCGCCGCGGTGCTCGACGACGTGCTGGACGGCTACGTGAGCGCCGAGGGGGCACTGCGCGACTACGGCGTGGTGCTGACTGCAGACGGAACAGGCGTGGACTCGAAGGCGACTCGAAAGGAGCGCGAGGGGAGAAGAAAGGGGTAGAGCTCATCTCACAAACCCTCCCGTCGCCAGAGCCGGGCCTTCGGCCCGCTGGCTGCGTTGCGAAACCTCGCCGTAGCTACGGCTATGCCTGCGGTGTCGCGCCTTGCCAGCGAACCGAACTCTCAACTCTGGCTCGGTCCGGGTCAATGAGATGAGCCCATTCGAGAGTCTCCCCGCCTTCCCACGCTGACCGCGCCGTGAAAGCTCATCGGTGACGCAAGCGTGAACGGGCGGACTCGGCTTCCGTCCCTGGGGCCTCGAGGCGTGTTATCCCGCCGCCCCGCGACAGGTACGAATCTGGCAACCATCCGCGGGGGTGGGCATTCGAACTCCCACCGTTCCCCATGCGCACGGCCCGAGCGTCAGCGGCACGGAGCCTGCCTACGCGCGACGCCGCCCCGAGGAGAGCGTCCTCTACGGTGTTGTTCAGGACGAGTGCGGGCTCGACCGCGTCGTCGCCTTCTCGTGCAAGGGCCGCGGGTTCTGTCCCTCGTGCGGCGGCCGGCGCATGGCCGACACGGCTGCGCATCTGGTAGATCGGGTCCTGCCCGAGGTCCCCATGCGGCCTGGACTGCTACCGGCGAAAGCTGTGACCATGAATGAAGAAGACAACCGGACACCGGAAGAAATTGAATAGGAGGAAGGCCAGGAGACCGAGCGCCAGGAGCTAACGGACCAGCTGATGATGGACCCCCGCCGGCTCGCCTACACCGTGACGCTGCTCCAGGATCACGTCCAGTGGCTGACGAACATCTTGGAGGCGCAGGCGGAGGAGATATTTCAGCTGCAAACCTTCATGGACGGGCTCATTGACAACGGTGAGTTGCAGTGATGGGCAGCTGATGCATCAGAATCAGTGACGAGCTCGCCAGGTAGATCGGTCCAACTTCCGAGCAGCTGATTCGTAATCACTCTACGACCGATGGCTCAATTCCGGCGACAGAACCAGAGGAGATGGCCATCGTGTGGACGGTCGCATGGAGCGCCTGGAAGCCAGAAAGGCTAGAAGGCGAAATAGTGCACCAGTTGCTTGGTGAAGGAGACCAGATCCTCGATGTACACGAATTCATCCGCGCCATGAGCGCGGAGATCGGAGGCTCGCGCGACACCCGCAGTCAGCACGCTGGCATTCACAGGCTCGAGGGCATCGAGCACGAATGACAGGTCGGTGGATCCGCCGATCCCTCCGAACAGCAGGCTGTCGTAGCCCCGGACCGCCTTGATGGACCGCATCCACTCCTCCAGCGCCGGCGTGTGCGGGTCGAAGGCCACAGGTCCGTAGGAGGGAAGCACCGTCTGCTGCAGGTCCAGCAGCCTGGATCGGGCGCTTCCCTTGTCCACCGCCGCCTGGATCTCCGAAATCACGGCTTCCAGTGACTCCTCGTCGATGTAACGTCGGTCGATGATCAGGCGGCATTCGGCGGGGACGATGTTGTCCTTGGTCCCTCCGTTGATGATGTTCAGGTTGAGCATCGGTGTCATCATCTTGCTGGGGTTGCGCGGATCCGGAAAGGCGGGGACGCGGGACTGCCTCTGCTCCACGGTCTTCTTCAGCTCAATCAGCTCATTCAGAATGGGGATCATCTCTTCCACGGCGTTGATCCCCAGATAGTTCATCCCGGAGTGGCAGCTCTGACCGACCGCCGTCAGCTCGACGGAGAGGGTTCCGGCGGCTCCGTGAACGAAGATGGGATCCACTGCACCCAGGTCCATCCAGATGATGTGGTCGGAGAAATATCCCTCCTCGGCCAGATACCGCGAACCCGGGTAGTGCCCGATCTCCTCGTCGGTGCAGAACAGGCAGTCGATGTCGAACCTGGGCTCCAGGCCCAGGTCGTGAAGGACCTTGGCGGCTCCCAGCGCACACGCCATTGGCCCCTTGTCATCGACCGTCCCCCGGCCATATAGTCGACCGTTCTCGACGAGGCCTTCGAAGGGATCGACCGTCCATGAGTCATCCACAGGGACTACGTCCATGTGGGCGTACAGGGAGACCTTCGGCTTTCCGTTGGTGAGTTGCGCCACCAGGTTGGGTCGTTCTCCAGTGAGCGGAGCCGGTATCGCCGCAACCTTGTCTTGCGGCATGACGACGCGCTTCGTCTCGAAGCCGAATCGATGGAACTCGGGCTCCAGGATGTCGATCAGCTGACCGTAGTTCTCGCCCGGCGGAATCGACGTGTCCACGGAGATGATCCGTTTCAGCACATCGACGATGTAGTCCTCTTCCTGTTCCACACGAGAGAAGGCCTTAAGGTGGTCCATATCATTCCCCATCCAGAGGAGCGGATGGGGATCATAACGGGTTTCGGGGTCGACGACCCGGCAGCCGGGGGGGATCGGCCAGCGGGGTCGTTCTGCCCCTTGACGATCGGGGGCCTGTCGAGTCGCCGCCGAGGTCACCGCGAACGGCTCAGGGCTCGATACTCCTCCTCGTCCACATCAATCCAGTGGAGCTCGGGGAAGGCGGCTCTCAGACCTGTCGTGTCGGTTGCGGTTCGAGGCAGCAGTGCGATGGCTCCAGAAAGCTGGGCGGCTGGCGTGGTGACAAAATGGGCAACGCGGTGATCCGGCAAGAAGCTGTCCAGAAGCGCTGTCGACGGCGAGCGGACCACCGAGGCGATCGGTGTCGAGGCAGGGATTCGCCGAACCCAGGGTCGAAAATCCCCAGTGGAGTTGACACTTTGACTCTTATCGGACATTGCCGGGCCTGTAGAGTAGCCCGGGGCAGTCACCCACCCCGGGCCCTCACCAGATCCGTACAAGGAGATTGTTTGGATAGAACCGAGGCGCGCGCACCGGTAGGTGAGGAGTGACCAAGTCCCGCTCTTTCGATTGCGGGTTGGGTTCCTAGGCTCACCATAGGTCACGTTTCCCCGGGCCCCCGTTTTCATCCCGGACGGTCGGATTTCCCGAATCCGGTTGGCGACCCGAGCATTTCCCTGCGATGCCTTCCCTGGTGGGCGGAAGCTCAAGCGCTGGCCCACATACACCCCGCGCTCACCAGGTTTGCTCCGCAGCTCGACAACAACGAAGCGATCATCGGACTGTTCGGAGTCAATGCTCCGTTCCGCCACCTCGTCACTGCCCGCTCGATGCCGAGAGCCCCTTTGCCCCTTCGAGGCGTCACCTCGAGGGGAACGGCATCGTGTGCCGTCTCGAAGGGCATTACCCCTTCTTCTTCGCTCATACGGGCTCATGCGCCAGACCAAAACCCTCCCACCGACTCCAGTTCCCCTCGCCGATGGGTCTTTGCAGGTTGTTGCCAGTCCCTGCTGGGAGATGGCCCTTCCCGACGTTGTCTCTGAATTCCTTGTGCAGGTGCTTGGACCCATACCCCGCGATGTTCTCCTGGTGCACTCGCCCGTTTCTTCCCAGGAAACGACGGCTTCACATCTGGTGGAACGTGTTTCGCACATCGCATGCTCCCGGCAATGCAGCTTCAGCCGGGGAGCCGTTTTCGAGGCTGCAGTCATTCGCTCATGTTCAGGCCCCTGCACTCGCTCAGCCTCCCGGCTGCACCCACCGCGAGATGAAACATCAATCTCGGGCGGCCAGGCCTTATACACCGCGCAGAACTCGGCTGGTTACCCTGGCCGAGCAGCGGTATCGCTACGTACCCGTTTCGGGCAATTGGTACGGCTGGACTCTCACCAGCTGGATATTCAGCCTTGTCGGCTGCTCCTCCACCATACGGCTCCTCCGTGAATGAGGCTCGTGGCTACGGACCCCAGAGCGGGACCATGATCCGGGGCTTGGGGAGCGGGAAGCCGCGAAGCAAGTCCGCGAACCGCTCCCACGTGAGACGCTTGCGTTGGCTCCGACGGCAGAGCCACTTGTACCAGGCCCGCTTCACCTGTTCGATGACCAACAGCAAGCTGATGAAGTTGCCGCTGACACCGAAGTAGTTGAAGTGTCCTTGGATGCGTCTCTTGAGCGCCTTGTGCTGAGCCGCGACTGGAAGGTGTCGGTGGCGACGACACCAATCGTAGACGGATCCGATGAACCGCCTCAGGCTCGCACTGCGTGTCTTGCAAGTCATCCCCCAACGTCCCTTGCGAGTCCGCGCCCAGTAGAACGTGAACCCGAGGAAGTCGAAGGTCGCCCGACCTTTCCTGCTCTCCTGCCGCTTCGGCGGACGCCGGAACGGTAGAAGCCGCGTCTTGTCGGGATGCAGGGTCAGTCCGAAGTGCCCCAACCGCTCGCCGAGGGCATCCATCACGCGCTTCGCATCGTCTTTGTATTCGAAGCCGATGACGAAGTCATCGGCGTACCGGACCAGGGTTGCCTGTCCGCGAAGCTGAGGCTTGACCCTCCGCTCGAACCAACGATCGAGTGCGTAGTGCAGATAGACGTTTCCCAACAGCGGTGAGAGCACAGACCCCTGGGCGGTGCCGGTCTCCGACGTGGACAACTCCACGCCCTCCAGCACGCCCACATGCAAGCACTTCCCGATGAGGCGCAGCAGCGACCCATCGGCTACCCGAACCTCGAGCATCTTCTTCAGCTGGGTGCGATCCAAACTGTCGAAGAAGGACACGATGTCGGCCTCGAGAATCCAGTTCACCTTACCCCGGTGAACGACCCGGTCGAGGGTTCGCACGGCGTCATGGGCGCTGCGCCCGGGCCGGAAGCCGTACGAGCAGTCCAGAAAGTCCTGCTCGTAGATCGCCTCCAGCACCTCGCGCAAGGCGTCCTGGACAATCTTGTCCTCGAACGCCGAGACCCCAATCGGCCGCGTCTTTCCCCCTTCCTTCGGGATGTGGACACGTCGGATCGGTTGATGGCGATAACGCTTCGCCTTCATCCGTGCGTGCAAATCCCGGAGGTTCGCCTCCAGATCCTGCCCGTACTGCTCCTTCGTGACCCCATCCACGCCCACAGCCGCATCCTTTCGCATGCGGTGGTAGGCCGCTCCAGGGCCGGCACATCGATTCGATGTGCCAGTGAGTGGAACCGTCCTTCGGGCTCGCGCCGCGCTCGTTCCACTACCTCCAGCAGTTGCAGTGACATGCCTCCTGATGTCGATGCATCAGACATGGTTCCCTCCTGAAGATCCCATTCACACGGGCCGCCTTTGCTCGGCCGGGTCCGAGTTGCCAACAAGTTCCCCGACGTCGAAGCTCGTATGCAGCCCTCCGACTTCCTCGCCTCCTTGAGCCGTAACTTCGGTTCCCCTTGTCAGCGGCCTACCTCGATGCAGGAGCTTGTTCTGAGCCGGCCGCGCATGCACCTGCCAACACGCGGCGCGTCGGAGACGGGTCACCGGCTCTCCGCTGGACCGGGTTCGTTCGAGGAGAGGTGAGGACCTCCCGGGTTACTGGGCCGTCCTCTTCGTGCGCGCCATGGTCGAACACCCCGCCGGATACGACTTCTCCTCGCCCCTACCCCTCTTCGAGGGGATCTGCGGAGAGACCGCTGTCGCCTTCAGGGAAAACAGAACCCTCGGCATCCGGAAAGTCATAGCTTTCGAGGCCGCAACCCCACGGCTCACACGCTCGCGCGCCTACGCTTCGCCAGCCTCGTTGCCGAGACCGGCGCAAGGCTCACTACCGGCCCGGGCGGGCTCACCCCTGGCCGGGCGGGTTTCGCACCCGCTGGACGACAAACGAAGTTTCATGGAGTCATCGCAACCCTCCAATCCCAATCGACCAGCAGGGCCTGGTCGCACTGTTTCTCCTACGCGCCGATTTCTCAACTCGAGCTCGCCCAGCCAGAACGGGAGCAGACGCCCGAATCGGAGAATCCGTAGCGAGCGGAGGAGTGCGTCCTGCAATCCTCCCCCATGGAAGGAGACACCCCTGCCACTGGGCCCGATGAGCCGTGTCGGCCATCTGCCGCTACTCGGGTTAGAAGAATCACTCCTCACGCTGGTCTACCCGCCGGGAGTTTACAGATGGTGCGTGATCGGACGTTGCGCAGACCCGCTCATGATGCCTATCCCCGGAACCTCGAGGATTGCCTCTGAGGGAGTTCGCGATTACGGCCACGTTGGTCACGCCTCTGCCGGCGAAGAGTTCCGCCAGCGGGGGATCGAGGATGAGCGAATGCGCTCCATCCCCGCGGGATTTGACTGAACGGCACTCATCGGACGCAAGAACGGCCTTGGAGCTTCCTATCCGCTCGATCCCGCTCTCGCATCAGGAGCGGCGGATCTATCATCTACAGGAAAAGACCGATCGCGCGATCGGCTGCGAAAGTGTGCCGAAAAGGCTAAGCGTGGCCCCAAGGCTTGCGGAGCATGTCGAACGGTTTCCCTGAATCCCAATCCCAAAGAGGTCCCCCATGATCACCACCATCACGAACGGCACGTTGCTCGACACCGAAACGATGGAAATCGCGGGCGAGCGCCACATCACGATCGAAGGCGACCGCATCGTCGAAGTCGAAACCTCGGCGCCGCGAAACAAAGCCGATCGCGTGGTCGACGCCGCGGGACGATTCGTGATACCGGGCTTGATCGACGCACACGTCCATCATGTGATCACCACAGTCGACTTCCGACGGCTGGCCCGCATGAGCCTGGTCGAGCGCGCGCTCGGCATGGGACGCCTCGCCGAAGCGATGCTGCAGCGTGGCTTCACGACCGTGCGCGACACGGGGGGCGACACGAAGGGCTTGATCTCCGCCATCGAGAACGGGCAGTGCCACGGACCGCGTATCGTGCCATCGGGCCGCGCGATTTCCCAGACCGCCGGACACGGCGACATCCTGCCGCGCGAAGGCGTGCTGTGCGCCTGTCAGGTTCACTCCAACGATTTCTCGCACGTCGCCGACGGTGCAGATGCGGTGCGCCTCGCTGCGCGCACGGAACTGCGCTCGGGTTCGGCGTTCATCAAGATCATGACATCCGGTGGCGTGGCGTCGCCGACCGATCCCTTCGATTCGCTGCAGTACACGCCTGAAGAGGTGCGTGCGGCCACGATCGAAACCGATCACCGGAATACCTACACGACCTCACACGCCTATCAACCGGATGCGATCCGCCTGGCGATCGACAACGGCGTGCGTTGCATCGAACACGGAAACCTCATCGACGACGCGACCGCGACGCACATGGCCGAACTCGGGGTCACGATGGTGCCGACGCTTGTTACCTACAAGGCAATGGCGAAAGTCGGCGCCAAGGTCGGAATGCCGCAGCTGAACGTCGACAAGAACAGCGGGGTTTTCGAGTCGGGCTGTGCTTCGGTTGAAATCGCCCGGCGTGCGGGTGTCGAACTCGGCTTCGGCACCGATCTGCTCGGCGAACTGCAGACCTGGCAGAACCGGGAATTCCGCATCCGCGCAGAACTCGAACCGGCGGCCGACGTGCTGCGCTCCATCTACCACACGAACGCCAGGCTCTGCGGGCTCGAAGGCGAGATCGGTCGCGTGGCCCCGGGCGCCCTCGCGGACATCGTGGTGACCCGGGTCGACCCGCTCGCCAAGCTCGGCGAACTCGACGATCCCGACAGCGCGATCGAGGCCGTGGTGGCGCGCGGGGACGTCAAGGTGGACCGTCTCGCGTGAGTCAGGGCTACCCCGCGTTATCGTTGCGGTGATGTCGGGAACTTCCACTTCGACCCTTATCGGAGATTGCCGGGGCCTTGTTTCTCCTACGCGCTGGAGGACATGAAATTTCGGGCGCTGCAATTCCTGCGGATGGAGTGCGGACTGTGCTGAGATGCAGCTGTGCTGAAAGTCCACCGAGAACGGCACTTCG
>CAVROS010000031.1:0-19819 GCA_963722885.1 uncultured delta proteobacterium
CACTCGATCTCACCACCTGGGATGGCCCGAGGCGTCGACGATGGGGCTGTAGGCGATCGGCGGAGGAGCCTAGCCCCGGAGCCGAGGGAGCGCCGCACCAGCGCCGTGACGAAGCCGAGTGTCACCTCGAGAATGGAATCGTCCGGGCTCTTGATGACTGCGGACTGCCGCTACTCGCGGATCTCCCAGCAATCACGGTCACTTATCGAGACCCTTTCCTGGAAGTGGACTGGCGGGGAGACCCTTCTCGCCTGGTGAAGCAGAAAGCCGTCATCTCAGGACTGTGCAAGCGGTTTTGCTGGACCGGCTACGCTGAACCGAGTAGGATGTGGCAGATCGGCACCGGGAGTGCTCTCCAGGCAGTATCCGGCACTCCGACTCCGCTCGAGCTTCTGCTTGCGGCACGCCACGGTGTCCGATGATGAAGAAGCGGATATGCACGACGGTTCGCGCGCGCTTTTCCCCGTGACGCTTCGCGGCCGCGTCGCGCTGCTCCTCACCGCGCTCGTGGCCGTTCCGCTGCTGGGCGAGGCGTGGTGCTCTTCAGCCATGGAGCGAGTACCGCGCCCCGAGCGACGCCCCCGAGGCGACGTTGCTCACCCGCCTGCGGGGGACCGGGGACGAAGCCGATCATCGATTCGCTGAACCAGGAGATCGAGCGCCGCATTCGCAGCCGCACCCAAGCGACTCGGCTGGATGACCGGGCTCTCGCCAAAGGAGAGGATCTGCGCGCTTTCTCGACGAGCGGTCGCAGCCTCTCGGAGCGCCGTATGCACGCCTACGGCGTGGCCGCCGAGGGCACGCCGGAGGCGATCGCGGCCTTGCTCGCGGTCCTCGAGACGGCCCCGCCCGAGGACAAGGCCTTCATCTGCAGCTCATCGGAAGCACGGGCAATCCCGCCATGAAGCAGCATCTGTGGCCGTTTCTCGAGGATGCGGACGAGCGGGTGGCACGGGCGGCGATCCGGGGCTTGAGCGCAATCGGTGGACACGATGTGTCAGCGGAGCTCGGACGGATTCTCGGCGACGCGAATCGCTCGGCGGCGATGCGCGGCGAAGCGGCGCGGGGCCTCGGTCAGCTCGGCACGCTCGGCCGCGCGCGATGCCCTGGTCGCGGCATTTCCGGGGAGCCGGAAACCGATGTCGCGACGCAGATCGTCGACAGCCTCGGCCGGCTTCACTTCTCGAAGGTCGCGACGGCGTTCGACGACATACTGAGCGAGCCCGGCACCGATCCCGAGGTCCGCGTCGCCGCCGTCGGAGGCGCTGGCGAGCTCCTCGCCGGATGCCGTGACGTTTCTGCTCAATGTGGCCGCTCACGATGGCGACGCCGAGGTGCGCGCCTCCGCCGCATGGGCGGCTCGGATGCACGACGCCAGCGACGGCATCGGACCGTGGCTGGCCGCACTGGCGGAGGGAGAGCCCGACGCGGACGTTCGTCGCCGCCTCTACGAAGCTTTGCTGCCGCAGAGCGAGATTCCCGTCGAGCGGCTCTTGCCGGTGATCCGGGCAGAGCGGGACGTCGCCGCCCGCGTCGCAGGATTCAACGCGGTAGGAGGCGCGGTCGGGCGGGATCCGTCGACGCATCTCGCCACGGTATTCGACTCGGACATCGTGCCGGAGCTGCAACGGATCGCGGAGTCCGAGAACAGCGTCAACATCCGCATGCGAGCGGTCTTCGGCCTGCGACGGGCCCGGACCGCGCAGCCCGGGACGCCCTGACCGCGATTGCTGCGGTCGACGAGCCCCGGGTCGCGGCAGCCGCGCGCCACGGAATTTGAAAGCGGACACCGATGGAAAAGGAGACCCCCATGATCGAATGCCGCTCGCCATCCCGATGGATCCTCGCCACGGTAGCTGCTCGCACTCGCGCTCGACAGCGCCGAGCGTCGCGTCGGCCTACACGTGGACGGTCAAGATCCAGCCCGCCGATGGCGGCACCGTCACCTGGGCGACTCGTCGCCGCTCGCGAACGGAGTGCTCGACAAATCGGGCAATATCACCGTCGATGAGAATGCGTGGCTGGACCTGACCTTCGACGCCAAGCCCGGCTACAAACTCTTCACCGTCTTCAAGGACTCCGACAACTGGACCTTTCTCCTGGACTCGAACGATCACTTTCAGTTCGGGCCGGTCGGCAATAGCCACACGATCACGGCGACGTTTCCCCTGATCAGCCCGACCGGGAGCTTCGAATTCACCTTTCCCGTCGACGACCCCTTGGTTACTGCCATCGCGCTTCTCACCGGCAACTACACCGGCACCATGCCGGGTCCGTTCAGCGAACGGGGCTACGACTTCGACGTCGCCATGGACGAGGACGGCAAGCTGGAAGTGATGGGCACCGCCGAGGACATCGAGCCCGAGCCCGGTGGCGACCCGCTCGGGGGTGCTGGCCAGTGCAAGACGGTGGACGACCAGCCGATGGCGCAGGCGAAGGTGAAGTTCGAGGGCACGGTCGATGGCGTGCCGTCCTCCGCAAAGGCGTCGGGCGAGAGCGCCATGGAGGTGAAGGATCTCGGCGGCACGCCCGGGATCGAGGGGACGCACACCTACAACGCGAGCTTCGGCGGCGTGAAGTACAGCGACAAGGACAGGCCCTTCCAGGCAAAGCTCGATCCGGCCTCGGTGGACAACATCGCGAAGGACTGGTCGCTCAGGCTCGACATCAGCGAGCAGGTGAACCCGAAGAACGGGAATCTCTCCTACGTGGCTGACGCACAGCTGACCCTGCAGAACGGGGAAATGATCGTCTTTCCGCAGAAGACAGTGAAGTACTCGGCCAAGAAGGGTTACAAGATCTCGCTCTCGAAGGGCACCAACGTGTCGGTGGTTCCCCGAAGATCGTAAAGAAGACGAAGATCAAGATCAAGTACCTCACCTTCGTTCCGAACGGTCCCGACTTCGATCCGACGGGCGGGACGATCCAGTACAAGTTCTACGGCCAGAAGGGGGAGGCGAAGCTGCTCGACTTCGTGGTGCCCTGATCGTCAGGCGTGCCGCGAGGCCAGCACCGAGCGGCAGCGCTCGAGATCGATGGTCCGGTCGACATCCAATCCGAGTTCCGGGCTCTCCGCGGTCCGGATGCGGCAGCGAAGCTCGAAGCGGCGCTGGATGTGGCGCTCGACGTCAGCCATGGACAGGCGGCCCAGGAGGTAGCGGAGCAAGAGACCGGTGCCGACGTAGCGCGCCTGGCGGAGAATGTTCTTGCGTTGCGGCGCCACCGCCTCGAAGTGGCGGCGCGTGCGCGCGGCATGCCGCGCGTGGAAGAGCCCGAAGCCCGAGGGCGGTGAACCGCCCCTCGCGAAGCCGGATCCAGGAATCTTCCGGACCGGCGAAGGGCGCCTGGATGTCGCGGCGGTCGACCAGCCCGACGTTGACGTCGAGCCCTGGATCCTCGGTCGTCTCGACGAAGCGATCGATCATTTCCGGGCGAATCAGCGGCACGTCCGACCAGCAGAACGCCGCCGGGCCGGGCCGCGAGAGATTGGCGACGCCGGCGTAGAGATTCGCGACGAGGCTGCCTGCCTCCGGCACGACCGTGATCGCTGCCGGCAGCTGTGGCAAGGCGTCGCGCTCGAGGCCCACGAGGATGATGCGCTCGATGAAGCGCGCGGCGAGCAACGCGTCGATCACCCAGCGCACCATCGGGCGCCCATCGAGTTCGAGTAGCGCCTTCGGCCGCCCGCCCGTATGCGGCCAGAGATCGTCTCCGGGCTCCGGCCGCCCGCCTGCGGGGACGATGCACTCCAAGCGCAAGCTCATCCACCCAGCTTTCACTGCGCGCCGCTCCGACGCCTTTGCGGTGATCGGCGGCGCGCACGGCGAGAGCCTAGCACCTGGGTGGCACCTGTCCCGGTCAAATACTCGAAACTTCCCGCCATCGTTCACAGTTTTCGTCCACAGGTCCAAGTGAGGCTTCGCGGTACGCTCGGCGCATTCCTCGCACACGGGAGGCTCAATGGGCGCACTGCAACTCGTCACCGCCCCGCACTCCTCGCGAATATCCTTGTCCACGTGCTGATCACCGAGATGACAGATGCGATTTGTGGCTGAGCGGGGGAGCGAGATCTGGAGCGTTCGGGCAGATCGATTCGGTCTGGGACTTGTGATCGCCAGGGCAGGGCAAGCCTCGGCGACCGCCAACGGGGGGATCGAGGATGAGCAAAAGCCCTTCATCCCCAGTGGATTTGACCGAATGGCCCTTTCCATAGGGGAGGATCGCAAGACAAGAATTCTTCCCCGTTCGCCGGGAATCGTGCGATTCGGCGTCTGCCTCGGCATTGGCTGGGGCGGGAGTCTTGAGTCGAGACATCGTCCTGTCCCCACGTTCCCAAGGCAGCCGCGCTGCCGTTGCCCTCGCGGCTTCTTCACTCCTGAGGACATGGCCTCGTCGACGGTGCGGGCTCAGGATCTCGTACAGCCAAGCGCTCTGCGTGCCCTCCTCAAGACCAGGCGCTTAGACCGGGATCATCCGCATCGCTTTGACCAGCCACGTTCCCGACCGTTGGTCTCGAGCGGATAGTCCTTCAACTTCCGGCCGGTTTCGGAAACCACCGCCAGCGTGCTGCTCGCGCATGGACGTCCAAGCCAATCGGTCCCTCTAACTCGGCGTCCTCCTCTCGTCTGGGATTCTTGACCGGTAACTCCAGCGATGTCCGACCGAGCCGGCAGGTATCAACCTTTGCGTTCTCGCGGACTTAGGTTGCTGCTCGCAGACGCCATACCCTTATGATGCTTATCGGACGCAAAAGGGCCTTCGCGTTCCTATCCGTCCTCCTATCTGCGACGAACATGACGGGGACCTCCGGAGAGCGGCGGGGGCGTCGTCGATGTGGTTCCCCTGATCGCGGGGACAAACGCGGGACGAATATTTCACGGCTCGGGTTCCTTTGATTTCGGTGGCTTACGTCGCTTCGTCCCGGGTTCGTGTTCCCCGTCGGGGACGCCAATAGAATCCAGCACTTAGCGAGTTTTCCATTCAGGTTTTCGTGCCCGTCGCGTGCCCGTCGCAGGGCCGGGCCGATGGCAGCGGCTGAAGCCTCGCACCCACGGCTCGCAGTCGAGCTTCTTGATCAGATCCTCGTATCCGGTTCCCTACTTAATTTGGTGTCGAGTTTCCCGGCATCGGTGAATCCACTGTCCGCCCAGCCAGGGTGCGCGTATAATGCCCCCGGGGCGGGGGGCTGGGGTCATGGACCTTCTTTCGCGCATCGCCAGCTGGCTGGGCGAGAACGAGGCCACCATCAGCGCCGTGGTGGGGATCGTGTTCGCTGGGGTGGTCTTTGCTGGGCTTCGGTCCCTGGTGCGCCGGCGGGGTGAGCCCTCCCAGGAGAAGCCCACCGCTGTTAGCCGAGGGCCCCTGAGGCGGCGGATTCCTCTGCCCCCGACCTCGATCCCCTCACCGTCCCCGGCTTCGAGGGCCCGCCCCGCCATCGCGGTCCTGCCGTTCGACAACCTCAGCGGCGATCCCGAGCAAGAGTACTTTGCCGATGGGATCGCGGAGGACCTGATCACCCGGATCTCGGTCTCCCGCGGTGGTTTCCGGTCATCGCTCGAAACTCAAGCTTCAAATACAAGCGCAAGGCTGTAAACGTGAAGCAGGTCCGCTGAGTCCTCGTCTACCTCACGATGCGCGAGCTTCGTTTCTGGGAAGGTCGATCGCTAAAGAATCGTGCAGTCGACGAGCTTGGATGCCTCCTTTTCCTTCGCCTGCAGCTTCGACGACCTGGAGATTTCGTCGGGATCGGGGGCCGCGCCACGCCGTCGACTTCGTACCAGCCCGCGACCGACTTCAGGCCCGATTTGGCCGGGCGTGGTCTTGACCTTTGCGAAGAGACGGCCAACCAGGGTTCTGACCTGGCTCCGGAAAGTCAGAAGCGCTGAGGTTCACGACGGCTGACTCTTCGCCCGTACAGGAAGTACTCGAATTCTTCCGATGGTCACCTCGCCAACAAACGCCCGGACCCATGTCGATCAAGGCGTTTATGTCGTAGTCGAACCCACCTGTAACCGGGTTGGCTCCGGTGGATATCTCAGTACGATGGGGAGAGTCGCCTTCCCTGCGTCCTTGACGAGCCCTGCCATGGGAACGTACACAGCCGCCGCGGAGCTTAGCTTTGCCTGATGGGGAGTTCCGTCGAGGAGCTGGGCATGGACCACAGGAGCGCCAAAGAAACACAGCACAGCGAAGGTGGTGACACTGAACACAAACCTCTTTGCCGTTTTCATCTACTATTTCCTCTCTCAAGTAAAGCCAAACCCGAATTCCCGCGAATTCCCTCACCATCGAGCCTGTCTGTCACGACCGCATGAAATACCGGCTACTTGCGGGTGTGCGGTAGGGCGACGCCCCCCCAGTTTGGAATATCGCCGTGTCGGCCTGCCCCGCTCGGGGTAGCCTTCGGCCACCCGCATAGATCTCAGCAGCTGGCCGACGACCCGGGGAGCAAAATCCTACGGTGAGGCGTTGGACTCATGGGGTGATGGGAAGGAACTCAAGAGTCGCCCGAGAAGCTGGCTCCGGCTCCCGCTTCGCTGACCTGATCCGCCGCATCGGGTTCCCGGAGGAGTGACGCTTCAATAGCGCCGTCGCGTTGGGGTCGGATCGCCTACTCGCCCCCCTCCTCCTCATCCTCTTCTCTCGCTGGCTCCTCTTCTGCTGGCCGATCCAGAACCCCGCACATCCCGCCGATCATCTGCCACTGCTCGCCAACCTTCATCCAGGTGTGCGTGAACTTCCAGAGCTGACCTTGATACCGGGTACTCCCATCAGGGTAGGTGTAGACGATAGGGGTCGAGTAGTACGCCACTGCAACGTCTCCGAAACTCTGGACTGTCTCGCGGTGCAGGTTGTAGGCGACGGTGAACTCCCCATCACGAATCTGACGTACCCACCCTGCAACGCTCTCCTTCTTCGTCGGTTGAGCTGCCAGACATGGCCACCCAATGAAGCTCTCATGCCACAAGCTCACGTAGCCCTCGACATCTCCCGCCGTTGCATAGCGCCAGTACGATTCCTCCATCCTCCACACCTCTTCCTCCACGTTGGAGGTCGCCCAGGTAGGCCCTGAGGCGATCATGACAAGGATGAATGCCGCAGTGTAGAGAGGTTGATCTGATCTCATCGAATCCTCCGGCGGGGTAGCGGAGCTTGATCTCCTGCACTGACGACTTGGGCGTTGCTCCGACCCACAGGATACCAGGGACCGCCGCGCCCCGGACAACCTGCGCCTGTGTGACGCGGGAGGGTAATCGCTCTCCGAGGTAACTTCTCCTACTTGCCCCGCCCCCTCCACACATACGGCACCACAATCGTCTCCGCCGCCGCATGCCGAGCCCGCTCGCCCCTGCGGTCATACCGCTTCGTGGTCGTCGGCGAAGCTGTGCCCGGCCAGCTCGGAGGCCACCGACAGATCCACGCCCTGGTCGAGCAGCGCGCTGATGTAGGTGCGCCTCAGGTCGTGGGCGGCGAACTCCTTGATACCCGCCTCCGCTGCCCGCTTCTCGCACACCCGCAGGATGGACTGAGGTGCCAGCCGCCGTAGTTCCACCCTGCCGCCCTTGCGGACCGGGCACACCAGGGGACCGGGCTGGCTGCCCCGACACGTCAGCCAAGCCCACAGCGCATCGAGGGTGCCATTCTTGATCGGGACCTCGCGCACCTTGCGGCCCTTGCCATGCACCCGGACCAGCTCGCGGGTTAGGTCCAGGTCGGCCAGGTCGAGGCTGGCGATCTCGGCTCGCCTCAGGCCAGCCGCTACACCGAGGGCCAGGATCACCGCATCCCGTCGGCCCAGCTGCCGTCTGGTCCTGCGAGCAGACGTGGAACAGCGCAGCCACCTCGTGGCTGGCGAGTGCCCTACCCCGCAGCACCGTCGAGCCCCGCACCGGTGCGAAGTCCGTGGCCCTGGCCAGGTCCTCGGCGCTCATGAGCCCGAGTCGCCAAGCCTCCCTCAGTACACCACGCAGGGCACTGAGAGCCTTGTTGACTGTCGCCGGGCCGAGCGGCTTGCCCTGTTCGCTCGGAGATGCTCTCCATGAGCGCAGTACGGACCGCTGTGACGTGTTGATAGCGGAGCAGGTGCCAAGGGAAGGCCGCAGCCTCGAGCGTGCCGCCTGAGGCGATCCTCGCGATCCTCTCCAACGCCTCGGCCATCGTCGGTCGGGAGCCCTTCGCAAGCCGGGCCAGGTACACGTGGAACGGGTTTCGTTCAGGTGTGCAGTCAACCGAAGCAGCAACGGTGAAAGCGTCGGTAGTCGCAAGCTCTCCAGCTACTACTGCACCTACTTGAGTCTGCTCGGGTTGTTTATCGACGGTGGAATAGGTTTCTAGAAGAGACATTCTCATGCGTAATAGTATCGCCACTTCGCGTGAGAACTCAAGAACATAAATGACACTGGGACGTGTTTTTGTTTGAAGACTGCGTTTATCGACGGTGGCGAGCTGGCCTTCGGTGCGCCGGTGTGCAGCTTGATGACACACCGTAGTGATACGTACTTGGCTCAGCTTGCTTCGCAGCAGTGCGCTGCACGCCGCACACTGGCCAGCAACTGGATTACTCTGAGCTGGTGTAATGCGGAAGACCTGGCGTGCGTTGTTCGCCTCGTGTTGTTCAGTGTTGGGCGCGGCTGCGCCAGCGCCAGCCAGGGCGACCCCCCCGGTACCCCCCACACTCGACACTCGGCATCGTGAACAGACCCCTCCCTCACAAATTTCAGGATGTGGGAGGGGTCCCCGTGGGGATGCGTGGCACCGGATGGTGGTGGCGCAGCTTCCGCCCCGTCTATTGCCCCGATGCGTGCGATTTCCGTGCCACGAAACCCGTCGAATCGCCCACTTCCCTGATGAACCTTGGGAAGGGGAAGAGCGTCGTGCTGTGCTCTTTGGCTCCACTCCTCGCTACTGCTCTCTCGCGACACTTCCTCCGCTCCCATCAGCCGGAGGGGGAGGGATGCGGGCTCAGCTCGTGGCACTGCCCGATGCTGGTCAAGCTCCGGACAGTCGCAGTTGCCCCACTTTTTCTCGGGAAGGAATGCCCTCGCCGGTGTCTCCTTCCCCCCATTTGATTCAGCCGCCCGAAGAGGAAGATACGATGCAGAACGAAAGTGTGGACCAATCCCTTAGCGCTTCCCCGCCCGTTTCCGCGGGAGGGCCAAGCGTGAGAACGATCGCATGCGCCGTGGTGCTGGTGCTGTGCCTCGGCGCGGCGGGGCGAGCAGGGGCGAATTCGATCACTCTGATCGCGGTCGACGACGGGTATGCGCAGGACCTCGGGAGCGGTGTTTTCGGATCGCTGAACACGACGAATTCCTTGATGTGGGCTTACGCGTACGCGGGGTCCTGGGGGTACAATGAACAGCGATTCGCGCTGGAGTTCGATCTTTCCTCGATTCCCAGCGGGGCCACGATCAATTCGGCGACCCTGTCCTTGACCCGGACAGGTGGCGGTGCGGGAGCCGGGGGTGACTCCACGATCAACATCTGGATCCACGGGTACTCGGGCGACGGCTCGATCGCGCTCGGCGACATGAGCATTTCGAATCCGATCGCAGGACCGTTCGTGTACAGCTACATTTCGGGGAACTTCGTGTCCACCGACATCAGCGCGGACGTGAGCACCTACCTGCAGAGCCTGGTCGATGCGAGTGCGACGCACGCCGGGTTCATGGGGGCCGTCGCAACGCCATTCCCGGCGGTCTCCCTCTCGGTCGGTTTTGCGACGCGCGAGTCGTCCACCCTCTGTCCTCCTGGTAACCGCTGCCCGATGTTGACCGTCGACTACGTCCCCGAACCCACCACCGCCCTCCTCCTCGCCATCGGTTTGGCAGCACTGACAGTGGCTGGGCGACCCCGGTCACTCCAATAGGGGACAACGGTCACCAAAACGGCAAAGCGCTCCGCCCCAATCGCGGTTTGGGTGTAGCTTGCTCTGCCCTCACCTCTCCGCGCTGGACCCACTGGACAGACAGGACACCGATTCGAGGAACTTCCCTATAGAAGGCCAATAGGGAGTGAACCGCCCCGGGATTGCCGGAGGCTCCATTCCTTGAGAGGATGGAGTCATGGCACGCACAAGCAGGTATTCCCAGGAGGTCCGCGAGCGGGCGGTCCGGATGGTCTTCGAGCACAGGGAGTGAGTACGACTCCGAGTGGGAGGCGATCTGCTCGATCGCGGAGAAGATCGGGTGTACGTCTGAGACCCTCCGCAAGTGGGTACGGCAGACCGAGGTCGATACAGGCCGCCGTAGCTGGCCTCACCAGCGATGAGCAGGCTCGGATCAAGGAGCTCGAGCGCGAGAATCGCGAGCTTCGCCGCGCCAACGAGATCCTGCGGAAGGCGTCCGCGTATTTCGCCCAGGCGGAGCTCGACCGCCGACCGAAGTGATGGTGTCGTTCATCGACGAGCACCGTGAGGAGCACGGGGTCGAGCCGATCTGCCAGCAGTTGCCGATCGCCCCGTCGACCTACCACGAGCAGAAGGCCCGTGAGGCGGACCCTTCCCGGCTCCCCGAAAGGGTGGTCCGAGACACCCAGTTGCGCGAGGAGATCGAGCGGGTCTGGAAGGAACACTTCGGGGTCTACGGTGCGAGGAAGGTCTGGCGTCAGCTCAAGCGAGAGAAGATCGACGTGGCACGGTGCACGGTGGAGCGGTTGATGCGCGAGATGGGCCTCGAAGGCGCCATTCGCGGCCGGAAGTACAAGAAGACCACGATCGTGGACGAGGCATCCGAGAGGCCGGCGGACCTCGTTCATCGCGACTTCACGGCCGACCGACCCAATCGGCTGTGGGTGGCGGATCTCACATACGTGGCCACCTGGGTCGGGTTCGTCTACGTGGCGTTCATCACGGACGTCTTCTCACGCAAGATCGTGGGCTGGCGCGTGTCAAACTCGCTTCGGAGCGACCTGGCGCTGGATGCCCTGGAGCAGGCGCTCCACGCTCGGCCCGGCATCGACGCCCTCGTGCACCACAGCGACCGCGGTGTTCAGTACTTGTCGATCCGTTACACGGAGCGCCTGGCCGAGGCAGGGATTGAACCTTCGGTGGGGACCGTTGGCGACTCCTACGACAACGCCCTGGCGGAGACGCTCTGCTCGCCTCGCAGGCCCTCGAGCACGATCCGGATCTTCTCTTCCGGGGCGAACTTCCTGCGGGTCCGGCGGCGGATCTCACGCACTGCCGCCTCAGTGGATTGCTTCTTCTGTCCAGCCATATCGAGACTCTCCTCGGGGCCTCAGACCCCGCAAAGTGTCTCTTAACCTAGGCCACCCGAATGTCCAACTTCTTCTGACGGGAAACACAAGGCGTACGACGTGCTGGCCCGGGAGCGGGAGGGCTCGGACCTGACCCTGGCCCATATCTGGGCTCACGTGCGGCGCAAGTTCGTCGAGGCGGAGCCCTTCTATCCGGAGGCAGGCCAGATCCTCGAGTGGATCGGGCGGCTCTACGCGATTGACGCGGAGGCCAAGCGAGCGAGTCCCGAGGAGCGGCTGGCTGTGCTCGCCGCCTTGCGGGCGAAGGAGTCGAAGCCGGTCATCGACGAGATGCGGGCGTGGTTGATGACGCAGCGGGCGTTGCCGCGCTCGGTGCTGGGGAAGGCGATCTCGTACACGAGTGGCCTCTGGCCGGGCCTCGTGCGCTTCCTCGGAGACCCGAAGATCCCACTGGACACCAACGGCGTGGAGCGCGCCCTACGTGGCGTCGCCGTCGGAAGGAAGAATCACTACGGGAGCCGGTCCGAGCGGGGCACCCGGGTCGCGGCGCTCTTCTACTCGTTGATCGAGTCAGCAAAGCTCGCCGGGGTCGAGCCGCGCGCCTATCTGCGGGAGGCCACTCTCAGGGCCATCCGGAACCCGGGCACGGTCACCCTCGCGCGCGACCTCAAGTCCCAGGAGGCCTGAGAAGAATCAGGGGATTGACCCAGTGCGTCCGATTTCGCGAGAATGAGCGGGGACTTACAGTTGGCCGCCCCGACTACATCGAGCGAGGTTCCACGAACATCCGGTGTTTTCCATCACCGTCCGCCCGCTTGGCAGCATCGCGGCAGCACTGCTGCCTACGCCATCATGCGCCGCGGCTACCTCGACCCTGCGCCAGAAAGACGGAGGCCATCCGCAAGGAGCGTCTGTTCCGCGGCTTCACCCCGATGGCCACCATAGCGGCGATGTCGAACTTTTTTGACATGAACTCTGCCAGATATTGCGGACCGGGTGTGGGATGATGCCCCGTCGTGGATTGAAGCTCGAGGTGTGTGCCATGCCAGAGCTGCGTGACTACGAGATCCGCTGTCCGGTGTGCTCGGGGGGCCTGCTGTCCCAGCCGCCGCAGACCGAACAGGCCGTATGCGAGAGCTGCGGTACCGGTTTCGCTTTCAGCGACGGGTACGTCGATCTCCTGCCCGAGTCGATGGGGCGCCGCACGTTCGCCCAGGTGACGATGGAGTGGCGACCGCTGATCCGGATCTACGAGAGCACCTGGTGGCGACGCAGCCCCCTGGTCGCCCGCGCCATGGGGGTCGACTTCGAGCACGAGTTCGCTCTGATCACCGATGCCGCGCGGCTCGAGCACGGGCAGCGCGCCCTGGACCTCGCCTGCGGCCCGGGGATCTACGCTCGGCCCCTCGCCGCAGCGGCCTCGCCCGGGACCGTCGTCGGTCTCGACCTCTCCGTCCCCATGCTGCGCTTCGCCTCCGACAAGGCGCGTGAGGAGCAAGTGTCGAACCTGCTGCTGGTCCACGGCAACGCGATGGAGCTGCCCTTCGCGGACGACCACTTCGACGTGGTCAACTGCTGCGGGGCCCTTCACCTGTTCCCCGACGCCGAGCACGTGCTGGGGGAGATCGCACGGGTGCTGGTGCCGGGCGGGCGCTTCACGGCGGCGGCTTTTCGACGCCGAGAGGGTGCCGCTGGCGAGCGCGTTGCGCGCATCCGCCGCCGTATCGGTGGCGTCTACGCGTTCACGCCCGAAGCGCTCAGCGACGCGCTCGAGAAGGCCGGTCTGGCCGATCCCCGCTGTCACCACGCGGCGGGCAACTGGCTGATCATGAGCGCGACGAAGCCCTAGCAGGGAGCGATCGTGAGGTTGGTCCTGCTCGTCCCCGTGGTCGTGGTGCTGAGCGCTTCGGGAGGAATCGGCGGCGGGTTCCGGTGGTGGTCTTCTCGATCAGAGTGCGGATCTCGTGGGCTGTCGCCATTGGAAAGGTCCTCCTCCAGTTGATAGATACCAGGACCTTCGTGAGGAATCACGATGGAAGCAAGACGGGGTGTACCAAGCACGTACCCTGTTGTAGCCCGTCAACGACATTCGGACATTTGGGTGGTCTAATCTAAGACACATCACAGGGTCTAGGACCCTGGGGAGTGTTTCGAAATGGCAGAAAGAAAGAAGCAATCCACGGAAGCAGCCGGCCACGGTGTCCACAGTGGCCACGGCTCGCGACGCCATCCGAAACCCGGGGACCGTCACCGTCGCCCGGGACTTCAAGTTGCCAGAATCCCAGCGGCGCTGGAGGTTGACCGCACGCCCTCGAATGTGGGAGGATGGCGGAGACTTACGAACAACCGGAACGTAGAGCTATCTATGCTCCTAATCCAATCAATGCTTCCTTCGGTCTGCAGTGCAACGGACATGACCGTAAAGCGGGGGGACCGTCATGGGCAAACGTAACATCACTATCGCCGTGATCGCTCTGGGCTGTTTTGGAATGTTGTCTTCTTCAACCGTTGAGGCCGCCAAGATTGGCTCCCAATCCTGCGGGGGGCTGCCTGTGCCGAATGCCTACTGCAGCTTTGAGGACACCGGCGATCAGGTCGTGATTGGAGGCCAATCCTGCAACGTCGAGGGCTCCTGTACCAACCTTGGCGATGGGGTAAGAATCGGCAACCGTTCGTGTAACGGCGAGGGTACTTGCCGTCGTATTGGATCAGATGATGGGGCAGCTGCGATCGGAAATGACTCGTGTAACGGCTACGAAGCCTGTGAATGGGCCGGTTACGATTTCGGCGATGCTGAGATCGGAAATGGCTCGTGTAACAGCTACGAAGCCTGTTCACACCTCGGTGCCTATAGTGGCGAGGCTACGGTCGATAAGGGCGCGTGTAGGGGCTACGAAGCCTGTGCCGAAGCCGGTCAAGAGGTCTCCGTGGAGATCGGCAAAGGGTCATGCCTCGAGTACGAAGCCTGTTCCTACGCCAACGGCAAGATCGGTAAGAACTCATGTATCGGCACCTACGCCTGTTACCAAGCCGGCTACTCCGGCTTGGCCACGATCGGCGCCAAATCATGCAGGGGCTACGAAGCCTGTTATTACGTTGCTCATAGCTCCGGCAGTCACGCCGAGATCGGCAAAAGCTCGTGTGCCGATGGCGACTATTCCTGCTATTACGCCGGTTACGAGGGATCGGCCACGATCGGTGCCAATTCGTGTAGTGGATACTACGCATGTTATGAGGCTGCTTATACCAGTAGTGTCGCCACGACCATTGGCGCGAAATCGTGTAACGGCTCCGAGGCCTGTTATGAGGTCGGAGATGACTACAGCTCTTCGATCGGAAACAGTTCGTGTAATAGCTATGAAGCTTGTTACCAAGTGGGTCATTTCGCAGGACAAGGCATCGGCGACAAGGAATGTATCACCCCACAGGAATGCTCGAATGAATGATGTGCGGAGTGTGTCAATGAAAGTGAGACACACTTTGGGTACTCGGGACACCGCTGCTTTCGTCGAGAGTCATCTCATCGATACGGGCGTCGTTGCCCACGGCTCACCACGCATCTTCGCCACGTAGAAGAACGTGCTGTGCTCTGCGATTCTCCCCTATGGAAAGAGCCATTCGGTCAAGTCCCGTCGGGACGAAGGGCTCTTGCTCATCCTCGATCCCCCGTTGGCGGCCAGCAAGGAACCATGTGAGCGGGGACTACGCCTGGCGGGAGACGGCGGCGCCGGGTCGCTTCCGACAACCCACAGGTCCCATCCGACGCCTCAAACCGAACATCCCAACCAACCCTGACCCGAGAAGGACCAGGGATGTCGGTTCGGGCACGACGGTCAGCCGTACGTCGTCGAAGTGAACTTGCTGAGTGCCCCAGTTCTTGAGTCTGATCGCCAGCTGCTGTCCGATGACAGTCCCACTCGAAGGAGCCGTGTAGGTCAGAGTCGAAGTGAGAAACTGGCCGGGACTCGGCGACAACGAGCTGAAGTCCTGGGCCAGAATGCCAGCGACATCGTAGGTATTGGCGATGACCAGATCCACGGAGTAGCCCCAGCCCGTCCCTCCGTCACCCAACCGTGTCCCAACATCCACTTTCAGCGTGTAGGTCATATCAGCAGCAACAAACGCGCCCGTCAGGTTCTGCATGATGAAATTCCCGGTGCCGTTGACGAAGGCAATATTCTGACCTTCCGGCGCCTCGGATGGGAACATGCTCGTCGGTGGGTTCGCGGTTTTCGCCACATTCGTAGCGCTGGAGGACCACCCGGAAACACCATCGACACCGTCCCCATCGGACAACGTCGGGGTTTCAAAGCCCGGGTTCGTGACCGTGATGGTCGCCCCCCATGCATCTCCCGTCGACAGCAGAAGCAGCAACGCGGTCAGTCCGAGAATCCAAGAACTCGCAGTCGATGATGAGGTCTTCTTCGTCGTCATGGCATCCTCTCCTGCCCTCGCTCTTCTTGCTGCAAGCCCCTATTCAGGATGTTCCAGGTATTGACTGTCTCCTCCTAGCCAGGAAGAAAACACTCCACTGCGGGTCGCCCCCTTCCAAGAGGAGCCTCATAGGGGAAGTGGACGATTACTTGCGTTGGTGTCAAATCACGGTAGAACGAGCGGGTGATCTGGTGTCTGATGGAGAGGAGCCCTTGGGGGCCCGCGGGGATCGAACCGGGGCAAGACGCGAATTCGCCCTACCTCCCCGCTGCGTCGATCTCGCCTGCTGTCAAGGCTCTATTGTATATCCGCACGTCATCTATCTTCCCATCCCACGGCGCGGCAGTCCAGTCATCCTGCTGACTTGAGCCAAGTGGGCACAGAGATGGCGGCTAAAGGGGACTGCCAGCTCTTCGAGGGTAAGGACCTCGGTTCTGTTCTTGGAGAGTTCCAGGAGTGACTGGCCCAGTGCGAATTTGTAGGAAGCCACGTTGCGCCCGAAGAGGATGATCGAGCGCCAGTAGTTCTCCAGGCTCGGGCTTTTCTCGGTGAACCGGCGGATCTTGTTTGCCGTGTGACTCATCGCGGTGGGGAGGGTACAGATCCGGGGCGGTCTTGTCCTTCCGCAGACCACAGATCGAGGCGAGACCCGACCGGGCGGACAGCGGATTCGTCGCTGAAGGAGCGATGGACACCTCCGTGTGTCGATCGCTCGAACCCGCCGGAGTGCTGAGCACCTCCGCTGCTCGCGCACCAGTGGTCACCGCCCGCACGTCTGCGAAAAGCAACCGGTGACGTAAAAACCTCAATGAAAAGTCTGTAAGTACCTGATGTTATTGGCGTCCCCAACGAAACTCGAACCCGGGACGAAGCGACGTAAGCCACCGAAATCAAAGGAACCCGAGTCCTGAAATCTTGTCCCGCGTTTGTCCCGCGATCGGGGAACCACATCGGCGCGCCCCGCCGCTCTCCGGAGGTCCCGTCATGTTCGTCGCGGATGGGAGCGGATAAAAAATACCAAGGCCTTTTGCGTCCGATAAGCATCATAGGGGGGTGGCGTCTGTCAGCCGAGCCATGATTCGGGAGGGAGCTGTGGGATGGTGCCTCCCGAGTTCGTCGGAAATCCTCGAGTTGGACTTCTCAAATCTCCAACGAGGGGAGGCACCGATGGAACGCTATATCGGACTGGATGTACACGCAGCAAGCTCGACGCTCGCCGTGGTCTCGCAGGCTGGCAAGCGCCTGCAGACGGCCGTGGTGGAGACCAACGGCCGGGCCCTGGTCGAGGCGATCCGGATGATCCCGGGTCAGAAGCACCTGGTCTTCGAGGAGGGCACGCAGAGCGCTTGGCTGTACGAGACCCTGAGCCCGCACGTGGACGAGGCCGTGGTGGCGGGAGTCACGAAGAGCCGCGGACAGAAGGACGACCGGCGGGATGCGTACGGCCTGGCCGAGAAGCTACGGACGGGGACCCTCGACAAGCGGATCTTCAAGGCACCCCGGCAGTTTGCGATGCTCCGCGAGCTTGCCCGCACGCATCAGGCGATCAGCCGCGATCTCGTCCGAGTGCAGGCGCGCCTCAAGAGTGTCTACCGTTCGCGTGGGATCAGCACACCGGGCCGGATGGTCTACGGCAAGGCACATCGGGGGCGGTGGCAAGAGCAGCTCCCGGCGATCGCTCAGAGCACGGCCACGCGGCTCTACGAGCAACTCGACTTCCTGGTCGTGTTGAAGGAGCAGGCCGAGCAGGATCTGATCCGGGAATCGCGAAAGCAACCCATCACCCGCCTGCTGGAGACGGCCCCGGGGATAGGCCCGATTCGAGTGGCGCGCCTCTTGCCGATCGTCGTTACCCCACATCGCTTCCGCACCCGACAGCAGTTCTGGAGCTACTGCGGTCTGGGAATCGTCATGCGTACCAGCTCCGACTGGATCCAGACGGCCGATGGTGGCTGGATCCGGGCTCAGGTCCAACGGACCCGTGGGCTGACGCGCCAGCACAATCACGTTCTGAAGGACATCTTCAAGGGCGCCGCGACGACGGTCGTCACGCTGGCTCCCGAGGATCCGATCTACGTCGACTACCAGCGGATGCTGAAGGCAGGGACCAAGCCCAACCTGGCCAAGCTCACCCTCGCTCGGAAGATCGCGGCGACGGTGCTGGCCATGTGGAAGAAGGAGGAGCGCTACACGCCGGAGACGGCGCGACGAACGCGCGACCTACACCGCGAAGGCTAGGCGCAGGAAGTGGTTCCGAGCCACCCAACGCCTCTCGTCATTCTGCGCAGACGCGACAACGGTTCGGAGGTGAGCATCCGATTGCACGTTGGTCCCAGGGCTCGCCCCTGCAGACCCCACCGATAAGCTATGCCCCTCCGGAGGACCGCACGAAGCCCTGGCCCCTCGAGGCCCTGATGGAAAGATGGTTCCCGTCCGCGGACGGAGAATCTGATGGCTCCTTGACCGCACTGCGCGACGACTGCCATGGGAACCTGTCGCGGAACCCAGAAGATCTACTCCCCACTCCGGCTGCCTTGGGAACGTGGGGACAGGACGATGTCTCGACTCGAGACCACCCAGCCAATGCCGAGGCAGACGCCGAATCGCACGATTCCCGGCGAACGGGGAAGAAGTGTCTTGCGATCCTCCCCTATGGAAGTCCCATTCGGTCAAATCCCGTGCGGATGCAGGCCATTCGCTCATCCTCGATCCCCCGTTGGCGGGCGCCGCGACACTCTCGGCCGCGACGAGAACGGCAGCCCCGACCCAGCGACAGAAAGCCTCGAAGTCCGCCTGCTCGACCGCTCCGGCACCGGCCACCGCTTCAGGCGCGTGCCGACGGACGAGAACCGCGGGCTGCTCGGGTAGCGCGGGTCCGTAGCGGCTAGGGCCCTTGGTACCGGCTCGATCGGCTCTTCTTTCTGCTGGTGGGCCTGGTCGCCGTGCCGACCGCCGCGGACCCGGCCAGGCCGCTCATCACGAGCGCGGCCACCCTCAGCCGAGGCTGCGCCGCCGACACCAGGTCATGAGCAGCGCGCCGCTCGCGAGCAAGGCCAGGGAGCTGGGCTCCGGGACAACGACCTGGGCGTTGGAAACCACCCGGGTGTTGAAACTGACCTGGAAATTCTCCATGTCGCCGAGGGTGTTGTCGATCTCGAATCCGAACGAGCCCGATTCCACGTCGCCCGACATTATGGACCCGCCGTCGGGACCGGTGAACGCGATGTCGACGTAGAGCGGGCCCCCGTCCACATCGGCTTCCACGACGCCGAGCGCCTGCCCCGGATCCGGCTCATCGAGGTCGAAGGCCCACGTGATCTCGTAGTCGAAGAGGAAGGTCAAACTGTCTTCGACGTACACGAAGGAGGAAAGGTCGATCGTGTCGGTCAAGCTCGCAGTGAACTCGGATCCAGCGCCGGTCGCCTCGGCCATCGTCGAGAAGACGATGGAGAGCACGTCGCCCGCCACGATATCGTCGGCGATGCTCCAGTCGGTGCCGTTGATGGTCAGCTCGGAGGTCGTGCTCGACTGGGCTCCGGTGCCAAGCTCGAACAATCCCGTGACGTTGGAGTAGTCGAAGCTGAGGTCCTCGTAGTCGTTTCCACCGCCCTCGGCGTCCAGCCCGCTGCTGGTGAACACCGCACCCTGGAAGGTCAGCAACAGCGTGACGTCGACGGTCGACATATTGGTGGCGCTCGCGGAAGAACCCGCAAGTAGGCCAACCAGAAGGGCGCTCAGAACCCGGAGGGAGCGCAAGGCGGCAAACGGATAAAAGAAACGCATAAGGATTCCTCTCGGAATCCCCTTCCCGGCTGCCCAGGTATAAGCTCGATACCGCGGCGGTAATCCCGTCTCGATCACTCTAGAGCGCTCTCGCGGCGTTTCGCACCTCCTGTGGGTCCCGAAAACCCGATTCTGGCGCCATCACGGTCACCTATCGAGGTGCGTCCTCGGCCGCGGGCTGCGCCGGCCAAGCGGCGGGATGGGCACGACGGTCTCCAGCGAAGCCGTTGAGCAGCGGCAACGGCGTGAGTAGTGTGCCCGCCAGCAGCGCCGTCCCCGTCGCGTTGGTCGTCGCCGTGGCCTCTCTGGTTCGTTCAAGCGTCTCCCTTCACCTCACGGTCCTCGCCCTGCGACAGCAGCTCGCAACAGAATTTTCGCGGAGTAC